>CAUESV010000022.1 GCA_959020715.1 uncultured Collinsella sp. | reverse complement strand
TGCGACACTGAAGTAAGTGCCCATCCTCGCAGTATCCGGTTCTCAAGGTGCACGCTTTGCGGCTGATCCGGTCCGACCGGGCCGCGCGGCAAGGAGATATATTGCCAGACCGCGAAGCCCTGTGGGACGTCAATTCCACTCTTCACAAGTCCTACACAACATATTGCTTTCTATAGGTAATAGAAAGACTGGTGTGGATCTTCCGCACGTATCAGATGATGACCCTTTGGTTCAGGAATATATAGAGATCGGTCACCTGTAAGTGTTTATCTACCCGCGCTTTTAGCAATGTAGACCAGCGCTTTCGAAAAAAAAGAGGGAGCGCCGCGCACAACGCGACACTCCCCTAGCGATTCAAGAGAACCTATTAGGCCTCGAGAGCCTTCTTGGCGATGGTAGCCAGCTCGTTGAAGGACTCGATGTCCTCGTAAGCCATCTGAGCCAGGACCTTGCGGTCGAGCTCGATGCCGGCAACCTTCAGGCCGTGCATGAACTGAGAGTAAGAGATGTCGTTCAGACGAGCAGCAGCGTTGATACGAGTGATCCAGAGAGAACGGATCTCGCGCTTCTTGTTGCGGCGATCACGATACTGATACTGCAGGGAGTGCTGGACCTGCTCTTTAGCATGCTTGTAAGTACGCGAAGCGGCACCGTAGTAACCCTTCGCACGGTGCATAACGGTACGGCGCTTCTTCTTGGCGGCAACAGCGCGCTTAATACGTGCCATGTTCTATCAACTCCTAGACGGTAAAACGAAAAACGGGAAAACGAACTTAGGCGAGACGCGACTTGATGACCTTGCGGTCGGCAGCGGCGATCTCGGTCTCCTGACGGAAGCCACGCTTACGCTTGGTGGACTTCTTGCTCAGGATGTGGCTCTTGAAAGCCTTGGCGCGCATAAGCTTGCCGGTACCAGTCTTGCGGAAACGCTTCTTGGTGCCGCTGTGGGACTTCATCTTAGGCATGAAATACTCCTTAATCGGTTACAGAACACTAGTTACTTGGTATCGCTTGCCGCTTTATCCTCATCGAAGGCGCCCTTAATCGGGGCGAGCAGCATAAGCATGTTACGGCCTTCCATCTTAGGCTTGGACTCGACCGTAGCGTAAGGCTTGAGATCCTCGGCGAGGCGCTCGAGAACGTTAAGGCCCTGCTCCGGGTGAGCCATCTCACGGCCGCGGAACATGATGGTGATCTTAACGCGTGCGCCCTTCTTGAGGAAACGCAGAACGTGGCCCTTCTTGGTCTCGTAGTCGCCAACGTCGATCTTGGGTCGGAACTTCATTTCCTTGACCTCGACCTTGGACTGGTTCTTACGAGCAGCCTTGGCCTTCATGGCCTGCTGGTACTTGAACTTACCGTAGTCCATGACCTTGCAGACCGGCGGCTCCGCGTTGGGAGCGATCTCGACCAGGTCGAGACCCTGATCGTCGGCGACGCGCTGGGCATCGCGGATGGCGAACAGGCCGAGCTGAGAGCCATCGACGCCAATCAAACGGCACGAAGATGCAGTGATCTCGTCGTTGATGCGGGTGTCATCAGACTTAGCTATTTTCCCTACCTCCATTCATAAAAAAATAACCCGGCGCTTCTCAGCAACCAGGTCGTACACATAGACTTCCTCGATTTGAGGAAGGTAATCTAAGTTGTATGACCAGTCAGCTGCTCATTGGCGCCAAAAGGTGGGAACCCTCGGGTTCCTCTTTAGGGCATTGCGGGAACAACGCCTTGCGAATAATAACACGTACAGCGCGTTATCACATTACGTACACGAAAAAGGGGCCTTGACCCCCTTGAACGCTCACTTGCATGTATGGTGCCCGAGGCGAGACTCGAAGGGCCTTCGCTTCGCGAAGCCCCGGGCTTCGGGCGCACGGCGCCCTCGCCACGCTCCGCTACAAACAGGCCACAGGCCTGTTTGCTTAACGCTTCGCGCGCTCACGCGAGTTCGGCACGAAAAAGGGGGCCGCAACCCCCTTGAACGCTCACTTGCATGTATGGTGCCCGAGGCGAGACTCGAACTCGCACGTTGTTGCCAACGGTGGATTTTGAGTCCACTGCGTCTGCCAATTCCGCCACTCGGGCACGTAATGCGTGAGTTAGTTTATCACAGCTTTCTGTTGATTAGTCCGAAAATGGAACTTCGAGCATTTCGATAAGCTCAACCTTGCGCAACATCTCCCGCTTACGACATCCACGTCCGTCAACCGAGGCCTCGCCCATCTGGTTGTCATAGGGATCCTCGCGCATGCCGTCGAAAGAGGGCTCAAACTCTGCCTGGAATCGATTGTTGGCCACCATACGCCACGGGTCGAGATTGCCAAAGTAGTGACGGCGGCGCCACTCCTCCCCCATCCTGCGAGCAGAAGATCCAAATGACACGTCGGCGTTGAGCCAACCGGTCTGCGGCGTATAGAACTCTGCCCAGTCGTGCGACCCCACCGAATCGGGCGCAACGTACAGGCCGCTCTGCCAACGGGCAGGCACGCCCGCGATACGGCACATGGTGATAAACGTGAGCGCCATAACGCCGCAATCGCCGCGGAGCGAATGCGCGCAGTCATCGGCAATAGATCCCAAAAGCAAGTACGGCGGTTGATAGCGATAGTCGACATACTGCGTCAGATAATCATAGATAGCACGGGCGCGATCGAGCGGATCCTCGAGTCCGTCAACAACACCGGCCGTCAGCTGCTGCAGATACGGCGTGAATGCAATGTGCGGACGGTCCTCGGAAATATCCTCGGGCAGAGGCGCGTCCATACGCGGATGAACCGGAAGTGTGCCACCGTAGACATCACAATAAGCAGCATCGATGTGATAACGATAGGTCACCGAGAATGAGCGTTCACTCGAAGAAGACCACGAGGCGGTACGCGCCGAAGCGTTCGCGGGAGCAACAGCACCCTCCGGCGTCATGTCGAGAATCTCGACCCGAGACTGCTGGCGGCAGGTGGCGGCAACGGGAAGCCAAGCGCGAACGGTCTCCCCCTCTAGAGCGCCGGGGACAGACACAGATGCTTTAAGCGTAATGACGCGAGCCAATCCGTTTTGTGACTCCATCTCCTTGAGCATCTCGTTGCGCAGTGCAATTCCGTCCGTAGGATCGGGACGCATGCCGGGGACCTCTTTGGGATATACGCGAAGCGAATCGAGGAAGTTGTCGAGAACGAACAGCTCGCCGTCGATAAAGCGCCAGTCAATACGCTTACGGTCAATCAGATCGTTAAACTGCTCCTCAGTAAACTCAGGCCACTCCTCGCGAATCATCGCAATAGCTCGATCGCGCGACACCGAAAAATGAAGCGGCGTCTCAAG
The DNA here is from genome assembly GCA_959020715.1 of uncultured Collinsella sp. Classification (GTDB taxonomy): domain Bacteria; phylum Actinomycetota; class Coriobacteriia; order Coriobacteriales; family Coriobacteriaceae; genus Collinsella. The sequence continues at coordinate 8,536 of CAUESV010000022.1, read as the reverse complement.
CATGCGATACCGCTCGGCACGGACGCAGGCAGCGAGCGAGGGATCGGGATTTTGGGCAAGTAGACGGTCGCAGGCCTCAATAGCCTGCGAAAGATACCCCGCGTCCTTTAAACGCAGAATCTCGGGTGGCAAGCCAACATCTAGAAAACGGAAGTCACCATTGCAAACATCAACAAAGCAACCAACGGGACCCTCGTCAATAACCTTCCCATCCGAAGGCAGCACATTAATAACAGCCATACCAAACTCCAAGTCATTAGAACTCTCGAAGCCCATTGTAGCGAGATAAAAAAGAAAGCCCCAACAAGGGAGCCATCAACACCGATAAACGGTACCTATAAAAAATGAATTCAGCCCAGTAACCCTGCAGCGAGTTAACGAAGGAGGCCCCGTTTCCCCGGAGCTGATTCCGTCGCGCGACTTCTGGCGAAGCCAGGTGAGCGCGAGGGAAACAGCGTAGGGGAAACGGGGCCTCCGGCGGGAAGTTAAACCGCTACTTACGCCTTGTTGACGGAGCCAAACTCCTCCATGAGCTCCTTGGTGCGGGCAACGATGTTGTCGCGACCAGGCTTGAGGAGCTTGCGGGGGTCAAAGCCCTTGCCCTGCTGATCCTTGCCAGCCTCGATGTACTCGCGGACGCCCTTGGCGAAGACGAGCTGCAGGTCGGTGTTGACGTTGATCTTGGAGATGCCCAGGGAGATGGCCTTCTTGATCTGATCCTCGGGGATGCCGGTGCCACCGTGCAGGACGAGGGGCAGGTCGCCGGTCTGGGCCTTGATCTCGCCCAGACGCTCGAAGGAAAGGCCAGCCCAGTCGGCAGGGTACACGCCGTGGATGTTGCCGATACCGCAGGCGAGGAAGTCGACGCCCAGGTCAGCAATCTGCTTGCACTCAGCAGGATCAGCGAGCTCGCCGCTGGAGGTCACGCCGTCCTCGGTGCCGCCGATGCCGCCGACCTCGGCCTCGATGGACATGCCCTTGGAGTGGGCAAGCTCAACGAGCTCCTTGGTGCGGTCGAGGTTAAGCTGGAAGGTCTCCTCGTGAGAGCCGTCATACATGATGGACGTGAAGCCGGCCTCGATGCACTTGAAGCAGTCCTCGTAAGAACCGTGATCGAGGTGAAGGGCGACGGGAACGGTAACGCCCGTGGCCTCGACGGCAGCCTTGACCATGTCGGCGCAGACCTTGAAACCACCCATCCACTTGGCGGCACCAGCGGTGCACTGAAGGATCAGCGGAGACTTGGCCTCCTCGGCGGCCTGGAGAATAGCCAGGGTCCACTCGAGGTTGTTGGTGTTGAAGGCACCGAGACCGTACTTGCCGGCCTCGGCCTTCTTGAGCATGTCTGCTGCGTTGACGAGCATAAAAGAAACCTCCTGTAAGGTTGCTCCGATAACGCCTGAGATTTTACCACGGCGCACCCGAGCATAAACGTTCGTTTGTTCACGAATATCGTCCAAACAGACTTTTTTGACCGTTTGCCCTACGGAATCGGCCCGTTGGGGAAAAATAGCTTGACGTTTGGACGCTTCTCGTGCTTCAAAAGCCGACCATTAAGCTACATCTGCATGAAAGGGTTCTGCATGAGCTCGCGTGCCATGGTGGTCGAATCGCCATGGCCGGTTAGGCAAACGGTATCGGGTGGGAGAAGCCGGGCGAGCTTGGAGAGCGAGCGCAGAATCGCTGCCTCGTCGCCACCGGCAAGATCGGTGCGGCCGTGGCTGCCCGGGAATAGCGTGTCGCCCACAAAGGCAATGTTCCCCTGCTCGGTGGCAGCAAACAAGACGATACCGCCCGGCGTATGCCCGGGTGTCTCGATCACCTGCAGGCAGATATCGCCCACCTCGATAGCATCGCCCTCGGCGAGCAGGCGCGTCGGCTCACCCGGATCGGGCGTCTCGATACCCCACATGGCGCGCTGCTCCTCGATATTTGCGCGAGGTACCGTCACGTCCTTAGCGCACAACTCATATAATGCGCCGTTGCCAATGACAGCTCGAACCCCGGCAACACCGCCAACATGGTCGGCATGGCCATGAGTGCATACGGCGCCAAGCACGCGTACGCCGGGATGCTCGGCTCGAATATGCTCCACCAGGCGCTCGCCTTCCCATGCGGGGTCGATAATCACGCACTCATTGTCCGAAATAACAGCATAGCTATTGGTCTGAATGGGACCGTTTACGAGCGTCTCGATCTCGACCGATCCCTTGGGAGTTAAATCCAAGGACACAGCGCTCATGTCCCTCTCCTCTCTATAGAACTCGAGGCATCAAACGATGCCTCGAGTGCAGCGAATATCGATAATGTGACACGTTCGTCGCAACTAAACGCGGCGCTTAAGCTGAGCCCCACCCTCACCAGGCATCAAACGGCGTGCGTCATAGACCGAGTCAACGCTGCTGATGGAAGCCAGCAGCGGATCCAGACCGCTCGCGTCCGAGATCTCGACCATAAAGCGCAGGGTTGCAATGCCCTCGCGGTTGGTCGACGTGGCGGCGGAAAGGATATTGCCGCCCGCATCGCCAATGGCAATGGTGACATCCTTGAGCAGGCCCATGCGATCCAGGCATTCGACCACGATCTCGACCTGGAAGAGGGTGTCGGCAGCGCCGTCCCACTCCACTTCGATCATGCGCTCGGGATGCTCCATAAGACCCTTGACGTTGGGGCAATTGGCGCGATGCACCGAAACGCCACGACCGCGCGTGATGAAGCCGACGATGTCGTCGCCCGTCACGGGGTTGCAGCAATGAGCCAGACGGACCAGCAGGCCGCTGTTGCTCTCGCCTTTGACGATAATGCCGTTACTGGCGCTCTTGCCGCGCTTTTGCGGCTTGCGGTTGGAGCCGCGAGCGGGCTGCTTCACGACCTCGGCGATAGCCTCGGCCTTGCTGAGCTGTTCCTCGGGCTTGGGATCCAAGATTTGCTCGACCTTGTTACCCACAGCGCGCGGGGCAACCTTGCCGGCGCCGACGGCGGCAAACAGGCCCTCGAGCTGCTTGAAGTTAAACTGCTCCGCCACGGCGTTGAGTGCACGCGTTGAACGCGGCGTAGAAATGCCATAGCCACGCTTACGCAGGTCCTTGGCCAGCATATCGCGACCGGCGGCAGCGTCGTCGTCCTTGGTCGCAGCGGCAAAATAGCGGCGGATCTTTGACTTGGCGGAAGGTGTCTTAACGATCTTGAGCCAATCGCGCGACGGCTTGGAACTCTTGTTAGTCAGGATCTCGACACGGTCACCCGTCTTAATCTCGTGCGTGAGCGGAGCCACCGCACCGTTGATTTTGGCGCCGACGCAATGGTTTCCCACCTCGGTGTGAACGGCATAGGCAAAGTCGAGCGGCGTGGAGCCGGCACGAAGCGCCATGACCTCGCCTTTGGGCGTGAAGACAAAGATCTCCTGATCGAACAGATCGACCTTCAGCGAGTGCAGGTATTCCTTGGCATCGGTGATCTCGTCGGAAGCCGCCCAATCGAGCGAATGCTTGAGCCAGTTGATCTGGTCGTCCAAACGTTGAGCGTCATTGGTCTTGGAAGCAGACGATCCGCCCGACTTCTTATATAGCCAGTGGGCGGCAATGCCGTACTCGGCCTGCTCATGCATCTCGTAGGTTCGAATCTGAATCTCGAGCGGACGAGCCGTAGGGCCGATGACCGTCGTGTGGAGCGACTGGTAGTTATTGACCTTAGGCATGGCGATATAGTCTTTAAAGCGACCAGGCATGGGGTGCCACAGCGTATGCACCGCACCGAGCGTGGAGTAGCAATCGCGCACCGAATGGGTAATAACGCGCAGCGCCACCAGGTCGTAGATCTCGGAGAACTCCTTGCCCTTGCGCTTCATCTTTTGGTAGATGGACCAATAGTGCTTGGAGCGGCCGTTGATCTGGAAGTCCTCCAGACCAATGCGGTTGAGCTCATCGGTAAGCGTCTTGATGGTCTCGGCAAGGTAGCGTTCGCGGACCTCGCGCGACTCAGCTACCATACGCGCGATGCGCTGGTAGGCATCGGGCTCCAGGTAGAAGAAGGACAGGTCCTCGAGCTCCCACTTAATAGAGCTCATGCCCAGGCGGTCGGCCAAGGGCGCGTACACGTCCATGGTCTCGCGAGCCTTAAACAGGCGACGGTCCTCGCGCAGGGCTGCCAGCGTTCGCATGTTGTGCAGACGATCGGCAAGTTTAACGATGATGACGCGGATGTCCTTGGACATGGCGAGGAACATCTTGCGCAGCGTGAGCGCCTGCTTCTCGTCCATGCTGTCGACTTCGATGTTGGTGAGCTTGGTCACGCCATCGACGAGCTCGGCCACCGTATCGCCAAACAGGCCGGAAACATCGGTGAGCGAGGTCTCGGTATCCTCGACGGTATCGTGCAGCAGCGCGGCACACACCACATCGCAGTCCATCTTGAGATCGGCCAAAATGATGGCAACCTCGACAGGATGGTTAATGTACATCTCGCCCGAGCGGCGCTTTTGGTTGCAGTGCTTCTCGGCGGCAAAGCAGTAGGCCTGCTCAACCTTAGAAAAGTCGTCCTCATTCATATATTTGAGGCACAGGCGCTCCAGCTTGTCGTAGCTGTCCGCCATAATCTCGGGCGGCAGCTCATCGGCATGCTTATAGTGCTCCATCTCCGAAAACGGCTGGAGGGTGGAATCATGGGCGGTACGGGCTGCGGCATCCATCGAGGTCCCCTTCCCCTAGGCCCGCGGTACGATCGGGCGGTTAACTTTGGCTAGCATATCAGAAGCGCACGAATCGAGCGCCCAACTCCGGAAAGCCGAGAACTCCATGCGCGAGCGCAAGCCCTCCAAATAGCGAATTGACCTGCTCAATTGCACGCGGCCGGGGTTTTCGGCCATCGCAATGCGACGGGTGTCGTCAAACCCCGAAACTCGACAGAAACCAAGCTCTTCGAAGATTCCCAGGCCGCTTTCCACCGAACGCTCGTCGACCGGCGTGCGAGCATCGATGGCAAGGCACATCTGCGCGATGTCGATATCGCTCGCGCTAAAGGAATCGTCCCCGGTTTTGCCGCGGTTGGAGCGCCACATGGTCTGCAGCGCGCGATAGAGCGTGACGAGCTCGTCGCGCTCGGGCGCATAGCAGTCGAGCAGGCGCTCGTTAATGCGGGCGTCGCGCGACGAATAGAGTAGATGGATCACGGCGGGTTGGCCATCGCGACCGGCGCGGCCGCTCATCTGGTTAAACTCAATGCCGCCAAACGGCATGTGATAGAGCACGACATGGCGAATATCGGGAAGGTTGACGCCCTCGCCAAAGGCGGATGTCGAGACGATGCAGCTGAGGCTGCCGTCTCGAAACGCTTCTTCTACGCGATGGCGGTCGGTGCGCGTAAGGCCAGCGTTATAGAACGCGATACGGGTCGCACAGTCGGGAACGCGTTTGCGTAGTGTCTTGGCAAGCGCCACGGACTGATCACGCGAATTGACGTAAATGACGGTCTTCTCCCCCGTCGCCACGATCGACACCAAACGGTTCTCGCGGCTCGCAAGGTCGCGGTCGTCCTCGAGCTGCAGGTTCTCGCGCACCGTCTCGTCGACCACCGTGCGAGTGATCGGCAGCATGCGGGCAAGCTCGGCCACGACCGGAGCCGTCGCGGTGGCCGTCGCAGCCATAACAACCGGGTCGCCCAGGGCTTTGAGGATATCGGGCATATCAAGATAGGCGCTACGGTCGCCGCCCTTGGCAAGGCCGGCGTGGTGTGCCTCATCGATAACGACAAAGCCGATGCGACCCGAACGCGCGAAACGGTCACGGTGGATAGACAGGAACTCGGGCGTCGTGAGCACGATACCGGTGCGGCCCGAAGCTAGACCGGCGAACACGTCATCGCGTGCGGCCTCCACGGTCTCGCCGGTCAGCACGCCAACGCCAATGCCAAGCGCTGCCATCGTCGACGAGAGGTGATAGGCCTGGTCGGCAACGAGCGCACGCAGCGGATAGACAAAGATGCTCGCACGCCCGCGAAGAACCGCCTCGCGCGCGGCATGCACATGGAAGATGAGCGACTTGCCGCGCCCCGTTCCCATAACGGCCAGAACACTTTGGTGATCGGCCAGGGCATCGAGCGCCTCGACCTGCGCGCGGTGCGGCTGGTTCGAGCCGATAAAGCTATGGATAAGCGAGCGCGTGAGCTCAGCATAAGAAAGCTGGGCGAGCGTCTCGCGTTTACGCGACTCCAGGCGCAGGCCGGAATCCGCCGGCTGCACGCCACGACGAAGCTCGCATGCCGGATCGTCGACGCTGGGCAGCGTGGTATCGCGAACCAGAACATCCTTGATCATGAGCTTGGGCTTCACACGCCCCTGCCAATGCTCGGCAACGGCCTCGAACACCAAGTCGACGGCGCTATCGCAATTGATGAGCCTATCGATCTGCGGCACGCGGAACATGATGGCCGGCACGCTCGCGGCGCCATCGGTCGCCACAAAGCGCATGTGCTCGCCGGTTTTGCCCACCACGGCGCGATCGCACATCGTCACGCCCTCGGCGGCCAGCAGCGGCACCTTGTTGCCCTGGCCAAACGGCTCAAGACGGGAAATCTGCTCTATAGTCTCGATATTCAACTCGGAAAGGTCGACCGTGGCGGCAACCTCGTCGGTGTCCTCAAAGTCTTCGGCGGGAAGCTCGGACAGCACAGCGGAAAGACGTCGACGGAACTCGTCGAGCTTGGACGCCTCGATGGTCACGCCCACCGCACCGGCATGCCCGCCGCGACGAATCAGCAGGTCGGAGCAACGCTCGACGGCGTCAAACAGGTTGACCTTGCCCACCGAGCGACCCGAACCGCGAGCGATACCGTCTTCGATCGAGAACAGCAGCGCCGGCACGTGATAACGGTTGGTCAGACGGCTCGCTACGATACCCTTGACGCCCTCGTGCCAGCCCTCGCCGCCCACGACGATCGCGCGACCGCCGTCATAAGTCTCCTCGACCTTTGCCATGGCATCGCGTGTGAGCTCCGCCTCGATCTCGCGGCGTTGGCGATTGATTTCCTCGAGCTCGGCGGCGAGCGCACTCGCTTCGATGGGGTCGCGGGCAAGCAGCAGGTCGAGCGCCAGCTTGGGATCAGCCATGCGACCGGCAGCATTCAGACGAGGGATGAGCGAAAACGACAGGCCATCGGCCGTAATGCTAGAGAGGTCGGCCTTGGCGAGCGCCGCCAGCGCGATGTAGCCGGGGCGAGCGGTTACGCGCATCTGCTGGATGCCCTCGGCAACCAGCGCGCGGTTCTCGGACGTCAACGGCATCATGTCGGACACGGTACCCAGCGCCGCGACCTCAATCAACGAACGCCAATACGACGGCTTGCCCAGACGCTCGCCCAAAACCTGTACCAGCTTGAGCGCCACACCGGCACCGGCAAGCTCGCGCGAGGGGCCCTCGTCTTCGAGCTTGGGGTCGGTCAGGGGCACACCCTGCGGCACCTGGTCGGAGGGCTCGTGATGGTCCGTGACCACCAAATCGATCCCCAGGCTCTCCAGATAGGAAACCTCTTCCTTGGCGGCAATGCCGTTATCGACGGTCACGATCAGCTGGGGGCGAGCGAGCTCGTTAACGCGGTCGAGTGCCGCGCGCGAAAGACCGTAGCCCTCATCAAAGCGATGCGGAATAAACGGCGTGACATCGGCGCCAAACGTGCGCAGCGCCTCGGTCAACAGACAGGTCGACGTAATACCGTCAACGTCAAAATCGCCAAAGACTGCAATGTGCTCGTGGTTGTGAATAGCACGCTCGACGCGGTCGGCAACGACCGACATGCCCGGGATAATGAGTGGGTCGGCCCAGTCGCGATCGAGCGAAGGCGTCAAAAACAATTGGCCCTCTTTGATGGAGCCAATGCCGTGCGCGACCATAATGCGCGCCACCAGCCCGGGAATGCCCAGACCAGCCGAAAGCTCCTTTTCGAGCTCGGGGTTTTGCTGAGCGACCGCCCAGCGATGCGTCGTCTTAAGCGATGACATAGGCACCCACCCCTGATAGGGGCAGGTCGCCGCGATACCTCTCACGGTTCATAGCGATGAGTCCTCTGTGTATGCCCGCTTCGGCAGGCAGATCTGTTGAACGGATTTATTATACCGTGCAGCGCGGACGCAAAACGCCGCGGTGCGCCGCGGTTTCGGCAAACGATGGCGGCCTTGATTGGCAACTTCATCCGAACACCTCCCATATTCATCCGTACATGTACGGATGAATATGGGAATCCGATACCCTGAGGGCCGGACCGGCCGGCCCCGGGAGATCGGAGGACGGCATGTCCGGAAAGAGGAAGAAGGGGGCCGGGAAGGCGGCCCCGAGGGCCTACGGCAGGCTCACCAGGCACGAGCGGGACACGGTCCAGAGGATGCTGGAGCGAGGGGCCTCGTGCAGGCGGATCGCGAGGGAGCTGGGCAGGTCGCCCTCGACGGTGTGCTCGGAGGTGGCGTCGCACAGGTTCGTGACCGCGCCGAGGGAGAGGCGCGGCGAGCGCGTGGACGCCTCCGCCGACCTGTCGGCTGCCTGCCCGCGCC
>CAUESV010000021.1 GCA_959020715.1 uncultured Collinsella sp. | reverse complement strand
CCCGCCCGTCCGGGACTCACCCATATCATTCCATGCTCAAACATTCTCGCTTCGCTACGCTCGCTGCGAAACTGCGCGTGGAACGATATGGGTGAGCCCCGGACGGGAGGCTTCTTGCTTGAAAACAAATTGAAATCCAACTAGTAAGCCGGTGCGACAAAGGAGAAATCCCCTTGTCGCACCGGCTTACCAATTGATTAATGCTAACGGTTACCAGCGAAGATACACGGTAGTTGCAAGCATGCAAACGCAGCTCACCCGTGGGAGGGCCCTATATATCGTTCCACGCGCAGTTTCGCAGCGCAGCGAGAATGTTTGAGCATGGAATGATATATAGGGGCCTCCCACGGGTGAGCGGACATTACAATACGCCGCTAGAACCGAAACCGCCGACTCCTCGGTCGGTTTTATCCAGTTCGTCTACCTCTATGAGGTTAACCGTGGGGACTTCTTGGATGACGAGTTGGGCTATGCGGTCGCCTTTGTTGATTTGGATATTGTTGGTGGGATCCAGGTTGATGAGGATAACCTTGAGTTCTCCTCGGTAGTGGGCGTCGATGAGGCCCGGCGTGTTGACTATAGACAGACCCTGCTTGATGGCCAAGCCGCTGCGGGGCTGGACGAAGCCGGCGTAGCCATCGGGCAGGGCGATGGCCAGCCCAGTAGAGACCAGACGACGTTCGAAGGGCTTCAGAACGCAGTCCTCGTTGGAGCGCAGATCCAAGCCGGCATCGGTGGGATGGGCGTATTTGGGAAGCTCGACGGTGGGGTCGAGACGCTTTATGTTGACGGTAATGTTGGACATGGAATCACCTTAGCTTGTCGAGCTCTTGCAGAAACTCATCGACGTCTTTGAAATCGCGGTAGACCGAGGCAAAACGGATGTACGCCACCTTGTCGATCTTTGCCAAGCGCTTGAGCACCATGTCACCCAACTCATGCGACGTGACGGCCGTCAGCGTGCGAGAGCGCAGCTCGACCTCGATGTCGTCGATAATCTCATTGAGCTTCTTAGTGTCGATATCACGCTTGATGGTGGCGCGCATCAAGCCAACGAGCAGCTTATTGCGATCGAACCGCTGCTTAGTTCCGTCCGACTTAATGACCTCAATTGGGTCTTCGCATCGCTCGAACGTTGTAAAGCGGTAGTTACACGAGCAACATTCGCGACGGCGCTTAATGGTGTTATTTGACTCCTGCATACGGGAATCAACGACGCGGGTATGTGCCTTGCCGCATTTGGGACAGCGCATGGTACCTCCTCTTAAACGATAACAAGGGTACCATGCGCAGCGCGATAATGATTACGAACGAGCAGGAACCTTAAGATGCGCACCGGCGGCGAGCGAACCATGCTCCAGATGATTGACGTTACGAATCATGTCGGAAGTCTCTTGCGTGGAAAGACCTTCGATTGGATATTCCTCGGCAAGCGACCAAAGAGAATCACCAGGCTGGACGCGAATGGTCTCGTAGGTAACGTTGGAAACAGACTCGGCATACGCGGTGTGGCGAGCGCTAAAGACCGACGTAGCAAGGACAAAGAAGAGCGTAAGCGAAACGGCAACAGCGACAATCGTCGGAACCTTCAGGGCAACGCGGGCCGGCGCGACTGCAGCCTGCTGATTGCGAGCAGACTTTACGGTCAAAGGCTGAAAGCCGGAGCGGCCACCCTGAACAACAGTAAAAGTGGGTTCCGCAGGCATCTCGAGCTTAAGGGCGAGGTTTCCCTGGACCATATTCGTTGCTTTCATCATGTTCTCCTCTCGCGTGTTTTGCTGAGAACAGTTTTATCAAGCCGCGCGGACAAAAATGTCTAGCGCGAGAACGAATGTTCGGTTATTATTATCTTCGAACAGTTGTTCCTGTCAAGCAAAATTCGAACATTTGTTTGACATGGGTAGAGAGGATGCCCTGATGGCTCGCAAAATTACCAAGCGTCAGCAGCAAATTTACGACTTCATCAAGGAATATCAGCAGGAGAAGGGTTATCCGCCCAGCGTGCGCGAGATGGCTTCTGCCGTGGGACTTTCCTCCCCCAGCACCGTGCACGCCCATCTATCTGCCCTGGAGGCGCGCGGGCTACTCAAGCGCGATGCCACCAAACCGCGCGCCCTGGAACTCTTTAACGAGGACGGTTCCTCTGTCTCAATTTCTAAATCTGACGAGCCCACCGCACCTCGCGGAACGGTCTCGCTACCGCTCGTTGGTCGCGTCGCGGCTGGGATTCCCATTCTGGCCGAGCAGAATATCGAAGACACTTTTACTATCCCGACCGAAATCGCCACCGATCAGGGTTCCTTTATCCTTGAGGTGCATGGGAGCTCAATGATCAATGTCGGCATCTTCAATGGCGATTACATCATCGTCCGTGAACAAAAGAGCGCCATGAACGGCGAAATTGTCGTGGCCATGATTGATGGTTCAGCGACCGTTAAGACGTTCTACAAGGAGCAGGGACGCGTACGCCTGCAGCCCGAGAATGACACCATGGAGCCTATCTATGCAACGAATCCCGTTATCTTGGGCAAAGTCGTCGGCTTGATGCGCCGGTTCTCGTAATGCAAAAACGCATCACCATCTTTGATACCGTCCGCGGGTTTACGATGATTTCAATGGCAGGTTTTCACGCTTGCTACGATCTCGCCTACCTGTACGGTTGGGATATGCCCTGGTTTACCCAGACTGTCTTTCAAGACATCTGGCGCGCCAGCATCAGCTGGGTATTCTTGTTTATCGCGGGTTGGATGTGCACTCTTTCGCGCAACAATATCAAACGTGCCGCCAAATACGCCTTAGCAGCACTCGTCATCTGGTTGGCAACAACACTTGTCTCAGTAGACGATTCGGTTAATTTTGGCATCATCTACTGCATGGCCGCATGTACCGGCATCGTGGCGTTGACCGATCCCGTCCTTAAGAAGATATCGGCGAGATGGGGCATGTCCCTATGCCTTGTGTTGTTCGCCCTCACCTGGAGCATCCCCAAAACGATCTACCCTGTCCCCTACCTGGCGTGGCTGGGATTTCCGAGCCCTGGGTTTGTTTCAGGTGATTACTACCCCATCATCCCGTTTATCTTTATGTATCTTGCAGGATACTTCGCCGCACATATAGCGCAGGGAATCGATAAGACCGTCCCTAGCTGGGCCTGCGCCAACCCCCTACCGGCGCTCGCCAGCCTTGGACGTCATGCACTCCCCTTTTATCTGCTACATCAGCCCATCATACTGGGCATTTTGGAGCTCGCCTACTCGGTGCGATAACGCTCGAGCCGCGGTGCAATACGAGCCGGCAGTTTCGCCACAATACGAACGCCATCCTTAAGATATTCCTCGTGCAAAAGGGTCCCCTGCTCATGCACGAGCGTGATGAGCGCACCTTCACGATATGGAATGTCAGCTGAAAGCAGTACATCGGTGGCAGCCGCCTCGCGAGCAATGCGATCGACGAGATCGTCAAGTCCCTCGCCCGTTTGGGCCGAGAACAGCACAGCCTCGGAATAGCGACGACGGAAACTTAATCGATCAACGCTATCGAGAAGATCGATTTTATTGAATACGGTCAGCGTTAGGCGCTCTCCGGCGCCGATCTCATCAAGCACGCGGTCGACAGCCTCCAGCTGCCGCTCATAGTCCTCGTCAGACGCATCTACGACTTTGAGAATTAGATCGGCACCCAAAACCTCAGACAGCGTCGATTTAAAGGCATCGACCAGACCATGCGGCAGCTTTTGAATAAAGCCGACGGTATCAGTAATCGTCATGCCGCGACCGCCGGGCAGGCGATACGAACGCGTCGTCGGGTCGAGCGTAGCAAACAACTTGTCCTGAGAAAGTACCGTAGAGCCGGTCAGACGATTGAGCAACGTCGATTTACCGGCATTGGTATAACCGGCTAACGCGACGCGAAACGCCGGTGACTCAATGCGGCTCTTGGATTGAACATCGCGACGCTGTTCAACCTGCTTGAGCTCACGACGAAGCGCAGCGATCTTATTACGAATGAGGCGACGGTCGACCTCGAGCTGACTTTCGCCCTGACCAAAGCGTGAGCCGATGCCGCCGCGCGTCTGTTCCTTGGCGAGATGACTCCACATGCCACGCAGACGAGGCAACAGATATTGAAGCTGTGCCAGCTGTACCTGTAGGCGTCCCTCACGCGTCTGAGCATGAAGGCCAAAGATATCCAAGATCAGTGCAGTACGATCGATAATCTTTACCGGCTCGCCCACGGCTTTCTCCAAATAGGATTGCTGCGAGGGCGTCAGGTCGTCGTCAAAAATAACGACATCGGCATCCATGCGATGTACCAGGCCGCACAGCTCTTCAACCTTACCGGAACCGATAAACGATTTAGGATACGGCTTTACCAAACGCTGCGATAAGCGTGCCACGCACTGGGCACCAGCCGTGTGGGCAAGACGCTCCAGCTCATCAAGCGAGCGATCGAGCGGCCATGCATTGTCGCGCCATTCAACACCAACCAAAATGGCACGCTCGGGCTCGGGTGCCGTGGGAACAAGAGGAAAACGGGCCATTAGGCAGCCTCAATACGATGCAGGATATCCTCAACGACCTCATCGATCGTAAATTTATCCATATCAAACCACACGATACGGTCATCGCGCTTAAACCACGAAAGCTGACGCTTGGCATAACGACGCGAACGCATCTTGATGAGTTCGCGAGCCTCATCCATGCTCATCACACCATTGAAAGCATCGATGATCTCTTTATAGCCAATTGCCTGCATCGACGTCAGGGCATCTCCCAGCCCCTGGCCCATAAGACCGCGGACCTCATCGACAAGGCCCTGCTCAAACATCAGATCGACACGCAGGTTAATGCGCTCGTAGAGCACCTCGCGATTACGCGTCAGACCAAACCACAGAGCGTGATAATGCTCGCGCGGAACACTAAACTGCGACTTTTGCTGCGCATAGGAGACGCCATCATCGTGCATTTCGAGCGCGCGAATCACGCGACGCACGTTATGGGGATGAATAACAGCAGCCGATTCTGGATCACGCTCGGCAAGCAGGGCATGCAGTTCTTCCTCACCAATACGCTCGGCAAGCTCCTGATAGCCCGCACGGCGATCGTCCTCAAGTTCACCCGAGGGAAAGTCCATCTCATCAAGGGCAGCCTTGAGATACAGCCCCGTACCTCCGCAAAAAACAGGCAGGCAACCCAAACCAAGGAGACGTTCAACATGCGCGCGAGCGTCAGCCTGATAAAGCGCAGCAGAATATGCCACACCCGGCTCTACAATGTCGACGAGACGCAGCGGCGCCGTACACTCATTGGGCGCCATCTTTGCGGTGCCGATGTCCATGCCGCGATAGATTTGCATCGCATCGCACGACAGCACTTCGGACGAAAGACGAGCGGCCAAACGGTCGGCAACATCACTCTTACCAACCGCCGTCGGACCGACGATCGCAACGGCGGAAAGACCTGCCCCGGGAGAAACCATTAGCGCGGCTCGCCCACAACGGAGCCGGACAAATACCAGGTCTTGGCAACGTCAACGTCAACATCAACGATCTTGCCAACAAGCTGATCGATGCTGTAACCCTCGGGGATAGGCGCATGCACGGTCTGATTCTTGGGACTCTTGCCCAGCAGGACCGCGTCGTTCTTTTTACTCGTTCCCTCAATGAGCGCCGGCACCACAGTATGAAGCTCGCCCTGGTTATACTCGTGTGCCGTGGTCTCGATAACCTTAACCAGGCGGTTGAAACGCTCGAGAATAACCTCATGCGGCGTAGGATCGTCAATCTCGGCGGCCGGGGTACCGGCGCGCTTGGAATAGATGAAGGTATAGGCCTGAGCATAGCGGACCGTCTCAGCAAGTGAGAGCGTCTGCTCAAAGTCTTCTTCAGTCTCGCCCGGGAAGCCAACGATAATGTCGGTCGAGAGCGCGATATCGGGCATGCGGTTGCGAATGCGATCGACAAGGCCCAGATAGTCCTCGCGTGTATAACGGCGATTCATCTCTTTGAGGATCCGTGTCGAACCTGACTGGACAGCCAAGTGCAGCTGCGGCATAACGGCAGGCGTCTCGGCCATGGCGTCGATGGTCTCGGGCAGCAGGTCCTTGGGATGTGAAGATGTAAAGAAGATGCGCTCCACACCCGTATCGCCTACGGCGCGCAGCAAATCGGCAAAACGCGGCTTGCCAAACAGATCGCGACCATATGAGTTAACGTTTTGGCCCAACAGTGTGATCTCGCGCACGCCCTGGCGCACCAAACCGGTCACCTCGTCGACAATCTCCTCGAAGGGGCGGCTCTTTTCGCGACCGCGCACGTACGGCACGATGCAGTAGGTGCAGAAATTATTGCAGCCCGTCATGATGGGCACCCAGGCGTGATACTGGGTCTCGCGATGCCACGGCATGCTCATGGCATCCGTATCCTCATGCTCATTGGTGCGGATATGACGCTTGCCGTCAAGGAACGCCTCGGCAATGAGCTCGGCCACATGTGCGATAGAATGCGTGCCAAAGATGACATTGACGTTATCGACGTTGGTGAGCAGGCCCTCGCCATCACGCTGCGCGATGCAGCCGCCCACGGCAACCACACGCTTGCCCGAAGGCGAAGGCGGCAGGCTTTTGCAGGAATTGCACTGACCGTACAGGCGAGTATCGGCGGCCTCACGCACACAGCATGTCATGAAGACAACGATATCGGCATGCTCGGGATCGAGCGCCATGAGGCAACCATACGAATCGAGCAGACCGCCCACGCGCTCGGAATCGTGCTGATTCATCTGGCAGCCAAAGGTGCGGATAAAGTAGGTTTTACCGGCAAGAATATCGCGTACGGAACGCTGGTCCATGTGCATAAGTCCTAACGATGGAAGGGAGGCGAATCGAGGCAAGCAGAAGCTATGCCACAGGCTTAACATCATCAATGACGACGTTATCCATAGCAGCTCGATTGATCTGGTGAACGTAGATAGAAAGGCGGATGGCCGTGCGCGACTCCCCGTTAATGAGGATGTCGGAGAACACAGGCGCGCAGGAAATATCAAAACCGGTTGGAATCAAAAAACCGCGCGCGATAGCCACGGCCTTAATGGCCTGGTTGACAGCACCGGCACCGACACATTGGATGTTGACGGGTACACCATCCTTGACCATGCCGGCGATGGCGCCGGCAACGGACGCGGGCGATGATTTGCTTGATACCTTCAGGCAATCCATGAAGAAACTCCTGCGTTTAAAAGTACGTTTTAACTGCAATAACTTTATCGTACCGAGTGGACTCGGTAAAGGCACTATTCCTCTTTGGCAAGATCAAAGGTCACGGTGATTCGATCACGCGAAACGCGAATCTTTGGGTCGCCGCAAAGGTTGAGATAGTACCGGGCGGCAAGGTCATTAAAGTCGCGCTCCACAGCACGCGAAAACTGTGCCATGTCATCCTTGGCAATACGTAGCCCACGACGATCCTTCGCGAGATCGACAGGAGCCGGCGCATGCGAGGATGAGTCACGCTCGCGCAGCAGACGCGCAGTCACACCGCGAACGGGCTTAATCTGCCCTGCCAAAATGCGATGAGCCGTGCGCTCGGACATCTCAAGACCCAAACCCGAACAGATACGGATAAAGTCCTCGGCATCAGAGGCAAGGCCTAAACGGTCGACAACCGGAAGCTCGCTCTCGTCATCAATAAACAGGAGACGAGACGTATCGAGCCGACTTGACGCCTGAGCATAAAGAGTCGCGGCAATCTCAGACGGAGAACCAAGATAGACATCGCAACCACGCAGCTCCTCGAGCGCAAACTCACAGGCAGCGCGAATAATATTATGCGGACCGCGAGCACAGACATAACGTCCGTCCTCATCCTTGACGGCCTGGGGCCAACTGGACTGATCGGCACGTTCGCTGAGGCGGTCGGCCGCAACGCTTACCTTAAAGGCTGAGCCAAGATCGACACCGGACGTGACCACACGGGCCTCGTCGGTGTTCTGCTTGATCGAAAACAATGCCATGCCACGACCGTGAACGCCCCAACGGTCCATCTTCATGCTCTCGAGCTTGGAGGTAACACGGGCATCGAAGATTCGCTCTTGCATATCCTGCGGAACGCCCGAACCGTTATCCAGAAAGACAAGCGTGCGGACGCCATCTTCCTTGGTCGTGGCGAGATAGACCTTGTCGGCGCCAGCATCGCGAGCATTACGGAGCATTTCGATGACGATATCCTCGACATGCTGAATGTCGTGCTTTGCCTGGCGCCGCTCGGCCTCCGAAACGCGGAGGCGGACATACCCCTCGCCAAGGTTCTCCTCGACGCGAAGGTTGCCCTCCCCCGACATCGACGCGATAAATGAGATGAGCTCGTTCGCGTCGCTCATGTTATTTAGCGATATCGACAGCGCGGCTCTCGCGAATCACGACGACGCGCACCTGACCGGGATACTCCATCTCTTCCTCGATCTGATGGGCGATATCGTGAGCCAGAACCGTGGACTGGGCATCAGAAATCTTGTCCGGCTGAACCATGACGTGGACCTCGCGACCAGCCTGCATGGCATAGGTACGCTCGACGCCGTCATGGGAGTTGGCGATCTCCTCGAGCTTCTCAAGACGCTTGATGTAGTTCTCGGCAGACTCGCGACGGGCACCGGGGCGAGAGGCAGAGACAGCATCGGCGGCCTGTACCAGGACATCGAGCACCGTGTTGGGGTCGACGTCGGCATGGTGAGCCTCGATAGCGTGGACGATAACGGGCTTCTCGCCATAACGGCGGGCAAGCTCGGCGCCGATGACGGCATGCGGGCCCTCGACGTCATGGTCGATTGCCTTGCCCAGATCGTGCAGCAGGCCGGCGCGTTTGGCGGTCACAACGTCCAGGCCAAGCTCGGAAGCCATCACGCCGCACAGATCAGAGACCTCGAGGGAGTGCTGAAGCACGTTCTGACCAAACGAAGTACGGTAGCGCAGGGCACCAAGGGTCTTAACGATCTCGGGGTGCAGGTCGTGAATGCCGGTATCGAAAGCAGCCTGCTCGCCAGCCTCGCGCACGCGCTGCTGAACCAGGTCGGCAGCCTTGTGATACATCTCCTCGATGCGGGCGGGGTGAATGCGGCCGTCGGCGATGAGGTTCTCGAGGGCGACACGGGCGGTCTCACGACGGACCGGGTCGAAGCTCGAAAGAACGACGGTCTCGGGCGTGTCGTCGATCACGAGGTTGACGCCGGAAACCTGCTCGAAGGTCCGGATGTTGCGACCCTCGCG
This sequence comes from uncultured Collinsella sp., assembly GCA_959020715.1. Lineage (GTDB taxonomy): Bacteria > Actinomycetota > Coriobacteriia > Coriobacteriales > Coriobacteriaceae > Collinsella. The sequence goes on along the minus strand of CAUESV010000021.1, from coordinate 12,362 downwards.
ACCGATGATACGGCCCTTGAGGTCATCAGAGGGAATGTGCACGGAGGTAACGGTGACCTCGGCAGTGTGGTCGGCAGCGCAGCGCTGAATCGCCAGGGACAGAATCTCCTGGGCGGTCTTGTGGCACTCGGCGCGAACCTGCTGCTCGGACTCGCGAATGATCGTGGCGGCCTCGTGGGTGACCTCGCCGCGAACCTTATCGAGGAGCTCCTTGTGGGCGTCCTCGCGGGTAAGGTCGGCGATTCGCTCGAGCTCGGAGGTCTGCTTTGCGCAGAGATCCTCGAGCTCACGGGAGCGCTTCTCGACCTGGCCGGCCTGACTGGACAGCTGATGCTCACGCTTGTCGAGAGCGTCGTTGCGGCGATCGAGGGATTCCTCGCGCTGCATCACGCGGTTCTCGAGCGTACGAATCTCGTTCTTACGCTGCTTGTCCTCGGCCTCGGCGGCCTGCTTGTTCTTGATAATCTCCTCTTTAGCCTCAAGCAGAGCCTCTTTTTTGAGGGTCTCGGCCTGACGCTTAGCATCACCGATCAGGGACTCAGCCTGTGCGTGTGCCGACTGGATCTTTTCGTCGGCCTCGTGAAGACTACCCTGCTTGGCGGTGCGCATGTAGGCAATGGCGGCGATGGCACCCAAAACGATGCCAACGAGCGCTGCAATGATAGGCATGCTCACTCCTTTTTTTGGATTCGTTACACAACAAAGCGAACCGTCCTTACGAACGGCTCGCGACATTTGAGTAATATGGGCGCAGCTTATGCGGGTCGGATACAGATAAACATATAAACAAACTCATCACAGATGAGCACATATCACAAAGCAAATGACAGTGTTTATCGTACGTTGAACCACAACAACTGTCAAATAAATGGCCCCAGTACGGCGGCTAAAACGCGGTGAACGGCAGGGCCACAAAACACATACGCCTAAACCGAACATTCCTCGCGTTCAACATCGAGACGTGCCTTAACGGCATCGGCGGCGATGTGATACGAGAAGCCCTTGCCCATCAAAAACCGAACCAGTTTTTCGAATCCGCGCGTCTCTGGAACACGCCGCTTGGCGAGCAGGGCTGACGCACGCGCCAAATCGTCTTCGACAGCAAAATAATCCTCGGGATAACCGGGAATGTCATCGAGCACAACATGACGTCGCTTGAGCTCGGTCTCGATTTTGCGCTGTCCCCAACCACGCCGCTTGCGTTCCTCGATAAAGTACGAGCAAAAACGGTTCTCGTCTAAAAAGCGATACTCGGTGGCGCGCTCGACGGCGAAATCGATCGCGAGCTGATGAAAGCCGTAGCGAGCCAGCTTGTCACGGACCTCACCCGTCGCATGGTCGCGGCGCGACAACATCTCGGTCACCATGGTGAGAGCACATTTACGCTCGATGAGCTGCACCGCCTCACGAAAGTTATCCCAATCACAGGGAAGATCAGGGCAGCTTTTGACATACAGGCGCGCGGCCCGCACGGGAATCCAAATGGACCGCTTAAAACCGCCCTCAAGCTCGCAATCGATATGTGCGCAAGGCTTTTTGGACGCATACCCGCTCGAGAACGAGGAGGCCGCCTTCTTATCGGGAAAGACGACCGTGGCCTCGGTCACCGTATACGACATGAGCGTAACCGCTACTCGTCGTCATCATCGAGCATGGCGGAACCATCGATGGCGTAAAGTTCGTCAAACTCCTCAGGCGCAGGCTGATCGGTCAGCTCAACCTCGGACGGAGCATCGTCATCAAACTCAAGCCCGCAGGCAAGACGGACCTTATGCTCAATCTCGTCGGCGCAATCGGGGTGTTCGCGAAGGAACGCCTTGGCGGCCTCGCGACCGTTGCCGAGCTTGTCCTCGCCATAGGCAAACCAGGAGCCCATCTTCTTGCAGATGCCGCACTCGACAGCCATGTCCAAGATCGAGCCCTCCTTAGAGATGCCCGTACCGTACATGATGTCGAACTCAGCAGAACGGAACGGAGCTGCCACCTTGTTCTTAACGACCTTGGCGCGCACGCGGTTACCGATAACCTCGTCCTTAAGCTTAATGCTGTCGATACGGCGAATGTCGATACGGACCGAAGAGAAGAACTTAAGGGCGCGGCCGCCCGTCGTAGTCTCGGGGTTGCCGAACATGACGCCGATCTTCTCACGCAGTTGGTTAATGAAGATGCACGTCGTGTTGGACTTGGACAGCGAGCCGGCGAGCTTGCGGAGCGCCTGGCTCATCAGACGAGCCTGAAGACCGACCGTAGTGTCGCCGATTTCTCCCTCGATCTCGGCACGCGGGGTCAGCGCGGCGACGGAGTCGACAACGATGGCATCGATGGCACCAGAACGCACAAGCATGTCAACGATTTCGAGCGCCTGCTCACCCGTATCGGGCTGGGAAATGAGCACCTCGTCGATATCCACGCCGATGCGCGCGGCATACGTGGGATCGAGCGCGTGCTCGGCATCGATAAATGCCACAACGCCACCCATTGCCTGGGCCTCGGCCAAGATCTCGAGCGAAAGCGTCGTCTTACCGGAGGACTCGGGACCGTAGATCTCGACGATTCGGCCGCGCGGCACACCGCCGATACCCAGAGCGGCATCGAGTGCCAGAGCGCCCGTAGGGATGGCCTCGACCTCGAGCTCGGGGCCACCGTCGCCGTACCTCATGATGGAACCCTGGCCGAATTTCTTCTCAATCTCGGCCTTGGTGGTGGCGATCATCTCATCGCGCTCTTTACCCGTCGTGCGAGCATGAACGGTACGTACGGGACCTGAATTCTTGGCCATGAATAGCCCTCCTCTTAACAACCTGCATCGATAATAAACGAACGGCTGTTCGTGGTCAACCGTTCAGATAAATCATATGCAGGCGGTCTTTCCAAAAACCAACCAAACGCCGACCAAACACTGACCAAATGCTTGACCACAAAGGACCAAATATGAACAAGGCAGGCAAAAATTACGTCTACAACCAGCACAAACGCCAAATGAGCCTAAGGTCCCTATCTCCACAATTAAGGGGCCCGGAGGCCCCTTAAAACACGTCTATTCCATAAAGTTAAGCACAAGGGCAATGCGTCCCAATGCCTCCGCGACCGCATCGGCACGAACACACGAACGGTCGCCCTCATAGTGGCAGCGCACAGAGTCCACGACCGGCACTTCCCCATCAGCCGCGCGATACGCCCAGCCAATATAGAAAGTGCCAGCCGGATCGTCCTCAGTGCCGCCGCCGGGGCCGGCATAACCCGTTGCGCTCACTGCAATATCGCTCTGGTACAGCTCCAGCGAACCAGCCGCCATCTCGCGCGCGGTCTGATGCGACACCGCGGTATAGCGGTCGAGCGTCTCCTGTTCAACACCCAGAACGCGATGCTTAATCTCATCGCAGTAGGTCACCGCACCGCCACGCAGCACCGCCGAGGCACCCGGGATATCGGCAATCGTCGAGGCGATCATACCAGCCGTCAGCGACTCAGCCGTCGAAACCGTCACGCCCCGAGCGCTCGCGCGCTCGACAATATCACGCGCCAGCTCCTCATTATGTGCGGAAATCTGCTCAAATGATTCCGTCATGCCTACCAGGACCTAGACCGAAAAGACGATCTTGCGGCAGTTCCAGAAGTACTGGGCGCCCGAGATAACGGTCAAGACAACGGCAACGGCATACAGGAAGCGCGACACCGAGTAGATGCCGAGCGTCAGCGCCACCGGGCCAAAGTTCAAGCCGGCCATCGCAAAGACGCACAGGTAACCGCAGATGGAGACCATCGTGGTCGCCGTCTTGTATTTGCCGAGCTTGTCGGCGGCAACGACCACACCGGCCGCACTCGCGACCATGCGCAGGGCGCTCACCAGCAGCTCGCGGAACAGGATAATGAACACCGACCACACGGTTACGGCACCAAAGTCCAAGAACAGCAGCAGGGCCGAGAACACGAGCAGCTTGTCGGCGATGGGGTCCAAGAACTTACCGAAGTCGGTAATCTCGTTGCGCGAGCGCGCCAGGTAGCCGTCAACCTTATCGGTGCACGACAGGATGACGTACAGAATGAAGGCTGCGGCGGCGAGCGGGCCGTCGAAAGTGCTCCAATCCGTACCGGCAACGCCCGTGTGAGACAGGGCCGAGACGATCATGAACACCGGGATAAAGACGATGCGCACGCACGTCACGATATTGGCGGGCGTCCAGACACTCGTCAGTTCCTTATTGCTCTCGTTAGCCACGACGCTCTCCTACTCCACAACATGGCCGATAAGCTCATAGCAGAAGCTATCGGTAAACTCGACAGTCAGAATATCGCCCACGGACGCCTCGCTGGCGTCCAAGTGCACCGCGCCATCGGAATCGGGCGCCTGGAACCAGGCATGGCCGATCAGCTCGGCGCCGTCCTCGGTCTCCTCGATGCCGTCGACGATCACCTGGGCGCGCTCGCCCACATGTGCGGCGGTGGCGGCAAAACCGAGCGACTCGGCCAGGTCCATGGCCTCCTGGGCGCGCTCGAGCTTGACTTCTTCGTCGACCTGACCCTCCATCTTAGCGGCCAGGCTGCCTTCCTCACGAGAGTAGGCAAAGACACTCGTGTAGTCAAAGCCGACGGTGTCCATAAAGTCGATAAGGTCGCGGAACTCGTCGTCAGTCTCGGTCGGGAAGCCGACCATGGCCGTGGAACGGATCACGATGCCGGGGATACGCTCACGCAGATCGCGGAACAGGTCCTCGAGCTCTTGGCGCGAACCGGAACGGCGCATAGCCTTGAGGATGCGCGCGTCGCAGTGCTGCACGGGGATATCGATATAGGGCAGCACCTCGGGCGTATCGCGAATCGTATCGATAAGCTCGTCAGTCATGCCCTCGGGCTGCAGGTAGAGCACGCGGACCCAGACGTTGTGCGGGCGTACGGCCTCGGCGACGGCACGCAGCAGCTGCGCCAGATTGCGCGGCGAGCCATCGGCGACGTCCTCGTCAGCAAAGTCGGTGCCCCAAATACCCGTATCCTGGCCGATCAGCACGATCTCGCGCACACCGCCGGCAACCAGGTCGCGCACCTCGGAGATAATGCTCTCGGCATTGCGTGAATGATAGCGACCGCGAATATAGGGGATCATGCAGAAGCTGCAGAAGCGGTTGCAGCCATCGGAAATCTTGACGTAGGCGACAGCGCCCTCGACAGTGCGCTTGACCTGCGGAATATAGGCTGCGATCTCACGCTCGACACCCAGTACGCCATCGATGACCGCCACGATGCCGTCCTCTTCGTCGGCCTTCACAAAGGCAGCGACCTCGGGCAGCTCGTTAGGCAGGTCGTCGCCATAGCGCGACGGCACACAGCCGCACATGACGATGGGGCAAGAACGAACGCCGTCCTGAACCTCGTTGGCGAGCTCGAGCGTGGTCTCGATGCTCTCGGACGTTGCAGAGGCGAGGAACGAGCATGTATTGACGATGGCGATATCGGCATCCTGTGGGTCGAATGCCTCCTCGTAGCCCGCGGCGGTCAAAAGAGAACGCATGCGGTCGGTGTCAACCTCGTTCTTAGCGCACCCGAGAGTAATGTAGAGCACGGAGCCCAGCGGTGTATCCATGTTGGAGAGCGGTCCTTTCGAATGATATTAGCGGTAGTTGGTGAACTGCAGCGGCTGGCCGTAGTCCTGGTCGCGCAGGAACTGAATCACGGTCTGCAACGCGTCCTTCGAAGCAGAGGAAACACGCAGCTTGTCGGCCTCGATGGTCACCTTGACCTTGAGCTTTTGGTCCTTGATGTCCTTGTTGATCTTCTTGGCGGTCGCCTGGTCGATACCCTCGACGATATGGCCGAGCACGCGCACGGTGCCGCCCGATGCCGCCTGCGGAGCATCCCACGAGACAGCCTTGAGGTCGATGCCGCGCTTGATGAGCTTGGAGCTCAGGACATCGATGATCTGCTTGGAGACAAAGTCGGCCGGGGCGTTAATCGTAAAGAGTTTGTCGCCCTTCGAAAGCTCGATCGTGGCGCCGGAATCCTTCAGGTCATAGCGCTGCGAAATCTCGCGCGTGGTCTGCTGGAAGGCGTTGTCGACCTCTTGCATGTTGACCTCGGACACGACGTCGAAGCTGGAATCTTTAGCCATGATATTTCCTTTCGCGTACGAGCGGCTTAGTAGCTATCGTACGAATAGTCGGTAGAATCGGTGGGCGTCTGACCGTCAGTTGCGGTATCGGCGCCATCCGTGGACTGGGCATCGGTGCCGTCGGTGGTGTCGGTACCATCGGTGGTGTCGGCACCATCAGAACTTTCACCATTCTCGGAATCAGTCGTCTCCTTCTTGGGAACGGTGATCGTCACACGCGCCACGCCCGAGGTCTTGGTATCGTAACGGACCTTTTCGCCGTTCTTGGTAACGGTGACATCGGAAGGCTTGGACGTGGTGATCTCGATCGAGGACTCGGGCGTGTACTCCTGCTCAAAGGGACCAGTCGCCTGGGCGCCATAGACCGACTTGCCGTCGACCTTGACCTCAATCCACGCGGTCTTTCCCTTGGCAACGGAGACTTTGACCTTCGTGACCTCTTTCTCTTCCTTCTTGGCCGTCGTCTTGGTGGCGTCCGAATCAGTCGACTCATCCGTCGCCTCATCGGTGTCTTCGTCCTCGTCGACCGTTTCGGTCTTCTTAGAAGACTTCTTGGTCGTCGTCTTGGTAGCAGCAGGCGTCTCAGGCGTGGTCTCGGGCGCCGAAGATGCGCAGCCGCGCAGAAACACCACGATGAGCACAATCAACAGCAGCGCAACGGCGCCGATGCCGGCGTAGACGATACGCGGATCGAGCCCGTTGTTTTGAGGAGTACGTGATCCGCCTCGTCCACGACTGGAACTGCTGCGGCCGCCTCCCTGAGGCATACGACCACGATTGTTATCGGAACGGCCGCGATAGCCACCCTGGCCCTGAAGGCTGCGCTGACCCGAGCGGGGCGCAAGTTCACCGCGGCCTTGATAGCCACGCTGGCCCGAACGCGGAGCCGAAGAGCACTGGCCATACGGCTGTGATTGAGAGCGGAGACGCGGCGTCACCTGCGTGGTATCGGCATCCGCGTAGCCACCGCGAGAGCGTCCCGTAGAGGCACCACGGTAACCGCGATCGAAATAGCCGCCGTCGCCGTAGCCGGCACGAGGGTCACGCGCCACGCCGCGGGCAGCGGGAAGTGCACGGTCCTCGGGCATCGGCGTACTGCGGAACCGGTCACGCTGTGAGCGAATCTCCTCGCCCGAACCCGTCTCGGTAATATAACCGGCCTGCTGAGGACGCTGTCCATAGCGGGTCGAACGACCGCCCTGAACCATCAGGAAGCGCCCGTTATCGACCGAGGAACGCGAATTGACGTAGCCGGCGGCGTCCTGAAAACGACCACCCTGCTGCGATGTCTCGCGTTCGTATGCCATCAGGTCGTCAAAATAGGCATTGACGACCTCACGCGGATTGAGGCCCAAAAAGCGAGCATAGCTCGAAATCATGCCCTGCGCATAGCCACGCGGCGGCATCGAAGCAAAGTTACCGGTCTCGAAAAACTCGATGATCTGCGGCCTGATTTTGATGGTGTTGGCGACCTGCTGAATGGAAAGGCCCATTCGGCGACGCTGCTCGAGCAGCATGTCACCAAAGCGTGCAGCCATCAGAATCCTCCAAACTCACGATCTTCACGTGCCATCTCGGCGTCGACAGACTCCAACGCGGCGAGCCCCTCCTCGTCCAGCAGGACCTCGCGCGGCTTGGAACCGTCGGGCGGTCCGACGACACCCTTTTCTTCCAGCATGTCCATAATACGCCCGGCACGTGCATAGCCAACCTTCAGACGGCGTTGCAGGCCAGATGTGGAGCCAAGCTGCGATTCCACCACAATATGGGCGGCTTCCCAAATGAGCGGATCATCGTCTTGCGGCTCGGCAACTCCGGTGCGGACAATGCCGCCGCCACCCGCCATGGACATAGAAGCGGGCGCCACGGCAGACAGGATCTCCTCGTGGTAGTCGGGCTCGCTCTGCGACTTGACAAACTCGACAATCTCGTTGATTTCGTCGTCCGAGACAAAGCAGCCCTGGATACGGCGAGGCTTGCCCCAGTCGACCTTGGAGAACAGCATGTCGCCCAAACCGGTAAGCTTTTCGGCACCCATCTGGTCGATAATGACGCGCGAGTCGATGCCCGTGGCGACGTTAAAGGCGATGCGGTTGGTGATGTTGGCCTTGATGAGGCCCGTCACCACGTTGGAGCTGGGGCGCTGCGTAGCCACGATAAGGTGAATACCGGCGGCACGGCCCAGCTGGGCGATACGAACGATCGAGGCCTCGACATCCTTACCGGCAACCATCATCAGATCCGAGAGCTCGTCAATGATGATGACCAGGTAGGGCATCTTTTGCGGCGGGTTGTCGTAATGCTCAAACTCGCCGGCGGCCTGCTTTTCGTTGTAGGTCGAGATCTTACGTACGTTGAGACGCTCGAAGACCTTCAGGCGACGCTCCATCTCGGACACGGCCCATTGCAGAGCGCTCGCGGCCTGCTTGGGCTCGGTCACTACAGGCACGTAAAGATGCGGCAGACCGTTATAGCCCGCAAGCTCGACGCGCTTGGGGTCGACCATGATCAGGCGAACGTCCTCGGGAAGGGCGCGCATGAGCAAGGTCGTGATGATGGAGTTGATCATGACCGACTTACCGGAACCCGTGGTACCGGCGATCAGCAGGTGGGGCATCTTGGCAAGGTCGGCGACGACCGGCGTACCCTCGGCATCTCGACCGATGGCGAGCTCGAGCGGACCGCCCTTCACATAGGGAAGCACGTCGCCCAGGTTGACGTTCTGGCGCTTGCGATTGGGGATCTCGATACCCACAAGCGAGGTGCCGGGGATCGGGGCAAAGATACGCACCGACTGGGCAGCAAGCGATAGCGCGATATCGTCCTCGAGGCTCGAAATCTTGCTCACGCGCTCGCCCTCGCCAGGTTGCAGCTTAAAGGTCGTCACCGTGGGGCCGGCGATCCAGCCGACCACGCGGGCACTACGACCAAACTCCAGCAAGGTGGACTGAAGCGACTCGGCAGTCTGTTCCAGCTCCTTGTCAGAAGACGCGGAGGAAGCCGACTGCGGGTTGGCATGCAGAATCTCAAGTGGCGGAAGTTTGAGGCCGTCCTCTTCTTCGCCCTCGTTATCTGCGGCGCCGCCGTCCGCTCCCCCATCGCTAGCCGCAGCCGATTCGACAGCACTCAAGGCAGGCGCATCGGCAACCTTGGGATGCTTCAAGAAATCGGGGATCTGAGGTGCTGCCGAGACAGGATTCACGGCAAACGGCGGCTCGGACTCGTCGATCTTATCAGGGTCGTCTTCCATCGAAAGCTGACCGGTTACCTGGTCGCGCTTTGCATGGCGACGCGGCAGCAAAGTTGTCTTTGCGGTCTCAATCGGAGCCTCGTCGTCCTCGTCATCGCCCTCGGTGAGCTCAATCTCGCTCTCGGACCAAGACGGGTCGGGCTCACTCGTATTGAGTTTGGGCGCAGCCTTGCCCTTCTTGGCATGGCGGCGCGGCAACAGCGTCGTCTTAGCGCGCTCAGCTTCCACGGCATCGGACACGTCGACAAACGGATCCTCGTCCTCGTCGTCATCGTCCAAAACCGGGTCCACATCGTTGCCCATGACCGTGGTCACGGCAGCATCGGAGCCCTTTTGACGAAGAATGCTCAGGTGAGGACGGGCAACGCCGGGCACCGACAGGGCCTCATCGTCACCCCACGGACTCGCGTTAACATCGGCACGACGGCGCTCGGCAAAATCGGCCGCACGGTCGCGGGCAGAGCGCAAAACGCCGCCCACCGAAAAGCCAATGATGACCAAGCCCACGACGACAAGGCCCAGCAGGACTACCATCGCGATAGGCTTACCCAGGGCATTTTGCAGCGCACTCGCAATAAACGCACCGATGTAACCACCCGAGGCGGACAGATTTTGCGGCGTGAACATAAGGTCGCACGAGTCGCTCGTACCTGGCACCATCAACGAAAGAATGGAGACGACGGCGATAAAGACCACGGCGCCGCCCGCAACAGAGCGCGCGTTGAGCGGCGAGTCCTCGCCTAAAAAGAGCGTGGCGGCAAACAGCAAAATGACGATCGGCAACACGTAGGCGCCCAGACCAAAGCCCAGGTGGTAGAACCCGGCAACGGCAGCCGTAACGGGCGCTGTTGCCGGAGAAATCACGGCAATAAAGGACGCAATCGCCAAAACGGCAATGACCACGCCGGCGATATCGCGATTGGCTGAGGGCTCGACCAAGGGCTCAAAATCGTCGAAGTCTGCCTCGTGGCCCTTATTGGCACGCAGATGGGAACCGGCACCCTTAGCAGATGCCGGTTGGTTATTGGCCTTATTGCCTTTGGCGTTTTGTGCTGATCCGCGCGCCAAACTAAACCTCCATGACGACCGGGATGATCATCGGACGAGTGCGCGTACGGCTCCAGATAAAGTTGGAGAGTGAATCGCGCACGGCCTTGCGAATGGCATCGGAACCGCTGCTCGTAAAGCTGAACTTGCCCTTCTCGATCGTCTTCATAATGGATGCGGAGGCATCCTCGGAGAACTGGTCGTCGATGGCAAACGAAACACCGCGGCCCGAGAACTCGATGGCCTCGATCTTCTTGTGCTTGAGCGAGACGATGGCAACAGCGGTAACCATACCGTCGTTGGCGAGCTTCTGGCGATCGCGCAGGACGATGGGGTCGGTATCGCCGATACGCAGGCCGTCGACGTAGACGACGCCGGACTCGACGGGCGTACCGCGCTTGACGATACCGCCGCGCATCTCGAGCGTGTCGCCGTTATCGAGGATAAAGATATGGTCGTCCTTGAGACCCATCTTGCGGGCCAGCTGGGCATGAGCGCGCAGATGCACGGCCTCGCCGTGAACCGGCATAAAGTACGTGGGCTTGGCCATGGCCATCAGGAGCTTGAGCTCCTCCTGGCTACCGTGACCGGAGACGTGGACGAGAGCGCGGTTCTTATCCCACACGTCGCAGCCGAGCTTGGCCAAGCTGTTAACGACCTGCTGGACAGCTTTCTCGTTACCGGGAACGGGAGTTGCCGAGAGGATGACGGTATCGCCCTCGTGGATGGAGAGCGTCTTGTGCTCGCCGTTGGCCATGCGCGAAAGGGCCGACAGAGGCTCGCCCTGCGAACCAGTGCACATGACGACAATCTTGTCGTCGGGCAGGTTATCAATGTCGAAGGCATCGATGATATCGGCGTCGTCGATGTTGAGGTAGCCAAGCTCACGCGCCACGCGGGTGTTCGTGAGCATGGAGCGACCGGTCACGACGACCTTACGGCCGCACTTGCGGGCGGCATCGCAGATCTGTTGCAAACGATGGATGTGGCTCGAGAACGAAGCGACGAACACGCGACCCGGGGCGTTCTTGATGGCGTGCAGAAGGTTGGGACCAACCTCGGCCTCGGACTTGGTAAAGCCGGGAACCGTGGCATTGGTGGAGTCGGAAAGCAGCAGGTCGATGCCCTGCTTGGCAAAGCGGCTGATAGCGGCATAGTCGGGCGTGACGCCATCGATGGGCGTCTGGTCGAGCTTAAAGTCGCCGGTGTGCATAACGGTGCCCTGATTGGTGCGGATAAACACGCCCAGGGCGCCGGGGATGGAGTGCGTCATCGAGAAGAAGTCGAGCGAGATGCCGCCGAGGTTGACATGACTGCCGCCCTTGACCTCGCGGAACTTGGGTGCGCGGATGCGGAACTCAGAAAGCTTGCCCTCGATAAAGCCAAGCGTCAGCTTGCTCGAGAAGATGGGCACCTTGTTGTTGAGGTCCTGCAGAAGGTACGGAAGCGAACCGGTGTGGTCCTCGTGGCCGTGGGTGACGACGATACCGCGGAGCTTCTCCTCGTTCTCCAGAACATAGGTGTAATCGGGAAGCACCAGGTCGATACCGGGCTGGGAGTCGTCAGGGAACATGAGACCGGCGTCGACGAGAACCATGTCGTCGCCGCACTCGAAGACCGTCATGTTCTTACCGATGCCGTCAAGGCCACCGAGCGGGATAATCTTCAAGGGAGATGATTTTTTAGCTGCCATAGGTTAGTGTGGTTTCCTTTCTTCGAAACGGGTCTGGAACAACCGACGGGGCGCTTCTGGCAAACCGACCGCCGGGAACGTACAAAGATGCATCACGGAGTCGATGCAATAACCACAGTATGATACCCATTTGCACAACAACAGACCACCCATGCATCAAAGCCCCATCTGAACTGGTCTATCCCGCCGGTTTCCCGTGGGGCGGGCGCTGATGAAGTTTCCTGCTCTACAGTCCTGCTCACGACGGAGGCCACATTAAGTGGCCTCCT
>CAUESV010000020.1 GCA_959020715.1 uncultured Collinsella sp. | reverse complement strand
GTGGGAGGCCAGGGCGCCGCTGACCGGTGGACGGCACCGAGCCGTCATCGAACTTAGAAGGGGGAGGCCTCGCGGCCTCCCCCTTTTTTGCGTTTGCGGGATTGTGTCTCACATAGTAGCTGTGTTTTATAACCCTCGTTTGTCGCATCTTCTGTGAACGGGCTACAATAACTTAGTCTGTGCGATATGGAGGTGAACATGGCTGAAGCTGGTATCGGCGTTGATATCGTCGAGATTTCCCGTATGAAATCAATTCTTGAAAAGACGCCGTCGTTTGCTCGGCGTGTGTTTACCGAAGAAGAGCGTGCGTATTGTGATGCATCATCGCGTCCCGCTGCTCACTATGCCAGCCGCTTTGCTTCGCGCGAGGCGGTACTTAAAGCTCTCGGCACGGGTTTTAGTCAAGGCGTTGGTCGCAAGGATGTTTCGGTTACGCGTGATAAACTCGGCAAACCGAAGGCTCTGCTTTCGGGCCGTGCTCTCGAGATCGCTCAAGAGCTGGGTGTTGTTGAGGTCGCTCTTTCCATTACGCTTACAGGAGACTTAGCCGTTGCGAATGCCATCGCGATTACCGAAGATGCTCGGCCTAAGCCAAAAGAGGAAAGGGTGAGTACCAAGAAACGCGTAGCGCAGACATTTAAAGAGGCTCGCTCTGTTTTAGATGAGCTTGAGCAGCTGCAGAATTCAGCATTGACGGAGCACCTGGGCGATGCTTCGCAAGATACGCTAGGAGCATAGATGAAACCGGTTTTGAGTACCGAAGAAGTCGTTCGTCTCGAGGACATCATCGAACGCGAAGGGACTTCGAAGGCCGAGCTTATGGAGCTAGCGGGTGAGTTTGCCGCCAACGAGGTCTTGAAGCTCAATCCCGATCGGGTTCTCGTTCTGGTCGGTTTTGGTAATAATGGCGGCGACGGTTGGGTTGCCGCCGATATTCTGAGCCATAAGGGTGTGGACGTCGATATCGTTTCTCCGGTTGAGCCGGATGAGATTCCTGCTGCTCTGGCACGTCATGTTGCTCGTCGTACTGCCGGCCGCGATGTGCACGTTTGCGTCGGCCCCTCGCGTGACGAACTCGAGGTTTTGATCGATAAGGCCGATGTTGTTGTCGATGCCATTTTTGGTACCGGGTTCCACGGGAATCTGCGTGCGCCGTTCTCCATCTGGATTCCTACGGTCAATGAATGCGCCGATTGTGTCGTATCCATTGATGTCCCCTCGGGCCTGAATGCCGAGACGGGCGTTGTTGATGACGACTGCATTCGTGCCGAGCATACGGTGACGATGATTGCGCCCAAGATTGGTCTGTATAGCGCTGATGGCCCTGAGTATGCTGGCGATTTGATCTGCGGCAATCTTTACGACCGTCTTGACGAGGTCATCGATGATGTCGACCACGCCGCCGAGATTGTCGAGCCCGGTGACTTAGTTGATTACTTTGCTCCACTACCTACGAATATCGATAAGTATTCCCGTGGCTCTGTGCTTATTGTCGCCGGATCTGCGCAATATCCTGGTGCTGCCATTATGGCGGCCAAGTCTGCAGCTCGCGCGGGTGCTGGTTACGTGGCAGTCGCGGCTCCTGACGCCTGCGCCAATCTTATTCGCATGGCACTTCCTTCGATTCCCGTCTTTGCTATTCCGTCTGATTCCCGCGGCTCCTTTGGCGCCGCTGCGCGCATGACTGTGTGCGAGATTGCAAAGAAGTACAGCTGTGTACTGTGCGGTCCCGGTATGACGACATCTGCTGGCGCTATGCAGGTGGTTTCGGGCTTGCTCGAGCTTGATGTGCCGCTTATTTTGGACGCCGATGCACTCAACTGCCTTGCTAAGATTGCCATTGACGGTATTGATAGTAATCCCGAGATGTATCGTCGCGAGCAGCCGTTGGTTATGACGCCGCACTATCGTGAGCTTTCGCGTCTGGTTGCCGGTGACGAGGTGAACGACCTTGGTACCGCGATTGCGGCCGCGCAGAAGGTTGTCTGGGCTGCAGGCTCCGACAATCTGGTGGTCATTGCCAAGGGGCCGACGACGGCTATCTGTGGCGTTGAGCGTGTGCTGCTGCCGCTCTCGGGTCCGGCTTCTCTGGCAACTGCCGGTTCGGGTGATGTTCTCGCGGGTATTTTGGCCGGCACGCTTGCCACCATGCGCGACGAGATGGATCGTTGGGAGTTGCTGTATTCGTACGCCGTCGCACTTCACAGCTACGCCGGTTTTGCCGCGGCGACGGAGTATGGTGAGAAGAGCGTCATCGCGACCGATCTTATCGACTTGATCGGTCCTGCCATGGAACTGGCGGCAAAGGATGCGCTTGAAGATCTGGGAATCATGGACGAAGGGTCGGATGACTAATCATGAATAAAGCCGATTTGACGCGCTGGTCCTGGGTCGAGATCGACCGCGGGGCGCTCCGTCGCAACACGAGGGCCTATAAGAACTTGCTGAATCCACGTCAGCGCCTGTGCTGCGTGGTCAAGGCCGATGCTTATGGTCATGGAGCTGTTGAGTGCGCCAAGATCATGTATTCGGCCGGTGCCGACATGTTTGCCGTGGCGACGGTTAACGAGGGCGTTGAGCTCCGACAGGGCGGGATTACGAAACCCATCCTCATCCTAAGCGAGCCGCCTATCGAGGCCATTCCGACGTTGCTCGAGTTTGATATCATGCCCTCGGTCTATACGTCTGACTTTGCTCTTGCGTATGGCGAATGTGCCGTCGCGGCGGGCAAAGTGGGCAAGTATCATCTCGCCATCGAGACGGGCATGAATCGTATCGGCGTTCACTACACGCAGGTGCTCGACTTTGTCCGCGGTATAAATTTCCATCGTGGTATTCAGTGCGACGGCGTATTTACGCACTTTGCCACGGCCGATGAGCCTTCGGGTTGGGACTACAAGCTGCAGTGTCAGCGCTTTACCGAGGCCGTTCAGGCCATTAAGGATGCGGGTTTTGAGTGCGGTATCGTGCACTGCGCCAACACGCCGTCCTCGATGCTCGACCCCTCGATGCGTTTTGATATGATTCGCGCCGGCGTTGGCTTGTATGGCATGCAACCGTGCGAGCTGAGTGGTCGCGTGATGCAGCTTGATCCCGTTATGAGCGTCCATGCGCGCGTGACGCGCGTGGCACACCCTGCGATGGGTGAGGGCGTGGGCTACGGTTTTACCTACCGCGTACCGCGTACGCGCGTTCAGATCTGCACGCTGCCGATCGGTTATGCCGACGGCCTATCGCGTACGCTTTCCAATCGTATGGATGTGCTGTATCGCGGCGAGCGCGTGCATCAGGTTGGCAATATCTGCATGGACCAGTTTATGGTCGCCATTCAGTCCAACCCGGCACACGAGATTCCCGAGGCCGAGTATGGTGACGAGATGATTATTGTCGGCCGCGATGGCGATGCCGAGATTACCATGGACGAGATGGCCCGACTGCGCGGAACGATTAACTACGAGGTCGCCTGCGGTTTTGGCATGCGTCTCGACAAGGTCTACGTGTAGGAGCCGCTATGGGCGTCATGCACATCCCCGGCCATACCCATCAGGCGCCACGTGAGGTCGCACTCGAGGAAATTGAGGCCGTTCTGGGCGATTGTCACCTCTGCCAGCTCTACCAGTCGCGTCACAATATCGTGTTTGGCGTGGGAAACCCCCGCGCTCGCGTGATGTTTATTGGTGAGGCGCCGGGCCGCAATGAGGATTTGCAGGGCGAGCCCTTTGTGGGGGCGGCAGGCGAGGACCTCAACGGCATTTTGTCGCTGGCGGGGCTCAAACGCGAAGACGTCTACATTGCCAACGTGCTTAAGTGCCGCCCGCCGGGAAACCGCAATCCGCGTCCCGAGGAAGTGCTGGCTTGCTCGCCGTTTTTGCGTGAGCAGATTCGAAGCATCTGGCCTGATATTATCGTGACGCTCGGCAACCCCGCGACGCACTTTGTGCTTAAGACCGAGATTGGCATTACTAAGCTGCGCGGCAGGTTCCACCAGATGGGGCATTTTGTAGTAATGCCCACTTTTCATCCGGCAGCAGCGCTGCGCAATCCGGCGTGGCAGGAGCTGCTGGAGGAAGACTTTAAGATGCTGGGCGATTATCTGGAGCGACATCCCGCACCAGAGGACGCCTCGGAATAATAAGGAGCATATATGTCCCTGGAGCGCCTGGGGGTAGGTACCTACAAAACGACTTGCGCTGCCGATACGGAGTACTTTGGCGAGCTAATTGCACCGTGTCTTGAGGACGGCGATGTGCTCATCCTGACCGGTGGCCTGGGAGTGGGCAAAACTCACTTTACCAAGGGCGTCTCGCGCGGGCTGGGCGATGGGCATATGGTTACGAGTCCTACGTTTGCGCTCATGGCCGTTCACGATCAAGGTCGTATTCCGCTGTTTCACTTTGATCTATACCGCCTGGAGCATGCCTACGAGCTCGAGGATACGGGCATTTTCGATGTGCTGGGCTATGAGGGTGCTTGCCTGCTGGAATGGGGCGAACAATTCCAGGACGAGCTGACGGATAAGTACCTTTCGGTGACGCTTAAGCGCGATGAGGGCGACAGCGATGTGCGAACGATAACGCTCGAGGCGCACGGTGACCGCGCAATGGAGCTTTCCCATTTGATTGATAAGGCTGTACAAGATGAGCTTGCATAACGACAACGCGCTGGTGGTGGCGCTCGATACCTCGACCGACATGCTTGCCTGCGCGGCAAGCTGGATTGATGGGCAGACGGGCGAGACGAAGCTCGTGAGTGGCGACCACATGTGTCGCCGTCATGCCAACGTTGAGCTCGTGAATACCGTTGATGGCGTGCTGGCTCAAGCCGGTTTGGATCGCAGCGATGTTGGTTGCTATGTGGTCGGCCGCGGCCCGGGGTCCTTTACGGGTGTGCGCATCGGCATCTCCACTGCCAAGGGCCTCGCGCGTGGTGCCAATGTTCCGCTGCTGGGCGTGTCGACGCTCGACGCTTGCGCTTGGACGGCGTGGAAGGCTGGCGTGCGCGGCAAGCTTGGTATCTTGGCCGATGCTATGCGCGGTGAGGTATATCCGGCGCTGTATATGCTGGTCGATGAGGGTCCCGAGCGTCAATTTGAGCGCGAACACGTGGTCAAGGCCGCCGTGGCGCTCGATGAGTGGCGCCGAGCAGCGGACTGGGACCAGGTTCAGCTGACCGGTGATGGTCTCGTGCGCTATGGCAAGCTGCTGGGTGAGGACGAGACCGCCCGCTGCGTGGAGCGCGACCTGTGGTGGCCTTCGGGCGAGGGCTTGCTGCTCGCGCACGCTGCGGGTGACGGCGATCCGGCTCGCGTCCTGCCGATTTACACGCGCCTTTCGGATGCCGAGGAAAACGAGCGCAAGCGTCTTGGCCTTGCCGAGAGTGCGCAGAGCGAAATTACGGGCGTTGCCGATGAGCTCGCCGGTCGTCATCTGCAGTTCCGTCCCATGGGCGCGGCGGATGCCGAGGGCGCGAGCACGCTGGAGGCTGCCTGCTTTGAAGGTGCCGGACACGAGGCGTGGACGCCGGGCATGTTCCTGTCCGAACTGGGCGAGGACGTCGCTGCGCCGCGTAGTTGGTGGGTGGCACACGACGACGGCAAGCTACTGGGCCTTGCCGGCGGTATGGTCGTGGACGGTGATGTGCAGATTCTGGATGTCGCCGTCGACCCGGCACATCGCCGTGAGGGCATTGCCCGCAAGCTGCTGTCGCATGTGAGCTATGATGCCCAGATGCTCGGCTGCACCACGGCTTCGCTCGAGGTCGAGGACGGCAACGAGGGAGCGATCGCGCTTTATAACGCTCTGGGCTTTACCGAGGCAGGACGGCGCCGCGGCTACTATGGTGCCGGCAAGGATGCCATCGTCATGACGGCTCCGCTGCCCCTGGTGCTTCCGGTCGACAATGCTTCGCCCGAGCCGACGGCGGCAGAGCAGCGCGTATGGCCGCTGCCTGCTCCTGGGCGCTCCGAGGGGGAGCGTGCCGAAATTGAGCGCCGCCGCCTAGTGCTCGCTATCGAGAGTTCCTGCGACGAGACGGCCGTGGCGATTATCGATGCGGATGGCAATATGCTGGCCAACCAGGTGTCGACGCAGATTGATTTTCACGCCCGCTTTGGCGGCGTGGTGCCCGAGATCGCCTCGCGCAAACACGTCGAGGTGATTGTGAGTGTCGTGGATGCGGCGCTCGAGGATGCCGCAGCATCGCTTGGTCTTGAGGATGGAGCCATTGCCCCCAGCGAGCTTGCCGCCGTGGGCGTGACACAGGGTCCGGGCCTGGTGGGCGCGCTCGTGGTTGGCGTCGCCTTCGCCAAGGGCTTTGCCTACGCTGCCGGCAAGCCGCTCGTGTGCGTCAACCATCTGGAGGGGCACCTGTTTGCCAACCTGCTGGCGCAACCCGACCTCAAACCGCCGTTTATCTTCACGCTTGTCTCGGGTGGGCACACCATGCTCGTGCACGTGAAGGCGTGGGGCGACTACGAGGTGCTCGGTGAGACGCTCGACGACGCTGTGGGCGAGGCCTTCGACAAGGTAGCCAAGGCATTGGGTCTGGGCTATCCCGGTGGCCCCATCATTTCCAAGCTGGCCGAGACGGGCAACCCCAAGGCGATCGATTTCCCCCGTGCGCTTAACAGCAGAGGAGACTATCGCTTCTCGCTTTCGGGCCTTAAAACCGCTGTGACGCTCTACATTGAACAGGAGACCAAGGCCGGGCGCACGATTCACCTGCCCGATCTGGCAGCTTCGTTTGAGGCAGCTGTCTTTGACGTGCAGTACAAGAAGGCCAAAAACGCATTGCACGCTACCGGATGCAAGGAATACTGCATCGGTGGCGGCGTCTCGGCCAACCCGCATCTGCGCGAGATGATGATCAAGAAGCTTGGGCGTCAGGGTATTCGCGTGACGGTGCCGCCCTTGTCTGCCTGTACCGATAACGCAGCCATGATCGCGGAGGTCGCTCGCCGTAAATTCGACCGAGGTGAAATCTCGCCGTTCGACGTCGACGCCGATCCAAACATGACGCTGTAGCTGGTACGGCGCGGTCCCCGGACGGAGGGGCCGGATATAAGGTTTCCTGCTCTACAGTCCTGCGCAAGACGAAGGCCACATTAAGTGGCCTTCTTTGCGTGCGGAACTCGCGATAAACCTTATATCCGGCCCCTCCGTCCGGGGACCTTTCTGTATCGATATAGCTTCTGGGCTGGTTTGGCGTCGACAACGTCCAGCAAGGTTAACAAGCCAGCGTCGAATTTCCGGCGTGCTTTAGCTGAAAGAAAAAGTTGGCATGCGGAGCTTTGCTCCGCACATTTGGGATGGGAGCCCCTGAGAGCCGCGGGAGCCGGGCGGCGCATATGAACTTTATCGCGAGTTCCGCACGCAAAGGAAAGCACTTAATGTGCTTTCCGTCTTGCGCAGGACTGTAGAGCAGGAAAGTTCATATGCGCCGCCCGGCTCCCGCGGCTCTCAGGGGCAACTCTCATGCAAAAACTGTCGTGGGGTAAAGTCCGAGGTCAGTGGCGTTTTATACCGAGAATTTCAAAAAAAGTTGAAAATTCATTACAAATTCGCGTTGACTTTAGGTAACTAAAGTTTCATACTCCTTTTCAACCACTGGGGGATGTGAACACGCACGGATCGTTCACATCATGATTGAAGAGGATTTCTTAGACATGTTCACGCATCAGCTAAACATTATCAGCGTAGTAATTATCTGATGCGGGTTAGCACATACAGCTAGCCCGTACGATAACGGGCGGCTGATGAAGATGAGGGCCGTCGAGCGCAACCGACGGCCCTCATTTTTTATGTCTAGGAAGTTCTTTTTAGAGGAGGAAATGTAATGAACGGAGTTTTGCTCATGGTTGTGGCCGCGGCGGTGCTCGCCTGCGGCTATCTGGGCTACGGCCGCTGGCTGGCCAACAAGTGGGGCGTTGACAAAGAGGCCCTCACGCCGGCCAAGCGCATGAAGGACGGCAACAGCTTCTCGCCCGTCTCCGCCTTCACCGCGTTCTCGCACCAGTTCAGCTCGATCTGCGGTGCTGGCCCTGTTACGGGTACGATCGTCGCCATGGCCTTCGGCTGGCTTCCCGTCGTGCTCTGGGTCCTCGTCGGCGGCATCTTCTTTGGCGCCGTCCACGACTTTGGCGCCCTGTACGCCTCGATGAAGAACAACGGCAAGTCCCTGGCTCAGCTCATCGAGAAGTACATCGGCAAGACCGGCCGTCGCCTGTTCCTGCTGTTCTGCTGGCTGTTCTGCATCATCGTCATCGCCGCTTTCACCGACATGGTCTGCAAGACGTTCATGTTCACCCCGGCCGTTGACGCTTCTGGTGCTGCTACCGGTGCCATCGACTTCACCAAGTCCTATGCCGCCGGCTGCGCTGGTACCATCTCCATCCTGTTCACCTTCGTCGCTATCGCCTTTGGTTGGGCCCAGAAGAAGTTCAACCTCACCGGCGCTGCCGAGTTCGTCACCGGCGTTGTCCTCATGGTTCTCATGTTTGCCGTCGGCATGCAGTTCCCGGTCTACCTGGATAAGTTCCAGTGGTTCGCCGTCGTCATGGTCTACCTGGTCTTCGCTGGCGCC
Source organism: uncultured Collinsella sp. (assembly GCA_959020715.1). GTDB lineage: Bacteria > Actinomycetota > Coriobacteriia > Coriobacteriales > Coriobacteriaceae > Collinsella. The sequence goes on along the minus strand of CAUESV010000020.1, from coordinate 13,685 downwards.
ATGCCCATCCAGATGCTCAAGACCCCGCGTGACTACCTCACTTCCATCATGATGATCATCATGATCGTCTGCGCTGTCCTCGGCATCGTCGTCCTGGGCGTCAACGGTCAGGCCACTATCACCGCTCCGGTCTTCACCGGCTTCTCCACTGCCTCCGGCATGATGTTCCCGGTCCTGTTCGTCTCCGTTGCCTGCGGTGCTCTCTCCGGTTTCCACAGCCTCGTTTCTTCCGGCACCTCTTCTAAGCAGGTCGAGAAGGAGCAGGACGCCGTCAAGGTCGGTTACGGCGCCATGATCGTCGAGTCCTTCGTTGGCATCCTTGCCATCATCGTTGCCGGCATCATGTTCTCCGATATGAACACCGCCGGCACCGGCGCCCTCAACGCTGGTGTCGCTTCCACCCCGTTCCAGATCTTCGCCGCTGGCATCTCCCGCGGTATGCAGGCCTTCGGTGTTGACGGCACACTCGCTACCGTCTTCATGACCATGAACGTCTCCGCTCTGGCTCTGACCTCGCTCGACGCCGTCGCCCGCATCGCCCGCACCTCGTTCTCCGAGTTCTTTGCCCAGACCAACGATGCCCTGGCCATCGAGTCCAAGGCCGGCTACATGAAGGTCCTCGGCAACCCCTGGTTCGCCACGGTCGTCACCCTGCTTCCCGGTCTCGCCCTCGCTTTTGGTGGTTATGCCAACATCTGGCCGCTCTTTGGTGCTTCCAACCAGCTGCTCGGCGGCATGACCATGATCACCCTCGCCGTGTTCTGCAAGTGCACCGGCCGCAAGGGCTGGATGCTCTACGTGCCCGTCGCCTTCCTGCTCTGCTGCACCTTCACCTCGCTGGTCCAGAGCGCCATGGGCTGCATGACCGCCGTCCAGGCCTACGGTTTCTTCGGTACCATCCCGGCTACTGCCACCACGGCCGCCGTCTCCGTCGCCGCCACCAAGGGCCTGCAGCTCGTCTTTGCCGTCCTGCTGATGGTCCTGGGCCTCATCGTTGCCGTTAACTGCCTCAAGGAGTTCTTCGGCAAGGAGGCTGGCTCCATGCCCGACGAGGAGCCCGAGTGGTCCGAGATGGGCAAGGCCGAGTACGGTCGCGCCGCTGCCGCTGAGGCTCCTGCCGACGCCGAGGCCGCCAAGGCCTAGTCGGTCGGACGGGTTGAATCTCCCATCCATTTGACTCGGAAAGACCGGGTCCGCAATCAAGCGGACCCGGTCTTTTTTCTTGTGGGAACAGGTGATGCAAGGGCGTTCTCGCAGATGTTTTGCGTGGATAGGCTCGTGCGTTGTACCATATAGACGTATATGTGTACATATGAAAGGGGCCCCGTGGCCAAGACGGTATATTCCGATAATCAAAACAATGTCGATGCTTTGGCTGAGCGCCTGAGCAGCCAGACGTCGCTTTCTGCTGAGCGTGCCAAGCTGGTTGCCTACGACCTGCTTTGCCGCAAGGCACTCAAGATTAAGTCGAGTGCGCTGGCGCAGATTTTCCGCTCCGTCGATAAGGAATGCGACACCAAGGCGATGCGCGATGAACTTATCGCGGCAAATATCGTGACCAAGATTGAGGGTAGCGGCATTAACGGGCGTCCGGCGTTCTATACCATCAATGTCGAGATCCGCGATGCCCAGGAGCAGCCTGCCGAGTCCGTCGAAAATTTTGTCGTCGAGGATTCCGCTGACGTGCCTGCTGTGGAAGAAGTTGCTCCGCGTGAGCATGTCGATACCGATGAGTTGCTCGATGAGAATGTCGTGCGTGCCTTTACGGCAAAGGCGGGACGTGGCGGTTTTGGTGGGGGTGGCAAGCGCGATGCGCAGCGCCGCGCCCAGCAGGAGCGCTTCCGTCGCGCCGTTGCTCAAAAAGGTGAGACGGATGCCGAGGTTGTTGAGACCGAGGTTGCTGTCGAGTCGCAGAAGCCCGCGAAGGAGCAAAAGCCCGTGGAGGCCCAAGAGCCCAAGCGTCGTCGCGGTGCTCACTTTAAGGCTGCAGCGCAGGATGCCGCGCGTGAGGTTGAAGAGTCTTCTGAGGTTGCAGACGATGTTGAGGAGTCTGCCAAGAGGGCTCCGGGTTCGTGTCGTCCCGGCCGCGGTTTTGCGGGGCGCGCGTATCCCGTAAGGCGTCAGGAGAAGAGCGAGCCGGCTTCGACCACTCAGGACGAGAAGGCCGTTGAGCCGGCGGCTCGCGAACAGAAGCCTGTTGAGCCGCAGCTTGAGGTTGATGCCGAGGCCAAGGGTCAGCAGCCTACTGATGAGCAGACGGAGCAGGGCGCGTCGAGCAAGCCTCGCCGCCGTCGCCATCGTGGGGGCCGCAGTTCCCATGCCGAGACTGCGGCCGAGAAGACCACGCCGCAGGACGAGGATGCGAAGGTCGAGGTTTCTTCGGGGCAGCCTAAGCGCCAGCCAGCGAAGGAGAGTAAGTCCGATCGTCCGCAGAAGCAGGCGCCTATGCCGAAGCGCGAGCGCAATTCCCAAGGCGATTCTAAGCGCAAGTCTCAGAAGAAGCCGGAGTCTACCGCAGCAGATACCGCTGCCCAGCAGCCCAAGTCGGCAGTCCACGGCGAGGTCTCGGCGTTTGCCCTTGCCCGCGTTTTAGGCAGGCAGCTGCTCAAAGTTGTCCCTACGCCTACGGCGCTCTCTAAGATCAAGGAGCAGCAGACACAGATCGTAAAGGTCGAGGGCAAGGACGGCAAAAAGGCTCCGCAGCGCACTCAGCACAACGAGATGTCCAACCGCAAGATTGCCGAGGAAATCGCAATCATCCAGGCTTGGATCGAGCAGAACCGAGGTGCCGATACGCCGGTTGCCTCGCGCCGCCAGCGTGCCTACCAGATCTTTAACGACGAGAAGGCTTTTGACGGCAAGCACGGTGAGCGCTTGATCAGGCGAATGACCGAAAAGGGCATCAGCATGCAGGCGATCAAGGTCGCCCCCAATCGCCCCGTGCACTTTACGGGCTTCTTTACGCTGGGTGCCGACAAGCCGTTCATTATGGTCGAGAACCTGGATACCTACGACGAGATCGTCAAGCTCCTGCGCGGACGCAAACATGCCAAGCTCTTTGGTACCAAGGTGGGCGGCGTGATTTTTGGCGGCGGATGCAAGGCGAGCGTCTCGCATGCCCTGGACGATTATCTGGCCGAGATTGGCTATCGCTTTAACTACGTCTACTACGTGGGCGATATCGATCGCGAGGGCGCGCGCATCGTCGAGCAGGCTCGCAATGCCAATGTGGTTGAGATTCGCCTGCATGCCGGCATGTACCGCGCCATGCTCGCCGAGCATAAGCGTCGCGTGAAGGCCGGCGGCGAGTGCGAGCCCGCGGCTGCCAACCAGGGCGTGCCGCAGAACCTGGCAGCGACGATCAAGGATCTGCCCATGGTTACGCGCGTGCAGTTCCGCAACGTGCTACGTGAAGGCGGGCGCATTCCGCAGGAGATTCTGATGACCGCCGACTATCGGGATGGCGACTCGGGAAGCTTCGACCGCATGCTGAACAATTAGATTCCGCCGTTCTACCGAACGGCGGACTTCTTGACGCTGCGAGGGGCCCTGGCACGGCAATCTGACGTTCAACTTCGGCGGCGCGACCAGAAGGTCAGCGCCGCCTTGTTTCACGTCACCTTGCCATGCCAGGACCCCTCTCGCTGTCACGTCCAAAACATCGAGGTCACGTGGCCTCCTGTTCGTGCGGAACTCGCGATAAACCTAAGCCGGTGTCCCCGCTCTCCCGGGGCCTGTGGTTACTTGGTTGTTGCATGCGGCTCGCTTTTCGGAACAGGGCTGATAATTCTAGATGCAAGGCGCTCTTGGTCGTTATGGGCCTGGGGCGTCTGTCTTATATAGGTAGATTCCTTGCGGGTTCGAATCCCTCCGCTTGCCCACAAGAAAGCGCTCCAGGTTCATAAGGGCCTGGAGCGCTGTGTTCTTAAGGGCTGGGACGGAGGGATTCGAACCCCCAACAGCCGGCACCAAAAACCGGAGTTCTACCGTTGAACTACGTCCCAATGTGTAGTGTTGCCCAAAAGCAACTCGTTTAGTTTACCTAATCTGCGAGGGCATCGCAAACGCCATCGAGCAGGCGTACGGCGAGTGTCTGCGCGTCGCTGGCCGTGAAGGTGCCGTTGTAGCGCGTCATGCCCGTGAGCTCAATGCGAATGCGTGCCGGCTTCTGCTGCGCGGCGACATTGGCAGTGCGGATGCGCTGGGCCAGGTTGTGGCACTCGGCGAGGGCAATCGTGGCGCGCGGTGCGGCGTCGGCGGGCAGCTCGTCGCTTGCGATCTCGAGCACCAGGTCAACGTCGGTTGGGACCTCGGAGTCGCAGAGCATCATGCCGCTGTTGTCGGTCGTTGCCGTGGCGATATTCCACATGCGCGACGCAACGCTGCGTGCGATGGGGTCCTCGCCGATAACGGCAATCTGGAAACGCTCGAGCACGTTGGCGGCGCGAGCAAAACCGATACGGGACTCGGCTTCGGTGACCGAGGGCTTGCCCTCCCACACATGGTGCAGGCGGTTGATGTAGGCGTAGGTGTCCTGGAAGGCCATGCCGTCGGCAAACAGGCCGACATTTTCCTGGAACTGCTGCAGGGCGGCCTCGGTATGCGGACCAAAGTAGCCGTCGTCTTCGCCACAGGCAAAGCCCAAAACGTTGAGAGCGCGCTGCAGGGCCTGCACATCGGCGCCATGGAAATTGGGCATGCGCAGATAGAGGGTGCGGTCGCCCAGCTTATACGAAGCGTCTACAAGGGCGCTCCAACAGGGGATATCGACGGCATGACCGGCAGCAAGGCCGCTGTCGAGCCTGAAGGTGCTGACGGCCTGCTCAGTGGTGGCTCCAAAGTACTTGTCGGTGACTTCGGCGGCATCAATCGTGTAGCCGAGCTGCAGGAGACGAGACTGCACGTCCTCGACGGCTGCTCCTTGCATGCCCGTTGTAATAGGTTCCATGAACGAACCCCTTTCGGCGTACCATTCGTACTATTTGAGCGTCTGTCGGATAGACAACGCAAAGGGATGCATAAACATGCACTCAACAGTGTAGCAAGTTGTGCCTAAATACGCTGCTGACAGGTTTTATAACCCCCGTTAGTTAAGGCGCTCCACAAAGAAATCTGCCATGGAGAGGAACAGCTCGCGTGCGTGCGGATCAAGCTCAACGTTCTCGATGGCCGCTTTGGCCTTAGCGGTCAGGTCGAGCGCATAAGTGTGGGCGTAATCGATGGAGCCGGTCTCCTGGAAGATATCCACGGCGCGTGCGAGCTGCGCGGGATCATCGGTGCCCGAGGAAAGAATCGCCTCGACCTCGTCGTGGTGGCGCTCATCAGAGAGGGCGTGTACGGCGACAAGCGTGCGCTTGCCCTCGGTGATGTCGGTGCGGAAGTCCTTGTTGGCGGCTTCCTTAGTGCCGACAAGGTTGAGCAGGTCGTCCTGAATCTGAAAGGCAAGACCCGTGTGCAGGCCAAAGGCGCGCAGCGCTTCGATTTGCTCATCGCTGCCGCCGCCGATAATGGCTCCGGCGGCAAGCGGCGTGGCTCCGCTGTAAAACGCGGTCTTGTGCGTCGCCATGTCCAGGTAGTCATCAACTGAGATATCAAAGCGCCCGTCACGGACCCAACCCAGGTCGAGCGCTTGACCCTCGATGGTGCGGACGATCATCTCGGTAAGCTCGTGGAGCACGCGCAGCTTCACGTCGGACTCCAGCGTGGGGTCGTCGAGAACCGTCTTGGTGACCATGGTGAGCGCCAGGTCGCCACAATTGATGGCAAGGCCCGTGCCCTCGGTAAGGTGCATGCAGGGCTTGCCTCGACGAAGCTGTCCGTTGTCGGCGATGTCGTCGTGGATCAGCGCGCCCGACTGGAAGTGCTCGATGGCTGCCGCGGCGCTGCGGGCGCTCTCAAAGCTACCGCCCACTGCGGTTGCGGCGAGCATACAGATAAGCGGGCGGTGGCGCTTGCCGGCGTTGGCCGTAAAAGCCGAGAGCGGCGCGTACAGGTAGCGCTCGATATCGGCAGAGGTCGCCTGTCCGTCAAAGAACGTGGCCAGATAGTCGTTAATCTGGTCAAAGTGCTGGGCTAAAAAGCTGGTAAACGGACTGGACACGGGTTCTCGCATTCTTTCTTGGGTTACATCGTTGCGGTGTGCAGATACCATATTGCCACATTGGAGTTGCCGGCGCGTCTGTTTTGGCGATTTGGAGAAACGGGACGCGTGCGCGTGCCGGCTGCTTATATAAGCCTAAAGTGCTCGAGCGCCTTGACGACGCCATCTTTGTCGACCGAGTCGGTGATGTAGTCGGCGCGCTTTTTGAGATAGTCCGGCGCATTGCCCATGGCGATACCGACATCGACGGCGTTCATCAGCGAGACGTCATTGCTGGCGTCGCCGATGCCGTATACGGTTCCATGATGGGGATCGAGGGCGTCGAGTACAGACTGGATGCCCCCGCGCTTCGTGCATTCGCGGGGCGAGATTTCGGTTACCTCGAGTTCGAGCTCGTTAAAGCACAACAACGGCTCAAGTGCCTTATCTTGAGCGATGTGGTTGGCGAGCGATGTAGACATCAAAATCTTATAGGCACTGTAATGTTGCAGCTGCGTGACTGCGTCGCCCAGGGTGCGCGCGTATCCAGGGGCATCGGGGGCATCGGCGCTCATGCGCACGACGCCGTTGAGGCCCTCAAAGCGGATGACTTCGCCCGACTGCTCAAGATAGGGGGCAAGACGCAGCAGCATACTGGGCGTCATCGACAGATCGCGAATTGCGTGTCCGTTGATCTCGGCGTAACCGCCCGCAAGACAGACGATGCCGGTCCAGGGCAGCTCAAGAAGTTTGGGGTGGATGCAGCTCAGGGTGCGTCCCGTGCAGATAAAGGCCATGTTGCCGTTGGCGACAAACTCGCGGATTGCCTGCGAAACCGCCTCGTTGGGATAGGGGGACAGGTCTCGCTCGCTCTCGGGAAGCTCTTGTGCCACTCGAGGGTCTTGCCAGGCGAGCGTTCCGTCGATATCGAAGAAGCAAATATCGCCGCGCTTATGGGCTGCGCTGGCGGCAGGGGAGGCCGAGGTGGTGGGCACAAATTCCGGCTCGAGGCCCATGATCTGGTCAAAATGCTCTTTAACGCGGGGAACGGAGATGCCGATAATCACCTGGGCGGTCTTGCCCGTAATGATGAGGCCCTTGGCGCCCACCGCGACAAACGACGCGTTATCTGCAACGATGGAAGGGTCTGCGACCTCGACGCGCAGGCGCGTGGCGCAGTTGGTTGCGCCCACGATATTGCCAACGCCACCTAAAAGTTGAATTACCCGCTCAGCGAGGACGTGATCTTGATCGGATCGACTATTGACCTCGTCATTGGGAGATTGCTCTTTGGCAAAGTCGCTTCCCGTTAAACAATCGATTGCCGTGCGATTGGCGACATGATCCTCGCGGCCCGGCGTCTTAAGGTCATAGACCAAGATGAGCGCTCGAAAACTAACAAAAAAGATGAGGCTAAAGGCAAGGCCGATACCGAGCGCCAAAAGATAGGCACCGGTATGCGTCCGCATGAGCGGGATAAAGTTGAAGGCTGCCATCTCCATGAGGCCGCCCGAGAAGATGCCGACGATGCCAAAGAGATTCATGGTTGTGGCAAGGCAAGACGATAAGACGGCGTAGAGCAAAAAGAGCCCGGGGTGGGTGAACATAAAGAGAAACTCGAGTGGCTCGGTAACGCCGCAAACCACCGAGGCGATGATGGCGGGAACAAGGATGACCCTGAGGCCGGCGCGGCGCTCGGGTTTTGCGGTGGAGTAGAACGCAGCTGCGATGGCAGGAAGGCCAAAGAGCTTGACCCAGCCGGTGGCGGTAAAACCGGCCCACGGCGCAAGCTCATTAAGGGGGCGCGTGCTATGGGAGAGGATGGGGAGCAAGCTGCTCCACGTGGCGTAGATGCCGTCGTTAATGACCAGGTTGTCGTAGTAGATCGGCATGTAGAGCAGGTGGTGCAGGCCAAAGGGCTCGAGTGCTCGTTCTAAAAAGACAAAGATGCCCACGCCAAAGGGACCGACGCCCGCAAGTGCGTGGCGCAGCGTTTCGGTCACAGCGTATGCGAAGGGCACGATGGCGGCCGAGATAGCGGCAAGGGCAAACACGGCAAAAAAGCTGATGAGGTAGACCAGCGAGGAACCCGAGAAGGTGCCGAGCCAATCGGGAACCTTGGCATCGTAGAAGCGGTCATGGATGGCGACGACGGTTGCCGATACCGCCAGCGGGCCGATAATGCCGGTGTCGAGCGTCTTGATGCCGTCGATGATGGTGATGCCGCTGGCGGGGGTCAAAAACGACGGATACTTAAGCCCAAGGTTGTCGCCGCTCAGCTTGATGATCTCGCTCAAAAAGAAGCAGAAGGCAAAATAGGCCACGAGCGCCTCGAGGCAGCAGCGTGCCGGTTGCTTTTGGGCAAGGCCGATAGGCAGCGCTACGGCAAAAAGGAGCGGAAGACGTTTAAAGACCGTCCACGAGCCGCGCTGAATGATGCTCCAGAAAACGTACCAGGGGGTTCCGTATATGGCAAGATCGCCGACGATGTCGACGGTTGTTGCGAGAGCGGAGACGCCGACCATGAGGCCTGATATAGAAAACAGCATGGCGGGCGCGAACATTGCCCCGCCAAAGCGTTGGATTTTTTGCAGCATGTTTTGTCCTTTCAGACAGCCGCACGCTTGCGTGGGTAAAACGTTTAAACAATTTCTCATTGTAGAGGACTGGCGAAGCGGCTTCGCCGACGGTTTTTACATGAGCGGGGTCTGAACGCGGGGGCGACCGTCAACGGTTAAATATTGGCGCTTTACCGATAGGCGGTTTAAACAACCCCAAGAAATGCTATCGTGCCTAGCCATACATATTCATTAGAGGTGAAACAATGCCAAAAGCGATTTATGAAGGAATCTACCGCGAGATTCGTTCGCGCATTATCAACGGAACCTATGCGTTCCAGGAGATGCTGCCGACCGAGGCCGAGCTGACCGCGGAATTCGGATGCACCCGAAATACCGTCCGTCGAGCACTTGCCATGCTGGCCGACGAGATGTACGTACAGCCCATTCACGGCAAGGGCGTGCGCGTCATTTGGCTTAAAGGCGAAACCGATATGCTGGGCGCGCTCGAGGAAGTCGAGTCGTTTGGCGAGTTTGCAAAGCGCAACAATGCCGTTGCATCGACGGACGTTAAGTCTTTTGAACATCTGGTCTGCACCGAGCAACTTTCTCGTCGCCTGGGCTTTAAGGTGGGCGAGAAGTTGATTCGCGTGGTGCGCGTCCGTAGCCTTAACGGTAATGCTCGCCAGGTGGACCACGGCTATTTTCTGGAGTCGATCGCCAAAGGCCTGACGCCCGAGATCGCCGCAAGGTCAATTTACGACTATCTGGAGCACAAGCGCGGCGTCAAAGTGATGGCGAGCCGTCGTACGGTGAGTGTCGAGCTCGCCAACGATGAGGACTGCAGCTACTTGGACCTTGGCAAATACAACTGTGTCGCCGTCATGGAGAGCCAGTCGTACACCTCGGACGGCATCTTGTTCGAGGTCACGCATGCCCGCACGCATCCCGAGATCTTCCACTACCGCGTCAACTCCAAGCGATAGCCGGCTAGCTCGCAGCCTGACGAGACTCAAGCCCTCAAAGAGAAAACGCCCGGTCAAACCGACGATGCATCGGCTTGACCGGGCGTTTTCTCTGCATTTGATAACAATTAATTGTTTATACAAAACTTGTCAAGTATCAAGTTGAAATTACCGTTCACCGAAGTTTTTCTACCGCTCTAGTAATACTTGTTCAAACAACTAGCCAAATAGCGTATCGTACTAATCAGCAAAAGGGGCAAAGTCCCCGAGCCAATCTCCGAAGGCGGCGGCAAAGGGTGCCGCCACGGTGTGAAAGGGTGGATTGTAATGAAGAACGAAATGAGCAGAAGGCAGTTCCTGGGCTTTGCTGGTTCCGCGGCTGCGGTTCTTGGTCTGGGTCTCGTGGGCTGCGGCGGTTCTGCCGGCTCCGGCTCCTCTGCTTCTGGTGACGCTGCCGAGGTCTACTTCCTCCAATTCAAGCCCGAGGTCGACAAGGAGTGGAAGGAGATCGCCAAGGCCTATAAGAAGGAGAAGGGCGTCGAGGTCAAGATCGTGACCGCCGCTTCCAACACCTACGAGGAGAAGCTCAAGTCCGAGATGTCCAAGAGCTCCGCTCCGACGCTGTTCCAGGTCAACGGCCCCACCGGCCTTAAGAACTGGAAGGACTACTGCGCCGATCTGTCCGACACCAAGGTCCGCGGTGAGCTCATCGACGACTCCCTGGCGCTGCAGTCCGACGGTAAGGATCTGGGCATCGACTGGGTCCAGGAGAGCTACGGCATCATCTACAACAAGCAGCTGCTCGAGAAGGCTGGCTACAAGGCCGAGGACATCAACTCCTTCGACAAGCTGAAGGCTTGCGCCGATGACATCCAGGCCCGCAAGGACGAGCTCGGCATTGACGGTGCCTTCACTTCTGCCGGTATGGATGACTCCTCCAGCTGGCGCTACACCACCCACCTCGCCAACCTTCCGCTCTACTACGAGTTCGAAAAGGAGCACAACCAGGAGGACGACGAGATCAAGGGCGAGTATCTCGACAACTTTAAGCAGATCTTCGACCTGTACATCACCGACTCCACCTGCGATCCTTCGCAGCTTGCCTCCAAGACCGGCGACGACGCCACCAACGAGTTCGCAACCGGCAAGACCGTTTTCTATCAGAACGGCTCTTGGGCCTACGCCGACCTCACCAAGGCTGGTATGACCGACGACCAGCTCGGCATGCTGCCGATCTACATCGGCGTCGATGGCGAGGAGAACCAGGGCCTGTGCTCCGGCGGCGAGAACTACTGGTGCGTGAGCTCCCAGGCTTCCGAGGATGCCCAGAAGGCCACCGAGGACTTCATGTACTGGTGCGTCACCTCTGACACCGCCACCTCGATTATCGCCGACAAGATGGGTCTGACCGCCCCGTTCAAGAGCGCCAAGGACACCAACAACGTCTTCTCGCAGCAGGCCGTTGCCATGGCCAAGGACGGCAAGAAGACCGTCGCTTGGGACTTCGTCTACATCCCCTCTGAGGAGTGGAAGAAGAACCTCAAGCAGGCTCTCATCGCTTATGCTGCCGACAACACCAAGTGGGACGGCGTCAAGAACGCCTTCGTCGATGGCTGGAAGACCGAGAAAGCTGCTTCCGAGTAAGTAGTTGCTGCCCAAGCTATCTGATTAGCGACAGGGGGCGGGCAGACGTTGGTTTGCCCGCCCCCTGCATATTGAAAGGACCCTTCTATGGGCAAAGCACTCAAGCGCTGGTGGCCGCTCTTTATGCTGCCCACGTGCCTGGCGTTTATGATCGGGTTCGTGATCCCCTTTATCCAGGGTTTCTATCTCTCGTTCTGCCAGTTTATTACCATCAATAACGCGCACTTCGTCGGTATCGAGAATTATATGCGCGCATTGACGGACCCGCAGTTCTCCACGTCGTTCTTCTTTACCGTGGCGTTTGCCTTCCTGTCGACGGTGCTCATCAACGTGATCGCTCTCGCCATCGCGCAGGCGCTCACCCGCAAGGCGCTCAAGGGCACCAACATCTTCCGCACGATCTTCTTTATGCCTAACCTGATCGGCGGCATCGTGCTGGGCTACATTTGGCAGATTCTGATCAACTGCCTGCTCTCCAACGTGGGCGCTCAGCTCATCGCCCTTAACTCCGCTGCTGGCTTCTGGGGCCTTATCATCCTGACCCTGTGGCAGCAGGTCGGCTACATGATGATCATCTACATCGCCGGTCTGCAGTCCATTCCGTCCGACTACATCGAGGCCGCCAAGGTCGACGGCGCCACGGCATGGCAGACGTTTTGGAAGGTTAAGATCCCCAACCTGATGCCGACGATCACCATCTGCCTGTTCCTGTCCATCACCAACGGCTTTAAGCTGTTCGATCAGAACCTCGCCCTTACCGGTGGTGCCCCTGCGCACTCCACCGAGATGCTCGCCCTGAACATCTACAACACGTTCTACTCGCGTGCCGGCATCGCATGGCAGGGCATTGGCCAGGCCAAGGCAGTCATCTTCTGCATCCTGGTCGTAGCCATCTCTATGATCCAGCTTAAGGCCACGAGGTCCAAGGAGGTGCAGCAGTAATGAAACGCGATAAGGTTATCAACCGCGCGCTCTCGATTTTCTTTACGATCCTGTCGCTCGCGTGGATCTACCCCGTGTTCATGATTGCACTCAATTCCTTTAAGAAGGGGACTGCAATCAGCACCACCACGGCGTTCGATCTGCTCACGCCCGAGACGTTCAACGGTCTCGCAAACTACGTGCACGCTCTTAACGAGCAGGGCTTTGCCTCGGCGTTTATGTACTCGCTCATCATCACGGTCACGTCGGTCGTTCTGATTTTGGTGTGCTGCTCCATGTGCGCTTGGTACGTAGTGCGCGTCAACAGCAAGATCTCGAACTTCTTCTATTACCTGTTCGTCTTCTCGATGGTCGTGCCCTTCCAGATGCTGATGTTCACGCTGTCCAATTTGGCGGACCGCATCGGCTTTAACACGCCGTTCAACATCTGCTTTATCTATCTGGGCTTTGGTGCGGGCCTGGCGGTCTTTATGTTCGCCGGCTTTGTAAAGAACATCCCACTCGAGATCGAGGAGGCGGCCATGATCGACGGCTGCAACCCGGTCCAGGTGTTCTTTAAGATCGTCCTTCCCATCATGAAGCCCACCTATCTTTCGGTCGGCATCCTCGAGACCATGTGGGTCTGGAACGACTATCTGCTGCCCTACCTTACGCTCGACTCCACCAAGTACAAGACCATTCCTATTTTGATCCAGTACTTCCGCGGTGGCTACGGCCACGTCGAGCTCGGCCCCATGATGGCCTGCATCATGATGGTCGTTGTTCCCATCGTCATCATGTACATCTTCTGCCAGAAGTACATCATCGACGGTGTGGTGGCAGGTGCCGTCAAGGGCTGATGCCGTAACTGTTTTGCAAGTTTCTGCGGCGCCCCTCAGCGCGGCGCCGCGTATCGAAAGGTAGAGACATGGCCGAGATCGTTCTCAAACATGTTCAGAAGGTGTATCCCAACAACGAGTCAAAAAAGAAGGGCTTCTTTGACAAAAAGAAGAAGACCGAGGAGAAGAAGCACAACCTCAAGGTTACCGAGGACGGTGTGCTCGCTGTAGAGGACTTCAACCTCACCGTTCACGACCAGGAGTTCATCGTCCTCGTTGGCCCGTCTGGCTGCGGTAAGTCCACGACGATGCGCATGATCGCCGGCCTGGAGGACATCACCTCGGGCGACGTGCTCATCGACGGCAAGCGCGTCAACGACGTGGCACCCAAGGACCGCGACATTGCCATGGTGTTCCAGAGCTATGCTCTGTACCCCAATATGACGGTGTACGAGAACATGGCGTTTACGCTTGAGCTCAAGAAGGTCCCCAAAGACGAAATCGACCGTAAGGTTCGCTCTGCGGCCGAGATTCTGGGCATTACCCAGTACCTCGACCGTAAGCCCAAGGCGCTTTCGGGCGGCCAGCGCCAGCGTGTCGCCATCGGCCGCGCCATCGTGCGTGATCCCAAGGTCTTCCTGATGGACGAGCCGCTGTCCAACCTGGACGCCAAGCTGCG
>CAUESV010000019.1 GCA_959020715.1 uncultured Collinsella sp. | reverse complement strand
CCCCTCGTCTCCACCCGAGCATTGAATGAGGCTCCAACGCAAGTTGGGGCCTTTTGGCTTATAGGACAAAAAGTGTGTCCACGTTGGGGGCATCGGCGCAGGTCGATGCCCCTTTTTCAGCCGTTTAAATTCCGTGCCCGCTTTTAACCGCTCGGACAGAATGTGTGTCCGGTTGCCCATCGTTACCGCAGGTAGATAACCTTTTCCGGAACCGTTAAACACCCTTTCGGAAGAGGTGCCCATGAAGGCCGTTTATTGCCCCTACTGCGGCGGTCGGACCAAGCGCAACGGCAGGACCTCATCGGGGTCCCAGCGGTGGAGGTGCACGGCCTGCGGCGCGTCGACGACGGTGAGGTACGACGACACGGCGACGAGGCTGGACGAGTTCCTCGGCTGGCTCCTCTCGAAGGACTCGCAGGCCGCGATGCCGGGCGGCGGGCGGTCCTTCAGGCGCAGGACGGCCGAGTTCTGGGAGGTCTGGCCGATGCCCGTCCCCGACGGCGAGCTGCACCGCGTGCTCTACGTCGACGGGATCTGGGTCGCGCGCGACCTCGTGGTGCTCATATGCTGCAGCGGCGAGAGGGTGGTCTCCTGGTACATGGCCAGGTCGGAGAACTCGAGGGCGTGGTCGGCCCTCATGTCGCCGATCCCGGCGCCCGAGGTGGTCGTCACCGACGGCGGGAGCGGGTTCGCCAAGGCCGTGCGCGAGACCTGGCCGCGCACCAGGGTCCAGAGGTGCACCTTCCACGCCTTCTCACAGGTCAAGCGCTACACGACGACGCGGCCGAAGCTCCAGGCGGGGCGCGAGCTCTACCTCATCGCGCGCGACCTCATGGGCATCGAGACGCTGCACCAGGCCGAGCTCTGGGTCGAGCGCTACCTCGACTGGTACGGGTTCTGGGCCGACTTCCTGGAGGACAGGACCGTGGTGGACGGCAGGAGGGTCTACACCCACGAGAGGCTGAGGCGGGCGCGCTCGTCGCTGTCGTCGCTGGTGTCGGCGGGGACGCTGTTCACCTACCTCGACCCCGCCCTGGCCAAGGCCGGCCCGCTGCCGTCGACCAACAACATGATCGAGGGAGGGGTGAACTCGCAGCTGAGGGCCGTCCTGCGCAACCACCGGGGGCTGACGTCGGTCAAGCGCGTTAAGGCGGTGTTCTGGTGGTGCCACACTCATTCGGGGGACGCGAGGACGGCGTGCGAAAAGCTCGCCACGATGCCGACCGACGCGGACATCGACTTCCTGTTCAGTGTCTACTCCGCCTCGCCGTCGCGCGAGGACGGAGGGCCGGAGTGGGGCGACAGGGCCGTGTGGGAGGACCTCCACCACAGGGACCCGTACCCGTTCTGGCTGGATTAATGGATGGAAACGGATGTTCTATCGTGACACGCATTTTGTCCTATAAGCCGGCCTTTTTTCATATAGGCACACAAGATCAAAGGCGGCACCATGATCCTCCTGGTCGACAAGATCGTCCGTTGAACGGGCGCCGCGTGCATGGTAGTATTTCACGACGTGGTTCATGATAGGGACCTGTTCCATTTGTCTCTATCGCACGCGCCATTTTATAAGGGCTCTTGGCGCAACGGTTAGCGCAGGGGACTCATAATCCCTGGGTTCTGGGTTCGAATCCCGGAGGGCCCACCAGAGAATCAAGGGGCCGGGCAAATAGCCCGGCTTCTTTTTGCCAAAGTTCCCACTCCACATGCCTGCCAAATTGCCATGATAAACGTTTGCAGTTCAAATCCACGTAAAAGATTATTCTGGTTGACAAGAACCATTTCAAAACTATGCCGGATTACGGGGCTGGACCCGGACCGGCCGTCCATACCCTGCATTTAACGGAATGCGCAAGTCGTCTACCTGCGGTTTTGATTTTACCGATTACGGCATGCTCGGGGGTTCCCGGCCTGGCCCCGTAAACCGGCATGGTTTTGAGATCGCCGGGTGGGCGGGAGCGCGATCGGCCCCGATAATGGGCCCGGCGCCGGCGGGATGGCCGCTGGGATGATGGCGGCCCACGCCGTGGAGGCGAAATTTTCCAAAATTGTCCTTGCATCGTCGTCCGAGTTCCCGTATAGTACTTCTTCGCACGGGGGCGTAGCTCAGCTGGGAGAGCGCTTGACTGGCAGTCAAGAGGTCAGGGGTTCGATCCCCCTCGTCTCCACCCGAGCATTGAATGAGGCTCCAACGCAAGTTGGGGCCTTTTTTCATATAGGAACACAAGGTCAAAGGCGGCACCATGATCCTCCTGGTCGACAAGATCGAAAAAAGCTTCGGCGCACGCGTCCTCTTTAGCGGCGCGTCCTTCCAGATCAACCCCGGCGAGCGCTTCGCGCTCGTAGGCCCCAACGGCGCCGGCAAAACCACCATGCTTAAGATCATCATGGGCATCGACAGCCCCGACGCCGGCCAGGTCCAGTACGCCAAGGACTGCCAGGTGGGCTACCTAGAGCAGGAAACCAACCTGGAGCAAAAGGACACCACCATCCTTGCCGAGGTCATGGCCGCCGCCAAGGAAATTCGCCGCATGGGCGAGCGCGCCAACGAGCTGCAGGCCCAGATCACCGAGCTCTCCGAGCAGGGCAAGGACGTCGACGCACTCCTTAACGAGTACGGCCAGGTCCAGGACCGCTTTGAACACCTGGGCGGCTACGAGCTCGAGAGCAACGCACGCAAAATCCTGTCCGGCCTGGGCTTTAAGGTCACCGACTTTGAGCGCCCGTGCTCCGAGTTCTCGGGCGGCTGGCAGATGCGCATCGCATTGGCCAAGCTATTCCTACGCCACCCCGACCTGCTGCTGCTTGACGAGCCCACCAACCACCTGGACCTCGAAAGCGTCCAGTGGCTGCGCGGCTTTATCGCCAACTACGACGGCGCCGTGCTCATCGTCAGCCACGACCGCGCCTTCATGGACGCCTGCGTCGACCACGTCGCCGCCCTCGAAAACCGTCGCGTGACCACCTACACCGGCAACTACAGCAGCTACCTCAAGCAGCGCGAGGACAACCTGGAGCAGATGCGCGCCAAGCGTGCCGCCCAGGAGCGCGACATCGCCCACATGCAGGTCTTCGTCGACAAGTTCCGCTACAAGCCCACCAAGGCCGCCCAGGCGCAGGAACGCATCCGCAAGATCGAGCAGATCAAAAAGGAGCTCGTCATCCTGCCCGAGGGCCACAAGCACATCGACTTTAAGTTCCCCGACCCGCCGCGCTCCGGTGACATGGTCGTGGGCCTGGAGGGTGTTTCCAAATCCTACGGCGACAAGCACATCTACAGCGACATCGACCTCAAGCTCTACCGCGGCGAGCACGTGGCGCTCGTCGGCCCCAACGGCGCCGGCAAGTCCACGCTCATGAAGATCCTCGCCGGTCTGGAGCCGCCCACTACCGGTACCCGCGATCTGGGCACCAACGTGGGTGTGGCCTACTACGCCCAGCACGCGCTCGAGGGCATGACCGAGTCCAACACCGTCCTGCAAGAGATCGACACCGTTACGCCCAAGTGGACCGTGCCGCAGCAGCGCAGCCTGCTGGGCGCCTTCCTGTTTAGCGACAACGATTCCATCGAGAAGCAGGTTCGCGTCCTCTCCGGTGGCGAAAAGGCGCGTCTGGCCCTGGCAAAGATGCTAGTGGCCCCCGAGGCACTCCTGTGCCTGGACGAGCCCACCAACCACCTGGATATCGACTCGGTGGACATGCTCGAGAACGCCCTGCAAAACTTCCCTGGCACCATCGTGCTAATCAGCCACGACGAGCACCTGGTGCGTGCTGTGGCCAACCGCATCATCGACATCCGCGACGGTAAGGTCACGGTCTACGACGGCGACTACGACTACTACCTCTACAAGCGCGAGGACCTCGCAGCCCGCGCCGCCGCCGAGGCGGCAGGGGAGAGCGCACCGGCCGCGGCCAAGTCCGCTAAGGTCACCGCGACCCAGCCCGATGCGCCCGCCGCCGCTTCCAAGCCGGCCGAGGGCAAAAAGACCAAGGAGCAAAAACGTGCCGAAGCCCAGGCCCGCGCTGCGCTCAACAAAAAGCTCAAGGGCGTGCGCAACCAGCTCAAGAAGATCGAGACGGAGCTCGACAAAAAGCGTGCCCGCTATGACGAGCTTATGGAATTGATGGCGAGCGAAGAGCTTTATGCCGATCAGGATAAGTTCAACGCCGCGCTGGGGGAATATAACGGCCTTAAGCAAGAGCTGCCCAAGCTCGAGGACGAATGGCTGGAGCTTTCCACCCAGATCGAGGAGGAGACCGCGCGTGAACTCTCGTAAGGCCACTGCCGTGGCGATAAGCATTATCGCCATCGCCTGTCGCATCTGCGGCATCTTTATGAGCGCGATGACCGTGCTGCTGTGCTTTAGCGGCCTCACCGCCAAGTTGCAGATTGTGGGCTTTGTCGTCGAGCTTTCGCGCGCACTGCCGAGCGCCATCGCCGGCTACGGCGTCATCACTTCTCCCTTTGGCGGCGTGTTCCGCCTGGATTACGCCATCGTGGCCGTGATTCTATTTATGGCCGATTACCTGCTCACGCGCGCCTCGCGCCGCGTCCGCTAGGGGAGCGCTATGTCCAGCAGCTACATCATGAACCTGCTCGCGAGCGCGGTCGCCGTCATCGTTGGCATCGTGATCCACGAGAGCGCGCACGCCGCCGCAGCCTGGGCACTCGGCGATAAGACGGCCCGTTCGCGCGGGCGCGTCTCGCTCAACCCGCTCAACCATATCGACCCGTTTGGCACCATCATCCTGCCGCTGCTTATGCTTGCCGCCGGCGGTCCCGTATTCGCCTTTGCCAAGCCCGTGCCCGTCTACCTCAACAACCTCAAGCACCCCAAGCGCGACGAGGTCCTGGTGAGTGCGGCCGGCCCTGCATCGAACATCGCACTCGCGTGTCTTGCTGCCGCCCTCATGCGCCTGACCTATGGCAACCTCTACACCAGCATGTCCTTTGCCGTGGCATCGCAGATCATGAACTTCGGCGCCACGTTCATCGTAGTCAACCTGTCACTCGCGTTCTTCAACCTCATCCCGATCCCGCCGCTCGACGGCTCGTCGATCATCGTGCCCTTCCTCAAGGGCAAGGCGCTCGCCAACTACTACCGCCTGCAGCAATACGCCATGCCCATCCTCATCATTGTGCTGTATCTGCTGCCCATGTGGACCGGCATCGACGTGATCGGCCGCTATTTCGACGTTACCGTGTATCCGCTGGCCGAGTGGCTGCTCAACTTCGCAATCGCCGGCATCTAAGGTAAACTTACAGGTCGACCGCGCAAAACGGTCGCAACATGCACCCAAACCGCGCCGCGAAGGCGCCGTCAAAGGAGGTCGAAGATGTCGTATCGCGTGTCGACGCAGGTCTACAGCGGACCGTTCGACCTGCTGCTGCAGCTGGTAACCCGCCAAAAAGTAGATATCGGCGCTATCTCCATTAGCGAGGTGGCCGAGCAATACCTTGCCGAGGCCGAGCGCATCGAGGCACTGGACCTGGACGTTGCGAGCGACTTTTTGCTGGTCGCGGCAACCCTATTGGACATCAAGGCCGCCTCGCTGGTGCCGCAGGAGGCCCCCAGCAAATCCGTCGACGATGACGAGGACGACGAAGACCTTGAGGAACTCAGTGCGCTTGACGGCGACGCCCTCCGCGAGGTCCTGATCCAGCGCCTGATTGCCTACAAGCAGTTTAAGGGCGCGGCGGCGGCCCTTGGCGCCCGCATGCAGGCCGAGAGCCGCATGCACCCGCGCGTGGCCGGCCCCGACCCCGAGTTTTTGGGCCTTATGCCCGACTATCTGGCCGGCATTACCCTGCGCGGCCTGGCCGTCATCTGCGCCGACCTGGACTGCAAGCGCCAGACCTTTCTGCTGGAGGCCGAGCACGTGGCACCGCATCGCGTACCGCTCGACCTGACGGTGGCCTCGGTCGACCGCTTTACCATGGCGCACCAAACCTGTACCTTCCGCGAGCTGCTGGACGGCGACGCCACCACCGAACAGCTCGTCGTCACCTTTCTGGCTATGCTGGAGCTCGCCAAGCGCGGCTCGCTCACCCTGAGCCAGGACGAGATTTTTGGAACCATCCGCATCAACCGCGTCGAGGGCGCCGAGGCCTATGTGCCCGGCGAGGGCCCCGAGCTCACCGAATAGGAGCGGCAACCATGTCAACCCTTTCCACGCTGGAGACAAACAGTCTCAAAGGCGCCTTGGAGGCGCTCCTGCTGGTGTCGAGCGATCCCGTGAGCGCGCCTGCGCTGGCTGGTGCGCTGGATATCGCCCCCGGCGAGTGCGCATCGCTGCTCGCCGAGCTCAAAGTTGAGTACGAGGAGGCCAACCGCGGCTTTCAGCTGCGCGAGGTCGCCGGCGGCTGGCGCCTGTTTACGCATCCCGCCTACCACGACGTGGTCGAGGCCTACGTGCTGAGCTGGGACACGCAAAAGCTGTCGCAGGCGGCACTCGAGACCCTAGCCGTGATCGCTTATCACCAGCCCGTTACGCGAGAGGTTGTCAAGGGCATCCGCGGCGTCAACTCCGACGGCGTCATTGCGTCGCTCGTTGACAAGGGACTGGTGCGCGAGCTCGGCCGTGACCCCCAGCGCGGTCAGGCTATCATTTACGGCACGACCAACGCCTTTTTGGAGAAGTTCGGTCTGCGCTCCACCCGCGACCTTCCCGATCTGGAGCAGTTTGCCCCCGACGAGCAGTCGCGTCAATTTATCCGCGAGCGCCTGAGCGGCCGCAGCATTCAATCCACGCTCGAGGAGCAGGCCGAGGATCTGGACGAAGAGCGCGAGCTGCTCGATCCCGTTATTGATGATGTCGAGGCAGTCGGCGGCGAGAAATCAATGGCCACCGACGACACTGCGGAGGATACGCATGACGAGGACTAACATAGCAGGGGAGTCGCGCGCCGGCGCTGCGGCGTCCAGCGCGGATGCGCACAAGTCCGACGCCCAGCCCGTCTACCCGCATACCATGCGCCTACAGCGCTTTTTGGCGCGCGCGGGCGTGGCGAGCCGCCGCGGCTCGGAGGACCTGATGACCGCCGGCCGCGTGACCGTCAACGGCCAGATCGCGACCGAGCTAGGCACCAAGGTCGATGTGGACCGCGACCACATCGAGGTCGATGGCATGCCGGTCATGCTCAACCAGGGCGCCGTGTACCTGATGCTCTACAAGCCGACCGGCTACCTCACCACCATGAGCGACCCGCAGGAGCGCCCCTGTGTGGCCGACCTGGTTCCCCGCGACCGCTTTCCGGGCCTGTTCCCGGTGGGTCGCCTGGACCGCGACACCACGGGCCTCTTGCTCTTTACCACCGACGGTGACCTGTCGCAGGACCTGTTGCACCCCAGCAAGCACGTCTACAAGACCTACCAGGCTCTCGTTGACGGCGAACTGTCCGACCGGGACCTCATGCCGCTACGCCGTGGCATCGAGCTCGACGACGGCCTGTGCCAGCCGGCGATCTGTCGCGTCATTACCGCACGCGAAGCCGAGGCCGTGGCTCCGCAAGGCGTCAAGCCCGGCACCACCGCCGTGGAGGTCATCATCCGCGAGGGTCGTAAAAACCAGGTCAAGCGCATGCTGGGCAAGATTCACCATCCCGTGATTCGCCTGCATCGCTGCAACTTTGCAGGCCTTGAGCTCAAAGACGTGGCAAAGGGCTCGTGGCGCGAGCTCACCGACCGCGAGGTGCAGATCCTCAAGGCCGGCGGCATCCCGCCTAAGCAGGCCAGCTCCAAGCGCAATAGCGGCAAGCCCCAGGACACGCCCGCGGCCCGCACGCGTCACCACGGCAGCCACGGCTCCGCACCCAAGCGTAACACCTACCGCGAGCGCTACACGGGCTAGACAGACCACCAACCCGCAGCGCCCGCGCATCATACCAGCACGTCAACCACCGAAAGGAAGCATTGCATGATCGTCGCCATCGACGGCCCCGCCGGTTCCGGCAAGTCCACCATCGCCAAGGAGATCGCCCGCCTGCTGGGCTTTAACAAGCTCGATACGGGCGCCATGTATCGAGCCGTCACGTTCACCGCGCTCGACCGCGGCATCGACCTGGACGACGAGGCGGCCATCGACGCTCTCGCCGAGCAGATTGAAATTCGCTTTACCAACGGCACTGGCGAAGACACTCGCCTGACCATTGACGGCAAGGACGCCTCGGCTGCCATTCGCACCCCGCAGGTCGACGCCAACGTGTCCAAGGTCTCGGCCTACCCGGGCGTCCGCGCCGCCATGCTCATCCATCAGCGCCGCGCCGCTGAGGACCGCGATATCGTGGCCGAGGGTCGCGACATCGGAACCGTCGTATTCCCCAACGCGCAAGTCAAGGTCTTCTTGACCGCCGACCCGCGTGAGCGCGCCCGTCGCCGCGTGCTTCAGCGCCACGAAAACGACGCCCAGCCGCTCAGCACGCCACAGCTCGAGGCCGAGGTCGACGAGACCCTCGACGCCCTTAAGCAGCGCGACAAGCTCGACAGCAGCCGCGAGGTCGCGCCGCTCGTGCCCGCCGAGGACGCCGTGCACGTCGACTCTACCGCCCACACCATCGACGAGGTCGTCCGCATTATCGAGGACCTCATCAACCAAAGGAGGTAGCCCATGCGCCTGTTTAAGCAGACGCCCGAGGATTACTACAACGCCCCTTATGCCGAGTTCCCTGCGCTCATCCGCGGCACCGTCTTCGTGGTCATGGCAATCCTTTGGGCCTTCTCCAAGCTCATGTGGCGTTGGAAGGTCGAGGACGCCGATCTGCTGTTTGAGCGCCAGGAAGGCCGCGGCAGCGTGGTCATCTGCAACCACACCTCGATGGCCGAGCTCTTGGCTGTAGAGACGGCGCTGTTCTTTGGCGGCCGCCGCATTCGCCCCATTTTTAAGTCCGAGTTTGCCAAGAGCAAGATCGTACGCTGGGCCTTTAGCCGTGTGGGCGGTATTCCCGTCGAGCGCGGCACCGCCGACATGAAGTGTCTGCGTGCCGCCCAGCATGCGCTGCAGCGTGGCGAGGACGTCCTGATCTTCCCCGAGGGCACGCGCATCCGCTCGCGCGAGATTAAACCCGAGGTCCACGGCGGCTTTGCGCTCATCGCCCAGATGGGCAAGGCACCCGTGAACCCGCTCGCCATCTGCGGCTGGTCCGACATCACGCCTACGGGCAAAAAGATCATGCGTCCCAAGAAGTGCTGGATCCGCGCCGGCAAGGCCGTCTCGCTTTCCGACGCACCGGCCGGGCTTAAGCGCACGGAGCGCCTGGCCTGGTTTGAGTCCGAGGCCATGAACCGCGTCTACGCCATGCGAGACGAACTATGCACCGAGCATCCGGGCAGGTTCTAACCATGGACGAGAACGTTATCGGCACCACCGCGACCGCGTCCGACCAGGACGGCGCGCCCACCATCGAGATAGCGGCCCACGCCGGTACCTGCTACGGCGTGCAGCGCGCGCTCGACATGGCGCTGGCTGCCGCGCCGCAGGCAGGGGAGAGCGCTCGGGTCCATACCCTGGGGCCGCTCATCCATAACCCCATCGTGGTGCGCGAGCTCGCCGAGGCCGGCATTGGCTTGGCCGAGACCCTGGACGACGCCGTGTCGGGCACCGTAATCATCCGCGCCCACGGCGTGGTGCCGCAGGTGATCGACGCGGCCCACGATCGCGGTCTTACCGTGGTCGACGCCACCTGCCCCTACGTGAAAAAGGTCCACGTGGCGGCGGAGCGCCTGGTACGAGAGGGCTATCACGTGGTGGTCGTGGGCGAGCCGGGCCACCCCGAAGTCGAGGGCATCCTGGGCCACGCCGGCGAAGATGCGCAGGTCGTAAGCTGTGCCGCCGATGCGGACGCGCTGCCGCTCAAGGGCAAGGTGGGCCTCGTTGTGCAGACCACCCAGACCGCACAGAACCTCGCCGAGATCGTAGCTGCCATCACCCCACGTGTGCAGGAGCTGCGTGTGATCAACACGATCTGCGCCGCCACGAGCGAGCGCCAGCAGGCCGCCGCCGCACTCGCCAACCGCTGCGACTGCATGGTCGTCGTGGGCGGCAAAAACTCCGGCAACACCCGCCGTCTGGCGCAGATTTGCGCAGACGCCTGCGAGCACACGCATCACATCGAGGAAGCTTCCGAGCTCCAGGCCGCGTGGTTTACCGACGCTCACCACATCGGCATCACCGCCGGAGCCTCCACCCCGCAAGAACACATCGAACGCGCCGTCGCGCGCATCAAGGAGCTTTGCCGCTAACCATGGACCAGACCGTACCCGCATACGCCGCCGAGGTGGCCGATTACGGGCGCAGCCGCGACCCCGAGCCGGGTGAGGGCGCGCTCGTTAAAAACGTGCGTCCCGAATCGCCCGCATGGGATGTGGGTATCGAGCCGGGCATGCGCGTGCTCACGGTCAACGGCGAGCAGCTCACCGACATGATCGTGTGGCTCTGGGAGGCCGATGACGACACCGTCGAGCTGGAGGTATTCGATCCACGCGACGGCACCGTCACCCCCGTCGAGCTCGACCGCTTTCCCGGCGAGGACTGGGGCCTGGAGTTCGATGGCCCCATCTTTGATGGCATGCGTACCTGCGTTAACGCCTGCGTGTTCTGCTTTATGACCATGCTGCCCAAGGGCGGTCGCTCCACGCTCTACATTCGCGACGACGACTATCGCCTAAGCTTTTTGCAGGGCAACTTTGTCACGCTCACGAACCTCTCCGACGAAGATGTTCAAAACGTCATCCAACGCAACATGAGCCCCATGAACGTGTCGGTCCACGCCGTGAGCCCCGATGTCCGCCGCCGCATGATGGGCCGTAACGCCCAGCGCGGCATGGATGTACTCGAGACCATCATGGCCGCTGGCATCGAGATTCACGCGCAGATCGTGTTGTGCCCCGGCATGAACGACGGCGAGGAGCTGGAAAAGACCCTGCGCTTTTGCGAGGAGCACGAGCAAATCACCAGCCTGGGCATTGTGCCGCTCGGTTTTACCAAGCACCAAAACCGCTTTAGCTGGTCCTACAGCGACAAACCCGAGCTGGCGCGCGAGACCATCGCCATGATCCGTCCCTTCCAGGACCGTGCCTTCGAACGCTTTGGCCGCCACACCTTCCAGATGAGCGACGAGTTCTACTTGGATGCCGGCATCGAGCCGCCCGAGGCGGACTTTTACGACGGTTACCCGCAGTACTACGACGGCATCGGCATGATCCGCTCCTATCTGGATGAGACCGACGACGTGCTTGCCGCCGACGCCGAGCGTCTGGCCCGCGTCCGCGCTGGCATCGCCGCTCGCAGCCAGCACCTGCTGTGCCTCTCCGGCGCCAGCGCACGCGATACGGTGGCGCGCTTTGTGGAGTCACCGCATGGTCTCGGCGGCACCGTCACGGCCATCAAGAACCGCTACTTTGGCGGCAACGTGGACGTGACCGGCCTCATCGTCGCGTGCGACATTCTGGAGCAGCTGCCCCAAGACCTGTCGGGGGTTATGCTCTTTGTGCCTAAGCTCATGTTCAACGCTGACGGCATGACGCTTGACGAGTATCATCGTGACGATTTACTCGCAAGCCTTACCAGTCGCGGCGCCGAGGTTCATGTGGTATCGACCATGCCGCATGAGCTGCTCGATACCCTAGAGCACATCCTTGGCATTGTGCCTGCCGACTCTACTAATTCCACTGACCCTACCCATTAAAGGAGAGCAGATGAAACCTATCGTCGCCGTCGTCGGACGCCCCAACGTGGGCAAGTCCACGCTCGTTAACCGCCTGGCCCAGACCTCGGACGCCATCGTCCACGAGTCCCGCGGCGTCACGCGCGACCGCTCGTACCACACGGCCGATTGGAACGGCCGTGAGTTCACCATCGTCGACACGGGCGGCATCGAACCGCTCAAGAGCGACGACGTCTTTGCCACGTCCATCCGCGACCAGGCGCTCGCCGCCGCCGAGGAAGCCGCCGTCAT
The DNA here is from genome assembly GCA_959020715.1 of uncultured Collinsella sp. Classification (GTDB taxonomy): domain Bacteria; phylum Actinomycetota; class Coriobacteriia; order Coriobacteriales; family Coriobacteriaceae; genus Collinsella. The sequence goes on along the minus strand of CAUESV010000019.1, from coordinate 21,423 downwards.
CCTGTTTGTGGTCGATGGCCGCACCGGCGTCACCGAGGAGGACGAGTCGGTCGCCCGCATGCTCAAGCGATGCGACAAGCCGGTCTTTCTGCTGGTGAACAAGCTCGACAACCCCGATCGCGAAAACGACAGCATCTGGGAGTTCTATTCGCTCGGCATCGGCGAGCCCACGCCGCTCTCGGCCCTGCATGGCCACGGCACGGGCGACCTGCTCGATGACATCGTGGCCCTGCTTCCGGAGGAAGAGGACGAGGTCGCCGATGAGTTCCCCGACGCGCTGAACGTCGCCATCATCGGCCGTCCCAACGCCGGTAAGTCGTCGCTGTTCAACCGCATCCTGGGCGCCGACCGCTCCATCGTGTCCAACATCGCCGGCACCACGCGCGATGCCATCGACACCGTCGTGGAGCGCAACGGCAAGCACTACCGCATGGTCGACACCGCGGGCATTCGCAAGAAGAGCACCGTGTACGAAAACATCGAGTACTACTCCATGGTCCGCGGCCTGCGCGCCATCGATCGCGCCGACGTGGCTCTGCTCGTCATCGACGCCTCCGTGGGCGTCACAGAGCAGGATCAGAAGGTCATGGGCTTGGCCATCGAGCGCGGCTGCGCCATCGTTGTGCTGCTCAACAAGTGGGATCTGCTCGACGACGACCGTAAGCGCGAGGCCTGCATGGAGACCATCGACCGCCGTCTGGGCGTTATGGCTCCCTGGGCCCAGTACCTGCGTATCTCTGCCCTGACCGGCCGCAGCGTCGAGAAGATCTGGGCAATGGTCGACGCCGCCGAAAAGACGCGCTCGCAAAAGATCAGTACCTCACGCCTCAACACGTTCCTCACCGACCTGCGCGAGTTCGGTCATACCGTGGTGGACGGCAAGCGCCGCCTGCGTATGCATTACGTGACCCAGACGGGCGTCAACCCGCCGACGTTCACGTTCTTCGTCAACCACAGTGACCTGGTCAACGACACCTACCAGCGCTACGTGGAGAACCGCATGCGCTCGACCTTCGACTTTGCCGGCACGCCCATTCGACTCTTCTTTAGGAAGAAGGAGCAAAAGGATGCATAATCCGATTCTTCTGACCGCCATCTGCGCCGTGGTCTCGTTCTTTATCGGGGCGATTCCGTTTGGCCTGATCCTGGGCCGCGTGTTCAACCACACGGACATTCGTAAGGCGGGCTCCGGCAACATCGGCACCACCAACGCCCTGCGCGTGGCCGGCCCCAAGGTGGCCGCGCTCACGCTGCTGCTCGACTGCCTTAAGGGCGCCATCTGCGTCCTTATCGCGCGTCCGCTCATTGCCGACTTGGGCTATGGCTTCCCCGTGAGCATTATGGCCCCCGGTGCCGCCGGCGACTGGATGCTCGGCGTCATCTGCCTGGCAGCCGTGTGGGGCCATATCTTCTCGCCCTACCTCAACTTCCATGGCGGCAAGGGCATCGCAGTTGGTCTGGGCGTCATCCTCGCCTGGTACTGGCCCATCGGACTTTCGCTGCTGGGCATGTTTATCGTGGCCGTCGCCATCACCAAGTTTGTGTCGGTGGGCTCGCTTGCCGCGGCCATCGGTCTTCCCATCGCTGCCTGCGCGGTCTTTCCGTACAGCAGCCTCGGACTTAAGTTTTGCATGGCGCTGATCGGCATTACTGTGGTGTGGGCCCATCGTGCGAACATCAAAAAGCTCATGACGGGTAAGGAGTCCAAGCTCTCGTTTACCAAGCGCGTCACCGAGCCCGACAATAAGTAGGAGAGAGTCATGAATGTTGCGCTGATTGGCTCCGGCTCCTGGGGAACCGCCGTCGCGGGCCTTGCCGCCGCGCGGGCCGAGCGCGTGACCATATGGGCCCATAGTGAGCAGACGGCCGCCGGCATTAACGGCGACCATCGTAATCCCCGCTATCTGGTGGACTACGTGCTGCCGGAAAACGTTGTCGCCACGACGGACTTGGCCCAGGCGCTCGACGGCGCCGAGGCCATCATCTTTGCCGTGCCTTCGACGCACCTGCGCGACGTCTGCCACCAGGCGGCGCCGTTCATCGCCGACGAGACGCCGGTTCTGTGCCTCACCAAGGGCATCGAGCCCGAGTCCGGCCTGCTCATGAGCGAGGTCATTGCCAGCGAGATCGGCAACGAAGTGCGCGTGGCTGCGCTCTCGGGCCCCAATCATGCCGAGGAGATCTGCCGCGGCGGGCTTTCGGCCGCCGTCATCGCCAGCAAAGATACGCAGGTAGGGGAGACCTTTAAGGAACTGCTGCTTTCCACGGCCTTCCGCATCTACCTGTCGCAGGACATGACTGGCGTCGAGGTATGCGGCGCCATGAAAAACGTCATCGCCATCGTGTGCGGCATCTCCGCCGGCTCGGGCGCAGGCGACAACACGCTCGCTCTCATCATGACGCGCGGTCTGGCCGAGATCAGCCGCCTAGTGCACGCCCGCGGCGGTCAGGCCATGACCTGCATGGGGCTTGCCGGCATGGGTGACCTTATCGCTACCTGCACTTCGGAACATTCGCGTAACCGCACCTTCGGCTACGAGTTCGCTCATGGCGTGTCGCTCGACGAGTACCAGGCACGCACGCATATGGTGGTCGAGGGTGCCGTCGCGGCCCGCAGCGTCAGCGAGCTCGCCCGTTCACTGGGCGTAGACATTCCGCTCACCTTTGCAGTGGAGCAAACGCTCTACAACGGTGTTACTTTGGATAGGGCGCTCGAGATTCTCACCGACCGCGTCCCCTCTCAAGAGTTCTACGGACTCGCCGACTAGCGCAGAAAGGCTACTACCATGGGTTCCATCAAAATCGCTCCATCCGTCCTTTCGGCCGACATGGCCAACCTGAGGGGCGAGCTCGACAAGATCGCCGGTGCCGACTACGTGCACTTCGACGTCATGGACGGTCACTTTACCGGCAACCTGACCTTTGGTGTTGACATCCTCAAGGCCGTCAAGCGCTCCACAAATGTACCGGTCGACGCGCACCTGATGGTGTCGAACCCCGACGAGACGGTCGATTGGTACGCCGACGCCGGCGCCGACATGATCACCGTGCACTACGAGGCTTCCACGCATCTGCACCGCACGCTCACCCATCTGCAGCAGCGCGGTGTCAAGGCCGGCGTGGTGCTCAACCCCGCCACCCCCGTGTGCGTACTCGAGAGCATCATCGACGTCGTCGATATGGTGCTGCTGATGAGCGTGAACCCTGGCTTTGGCGGCCAGAGCTTTATCCCCGGTACCATTGCCAAACTGCACGAGCTCAAGGCCATGTGCGAGCGTCACGGCGTTTCGCCCCTCATCGAGGTCGACGGCGGCATCTCTTCCAAGAACATCGCCGAGGTCGTCAAGGCTGGCGCCAATGTCCTGGTGGCCGGTTCCGCCGTATTTAAGTCCGAAGATCCCGCTGCCGAGGTTGCGCTGCTGCAGAAGCTGGGCAACGAGGCCGCACAGGAGGCATAAACCCTTATGACCGCAGGTCAAAACCGCATACCCGTGAATCTTGACTATGCCGCCTCGACGCCCATGCGCGCCGAGGCGCGCCTTGCGCAGCGCGAGTACGACGACAGCGAGCTTGCCGGCGTCAACCCCAACTCGCTGCACTCGCTTGGCCGAAAGGCTGCCGCGCGTCTGGAGGTTGCTCGCCGCGAGATAGCCCACAGCTTTGGCGCGCGCGTCCGCCCGTCCGAGATCGTTCTGACCAACGGCGGCACCGAGGCCAACCAGCTGGCGCTCCTCGGTCTTGCCGAAGGCGCTCGCCAGCGCGACCGCAAGCGCGATCGTGTGATCGTTTCGGCCATCGAGCACGATTCGATTCTAGACAACCTGCCGCTGCTGCGCGCCGCCGGCTTTACCGTCGACCTAGTTCAACCCTGCCGTGCGGGCTACATCGAGCCTGCCGCGCTCATCGAGCTGCTCGGCGACGATGTCGCACTCGTGAGCATCATGGCCGCCAACAACGAGACCGGCGTGGTGCAGCCCATCCGCGAGCTGGCCGCTGCCGCACATGCTGCCGGCGCCCTGTTCCACACCGATGCCATCCAGGGTTACTTGCATATTCCGCTCGATGTCACCGAGCTGGGCGTCGATGCCATGACCGTTGCCGCGCACAAGATCGGCGGCCCCGTGGCATCCGGTGCGCTCTACCTTAAGAACCGCACGCCGCTGCGTCCGCGCATCTTTGGCGGTGGACAGGAAGCCGGCCGTCGCGCCGGTACGCAGGACCTGCGCACGCAGCTGGCTTTTGCCGCTGCCGCCCGCACGCTGGCGCCCCACGTGGCCAAGGAGCGCGCGACGCTGCAGGCCCTGTCCGATAAGCTCTACGCCACACTTACGGCCCATCCGCGTATTCATGCCACCATGGGCGACTACGCGCAGGCCGATCGTCTGCCGGGTATGGTTTCGATCTACGTCGACGGCATGGACTCCGAGGAGCTCATCGTCAAGCTCGACGCTGCCGGCTTTGAGGTATCGGCAGGCTCGGCATGCTCGAGCGGCAGTATGGACCCCAGCCACGTTTTGAGCGCGATGGGCATCGGTCGCGAGCAGGCATTGGGCGCACTGCGCATTTCCTTTGATGACCGCGTGAATCCGGGCGATCTGGACGAGTTTGCCCAGACGCTACTCTCGATCGTAGGCGCCGCATGATCGTCGCCGAGCTTGAGCGCGCGCTGCTGGCACGCTATCCCAAGACCGATGCCGAGAGTTGGGACCATGTAGGACTCTCCGTCGGCGACCCTGCCGCGGAGATTACCGGTGTTGCCTGCGCACTCGATGCGACCGAAGCCAATGTACACCGCGCCCAGGAGGCCGGCGCCAACGTGTTGCTAACGCATCATCCCATCTATATCAAGGCGCCCGAGGCGTTTTGTCCGTCGGATTCCGCACGCCCCCAATGCAGCGCCGCGCTCTACGAGGCAGCGCGTTGCGGCGTGAGCATCATATCGCTCCACACCAACCTAGACCGCTCGCACGAAGCCCGTGTCTGCCTGAGCAAGCTGCTGGGTGCCGCACCCGTAAGCTCACTGGAGCACGTGGACGACCCCGAGGTCACCGGCCTTGGCGCACTTGCAACGCTCAACGACCCGTGCACGCTGCGCGATCTTGCCACCCGTGCTGCCACGGCTTTTGGCAGCGACCCGCGTGTGTGGGGCGAAGCCGATCGCCCGTGCCGCACCGTCGCCATTTTGGGCGGCTCCCTGGGCGACTTTGGAGAGCTCGCCATCGCCGCAGGCGCAGATGTTGTCGTGACGGGCGAGGCAGGCTACCACGTGGCGCAAGACCTTGCCTTGCGCGGACTGCCGGTGATCTTGCTCGGCCACGACCGCTCTGAGGAGCCGTTCGTTGATATATTGATGAACTCTGCAGTTGACGCCGGGGTCGACCCCCGTCATGCGATTAAAATACTGAACCCTTGCCAATGGTGGACTGTGACAAAAGGAGAGAACTTATGAGCGCCGGCGCTACGCTACTCAAGCTGCAACAGATCGATTTGGAGCTCGCCCGCAACAAGAGCGAACTTGCCAATATGCCGGAGCTCAAGGAGCTCGCTTCCAAGCGCAAGACCTATGTGAAGCTCAAGTCCGAGATGACCAAGCTCTACGCCCAGCGCAAGGATCTGGACATTGAGCTCGACGATCTCAACACCACCGAGATCCAGACGAATAACGCCATCGAGGCTGCCAAGAAGCGCCACGTCGACGGCTCCGACTACCGCGAGGTTCAGGACCTGGAGAATGAACTCGCCACCCTGGCCAAGCGTCTGGACAAGATTGAGCACACCCGCAAGGACGTCGTTATCGCCCACAAGGAGGCGCTCGACCGCGAGGCTCGCGCGCAGGCAATCATCGCCAAATTCGAGGAGGGCGTGAAGGCCGATACCAAGGCCGCCCGCGCCAAGGCTGCCGACCTGCAGGCTCAGATTGACGCCGCCACGAAGGAGCGCACCGCGCTTGCCGCTACGCTGCCGGCCGACGTGCTCACCGACTACGAGCGTCTGCTCAAGCAGTTCCGCGGCCTGGCCGTCGAGACCATCCAGGGCAACATCCCCACGGTCTGCCACACCGCGCTGCAGGCATCGTCCATGAGCGACCTCAATCACGACGGTAGCGAGATTACGCACTGCCCGTACTGCCACCGTCTCCTGGTACTCCCGAGCAAGGAAGCCTAGCGATGACGGCGGCATCCAACAATTCAATGCAACTTGAGGGAAAAACGATCCTGCTGGGCATTACCGGCGGGATCGCCGCCTATAAGTCGTGCAATATCGTGCGCCTGCTGCAAAAGCGCGGCGCGCGCGTCAAGGTCATTATGAGCGAGCATGCCACCGAGTTTGTGGGGCCGCTCACCTTCCGCGCGCTCACCAACGAACCGGTCGCCGTAGGCCTGTTCGACGACCCCTCCGACCCCATCCACCATATCTCGCTTGCGCAGGAACCCGACCTAGTGGTCGTGGCGCCCGCGACGGCAAATATCATCGCTAAGATGGCCAACGGCATTGCCGATGACCTGATTTCCACGACGCTGCTCGCCACGCCGCGACCCATTGTGATCGCGCCGGCCATGAACAACGGCATGTGGAAGGCGCCGGCCACGCAGGCCAACATGGCCACGCTGCGCGACCGCGGGGTGCACGTGGTTGGCCCCGGTAGCGGCTACCTTGCCTGCGGCGATGTGGACACGGGACGCATGAGCGAGCCCGAGGACATCGTCGAAGCCATCTGCGAGGTGCTCAATCCCGTTCCGCAAGACCTGGCGGGCAAGCGCATCGTCATCACTGCCGGCCCCACGCATGAGCCGATCGATCCGGTGCGCTTTATTGGCAACCGGTCGTCGGGCAAGATGGGCGTCGCCCTGGCAGGGGAGGCCGTACGCCGCGGCGCTGCGGTCACGCTCGTGCTGGGACCGACGTCGCTCGATGTTCCCCACGGCGTGGAGTGCGTTCGCGTGCAGACCGCCGCAGAGATGCTGCAGGCGGCGCTGGGCGCCTTCCAGACGGCCGATGCGGCCATTTGCGCCGCCGCCGTCGCCGACTACACCCCCGCGGCCCCTTCCGACCATAAGCTCAAAAAGGCCAACGAGCGCCTCGACCGTATCGAGCTCGTCGAGACTGTTGACATCTTGGCCGAACTCTCACGCCAAAAGGGTGATCGCCGCGTGATCGGCTTTGCGGCCGAGACCGATAACGTCGTCGAGTACGCCGAGCGTAAATTGACCCGCAAGGGCTGCGATGCCATTGTCGCCAACGATGTCTCGCGCGCCGATTCAGGCTTTGGAACCGACACCAACAAGGCCTGGATTGTGAGTACAACGGGCACGCAAGAACTACCCGTGCTCACAAAACCCCAGCTCGCAGATGCAATTTTGGACTTGCTTCAAAATTTGTAAAAAAGTTCTTGCACAAGGACAAAGTTTCGGGTTAATATACTCCCTGTTGCGAGCGAGAGCAGAGCAACAAAGAAAAGCTTCGGGACGTGGCGCAGCTTGGTAGCGCACTTGACTGGGGGTCAAGGGGTCGCTGGTTCGAATCCAGTCGTCCCGACCAGAAGTTTGCAGGTCAGGCACCTTGTGCCTGACCTTTTTTGTTTTAAGCAATTGCTTAATTTTGATTAAGCAACAGGGTGCCAAAAAACTACCTACGCGATAATCGCTTTTTGCGGTTACTTGCGCGTTTTGCACGCGCTTGAGCCAATTTATTAACGCGATATGAATCTACATACGCGTAGCTAGTATACAGCCGAGTACAGGCTGTATTTATCGCGGCGATATACACAGATATAGCGACTGTAACGAACAAGCGTGTCGCTGTAATTATTCCAGTAGTTCACTTGATCGGTGGACAAGTGGGCTGTTGCAACGAAACGGCAAGGGGGATGGACTCTATACGAGGACGCCGCAGAGGCAATGGCGGGGGAGTGCGGCAGGCGCTCTAAGAGCCGCTGTATGACCCCATGTCTCCTTAACTCGATTATTTATGTTTCAAGCCACGAATCGGTCGAGCAATTGCCAAAAGAAAGGCCCATGCAGGATTGCACGGGCCTTACATAAGATCAAATTTGAGCTAGAAGCACCAAACGGGGTAGACGCAACACCATCTCGTCGCGGCCTCGGCGAGCGACATATCGCAGTCGAGGAAGACATCGAGGAAGTCGTCAGACCCTGCACAGGGGGACCGCGATGGTGGCCACCGCGCCGCCCGAAGGGCCGTTGGCGAGCGAGACGGAGCCCCCGTGGGCGCTCGCGGCCTCGGAGGCGACGTGGAGGCCGAGCCCGTAGTGGCGGCCTCCGTCGCGCGAGGAGCGGGAGGAGTCGTCTGTGAAGAGGCGCTCGCAGCCACGTTCGAGGGCGGCGGGAGAAAAGCCCGGTCCGTCGTCGGCAACCTCGATGACGAGGTACCCGTCCGCGACGTCGCAGGAGACAGCCACGCGCGAGCGTGCGTGCTCGGCGGCGTTGGCCACGAGGTTCGCGGCGGCTCGCGCCAGGGTGGTTCGGTCGAGCGGGGCCTCGGGCGCGCCCGCGACAGCGGGGCCCGTGGCCGCGTCGAGCGCCACGCCTCGCGCCCGGGCGATCTGGGCGGCCTCGGCGAGGACCTGCTCGCAGAGCTCGGCCGGCCGCATGGGGGTCCTCTCCGCCCCGCCGGACCCGCGCGCGGCCTCGATGAGCAGGCGCACGTAGCCGTCGAGTCTTTCGACACCGTCGGCTATGTCGCGCGCGGCGGCCGAGAGGTCGCTGTCATTCTCATCTTCCAGCTCCTCCGCCACGAAGTCGGCGTTGGCGCGCAGCACGGTGAGCGGCGTCTTGAGGTCGTGGGCGAGCGACGCCATCTGCTCGCGCTGCCCCCGCTCCGCGGCCCAGCGGGCCTCGAGCGACTCGGCGAGGGAGGCCCGCATGGCGTCCATCGCGGCGAGGACGTCGTTCACCTCGCGCACGTTGGTGCTGCCGACCGCGAAGTCGAGCTCCCCCGCGCCGACGCGCCCCGCCGCCTCCGCGAGCGGCGCCATCTTGCGCGAGATCACGCGGCTCGCGCGGCGCGCCACGAGCGCGAGCGCGAGCGCGCTTCCCGCCGTGGCGCCGACGAGCATGAGGTTCTGCGGGTTGGGAAGCAGGCCGGCGAGGTCGCGCGAGACCCACTGCGGCAGGTACTCGCTGGCGAGTGCGCAGGCCCCGCCGCCCTTGAGCGGGAACGCGGCGTAGGTGAGGCCCGAGCCTCCGCCCTCGATCTCCACTGTGCCCGGATCCGTGGCGAGTGCCGCACGGGCCATTTCCGTCGCGTCCTCGAGCCGCGTGCCCTCGAGGTCTGTCATCAGCACGTATCCGTCCTTATTTAGGATGAGGTAGCGGTACGCCGTCGGCACGTCCTGCTGTCCGCAGACGCCGTCGCGCGCCAGGCCCTCCGCGACCTCGCGCGCATTGGCCGGCCCCCAGCTTGCCTCGTAGACGAAGCCCGCGTTGATCGCCGCGGAGAGCGCCATGAACGAGGCGAGCCACGCCGTGGCGACCGCCGCGAACGCGTAGGCGAAGTAGCGCGCGATGAAGAAGGAGAGCGGCATGCCCCCGCGACCTCGCGCCCCGGTCCTCAGAGCTGCCACTTGTACCCCATCCCCCAGACGGTCGCGATCGGATCGGAGCCGGCCTCGGAGAGTTTCCTCCGGGCGCGGCTGACCTGCATGGATATGGCCGCGTCGTCGGCGTCGCTCTCCCAGCCGAGCACCGCCTCGCGTATCTGCGCGCGGCTCATGACCTGCCCGGGGTGGCGGGCGAGGTACTCGCAGATGGCGTACTCGGTGGGCGTGAGCGGCACGGCCTTGTCGCCCACGGCGAGGCCGCGCGCCCCGAGGTCGATCCGCACCTCCCCGAAGGAGAGGGCGTGCGAGCGCGGTCGGCGCTCACGGCGTAGATGGGCCGCGACCTTGGCGCGCAGTTCCGCGGCCCCGAAGGGCTTGCGGACGTAGTCGTCGGCGCCCAGGCCGTAGGCGGCCACGGCATCCTCCTCGGCCACGCGCGCGGTCAGGAAGACGATGGGCCCGTCGAAGTCCGGGCGGATCTGCCGCACGAGCTCGAAGCCGTCGAGCCCCGGCATCATGACGTCGCAGAGCACGAGGTCGAAGCGCGAGAGGTCCATCCCCGGGACCGCCGTCGGGTCCGCCGCCCTGACGACCTCATGGCCGTCGCGGCCGAGGACGCGCGCGAGCGCGTCGAGGATCGCCCGTTCATCATCCACTGCCAGTATCCTCGCCATGTTCGACCTCCTGAAATTCTCGTCGGAATTGTACTAGCGCCGCGCTCAGCGGTCCAGAGCCCTGCGCGAAGCCGCGGGCGCCTCGGCCGCGTCGCACGCGCGGTAGCGCACACCCGAGCCGCCGCGCGCCTCGATCTCGAGCCAGCCCTCGCCGTCCGACTCCCGCCCGAAGAAGATGAGCTGGAGATCTCGGACATTGCCCCTGTCGTCCGCAGCGTCGAGCAGGGCATTCCCGCCCAGGACGAGCGCTGCGGAGAGGAGGACGAGCATGGCGGCGAGCGCCTTCCTACGCATCTACCCTCCCGTCCTCGAAGCGGCAGAACCAGGCGAGAAGGACGGCATCGGCTGCCAGGGTGAGCACGAGGCTAGCGAGCGCAGTCGTGAGAAGAGGGCCCGCCGCGCGTGCGGCGTCGATGAAAGCCTCCACCCCAAGCGACCCCAGGCGCGCGGGCCAGGCGAGCGGCACCCAACTCAGGGGCGTCGCCAGGGCACCGGTGAGCTCGCCGGTCATGAGGCCGTGCGCAAGTCCGCCCACCGAGAAGAACGCGAGGAGCATACCCGCTGCGCCGGCGCCGATGGCGGCGTTGCGGCCGAGGCACAGGGCAACGCCGAGCCACAGCGCGTAGAGGGGCAGGCTTCCCAGCACGATGCCCGCCCAGGCGACCGCAAGCGGAGCGGGCCCGAGCGGCAGGCGCCCGGCGACGGCGAGCACGGCCCCGAACACGCCGAGCGCCACGGCCAGCGCGCCCGCGCCGAGCGCCGCAAGGGCGAGTAGCTTCGCCGCGACGGCGCGCCCGCGCGAGGGGACCGCCGTGAGGTTGGCGAGACGCCCGGCAGCGCGCTCGTCGTCCACGGCGAGCCCACAGACGATGGCGGACATGAGCGGCATGAGGGCGCCGAGGAACTGGGCGTAGGCGTCCGCGCCCAGCGCCGGGTCCCATCGGGTTACGGAGAAGTACTCGCCGCAGGCAAGACCGGCTGCCAGGCCGCAGACGAGGTGCACCGCCGTGAGCGGGGAGCGCGCCAGGCGCAGGGCCTCGGAGAGCAGGGCCCGCGGGAGAGTCATGCGCGGCGTCGGGTCGGAGAGTCGTGTCATGGCCATCACCTCTCCTCGGAGCGCGCGAACCAGGCCGCGCCCGCCGCCGTGAGCACGGCGAACGCGAGCGCGCTGACCGCAAGGCCCGCTAGCGTGAGCATGCCGTCCGCCGCGAGCGCCCCGCCGAGCGCCATGTCCGCCGCGAGTGGCTCGCCGCTCGGCAGCACGGGGATGAAGCTCGTGGGGATGACCATGCTCGCCGACGGCGGAAAGAGCTGCGGCAGCGGCACCAGCGACCAGGCGAACCCGCCCACGAGCTGCGCGGCGAGCGGGCAGAAGATGCCCGCGAGCATTCCGAGCCGCGCCGTGAGGAAGAGCCCTGCGGGGATCATCCACGCCACGGTCACCGTGTTGGCGAGCGCGCAGAGGAGCATCGTGAGGGTGCCCGCGGCCGTGAGGCCCTGCGAGGAGAACGCCGATCCCGCGAGGTAGATGCCGAAGACCACGAGGTTCGAGAGCGTGCAGAGAGCGAGGCACCAGAGCGCCTTGGCCCACCAGGCGCGCCCGAGCGGGAAGCCCAGGCCCAGAAGCCCCCGCATCCGCGTGCGCGCGTCCGCCCGCGCGACGCACGCCACCACGAGCGAGAGAGACACGGGCAGGAAGAGCGCGTACCAGTAGTTCCACGCGCTGAAGATCTGCACGCCCCGGTAGGGCATCGCGCCGAGCAGCGGCATCGGCAGCGCCATGAGCACGGCCAGGCGAACCGGTGCCGCGTGGCGCGACTTCAGGGCCTCGGCGCGCAGGCCCGCGAGCAGGCCGCCTTTCTCGCCCGTCATGCCGCCACCTCCCCGCGTGCTCGTCGCCCTTCCCGGCAGAAGCTCATGAAGAGTTCCTCGAGGTCCTGCCCGGGCCGAAGCGCATCCTCGTAGGCGAGGCGCCCCCCGCAGATGATGCCGATGGTGTCCGCCATCTGCTGCACCTCGGAGAGGATGTGGCTCGAGACGATCACCGTCGTACCCGCCGCCGCGAAGCCGCGGATCTGGTCGCGCAGCTCCTCGATGCCGATGGGGTCGAGGCCGTTGGTGGGCTCGTCGAGCACGAGCAGGCGTGGCCGGGCGATCAGCGCCAGCGAGAGCCCCAGGCGCTGCCGCATGCCCATCGAGAAGCGCCCGGCGCGCTTCTTCCCGGTGTCCGCGAGGTCCACGGCGGCGAGCACCTCATCTATGCGGCTCTCGGGAAGGCCCAGCAGCGTGGTGCGCACGCGCAGGTTCTCGCGCGCGGTGAGGTTGGGGTAGAGCGGCGCCTCCTCGATGAGGCTGCCGATTGCGTAGAGGTCCTCGCGGCGCCAGGCGTGCCCGGCAAAGAGGATCTCCCCGGCCGTCGGCCGCAGCATCCCGCAGATCATCTTGAGCGTTGTCGACTTGCCGGCGCCGTTGGGACCGAGCAGCCCGTACACCTCGCCCTCGCGGATATGAAGGCTCACGTCTGCCACGGCGTCCTGCGCCTGGTCGCCGCGGCCGAAGCGCTTGGTGAGCCCGCGCGTCTCGAGCATGTAACCCATGGGTTTATCCTTTCTCTTCCGGTCGCGCGGGCCGAGTCGCCGTGCCCGCGCGCCTTACCTTTCGGGTTCACCATCCATGGTGGGGCGCGTTTCTAACGAAGCCGTAACGGCCGATGGGCTCTTTTGGTGCCAGCCAATCTCGACCCGCACGCATTTGCTTAAAGCAACAACTTTCCCGATCGATGTAATCACCGAATCAAAACGTGTACACCACCCTCCAAAAACGACATTTTTCGACATGTTTGGAGGCTGACGTACACAAATGCGAGGCCCCGCGCCGCCCACGACGCCCTCCACATGTCTGGACTCTCTATGGCTGCGCTGGATAGACATCGCCGGAACGGGTATAGTATCGAAAGTTTTGTCGTTAACCAGCGGGGGAGTCCTGTGGGCATCAAAAAGAAGATCAAAAAGGAGCTTATCGGCACTTCCGATTACCCGTCGAATAAGATCTTTACGATCTCCAATTTCATAACCTTTACGCGCCTGATCCTCACCCTGGTATTTCTGTACCTGTTTGTGACGGATAACAACCGTGTCATCGCCATCGTTATCTACGCCGTTGCCGCCTCCACCGACTGGATGGACGGGCAGATCGCCCGCATGACTAAGACGGTCTCGTGGCTCGGCAAGGTCATGGATCCCATTTGCGACCGCGCGCTGCTGTTCACCGGCGTGCTGGGACTGGTGGTCCGCGGAGAGCTGCCCATCTGGGTCTGCGTGCTCATTATTGGCCGCGACATCTATCTGGGCATCGGCACGCTTATCGTGCGTCATTATCACCGTCGACCCATCGATGTCGTCTTCCCCGGAAAGATTGCCACAGCGCTGCTCATGACCGGCTTCTCGCTCATGCTGCTCGGTTTCCCCGTTATTGATGGCCTGCATCTTTTACCTTCAACCCTTACGGCCTTCCCGGGCCTCAACGGAAGCTCGGTGCCCCTCGGCATCTTCTTTGTGTACGGCGGCGTGATCTTCTCCATGCTCACGGCTGTCATCTACTCCATTAAGGGCGGAGTGGCCATTAAACAGGCTCTCGCGCATCCCGAGGAAGAGGACATCGACTTTCTGAACCCCGAAATCGAAGACTGATTCGTTGGGGTATGATTACGTACGGTTCATTATTTGCGGCACGTCCGCGATAAGTTAGGGGTTGTCATGGACAACATGGTTAACAATATGCCTCAGAATGATAAGGCTGCTGACGCTACCTGCGTATTCCGCGTGCCTTCAAGCGACGTCACCGTTCCCGACCTCATGGCCAACGTGCGCATCACCGCCCCCGTTCTGTCCATCGTCAAGGGTCCGCAGACCGGTGCCGCCTTTGAGCTCGAGGACGACGTGACCGCCATCGGCCGCGATCCCGCGAACGGCATCTTCCTTAATGACATGACTGTCTCGCGCAGCCACGCGCGCATTATTCGCGAGGGCCTCGGCGCTCGCATCGAGGACCTGGGCTCGCTCAATGGTACCTGGGTCGACGGTGCCATTGTCAATGCAGCCCCGCTGCACGACGGTTCTTCCGTTCAGATCGGTACGTTTACGCTCATCTACCACGAGAGCACGCCGGAGCGCATCGAAACCGGTGAGTAGGGCATGGCCGAACGCAACTATCTGAGTATCGGCCAAGTCGTCAACCTACTTCGAGGCGCATACCCCGATCTTTCGAACTCAAAAATTAGATTTCTAGAGGATGAGGGGCTCATTACCCCTCATCGTACGCCTAAGGGATACCGTCAGTACTCCAAAGAGGACGTTGATCGCCTGGAGGTCATTCTGCACTTGCAGAAGACTCGCTACATGCCACTCAACGTGATTAAGCAGCGCTTGGAAAACGCCACGGACCTGTCAACGCTCGCCTACGAGGTGGGCTTGCTGTCCGATGTTCCGCTCAAGACGGAGCCCAAGGAGACTAAGCAAAAGCTGCATCCCATCGAGTCCATTCCCGATATGCTGGGCGTCGAGATCTCGTTTATCCGCTCGCTCGCCGAGAACGACCTCATTCGCATCATCAAGAGTCCGCAGAATCGCGAGCTTGTCGATGGCCGCGATTTCCCGATCATCCGCTACTGCTCCGAGCTGTCACGCTTCCATATCGAGCCGCGCAACCTGCGTCAGTACGTGTCTTCCGCCAACCGCGAGTCCTCGATGTTTGAGCAGGTGCTCGTGAGCATGCTCGGCATGGATACCTCCGATGACGAGCGCGACGCCAAGCTCGAGCGTGCGTTTAAGAAGCTTCACGACCTGACGGAGGGCGTGCACACCGCGCTGCTCAAGAACCGCGTTTTTGAGTCGCTCAACGCCGTGGTCGAGGACGCCGACATCGATGCACTCGATGAGGAAATCACTCGCTCCGAGTCAACCAAGGCCAAAAACGAAGAGATAGGCGCGCCGGCTTCGCACGAGGATTCCCTCGTAAAGCCGCTCAAGGTCGTCACCCCTTCGCAATCCGGCACCGCCACCGCGGGCAAATAACAGCTGCCGCTTATCCGGCAACCCATTGAAAGGTCATGCAATGTACGACTTCGAATCTCAAATCGTCGACATCCCCGACTATCCCGAGCCCGGAGTCATCTTTAAAGACATCACGCCGCTCTTTGGCAATCCCGAGGCGCTCAAAGCCATGACCAATGCCCTAGCCGAGCACTTTGCCGGCATGGGAATCACCAAGGTCGTGGGCCCCGAGGCTCGCGGCTTTATGGTTGGCGTACCGGTGGCTGTAGCCCTTGGCGCCGGCTTTGTTCCCGCACGTAAACCGGGCAAGCTACCGCGCGAGACCGTGAGCCAGAGCTACGAGCTCGAGTACGGAACGGATTCCATTGAGATCCATGCCGACGCTATCAGCTCTAAAGATACCGTGTTGATTCTGGACGACTTGGTCGCGACGGGCGGAACCGTCGAGGCAACAGGTAAACTGGTGCGAGATATGGGCGCAAAGCTTGTCGGTTACGGTTGTATCCTTGAGCTTGCGTTTCTCAACCCGCGCGAGAAGCTCACGCCGTCTGATGACGATGTGGAGCTCTTTAGCCTGGTGACGGTGGACTAGCCGTTACCCTTAGTTACTGGAAAGGAAGCTACATGCGCACAGCAAACACGCACAAAAACATGGCACGCTGCGCTGCTACGGCAACCCTCGCTTGTGTTTTGGGCTTGGGCCTCGCGGCTCCTGCCTACGCCGATACCGCATCCGACCTTGCCGCTGCTCGTACGAAGCTCGAGCAGATCGGTACCCAAACCCAGCAGATTTACGATGAGCTCGCCACGCAGACGCAGGCGCTCGATCAGACTGCTGGCGAGATCACGCAAAAGCAGCAGGAGATCGCCGATGGTCAGGCCAAGCTCTCGACCTATGTCGCCGGCGAGTACAAAACCGGCGGTCTGAGCCTGCTTCAGGTTCTGACGGGCGTCGATGACCTGAGCGATATGCTCAACCGTCTGTTCTACTACGGCAAAGTTTCCGATAAGCAGGCTCAGACCATTCAAGAGGTCAAGGAGCTTAAGCAGCAGCTCACCGATAAGCAGGCCGAGCAGGAGAAGAACGTCGCCACCACGCAAAAGAAGGTCGACGAGCTTAACGCCCAGCAGGCTGAAGCACAGAACGTCGTAAACTCCTTGGATTCGCAGCTGCAGGCCGAGCTTGCCGCAGAGGCCGAGGCCAACGCCGCGCTGCAGGCCGGCATCAACGCCAGCACCGCCGAGAAGGCCACGGTGAGCAACGAGACTGCCGGTACGACCGAGAACACCAACAACGGTGGTCAGACCAGCAATAACAACAACCAGGGCGGCAACACTCCGGCTCCTACGCCGGCACCTGCTCCGATGCCGCAGCCCTCTACGCCTGCTCCGGCTCCGACGCCTTCTGCTCCGAGCCAGTCCGTCGATGGCGGTTCTGTTGTCTCGCGTGCATACAGCAAGCTTGGTTGCGCTTATTCCTGGGGCGGAATTGGCCCGAACAGCTTCGACTGCTCTGGTTTTGTTAGCTATTGCCTCACTGGTCGCTATTGCCGCCTGGGCACCACGGGCACCTTTATGGGCTGGACGCGTGTGTCCGATCCGCAGCCCGGTGACGTTGTGGTCAACTCGTACCACACCGGCATTTACATCGGTGGTGGTCAGATGATTCATGCTTCCGACTACAACACGGGTGTTATCATCAGCTCCGTTGCCGCCGGCATGAACAATAACTATATCTTCGTGCGTTACTAAGTCATCTTACACAGCGTGTGAATGTGGACCTCGTGGCTTTAAGTCGCGAGGTCCATTCTTTTTTCTCTAATCTTGTACGGCTATCTAGTATTCAAAACTAGATAGCCGTACATTCAGTTTGCAAGATGGCTATAATTGTTGAAGAACAATTAGAAAGGACCCTCTATGAGCTGGGCACTTATCTCCGATTCAAGCTGCAACCTCCGCGATTGGCAACCGACCGCGCCCCATACCTCCTTTGCATTTGCGCCCCTCAAAATTCGAGTGGGGGAGCGTGAATTCATCGATGACCTTTCTCTCGATGTTCATGAGCTCAACTGCGCTGTTCAGGCGGAGACGAACGCTTCTTCGAGCGCTTGTCCCAGCGTAGGGGAGTGGGCCGAGCTCTTCAAATTGGCAGACAAGACCATCTGCATGCCGATCTCTGAGGGCGTGTCAGGCAGCTACAACGCGGCAGCCACGGCTCGCGATATGGTTCTTGCCGAGGAGCCCGACCGACAGATTCATCTAGTCAATTCACGCGCAGCTGGCGGCAAAATGGACCTCATTTTCTTGCTGTTCGACCGCTATCTTGCAAGCAATCCGGATGTCTCATTCGAGGACGCTTGCGCATACTTCGATAGCCTTGAGCAGAACAGCAAAATCCTCTTCAGCTTGTGCAATTACGAAAACCTCGCCAAAGCCGGACGTATCCCTAAGGCAGCCGGCGTCATTGCCAACAAGCTCAATATCCGCATTTTGGGCACGGCGAGTGAGGCCGGTAAAATCGAACTCGTCGGGCACACACGTGGCGAAAAGAAGATGCTCAACAAGATCATCGACACCATGGAAGCCGAGGGCTTTACGGGCGGTGAGGTCATCATCGATCACGTTGAGAACGAAGCTGGAGCCCAGGTGCTTACTGACCGCATAGTCGAGCATTGGCCCGGCTCCAAAACCATCATCATGCCCTGCAACGGCCTGGATTCCTATTACGCCGAGATGCACGGCCTCATCATCGGCTACGGCATGGGCGTAGCTTCGGGCAAATAAAGTCCAACCAAGCAAAAATACGGGCGGGACAAAGCTACACATGGCTCTTTGTCCCGCCCGTTTTATACGTCGGCTAGCTATTAAATCCGTTGAACTTGAGATAGCTCATCAAGTAAGCCTTCGAAACAAAGGATAAAACCGCGCTGCGCACAAGCAGCGACTCACGCGTTACCTGATGCGCCGTATCGGGAACCGGCGTCTGCTCGACGGAAAACGCCGAACGAATCGATGCCTCGAGCTGATCGACCACATAATCGAAGGCCGTCGGGGCATCGTAGCTCAAACGCTGAATGTTAAAGAGTGCCTGCACTGCAGCAATAGGTAGCACCTGCTTAAAGATGCAGATAGCTATCAGGCGGGCAATCTGCTCGCGGCCATATTGCTTTTTGACCGGGGCGGGCACCAGGCCGACCTTCACGTAGTTATTGATCATCGATGGCGTAATGACAGGCTGCTCAACGCAAATGGACAGCGGCTCCATCCACAGTGCAACATACTCAATAACCTGGTCGCGATAGAGCGTCACATTGGGCAACTGGTTATAGCGCGGCAGACTCAACGTATTGAGTTTGCGCACGATATCGGACTGAATAAATGCATCGGGCAGCACAGTGGGCTGAATATCCTCAGGCTTAATGCTGACCGACGAATCGGACATCGGAATAACGTGTTTAACGTGGTTCATAAAGGTCCTCCATTCATTTTCTATATTGTATTCTAGGTTATCTAGTTTTGTATACCACATAGCCGGCAAGAAAAATGGCGGGACAGCGCACAGATGCATCGTCCCGCCATTTAGTTAATTGATAACAACCTTACATAAGATATATTATCGTACTTATCCGCGGAGAAATGCATATGCGCTTGTTGCCGCTATGGCTCCATCAGAAACAGCGGTCACAACCTGGCGTAAACGTTTGGAACGGATATCGCCAGCGGCAAATAGACCTGGCGTGCGGGTCGCCATGGATTCTTCAGTCAGAATGCCGCCATCAGGCGCCAGATCAACTAGATGCTCAACAAGCTCGGTATGGGGCTGCGTTCCGGTAAAGACAAAGATGCCAAACGAGCCGGGCTCAAATGACTCGGTATGAGTCTCGCCGGATGCATTGTCCTTAAAGGTAATCGTCGTTGGCATGGCTTCGCCCGATAGCTCCACAATACTAGTTTGGTACCTAACTGAAATATTATCTTTTGCGAGCACCTTTTGAACCACGCCATCGGGGGCACGGAACTGATCGCGGCGCAAGACGATGGTCACGCTGCTGGCGATTTCTGACAAGAACAGGGCTTCCTCGCAGGCAGCATTGCCGCCACCGATAACAAAGACCTGTTTACCGCGAAAGAACATGCCATCGCACGTCGCGCAATATGAAACGCCACGACCGCGATACGTATCCTCGCCAACAAAACCAGCAGATCGCGGCGTGGCACCCATGCAAGCGATAACGCTCGAGGCCAGCGTATCGCCCATATCGTGATGCACCGTAAACAACGCTGCATCGGCATCGTAATCGATACCCGTAACCATGCTCCATGTAACCTGTGCTCCCAGGCCCTCTGCATGCTGCTGAAAACGCTCGCCAAGTTCGGCGCCACTCAAGAGCGGAATACCCGGATAGTTCTCGACCTCATTGGTTGTGGCGATCTGCCCTCCCGACATGCCCTGCTCAATCACGGTCGTCGTTAGGTTGGAGCGCGCCGCATAAATGGCCGCAGCATAGCCCGCAGGGCCGCCACCGATAATCGCAACATCGATCGGCTGATGGGTAGTCATGAAGAGACCTCCTGTCGAAAGATTGGCGTTCTTTGCGCTCATACCCAAATTTACGTGAACATGACACTCATGCACTACAATGATAAATCGCGTAACAAAGCTGAAGGGGAGTTATCGATGGATCAAACGCAGACGAGCAACGACGCTCCCCTGCCCACGCAAAGCAATCCCCAACCGGAGCAAATGACCGTTTCACCTGCACAAAAACCCCTAGTAACCATTGTGCACGCATCGGTTGGATCGGGCCACAAAGCCGCCGCCAACGCGATTGCACAAGCATTTGATCTTATCCGCGGCACCAAGGGAATCCCTGAGGATGTTGAGATCGAAGTCCTGGATATCCTCGATTTTGGACGCATTAGGTTCGATGGTAATAAAACAGCAGCTTCATTTACCGGCGCCACGCGTCCCATATATGACCTAACCTGGCGATACACGTTTACGGGACATCTGCTCTGGGGCGGAGGCACGGCATGGTCACGTATTATGTTCCCTGCCTTCAACGAATATGTCCGCACCCGCAGGCCCATAGCCGTGGTCGCAACACACATCACGGCGGCCAACGTCGCTGTGGGTGCCCGCGTCATCACGGGTATCGATTATCCGGTCATCTGCGTACCAACAGACTATGAAGTCGAAGGCTTTTGGCCCCACAAGGACACCGACCTGTTCTGCGTAGCCAACGAATTTATGGCCGAGACGCTTCGCCCCCGTAAAGTTCCCGAGACCAAAATCCGCATTACAGGCATCCCCATTCGCGCCGGGTTTGACACGGATTACAGTCGCAAGGAAGAACTTCAGAAGTTCAACCTCCCCGTCGACAAGACCATTGTGCTGGTAATGGCCGGCGCCAGTTTACCTCAACCGTACGTTCGCTTTCGCGCGGAGATGGACCGCACCCTCCCCTTCCTGCGCAGCTTCGAGGACATGCACTTTATCTTTTTGCCGGGCAAAGACACCGAATATGCCACCCGTCTCAAAACGCTCTTCGACGCCATGAAGCTCGAAAACGTCACGGTTCTGGACTACGTGGACGACATGGCAGCCCTCATGCACGGCTGCGACCTGGCAATCCTCAAATCGGGCGGGCTCACCGTCACCGAGTGCCTATGCGCTCATCTGCCGATGATCCTGCTGGGCAAATCATACGGCCAGGAAAAGGCCAACACAACGATGCTCACCGGCATGGGCGCCAGCATGCATGTCACCACCGCACGAGAACTAATCGTGACGTTGCGCCATCTGCACGATCATCCCGAATCACTCAAAGCCCTACTCATCAACGGCGAAGTACTACGCCGCCCTCACGCAGCCGAAGATATCGCCATCGCAACCATGGAGCTCGTAGGCAAACCCCAGAAAAGAAAACGCGCATTCTGCCGCTTCTACTGGGGCGATAAGCCAGCGCATATCCGCTAGCGTCTTAACGGCCGCTGCTCGGCGGGAGCCGCCCATATATCATTCCATGCTCAAACATTCTCGCTTCGCAGGGCGCACTAATCCCGCCCGTCCGGGACTCACCCATATCATTCCATGCTCAAACATTCTCGCTTCGCAGGGCGCACTAATCCCGCCCGT
>CAUESV010000018.1 GCA_959020715.1 uncultured Collinsella sp. | reverse complement strand
AACTGCGGGAATGGCCTATTTGCTCAATGTGTTCGGCTGAGATCGGAAATCAACCGTCACTGCACCTCCATATCTCCACCTATATAACATATCGACAAAAAAGACCGCCGGCGCGGGGCGGCGCCGACGATTGCGAGAGAATATCGATTGTTGGCTGTTAAGCAGCGACGGCCTCGTAGACCGTGGCGCCCGAGAAGCTGTCGTGCAGGCTCTTGCCGCAGATCCAAGGCAGCTCGACGACCTCGCAGACCGTGTTGACCAGCTCGGAGCAGTCAGTAAAGTGGCCCTTATCGTTGAGGGCCTCGCAATCCTGAACACGCCAATAGCCATCGGTGTGCGTAATGTAGTACTCGTGATCGTTGATCGACACGAAAGCGCGCGTCTTGGAACGCAACAGCTTCAGAAATCCTTCGAAGTCGGTCTCGACGACATCTCCAGCCTGGAACATGATGTTACCTCCTGGCCCGGCGCCACCATGGCGCGTTGATAAACGTTGGTACTCCTTTAGTAAAACCTTTATCAGGGCTTATGCGCGCATCATTTAGGCAAATGGTAAAAACCGCAGGGTAGACGGGATAAAACGTTTAATCATCCCACCGGTTTGTCACATTCTGGCTGAAGTTTTATGCAAACCAACTTTTCCACTTGGTAGCTTGCATTTTTTGGGGCCGACGGCGCGATTACGGTTTTGGTTCGGCGGGTAAGAACGAGGCATCGCAACCAACGTCAGGAGGACACATGGAGACCATCGAGGCGCTCATCCATCGCCGCAGCTGCCGCAAATACAGCGATCGCCCTGTCGAGGCCGAGAAGCTCGCACGCATTATCGAAGCCGGTCAGTATGCGCCGAGCGGCATGGGACGCCAGCCGGTCACGTTCGTCGCCGTCACCGACCCCGCAACCGTCGAGCGCCTCTCGCAGCTCAACGCCCAGGTTATGGGTAGCGAGGGAGATCCCTTCTACGGCGCCAAGACCGTTGTGGTGGTGCTCGTCGACCGCAGCGTGCCCACGCACCTGGAAGACGGATCGCTCGCCATGGGCAACCTGCTCAACGCCGCCTATGCACTGGGTGTCGACTCATGCTGGATTCACCGCGCGCATGAGATCTTTGACTCGCCCGAGGGCCTGGAGCTGCTGGCCAGCTGGGGCCTGCCCGCCGACGGCAGCCTGCGCGGCGTCGGTCACTGCATTCTGGGCTATGCCGAAGACACGCTACCCGAGCCCAAACCCCGCCGCGACAACGTCGTCTACGTAAGGTAACCCAGGAGCGTCATAGGGGTAGCTAATTTGGGACGGGGCTATTTTAGCCACCCCACTCGCAACTTATCTTGCCGATGGAGTTGTCGTCGTTTCGTTCGTCTGGGCCGTTTCGGCGCCGTCGCCCCGTTCACCCTCGTCTTTTTGCGCATCGGCGATGGTAGAGGCCGCCGCGACGATTCCGCGCTGGGGTGCGACGCCAGTCTGGACCTGTGCGCCCTCGACTACTTCTGTACCTACATGCGCGAGCTCGGGCGATTTAAACATTGCGTCCAAGTTGGCGCCGCCGCCGGCGTAGCCAAGCGCAGCGAGTGCGATGACGATCGCTGCAACGACAGCCACGATCGGCACGTAGCGATGCCAGCCGGCGGGATTGAGCCCGCTGCGACGAGCCGCCCCGCGGCTGATGTAACCGAGCGTTCCGTCGTGCTTGAGCTTTGAGCCCACCACGCGCTTGCGGCCCCACAGCGACGACTCGGCCTGCATGGCTAAGCGAGCGCTTGCCGAAGGATAGCCATATTTAGTGCGCTTGAACGAGCCATCAAACCCCGAGGCGTGTTTGCCCCACGTCACCGATGTCGTGCATCGGTTAACCGGCGCGGCGCTCCGTCTTCTGCGGCTCGGTTTTGAAGTCTCAGCCATATGCCCTCGCACGCCGTAACCAAATCGAAACAATAACGCTTTGGACTGTAGCACACGCGTCGCGCGCGGTCACGGGCGCCTCGCTCAACGGTCATCGTCCTTCAGCAAGCGCCACAGCGTTGTACGGCTTATGCCCAGCACCTCCGCCGCACGGGTTCGGTTGCCGTGGAGATGGTCTACAACCAGATGCGCGATATCTCGCTCGGTATCGGCCAGCGGTCGCAGGATATACAGGTCACTTTCGAGCGTCGGGGCGCCAAAGGTTGCGGTCTTAATCACGTCCTCTTGGGCGAGCACTTCCTCCGCCACAGCGCGGCCCACCGTGCCCGCCCCCACCAATATATACAGTCGTTCCGAGACCTCGCGGAGCTGCAGATAATTGCGCGGCCAGCGGTAAGCATCGAGCGTCTTCGTCGCCGCGGCAGACAGCGTGGGCGCTGCCGTCCCAAATGCATCAGCGAGATATTCCAAATAGCGCGCAACCTTTGTCGACGCGGCTCCTTGCTCGGCAATCGCCGGCGCCACGCTCACCGCACAGGCGAAGCGCTCGGTCACAAAGGCGGCTTGATCACTTTCGCTGCCGCCCGGCATGTCATTCGCCGTCAGCACCACATGGCAGCGCGTCGCCAACGCGGTGTCGGCCATCGTGGAAACGAGCTCGCGGAGGCGCTGGGGGACAACCGCGTTCCAGCCCTCAATGCAAAGGGTCAGCCCCGTTTGGAACAACGGCGATTCGGCGCTTTTGAGCACATGGCGCCAACCGCGCTCGGTGAGCTCATCGAGCGCAACGGAAACAAAGGGCTGATCGGCAAAAGGGCCATCCAGATAGAGGCGCATGGCGATCTCGGCCTGGCCCGCGCCCAACTCGCCCTCGAGCATAAGGGGCACCCCGCGCGCATAGCTCTCGGCAACCGGTGCGGCTACCGCAGCGGCACCTTCAACGATGCCGTACGCGCTCGATTCGTAGCGGGCCTCAACTTCGTCGGCGTTGAGCCACTCGATGCCCGCATGCGCCGCGGCGCCGCGCACCTCGCGGACCACGACGACCCAAAGGCCCCCGCCCTCTTTGTCGGTGGGGCGAACGGTCAGGCTCAGGCGCGTACCCGCACGCCCCATAACCAGACGCGCGCCGTCTCCTATACGGTCGAGGCGCTCAGCGACAAAAGCCGCCACATCCCACTCGAGCGCCGCGTCATTCATGGTCGAGATCGCGACGTCCCCACGCGCATCGATTGCCAATGCCGAGGCCCCGGCAGCAGCCAGGGCCTCGGTCAAGATGTTCAGCTTGGCATCGCTATCCATGATTTGCCCCTGTCCACAGCGACGTGCAACCGCCGACGGTCGCACGACCGAGTGTTTCAAAATTGAACGATATTGCTCACCAAACACTATAGGGCAGAAAGCGCCGTCCTGCGAGTATAGGTGTTGCCCCGCATCGCCATCCTGGCGGGGCGATAAGAGCTCTTCGGGACTTATAAACCTGCGGACAAGCCATACCCGCAAGAGCTCCTATCGCTCCACCGTGAGAATGCGCTCACCAGCACGCAGCACGCAAACTGGCTACTTCTCTACCAGATTCCCAGCACGTGCTGCATCCCCAAACTCATGCACGCAATGCCAATCCAGCAGCAAAAGCCCAGCGCGATGGGCTTGCCGCCCTTTTTGACCAGCTCGACGATATCGGTATTAAAACCAATAGCCGCCATGGCCATCACGATAAAGAACTTCGAAAGCTCCTTGATGGGCGCCGTAAAGGACGCGGGAAGCTGAAGCACCGTGGTGATTACGCTCGCCAGCACAAAGAACAGCACAAACATGGGAAACGCGCGTTTAAGGGAGAACGTGCTTTTGGCGTCACCGCCGGCCTTGCGCGCCAGATGCATCTGCCAGCATGCGAGAACCAACGTGATGGGAATGATGGCCAGCGTCCTGGTGAGCTTGACCACCGTGGCGCTCTCGAGCACATTGGCGCCGGGATGCATGCTGTCCCAGGCGCTCGCCGCAGCCGTTACGGACGAGGTATCGTTGATGGCGGTGCCGGCAAACAGGCCAAAGCCCTCGTTGGTCAGCCCGAGCATACCGCCGAGCGTCGGAAACACGAGCGCCGCGATAACGTTAAACAGGAAGATGACCGAAATAGCCTGGGCAATCTCGCGATCGTCGGCATCGATGACGGGCGCGGTCGCGGCGATGGCAGAACCGCCGCAAATCGACGAGCCCACGCCCACAAGCGTCGCGATCTTGCTCGGCACGTTCATAACGCGGCAGAGCACAAAGGCGATGACAAGCGAGGTCGAGATCGTCGCCACGATAATCGGTAGCGACTGGGCGCCCTTGGACAGAATCTGGGAGAGGTTCATGCCAAAGCCAAGCAGGATAACCGCGTACTGCAAGACTTTTTTAGACGTATAGGTGACACCGGCGGCGAGCTGTTCGCGGCGATTCTTGGGAAAGACGAGCGCCAGGACCATGCCAAAGAGGATGGCAAATACCGGCCCGCCGACCACCTCAATCTGTTTGCCGAGCAGCGTTGCGGGGATAGCGATGATCAGGCAGAACAAGACACCCTTCCAGCGCTCGCGTACGATATTTGCCAGTTGCATATGGGATTCCTTCTTTCTATTTCACGTTTGCGACGGCTTATGATACGGCAACATTGGGCATAGCCTTGCGCAAACACAGACTAAGATGCCGCAATAGTTCTCGGGCGACAGCCGAATTACCCTCCGCGGAGAGCTGATTCGCGGCATAATTAACAACTGACATATGAGTTTGATAGAACAGTTGCGAGGCGCTATGGAAGAATCGATGCACGTCGGTGAGCAGGAAACGAGCCTACAGGACCAGTCCTACCACACCATTCGACGCAAAATCGTCTACCTGGACTATAAGCCGGGCGAAAAGCTGGGCGTCAAGCAGCTTTGCGATGACCTGGACATGGGTCGCACGCCCGTGCGCGAGGCTTTGGTTCGCTTGGCGCAGGAAGGCCTGGTGCGCACCGTGCCCCAGAGCGGCACCTACGTCTCACCCATCAACCTCACCCTTGCCGAGAGTGCCTGCTACATCCGCGAACATCTGGAAAAGCAGGTGATTGTGGAGTGCTGTGCGCGAGCCACGTCGGCCGGCATCGAGCAGCTCGACCGCGCCATCGTGCTGCAGGAAAAGGCCATGGCCGAAGAGGATCGCATCGGCTTCTTTTTGAGCGACAACCTCATGCATCACATGATTTTTAGCATCGCATGTCGCAGCACCGTTTGGTCGTGGCTCGAAGAGACCAATGCCGACCTGGAGCGCTTCCGCTGGCTGCGCGCCGCCACGCAGGTTCTCGACAATCAAGACATCGTGAACGAGCACAAGCAGATTCGCCGCGCTATCGCCGGTCGCGACCCCATCGAAGCGAGCTTTTTGGTCAGCAAGCACCTGCACATGATGTTCCGCAACCAAACCGAGGTTCTGGACCAGTTCCCCGAGTACTTCGAGACCAGCAAGCTCCGCTAACCTGCCAAAAAGGGACAGGTTCATTTTGGCAGGTTTTATCTGGGCAAATGCAGAAAAGGCCCGGCTCCGTCTTGATGCGGAGCCGGGCCTTGGTCGTTAGGACGGCGGAATATTAGTTATTCCACGGTCACGCTCTTGGCGAGGTTTCGAGGCTGGTCGATGTCGCAGCCGCGCAGGATGGCCACCTCGCGGGCGAGCAGCTGCAGCGGGACGCTCGCCGTGATGGGGCTGAACACGTCGCGGACTGCTGGCACGCGGATGATGCAGTCGGCGATCTTGTTGATCTCCTCGTCGCCCTCGGTGGCAACGACGATGACCTTGGCGCCGCGCGCCTTGCACTCCATAAGGTTCGACACGGTCTTGTCGTAGGTGGCGCTCTTGGTGGCTACGGCAATCACGGGGAAGCCCGGGTCGATCAGGGCGATGGGGCCGTGCTTCATCTCGCCGGCGGCGTAGGCCTCGGCGTGCAGGTAGCTGACCTCTTTGAGCTTGAGCGCGCCCTCGTAGGAAATAGCGGCACCCATGCCGCGACCCACGAACAACGCCGACTGCGCGTCCTTGCACAGCAGGGCGGCCTCATGAACGGCCTCGGTTTGGGTATCCAAAATCCACTGGATCTGCTCGGCCGTATCGGAAAGCTCGCGGAACAGCATGCGCGCCTGCTTGGTGGTCAGGCGGTACTTGACCTGCGCCAGCAGCAGGGCCAAAAGCGTAAGGCTCACGACCTGGCCGATGAAGCTCTTGGTCGAGGCGACCGCGATCTCCTTGTTGGCCTTGGTGTAGATGACGCCGTCGCTCTCACGCGCCACGGGGCTGCCCACCACGTTGGTGATGCCGAAGACCTTGGCACCCTTGATGCGCGCGTCGCGAATGGCGGCAAGGGTATCGGCCGTCTCGCCCGACTGGGACACGGCGACGACAAGCGTCGTCGGCGTAATGATGGGGTTGCGGTAGCGGAACTCGCTGGCCGCCTCGACCTCGGTAGGAATACGAGCCCAGCCCTCAATGAGATTCTTAGCAATGAGGCCGGCGTGATAGCTGGTTCCGCAAGCGATCACGTAGACGCGGTCGATGTCGTTGAGTTCCTCGAGCGAAAGGCCCAGCTCGTCGATGTCGAGCTCGCCGGCCGGCGTCATACGACCGACCAGCGTGTCGCGCACGACGCGCGGCTGCTCGTGGATTTCCTTGAGCATAAAGTCGGGATAACCGCCCTTTTCGGCCATGTCCAGGTCCCAGTCGATGTGGGTGACCTTGGGCTCGATAACGTTGCCGGCCTCGTCGGTGTACTCGACGCCTGCGGGCGTGAGCTTGGCAAACTGACCGTCCTCGAGCACCACGACATCGCGGGTGGCGTCGATGAGCGCGATGACATCGGAGGCGACATAGGCGCCGGTCTCGCCCGCGCCGACCACAATCGGGGAATCCTTGCGGGCTACGGCGATCACGCCGGGCTCGTCAGCGCACACGGCGGCCAGACCATAGGCACCAACCACGTGGGTGCAAGCCTCGCGCACGGAGGCCATCAGGTCATGTGTCTCGGTATAGGCCTCTTCGATCAGATGTGCGAAGACCTCGGTATCCGTCTCGCTCTTAAAGTGATGGCCGCGGCCCTCCAGCTCTTCGCGCAGCTCGGCGAAGTTCTCGATGATGCCGTTGTGGACGATGGCGATACGACCGTCGCAGCTGGTGTGGGGATGGGCGTTAACGACGGAGGGCTTGCCGTGGGTGGCCCAACGGGTGTGGCCGATACCGCAGGTAGCGTCACTGTCGATGTTGGAAAGCTCGCTCTCCAGGCCCGCGACCTTGCCCACGCGGCGGATGACGTCGAGGTGCGCCGCGGCGCCCTCGCCCACCTCGAGCGCGACGCCCGAGGAGTCATAGCCGCGATACTCCATGCGCTTGAGGCCCGTGACTAGGATGTTCTTTGCAATATCAGAGCCGGTGTAGCCGACAATTCCGCACATAGGATAAATCCCTTCGTCCGCGTGACTGCAAAACGTCCACGCACAGGGGGCGCTGAGACGTATAACGTTCGAGTATTGTACTCACGCAGGCGCAAGCTGATATACCAGAAGTGGTATCTCAACTTAGATACCACCCGATGCACACATGCCCAGCCGGTCCAAACCACCACAATGGGGACAGGCACCTTTGTGGTGGTTTTGGGCGTCGCGGCGGCCTATCCCGGCGAAAGATCTCGATCTGTAACATCTGAGCCGCAATAAGCCGGCTTAGTGTTACAGATCGAGACATTACGGTTCGGCTCCTGCACTATGTCTCGATCTGTAACAGGTGAAGGCGATTTTGCCGTCCAGATGTTACAGATCGAGACAATTGAAGGCCCGGGCAGCTCAAGCCACCACAAAGGTGCCTGTCCCCTTTGTGGTGGTCGCGCCGGCAACGGCGTTTCCCCAGATAAAACCTGCCAAAATAAACCTGTCCCTTTTTGGCAGGTTTAGGATGCTACAATCTGGCTTGTACTTGAAACGCATCAAAGGGGCCGCTATGGCAAAGGTAAAAATCAGCGACGTCGCGCGCGAGGCCGGAGTTTCGTTGGGCACGGTCTCCAACGCGCTCAACCACCCCGAAAAGCTGCGCCCCGAGACCCTCAGGCTCATCAACGAGACCATCAATCGCCTGGGCTACCTGCCCAACCAAAGCGCTCGTCAGCTCGCGGGCGGCGCCACCAAGTCCTTTGGCCTGGTGCTCCCCCGTCTCGACCACGGCTTTTCGCTCCAAATCGCCAGCGGCGCCCACAACGAGGCCCGCAAGCACGGCTACGACCTGCTCATCGCCAACGCCGATAACGACGACATTCTCGAGGACCATTACCTGCGCTATTTTATGGGCACGCAGATGTCCGGCGTCATGGTTCAGCCCATGGCGTCCCCCGACTGGCACCCGGCCATGACTAAAATGCCCGTCCCCATCGTCCATCTGGACGTCCATTGTTCAGAACCCGGTTACTACGTGGCCGCCGACAACGAGGCACAGGGGCGCATTATCGCCGAGCTCGCCATCGCCCGCGGCGCACGCCATATTGTCGTTGTGGGTCGAGCAGCATTCATGCAGCTCACTCTGCGCGTCCTTGGCATCCACAAGGCACTTGCCCTGCATCCCGATATCAAAATTGAGGTCATCGACGCCGGCGAATGGAATACCGCAGCCGACGGCTACAGTATCGGTGCCCAGATTGCCGAGCGCCCTGCTGACGAGCGCCCCGATTTTGTCATCGGCCTGACCGACGTATTGGCCTCGGGCGTTATCTCGGCGCTGATCGACAAGGGCATTTCCGTACCCGGCCAGATTCTTGTTGCCGGCTGCGATGGCAACCCGCTTGCCTGGAGCGGATCGGTCCCCCTCACCACGGTAGCACCACCGGGCTACGAGATCGGCCGCAAGGGCGTGCAGCTGCTCATGGAACAAATCGAGGATAAACCTGCCGCCAAGACCAAACGAGTCCGCATCGGCTCCGCCGCGCGCACCGTCACCACGGTCACGGCCAGCGAGGACATTAACCGTCAGGAGCTCGTGCGTCCCTTCTTGCTCGAGCGTGTGAGCACCCAAAAGGCCAAGCCGCACTCGACGGGCCAACCCATGGTCCCGACAACCGACATCAACCTGGGCGCCTACTTGTAACAAAAAAAACGCCGCAACGGGAACAGGCCCGCTGCGGCGTTTTTTACTGGCCCCATGTGCCCTCCCCGTTTAGCCGGACCTGCGGCTACGGATATTTATGGAATGTAATCCATTTTTCATTAACTTTTTTGTTAAAATAGACTCAATTCCATATTTTTAGATATTTCCTATAAGCATTGATTTTGCTCCAGTTTTTTCTCGCCAAGAAAGGGGTTTCATGAATCTGATTGATCGCAAACAGTACCTCGACTGGCTCATTTCGTGGAAAGACTCGCACGTCATCAAGGTCGTTTCGGGCGTGCGAAGGTCCGGCAAATCAAAGCTATTCGAAATCTACCGTAGCTACCTGCGCGATCATGGAATCACAGGCGACCAGGTTATATCCCTCAACTTTGAAGACCTGGAGTTCGAGTCGCTTACGTCGTATAGAGCGCTCTACGACTACATTTCCGCCAGACTCGTCCCCGATAAGATGAACTACGTTTTTCTGGACGAGATACAGCACGTCGAGCATTTCGAAAAAGCCGTCGACAGTCTTTTTATCAAGGACAATGTCGACCTCTACATAACCGGTTCCAACGCTTATCTGCTCTCGAGCGAGCTGGCAACTTTGCTCTCCGGCCGCTACGTAGAGCTCAAGATGCTGCCCCTATCCTTTAAAGAGTTTTGCTCGGCAAAAACCAATGACGGAAAGGCTCCCGCGCAGTTGTTTGACGAGTACATCACCCGGGGCTCTTTTCCCTTTATCGCCGAGACGGGTATTCAGGGACCCCAGGCGCGCGATTATCTTATGAGCCTCTACGATACCATCGTCATACGCGACGTTATCGAACGCCTGAAGGTCTCTGACGTCCCGACCCTGCGCGATATCACCAAGTTCCTACTCCATAGCATTGGAAACCGGATCTCGATTAAAAAAATCTCCGACACGCTCTCGTCCAACGGCAACAAAACCGACCAGAAAACCGTAGCCAAATACCTCAAAGGCTTAACAGACAGCCTTGTGCTGTACTTTGCTCCGCGCTATAACGTGCGCGGTCGGCAGCTTCTTTCAACAAACGGCAAATACTACGCCGTTGACCTTGGACTTAGAGGTGCTCTCGTCAAAACCCAAAGCAGCGATATCGGTCATATCCTCGAAAATGTTGTTTATCTCGAGCTCCTACGCCGTGGATACGACGTCTACGTGGGCAATATCGACGGCGGGGAAATCGATTTTGTTGCCCTAAAGTCAGACGAGACAGCCTATTTTCAGGTTTCAGCCACAACGCTCGACGAAACTACCCTCAATCGAGAGTTGGCCCCCTTTAAGAAAGTCCGAGACAACTACCCCAAGACGCTTCTTACGCTCGACACGCTGTTTGCGGACGCGAACTACGAAGGAGTCCGCAAGCGCAACGTGATCGACTGGCTCCTGGAGTAACTTGTAACGTCATAACCCTCCGCCAGCTCCTTACCAAGGCCGCAGCCCCAGTCGCTTAAAGCACAATGCCCCTCTTATCGGCCAATACAGCAATCTTGGCGTGATAAGAGGGGCTGACTGCGTCAGCGCCTCCACGCAGGCGCCGTTGCCGTCACCGTCCTGCGGGATCGGGCGCGGGGCATGGCGACTCGCGTGCAAACGCTAGCGCACGGCCTTGACCGCCACCGGCAGATCGAACAGCGTATCGAGCACGGCCTCGCAGCCATCCACCACGTCCTGCGGCAGCGGCACGATGTCGGGAACGGCAAACACATGGCAGCCGGCCGTGATGCCCGAGACGCAGCCGTTGCGAGAGTCCTCGACCACGGCACACTCCTCGGGCGCAAAGCCCGCGCGCTCGCAGGCGAGCAGGTACATCTCAGGGTCGGGCTTGCCGTGTGCGACGTCCTCGCCGCAGGTCACCGTCTCAAACTTGTCAAAGAGGCCGACCGTCTTAAGGTTGCGCTCGGCGGTAACATGGCGCGACGACGTCGCGAGGCCCACGTGATAGCCCGCAGCCAGCAGTTCGTCCAGGCACTCGGCGGCGCCGGCCTTAAGCTCCAGATCGGTCTTGACCATCTCGTCGCGAATCTCCCTATGGCGACGATAGATTGCCTCAGCGGTTTCGCGGCTGCCGTAATGCCCATCAAGGATCTCCATGACATCGGGCAGCGTGCGACCGATAAACTGATGGATCAGCGCATCATCAATCGCGAATCCCAGCTCGGCCGCTCCCGCCTTCCACGCCTTGATACCCAAACGCTCGGTGTCGACCAGCGTTCCGTCCATATCAAAAATAACAGCCTTGATCATATCGGTCCCCCATCGCTTCGCGCTGCTGTACTCCCGCAACTTTACCGCACTTGTAAACTTGTATATAACGTATATAGCATATTGCACTTTCGTTACATAGATAGAAGTCTTATGACAAGCGGCTCGGTAGGATTATAGTTTTCGACCGAGTACTCAACGGCAAGGATCGATTCATGCTTTCAGACACCACCGCACCTGCAGAGGGGCTTCAGGACAAACTCGCAGCGCTCGAGCAGCTGCTTTTGGCATACGGACGCGTCGCCATCGGCTTTTCCGGTGGCGTCGACAGCAGCTTTTTGGCCGCGGTCTGCGCCCGCATCATGCCCGCCAGCACGCTTCTCGTTCACCTCACCACGCCGCTCATCGGCACGCCCGAGCAGGCTTCGTTTGAGCGGTCCGTTGACGGGCAGACCAATGAAGGGCCGCATTTTAAGCTCCCCGTGCTCAATCTTTCGGTCGATCAGCTGCGGCTCCCCCAAGTAGCCTGCAACGATGCCGACCGCTGCTACCACTGCAAGCGCGCCGGCTTTACCGCCATCGTCAACCACGCCAAGTCGCTGGGCTTTCCCACCGTCATCGACGGCAGCAACGCAAGCGACCGCGGCGACTACCGCCCCGGCATGCGCGCCGCCCAGGAGCTCGGCGTGCGCTCGCCCCTCATGGAGGTCGGCTTTACCAAGGACGAAGAGCGCGAGCTGCTGCGCGCCTGGGGCTATCCCGTTTGGAACCTGCCGGCAGGAGCCTGCCTGGCCACGCGTGTCCCCACGGGCGAGGAGCTCACGCGCGAGAAGGTCGATGTAATCCGCGCCTGTGAGGACTACCTGCACGACCTTGGCCTGGACCAGGTCCGCGCACGCCTCGTCGGCGGCTGCATGCATATCGAGGCCGCGCCGGCAGACGTCGCCAAGATCGCCGCCCTCGGCAGGACCGCGGTCAACGACGAGGGCAAGGCCCCGCTTCCCGCCGCCATCGAATCTGCCCTGCGCAACCTAGGCTGCGGCCATATCTCCCCCGAGGTCACCCCCTACATCCACGGCAACATGAACCTTTAAGTTACGCCGTTTTACAAACGGCGTACCTGCTCGGCGCTGCGCGGGCTCCGGGCACGGCAATCTGACGTTCAACTTCACGGGCGCGACCAAAAGGTCAGCGCCCGCTTGTTTCACGTCACCTTACCGCACCCGGAGCCCGCTCGCTCGCATATGCTCAACCTGGACTGCGTTAACTGACCCACCAAAAAGGGACAGGTTTATTTTGGCAGGTTTTACCTGGGGAAATATTGCAAGACAATCGCCCCTCTAGCACCCATCCAACTTCGAGAGACACTAGAGGGGCGACCCGGCTGCATCTACTTCTTCCGATATCGGCGGTTACGGCTCGTCGATGAACCCATTACTTCGATGAGTCCTTTATCCGCCATTTTTGGCAGATGGTAACGGACGGACGAGATTTGGCATTCCGTCTCTCTAAAACAATAGATTTATCTCTCGAAAGTTTCGTATATCTCTCTAACTTTAGAGAGATAAGCACCTTGTTTTAGAGAGACATTTAGAGAGATGTATCGAATTCACTGCTAGATTACCTAAGACTATCTCTCTAGCCTACTTTCTCTTTAGAGAGACATTTAGAGAGACGAGCGTAATCTCTCTAACCATGGGTCCTGCTCTCAAAACGCATACACCCCAACCGCACCCTAAGTTGCAGTGGAATAGTTCCTGTTTTGCAGCCTATCGGGCATAAACAGGAACTATTCCACCGCAACTTCGTTTGACGGGCATTGACCCGCAGGCCTGCCAAAAAGGGACAGGTTTATTTTGGCAGGTTTTATCTTGGGAAACGCAAACAGGGCCGCGACACCTATATGGCGTCGCGGCCCTTTTCCTTGGAGAAGGATCGATTGATTGAACGGGATGACCGTTCTAGTCTTCGAGTCCGCTATTGATGAGCTCCGCAATCTCAACGGGATCGGTGCTTTCGCGCACCTTGTCACGGAAGTCGGCATCCATCAGCATCACGGCAGCCTTGGAGAGCAGACGCAGGTGCGTGGTTCCCGCTTCGCCGGCGGGCACGTACAGCGCGAGTGCCACATCGACGGGCACGCCATCAAAGCTCGGCCACTCAACAGGCTCGGACAGCTTGAGCACGGCCACGCCCGGCGTATGGATCGCATCGCTCTTGGCATGCGGAACGGCAAAACCGGCGACGAGGCCAGTCTCGGCCTCGTTTTCGCGAGCAATAAAAGCCGCCTCTACAGCAGATGCGTCATCGGCAAAACCAAGCTCAACAGCATGCTCGGACAGATAATGCAGCGCGTCCTCGCGCGAGGCGGCGGCGTAGCCAATCGTCACTTGGTTGGCAGATACAAACCCCATGGAAAACCTTCCTTACAACACGGACCTGACCGCGGCTTCGATGCCGTCGGCGTCCAAACCATACTTGTGCAGCAAATCGACCGCAGGGCCGGACTCACCATACACATCGCGCACGCCGACGCGTCGCATCGGCACCGGATGCTGCTCCGCGAGCACCGAGGCCACAGCCTCGCCAAGACCACCGATAATCGAATGCTCCTCGGCGGTGACCACGCGACCAGTCTTCTTGGCGCTGGCAACTACCAGGCGCTCATCGAGCGGCTTGATCGTGTGCATGTTGATGACCTCGGCATCGATGCCATCGGCAGCGAGCGCCTCGGCAGCCTCAAGCGCCTCGGCGACCATAAGGCCACAAGCGATGATGGTCACATCGGAGCCCTCGCGCACGACCACGCCGCGACCAATCTTGAACTCATAGTCCTCGCGGTCGTTGATGACCGGTGTTGCCAGGCGGCCGAAGCGCATGTAGACCGGTCCCTCAAACTCATAGGCGGCGCGCACGCAAGCGCGAGCCTCGATGTCATCGGCGGGGACGATCACCGTCATGCCCGGAATCGTGCGCATGAGCGCGATATCCTCGCAGCACTGATGCGTAGCGCCGTCTTCACCGACCGAGATGCCCGCATGTGTAGCGCCAATTTTGACGTTGAGGTGCGGATAACCGATGGAATTACGCACTTGTTCGTACGCGCGGCCGGCGGCGAACATGGCAAATGTGCTCGCAAAGGCGACGTGACCCGTGGTCGCAATGCCGGCGGCAAGCCCCATCAAGTTGCTCTCGGCAATGCCGGCATCGTAGAAGCGCTCAGGATGCGCAGCCTTAAACTTACCCGTCTGCGTTGCGGCGGCCAGGTCGGCATCGAGAACCACAAAGTCATCGCGCTCATTGCCCAGCTCGACAAGTGCCTCGCCATAGCTAACGCGCGTGGCGACTTTCTTGACGTCTGCCATTAAAGCTCCTCCCCTGCTGTTGCGAGCTCGGCCATGGCCTGCTCAAACTGTTCATCGTTGGGCGCCTTGCCGTGCCAGCCCACCTGGTTTTCCATAAAGGAGACGCCCTTGCCCTTCACCGTCTCGGCGATAATGGCCACGGGCGAGTCGCTCACTTTGCGGGCCTCGGCAAAGGCGGCTGCAATCTGCGCCATGTCGTTACCGTCGGCAAGCTCGATCACATGCCACTTAAAGGCGCGGAACTTGTCGGCAAGCGGCATAGCCGAGTTAACTTCGTCGATACTGCCGTCAATTTGCAGGCCATTGTGATCGACGATAGCGACAAGGTTATCCAGGTCGTGGTTGCCGGCGAACATTGCCGCCTCCCACACCTGGCCTTCCTCGCACTCACCGTCGCCCAACAGCGTGTAGACGCGGTAGCTGTCACCCCAGTGCTTTGCGGCGAGCGCCATTCCAACCGCGGCGGAGATACCCTGACCGAGCGATCCGGTAGACATGTCGACGCCCGGCGTGTCATTCATATTGGGATGGCCCTGCAGGCGGCTGCCGATATGACGGAGCGTCTCGAGCTCCTCCTTGGGAAAGAATCCGCGTTCGGCGAGCACGGCATAGAGTGCCGGAGCGCAATGTCCCTTGGAGAGCACAAAGCGATCGCGCTCGGCGCGGCTCGGATTCGCCGGGTCGACATCCATTTCCTCAAAGTAGAGGTAGGTCATAATGTCGGCGGCGCCAAGCGATCCGCCCGGATGCCCCGACTTGGCGGCGTGGACGCCCGTGACAATACCGCGGCGAACCTCATTGGCAATCTTGGCCAGTTCCTGATCGGTCATGGAGTTTCCTCTCTTGAGCACGCCGGCCCGGCATAACAAATGCCGGGCCGGCAGAACCATCGTTACTGTGCCTCGACGACCTTTTTCCAGTCAGCCTCGAACGAGGCAAGGCCCTGGTCGGTCAGCGGGTGATGCAGGCATTTCTTAAGAGCGGCCATGGGGACGGTGGCGATATCGGCACCGAGCAGCGCCGCCTGGGTCACGTGATTGGGCGTGCGGACAGATGCGGTGATGATCTCGACGGTGTCGTCGACGTTCTTGCCGGTCCAGTCATAGTTCTTGATGCAGGTCACGACATTGTCGAGCTGCGAGATGCCGTCCTCGGCGATGTCGTCAAAGCGGCCGACAAACGGGCTGATGTAGCGGGCACCGGCGTTGGCGGCCATAAGGGCCTGCGTCGGCGAGAAGACGAGCGTCATGTTGACACGCACGCCCGCGTCGGCCAGCGCGCGGCAGGCGGCGAGGCCGGCCTCGCAGACGGGGAGCTTGACCACAATGTTGGGGGCGAGGGCAGCAAGGCGCTTGCCCTCCTCGATCATGCCCTCGGCCGTGGTGGCGGTAGACTCGGCAGACACGGGCAGACCCTCGCAGAGCTCGGCAATCTTGAGCATATGGGGCTCAAAGTCGGCGAGCTTACCGCCGGTCTTGGCATACAGGGACGGATTGGTGGTAACACCGGCCAGGCAGCCCCAGCTCTTGGCCTCGGCGATCTCGTCAAGGTTGGCGGTATCGATAAAGAACTTCATGGTGCAAACTCCTTCTAAGGAATCCAAAACTCAAAAAATAGGACAAAGGGGATGTCCCTTTGTCCTATGTGCCGGGCCCGCAGCTGGGACATGCCCCGGACCCGGCGTCGTGTAGGAAAAGCTACTTAGAGAGCCTTCTCGATGCGGCTCGTGACGCCCTTGAGGTTAAGGCCGACGACGTACTGCTTGATCGGGCGCTTGATGTGCTCGATCACAAAGCGCTTGCCGTCGATGTCCTGGGCAGCGAGGTTGCGGTAGAGCTTCTCGACCTGCTCCTTGACCTCGGGATCGTTGAACGCGTAGTGACCGGAGACATCCAGAATCTTCAGGCTGAGCTCGTCGTCGGCCAGGATGTCGTCAACCTGCAGGTTGACGTCGTCGCCGGTCATCCACTTGCGCCAACGCTCGGTCTTGATAGCCTTGACCAGCAGCGTGTGATACAGGTCGGAGGGATCGTCGCACAGGCCGTTGTCGACCAGAATCTGCTCGGTAGCGCAGAGCTTGAGGTAAGCGCGGGTCTCCTCGGTGCCGTACTGAGGGGCAACATTGGAGGCCGTCACGTGAGCCGGGATGTGCTCGAGCAGCGTCGCGTCATCCAGGTAGTCGGCGTTGTGCTCCTTCAGGCCCACGCCGTAGCGCTTGGCCATGTCGGCGAGCTCGCGGGCATTCTTAAAGTTGTAATGACCGACCTGCTCTGTCCAACGGGTGAGCGTACCGGTCTGGCCGACGATAAAGGTGGGCATGGGGCAGCCACGCTTCTCGAGCTCGGGCTGCAGCTGAGAAATGAACTCCTCGTACTTATCGGTAGAGGTCAAGCCGCCATTGGTCTCCTCGGTACCGACCTCATAGGCGACCTCGGGAAGGTTATGCTCGCGACGGTACTGCTCAAGGTAGTCGATAAGATCAATCGTGCGGCGAAGCACCACGTCGAGCGGAATAACCTTGCCGATCTGGTAGGGGTCCTTGGTGGGGTCGACCATCAGCAGGTCAAAGCCTGCCTCCATGTCGGCGACGAAAGACTTGCGGGCGAGCTCCATGGCCTCGTCCTCGGGCAGGTGGGCGTTACGCTCCTCGTCGCGCTGCCACGGACCGCCGTGATCGCGGCACAGGTAGTACGGACCGGTGTAGCCCACCTCGTCGGCAACCTTCTTAATGTCGGCGGCAAAGCGCGTCTGGTCCCAGCCGTTGACGTAGCCGGCGCCCATCTCGTCCATATCGACCTGGTTGCGGCTAGCGATAAACATGGGCGGGAAATCCTCGTCCTTGGCAAGCTCGAACACGGCCTGAATCAGGTTGGGGCTCATGGGGCCAATGCCGACCATGGTTGCGTGATCGCCGCTATCCTGCAGCTTGAGCATGCCCTGAACGGCCTGACGGATGGTGAGATTGGACATTTTGTTCTCCTTCTCCAGAGGATTTTTGACAAAAGTTCCCTGGGACCCAGATGCGGGCCCTATCAGTGCAGATGGATTTTGTTGTGTAGGGGCGGTTGTGCGGAGTCAAATCCATCCCTCCGCACAACCGGAGTCCTTAAAGGTTTACTTGGCCTGCTTATCGAGCGTGGGCTTCATGGCAATCAGGATTGCAGCGGCAACCACAGAGCCAATCACGATGTCCAGGCAGAACAGCGCGACGTTGTTGGTAGCAAGGGCGACGATAAAGCCACCGTGCGGAACGTAGCAGTCGATACCCTGGAAGGCGGCGAGAGCAGCGCCCACGGCAGAGCCGATGCAGATGCCGGGAAGGGTGTGGCCGAGATCCTTGACCGCGAAGGGGATAGCGCCCTCGGTGATGCCGATGCAGCCCATGAACAGTGCGGAGATACCCATCTGGCGATCGGCGTCATCGAACTTGTTCTTGGCAATGAGCGCTGCAAGACCGCAGGCAATCGGGGGAATGGCGACGGCGACGCGGAACATACCGTTGGGGCCATAGATGCCGGAAGCCATGATGGCCATAGTAAAGGTCGAAGCGGTCTTATTGATGGGGCCACCCATATCGAAGGCGGTCATAACGCCAATGACCAGGCCCAAGACGACGGCGGAGCCGCCCTGCAGGCTACCGAGCACGCTGGTGAGCCAATCCATCACAAAGCCAAGCGGCGTGGCCAGGATGTAGATGTAGGCCATGCCCAGGACGAGCGAGGTCAGAATCGGGATGATCAGGATCGGCATGATGGTCTGGATGGTGTTGTTGACCTTCCAGGTCTTCATCCAGCGGACAAAGTAACCGCAGATAACTGCCATGATCATGGCGCCCAAGAAGCCAGTCGAAACGCTGTTGCCGCTCGGGGTGACGACGGCGTTGTTGACCA
This sequence comes from uncultured Collinsella sp., assembly GCA_959020715.1. GTDB lineage: Bacteria > Actinomycetota > Coriobacteriia > Coriobacteriales > Coriobacteriaceae > Collinsella. The sequence goes on along the minus strand of CAUESV010000018.1, from coordinate 18,833 downwards.
AGTAGCCCAGGACAAAACCGGGGGCGAGCGCGGGCTTGCCGGCCATCGAGTAGGCGATGTATGCCGCAAGCACCGGAATCATCATGGAAATACCGGCCATGCCGATGGTATTAAGGCTCACCATCAACGGGTTGGTTACCTCCATACCGCTAGCACCGGCAGTACCGGATGCCAACGAGAAGGCGAGGAACACGCCACCGATAACGACAATGGGGATAAAATAGGAAACGCCGGTATTGAATGCATTGAGCAGCGTCTTGCCAGGATCGGCAAAGATAGACTGCTTGGACGCCGGTGTCGGGGCCTGCGGGGCAGCGGAGACGGCCTTCTTCTCTGCCTTGGCCTCGGCCTTGGGCGCGTCAACGGCGCCACCCGTCGCCTTGATAATCTCAACAGCCTGGTCGATGATCTTTGCCGGATCGGCGATTACATCCGAGGTACCGACCTTCAGGAACTTGCCCTCGGCCATCTTCTGCTCAAAACGGTCCTCGTTCTCGACACCCACGTCGACGGACTCCAGGACCAGGTCGGCGGAGTCCACGTCTTCCTGCGTGAGCTCATTCTCGATACCCAGGCCACCCTGAGCCTCGACCTTGCACTCGATGCCACGGGCGGCGCATTCATCCTGAATCGCCTTCTGGGCCATATACGTGTGGGCGATACCCACGGTACAGGCGGCAACGCCTACGATCTTCATTGCTTCCCTCTTTTCATAGAGTTGCGTGCGCAAGACACCGTTTGCGGAGGCCTCCGGAGCATCCCCTGCCGTTTGGACTTGCTGTCTTTTCGACAAGACCAATATAGGTGCTCAATTTTCTTAATGCCAGCTTATTTCGGTAAACGCGCAGGTCAGAGCGTTGGTTACGCTATTTAGTTATGCGTTTAACCAAAAATGAATCCTGCGATTTTACCCTTGATTTCAAAAGTCAAGAAGTATTTGATTTTCTCGGTAGACGGCAGATACGCATGCCGGTCACAAATTTCGACCCCACCCGTATACCGCATTTGTTGCATACTCATATGAAAGGAGAAAGCCGCTCACCGAAGCGCATCCCTCACCAAGACTCAAAGTCATCATGTTGGAAAATGCTCATCTGTCGGAAGGAGTCGCTGTGGCAAAACAGCGCGTTACGATTGCAGACGTCGCTCGAGAGGCGGGAACCTCGACGGCAAGCGTCTCGTATTACCTCAACGACAAACGAGAAAAGCTTAGCGAAAAGACGCAGAACAAAATCGCACGCGTCATTAAGGAACTCGGATACGTTCCCAACGCCCAAGCGCAGACGCTCACCGGCAAGCAAACCCATGTCATTGCCATCATCATTTTGGATAACACCAACAAATGGGCGGGGCTCGTTCTCAATGGCATGGAGCAGGTCATGCTCCCCGCGGGCTACCAGACGGTCGTTTGCACGAGCAACTTTAACCCCGAGACCGAGCTCATGTACGTCGACAAGATGCTCTCGCTGGGCGTCGATGGCTTTATCATCCAGCCCACGGCAAATTTCAAGGCCGTCCACGACCGCATCAAGCGCGCCGGCAAGCCCGTCGTCTTTTTTGACGCGGCCATCTACAGCCCAGGCACCAGCTGGATCAAAACCAACCTCTACGACGGCGTGTACAACGCCGCGCAGGCGCTTCTCGATGCCGGCTACGAGGACTTTTTCTCCATTGCCGCCAATATGACCGAAATGCGCACCCGCATGGAACGTTTTCAGGGATATGCCGAGGCATTAGCCGCGAATGGGCAGCTCTACAAAGCCATCCCCATCGATCACAACAAGCCGTCAATCAACGAGCTTACCGAGTACTTTAAATTCAAGTTCAATCCCGCCAAGCGTACGCTCATCTTTGTCCAAAACCAATGGGCGCTCCCCCGCGTCTACAAGGCACTTCAGCCCATGGCCCATCTGCTTCCGCAGCAAATCGGCCTTTTGGGACTCAACTGCGAAGACTGGACTAATCTCACCACACCGACCGTCTCCACCATCATCGAGCCCGTCGACCAGGAAGGTCGCGAAGCAGCCGAGATGCTGCTCGCCCTACTTGACGGCAGCAGCGAACCCGGCGAGCAGCGCATTCTCGAGTGCAAGCTCAACTGGCTCGACTCCACCTCGATCTAGACCGCGGGACAAATAAATCAGGAGTGTTTGTCCCAAATCTTAAGTATTTGTTCGATAGAACGGCCCCTGCCGGCTCCTGCTAGACTGGTAGATTCCCAACCGTCCCTCCAGGAGCCTCAATGTCGCGCAAGTCCGCCTACAAGCAAGTACTTTCCATCGGCACCGCCGTGGTGCTGGGGTTTGCACTGTTTACGGGATCGCTTGACGGGGCGCCCAAGCTGCTGTCGCCGCAAAGCGATGAACAGGCGGCGGCTCTGGCCGAAAAACAAAACGAGAGCCCCAGCCGCACCGACGACGAGGCAGACCTGGTCGCCCGGCTCGAATCGGGGACGGCAAGCTCCTCGGATTCCAAAGGCGGCCAAAGCACCGGCGATGGCTCCGAATCCACCACAACCGGCACCGCTGGCGATGTCTCTTCGAACGCCACCCCCATCGACGAAGTGGAAAACCCCGATCTCGACCGCGCGCGCGGCGTATACCTCACCAGCATTCCCGACTACGCCGGCAACCCCTACGTTGCCCTTCGCGCCGATGGCACGCACCCGCTCGGCACACCGTCGTTCACGCTCGATGAATACGAGCGGGCCACCGAAGAAGGATGCTTTAAGAAGTTCTCAAAGCTCGACAGCCTGGGCCGTACCCGCAAAGCACTCGCCTGCATAGGACCCGAATCGCTCGGTCAGGGTAAGCGCGGCGATATCTCGCGTATCCATCCTGCCGGTTGGCACCAGCAGCGCTACGACTTTATTCCAGGCCAGAGCCTCTACAACCGCTGCCACCTCATCGCCTGGTCGCTCTGCGGCGAAAACGCCAATCGCAAGAATCTCCTCACCGGCACGCGCTATCTCAACGAAACGGGCATGCTGCCGTTTGAAGAGCAGATCCTCGGCTACATCCGCGACACGGGCAACCACGTGCTCTACCGCGTCACGCCCATGTATAACGAAGAGGAACTCGTCTGCCGCGGCGTTCGCCTCGAGGCACAATCGGTCGAGGACCACGGCAAAACGCTGTGCTTCCACGTGTACTGCTACAACCTGCAGCCGCATGTGCAGATCGACTACGCCACCGGCCGCAACCAGGCCTCGGGGGACTAACCCCTCAGCACGACAAGAACCGATTTGCATCCCCCAGGGATCAAAAAGGGCCGCTCCGGATCACCCAGAGCGGCCCTTGCATCAACATGCGTGGCGCAGGCAAAACCACACGTTACTTGGCGCGGCCCTCCTCATAGCGCTCGACCAGCTTGGCCTGAACGTCATAGGGCACCTGCTCGTAGCCGGCGGGCCTCATGGTAAAGTCACCCGTGCCGCGCGTGATAGAGCGCAGGCGCGTCGAGTAATCCGTCAGCTCGGCGAGAGGTGCCTGCGCGATAACCACGGTGTCTCCGCGCTCATCGGTCTCCATGCCTGTCACGCGACCGCGCGAGGCCGAGATGTCGCCCATCACGGCGCCGGCGTAGCTCTCGGGGATAGTCACCGTGATTTCCTCGATGGGCTCCAGCACCACCGGGTCGGCATCGGCGCATGCCTTGCGCAGGCCGATGCGAGCCGCTGCGCGAAACGCCATCTCGTTGGAGTCGACGCTGTGATACGAGCCGTCGTACACAGCCACGCGAATGCCCGTGAGCGGATAGCCGGCAATAATACCGTCCTTCATGGTCTCCTGGACGCCCTTGTCCACGGCGGGGATCAGCGAGCGCGGAATACGGCCACCTACGACCTCGTCCACAAACTCATAGCCATCGCTCGTGCCGTCGGGCCCAATGAGCGGCTCCACGCGCAGCCAGCAGTCGCCATACTGACCGGCACCACCGGTCTGCTTCTTGTGGCGGCCCTGAGCGCTCGCCGTGCGGCGGATGGTCTCGCGATACGGGATGCAGATCGGCACGCTCTTGGCTACGACCTTGGTGCGATCCTCCAAACGATTGAGCAGCACCGAAACCTGCGCCTCACCAACGGCGGAGATAATGGTCTGGCCGGTCTCCTCGTCGCGGTCGATGCTCATGGTCGGATCGGCCTTGCAGGCCTTCTCGATAAACGTGTAGAGCTTCTCTTCGTCGCCGCGATTCTCGGCCTCGATGGCAATGCGGTACTGCGAGTTGGGGAACTTAAACGCCGCAGCCTCGACCTTGCCGGTAATCGAGAGCGTATCGCCCGTCTCGGCCGCCAGCTTGGGTGCCACGATAATGTCGCCGGCATAGGCGTGACCGACCTCGGTCATGTCGCGGCCGCACATCACATACAGGTGAGCCAGACGGTCGCCCTTGCGGGTACGCGCGTTGATCAGCTCAAGACCTGGCTCAAGCGTACCCGTCAGCACCTTGATAAAGCTGATGCGACCCTGCTGCGGATCGGCCAGCGTCTTAAACACAAACGCCACCGGACGGTCATCGTCACTCGAGATCTTAAGCGAATCACCGTCGATAAGCGGCATCTCGCCGTAGTCGGTCGGCGCTGGGAAGTACGTTGCGATGTCATCCATCAACGAGTTGACGCCCTGCTCCTTAATGCAATCACCCGCAAAGACCGGCACAAAGATGCGCTCGGCGATCGCCTTCGACAGCAAGCCCTCAAGCTCCTCCTGCGTTAGTGTCTCCTCGCCTTCCAGGTACTTCATCATCAGCTCATCGTCGGCCTCGGCCACCAACTCGCACAGATGGTCATGGGCCTCCTCGGCCTGGGCACGATACTCCTCGGGAATCTCCGACTCAACGGCTTCGGTGCCGTTGCAATGGCGCGCCTTCATGCGCACCAGGTCGATGATGCCGTCAAAGTCCTCGCCCTCGCCCCAGGGAAGGGTCACGGCGCCCAGGCGCGTGCCAAAGCGCTCCTGCAGCAGGTCCATCGTGGTCGCAAAGCTGGCCTCGGAGCGCGACAGGCGGTTTACGAACACCGCACGCGCCAGGCGCAGGTCCTCGGCGGCATACCAGAGCTTAACCGTCGTAGGCTGCGGGCCGGCCTCGGCGTCGACCACAAACAGAGCCGTCTCGCAGACGCTCATCGCGGCAAAGGCGTCGCCGATAAAATCGGGGTAGCACGGGGCATCGAGCACATTGATGCGCGCGCCCTTCCAGTCGATCGGCGCAATGGTCGTCGAGATGGAAAACGCACGCTTGACCTCTTCAGGGTCATAGTCGAGCGTAGGCTTGGTGCCGTCGTGGCCGCCCAGGCGGGCGGTCTTGCCGGAAAGGTGGAGCATGGCTTCGGCGAGTGAAGTCTTGCCCACCCCGCCTTGGCCTACGAGCACCACGTTCCTTACGTTACCGGTCTTGGGAGCACCCATGATGACCTCCTTGCAGGGCCGCGCGCATTGCGCGACGCCAACGGGGAGAGTTCGCGGTCGGTGCCATCCCGGGAGCAGCATGGTCGGCAGCCGAGCCGACTCACCCTCCAAATGTCCTATGCCACCACCCTACCCTCACGGGCGACCGTCCATGCACACCTTTCGGCACACGTATGAATACAGGCGGCGAGAGGAAGAGACAAGCTTGTGAGGCGATTATTGAACCCCGTCGATGCAAACAAAAAGCCGCCACAGACCGTAAGACCTGCGGCGGCTTCGCCTCAATTAATAGTTGAGTAAATACCTGAGCCTATCCCTCGATACGGCTCAAGAACTCACGGGTGCGCTGCTCACGCGGATGGTCGATGACCTGCTCGGCAGGACCCTCCTCGACAATGCGGCCGCCATCCATAAAGACCACGCGGTCGGCAACATCGCGCGCAAACTGCATTGCGTGGGTCACAATCACCATCGTCATATTCTGCGCGGCAAGGTCTTTAATGACACGCAGCACCTCGGCCGTCAGCTCGGGATCGAGTGCCGAGGTCGGCTCGTCAAAGAACAGGATCTCCGGGTCGAGCGCCAAGGCGCGGGCAATACTCACGCGCTGCTGCTGACCGCCCGAAAGCTCGCACGGCACCTTGTTCTCGTTGCCCGTCAGCCCCATCTGTGCAATAAGCTCGTGTGCACGGGCCTCCGCCTGCTCGCGCGGGCGCTTAAGCACGCGGATCGGCGCGTCGATGATGTTTTTCATCACGGTATAGTGCGGGAACAGGTTGTAGTTCTGAAACACCAGACCAAACCGCGAGCGCGCTTGCTTGGGAACATCTCCCTTCGCATAGACCGCACCCGATCCCGCATCCGTCGCGACGGCAAGGTCGCCAAACGAGAGCGAGCCACCGTCGAGCGTCTCGAGCAGCGTGGCGCAGCGCAGCAGCGTGGACTTACCGCCACCCGAAGGTCCGATAATCGCCACGACCTCGCCGCGCTTAACCTCGAGCGAGATATCCTTGAGCACCTCATTGCCGCCAAACGCCTTGCGCGCGCTTTCGATTTTCATCACTGAGTTAGTCATGATAATAGTCCAGCTTCTTTTCGGCGGCGCCTAGCAGCATCTCGACCACAAAGTTAAAGACCCAGTAGATCAGCGCCGCGATCGCAAACGGCACCATGCTCACCTGCGAGGCGACCAGCGCCTTGGCCGTCGAGAACATCTCACCCACGCCAATGGCAAACGCCAGCGACGTGTCCTTGACCAGCGTGATGATCTCGTTGCCCATCGCCGGCAGAATACGCTTGGCGACCTGCGGCATCACGATATACAGAAACGTCTGCATGCGCGAATAGCCCAGCACCTCGGCTGCCTCGTATTGACCGCGCGGAATGGACTGCAGGCCCGAGCGATAGATCTCGGCAAAGTAACCGGCGTAGTTGATGATGAACGCTATGACGCACGCCGTCCACTTGGAATCGGGCGTGAGCGAAATGCCGAACACGTAGTACGGGGCAAAGTAGATGGCAAACATCTGCAGCATGAGCGGCGTACCGCGCATGACCGAAATGTAGATGCGCGCAATCCAGCGGAGCGGCGCAATTTTGCTCATGCGCATAAACGCCACGGGGATTCCCAGCGGAATCGACCCCAGCAGCGTCAGCACAAACAACTGCAAACTGACCAAGAATCCCTGGCCAAGCATTTGCATCATGACCTGAATAGACATTACTTGAGCACCCAATTATCGAAAGATAGACCATAGCTTGAATACTTGTCGCACAGGTCCTTAACCGTGCCGTCCTCGTAGAGCGCCTTGAGCGACTCGGTCACGGCGTCGGCCGACTTGGTGTCGCCCTTCTTAAAGCCGACGGCGTAGTGCTCGCTGGACAGCGGCTCATCAAGCTGCGTATAAGCATCGGGCTTGGCGGCAAGCTGATACTGGGCAATCGAAAGGTCGCAAGCCACGGCATCGACCGCGCCGCTCTCGAGCTGCATAAAGGCCGTGTTGTACTCGCCGATCGTGTCGAGCGTGGCAAACGTCGCCGCCAGATCCTTCTGGTCACCCTCGAGCACATCCTGCGCAGCGGAATCGGTCTGGGTAATCACGGTCTTGCCGGCAAGATCGTCCCAGCTCTTGATACCCGCATCCTTCTTGACCACCAGCACCTGCTCGTTGAGCATGTACGGCTCGGAGAACGTGTAGTCGTCCTCGCGACCCTCCATGGTAAAGCCGTTCCAGATGCAGTTGATGGCGCCGGAGTTGAGCAGCGTGTCCTTGGCATCCCAATCGATGGCTTCGTATTTGACCTCCCAGCCCTGCTTATCGGCAACAGCCTTGGCCAGATCGAGATCAAAGCCGGTGTACTCGCCATCGTCGCCCACAAAGCCGTACGGAGGATAGGACTTATCAAAGCCCACCACGAGCTTCTTGGACTCCGCAGCGCCCTTCACATCCTTGGCCGCGGCAGAGCCAGCAGCGGAGCCCTTGCCGGCACCACCGCCGCAACCGACAAGACCAAGGCCAAGCACCGTGGCGAGCGAGCCGGCTAGACCAACAAACTGACGACGAGACATATCGGTGTTCATGGTATTCCCCCTTGATGGCACTTTAGTTAGGTAAAGTGAGTCATGTAACGTTCAGAATCATACACTTTAGCGTGATAGAGCACAAGGCGAGTTTGCCCGCCGCGTGAGGGGTGTGGGGGTTAAGTTTCCTGCTCTACAGTCCTGCTCACGACGGAGGCCACATTAAGTGGCCTCCTGTTCGTGCGGAACTCGCGATAAACTTAATCCCGCGCCGCTCCCCGCCCACGCCGGGCAAACGTCGTTGAATCCGTCACTGACATGAAATGACCGCTTGTATATCGTCCGCTCGCTCGGCACGGTACAATTGCTTCGGACTTTTCTTTTTTCTTTAATAGTGGGGTTATCGATGGCAGAATCTCGTGCGGAGCGTAAGGCTCGTCGTGCTTTGATGGAGGCGACTGAGGGGTCGAAGGAGGAGAAATCTTCTACGAAATCCAAGTCTTCTAAAGCTACAAAAAGCAAATCGACTAAGAGCAGGACTAAGGCCAAGCGTTCTGGCTCTCGCCGGGACGAGGATAAGGCATCTCAGACTCGCTCCAAGCGCTCGCATAAAGATCCGGCTTCGTCTGCGCGTAAGGCTGTGGACCCCAAGTCTCCCTGTTCCATCATGAAAGCTTGCGGTGGGTGCACGGCACTCAATCGTCCTTATAAAAAGCAGTTGGCGGCCAAGCAGGCTGCTATGGAGGAACTGTTTGCTGAGCTCTGCGAGCGCGAGGGTATTGCCGTTGATCCCATTCGCGGTATGGGTGTCACCCTGGGCGACCCGGGCAAATATCCTGCGCCGCGTGGCTTTCGTCATAAGGCTGCCACTCCCTTTGCTCCCGGTAAGGAGGGCGCCGTCCGTTGCGGTTTCTTTGAGCGCGGCACGCACAAGATCGTTGCCGTACCCAAATGCCCCGTCGAGGCACCGGGCGCCCGTCAGATTCTCAACGGCATCGCACGCGAAGCTGAGCGGCTGCATATTCCCGCCTTTAATGAGGACAAGCATCTTGGTTTGCTTCGCTATGCCGTCGTCCGCTGCGGTTGGCGTACCGACCAGGTCATGGTCACGCTCGTGACCGCTCAGCGCGACTTGCCGCATGCGCAGGAGTTCTTTGAGGCTGTCGCCGCACTCAATCCGCGCATCGTCACCGTCGCCCAAAACATCAACGGACGCCCCGGCAACGCCATCCTCGGCGAGGAAACCCGCATCGTGCATGGCGCCGAATGCATGCGCGACCAGCTGCTCGGCTGCGAATTCGACATCTCCCCCACCGCGTTTTATCAGACCAACCCGCAACAGACCGAGCTGCTCTATCAGCTCGCTATCGACGGCATGGATTTGCACCAGGGCGATGTGCTCATGGATGCCTACTGTGGCAGCGGTACCATCGGTCTTTGCGCAGCTAAAGATGCCCAGAACAAGGGTATCGGCATTATGCTGCTCGGCGTGGAGCGCAACCCGGCGGGCATTGCCGACGCACGTCGCAATGCCGAGCTCAACGGCCTCACCCGCAGCGCTTGGTTTATGGCCGACGACGCCACCGACTACATCCTAGATGCCGCCGACAACAACGAGCGGGTCGATGTCCTTTCCATCGATCCGCCGCGCGCCGGCTCTACCCCCGAGTTCCTCGAAGCTGCCTGCGCGCTTAAGCCGCGCCGCATCACCTATATCAGCTGCAACCCCGTGACTCAAGAGCGCGATCTGCATCAGCTCCTCGACGGAGGCTATCGCCTGCTCAAGATCACGCCGGTCGACATGTTCCCCCATACCGACCACACCGAAACCGTAGCGGTCCTCGAACGCCGCTAACCAACCTCAGTAGATTTTTGGGACAAGAAAGGGGGCGACCCGCCTGGGCCGCCCCCTTCGCTTGGTTTATAAATTCCGCTACATCCCCTTGCGCAGATCGCACACGCCGGCTGCCGCCATCTCGCGTAGCAGCGTCTCGCGATCGCGCGTCACGATCAGATCCAACGGGAAGTGAATCTCGTCGAGCATCTTGCGCGCGTGATCGAGCTTACCAATTGCCATGCCAATGTGCGCATCGGTCGAAACGCCAATGCCCACGCCAAGCTCAGCGCAACGCTCGGCGATCTTGCGGCATACAGCCCAATGCTCAGTGTCGACACCGTGTTCAAGACTATGGTTGTTGATCTCGATAATCTTGTGCTTGGCCTTAGCCGCCAACAGCACCTCGTCGATATCGAACGGCACGCCCGAGCGACCCGCGTGGCCCAGCATGAACACCTTGGGGTGTTCCAAGGCGTTGATATACATCTCGGTCGTCTGGGCCAGCGTCGCGCCCTCAGCAATCTGCGGATTATGCACGCTCGCAACCAAATAATCCAAATTACGCGTAACCAAATCGAACAGCGAATGCTGACGGCTGTACGAATCGCCGGCAATATCGAGCGTGACAGGGGTGTCCTCGCCAAACAGGCTTCCGTCCAGCGAAACGATATCGGCCTCGGCACCACGCAGCACCAGCACGCCGCACCAAATGCGCGGCCAGATATCCTGGTTGATAAAGAACTGGTAACTGCGCAGGTCATTGGGGCAAGCCGTAACCATAGAGCTCAAATGGTCGGCAGATCCGAGCACCTGCAGACCACGCTCTGCCGCCCAGTACACATTCTCCTCAATGGTCGAATATGCATGCGCAGAGAACATCGTATGGGTATGAATGTCACAAGAAAGCAGGTAGGGCATCAGGTCTCCTTATCTGGCACGGCCGTCGCTTATATTCATTGTACGCATAGCCTTCGATAGTCGTAAAACCACTCCATCCCAAAGACACAACGTCCATGACAACGGAGTCCGGCTTAACACCAAACCCCGTTTCACGTAAAACATTGTAGGCAGAGCGCTTTACTTTTAACGATACTCGTCCGCCAACTGTTTCCAAGCGGGTAGCGAATTGACAATCGTTTCGTAACTCACGCAATAGCCCAGGCGGAACCAGCCCGGCATACCAAAGCTGTCCGAGGGAACCGCAAGCAACTCATGCTTCTTTGCGCGCTCGCAAAACGCATTCGCATCGGGCTCCAACGCTTTCACCCATAGGTAGAACGCGCCATCCGGCTCAACATAGGTGTAGCCATACTCCGCTAGTGCGTCGGTAAGCGCGGTGCGGTTGCGTGCATAGGCCTCAACGTCACTCGGCTCATCGATGCAGTCGATAATTACGCGCTGGAAGAGTGCCGGTGCGCATACAAAACCCAGCGTACGGGCAGCACCCGCAACAGCCGGCATCAGACGGGCAGCCTGCGGATTGGTGTTGGGAACCAAGATCCACCCCACGCGCTCACCCGGCAGCGACAGCGACTTGGAATACGAGTAGCACACGATGGTGTGCTCGTAGATCGAGGGCACCCAAGGCACCTCGGCACCGTACACGATCTCGCGGTACGGCTCATCCGAGATGAGCATAATCGGATTCTCGGGATCGCGCTGAGCGTTGGCCTCGCGCAGAACATTGGCCAGTCGCGTCAGCGTGTCGCGCGTATATACGGCACCGGTCGGGTTGTTGGGAGAGTCGATGATGACGGCCGCCGTCTTATCGCTAATCGCCTTGAGCACGTTGTCCACGCTCAGCTGGAACGTATCCTCATCGGCGAGCGCCTCAACACACGTACAGCCGGCCTTCTCAATCCAAACGCGATACTCCGGAAAGTATGGGGCGATAACAATAACCTCGTCGCCCGGGTTCGTAACGGCGTTGAGCGTGCAGGTGAGCGAAGCCGCGGCACCCACCGTCATAAAGACGTCTTTGCCCTCATAGTTCGTTCCAAAGCGGCGGTTGAGCGATTCGGCGACGGCTGCTCGACATTGCGGCAGGCCCGGAGCGGGGGTGTAGCCGTGCAACTGGTCACTCGGCAGCTCCAGGGCCTTCTTAATCGACTCAGCCACAGCAGCGGGCGCCGGAACACTCGGGTTGCCCAGCGAAAAATCAAATACGTTCTCCGCACCGATCTGTGCCTTGCGCTCAAGACCATAGCTAAAGATCTCGCGGATGATGGAGCTTTCCGCACCGCGAGCATACATCGTTTCGTTGATCATCTGTTCCCCTTTCGCATAGGCGCTATTGTACGCTTTAGCCGAGCAAAGTGCCGCAGAATGTTGATTGGGGACAGACTTAAATGCGTGAAAACGCTCATTTAAGTCTGTCCCCAATCAACAGACGGCCCAATATCGCTCAAAAGAAAAAGCCTCCGCAGGTTTCCCCGCGGAGGCTTTCGCCACAAAGACTATTTGTCGGCGTCGGTGTCGGCATCGGCATCGGCATCGACGACGGCATGGTCATCGTCAGCGTCGGATGCCACTTCGGCATCCTCCTGCATGGCCGCCTGCGCAAAAGCCGCGGCATCTGCCGCAAGTTCCTCCTCGCTCATGCGAGGCGCACGCTTCTTGGTCGGCATGCCGGCCGCCTTGGCGTTGCGCTCCTCCTTGGCCGCCAGGATATCGCCCTCGCGCTCAAGGTAGGCATCCCACTCGTTGTCGAGCAGGGCGTTCACGGCGTCGCCTTCGACGGTCTCGCGCTCAAGCAGCACCTTCGCCATCAGATCGAGCTGATCGCGACGGGCGTCCAGGATCTCGACCGCACGACGATGGGCCTCACGCATAATGCGCTGAACCTCGATATCGATGCGGCGTGCCGTCTCCTCGGAGTAATCCTGGTGATCGGCGTAATCGCGACCAAGGAACACCTGATGTTGCGCCTCGCCAAACACTTGCGTGCCCAGCTCCTCGCTCATGCCCAGGCGCGTGACCATCTCGCGCGCCATCTTGGTTGCGCGCTCCAGATCGTTGCTCGCACCCGACGTAATGTCATCGCACATGAGCTCCTCGGCAACGCGACCGCCCAAGAACACGGCGAGCTCGTCGAGCATCTCGTTCTTAGTCTTGAGGAAGTGGTCCTCCTGCGGAAGCTGCAGCGTGTAGCCCAGAGCCTGACCGCGGCTGACGATCGAGATCTTGTGGACCGGATCGGAGTGCTCCAGGATGTGGCCCACCAGGGCGTGACCGCTCTCGTGGTAGGCAATCGTGGTGCGCTCGGCCTCGGTCATCACGCGACCCTTGCGCTGCGGTCCGGCAATCACGCGCTCCATCGATTCCTCGACCTCGTCCATCGAGATCACGGAACGATGACGGCGAGCGGCCAGCAGCGCAGACTCGTTGAGCAGGTTCGCCAAATCGGCACCAGTAAAGCCAACGGTCATCTGGGCGAGCTTCTCAAACTTAACGTCCTCGTCCATCGGCTTGTTCTCGGCATGCACGCGCAAGATCTGCTCGCGGCCCTTCACATCCGGACGGTCGACCGTAACCTGACGGTCAAAACGGCCGGGACGCAGCAATGCCGGGTCCAGAATATCGGGGCGATTGGTCGCGGCGATCAGGATGACCGACTCGCTTTCCTCGAAACCGTCCATCTCGACCAGCAGCTGGTTGAGCGTCTGCTCGCGCTCGTCGTGACCGCCGCCCAAGCCAGCTCCGCGCTGACGTCCCACAGCATCGATCTCATCGATGAAGATGATTGACGGGGCCTGGGACTTGGCCTCCTTAAAGAGGTCACGCACACGGCTGGCGCCGACACCTACGAACATCTCGACAAAGTCGGAACCCGAGATGCTAAAGAACGGCACGCCCGCCTCGCCGGCAACGGCCTTGGCCAGCAGCGTTTTACCGGTGCCCGGAGGGCCAACCAGCAACACGCCACGCGGGATCTTGGCGCCCAGCTTGCGATAGCGATCCGGATCGCTCAAAAAGTCACGGATCTCCTCGAGCTCCTCGACTGCCTCGTCCACGCCGGCAACGTCTTCAAACTTGACCTTGGGGCGTGTGGCCTCGTTGGTCTTGGCGTTGGTCTTGCCAAACTGCATGTTCCTGTTGTTGGCGCCCATCATCTGGCGCATAAAGTAGAACATGATGGCGATAAGGGCGATCGTCGGAAGCACACTCATCGCCAAGTCGCCCCAAAAATCGGGATCGTTGGTGTTGACGATGTACTTGGTATCGGGGTGCTCCGCCATGAGCTCGGCAAGCGAATCGGAGCCGACATAGGTCGAGGAGAAGCTCTTGAGCTCGCTCGTATCGCCCTTGTCCTTCTTCGTCTTCCAGTAATGACCCGTCACGCTTCCGTCTTGAACCGTATAGGTCAGATCTTCGACGCGATCCTGCTTGATGGCGCTGACCATCTCGCTCGTCGCGAGCTTAACGGTATTGCTGGAGCTGGCAAAGCCGGAGCCCATATTAAAGAAGGCATAGCCCAGAAGCGCGCAAGCCAAAAGAAAATACAGCCAGCCCGTACGCGTGGGCTTCTTGCCTCCGGGCATCCCCGGGATCTTTGGGTCCCGGGGAGTCTGGGAATTGTTGTCGTTACGGTCGTCGGGCATCTTACGAATAAACCTCCGGTTTCAAAATGCCCAGATACGGAAGGTTGCGATAGCGCTCGGCATAGTCGAGGCCGTAGCCCACCACAAAGGCATCGGGGCAATGGGTTCCAACATACTTGGGCGTGATGGCCGAGACGCGGTCCTCAACGTCCTTCCACAGGAAGGCGGCGACCTCCAGAGAAGCGGGCTTGCGGCTCTCGAGGTTCTTCATCAGATACTTGAGCGTCAGGCCCGAGTCCAGAATGTCCTCGACGATCAGCACGTCGCGACCGCGGATGTCGATATCCAGGTCCTTAATGATACGCACGATACCCGAGGACTTCACACCGTCGCCGTAGCTCGAAACAGCCATGAAATCGATGTTGGTCGGCAGCTCGATCTTACGCATCAGGTCGCCCATAAAGACCACGGCGCCGCGCAGGACCGCAATCAGCACCAGATCCTTACCCGCGTAGTCGCGCGTAATCTCCTCGCCCAGGCGAGAGACGATACCGTCGATATCCTCCTGCGTGAACAGAACCTTCTCGATATCCGGATGTTGAGAAGCCATGACAACCCTTTCTTGTGCTTATCGCCCACACACCGCCGTATGGACGCGAACTACACATTCTAGCAGCGCACGGGGTAAATTTACCAGCCCGTGCGCCATCAGCGCGGGAATACCGTCAACGTCGCACAGAATAGCAGGCGTGGGACGCTATTCCGCATCGACCACGCGGAGCAGATATGCCACGCGCGTTGCGGCCGTGCACTTAAAACGCTCGTCCGCGCGAACTCCGGCGACCCACACCACGGCACCCCCCGGCGCCGTCCTCACCATGGGCACTCCGGCGCGCTCGGAAACGGGAATGCGAGCCTCACCTAGCAAGTCGGATACTTTCTTGCTTCGACCACTCATCCCTAACGGGCACATCACGTCTCCCGGTGCGGGACCGTCCACCCACAGGCGCGCCAATCGCGCCTCGGCAGGGATCTCGCCACGCGAGCCCGCCAGGATCCGCTCACTATCGCTGTCGGCAAAACCCAGGGCAGCCGCGTCTACCAAAGCTGTCACTTCCCCGGCAGCCGCAAGCTCACGGGCGCGGCGCACGATATCGCATCCCGGCTCAACGGCCATCGGTTCTGTGACCAGCATACGTCCCCCGCCCAACGGCAAACGACCGGGTACGGTAACCCAGTCCGCGACCAGGCCCTCGCGAGCCGCCGGCGCCTTAAATGCCAGCATGCCAAACTCAACGCGCGCGTCAATTCCCGCCGGAAGCGTGACCGAGCCGGCGCCCTCGGCAACGCAGGAAAGGACTCGCTCCACATGTCGCATCTCTGGACGAGCGTCCGGATCGATGCGCTTAATCGCCAGTCGCACGATGCGCCGCGCGATTACCACCTCGGCCGCAGCAAGGCGCCTGGCATCGAGCACCAGCGCGCCCGCCGCCTCCTTACGCAGGCAGCTTCGAAACGCCTGTGCCGAAAGCTGAGACAAAAACGCGTCCTCATCGCCTAAGATCTCGCAGGCGGCGCCAATCGTCTTGCAGACGCTCGCGTTGCGCTGCGCCACCACCGGCATCACTCGATGGCGCACGTAGTTTCGCAGATACGAGATATCCTCATTGCTCTCGTCTTCACGCCACGGCTGACCATGTACCTGTAGATAGCCCACGAGCTCGCCATGAGTTAGGTCGAGCAAGGGACGCACCACGATATTCCTCCGGCGAGGAATGCTCGATAGGCCAGCGGGCCCCGAACCCTTAATCGCGTTCATCAAAAACGTTTCCGCGCGATCCGAAGACGTGTGCGCGGTGCAGATACGAGCCGCCGTTCGCGGTGCCCCCGTCTGGGCGCAGAGCTCGCGAACATACCTCCGCGCCGCGGCATAGCGCACCTCGCGGGCCGCGGCCTCAATATTGCCCGACTCCCCATCAAAATAAGCGTGCTCCACGCACAGCGGTAAACCATATTTCGCGCAGAGCTCACGCACAAAGGCCTCGTCGCCATCGGACGCCTTGCCGCGCAGATGATGGTTTACATGCAGCACATGCAGGCGCTCGCGAGCAATGGGGGCAACACCGCGTCCGTCTTGGATATCCAGCTTTGATGTGCACGCCATAAGAAGCAGTGCCGTCGAGTCCGCGCCGCCTGATACCATGAGCACGACAGGAGCAGCCTGCTGCCTCGTTCGGGTCTCATCGACTGCCCCGGGCACGGCATGGTGTCCGTAATGCTGTGATACCGTTGGCATTCGCTTCCTCCTCTATTCGTCCGCACCCATTGTATCCTTTGGAATCTTATGTCTCGTCTGCACCTTCATATCCTCGGCAGTGGCTCTAAAGGCAACTGCGCACTCATCGAGGGCCCGCAGGGGCTCATTATGGTCGATGACGGACTGTCTCGCCGCGAGACATTAAAGCGCATGGCAGAACTGGGGCTCTCGGCAGACAACGTCTCGGCTCTTCTCATTACTCATGAGCATAGCGATCACATCAAGGGCCTCGATGTCTGGTGCAAGCACTGGCACGGCCCCCTCTTTGCCAGCAGGGACACTCTTTCGAACAAAGAAAATCTTTCTCATCTGCCTGTCGAGGAATTCGATCCCGGCGACACCCTGTCCATTGCCGGCATCCACGTGCAAACCTACTCAACATCACACGATGTCATCAATCCAGTCGGTTATCGATTCGACGCCCTCGATGATTCCATCGGCTTTGCCACCGACACCGGAGAGCTATCGAGCCAAGCCATGAACACCCTCAAAGATTGTCGAGTCCTCGCGCTCGAAAGCAACCATGATGTGACCATGCTGCGCGAGGGAGAATATCCCCGCTTTCTTCAGGAGCGCATCCTGTCTGCAAGGGGACACCTCTCCAATGGCCAAGCCGCCGAAGCCGCGCGCGCACTTGTTACCGATCGCACCGAACAGCTCATTGCCATGCATATCAGCCAAGATAACAATCGTCCGAGCCTTACCGTCAAAAGCTATGCCAAAGCTCTGGCCGCAACCCTGGATGACGAGGTCGGCAGCTCCGCAACCCTTCTCCAAGGATCGCGAAAACTCTCGATACGCCCTGCGAGTCAGTATCAGCCGGCAACCATTCAATAGACTGTCCTAGACAGCAAAAGGGGCCGAGAATCGCTTCCCAGCCCCTTTTGCTGTCTTTTAATAGCGCAGAACACCAACGAAGTTAGTCGATGGAGATCTTCGTAACGTTCTTCTTCTCGACGATCTTGGGAACCGTAACGGTCAGGATGCCGTCAGCGTACTTAGCCGAGAGGCCCTCGCTCGAAGCGTCCTTTAGATACACGCCACGCGTCGCGCTGTACGAGCTGAACTCCTTCTGCAGGAAGTTCTTGCCCTCGTTCTCCTCGTCTTCCTCGACATTCACGCTAATGGACAGACGGCCCTCGTTAAGCTCGACATCGATATCGTCCTTGGCAACACCGGTCAGATAGGCCTTGACCTCATAGCCGTCGCCCTTATCCTCAACGTCAACAGGAAACGCCTTGGAAGCAATCGAGTTGTTTGCAAGGTCGGTCATATCATCAAACAGATCGAACAGCGAGCTAGCAGAAGGACGAACGCCAAAAACCGAACGATAAGGAACCATGCTTGCCATGTTTACCACTCCTTTTAGGACTGCCGAGCCACCTTCTAGGTGACTGGGACTTCTTTTGACGCTCTTATATATGCCCACACAGTGCTTATATATACATCGACTATAAAGTTTTTTGAGTCCAGTACTATAAGCATATCTAAGTGTGTATGACTCAGGTTTTAATAAGGTTAAGGTTCTTTGAACCAGAGCTTAAATAACAAGTATGTTCGCAGCTGCAAATAACAAGGGGCTTACAATGAGCGCGTACACGTTGTTGGTAACGAGCTAAAGGGCATCATGGACGACCAGAACCAGAACAAAATGTTTATGCAGACGCAGGGGGAAGAAACTTCCACGCAGCCGCCACGGTTCCATCGCCCCCACATCTCGCAAGAGCCCATTAATGATCCTGAGCCCGAGTATGTGACAAGAAATCGATATCAAACGCTCGAGGATGCCCAAACGGGACGTAAACATATGGGCGTCGCCTCGGGAGACCCTGTATATCTGAAAGACGCACCATTATCTAAAAACAGCGCAGCTAGTGATGAGCCACTGAAAGCATCCGCCGCTCATCAACAAAGAGGTCCTCGACCAAAGCAAACCTTGACGCATTCGGCTCGCTATCTCGAAACGCCAAAACAAGGAAAATCGATCTTCGTTTCGTCAAGTAAACGACGCAAGCAGCATCGAATGACAATCCTGCTTTTGATCATTGCGGCTATAGCAGTTGCCCTTGTTATTCGTTTTATTTTCTTTAAATAAAAGCTCAATACCAAAAAGAATTAAATCGTCTGGCGTAAATGAGTCATTTATGCCACACAAACGCAAAAAAGGGGGAGGCCGCGAGGCCTCCCCCTTCCAAGTTCGATGACGGCT
>CAUESV010000017.1 GCA_959020715.1 uncultured Collinsella sp. | reverse complement strand
TGCTGCAGGACGTGAACCTGTTCACCGGTACCGTGATGGACAACATCCGCTACGGCAACCTGGACGCCACCGACGAGGAGTGCATCGCGGCGGCAAAGCTCGCCGGCGCGGACGACTTTATCACCCGCCTGCCTGACGGCTACGACACCATGCTCACCGGCAACGGCGCCCAGCTGTCGCAGGGCCAGCGCCAGTTGATCTCGATTGCCCGCGCCGCCGTCGCCGATCCGCCGGCGATGATCCTGGACGAGGCCACGTCGAGCATCGATACCCGCACCGAGGCCATCGTGCAAGCCGGCATGGACAAGCTCATGGAAGGCCGCACGACGTTTGTCATCGCGCACCGCCTGTCCACCGTGCGCAACTCCGACGCGATCATCTGTCTGGACCACGGCCGCATCATCGAGCGCGGCAACCACGACGAGCTGATTGCCAAGCGCGGGTACTACTACCAGCTGTATACCGGTGCGTTTGAGCTCGAGTAGGACCAGTTACTGACGGAGGGTGCCCCGGGGGCGGCGGGGTAATTCCTCCGTGCTCAAACATTCTCGCTGCGCTGCGAAACTGCGCGCGGAGGAAATACCCCGCCGCCCCCGGGGCACCCTCCTGCGCGCAATCAGCCCGTCATTTAGAACGGAATAAAAGTTAGTGAGGCCCTGGCCGGTTGGCCAGGGCCTCGTTTTTTAGGGAGCTAAAAAGCCCCGTCCCAAATGAGCTACTTGAGGAGTTGGGCCATGGCGTTGACGAATTTTTGTACTTGGAGGGTGGGCTCGAGCGGGTAGTGCAGAAAGACCGGCACCTCGCGTCCGCATAGGAACGGCACGCCCACAAAGGCAGGGTGCACGCCCGACCACGCTCCGCAGGTGAGCACCGCGTCGCCCTTTTCCTCTGCCTCGTTAAAGAGCGCAAAGTCGAAGCTATCCACATCGATCACGTCCACACCGCCGTCGGCCAAAAGGTCGATACGTAGACTGTCCATGGCGTCGTTGCCGTGACGAAGCACGCGCAGGCGCATGCCCTCCAGGTCGGCAACCGTGATGCGTGTCTTGCGCGCCAGCGGGCTCGTGCGCGGCAGATCGATATAAAACGGCACGTTGACGATGCGGAGCTTTTGGCAGGCGTCCCCCCAGCGTGGGGTCGAAAAACTCGACTGCACTACATCCACCTCGCGGCCCAAGCTGCGCATGACGGATTCGCGCTCGTCGTAGAGGTCGCTTACCGGCACGATCTCAAATCGCAGCGACGGTTCCAGATCGTGGATGCCCGACCACATCGACAACGTTTGGCGCCCCGGGCACATCATCGACACGCCCAGGCGCACGGCACCGCCATCGCCCGCGGCGCGTCGAGCACGGCGCAACGCATCCTCGGACTGGCGCATAATCGAACGCGCGTCGTCTACCAGTAACGCACCCGCCGGCGTCACTTTGACGCCCGAATGCGAGCGCTCGAACAGCGTAATACCGAACTCCGCCTCAAAACCCGATACCTGCTTGACGAGCGCCGGCGTCGACACGCGCAGCTTTGCCGCGGCGCGCGAGAAGCTCCCCAGCTCCGCGGCGGCCGATATGGCCTCAAGTCGTCGATCGTACACGTCAATCTCCCGTTTTTGCACGCGCGGGCGCACAGCACCGCAGCGGGTTATTTTCGCAGGCCACGCGCTCAATTGAGAACAAGCCTCAATGCACAGTGTAAACCTACAGTTAACGCAATTCTAACAAATATGCAATTCACCTGCGCAAATCCAAAGCATACGATAACCAGCGAAAACCACGTGGGTCGATTAATGGGAGCGACCCACAGGGAGGCACAAGAAGGGAAGTTCCTATGAGCAACTGGCTTAAGCTCGAAGGCGATGTCTGCGCCGTGACCGGCGCACTCGGCGGCATGGGCGTCGAGATCTGCCGCGAGTTCGCCCGCAACGGCGCCAACGTCGTCCTGCTCGACCTGGACGAGGAGAAGGTCAAGGCCGCAGCTGCCGACCTCGCCGCCGAGTTTGGCATCCACGCCGAGGGTTACAAGATGAACGCCACCGACGAGGCCGAGGTTCAGGCCGCCGTCGACGCCACCATCGCCAACTTCGGCCGCGTCGACGTCCTCGTCAACACCGCCGGCATCCTGCGCTTCGCCGCCATGGAAGACCTGCCGCTGAGCGACTGGGAGCAGGTGCTCAACGTCAACCTTACCGGCTACTTCATCACCTCGCAGCGCTTTGGTCGCGAGATGATCAAGGCCGGCCAGGGCCGCCTGGTGCACATCTCGACCGTCGCCAGCCACTCTCCCGAGACGTTCTCGGGCGTGTACAGCTCCACCAAGGCCGGCGTCAACATGATGTCCAAGATGCTCGCCGCCGAGTGGGGCCCCTACGGCGTGCGCTCCAACTGCGTCGAGCCTTGCTTCGTTAAGACCCCGATGTCGGCCAACTTCTACGCCGACCCCGAGGTCGAGAAGAGCCGCAGCCGCCTGATCGCCACGCGTCGCATCGGCGAGGTCAGCGATATCGCCAACGCCGTCATGTTCCTGGCGTCCAAGCGCTCGGACTTTACCACCGGCGACGCCATCAAGGTCGATGGCGGCTTCTCCAATATGATGGGCGACCTCACCGCCAAGCCCGGCGGCCGTCGCGCCTATGCCGACAACTACCTCAAGAACAAGGGCGTCGAGCTTTGGTCCGATGAGTCCGGCGTCGCCAAGCCAACTGACCAGTAAACCAACCTAACAGGGAGACCCGCGGATACGACCGCTCCTCCCCCGTATCGATTAGAAAGAGTCCAATGGCTTCCACCAACTCCAACAAGGGTCGCGCCGTCGTGCTTTCCGCCGCGTGCGTCACCATGTTCTTCATCAGCTCCATCGCGCTGTATTCCGTCGTGAGCAAGAACCTGCTCGCCGTCTACCCCGAGTGGTCCAGCGCCCTTACCTGGGCTTTCCCGGTCTTTCAGACCATCATGGCCGTGACGGGCATCTTCGCCGGCCGCATCTCCGATAAGATCGGCCCCCGCAACGTCGTGATCGCGGCCGCCGTGTGCTACGGCCTGGGATGGTTCATGTCCGGCACCGTCACCGAGCCGTGGCAGTTCTACCTGTGGTTCTCGCTCGTCGCCGCCATCGGCAACGGCCTTGGCTACAACCCCGCGCTCACCACGGGCCAAAAGTGGTTCATCGACAAGAAGGGTCTGGCCTCCGGCATCACCCTGGCCGCTTCGACCGCCGGCCCCGCCGTGCTGTCCCCGGTGCTCGCCTCGCTGCTCATCCCGAGCCTCGGCATCTTTGGCGCCCTTAAGGCACTCGGCGTCATCTTCTTTGTGACGATCGCCGCCTCCGCCCTGTTCCTGAAGGCCCCCGAGGCCGGCTGGCTGCCCGAGGGCTTCGAGGCCCCCAAGGGCGGCGCACATGCCGGCACCTTCGGCGACCTCACCCCGAGCGAGATGGTCAAGACCCCGCGCTTCTGGGTCCTCATCGTCACCTTCGCCTTTGCCGCCACCGCGGGCACCCTGCTCGTGGGCAAGGTTGCCTCCATCGCCGCCGTCCAGCTCTTCGCCGACCCCACGAGCGCCGCGGCCGTCGCTCTCGGCGGTGTGGTGGTCTCCGTCAACACCTGCGCCAACCTGGTCGGCCGCCTGTCCTTTGGCCAGATCATCGACAAGCTCGGCGCCTATAAGTCGCTGCTCATCAGCCTTGTCGTCACCATCGTCGCCCTCGTCATCATGTCGATGAGCTTTACGCAGAGCATGTTCTTTGTGGCGCTCGCCCTGCTCGGCTTTAGCTTTGGCGCTCTGCTCGTCATCTACCCGCCGCTCACCGGTGGCGCCTTTGGCACCAGCAACATCGGCGTCAACTACGGCATCATGTTCTTGGGCTACGCCGCTTCTACCTGGATCAGCCAGCCCATCACCGCCGTGCTGTATCACGCCGAGGCCGGCAGCGCCGCCTATCAGCAATCCTTCTACGGCGCCATTGTGATCGCCGCCATCGCCGTCGTGCTCACCGTCTACATGATGGTCTCCGACAGCAAGAAGAAGTCCGCCTAGTTGTATCGATGCGGCAAAGGGACAGCCCCTTTGCCGCATTCCACCGCCACCAGTATTAAGGAGTCGAAATGTCTGAGCTCAACCCCGTCCGCATTGCCGTCATCGGCGCCGGCGCCATGGGCCGCAACCACATCCGCTTTGTCACCGAGGAGCCCGAGGCCGAGCTCGTCGCCATCGCCGACGCCTTTGAGGGCGCCCGTGCCACGGCCGAGGCCGCCGGCGTGCCGTTCTTCACCGATCCCGCCCAGATGATGGACGAGGTCAAGCCCGAGGCCGTCATCATCGCCACGCCCAACGATCTGCACCTGGGCGTTGCCCGCGAGGCCATCAAGCGCAACATCGTGCCGTTGGTCGAAAAACCGATCTCCAACGATCTCGAGGACGCCCAGGCCTTTGCCGCCGAGGCCGAGACCGCCGGCGTGCCCGTGCTCGTGGGTCAGCACCGTCGCCACAACCCCTTCGTCAACAAGGCCAAGGAGATCATCGAGTCCGGCGAGCTGGGCAAACTTACCGTGTCGAGCTTCCACTACATGATCTATAAGAACGACGAGTACTTCGACGTCGAGTGGCGCCACAAGAAGGGTGCCGGCCCGATCCTGGTCAACCTGGTGCACGACGTCGACCTGCTCCGCTATCTGCTGGGCGAGCCCGTTGCCGTCCAGGGCATGCAGTCCAGCGCCGCCCGCGGTTTTGAGACCGAGGACTCCGCCGTGGTCAACGTTCGCTTTGCCGATGGCGCGCTCGCGAGCATGACCATCTCCGACGCCACCGCCAGCCCCTGGAACTGGGAGGCGACCGCCCGCGAGGATCCGCAGTACCGCCCCTTCGACGCCGACGCCTACTTCATCGGCGGCACCAAAGGTGCCCTGTCGCTGCCCCGCCTGCACCAGTTCTCCTACGACGGCGCCTCCAACTGGCACAAGCCGCTGCAGATGGAGATTCCGGCTGTCGACCCGGCACTGCCACACAAGATGCAGCTCAAGCACTTTGTGAAGGTCGTTCGCCGCGAGGTCGCGCCCGTCGTGACCCCCGCCGACAACGTCAAGACGCTCACGCTTCTCAACGCCATCAAGGAGGCCGCCGAGACCGGCCAGCTCGTCGAGCTGTAATGCCCCGGGGCGGATCGCGGCAAACCCCCTACCGAGTCCCTCGGTCTGCCCTCGACAAGCCCCTCTTCTTTGCCCCGCGAGCAGCCTCCTGCCCACGGGGCTTTTTGGGCTACTTTGAGGATGATTTTTCTGGGACGGGGATTTAATAATCATCAGGTACACAATGATTATTAAATCCCCGTCCCAGAAAAATCATCGGGTAGGCCGGACGCCAAAAGTAGCTAAAAGAGCCCCGTCCCAAAAAGACTGCTTTGGTGGAGCGGCGGGTGGTATCCTTGGTAGCCCTGTGCCGCAAACGCACCTTAAACGCAAGGAGTCCCATGGATCTTATCGCCCAGCTCGCCCGCGAGCTCAACCTTAAGGTCGCCAACGTCGAGGCGGCCGTCAAGCTCATCGACGAGGGCAACACCATTCCCTTTATCTCGCGCTATCGCAAGGAAGCAACGGGCGGCATGGACGACGTCGCCCTGCGCGCGCTCGACGAGCGCCTGTCCTACCTTCGCAATCTTGAGCAGCGCAAAGAGGACGTCATTCTGCTCATCGATGCCCAGGGCAAACTCACGCCCGAGCTTGAGCAGCAGATTCGCGAGGCCACGCAGCTCCAACGTGTCGAGGACCTCTACAAACCCTACCGCAAAAAGCGCATGACCCGCGCGCAGAAGGCCCGCGAGGCGGGCCTGGAGCCGCTCGCCAACATGATCATCATGCAGGCCTCGGCCAAGGGCAGCGCACTCGACGCCGCCGCGGCATACATCAACGAGGAGGCCGGCTTCGACACGCCCGAGAAGGCGCTCGCCGGCGCGGCGGACATCGTGGCCGAGACGGTAGCCGAGGACCCCGAGAACGTCGCCGACCTGCGCGCCTTTACGCAAAACACCGCCGATATCGTCGTCGAGGCGACCGACCCCGCCGAAAAGACTCCCTACGAGCCCTACTACAACTTTGACGAGCCGCTGCGCCGTATTCCCAACCACCGCGTGCTGGCTATCGACCGCGGCGAGCGCGAGGGCAAGCTCCGCGTGCGCGTGAACGTCGACGGCGCCGCCGCCACGGCACGTCTCGGCAACCGTTGGCCCCGACGCCAGGGCGTCTTTGCGCCCGTCTTTGACGCCGCCATCGCTGACGGTTACAAGCGCCTCATGGCCCCTTCGCTTGAGCGTGAGGCCCGCGCCCAGCTCACCGTCCGCGCCCAGACCGAGGCCATCAATGTCTTTGCCAAGAATCTCGAAGGCCTGCTCTCGGCACGCCCCGTGCGCGGCGCCCGCGTGCTCGCGCTCGATCCGGGCTACCGCACCGGCTGCAAGGTCGCCGTCATGGACGAGACCGGCAAGCTGCTCGACCACGGCGTGGTCTACCCCACCAAGCCGCGCCACGACGTCGCCGGCACCAAGCGCGAGCTCGCCCGCCTCGTCAAGAAGGACGGCGTCAACACCATCGTCATCGGCAACGGCACCGCCAGCCGCGAGACCGAGGAAGTCGTCTCGGAGTTTATCGCCGAGCAGGCACCCAGCCTTCGCTACACCATCGTCAACGAGGCCGGCGCATCGGTGTACTCCGCTTCCGAGCTTGCCAGCCAGGAGTATCCCGATCTGGACGTCACCGTGCGTGGCGCCATGAGCCTGGGCCGCCGCCTGCAGGACCCGCTGGCAGAGCTCGTCAAGATTCCGCCCCAGTCTATCGGCGTGGGCCAGTACCAACACGACCTTGACCAGGCCGAGCTCTCGCGCACTCTGGGCCACGTGGTGGAAGACGTCGTCAACCGCGTGGGCGTCGACGTGAACACCGCGAGCGCAAGCCTGCTGGGATATGTATCGGGCATCACGCCGAGCGTGGCCAAAAACATCGTGGCCTACCGCGAGGAAAACGGCGCCTTTACCGATCGCCGCCAGCTCAAGAAGGTCCCCAAGCTGGGACCCAAGGCATACCTCAACGCCGCGGGTTTCCTGCGCATCAGCGGCGGCAAGAACCCGCTCGACGCGACAAGCGTCCACCCCGAGAGCTACGAGGTGGCGACGGCCGTCCTGGAGCGCGCCGGCGTTGCGGCAAGCGAGCTCAGCCGCGGCGGCGTGCCCGACATCGAGCGCCGTCTGGGCAGTATCTCGACGCTGGCAAGCGACCTAGACTGCGGCACCCTCACGCTCATCGACATCGTCAACGAGCTCAAGAAGCCCGGTCGCGACCCGCGCGACGACGCACCCGAGGTGGTCTTTAGCCGCTCGGCGCTTTCCATCGACGACCTGGAGCCCGGCATGGAACTCAAGGGCACGGTGCGCAACGTTGTGGACTTTGGCGCCTTCGTCGACGTGGGAGTGCACCAGGACGGCCTCGTACATATCTCCAAGCTGGCCAACCGCTTTGTCAAGCACCCGAGCGACGTGGTGCGCGTCGGTGACACGGTCAAGGTGTGGGTCGAAAAGGTCGATCGCGACCGCAAAAAGATCTCGCTCACCATGGTGCAAGGCAAGTAAACCGCCAAAGCAAAGGTACCCCCTGTAGCGATGTGCAAAATCGCGAGTATTCTGCAAATTCCACCGTTCCGAACGCCCCACAGAGACAATAACGTCAAAAACAGCCCCCGTTTTAGCGACATTAGAGCCAGAACGGGGGCTGTTCCGTGCTTCACCCAACTGGTAAAAGCCTTTACCTTGCTGAATACTCTCAATTTTGCACGGCGCAGGCAGGGGTACCTTTGCCCACGGCAGGATATGGAAGCCTATCGCCAACCTACCGGCAAGCTCATGCCGGCAGCCCCGGCCTTCCCTTTCCCTAGCGCGACCCTCGCAAAGCGCGTGAGCGATAGGGAAAGGAAAGGCCGGGGCGAGCAGCCCGCGGCGTAGTCAGCGTTCGCGTTACGGCAGGATATGGAAGCCTAGCGAGGCGATATCCTTGGCAAAACCGCGCACGGTGTCGAGCGAGACCTCGTACGGGTCACGACCGATGTTCTTGCGCTTGGCCAGGATGCTGTTGGGCACCGTGATGATCTGGCAGCCGCAGGCCTGCGCCTGGTAAATGTTGATAAGCTCGCGCGTGGACGCCCACAGGACCTCACAGTTGGGCTTGGCGGCAGCCTTCTTGACCGACTCCGTCACAAACGGAATGGGATCGACGCCGGTGTCGGCGATACGGCCGGCAAAGAGCGAGATAATGGACGGCGTCTCGGCGTCAACGGCCTCGACCATCTCATCGACCTGCTTAGGCGTAAAGATGGTGGTGACGTTGACCTTAATGCCGTCGGCGGAAAGCTTGCGCACCAGTTCGGCTGTGGACTCGCCCTTGGTGGTCACGCACGGAATCTTGACGTAGACGTTATCTGCCCAGGTAGCGATCTCGCGGGCCTCGACCTCCATGGTCTCGACGTCGTCGGCAAAGACCTCAAACGAAACGGACACATCGGTGATGTGGGCCAGGACCTCTTTGGCAAACGCGCGGTAATCCGTCACGCCGCCCTTCTTCATAAGGGACGGGTTGGTCGTGAAACCCTGAACGTTGCCGTTCTCGTACATGTCGAGCATGCCCTCGAGGTTTGCACCGTCAGCGAACACCTTGATTGCCATCTGCCTGATTCCTTTCGCTTGCACACGGCCGATAAACTGCTAAACACTTTACCTATGTTTATCAAGGCGTGAGCTGCGGGTTTTTATCTTCTCGGCGAACGGTATAAACACCTCAGTGTTTGGATTGATAAATCGATTAAGCATGCAAAAGCAAAGAGTCGCAGTTTGAGCAAACGTCAGAACGTGGGATTCACTAAATGAGGCCGAAATGCTGCATTGCTGTGACGGTGCCGTCGTGTGCGACATCGTCGGTCACGTAGTCGGCGACCGCCTTGACCTCGGGCATGGCGTTGCCCATGGCCACGGCCGTCTCGACGGCAGCGAGCATGCCCAGGTCGTTGCCCGAATCACCAAAGCCAAAGGTGCGCGCGTTGCCGGTGCGACCTAGGTATTCCAGCGCTCGCGCCACGCCCACGCCCTTGTCGATGCCCTTGGGGCTCAGCTCGCGGTTCTGGCCGCCAGTATTGCACAGCTCAAAGTTGCGATCGATAAAGCCATCGTCGTTGGCTAC
The DNA here is from genome assembly GCA_959020715.1 of uncultured Collinsella sp. Classification (GTDB taxonomy): domain Bacteria; phylum Actinomycetota; class Coriobacteriia; order Coriobacteriales; family Coriobacteriaceae; genus Collinsella. Next base: position 33,008 of record CAUESV010000017.1, on the reverse strand, counting down.
GCGAGCCAGGTCGCACGCGTTAATGCACACCTTGCCTACGCGCAAGCGGCCATCGACACGCATCTGATCAACGCCATGCACCACACTGGCGCCTAGCAGAAATGGCTGTTCGACGCCAACTGGCTCAAGTGAATAGGTGGCATCGTTCGTCTCGAACAACGCCTCGCCGCCCGCCGCGGCAATGCGGCGTGCGAGCTCCGCGACAATATCCTCGTCAAAGCAATCCTCGTGCACCACACGACCCTCGACCTCGAGCGTGGCGCCCGCCATGGCCACGATACCCGCAGGTTCGAGCACACGCAGACCATCGGCAACCAGCCACAGGGGACGGCCCGTGCAGATAAAAGCCTTGTGCCCCGCATCGCGCAAACGGTGAAACGCCTCGATAACCGCCTGCGAGGGGTGAACCGCCGAAAAGTCCTTGTCGGTCATGTTGTCGGGATCGAACGACGTTAGCGTGCCGTCCACGTCAAAAAAGAGCACAGCGGATTCGGGGCACGCATCAATCATATGGGTTCCTTTCGAGGATAAGGGCAAACGAAGCATCCATCATATAATGGAGCGACGCAACCAGAGAGGTCACCCATGGAATTTTACGCAAGCTGCCCCGAGGGCTTTGAGTCCGCACTCGCCGATGAGCTTAAACGCCTCGGGCTTTCGCATGTTCGCCGGCTGAAGGGCCGCGCTACATTTGAGGGCGAGCTCGAGCAAGGCTACCGCGCCTGTCTGTGGTCGCGCCTGGCGAGCCGCGTGTTCGTGGTACTCGGGCGCTTTGAGGCGCAGGATGCCGACGAGCTGTACGATAGCGTTTACGACATCGCCTGGGAGAGCATCGTCCGCCCCGGCGCCACCATCGCCATCACCGCCCGCGGCGTGACCGAGCAGCTGCGCAACACGCGCTTCTCCGCCCTGCGCGCCAAGGACGCGCTGTGCGACCGCCTGGCCGAGACCACGGGCCGTCGCGCCGACGTCGATGCCGCCGACCCCGATGTTCACCTACTGCTTTCGCTGCGCCAGCGCCGCGCGAGCATAAGCCTGGACCTTTCGGGCGACCCGCTGTTCAAGCGCCTGCCGCCCGCGGCGACCCGTGCCGGCGAGGGCGCGCACGTGTTGCGCCCCGACTACGCCGCCCTGGTGCTGGCGCAGGTCGGCTGGACCGCGCTATGCGAGCGCGAGCTGACGGCCGACGATTACGAGAATGAGGCCCTGCCCACGCTGGTCGACGCCTCGTGCGCTGGCGGCGGCCTGCTGCTGGAAGCCGTGAATATCCTGACCGATCGCGCCCCGGGCGCCGCCCGCGAGCGCTGGGGCTTTGAGGGCTGGCAGCTGCACGACGCTGCCCTGTGGGAGCAGCTGCTTGCCGAGGCGCGCGAGCGCGAGACGGCAGCGCGCGAGCGCCAGGCGCGCATCGTGGCCGCGGACATCGACCCTGCCGCCCGCAAGACCGCCGAGCGCATGGTTAAGTGTGCCGGCTACAAGCGCTTTGTCGATTTTTGCGCCGCCAAGTCCGCCACCGTGCTGGACCACGCAGGTGCCGTTGCCGGTGCCGCCCTGGTCGCGGACACGACCGAGACCTCGCTGTCGCTCATGCACGACGCCATGACGCTGGTCGGCGAGCTGCGCCGCGCGCCCGAGCTTGCTTCGGCACCGGTCGCCGCGCTCACCCGCGATGGCCTTATGGCCCGCGCGCTCCACGCTGAGCCCGAGCACTCGATCGCCGTCATGCCCAATAACGAGGAAGCAGCTATCGAGGTTTGGCCCTCGCTCGACCACGCCGCCGCAGCGTTTGAGGCTGCGACCAGTGCGGATGCCGAGGCCGAGGCTACGGATGCCAACGAAGTCAACGACAAAGCCGCCGACACCCCCATGCCCGAACCTGCCGCCACGCTCGACCTGGGCGATGGCAAGCCGCTGCCCGTGCTCATCCCCGAGTCGGAGCAGTTCGCCAACCGCCTGCGCAAGAATGCCCGCCTGCGTCGCAAGTGGGCCAAGCGCGAAGGCGTTACCTGCTACCGTGTCTACGACGCCGACCTGCCCGATTACTCCGCCGCCATCGATCTGTACGAGGGCTGCCCGCAGACGCCGGGCCGCTGGCTCGTCATCGCCGAATACGCCGCGCCCAAGACCATCGACCCCGCACTGGCCCAGGCCCGTATGCTCGACATTCTGGCCATCGCGCCGCGTATCCTGGACGTGCCGGCCGAGCATGTGCACGCCAAGGCCCGCATGCGCTCGCGCGGCGGCTCGCAGTACGGCAAGCAGGGCGCCGGCAAGGCCGGATCGGGCGAGCGCGCCAACATCGCGCGCCGTCGCCTGCCGCTCATCGAAGAGGGTGGACTCACCTTTGCCGTCAACTTTGATGACTACCTGGACGTTGGCATCTTCCTGGATCACCGCGTCACCCGCAACCTGGTGCGCGAGCACGCCAAGCAGGCGCGCCGCTTCCTCAACCTGTTTGCCTACACCGGCACTGCCACCTGCTACGCGGCCGATGGCGGCGTCGAGGAGACCGTGACGGTCGACCTTTCCAACACCTACCTGGACTGGGCCGAGCGCAATATGCGCCAGAACGGCTTTGTTGGTCCGCAGCATCATTTTGTGCGCGACGACGTGCTCGCCTGGATTCGCGACCAACGCCAGACGCGCAACCGCTGGGACCTGATCTTTGTCGACCCGCCCACGTTCTCGAACTCGTCCAAGATGGGCCGCCGTACCTGGGATGTCCAGCGCGACCATGTTGAGCTTTTGGCCGGCGTATCTCGCCTGCTCGCACAGGGCGGGCACGCCATCTTTAGCTGCAACCTGCGCGGCTTCCGCCCCGAGACGCGCAAGCTCGCGCGAGCGGGCGTCGTGCTGGAGGACATTACGGCGCAGACCATCCCCGAGGATTTCGCGCGCAACCAGAAGGTGCATCATTGCTATATCGTGCGCCGACTTCCCATCGAGGACGCCATGGCCGAGGTCGGCTTTAGCGCCGAGGAAATTGCCGAGCGAACCGAGGAACTGCGCAACCCCGAAGCCCGCAAGCCCCGTGCGGCAGCACCCGTGCATGCACAGGCCGGCGACCGAGGGCCGCGCGGCGACGGCAAGCCCGCCTGCGCAGGCAAGCCCAAGGGCAAATAACAAAGTTGCGGTGGAATAGTTCCTAAAAAGCCTGGTAAAGGACCAAACAGGAACTATTTCACCGCAACTCATATAGGCGCCGCGTTCTGCCCTAGCCTTGGGTGACCAATCGGTAACCGATACCCACGTGCGTTTGGATATAGCGCGGATGCGCGGGGTCGGACTCGATCTTCTTACGCAGCGTACCCATAAAGACGCGCAGGCTTGCCAGGTCGCTCTTGGTCGCCGTGCCCCAAATCTCGTGCAGGATAAACTGGTGCGTCAGCACCTTGTCGGCGTTATGCGCCAGCAGGCACAGGAGCTTGTACTCGATCGGCGTCAGATGCAGCTCCTCGCCATCCATCGTGGCAATGCCGGCATCAAAATCGATATGCAGCTCACCGGTATCGAACGAGCCCTCGGAGGCAACGCCGCCCGTTTGCGCATACGAAAGGCGTCTGAGCGTCGTGCGAATGCGCGCGAGCAGCTCCTCGACCGAAAACGGCTTGGTCAGGTAGTCGTCGGCGCCGGCATCGAGCGCGCGAATCTTGTCTGCGTCCTCGCTGCGCGCCGAGACCACAATAATCGGCATGCCCGACCATGCGCGCACCGACTCCACCACCTTGACGCCATCCATATCGGGCAGGCCCAGATCAAGCAGCACAATGCTCGGTGCCTGCGACGAGGCGGCGGCGATGGCGGCATGGGCGGTCTCCACAGCCATATGACGCAAGCCGTGCGCCTCGAGCGCGGCAACGATTAAGTTGCGAACGGCGGGGTCGTCCTCGACAACCAAGATGAGCGGTTTTACGGCAGAGTTCGGCACGGCGTTACTCCTTATCAAACGAAACGTCGGCGGCGGGAAGCTCAATCGTAAAGACCGAGCCGTGCGGGTCCGCCGCGGCAACTTCTATGCTACCGCCATGCGCCAGCGCAATGGAGCGGCAGAGCGAAAGTCCCAAGCCCACGCTGCGGTGGCTGTCGGCCAAACCGTGGTTGGCGGTGTAGAACGACTCAAAGATCCGCTCGCGGTCCTCGGGTGCGATGCCCGGGCCGTCATCGGCCACCGAGCACGCCACACGTCCATCGTCGACGCTAATCGAAATCATGATATGCGAGCCTGCGGGCGTATAGGTGATGGCGTTGTTCACCAGATTGACCACCAGCTGCACCATCAGGCGCGCATCGACGTTGACGAGCGCCGGCTCGTCGCACGGCGCCACCTTAAGATCGTGCTCGCGCACGGCCGGGTTCACGTGGCGCAGTGCCTCCTCGACGATATCGTCCATGAGCTCGAGCGTGGTCGACAGGCGCATACCGCCACCCTCGAGCCTGGTGATGGCGAGCAGATTCTCGACGGTGGCGTTGAGCCACAGCGCATCCGAGCGAATGGATAGAAGCAGGCCGCGGCGCGTCTGGCTATCGAGCTCGGCGGTGCCAGTCGAGCCCTGGTCGAGCAGCACGTCGGCATTGCCCGAAATACTGGTGAGCGGCGTGCGCAGATCGTGCGAGATGGAGCGCAGCAGGTTGGCGCGCAGCTGCTCGTTTTTGGCGAGCACCGCCGCCTCCTCGCGAGCCTCCATGGCGCGGGCGCGATCGAGTGCCAGCTCGCCTTCGCTCACGATGGCATCGGCAAGTGTCCGCTCCTCGTGCGTCAGCACGTCGGGCTCGGCAACGATAGCCAGCACGCCCACCACCGAGGCGGGGTCGCCTGAGCGCACGAAGCCGTCGCCCGTGCGAACCGTCAGGTAGATGCCATAAAACGCCGAACCGCCAAACGTGGCGTCGAGCGGGGTTCCCACGTAAGCCGACGCCGAGAGTCGCGGCGGCATCTGGGGCGTCAGCTGGTGCACCGGCGCGGCGTCACCCACGGCCGTGTACGTCGCACGCGGCAGCAAGTCATCATCGTCGGCGTCGGCGCTGTACCACACGACCGGACAGCCCGAAAGACGAGCCAGCTGCGTTGCCATGGCATGCACAATCTGATGCTGATCGGCACACCGCTGCAGCATGCGGTTGGTCTCGAGCACCATATGCGTGCGACGATCGCTGGCGGCAGCCTGTGCCAAGGCACGGCGCAGGGCCAACGCAATCGAGCTCGACACAAGCGAGACCACAAACATGATGAAAAACATGCCAGGATAGACGCGGTCGATAAACGACAGCGAGTAGCGCGGATCGACAAACAAGAAGTTGTAGAGCGCCGCGGCGGCAGCCGAGCTCAACAGGCAATACAGGCGGCTCCAGGTGAAAAAGGCACACAGCTGTACGGCAAGCACATAGACGATCATGATGCTCGGTGCGAGACCCGGATGGTCGAGCAGCGCGCCCACAATCGTCGCCGCGACCAGCAACCCCGCCGATACGCAGGCGTCATACAGAGGGCTGCGACGCGTCAGCGTTGTGCGCCGCCACCAAAAGTTATCGGCAATATCGCCGTCCGCACGGACGTCCATCAGCGCCCCGCCCCTCTCTCAAAAACAAAAACCACCACAAAGGGACAGGCACCTTTGTGGTGGTTTCCCTTGTGGTGGTTCCAAGTGTATAGCCTTTGCAGCCGGCGGTCGCTAGACAAACAGCACGTGCGCGAGCAGGGCGCACACGCACACCGCTCCAAATACCAGCGCCACGATCGAAATAACGCGATCGGCCATATCCATGTTGGCACGGTTCGTCAAAAACCGATCTTCGGCGGCGTCGGCGCGTGCCTCACGTACCAGCTCGGCAACCACCTCGCGGCCATCAAGCATCTTTGCATCCATGTTTGCCTCCCCGGTCTCAATCTTGTCCATCGAAAACCAACTCCGTGCAACCTGTCGGCGCCTACGGCCGCTCGTTGGGGGCCAGGCGCTGCATCTTGTTCACGGCCTTGAATTTGGTGAACAGCGGCACGTACTCAAAGCTCACGTTGGAGTTCTCCAGGCCGTACCAGCGTGCAGGCGTGCCGGCGGCGCGGCGGATGATGTACTTGAGCGTGATGGCCGTACGCTCGCTCGGCTCCACATCGCTTTCAGGCGCCAGAAGCTTACGAATCAGGACGAACTTGAACGTACCGATGTTGCCCGGATCCTTGTAGACCGAGTAGTCATGCGTCTGCGCCGGCAGCTCGCCGGTGGCAGCCAGGTCCTGAACAACCTGACGCAGGTAGGCATTGACGCGCTGGTTGATCTTGTAGCCCAGGTACAGATGCACGCGGAACACGTAGTCGGTGCCGAACGTCTCGACCGAATAGGCAAAGGTGTGCGGTTCGTCCATGGTCTCGACATTCACAAACCACCAGGCGCGGGCGCGCTTGGGATGCTTGTCCAGAATCGAGTAGACGATGTCGCGGTCGATGTAGTCGGTATGGGTGTCCTTGGTCAGGTACACGATGTTGTCGCTCAGGCGCTCGTAGCGATCGTCATCGCGCAGGCGCTTGAGCTGCGGCAGGTAGCTGCGCAGCGGCAGCAGCGTAAACTGGCGCTGCTCAACAGCCGTACCGTTGTACCAGCACACCATGATACCCATGATGAGCGCGGCCATGAGGATGGTGAAATAGCCGCCGTGGAAGAACTTGGTGAGCGAGCTCACGAAGAAGAAGCCTTCGAGCAAAAGGAAGAAGGCCGCGAAGATCCACGGCGCGACCTTGAGCTTGCGCTCCTCGTGCAGGTAGAAGAAGAGCAGCAGCGTGGTGCACATCATAGTCAGCGTAATGGCAAGGCCGTAGGCGGCTTCCATATGCGCCGAGTTCTGGAACAGCAGCACCACGATGACGCAGCCCACGAGCATGACGTTGTTGACCATGGGGATGTAGAGCTGGCCCTTGGTCTCGGCAGGGTAGAAGACCTGCATGTGCGGCATGAGGTCCAGACGGCTGGCCTCGGACACCAGCGAGAATGCGCCGGTGATGAGCGCCTGCGAGGCAATGATGGCCGCGACGGTGGAAAGGCCGACGGCAAACGGGCGCAGGCCCGGGGCGAGCATCTGGTAGAACGGGTTGAGATCGGCAATGCCCATGAGCTCGGGGTTGGCAGCGTTGTTCATAAGCCAAGCGCCCTGGCCCATATAGGAAAGCAGCAGGCAGCACTTAACGAACGGCCAGGTAGCGTAGATGTTGCCGCGGCCGACGTGGCCCATGTCGGAGTAGAGCGCCTCGGCACCGGTGGTGGCGAGGAAGCAGCTGCCCAGAATCATGATGCCCGCGTGGTTGTTGGGGCTCAACAAAAAGGCGATGCCGCGCACCGGGTTGAGGCACAGCAGCACGGCGGGGTGCTGGAGGACAAAGAACAGACCCGTACCGCCCAAGAACAGGAACCACAGCGTCATGATGGGGCCAAAGGCGTGACCGATCTTGGCCGTACCGATGCGCTGCACCAAGAAGAGCACGATGATGATGGCGAGCGTAATGGCAACGACGCGGCCCTGATCATCGCCCAGCACGGCATGGACCGCCGGGATAGTGCGCAGGCCCTCGATGGCCGTGGTAACGGTAACGGCCGGCGTCAGGATGCCGTCGGCGAGCAGCGCGGCGCCACCCAGCATGGCGGGGATGATAAGCCACTTACCGCAGCGCTTGACCAGGCTGTACAGGGCAAAGATGCCGCCCTCACCATGGTTATCGGCGCGCAGCGAGATGAGCACATACTTGATGGTGGTCAGCAGCGTGACCGTCCACACGACAAGGGAGAGCGCGCCGAGCACGAACTCCTCCGTGACGCTTCCGATGCCGCCGTTGCCGGCAACGAGCGCCTTGGTTACATACATGGGGCTGGTGCCGATATCGCCGTACACCACGCCCAGCGTGACGAGCATCGCCGAGATGCTCACAGGAATCGCAGCGTGCGAGGCTGCCTCCTTGGCCTTTTGTTCCATAAGCCGGTTTCCTCCCAACTTTAATGTTCGAAGGGATTATAGGTAATCGGCCCATGTTTTAATGCACTGTTTTCCCAGCTAGATAAAGATTTATACAGTCTTTAGGCCACCGCGGCGATATGAAATGTGACAAAGGGACTATCCCCTTGTCACATTCGTCATTTTCCGAGCCAGTTTTTGAACCACCACTCCATGGAGCGGCTCATCTCGGCCATAAAGGGGCTCGTGTGCTTGCGGGTGTAGATATCCACGACGCGCTCGCCCACCTCGCGGGCGTGCGGGCGAAACATCGCATCCATCTCGGCCACCTGCGCATCCATAGTCGCAGCATCGGCGCGGCAGTAGCGCTCCTCGTGCACCAGGTTCACCACGGGATGTGCAATGGCTGGGCGCTCCTTACGGGGCGTGCCGATGATGAGCATCGACAGCGGCATGGTATAGGGCGGCAGATCGAGCAGCTCGGCAACTTCCTCGGCATTCTCGACGATATCACCGATATAGCAGCTCCCCAGGCCCAGGGCCTCGGCGGCAACCACGGCGTTTTGCGCGGCGATCACGGCATCCTGCGCCGCGATGGCAAAGTCGCCCAACCCCGGCGCGCGGCGGGGCGCCTTGCCCGTGCGCTCGACAAACTCGGGCTCAAAGCAGCCCACGTGCTCAAACAGATCGATCCACTTGGCATAGTCGACCACAAATATTAGTGCCCAGGGCGCCTTAGCGATCATGGGCTGGTGGTCGCACAGATCGGCCAGGCGGTCGAGTGCAGCCTGCTCGCGAATGCTTACGATGGAATACATCATCATGGCGCCCGCCGACGGCGCGCGACTCGCCGCATGCAAAATCGCCGCTCGCTGCTCGTCGGTCACCGCTACGGGACGGTCGTTGTCGTCACGCGCGAAGGCGCGCGTAGACGAGCGATGCTCCAAGATGTCCAGCACCGCATTGCCCGTAGTCTCGACCGGATAACCGCACATATCCACGCCCGCAGCTCCGTCGCCGCCCATGTCCGCCTTGCAAACCTGCTCGCTCATCGCCCTGCCCTCGCCATTTCTTTAAGAAGCCTTTACGTTTCCGTGTAATTCCCGTCCATTATCGCGCAGGTCGCCACTACATTGCGCCACACCGCCACACGTGCGCGTTAATATGGCTGGTTGTTGTGCGCAGCCACCAATTGCAGCGCATATCTTGGTAACAATCGGGTAAACCCCCGCTTTCGTAGGTTTTAGTTTGTGAGGAGTCTCAGCATGTTCGCTGCCGCCATCTCGCTCGTCGGTCTTGCGGCGACCGTCTACCTTGTCTTGCGCGAGGCCAAGGCCATTCGCGCACAGTCGGGCACCGTCACCAAGGGCGCTATCGCCTGGAGCGTCGCCTTCGGTCTGTTCCAGGTCTTTTTGACCGTCTGGGGCGCTATTGGTCTCGTCGCGCAAAACGAGCCGCTCGCCTTTGTGATGCTCATCCTGACCAATGCCATTCTCACCGGTTGCGCTTGGGCCAGCATCGCCCGCGACCGCATCGCCCCGCGCGTCTTTACGTTCGCTGCTACCGATGCCCCCGCCCCCACCGGCAAGCTCGCCCGCCTGCGCGGCGCCTTTGTGGGCAAACCGCTCGTCGCCGCCGTCTTATGCCTGCTGCTCGCCGGCGTCTTTGCGCTGCTGGGCATGGAGGTCTCGTCCAACCACGACTTTACCTGGGTTTACCCCCTGTGCATCCTGCTCGAGTGGGCCATCATCACCACGCTCATAACTGGCTTGTTCTTCCTATTCCAGCGCCACGGCGCAGCTCCTGCGGTCTTGGCCTTTGCCCTCTTTGTCCTGGGCATTGCCGAGTTCTTCGTCATCACGTTTAAATCCATGCCCATCCAGCCGGGCGACCTTTCGGCCATCTCCACCGCCGCCGCGGTCGCCGGCACCGGCTACACCTTCTCGATCTCGCTGTTCTGCGTGCTGTCCATGGGCTCTACCGCCATCGCCATGCTGCTGTGCGAGTACGCCGGCCTGGTGGCACCGCACCGCCAGAAGGGCGCCGCAAACGCCAAGCGCATGCTGCTCACCAACCTGCTCGTGGCGGTGCTGTGCCTGGGCGGCGTGACCGCGCATGTCACGCTCATCGACTACTACAACACCCTCGGCATCACCGTCTACACCTGGCGCCCGCTCGAGAGCTACTGGCGCGAGGGCTACCTGCCCGCCTTTATTAGTGCGGCGCAGTCCATCAAGCCGCCCAAACCCGCCGACTACTCCGTCGACGATGCCAAGGCCACGCTCAAAAAGTACGCCAAGGCCTACGACAAGTCCGACGCGGCCAAGAGCGACGAGCGCGCCGCCGCAAAGGAGCAGTTCGACAGCGAGAAGCCCACGGTCATCGCCATCATGAACGAGACCTTCTCGGATCTGTCGATCTACCAGAACATGCGCGCCGGCTACGAAGGCCCGCAGTACTTTAAGAACCTGTCCAACTGCCTCAGCCGCGGCAAGCTCTACGTGAGCGCCTACGGCGGCGGCACCGCCAATACCGAGTTTGAGTTTATGACCGGCAACTCCATGGCCAACCTGGGCTCGGGCGTGTATCCGTACACCATCTACAACATGGAGACGACCGGGAACCTGGCAGAGCAGTTCAAGTCGCTCGGATATTCCACCACGGCCATGCACCCCAACCACGCCACCAACTGGAACCGCGAGAACGTCTACAAGGACTTTGGTTTTGACCAGTTCCTGTCCATTAACGATTTCCAGGGCGCCGATACCCTGCGCGGCATGGTGACCGACCAGGCTACCTACGACAAGATTCTGGAGCTGCTCGACCAGAACGCCGATCCGCAGTTCATCTTCGACGTAACCATGCAGAACCACTCGGGCTACGACACGGGTCTGGTGCCGGTCGACAAGCAAATGCACCTGAACATCGACACGACCGACCTGGACGCCAAGACCGTCGAGGACGGTACGCTCTCCGATGTCGACGAGTACGTCTCGTGCATCGAGCAGTCCGACCAGGCGCTGCGTTACTTCCTCAACGCCCTGAGCAAGCTCGACCGTAAGGTGGTCGTGGTGTTCTGGGGCGACCACCAGCCGTTCTTCCCGTCCAAGTTCAACGACAAGTGGTTTACCGGCGAGGACGACGCCACGCACCAGGAGCGCTTGTGGCAGACCGACTACATCATCTGGGCTAACTACGACGTTGCCGGTTGCAACCAGACGAGTGAGGTCGACGACCTGTCCACCAACTACCTGTCCACGCAGCTTATGCAGCTGATCGGCGCCCCGCTGACCGACTACCAGAAGGCGCACATGACGCTGCGCGAGTCGCTGCCCGCCATCAACTCCGTGGGCTACGAGGACGCCAGCCTGCGTTGGGCGCTCTCCTCCAACGTCACCGGTGACGACGCTGCCGCCGCTGCCGCCACCAAGGCGCGCGAGGATTACGCCAAGATGCAGTACTACGAGATGTTCCGCGACGGCAAGAACGTGTACACCGAGCACTTCCAGACCGAGGCCAACGAGACCGACCCCAACCTGGCGCCGGGCACGACCAAGATTAAGTAGCTGCTAGCTGCTGAGCCACAACTGAAACGTCTGTCCAGGCGGAGGCATATAAGGTTCCCTGCTCGGACAGTCCTGCGCAAGACGAAGGCCACGTTATGTGGCCTTCTTTGTTTGCGGAAAGTGTGTCCCGGAATTCTTGTCTGGAATGGGATGCAGTTTCCGCTTGGGACCCGATTGGGAAAGTGCGTCCCGGCCTGGGCGCTCAAACTGGGATGGATTTTCCGGATGAGGGCTTGACGGAAAATGTGTCCCGTTCCGGGCGCTAATTGTGGGATGCAGTTTCCGCTTGCGGAGTCTCCGCTCAACAGAAAACCCGGGTGGCCTGTTTTTTGGCTACCCGGGTTTTTGGGTTGTCGATATGTTCGACTGGCTACTAGTGGGTCTTGCGGCGCTCGATCAGCATGATGAGGGCTATCACTACGAGCGTTGCTCCCGCTGCTGCTGCGGTGGCGACTAGGGCGAATGTTTGGTCGCCGGTGTTTGCGAGGTTCTTCGCTGTGGTCGTAGTCTTGACCTTGGTGTCGGTCTTAGCTCCGTTGTCGGACTTGGGCTTGTCCGGGTTCGTCGGGGTCTCAGGAGTCTCGGGGTCCTTTGAGCCTTCGGAATCGGTTGGGCCGGCGGTGTTTACCAGCGTATGGTCCAGGAACTTCTTGGCACCCGCACTTGCCTGTGAGAACAGGCGGCGCGTGCGGATCGGGGTGGCGTTCACCGTTGTGGGCGCCGTCTCCTCGGCCTCGATATTCACGAGCGTCGTGCCGGTGTCGAGGCCCACGTCGTTGTATCCCACGTGGCAGTAATACTGCGCACCGTCATCGTCTGCGGTCAGGTCAATCTCGAGCTTTGAGGCCGTTCCAGCCGCGAGGTTGCCATCGGCACCCACGAGCTTAAACTCTGTCTCGCCGCGGCCCTTGCGGTACCACATATAGGTCGGTGCCAGCCCTGTTTCGCTATCGTCGGCACCGAGTTGCCTCACATGGCCAATCGCCGAGAGCGTCAGGTGGCTTCCCGCCGTGCGCTCAACCGAAGAGTCGTATCCAAGATCCGACCCCTCCGCAGCAGGTCCGCTCACGGTCATCGTCATGCCATCGGGCATGGTCTTGACCGTGATGATTGCCGAGCGAATACCTGTTTCGGTCGTGGATCCATTCTTAACGGCGGCGATGGCGAATCGATACTCCGTATTGGGCTGCAGCCCATCCCACTTGAGCGAGGTCTGCGTGTTGTCGGCAATCTTCCAGCTATTGACGACCGCATCCGCCGCATTGCTCTGCAGCATGCCCACGCCGTAGCTAAAGCCACTCTTGTTTGCGAGTACATCGTCCCAGCTAAACGTAACGCTGGTCGAATCGACGGCGTTTGCCGTAAAGCCCGTCACGGCCGGCGCGTCGGGCATCTCGACGTCCTTAACGTCATAGCCCACGATCCAGAACTGGTCGGTGTCCTTGGTGCCGAGCTTGTCGCCCGAGTCTGCCTCGAACTTGTCGACATCCACCGCGTTGACGCCCAGACGCCACACAAAACCGTACTTGCCCTGCGCGGCCTCGGGCAGGTTGTCGACGGTGCCGCCGTATTCGGTCGATTCACTCGAGGAGTTACCCGTAGTAAAGCCGGCGTTGGCACCAAAGCACAGGCCGCCAAACAACTCGTGCTTTGCGAGCTTCGCGCCCATGACAACGCTGCCGTTCAGCGTCAAGCCGAGCTCGAGCTCCTGCTCCTTGCCCTCCTCGACTTCGATGGTCTGCTCAATGCTCGCCCCCGACTGCGCGGCGGCGCCGTTAAACCCATCGTGCGTGTAGGCGCGCGTTACGCCAGGCTTGCCCAGGCCAAAGGAATCCCCAACGGGAGTCTCGCCGTTGAGCGTCGTTTGATAGGTTCCGGGTTCTCCCGACCGGTTGGTCAAAAAGTAGCTGAGCGGCGTCATATTGTGCTGTTTGGCAATGCGGTCATAGGCCTCGACATTAACGACCGAGGTCTGCGCGCCGAGCGACACGGGCGCCGCCATCACGCCCTTGCCACCAGTTTCCTCATTTTCGATCTCATACTCGTAATAGACCATCGGAATCGTGTAGAGCACGGCCTTGTCACCCTCGCCGGCATGCGACTCATAGCTTACGCTTGCGCTGACCGTGCGCTCGCTCCGGTAGTCATAGCATCCCTCGGCGGCAAAATCGACTGAAGCATTCATCGCGACCAGGGGCGGACCGGTCTGCACCTCGACGGCAACGCCCAACTCGGCGCCAATGGTATAGCCCTGGGATGTCCCCGTGCCCTTTTCCTCTCCGTATGACGTGCCGCCCAACACCAGATAGCCGTATGCCTGCTCCAGATCCTCAACATAGGGCGCATCCTGCAGCACGGCAAGCACGCGCGGATTGGTATAGACCTTGTAGCGGTCCTTGTACGTGATCTTGACGCTGTCGTTGTCGACATCGGGCAGCGCGAGCGAGATAAATGTGCCGTAGGTAGTGCCGCGACGATTGCTCTCGCTAATCACCTGCTCCTCGCCGCGGCGCACCTTTCCGTTCTCGTCGAGCGAAAAATGCGAGGCGGTCATCCAATAGTAGTCATCGTTCTTGCGCAGGTCCTCGTCGCGGTGCTTGCCCACCACGGCGATAAAGCTCTCGTTATAGCGGTCCGAACCCGAGACGCTGCCCGCCTTGACGTCGCTGATCCACACCTGCTCTATACCCTTGTGGTCATGCTTGTTGCTGCTGTTGTATTGCTGACCGCTCATGCTCATGGTTCCGACCATGGACCCCAAGCCCTGAGCCCCGCTCTGTGCCGTGTTGCAGGCAAAGTCGCGGAACACATCGCCGCCCACGAGCACCTCGTCGACCGCCAGCTGCTCGGACAGGCCGTCAAGGTTGGCAGTGGCAAGGGCAATAGGCGCCAAGGTGCACGGATAGCGCTTATCCTGAGCGCTATCCTTCCATGCGCTGTTGGGCACATGCATCAGCCCATAGGAGGCGAGGAGCCCGTCTCTGTATTCCTTGCAATCGGAAAGCTTGAACTCGCCAGACTCCGAGTCAAAATACGCGTAGCGGTACAGCGCGCCGTACAGCCCCTTGCTGCCGTCAGAAGCGCCGTAATCAAAAGCGCTGCGTTGCCAGTCATAGCCCGCAAGAATAAGGCCCGTGACGGTTTCACCCGTCTTCTTTCCTTCTTCATCGTAGGCGGCAAACGTGCCGAACGTCGCATTCGCAGCGACCATGGTCTTGCCGTTCGCGGAGAGGGAGATTGCGCCCGCGTCGCCCAGAGCATCGACATGGACGAGCGCACCCTTGGATGCATCCCACGAAAACAGCTCGCAATGCGTCGACTTATCAATATTCTTCTTGCCGTAGGGTGCCGAGACCACGATGGCGAGGTCATCGCAAAAATCGCGATCGAGGTCGCCGGCCGCTAGCGAAACGACAGGAGCTGACTGAAGCTGCGTCCAGGAGTCGTTCCCGCCCTTGTTGTGCGTGGTGTAGTCCGCGGCGTTACCGGCATCGATCTTGACGACGCTTTGCTTCCAGTTGCCGCCCTCCAAGTCATACATGTCGACTGCAGCCTTGCGCACGCCGTTCTCGTCGACATAGCAGCCCGCGTAGACAAAAAGCTCGTCGACGCCGTCGCCATCGACATCGCCCGCCTCGACATCAAAGACGGCGTCGTGCTCTTGCAGGTAACCGGCATCCAGGTACTTAAAACGGCCTTCGTACATCATATTAGTGTTGACCGTCACCGGCAGGTGTGTGTCGAGAGTGCGCGTACGCCCGTTGCTAAACGAGTAGAGGACCAGCTCAACCTTTCCGGCGTATGACTTGCCGTCAATCGTCGTGGAGGAACTGTCGCCGTAGGCACGGAGCTCGGCAACGCGGCTCTTTTTGCCCGTGCTGGCGTCGCTGCAGAACTCAACACTCGTGGCGTGAATGCCCGAGAAACCGTTGTTGTCGTTGGCGAGTACTGTTGAGGACTCATTGTTGCTTAGGTACGACCAGGTGCCGCCACCGTAGTCGCTATGCTTGTAGAGATCGCTGTTCGTATCGAAGTTGTTGACGTTTTGCCAGAACTTTGCGGCGCCCCACACACTTCCATAGCCATCGGTGAGTTTGCTGCTGCCGCCAATGTCACCGCGCTCGACGTTCTCGAGCTTGTCGCGCAGAGTGTAGCGATTGCCATGGCTACCGTTAGCTGCCATATAGACCTCGCTGCGCGTGGCAAACGTCGTGGGGGCATCAGTGGAATAGGGGCCAACGGTATCGGCCGGAATGTCCTCGCTCGTGCCCAGACCCAGGGCTTGATAATCCTGCTCGGTCATATCGGTGATTGCGGGCGCGTCTGCCGCCTGGGCAACCTGGGGCGTGGCCGTGAAGCAGGCGACGCTCGTGGCGATCAACGCAGCAAGCGCCGCCGTCCCAACAAGCGGGATTTTCGACAGCCTACGGATACGGGGGTGTGAAACGTACATGAGGGACCTCGCTTTATTCGAGTGGAGTGGACTCATTTTTGCAAATGATACGTCCGATGCCCGATATCACGTGTCTCATTTTCGCCAACGGCGTGTCTCATTTTTGAGAATCCGAGATGCCGCGGAAATCTTATCCCAGCTCAAAGGCCATTTCTGGGATGTATTTTCCGTCGAGTGCCTCATCGGGAAACTGCATCCCATTTCAAGCGTCGATTCTGGGACGCACTTTCCCCTTAGACCCTCAACCGGAAACCGCATCCCACTTTGAGCGCAAATTCCGGGATGCATTTTCCGGTTTTGCTCTCATTGGGAAAATGCATCCCGTTTCTTGACCGAATAATGGGACGCAATTTCCCGTTGGAGCGCCTTTGGGAAAGTGTGTCCCACTTCGACCGCCCAGAGTGGGATGCACTTTCCGCAAAGCACCTCAACGGGAAACTACGTCCCATTCCAAAGGCAAATTCCGGGACGCATTTTTCGAAAGCCTGCCCATCCGGAAAGCCCGTCCCACTTTGGACGCATCCGGGCACGGAACCATCGACCTATCAGGCCTCCCATCAATAAAGAGGCGTCCTCCCGGACGGCGGGGCACGAAGTTCATCGCGAGTTCCGCACGCAAAGAAGGCCACTTAATGTGGCCCTCTTCTTGCGCAGGACTGTAGAGCAGGGAACTTCGTGCCCCGACGCCCAGGAGGACGTTTCATTTAGAAAGATGGACCGACCGCCGTCAGCGATGGGAGCTACTCCCCCAGCACGGCCTTTTTGGCGGCTGCGGCCATGTTGTCCAGATCCTCCTTGGTGGGGTGATCCTTCGCGGCAACCCAGTTGTCGAGCAGCAACTTAGCGCGGGCGTTGTCGGGATCTTGCTCGAGCATGGCCTCGTAGCGCTGCTTGACCGCGGGGCCCATCTTGCCCTGGCACATCGCCCAACCCGCAAGCTCGGCATCCTCAGCCAAATTGGAGGTCACACGATCGATAATCTGCTGATAATAGCTCTGGTCGGCCCCAAAACCGCAGGTGCCAAACAGAAAGACGCGCTTGCCGTGCAAGGCGGAGAGCAACGCCGCGACCGAAGGCGTGCACGCGCCCTTGTCGCACCAAAAACCGACGAGCACCGTGTCGGCCGCGCAGGCGCCCTGCGCCTCGAGCGCAACCTGATCTGCATCCGCATCGTCGCTCAACGCCGCGGCGTGGACAAACTCAACACCCGCAGCCTGCAGAGCGCGCTTGATCGCGCCCGAAACCATCCTGGTATTACCGCTCTTGCTGTTAACCACCAAAGAGCACGTCATAGTCACGTTGCCTCGTTTCCCCCAAAACTAAAGCCACTAATGCAATTTATTAGATGAATATCTTAGTACTAACGTGACAGATGTAAACCACCGTCTGTCGATTGGCGACATGGGCGACACCGATGAGGGCAAAACGTCCGCAGCGCAAGCCCCCAAATACTTAAGGCGTGGGACGAACGAACCTGATTCATTTGCCCCACGTCTTGCTCACTGGGCAAACTGGCTGCGGTAGAGTTCGGCGTAGAAGCCGCCTGCCGCCAGCAGCTCGTCGTGCGTGCCGCGCTCGATAATCTGGCCGTCGCGCATGACCAGAATGCAGTCGGCGTTGCGGATCGTCGACAGGCGGTGCGCTACGACAAAGCTCGTGCGACCGGCCATAAGCTCGTCGAATGCCGCCTGCACTTGCAGCTCGGTGCGCGTATCGATACTCGAGGTCGCCTCGTCCAGCAGCAAGATCGCCGGGTCGGTGAGCATGACGCGCGCGATGCACAGCAGCTGTTTTTGACCTTGGCTAAACGTGCCGCCGTCCTCGCCGATCACCGTATCGTAGCCGCCTGGCAGCTGCACGATAAACTTATGCGCATGAGCACGCTTGGCGGCCTCGACAATCTGCTCGCGCGTGGCATCGGGGCAACCGTAGGCGATGTTTTCGGCCACGGTGCCCTCGAACAGCCAGGTGTCCTGCAGCACCATGCCAAAGGCGCGGCGCAGGCTTGCGCGCGTGTAGTCACGCGAAGACCGGCCATCGACCATGATGCGTCCGGCATCGATATCGTAAACCCGCAGCAGCAAGTTGATGAGCGTCGTCTTTCCGCAACCCGTGGGGCCGACCAGGGCAAAGCGCATGCCGGGCTTAGCCTCGATGCAGATATCCTGCAGCAGCTTGCGGTCGGGCACGTAGCTAAAGTCCACGTGTTCAAAGGTCACCTCGCCCTGCGGGGCGGCAAGCTCAACGGCATCTGGCGCATCGGGCTCCTGCTCGCGTGCATCGAGCAGCGCGAACATGCGGCGCGCCGAGGCGTACGCGGTCTGGATCTGCGTAATGACGTTGGTGACCTCGTTGAACGGCTTGGTGTACTGGTTAGCATAGGACAGGAAAATCTGCACGCCGCCCACCGTAAGCGCCGCGGGCACGCCCGTGATGACGCCCACACAGCCGATCACGGCAACCACGGCGTAGATGATGTTGTTGATAAAGCGCGTGCCGGGGTTGGAGAGCGAACCCATAAACTGCGCGCGTTCACCTGCCGTATAGAGCTCGGCGTTGAGCGCATCGAAGCGCGCTTGGGCGTTCGGGCCGTAGGCAAACGCATCCACCAGCTTTTGCTCGCCCACATACTCCTCGATATGACCGCCCAGTTGACCCTGAATACGCTGCTGGGCCGTAAAGCTCTTGTTGGAAAGCTTGGCAATAGCACCGGCTGCAAAAATGGAAAGCGGCGTGACGAGCACCACCACGAGCGTCATGGTCAGGTTAATGGAGAGCATAAACGCGAGCGTGCCAACGATGGTGATGACGCCGGTAAAGAGCTGGGTAAAGCCCTGTAGCAGACCGTCGCCCACCTGGTCGACGTCGTTGACCACGCGGCTCATAAGGTCGCCGTGGGCATGGCTGTCGATAAAGCTGAGCGGCATGCGGCTGAGCTTGTCGCTCGCCTCCACACGCATGTCGCGCACCGTCTCATAGGACAGGCGGTTGACGCAATAGCCCTGCAGCCACTGGAAGGCCGCGGCACCTACGACGACAATCGCGAGCTTGGTAACGAGCGGCAGCAGCGCGTCGAAGTCCACTCGACCCGCCGCGACGATGAGGTCGATGCCCTCGCCGATGAGGATGGGCGTATAGAGTTGCAAGATCACCGAGATAGCGGCGCTCACAAACGACGCCGTAAACGAAATACGGTGCGGACGGACGTAACCCATCAGGCGGCGGGTCACCGCGCCCACGGGATAACGCTCAGGGTCGCCGGGCTGGCGTGGGCCGTCACCCAGGTCGTTGAGCTTGTCGTTGCCAGACACATTGGCCGTCATCGTGGCGACCGAACCGGAAGAAGTATACGGATTCATCTAGCAGCCCTCCTTTGCGCAGACGGATGCGGGGGCGGTTGGGGCGGACGTGGGCGCCGCACTCCCCTGCTGGCCCTCAAGCTCCTCGCGGCGAAGCTGCGACTGGCAGATCTCTCGGTAGAGCTGGCAGCTTGCATACAGCTCGTCATGCGTGCCCAGGCCCGCAACCGAGCCGTGGTCGAGTACGCAGATCATGTCGGCATCGCGCACGGTCGAGACGCGCTGGCTCACGATGACGGTCGCGAGCGGCAGCCCGCCCTCGGCGGCACCGCGCACGCTGCGCTCGCGAATGGCGTGGCGAAGCGCCGCGTCAGTCTTAAAGTCGAGCGCCGAGGCGGAATCGTCCATGATCAGGACCTGTGGCGAGCCCACCAGGGCGCGCGCGATGGTCAGGCGCTGGCGCTGGCCACCGCTAAAGTTCTTGCCGCCCGCCTCGACCGGGGCATCGAGCCCCTGCGGCTTGTTGCGCACGAACTCGCTGGCCTGCGCCATTTCGAGCGCTGTCCAAAGCTCCTCGTCGGTCGCCGACTCGTCGCGCCAGGTCAGGTTGCTGCGGATCGTGCCGCTCACCAGCGACGCGCGTTGCGGGACGGTCGCGACCACATGGCGCAGTTGATCGAGCGGCCAGGCGCGCACGTCGGAGCCCATCACGCTCACGCTGCCGATGCTCGCATCGTACAGACGCGGGATGAGCGAAACGAGCGTGGACTTGCCGCTGCCCGTGCCGCCGATAATGCCGAGTGTTTTGCCCAGCGGGAGCTTCAGCGTCACATCGTTGACGGCGTTGGCAGCGCCGGCGCCAAAAGAGAAGCTCGCATGGCTCAAGCTCAGCGCAGGAACTGGAGCGACATTGCCCGGCTTGGGCAGCGCAACCGACTGATTGCCCTCGTCGGTGATGCTCGGCTCGCAGTTGAGCACCTCGTTGATACGCGAAGCACTCGCGCTCGCCTTGGTAAAGACCACGACCAGGTTGGCGACGTACACGATGGAGGTCAGGGTCTGCGTCATGTAGTTCACAAACGCCATGACCTGGCCCTGCGTGAGCTCACCCACGTTGACCTGGATGCCGCCCACCCACAGGATGGCGCACACGCCTAGGTTCATCACCAAAAACGTTACGGGGTTAAGGATTGACGAGAGCTTGCCCACCGCGATGGCAGTATTGGCTTGGTCATCGGCGGCTTGGGCAAAACGCTCGCGCTCGTGGTCCTCGCGTACAAAGGCGCGAACCACGCGGGCGCCCGAAAGGCCCTCACGGCAAATGAGCGCGATGCGGTCGAGCTTTGCCTGCAGCTGCCTGTAATACGGGATGCAGCGCGCCATGACAAACCAAAACACCAGGCCAATGGCGGGCGTGCAAATCAAGAAAATCACGCCAAGCTTAAGGTCGATGGCAAGGGCCGCGCACATAGAGCCCACCGCCAGGAAGGGCCAGCGGATGAGCATGCGCACGCCCAGCGCCACGGCAAGCTGCACCTGGTTGACATCGTTGGTAATGCGGGTGATGAGCGACGGCGTGCCAAAGCGGTCGAGCTCAGTATAGCTCAGCTTGTTGATGTGCTTGTAGAGCGCGCCGCGAATGTCGGTGCCCATGCCCTGCGATGTCAGCGCCGCCATCTTTTGGCAGACAAGCGTAAACGAGATGCCAATCACAGCCATGGCGGCAAGCACCATGCCGTAGTGGACGACGGCGCTCACGTCGTGCGAGCCAATGCCTTTATCGATCATCTGGGCAATCACCAGCGGCGTAAGCAGGTCAAAGATCACTTCGATCAGCTTGCACGCAGGGCCGATCACCATATATCGGCGAAACTTACCACCAAAACGCCTGAGCAGCTCAATCATGTATAGGCGCTCCCTATCATCATCTCTCTTCAATCTGATTCATGATAGTACGGCGAACCCTGAAGATGCGTAAGCAACTCGTTACAGATGTTAAGGCGAAGTGAGCACGAAGGCTACCAGTGCCCAAGGCATGTATCCGCCGCTGTTTTGGCAAAGCCAGCGAGCAACACAAAGCAAGGGATTAAGTTATCCGATAAACGCGACTTTACGGGTGATTTTTGGACGACGGGGCCCGGCCGGCGACGAGGTATTTGGTAGTCGAGCGATCCCGCAGGCGCAGCCGAGGACCAGCGAGACACCAAATACCTCGTCGCCGGCCGGGCCATGTCGCGGCACCAAAAAGCGCCCGTGCGCTCGATGGATCCGGATGCCCGACAGAGGCTCCTTATGGCTGCTTCCTTCCGGACCTGACCAGATTCGGAACATGTCGTCATCCGAACCCATCGAGCGCGCTAGGCGCTTGATATATCTTACCCGCTCCCGCCCGATGGGGCAAGGTAGCTAATTTGGGACGAGGCTTTTTTGACTACTTTTGAGTTGCGGTGGAATAGTTCCTGTTTTTGCTGTTTGAGCCGCCAAACAGGAACTATTTCACCGCAACTTATCGAGGGGAATGAGTTTTAGATGCGGCCAAGGTCGTAGGATCGAGCAGCTGCTTCACCGGCGCAGATGAGGTTGGTTGTAGCTTCCTGGGGGTCGAGTGCCTGGTCGAGGGGCATGGGCTTGCGGCAGATCGTCAAAACCAGGTCGACGCCCTGCTCATACACCGCATCCAGGTTGTCAGCGCGACCGCCCACGACGGCAACAACCGGCTTGCCATAGCGCTTGGCACGGCGGGCCACACCCACCGGCGCCTTGCCGGCGGCGGATTGCTCGTCCATATTGCCCTCGCCCGTTATGACCAGGTCGACATCGCGCACGCGCGCGTCAAATCCCACGAGATCGAGCACCGTCTCCACGCCCGAACGCAGCTCCGCGCCGAGCGCCAGCAGCGCGGCGCCCAGACCGCCAGCGGCACCGGCGCCGGGCACACCGAGCACCGAGCCAAACGTCCGCGCGCCCTCGGGCACGCGCAGTAACCCCTGAGCCCGTGCCTCGGCAATCGCCGTATCGAGCAGGCGGCCGTAGCCGACCATCCAGCCGTCGTACCCGCCCAGTGCTTCGACATCGTCTGTCGGCAGGCCCTTTTGCCCGCCAAACACCGCAAGTGCCCCGCGACGCCCCACGAGCGGATTCTCGACGTCGGAAAGCACCACGACACGCGCGCCATTCAGTGCCCGTAGCGCCGGTGCCAAATCGATACTCGCCACCTGCTCAAGGCCCGCAAGACCGGGAGCGATATTGCAGCCACGGTCATCGACAAGACGCGCGCCCAGCACTTGCAGCATGCCGGCGCCACCGTCGCTGGTGGCGCTGCCGCCCAGTCCTATATATAGGGTCCTCGCCCCCGCGCGAACCGCACGAAGCATCAGCTCGCCCACGCCATAGGTCGTCGCGGCCAACGCCGCCGACTCCGTGCACGGCGAATACCCGATGCCCGCGGCTTCGGCCATCTCAATGACAGCCGACTCGTGCTCGCCGTCCACCAGCATCCGGGCAGCCACGCGCTTGCCCAAGGGACCTGCCACCTCGCAGGTCACAATCTCGCCGCCGCACGCGGCAACGGCATCGAGCGTTCCCTCGCCGCCATCCGCCAGCGGCAGCGCGCTTACTTGGGCATCGGGCCACACGCGGCGCACGCCCCCGGCAACCGCCGCCTCCGCCTGCGCACTCGAAACGCTGCCCTTAAAGGAATCAATCGCCAGCAGCACGCGGCGAGGCCGGCGCTGCACGGGACCAAGGTTGGGCGTCTCGCCGGCAAAATCCCCGCCGCCGGCGAGCGCCTCGGCGTGGGCGACATGCGCCTCAAGATTCGGGCCGCAGCCACAACCGCAGCCAGCACCATCGGTGCCACGCAGCCCACTAAAATAGCTGCTCAACACCTCACGACACTCGTCTGCCAGCACGCCGGCCGTCACGTTAAACCGATGATTCAGGCGCGAGTCGGCATTCAAATCGTATAGGGATCCCAACGCGCCTGCCTTAGCATCGGCCGCGCCGTACACGCAGCGCCCCACGCGCGCGTTAACCATAAGCCCCGCGCACATGCAGCAAGGCTCGAGCGTTACGTAGACCGTGCAATCGGAAAGACGCCAGCGTCCAAGCAACTGCGCGGCGACGCATAGGGCCGCAAACTCGGCATGCGCCGAAGGGTCCTGGTCGAGCTCGCGGCGATTATGCGCCCTCGCGACGATCTCACCCGCGCGCACCACTACGGCACCAATCGGCACCTCGCCCACCGCCGCGGCGGCACGCGCCTCCGCCAGTGCCTCGCGCATGAACTTCTCATCGATTCCGGTGCTCGTCATCGTTCGCCTCCCCTGTTGCAAATCCAAAACGATGCTATCATTACGACTCACGGAGAGATGGCAGAGCGGTTGAATGCGGCGGTCTTGAAAACCGTTGAGCGCGAGAGCGTTCCGGGGGTTCGAATCCCCCTCTCTCCGCCACTCTTAGTGACTCACCGGCGTCATAGTCCGCTCGAACAGCGCATCGACCACGTCGGCGATTTCGGATCGGCGCTCTAGTACGTGGCCCGATTCCCACCACATGGTAAAGAGCCGAATAATGCCGCCGGCGACAAACTCAGACGTTGTCTCGAGCGATACGGGCGCGAGCGCATCCTCGTCAAGCGCGCTCATCACGCGCCCGCGTATGGAGCGCGCGATGCGGTCGCAAATCATGCTGGTCAGCATACCCGACATACTGCTCGCCAAAATGTTATCCATGAGCTGCTCATGCGCCAGAATCAGATCCATGGCATCAGCGAACACTTCGTGGCGAAGCGCTCGCACGTCCTCGGCGCCCTCCGCGCCATCCGCATCGGCTCGCTTTTGCGGTAGGCCCGACATGAGTTCATCGATATAGAAGGCAAAGTAATCGTTTTTGTCGCGGAAGTGCTTGTAGAACGTCGTCCGACGAATCATAGCGCGGTCGCACAGCATGGCAACCGTCACGTCCTCAAACCGATGCTCTTCGAGCAGCTCAGTAAAGGCCTCGAACAGGGCCCGATAGGTTTTCTTGATGCGAAGGTCCATACGTATCGCCCTCCTCAAGGAAAAGACAGCGCTCACTAATCTGTCGCATATCTTACACCTGTATCGCCCACCCTTGGCGAATGGCCTCACCTTGGTGGAAACATAACGCTTACCGGAAAGTTCGGTATCGCCAAAGGTTGCGGGTATACTAGTAGCGTTACACCAACGGCAGCCGGCGGAAAACGCCGCGGCCATTCGAAACGGAGACACCATGATTCCCGTCATCATCGGTATCGTTGTTGTCGTTGTGATTGTCTGCGCCATCGCTGGCATCTACAACAACATGGTCACCAAGCGCAATCGCATTGATAACGCCTGGCAGAACATCGACACGCAGCTGCAGCGCCGCAACGACCTGATCCCTAACCTAGTCGAGACCGTCAAGGGCTACGCTAAACACGAGCAGGACACGCTTGCCGCCGTGGTCAACGCGCGCAACGCCGCCGTGAGCGCCACCACGCCCGAAGCCAAGATGGAAGCCGACAACGTGCTGACCGGCGCCCTGCGCCAGCTCTTCGCCGTGGCCGAGGCTTACCCCGATCTTAAGGCGAACACCAACTTTACGCAGCTCCAAGCCACGCTCGAAGACACCGAGAACAAGGTGAGCTACGCGCGCCAGAGCTACAACGACTGCGTGCTTAGCTACAACAACGCCATCCAGACGTTCCCCGCCGTTATCTTTGCCGGCATCTTCCAGTTTAAGGAGCGCCAGGGCTTTGAGGCAGCCGAGGCCGCCCGCCAGGCACCGACCGTCAAGTTCTAACAAGTTGGCAACGCATCCTGAATCGGCTATATGCATAAACCGCTCCGTCGAATGCATACTTCGACGGAGCGGTTTCCTTTTTCGCGTAGGTCCCCCTCTAAGCGCCGTGCATTTTTGGGAGTATTCAACATAACCAAGAGCATCGGGCGCCATGACGAAGGCCAAAGACCGCGAATATCCCTGCAAATCAAGTGCTGTCGGCCCATAACCCCGCCTATTATTCGCGAAAAGCATCGACGAGCACGGATTTTTGCCCGAACGTCGGTATGCAGGGGCCTTCGATTGCAGAATACTCGCAAAAATGCACGTCGCCACCGCCCCCACATGGCACGAACCAAAACAAAAGCGCGGCCTAAAAGGCCGCGCACCATCTTTAATTCAGATTAATTATTGTTCGTTGTGACATCGCCGAGCCCGCAGGGCGGAGAGCAAGCTCCCTCCCGGCGCACTCCGCAGGACGCAAGAAGCCCTCGTCGCACGAAGTGCGCAGCGAGGGCTTCTTGCATGTCCGAGGACGCGCCGGGAGGGAGCTTGCTCTCTGCCCGGACAGGAAAGGCTAATTACGCGACGGTGTAAACCCAGTTGTGCTTGTCCTCGACAGCACCAGACTGGATGCCGGTCAGAGTCTCGCGAAGCTTCTTCATCACGGGACCGATCTCGGTGTAGCCAGCCGGGAAGGTCACGGTCTCGTCGGCGCCATAGACCTTGTTGTCAATCTCGCCCACCGGGGAGATGACGGCAGCGGTGCCGCACAGGCCGCACTCCACAAAGGTGCCGGCCTTGACCTCGGCCCACTCGACGGGGCGCTGATCGACGGTCATACCCAGGTCCTGAGCGACCTGAACGAGCGAACGACGGGTGATGGAGGGCAGGATGGAGTCGGTGTGCGACTGCGGAACGACGAGCGTGCCGTCCTCCTTCACGAACAGGACGTTGGCGCCACCGGTCTCCTCGACATAGGTGCGAGACTCGGAGTCGAGATACAGGTTCTCGGCATAGCCCTCGCGATGGGCCTCCATCGTAGGCTTAAGGGACATGGCGTAGTTCAGGCCGGCCTTGATGTTGCCGGTGCCGTGCGGTGCGGCACGGTCGTACTCGGAAACCCGCAGCTTGACGGGCTTGAGGCCACCCTTAAAGTACGGACCGACCGGGGTCACGAGAATGCGGAACGTGTACTCAGGAGCGGGAGCCACGCCGATCACGTCACCGGAACCGATCATAAACGGACGCACGTACAGGGTCGCGCCGGAGCCGAAGGGCGGGACCCAGGCGGCGTTGGCAGAGACGACCTGCTTGACGGCCTCAACGAACTTATCCTTGGGGAACGGGGGCATCTCGAGGCGCTGGGCAGAGTTATACATGCGCTCGGCGTTCATGTCGGGACGGAAGCAGACGATGCTGCCGTCCTCGGCGGTGTAGGCCTTCAGGCCCTCAAAGACCTCCTGACAGTAATGGAAGATGCCGCCGCACTCGGAGACATGCAGGGTGTGGTCGGTGGTCAGGCCACCCTCGTCCCACTCGCCGTCCTTCCAATGGGCCTCGTAGCTGTAATCGGTCTTCATGTAGCCAAAGCCGAGGCTACCCCAATCGATATCCTTTTTCTCGACAGTCATATGTCGCTCCTTACATACACAGTTGCATACTCGCGAACCCGCACGCAAGGACCGAGGCCGACCGCGTCGCAACGTCGCACGCCCGGAGCGTAGAGCCGGACGGGACACGCGAGCGGCATCAAAGCCGATGGCACGTCGATTCGCATGCACGAGATTGTACTCCGCACGCGCGTCGGATAAAACGCTTTTCTTTAACTAAGTAAAGTATTTTCATTTGACCGAAACTAAAGAGGCCCGCCACCGTAGGCGGTGACGGGCCTCAACTGCACGGTTTGCGCGCTGGCTCGAGCTACGCGTTCTTTTTGCCCAGCTTAGCCTTAACCAGACCGACCACGGTCGGGATGATCGACACGGCAACGATGCCGACGATCAGCAGCTCAAAGTGCTCCTGCACAAAGGGGATGCCGCCAAAGAAGTAGCCCAGCAGTGTAAAGAGCGTCGACCAGGTAATGCCGCCCAGCACGTTAAAGATGACAAAATTGCGCCAGTGCATGCCGCCCATGCCGGCGATAAAGGGCACAAAGGTGCGAATAAACGGAAAGAAACGGCCCAGAAAAATAGCCAGGTGACCCCACTTGTCCAAGAAATCCTCGGACTTTTTGATGCGCTCGGGCGTCATGGCCTTGACCTTGCCCGAGGCAATAATCTTTTTGCCAAAGAAGTGACCGATCATAAAGTTGCACTGGTCACCCAGGATGGCAGCAGCCCATGCGACGGCCAGCAGTGCCACGATGTTAAAGCCACCGTTGTGGGCAAAGAAGCCCGAAGCAAACAGCAGTGAATCGCCAGGAAGGAACGGGAAGAACACCACGCCTGTCTCAATGAAGATAATCAGGAACACGCAGCCGTAGGCCATAAGCGGGCCGGCGGCGATCCAGCTGGCGATCGCGGTGCGCGGATCCTTAAGCAGCTCGGCGATAAAATTGATGAAACCCATGAAGTAAAACCTCTCAGTTGTGGGCGCGGATACGTCCAAGTTGACCAGTATACGGTTGCGGCGCCCCCTCGTGCGCAACCCCACAAAAGCATGACTCCATTACCAGCAAGTTTGCATAACTGACACCTGTTGCGCAATGCCGCCAAGATTGTTCTTCCTAATCCCTAGCGAATCGCTATACTTTATTGAATCGCATTGCCATGGCGCTAAGGGAGGGCGGCCGGTGAGCTTTATCAATACCATTCGCGAGGACATCAAGACCGTCCAAGCGCAGGATCCCGCCGCGCAAAACGGTCTGGTCATCTTCCTTTCCTATCCTGGCCTGCACGCCAAGTGGAACCACGTGCCCGAGCACTGGCTCTGGGAGCATGGCCATCGCTCGCTCGCCCGTGTGCTCTCGCAGTTAACCCGCCATATCACCGGCGTCGAAATTCATCCCGCCGCGCAGATCGGCAAGCACTTCTTTATCGACCACGCCATGGGCGTCGTTATTGGCGAGACTACCATCGTGGGCGACAACTGCGTGCTCTACCAGGGCGTCACGCTCGGCGGCACCGGCAACGAGACCGGCAAACGCCACCCCACCCTGGGCAACAATGTCACCGTGGGCACGGGCGCCAAGGTGCTTGGCAACATCCGCATTGGCAACAACGTCAAGATCGGCGGCAACTCGGTCGTCGTCAAGGACGTGCCCGACAACTGCACCGTCGTGGGCGTGCCCGGGCGCATCATCAAGCGCAACGGCTGCCGCGTGTTCGAGGAGAGCTTCGACGCCAAGCAGCATCGCGAGTACATGCCCGACGATGCCGCCGAGCAGAGCGCCCTCAACCGTCAGGGCATCACCGAAAACGCCCGTCGCGTCAAGGAACTCGAGCAAGAGGTGGCCGAGCTCAAAGCCCTCGTCGCCAAGCTCGTGGACGAGCGCTAGGGCTGCGGGCAACCGCCACAGCATGAACGCCAACACAAAAGGCGCGCCAGGGAATCCGCTCCCGGCGCGCCTTCTTTTCGATGTGACATGCGGGACTGACCCTTTGTCACCTTATGCGAACTGGCTTAGGTAGAGGTCGGCATAAGCGCCCTCGGCAGCCAGCAGCTCCTTGTGCGTACCCTGCTCGATGATATTGCCGTGATCCATGACCAGGATGAGGTCGGCATCGACGATCGTCGACAGACGGTGCGCGATCACAAAGCTCGTGCGCCCGCGCATGAGCGCATCCATGGCACGGCCGATGGCGAGCTCGGTGCGCGTGTCCACGCTCGACGTCGCCTCGTCCAGGATGAGGATCGCCGGGTTGTTGAGCAGCACGCGCGCGATGGTCAGCAGCTGACGTTGGCCCTGGCTGATGCTCTCGGCATCGTTAGCCACACGCGTGTCGTAGCCCTGCGGCATAGTGCGCACAAAGAAGTCGACCTGGGCGGCACGTGCGGCCGCGACAATCTCCTCGCGCGCCGCCTCGGGACAGCCGTAGGCGATGTTCTCGGCAATGGTGCCATCAAATAGCCAAGCGTCCTGCAACACCATGCCAAACTGCTGGCGCAGCTCGCCGCGGTTCATGCGGCTCGTGTCCACGCCGTCGAGGGTAATGCGGCCGCCGTCGATCTCGTAAAAGCGCATGAGCAGGTTGATGAGCGTGGTCTTACCCGCACCCGTGGTTCCCACCACGGCGATCTTCTGACCCGGCTCGGCGGTAAACGACACGTCTCGCATAAGCGGCTTGTCGGACGAATAGCCAAAGCGCACATGCTCAAAAGCGATGCGGCCCTCCACCTTGCCCGACAGCTTGGCGGCGGCCACCGGCAACGGATCGGCCTCCATCTCGGGCTCGTCGAGCAGGTCGAACACACGCTCTGCGCTCGCCAGCGCACTCTGCAGCGAGTTAAAGGTAAACGACAGCTCCGTCATGGGCTCGGACGCCTCGTAGATAAATTGGAAGAACGCCTGGAACACGCCGACGGTCATATGCCCGGCAACCAGCATGCTGCAGCCCACCAGCGCGATCACGATCTGCGCCAAACGGCCGATAAAGCGCACCGCGGGGCCGACGGCGTTAATCATAAAGTCGGCCTTGGTGCTCACGCGCGCCAGCTCCTTCGAAGCCTCGTGCACCTCGGCAGAGCTCTGGCGCTCGCGGTTAAACGCACGGATCACCAGACGGCCCGAGTAGCCCTCCTCGACCGCGCTCGTAATCTTGGACACCCACTCCTGGCGCTCGCCCGTCACATCATGCGTGCGGCGCGACACGACCTTCGTCACCAGCAGCGAAAGCGCCGTAAAGAACAAAAAGACGAGCGTGAGCGGCACGCTAAACACGAACATCACGCTCACGGCGCCCACCACGGTACCGATCGACACCAGAAGCTGCAGCAGTCCGCGCTGCATGCTTTCGGACATCTTGTCCAAGTCGTTGGTCGCACGGCTGACGACCTCGCCGGGACGATGCGCGTCAAAGTAGGCAAGTGGCAGACGGTTGAGCTTTTGTGCGATGCGGTTGCGCAGGCGCAGGTTGAGGCGCTCGGCAACGCTCGACATCAAAAAGCTCTGGAGTGCGTAGAACGAGGCGGCGGCGGTCCAGATCATAAAGTAGATAAAGATGGTCCTGCCGCAGTTCTCCCAGGTAATACTGAAGGTAGTGTTGTTGGCAAACGCCAGCTTCATGTGCCCCCACAGCTCATCGATCACGCGGGCGCTGTAAGCCGGCGCTGCGGTGTTAAAGATGGCATAGAACACGATACTCGCGAACACGATATAGAAGCGCCAATGGTCGCCGGCGGCCTCGCTCCACAGGCGGCGCACCGTCGCCCAGGTGTCGCGGGGCGTCTCGTCCTCGTCC
The DNA here is from genome assembly GCA_959020715.1 of uncultured Collinsella sp. Taxonomy (GTDB): domain Bacteria; phylum Actinomycetota; class Coriobacteriia; order Coriobacteriales; family Coriobacteriaceae; genus Collinsella. The sequence continues at coordinate 2,572 of CAUESV010000017.1, read as the reverse complement.
TCGTCGTCAACGTCGCGCATGCGCTCCGCCTCGGCGCGGGCACGCTCGTCCTCGGCGCGCTCGTTTTCCTCGTAGAGTGCCTGGCGGCGAGCCTCGCGCTCCGCCGCTGCCTTGGCGGCTTCGTCCAGGTCGGGCGTGGCGCCCGTCTCCTCGACTGTCTCTGCAGCCGCGACGTCATCGGCGATGCTCCGCTTCTTGAGTTCCTCGGTCATGCTACTCACCTCCCTTCATCTGCGATTCTGCGATAGCGCGGTACACCTCGCAGGTTTCCATGAGCTCGTCGTGCGTGCCTAGGCCCACGACTTCACCGTCTTTGAGCACCACAATCTGATCGGCATGCAAAATAGTCGAGATGCGCTGGGCGATGATGAGCACCGCGGCATCGTACGTCTCGTCCTGCAGCGCATGGCGCAGTGCCGCATCGGTCTTAAAGTCCAGGGCCGAAAAACTGTCGTCGAAGATATACAGGTCGGCGCGCTTCATCAGTGCGCGGGCGATTGCCAAACGCTGGCGCTGGCCGCCCGAAAAGTTCGTACCGCCCTGGGCCACCGGAGTATCGAGCCCCTGGGGCTGGTCGAGCACAAAGGTGCTCTGGGCAACCTCCAGCGCATGGAGCATGTCAGCCTCGGTCGCGTCTTCGTTGCCAAAGCGCAGGTTGCTCGCCACCGTACCCGAGAACAGCCATGCCTTCTGCGGCACATAGGCGATACGCCCGCGGATATCGTCTTGCGAAAGGTCGCGCAGATCGACGCCGTTTAGGCGAATGGCGCCCTTCGTGGCATCGTGGAAGCGAAGCAAGAGCTTGGCCACCGTTGACTTGCCCGAGCCCGTCGAGCCCACGATCGCGGTCGTCTGTCCGCGGCGGCAGGCAAAACTCAGGTTGTAAAGGGTGTCCTCGTCGGCATCGTCAAAGCGAAACGACATGCGGTCGAACACGGCCACCGTGTCGGCCCCATCTGCGGACTCAGGTGTCCCGTCGCCCAGCGTAGCCTTACCGTCCACGATGCTCGGCTCGATTTCGAGCACCTGCTGTGCACGGCTGAGGCACGCCGCGGCGCGCGGAAGCGTCAGCACCACCACCTGCGCCATCATCACAAAGCACAGGATCAGGATCGCGTACTCCAGCACGGCCGAGATGCTGCCGATTTGCATGGCATGGACGCCCACGCGGTTGCCGCCCACCCACAGCACCGCCACCTCGGCGATATTCATCAAAAAGAAGCTGGAGCTGTCGAGACCCACAAACAGGTGGTTGACCTTGATGGCATTGGCTGCGTAATCGCTAAACACCTCGTCCAGGCGCTGCTCCTCGTGGCGCTCCTTGTTAAATGCGCGGATGACGCGCACGCCCACGATGTTCTCGCGCAGCACCACGTTCATGCGGTCGATAAAGCTCTGCAGGCGCATAAAGATCGGCGCGGCGTTGGCAACGGTAAAGACCGCCGCCACCAGCACGATCGCAACGACCACGCCCAGCAGCGTGCCCATGGCAGGATCGATAAACCAGGCAAAGATGATGCCCGCCACGGCCAAGAACGGTACCGGTAACACCAGCTGAATCGTCTGCAGGATCGCTTGCTGGATCACGTTGATGTCGTTGAGAGAGCGCGTGATCATCGAACCCGTACCAAAGCGCTCAAAGTCGCTGGCGGACAGCTCGAGCGACTTATCGTAGACGGCGTTGCGAATGTCGCAGGCCACATTGGCCGCCAGACGGGCCGAAAGATAGCAGCCCAGCACCGCGCCGCCACTGGCCATGCCGGTCGCGATGAGCATATACACGCCGTTGCGCAAGATGTAGTCGATATCACCCGTCGTGATACCAGTATTGACCATATTCGCCAACATTGTAGGCACCAGCAGCGTGCCGACGTTATCTATCAGCAGTACAAACAGCGTCACCGCAATCAGCCCGCGATACGGCCTCATAAATCTCATTAAGAGTCGCATGTCTCCCCTTCGCCCTTATCGTCAGCCTCGTTCTCGGCGGCCACTTGCCGTTTAAATGCCTCGCACTCTTCGTTAAGAACATGGGAGAACTTACCGACCAAGCGCATGATCTCGCGCTGTTCCCACGGCTCGAGCGCCTCGAATGCTCCGCTGGTATATAACAGGCTCTCCGTCAAGGTCGTCTTACCTGCGTCTACATGAGCAAGAATGCCAATATTGATGATTTTCATATGATTGTCCTCCATACAAGGCCCAGAAGGGCGCAAAAATCCCCAGCGACAAATACTTTTACCGCTGGGGATGATAGGTAGGACACACATGAAAACTGCGGCCAAGGCTGGCCGTTGTCTATCACGATATGAAATGAAAAGGCAAAAGTATTCTTAAATTGGGTACAAAAACCAAGCCCTCTCCTTGAGGACGTTTGTCTTTGTTCCCATTATCAAATTTTATTTATGAATACCTTGCCGCATATTGATAAACTCCTTTGCTTGATTTTTTATAGTATAGCATATCAAATTCCCAAAAGCAACCCTGTTAAGATAAATTTTTTCTGTCACTGCACCTCCCTTGATTATCGACTTTATTCGAACACCTCCCACATTCATCCGCACATGTGCGG
>CAUESV010000016.1 GCA_959020715.1 uncultured Collinsella sp. | reverse complement strand
AACCCGCGACCCCAACCTTGGCAAGGTTGTGCTCTACCAACTGAGCCATGTCCGCATATGTAAAACAAAACGGGCGCCGGAGCGCCCGGATGTTGCCTGGAGGCGAAGCCCGGATTCGAACCGGGGGTAAAGGCTTTGCAGGCCTCTGCCTTACCACTTGGCCACTTCGCCGAAAAAGGACCGCCTAAACGGTCCGGAAATGCAGTGGAGCGGACAACGGGGCTCGAACCCGCGACCCCAACCTTGGCAAGGTTGTGCTCTACCAACTGAGCCATGTCCGCTTGCGGGTTATTAATTTACGCGAGTTGTCCAAAAGACGCAAGTACTTTTTTCAAAAAACTTGTCTGCCGCATGTTCTTAGTAGCTAAACGCGCTAAAGCGATTGGCTAGGCACACGATTCCAGCGCTCCGCTAAACAGCTTCACCATCTGTACGCGCGTGCCGGCGCCGTCCGTACGACGAGCAACCTCCACGTTATCGACGAGCATACGCATAAGCTTGATGCCACGGCCGCGCTCCTCGGATGCGACCGGCTCGCTCGTTACATCGATAGAATAGCCGGCACCTCGATCAAGCACCTCAACCACAACGCGATCGCCATAGGCCTGAACCGTCAGGACGCACCCGATACCGCCCGCATGGTCATAGGCATTACCCAGCGCCTCCCCCGACGCCAATGCGACATCGTAGCGCTCGTCACGGCGCAACGGAAGCGATTCAAGGAGTTCGGCGATGCGATGTCGGTAGTATGGAAGATTCTCGATACCCTGACGGACCTCGACGCTCTTACTCCAGCGAGGCAGCTCCCCCACCGGAATGGCGGGAATAGACTCCCGTGCCGGCCCCGCGACATGAAGGATATCGACAAGACGAGCAATCTCCAAAAAGCGAACAACTTCACCCGATGCATTGACGAGCGAAAGCAGGCCTTCTCGCCTCATGAGCTCACGAGCGCGCGTAAGCAGGAATGCCAAGCCCGTCGAATCGATAAAGCTAACAGCCTGACAGTTGATGACAACACGACGCACGCCGCGGCCAATCAAAGCATCCAACCGCCGACGCAGCGCAGGCACCGTGGCGATGTCGATATCGCCTGGTGGCGTCAAAACCGCTATGTCATTCCACTCATTCATACGACCATGGTTCCCCAAAAAAGCCCACTCGATGCATTCGTTTCCCCAACCGTACGGATTCAGCCCGCCCAGCGTCGTCTATGAACGACCCCGTAAAAACTCAAGGGACACCAATGCAATGTCATCGTCCAGCGCCGATTCGGTAAATCGGTCAAGCTCGCCCAAGACCTTGCCGCAGATTCCCGATACGCCCTCACCCGAGACAGAGAGCAGAAGGTCACGAAGGCGCTGCTCACCAAAGAACGCTCCGGTGCGGTCGCGGGCCTCAATCGTTCCGTCCGTATACATGAAGAGCATGTCGCCAGGAGCGAACGTAAACACGCCTGTCTCGTACACCATGCTCTCAAAGGCACCGATTACGCCCGATTGGCATCCAAGCAGCTCGACCTCTCCCCCACGGGCCTCGCCGCCACCCAGCGGCATCGACTCTGGCCTGATGACCATGGTCGGAGGATGGCCCGCCGAACAATACGTTGCGCGTCCGGCTTTAAGGTCAATCTTGGCGATAAAGGCCGTCACGAACGTCTCGACCCTCGAAAAGCCCATGAGCATGCTGTTAAGGGAGCGTGCCATGCGGGCCGGTCCAGCGCCCTCCCAAGCATATGCCGTCAGGGCCGTCTTGACGAGCGCGGACATCGATGCGGCCTCAATGCCTTTGCCAGACACATCACCCAGAATCATGACGGCGCAGTCGTCGGGAAGACGGATGAGCGTATAGAAATCGCCGCCGACCAACGCCGAGTTCGTGGCCGACAGGTACACCGAATCGGTTGCGATACCCGGAACATCCCCCAGGGAATTTCTCATGCCAATCTGAAGGGTCTGAGCGATATGGCGCTCCTCGCGCTTTTGAGATTCGCCTTCGTAGATCAGTTCAAAGTCATGCGCCAAGTGCACCAAGTAGTCATATTCGAGGTCATCAATCGGCTCTTGGCTACCATCACGAAGCAGCAGCGCGCGCGTAGTCGGGCTCTTCGCAACAGAAGCAGGAACAATCGCGTCGTTACTGTGTTTGCCATCACCCTCAGAGCGCGGGCGCCCCGCCTCGATGCCGGAGTCGACGTAGAGACCTTGACAAGGCAGACCATGCGCCCTAAGCCAGCCTCCCATAGGCATCGATTCGTCAACGCGAGTTATACGGACGTGTTTAAGGTCCTCGGCACTCGTGCCGCCCAAAACAGATGCCTCAAAGCCATCAGGGCCAGCCCCCAGACGTGCCGCCGGCGCCGTCATGGAAAAGAATAGCTTCTCGGGATCGTCCGGCAAAACAACGCGACTGCCGCCTTCAAAATCTATGACGTAGGAGTCCAGACTGGCGTCATACTCAACAGGACAAAAATGGCAGTTGAGCATATTGCAGATCTCGGACGATACCGCCTGGGTAGCCGCGGCGGAATCGTCTAGAAAGGTAAACAACTCATCACGTAAGACATTGAGCGAGCGGCCGAGCTCGGCCGTACGACGAGAGCGAAGGCTCGATGCCATGCCGACCAGCTGGATAGACAGGTAATCGCAAATGACCTCGAGTACATTAACGTCATAGGCGAGCGGTGCCTGGGGGCGTTTCCAACCAACTTCCAGCACGCCAAGGATCTGCGTACCGTAAAAAACGGGAAGACAAATCTCGCTGCGGTACGGAGGCATATCCTGCACGCGCAACAGGTGCTTAGAACGATTGTCCAAGTCCATGAACATACCGGAGGCGGCCCTATCGCCCTCAAGGTCCTGTTGAATCGACAAGCGACAGGCACGCGACTCGCGAAGAACATACGTCGGAATGCCAGCGCCATACGGCAAAAACTCGGGCAGGTAGCTATCGTACAGCTCCTTGGAAACACCGCGTAGCTTAAAACCGCCGCTCTCAGAAAAATAGATAGCGGCACCCGAAGCATCGAGCGTTCCTACAAGCTGGTTCAAAACGGTATCAAGCAGGCTGGGCAACTCATCGGAGCCCACAGTGCTCATAATGACCGAGAGCGTGCCAGAGAGACGTTTGTTCGCCACTCTAAGCTCCGATAACGCACGCTTGAGTTGACGGTCGTGAGAATACTGTTCCTCGATACTGTGAAGCGCCACCAGGACACGTGGTGCACGGCGCCCAAAGATGCGTGGAGGCGTTACGGAGCCCGCACGAACCAAGACGGGGATAAAAGAGCCGTCACTCAGCTTGAGCATCAGTTCGTTCTCGGAGCCATCAGTTTCAAATGGCAGACGATGTTCCGTCGCACGTTCAAAAGCGGACGAGTACAGGACGTCTTTAACATCTCCACCGATGACGTCGGCGCGTTCCTCGCACATCAAACCAAGTAAGCGATTATTCACATGCAGAATGGTTCCGTCGAGTTCGCAGATGATGACAGCATCGCTCGTGATCTCGACTAGTTGGGCAACGTCTGCCCACTCGTTGCGTTCAAGCGTTTCCATCGTGGACCCCACCGTCTATCGGTAACAAAAAAGCCTCCGAAGAGGCTTCTCAGATGCGATGGTGTCGGAGGCGGGACTTGAACCCGCATGACCAAAAAGCGGTCACTAGCACCTCAAGCTAGCGCGTCTGCCAATTCCGCCACTCCGACATGCTATGTTGGTGACTCGCGGTTCGTTTTGTTGGACCCGCGCGTTCAACGAGGAAGATAATAACCTATGATTCGAGAACTGTGCAAGCACTTTTTTCAAAAAAGTTTACGAATTTGTAAATGCGCAGGTAGACTGACCTGTTCGGGCAGGAATGAGGTTGCTTTCCAACGCGTCCTCGGGCATGCGGTATTATTTTGCTCCGCGCTTCGCGCTACAAAATAATGCCGCCCCCTGCGGAATGCGTTGGAAAGCAACCTCATTCCGGCCCTAGGAGAATGTACTCCGGGCACAGCTCTCAAACATGTTCTGGGGGCTGATGCAAATTTGGTGGCTCGGCAAAGCCGAGCCCTTATATAAGGAGGCCGGAGCTAAAGCTCCGGCCTCGCTCAATTTCCTATTAGATTAAGTGAGCGATCAAGGAATCGCACTCCCCCCCTGCCGAGTTACCGCAGGGCCCGCCCTGGTGTTACTTTTCAGAACATTCCGCAGGACGCAAGTAACCCCCGCCGCACGAAGTGCGCAGCGGGGGTTACTTGCATGTCCGAGGACGTTCTGAAAAGTAACACCAGGGCGGGCCCGGACGAAAACAACCGACTACAGGTCGATGTGCGATTCCTTGATCGGGAACGGCTCGGCGAAGTGGCAGGCGCAGCAGTGGCCCGGGGCAACTTCCTTAAACTCGGGCAGCTTCTCGGAGCAGATGCCCTGAGCGATCGGGCAGCGCGTGTGGAAACGGCAGCCGGTCGGCGGATCCAGCGGCGACGGCGGATCGCCAGCGAGGATGATGCGCTTGCGGGTCTTCTGGATATCCGGATCGGGCACCGGCACGGCAGACAGCAGCGACTGCGTGTACGGGTGGTGCGGCTCACTGTAGAGCGTCTTCCAGTCCGAAACCTCAACCATCTTGCCCAGGTACATAACGGCAACACGGTCGGAAATATGCTGTACGACAGAGAGGTCATGAGCAATGAAGAGATAAGCCGTACCGAACTTGTCCTGGAGCTCCTTCAGCAGGTTCAGAACCTGGGCCTGAATGGACACATCCAGAGCGGAAACCGGCTCGTCGCAGATAATCAGCTTGGGCTTAAGCGCAAATGCACGGGCAATGCCGACACGCTGACGCTGGCCGCCGGAAAACTCATGAGGATAGCGGTTAATGTGCTCGGGGTTCAGTCCGACAACGTCGAGAAGCTCGCGGACACGCTCAATGCGCTCTTCCTTGGTACCCACACCATGAATGGTCATGGGCTCGGAGACGATCTCGCCGATGGTCATACGAGGATTGAGCGAAGCATAAGGATCCTGGAAGATAAACTGCATCTCACGACGCATGTCCTTGATCTCATGCTTGCTCATCTCGGCAACATCTTTGCCCTGGAAGAACACCTTACCGGCAGTCGGCTTGGTCAGACGCATGATGGTGCGGCCCGTGGTGGACTTACCGCAACCAGACTCGCCGACCAGGCCAAAGGTCTCGCCCGGATAAATCTCGAACGAAATGTCATTCACAGCAGAGACGACACGCTTGGAGAAGCGCTTGGCGAACATGCCGGACTCAGCGGGAAACTCCTTAGAGAGGTGCTCGACCTTCAGCAGCGGAGTACGCTCGTTGGTATCTGCCATTACGCCTCGCCTCCCTTCTTGGAATCCTTGCGCGTACGGGACGTCTCAGGAGCGTTCTTGAGGAACTCGGGGTCACCGGAGTAGTGGCACGCAGAGTAATGACCAGACTCGGTAACAACGCGCTCGGGGCGCTGCTTGCGGCACTTGTCCGTCGCATAGGGGCAACGAGGAGAGAAGACGCAGCCCTCAGGCAAGTTCATGAGCGAAGGCGGGTTGCCGTGAATCGGCGTAAGCGGCTTCTTCTCTTCGATGGCCTGCTCCGGGATGGAGCGGATAAGGCCCCAGGTGTAGGGGTGGCGGCTCTCGTAGAAGATTTCCTCAGCAGTACCGAATTCGACAGGACGGCCGGCGTACATAACCATGATCTTATCGGCCATATCGGCGACGACGCCCAAGTCATGGGTAATCATGATGATGGCGTTGCCGTTCTTCTCCTGCATCTCCTGCATAAGCTCAATAATCTGAGCCTGAATGGTAACGTCCAGGGCAGTCGTGGGCTCGTCGGCAATCAGAATATCGGGATCGCAGGCAAGAGCCATAGCAATCATGACGCGCTGACGCATACCGCCCGAGAACTGGTGCGGATACTCATTGACGCGTTTCTCGGGCTCGGGGATACCCACGAGGTCCAAAAGCTCGGTGGCGCGCTTGAGCGCCTCCTGCTTGGAGTAGCCACGGTGCAGACGAAGGCCCTCGCCCACCTGCTTGCCGATCTTATAGACCGGGTTCAAAGAGGTCATAGGATCCTGGAAGATCATCGCGATATCGTTACCGCGAATGTGCTGCATCTCTTCCTCGGTCATCTCGAGGATAGAACGACCGCGATAGCGAACGTCGCCGCCCTCGATCTTTCCCGGAGGCATCGAGATGAGGCCCATGATGGTCATAGCGGTCACGGACTTACCGGAGCCGGACTCACCGACGACGCCCAGCGTCTCGCCGCGATCGAGCGTGTAGGAGACACCGTCGACAGCGCGAACGACGCCATCCTCGGTGTGGAAATACATCTTAAGGTCATCGACCTCGAGCAGATGCTGGCCCTCGGGAACCGGCTGGTCCTTCAGGTCCACATAGTTCTTGTTCTTCTTCATCCTTATGCGTCCTTCATCTTGACGTCGAGAGCGTCGCGCAGACCGTCACCCAGCAGGGTGAAGGCGAGCACCGTCGAGAGAATTGCCAGACCGGGCATGATCATCATCCAGGGAGCAGTCAGAAGATACTGCTGACCGTCCTGAATCATGGAGCCCCACGAAGGCGTAGGCGGAATAACGCCCATGCCGAGGAAGGACAGAGCGGACTCGGTCAGAATGGCGCCACCAATGTTCATGGTTGCGTAGACCACGATGGAGGCGACGGAGTTCGGGAAGATGTGACGCACGACGATACGAGCATCAGATGCACCCATCGCGCGCGCAGCGTCAACATAGTCATTTTCCTTGACCGTCAAGATTGCAGAACGGAAGACGCGCGCAATCGAAGGCCAGCCGAGAATGCCGATGGCAAAAAAGACGTTCTGAAGACCACGGCCGATAACGGCGATCATGGCGACAACAAAAAGCACGTACGGGAACGCCAGGAAGATATCCGCACAGCGCATGATGATCGTATCCCAGATGCCGCCGTAGAAACCGGCCAGAGCACCCATGACCAGACCAATCACCGTGGAGATCGCGGTGGCCATAATACCGACGGAAAGCGAAACACGTGCACCGTAGATTACACGAACGAGAATGTCACGACCAAGGGCGTCGGTGCCAAACGGGTGCTCGGCACACGGAGCCAGCAGCGACGTCTGGGCCATGGTGGTCGAGTCAGAAGCCGTCGGCGAACCGAGCCAGGGCTTAGCCCACAGATCGGCAGTCAGCGCAACCAAAACGACGATGATGATCCAGCAGACACCGATAACGGCGAGCTTGTTCTTACGAAGACGCTTAAAAGCGTCGCCCCACAGCGTGCGGGACTTGGCGGGAGCAGATGCGGCCTTGGTGGCGGTAGCCTGCTCCTGAGACTGAGAATCAGTTTCCTGCATGAGACGTACCTCCCTTAGGCCTTATCCGACGGACCGCCAAGGCGGATGCGCGGGTCGAGGAATGCATAGCTAATGTCGACGAGCAGGTTGATCACCATGACGACGACGACGATGAGCGTAACGCCGCCCATAACGATGGGCCAGTCACGCATGCTAATGGCGCGATAGACCTCATAACCGATACCGGGCCAGTTAAAGACCGTCTCGGTCAGGATAGCGCCCGAAAGCATGCCGCCAAAGTCGACACCAATATAGGTAACGACGGGGATGAGTGCATTCTTAAGCGCATGCTTGACAATGATCGCGCGATTGGAGAGACCCTTGGCCTTTGCCGTACGGATATAATCCTGGTTCATGACGTCAAGCAGCTGCGAGCGCATAATGCGGGCGGCATAAGCGGTCGAAACCGAAGCCAGCGTAATGGTCGGAAGCACATAGTGCATCCAATCCTGATACTGAGAGCTGGAACCGCCGGCACCCGAGATCGGCATGGAGAATGCACCACCCGTGGCGTCCTTGAGGATGACGCCAAAGAACAGCTGCAGCAACATACCGAGCCAGAAGGCCGGGACCGCAACGAGGATCGACGTGGTGAGCGTTACCAAAATATCCCAGAAGGAATAACGCTTTACCGCCGAAATGATACCCGCACCGATACCCATGATTGCCTCGAGCACGATGGCGCACGCGGCAAGTTTGACCGTATACGGATACTTCTGGGCAAAGATTTCCGTAACCGGCAGCTTGCGCTGATACGAATTGCCCAGATCGCCATGAAGGAGGCCGTTCATGTAATACAAATAACGGTCCACGAGCGACGTTTGAACGGGGTCGCCGTTCTCGTCAAGGATCGCGTTGCCGTCCTCGTCCGACTGGACCAGGTGATAGCGGACGCGAAGCTGAAGCTCCACCTCGGGGGACAGAGCCTTGTCTCCACCGATCAGCTTGATCGGATCTCCCGGCACGATATTCTGGAGGGCGAACAGAATCAGCGTAACGCCCAAAAATACCGGGATGAACTGAAGCACACGTTTAACGATGTACTTACCCATACCACTCCCCTATCTAGGGATTAACCTAAATGGGATGCCGATCGCCAGACCGGCATCCCAAAATTACCATCAGCCAGTTTACCCCAGGTTAGGGAGAACTGTATGTTTCCCATGAGGTCTACGTAAATACTTGACCCTCACGGAAGCTGCAAACTCTTAGGCGAGCTCAGCGGTACCCAGCTCGGCGTGCTTCTGCGGATCGACATAGAGGTGCTTGATGCGATCGGAGCCGACGATGGTGTGCGTGTAGAACATCACCGGGATGACCGGGCAGTCGGCAGCGACCATTGCGTCGGCCTCCTGCATCTTAGCGACGCGCTCTTCGTCGTCAACCGTGGTACGGGCCTCGTCGACCTTGGCGTCGAACTCGGGGTTGCTGTAACCAGAGCGGTTGTCGCCACCAAGGGAGTCGGAGTGGAACAGCGGATACAGGAAGTTGTCCATGATCGGGTAGTCGGCAATCCAGCCCAGACGACCGAACTGATAGTTAAAGTTCTGATACTGCTCGAGCAGGGCAGACCACTCGGGGGTATCGGAGACAGCGGTAACGCCAACCTTGGCGAGGTCGCCGATGATGGACTCCATGATCTCCTTGTGGCCACCGTCCTGGTTGTAGGAAAGGGTCACGCTAATGCCACGATCGCCGTTAGCGCCAGCGGGAGCAACCTTGTCGAGGTACTCGTTAGCCTTGTCGACGTCGTAGGCGCAGAACTCCCATGCGCCCTCCTTGTAACCATCGATGCCCGGAGGAACAATACCGTCGGCGGGGGTACGGGTACCCTTGAAGATGGTCTTGCAGATGGCCTCACGGTTGATGGCCAGGGAGATACCCCTGCGCAGGTCGGCGTTGTTGAACGGCTCGGCCGTGTTGTTGCAGGTCAGGTAGTAGGTGGAAGGCTCGGCGCCGAGCAGCATGCGCTCGCCGTCACCCATGGTGTAGCCGTCCTTGGACACGCCGCGATCCTTCTTGGCGGCGTCAATCTGAGCAACGGGAACGTCGCAGACATCGAGGTTACCGGCCTGGAACTCCTTGTAAGCGGTCTCCATGTCCTTGATGACCTGGAAGTGGATGCCATCGATCTTGGCCTTGTCGCCATAGTAATCGTCGAACTTCTTGAGGTTGATCTCCTGACCATCCTCCCACTTGCCGTCCATCATGAACGGGCCGTTACCGACCGGTGCAAGGTAGAAGCTCTTGACATCGGACTCGGCGCACTCGGGAACCGGGGCCAGAGCCGGGTGAGAGGCGACGAAGGGGAAGTCGGCGTAAGCGGAAGACAGCTTGACGACGAGGGTCTCATCGTCGGGGCAAGTAACACCGCTGAGCTCGGTAGCGTTACCGGCAAGCAGGTCGTCATAGCCCTCGACCATGGAAAGGTGATAGGAGACCTCGGAAGGGCCGTACTCGGTAGCGATGGCCGACTTGGTGTTGACCAGACGCTCCCAACCGAGCTTGAAGGACTTGGAGGTAACGTCGTCACCGTTGTGGAACTTGGCCTTCTTGATCTTGAAGGTAAACTCGGTGGCGTCGTCGTTGGACTCAAAGGACTCGCAAGCCAGCGGGACGATCTCGCCCTTCTCGGCGTCATAAGAGGTCAGAGCGTCAAAGAGCTGGTACTCGACCTGAGTGCCCTGGTCCTCCTGGACATTGTAGGGGTCGATGCAGACCGGGTTGTTGATGTAGAAGTTCAGCGTCGAACCGGACTCAGAACCGGAAGTGTCGCCGCCCTTCTTGCCGCATGCGGCAAGAAAAGCCATGGAGCTCGCAGCGAGGGTGCCGCCAACAAAGGCGCGACGACCCATAACGGGCTGGTGGAACATAGAATCAGCCATGCCATCCTCCTTATGAGATAGGACAAAGAAATGTTCAGTCGGACACATGTCGAGGCAATCCGATCCGAACCATCAAAACGCCGTCCGTTGCTATGGCTGGTTATGCACAACGGAGCAACGTTTTGCAATACAGTAGCGCATTTTATGCACGATTTGGGGCTAATTCCGGTTAACGGTCGAGAATTTCTTTAGTTGGGCGAAGTATGTGGTGATATTCTGGCTCTGTTACAAGTCTGTAAACAAAAAGGGCCCCGCACATGCGAGACCCTTTTCAAACGTATATACGCCGATGCTTAGTAGCCGACGATGCCCTGCGGGAAGAAGAACATGCACAGGACGACGCACACGGCAAAAACAACGGCCATAATTACCGTCAGGCGATCGAGGTTCTGCTCCATGACGCCCGTGGCAGAGCTGGAGTTATACAGCGAGCTAGCGATCATATCCGAAACGCCAGTGCCCTTACCGGAATGCATCAGGACGAGAATCGTCAGCGCCACGGCAGAGACAGCCCAAACGACAAACAGAAGAATCTGGAACGGACCCATAGATAAGCTCCTTAATAGAACAGTTCAAACTCCAGTACTGTACCACAATCCCCCGCTCTCCCCTACCTGCCACTCAAGGACGGAGCGGAAATGGCAGAAATACCAAAAAGGGGGTTGCCCGAACGTGGACAACCCCCTTACAAGAAAACGTTAGTTGTTTTCTTTAGGCCTCGGTGGCGAGCACGCGACCCGTCATCTCGGCGGAAGGCTCAATACCAGCCATGGTGAGCATGGTCGGAGCGATATCGGAAAGACGGCCGTCCTCGATACCGGTGAGCTGCGCCTTCTCATCAACGATGATGAACGGCACACGGTTGGTGGTGTGAGCCGTGAACGGATGCTTGGAACCGTCGGAAGCAACGTCAAACATGTGATCGGCGTTGCCGTGGTCGGCGGTAATCAGCGCAAAGCCACCCTTGGCGAGAATCGCCGGGACAACCTTGGACAGGGCATCGTCAACAGCCTCGACGGCCTTAACGGCGGCGTCGAAGACACCGGTGTGACCAACCATGTCGCAGTTCGCGAAGTTCACGATGTAGAAATCAGCGCGATCCTCGTTGATGGCGGCGACGAGCTTCTCGGTAACCTCGGGAGCGCTCATCTCAGGCTGCAGATCGTAGGTAGCAACCTTGGGGGAAGCGACGAGCACGCGCTCCTCGCCCTCCTTGGGCTCCTCGATGCCGCCGTTGAGGAAGAACGTCACGTGGGCGTACTTCTCGGTCTCGGCGGTATGCAGCTGCTTCAGGCCATTGGCGGCGATAACGTCGGCCAGGACGTTCTCGGGGAACGTCTTGGGGAAGGCGACCTCAACGTCAAACGTCGGATCGTACTCGGTCATCGTCACAAAGTGCGAAAGCTTAATCTGCTCGCGCTCAAAGCCGTCGAACTCCTTGTCCGTGAACACGCGGGTCATCTGACGAGCGCGGTCGGGACGGAAGTTGAAGAAGATGGCCGCGTCGCCCTCGTGGATGCCCTCGTTGTGGGCAGCGAAGGGCTCGACGAACTCGTCGCCGCGCGGATCCTTCTCGTAGTAGGCCTTGATACCGGCAACGGGGTCGGTATCAGCATCGGACGCGTTGACCATGACGTCGTAGGCGCGCTGGATGCGCTCCCAACGATTATCGCGGTCCATGGCCCAATAACGGCCCGAGACGGTGGCAACGCGAGCGTCGCAACCGGTCTCCTCGGAGATCTTAGCCAGGAAGGCGCAGAACTCGCTCATGTAGACGGCACCGGACTGCGGGTCAACGTCGCGGCCATCCATGAAGGCGTGGACGCGAACGGTCTTGACACCGTGCTCGGCAGCCATCTTGACCAGGGCCTCGACGTGGTTCATGTGAGAATGAACACCGCCAGGGCTCATAAGACCCATGAGGTGAAGGGTCTTGCCGTCAGCCTTGACGTCGTCCATAGCCTTGACGAAGACCTCGTTCTTGGCGATGGAGCCGTCCTTGATAGCATTGTTGATGCGCGAAAGCTCCTGGAACACGATGCGGCCGGCACCGATGTTGAGGTGACCTACCTCGGAGTTGCCCATCTGGCCATCGGGAAGACCCACGTCCTCGCCCGAAGCGCCGAGCGTGGTGTGGGGGTACTGAGCGTACAGGCTATCAAGGAAGGGCGTCTTAGCAGCGGCGACGGCGTTCTCGCCATCGGCCGGAGCAAGGCCGCAACCATCCATGATGATCAGGAGTGCAGGAAGATGACGCTGTGCCATATGTCCTACTCGCCTGCCTTGACGACCATAGAGGCGAAGTCGGCAGCCTTGAGCGAAGCGCCGCCCACGAGGGCGCCGTCAACGTCGGGCTTAGCGACGAGCTCGGCAATGTTGCCGGGCTTAGCGGAACCACCGTAAAGGACACGAATGCCGTCGGCGAGCTCCTCGCCAAACATCTCCTTGAGGGTCTCACGGATAGCGCCGCAGACCTCCTGAGCGTCCTCGGCGGTAGCGGTCTTGCCGGTGCCGATGGCCCAGATGGGCTCGTAGGCGACGACGACCTGCTTGGGGCAGGTGATCTCAAGACCAGCAAGGCCAGCCTTGACCTGGTTCACGACGTGCTCGACATAGGTGCCAGCCTCGCGGACCTCGAGGGACTCGCCGCAGCAGAAGACAGGAACAAGACCGGCGGCAACGAGAGCCTTGGCCTTCTTGTTCTGATCCTCGTCGGTCTCGTGGAAGTAGTCGCGACGCTCGGAGTGGCCGATGATGCAGTAGGTGCAGCCAGCAGACTTGAGCATGTCGCAAGAGGACTCACCGGTGAAGGCACCCTTGGCCTCCCAGTACACGTTCTGTGCACCGAGGGCGATGGGGGCAGCCTGAATACGGTCATGAACCGTGGTGATGTCGATGGTCGGAGGGCAGACGAGCACCTCGACGCCAGCCGGAACCTCGGGCAGAGCCTGAGCCAGCTCGTCGGCGAGCTTGGCGGCCTCGGCGACGTCGTTGTTCATCTTCCAGTTACCAGCGATAAGAAGGGTGCGATTAGGCATCGAGAAGCGCCTCCACTCCGGGCAGGGCCTTACCCTCGACGAGCTCCATGGAAGCGCCACCACCGGTGGAGATCCAGCTCATCTTGTCGGCCAGGTTGAACTTGTTGACAGCTGCGACGGAGTCGCCACCGCCGATGATCGAGGTGCAGTCGGCCTCGGCGACAGCCTCGGCGATAGCCTGGGTGCCGTGAGCGAAGTTGTCGAACTCGAAGACGCCCATGGGGCCGTTCCAGAACACGGTCTTGGCACCCTTGACGGCCTCGGCGTAAAGCTCCTCGGTCTTGGGGCCGATGTCCATGCCCTCGCGATCGTCGGGGATAGCGTCGGAAGCGACAACCTCGGGGACAGCGTCCTCGCCAAAGTGATCGGCAACGCGGTTGTCGATGGGGAGCAGGATCTTGACGCCCTTCTCCTCGGCCTTCTTGAGCATCTCGCCGGCGCGCTCGACCCAGTCCTCTTCCTTGAGGGACTGACCGACGGTCAGGCCCTGAGCCAGGAAGAAGGTGTAGGCCATGCCGCCACCGATGATCAGGGTGTCAGCGGAGTCGATGAGGTGATCGAGAACGCCGATCTTGGAGGAAACCTTGGAACCGCCGACGATAGCGACGAAGGGGCGCTCGGGCTCGGCGAAGATGCCGGTCAGCGTGTCGACCTCCTTCTCGAGCAGGAAGCCAGCGACTGCGGGCAGGTAAGCGGCGGGGCCCACGACGGAACCCTGGGCGCGGTGAGCGGTGCCGAAGGCATCGAGAACGAAGACGTCACCATAGGAAGCGAGCTTCTTGGCGATCTCGGGATCGTTCTTCTTCTCACGCTTATCGAAGCGGACGTTCTCGAGAACGAGAACCTTGCCCGGCTCGACGGCGGCGACAGCCTCGGCAGCCTTCTCGCCGTAGGTGTCGGCAACAAAGGCAACGTCAAGACCAGAGAGCTCGGCGAGCTTCTTGGCGACGGGCTCGAGGGACAGCTCGGGCTGGAAGCCGGTGCCATCGGGACGGCCGAGGTGGCTCATGAGGATGACGCGAGCATTGTGCTCAACGAGATAGTTGATGGTGGGCAGGGCAGCCTTGATACGGGTGGTGTCGCCAACGACGCCATCCTTGATAGGCACGTTAAAGTCAACGCGGACGAGAACGCGCTTGCCGTCGACATCGATGTCGCGGACGGTCTTCTTGGTAAAGGCCATGTTTGCTTCTACCTTTCGTACGTGTCTGCCTCCCATTACGGCAGACGATTTCTTATAAAAAGGGCGCGACCCTAGGGTGTAAGCCCTATAAGGCCGCGCCCTTCTTTAGACGCTCAACGAGCTATTCGCTAAAAGCTAAATTAAGCAACGAACTTCTCGAAGTACTTGATGGTGCGGACCATCTGAGAGGTGTAGGAGTTCTCGTTGTCGTACCAAGAGGTGACCTGAACGAGGGTCTGGCCGTTGCCGAGGTCAGAGCACATGGTCTGAGTGGCGTCGAAGATGGAGCCGTGGGTCTCGCCGATGATGTCGGTGGAGACGATGTCGTCCTCGTTGTAACCGAAGGTCTCGGAGATGGTGGCAGCGTAGGCCTTCATAGCAGCGTTGACCTCGTCGACGGTGACCTTCTTGTCAACGACAGCGTAGAGGTTGGTGATGGAGCCGGTCGGCGTCGGGACGCGCTGGGCGGCACCGATGAGCTTACCGTTGAGCTCGGGGAGAACCAGGCCGATAGCCTTGGCAGCACCGGTGGTGTTGGGGACGATGTTAACGGCGCAGGCGCGGCTACGACGCTTGTTGCCCTTACGCTGCGGGCCGTCGAGCGGCATCTGGTCGCCAGTCCAGGCGTGAATGGTAGTCATGATGCCGGACACGATGGGAGCGAAGTCGTTCAGACCCTTGGCCATCGGGGCGAGGCAGTTGGTGGTGCAGGAAGCAGCGGAGATGATGTTGTCCTCAGCGGTCAGCGTCTCGTGGTTGACGTTGTACACGATGGTGGGCAGATCGCTGCCAGCCGGAGCGGAGATGACGACCTTCTTGGCGCCAGCGTTGATGTGGGCCTGAGCCTTAGCCTTGCTGGTGTAGAAGCCGGTGCACTCGAGAACGACGTCGACGTCGAGGTCACCCCAAGGCAGGTTGTTGGCGTCGGCCTCCTTGTAGATCTTGATCTCCTTGCCGTCAACGGTGATGGAATCCTCGCCAGCAACGACCTCGTGATCGCGAGCGTAGTTGCCCTGCGTGGAGTCGTACTTCAGCAGGTAAGCGAGCATATCGGGAGAGGTGAGGTCGTTGATAGCGACGATCTCGGAGCCCTCATGACCGAACATCTGACGGAAAGCCAGACGACCGATGCGACCGAAGCCGTTAATAGCAACCTTTACTGCCATTGTGTCTCCTTTCGTAAGGCCCCCGCGAGCTACAGCGCCCGCCGTTGAGGCCCACAAACTAACCACTCGCCTAATATACCTTTTTTTTGACTTGAATTTCACGAGAATGCTCGAAATTGAAAATCAAATTTACGTTAAAACGTTTTAAATACTAAAACAGCAGCTAAATCCGTATATAAGTCGATACTTTAATCTACCTGTTTGCTTCAATGAGCTTTTCAAGCCGTAAAACACGATGGTAGAGGGCCGACTTCGACAAGGGAGGGTCAGCCATCTCCCCTAAATCACGCAGCGAAAGATCGGGATAGCGCTCGCGCAGGTCGCAAAAGACCGCCAAGGCATCCGGAAGCGCATCGCGAAGGCCTCGCTGCTCGAGTTCATCGATAAGCGCAAGCTGATGCTGGGCAGCACCGGCGCTTCTGGTCTGGTTGGCGAGCTCGGCGTTCACGCGACGGTTCACATCGTTCTTAACCAACTTGACCGCGCGCGCCTCCTCAATCTCGGCAACGCTGCGCTTGGCACCAATCAGCTTTAATAGATGCTCGATTTCCTCGGCGCTCTTAATGTACACGGCATATGACCCCCGCCGCGCATTAACACGAGCATGGACCCCAATCTGCTCCAACAGATCGCAAAGCCCCTTGGCATATTGCTCGCCCTGCACCGCGATCTCCAAATGAAAATCGCCGCGGGGATCGGCCACGAAACCGCCGGCGATGAGCGCGCCGCGGATGTAGGCAAGCCTGCAGCAGGGACGGGCAACGATGTGCCGGGGAACACCGGCGACGAGCCCTCCCCTGCGGTCGAGAATGCCCAGCAGCACAAGAGCCTTGTCCAGGTCGGGTTGATCGGGCAGGGTAATGAGATAGTTACGGACCTTATGCAAGACCGATTTACGAACGGTGAATTCCGTTTTGAGCTTAAGGATGCGATGCGTCAGTGTGATCATCGTGCGCGCGACGGCGCCCGTCTCGGTCGCGACCGTCAAACGATACCGCCCGGAGCCGGCCAGCGAAAGTGTACCGCTCACACGCGTCAGGGCGGCAAGCGTCGACAAATCGCAGTATTCACATTCGGGTTCGCAGCGCGCGAGCTCGTCACGCACCTCGGCGGTAAACGACATGCAGGCCTATGCTTTCGTGTTGGCGCGCGACAGGTCGCGATGGGAAATGCTCACGTGATATTGGGCACCTTCCAAATAACGTGCCGTGGCTTCGGCAATGGCAACGCTGCGGTGCTGGCCGCCTGTACAGCCGATGGCGATAGAAAGCTGCGGCTTGCCCTCCGCGATATAGCCCGGCATCACCGTATCGAGCAGCTGTGTCCAAGCCTTCCAAAACTCCTGCGTCTTGGGATGGTCCAGAACAAAATCGGAGACCTTTTTATCGAGACCGGTCATCGTGCGCATCTCGGGATCGTAGAACGGATTAGGCAGGAAGCGGACATCGATCATAATGTCCGCCTCGACGGGCATGCCGTGCTTAAAGCCAAACGAGAACACGTGGACATCCATAAGCTGCTGGTCGGACAGCTCGGAAAATGCCATACGCAGCTTGTTGCGCAGCGCAGAGGTGCGCAGACGGCTCGTGTCGATAATCATATCGGCTCGGTCGCGCACGCCCTGCAGCTGAAGGCGCTCGCGCTGAATGGCATCGGCCGTAGTCTCCCCCGGCTTGGCAATGGGATGACGGCGGCGATTTTCACTGTAGCGACGAATCAGCACCTCGTCAGAAGCCTCCAGGAACACGATGTCGCAGCTCATCTCGCGCTCTTCGAGCGCGGCGACCGCATCGAGCAACTCGTCAAACAGTCCCTGGCTACGCAAATCGCAGGTGACGGCGAGATGCCTGCCCACGCCCGTATTGATGCCGACGAGCTCGGCAAGCTGGGCGATGAGACGCGGAGGCAGGTTATCAATGCAAAAATAGCCCATGTCCTCGAACACGTGCATGGCCTGTGTGCGGCCCGATCCAGACATTCCGGTGATGATGACGATATCGGGGATACGCTCCGAGCGCTCCGCCGCATCCATGGCATCTCCCTTTTGCATGTGCGCCTCCTAAAATAAACGCGGGACCCGGCCAGCGGATCCCGCGCGATCAATTGCCTATATTGAGTATAGCGCCCAGAGCGGATACGAGGCCTGTCTTACGCCTCAAGCGCCGCCTTGAACCAACTCGTAATACTCGTGGGGTGCGTGATGGCGGTGCCGACGACAACGGCCCAGGCGCCAGCATCGATCGCGGCGCGAGCCTCCTCGGGCGTATGCACGCGACCCTCGCAAATGATGGGAAGGCCGGGGAATTCCTCAGTCGCCTGACGCAGGAGCGGCAGGTCGGGGCCATCGGCCATGGTGCAGTCGATGGCGGCGACGCCATGAGAAAGCGTGGTGGATACCAGGTCAAAGCCCATATCAACAGCACGGCGAATATCCTCGATGGTGGCACAATCCGCCATCAGGAGCACACCCTCCTCGTGCAGCGGGCGGAAGGTATCCTCGACCGTCTTGCCATCGGGGCGCGGACGATCGGTGGCGTCGATCGCCACGATATCGGCACCGGCAGCAACGCAGGCGCGAGCGTGACGCAGCGTCGGCGTGATGTAAACGCCCTCGTGCCCATCCTTCCACAGGCCGATGACGGGAACCTCACAGCGACCCTTAATGGCGGCAATGTCGGCAAGGCCCTGGCAGCGAATGGCGGCAGCGCCGCCGAGCTCGCAAGCGCGAGACATTTGCGCCATGGTCTCGGGCGTACGAAGCGGCTCGCCCATATACGCCTGAACGCTCACGACGAGCTTGCCCTTCAGGGACTGGATCAAAGGATCAACGGTCATGTGCGACTCAACCTTTCTCAAAACAGCCTTCTGAGACACCGCACCTTGACGTTCAAACCGTCGCTCGCGTACCGAAGTACGCTTCGCTCCTCTTTCACGTCAATCTGCGGCACCTCAGAAGGCGCACTTGGTAGTTATGTTTACTTCAACGACGCAAGAAGATGCTCGGCGGCACCGATGAGCGGAGCATCGCCCTCCAGAGAACCGATGAGGATCGGTGTGTTCTGAAGCGGATCGAGCGCCTGGCTGGCATAGCCCTCGTGCACCGAATCCTTCCACGTCTGCGAACGCCAATCGGGACCTTGGTGAATCACGCCGCCCGAAAGCACGATGACCTCAGGGTCCAGGATGTTAGCGAGCGAGCCCAAGCTGGCGCCCAGCGCAAAGCCGGCGTCATGGATGACCTCGGTCGCCTTTGCGTCGCCCGCACGGCACAGGTCGTTCACATCGCGACCGACCGAAGGACGGCTGGGGTCGACGCGGCCAAAACGCTCATCGTACATTCGACCAATGGATGTGCCCGAAGCAACCGACTCCAGATGACCGGAACGCCCGCAGGCGCACGGAATGCCGGCGGCAGCCGAGCACTCGATGTGGCCCATATGGCCAGCAGCACCATGGAAGCCCTGCATCACGCGGCCGTTCTCGACATATGCGCCGCCGATGCCCGTACCGATGCCAAGACACAAGACGGAGAACTTGCCCTTGCCGACGCCCCAGTGGGCCTCGCCCAGAGCATGAGCCTGCACGTCGCCTACGACGGCAACGGGAAGACCGAGGTCCTCGCGCAGACGCGGCCCCAACTGAACGCCGGACCAGCCGGGCATGATCTCGTTGGCATACGCGATGGCGCCCGTCTTGGGATCGACGACGCCGGCGGCACCGATACCGACGCCAAGGACCTCGACATCGGGATTCGCCTCGAGAGCAGCCTTGATGGACGCCTCGATACGCTGGAAGACGGCCTCGCCGCCCTCCTGGGCCTCGGTAGGAACCTCGGCCTCAAAAACGGGATGGGGCACGCTGCCGTCAGCCGGGTACTCCATGATGGCAGTCGCGATCTTAGTTCCGCCGATATCGACAGAGCAGACGTACTTGTTCTCCATGTCGCTCTCCTTAGGAGATAAAAACAACTACAGGAAATGAAGGCGGTGTTATCGCCGCAACTCAGTAAAGGTTTCCCAGGTGCCCGAGGTTGGGGTGAAAGTGGTCGGGCGTTGACCTAATGGGTCACGCCCGACCACTTGAGCCCCAAGATCGGGTGCCTGGGGAAGCTTTACAGGAGACCGTTGTCCTGGAGGACCTTCTTAATCGCCTCGACGTTCTCGCCGGTCATGGCCTTCACCGGGCGCGGCATGGTCGGGCTGTCGAAGATACCCATGAGGTTCATAGCGGTCTTGAAGGCGCCGACGCCACCGGCATAGCCCTGGACGCCCGAGGTGACATCCCAGATGTGCGAAATCTCGTTGAGGCGATCCTGCTCGGCCTTGACGGTAGCCCAGTCACCAGCCTGAGCGGCCTTCCACTGACGCACGTAGCCCTCGGGCTCAACGTTGGCGAGACCCGGGACGGAACCGTCGGCGCCACCGAGGTAGGCGCCGTCGACAACAACCTCGTGACCGGTGAGAATGCTCATCGGATGGCCGTTCTTCTCGTTCTCCTGGACGAGGTAGCGGAACGAAATGTCATCACCCGAGGAATCCTTGACGCCGGCCAGAACGCCCTCGGCGCCGAGCTTGGCAAGGAGCTTCCAGGGGAGCTTGGTGTGGACGCACACGGGGATGTCGTAGGCGAAGATGGGCAGGTCGAGTTCCTCATGCAGGATGCGGAAGTGCTCCTCGACCTCGGTCATGCCCTGCAGGGCATAGAACGGGCAGGTGGCGACAAGCGCATCGGCGCCCAGCTCCTGAGCGACCTTGCCGTGCTCGATCATGCGCTCGGTCTCGGTGTCGATGATGCCGACCAGAACAGGCACGCGGTGATCGACGATACGGACGGCCTCGGCGATGATCTGACGACGACGCTCGTCGGTGGAGAAGACGACCTCGCCCGAGGAGCCCAGGAAGAACAGGCCATCGACGCCGGCATCGATCATGCGGTTGATGCTGCGCTCAAAGGAGGCAACGTCGAGCTGGTGGTCTTCGGTATCGGGAACAACGACGGGAGGGATAACGCCGGTGAATTTCTGAGTTGCCACAAGAATCTCCTTAGTTGTCTGGCGGGCGACCCTATGCCACCCACTCTTGTTGGCAGTGTCCAGGCCGTCTAGGCCAAAGAACACGGGTAGAACGTTTGGTTAAAGAAGTCGACGACTTCGTTTTCGAACGCATTGATGCGCTCGTGAGCGTATTTGGCATAGATGATATGCCTCCGGTCACACTCAAGACCGTTGAACACGGCAAACTGGCCCTTGGGATCGCTCACGGCATCCATAAGCGATGTGCCCATGAGCACCGATCCGCGCACCCGAGACGACAGAGCCTCGAGACCACCGGGAATTGGATTGGCAACCGCCGTGCAGGCAAGGCCCCGCTCGTCCAGAGCAGAAACCGCCAGCGCGACTCCGCCGCCAAGGCCCTCGCCCCATGCAAAGATGCGGTCGGGGTCCATGCCATCAAGATTGCGCGCCACCTTCGCCAGCGCGCAACCCCAACGGACGCGCTCGACAAAAGCGGGCGAAGAAATCCCCCGCCGCAGGTCGTCCGCACCAGCAACATCGTCATCCAGCGCGAGGACGGCATACCCCATGGCGGCAAATCTCGTCATGTGATGCCAGCCGCGCACAGGCCGATCGATGTCGTGGAACATCAGGCACAGCGGCACGCGCTCAGATACTCGGGCACGACCGACAGACTCGATCAAACGAGCGTGAATCGCATCGTCACCGAGCTCAAAGGAAACCTCCGAGTAACGGGCGCAGGGGTTAACAAAATCAATCGCCGTAATGGCCAGGCCTTGAATCTCAAGATTCGAAGCGCATGTCTCTAAATCAGAAACATCTGCTTGGACATCACCGCGCCAGTCCCGATATTCTGCGAGCCTTGACGAAACCGTTCCAGGAATTCCCACGAGCCCGGGGACAATCAGCTCATTGACATTGCTCTCGCACTTAGACATGAGCCTCCCCTCCCTTGCAGAAAAACGGAATGATCAGATCGTCAAAATCCTGAATCTCCTCGTGGCCAAAGCCCTCAAAGAACTCATGACGCTTTTCACAGGTCAGGTTGTTATAGACCGCAAACTGCGTCGCTGGCGGACAGACAATATCGGCTGTGCCTGTGCCAAACAGCACAGGGCATTTGACCATGGGGGCAAAGTTCTTGGAATCGAAGTACGCCAGCTTGGCATAGGCTTCGTCAATACGAGTCGAGTCCTCGTCAAACCAGCGAGACCAATAGCGCAGGCCCTCGTAGGCAATGTCGTCGGCATCCAAATCCCAGACCAGGCGGAAATCTGACAGGAAGGGATAGAGGATGGCGGCGCGATTGATAAGCTCGCTGTTAAGTGCGCAGGTCGCAATGCCCAAACCGCCGCCCTGCGACGCGCCGTTCACAAACACACGGGCAAGATCGATGCCCTCGAGCTCGCGAACGATGCGGCACAGGATGCGAATATCTTGGTGCAAGCGGACATAGTAGAGGTTGGCCGGGTCGCCGTCGATACCGGCGACGATATGGCCCGCAACCGTTGTGCCCTCAAATCCGCCAATGTCCTCGGAGGGACCTCCTTGGCCGGGGCAGTCGAGGGCGATGAGTGCCATGCCCATGCCCGCAAACGATGCCTGCTCAAACCAGCTGCGGCTTGCACCTGGATACCCATGGAACTGAAGTACCAATGGCACGGGCTCGTCCGAGACGGGTTTAAGGTACTTGGCATGCAGGCGAGCGCCACACATGCCGGTATACCAGAGGTCGAAAAGCTGGCAGGTCGCGGCATCGGTGACCGATGCCGTCTCGATCGTATAGTCAAGCCCAACGGCGTCGGCCTCGGCCATGCGATCCTTCCAAAAGAGATCGAAATCTGATGGACGGGGCATGGCGCCTCGATATTCACCAAATTGATGTTGTAGCTCCTGAGCACTTGGCATGGCTCGTGAACCCAACCTTTCGAAATCGCAACGGAGGTGCGCCCGGCAAGAGAACCGGGCGCACGGGAGGGAAAGCGAGCCTACTCGCCGAGCTTGGGGTGCAGCAACGACGGCGCAGCGCCGAGCAGCATCTTGGTGTAGGGGTCCTGGGGGTGCTGGAAGACCTGCTTGGCCTCGCCCTGCTCGACGATCTTGCCACCATTCATAACGATGATGTCGTCAGAGATATAGCGGACCGTCTGGATGTCATGGCTGATGAACACCATGGCCAAGCCGAGCTCCTTCTTAAGGTCGGTCAGCAGGTTCAGAATCTGCGCGCGGACCGAAACGTCCAGAGCTGAGGTGGGCTCGTCGGCGATGATCGCATCGGGGTTCAGCGACAGGGCACGGGCAATTGCGACGCGCTGGCGCTGGCCGCCCGAAAGCTGGCCGGGAAGAACCTCGGCGGCGGAGCTGGGCAGACCGGTGAGCTCCAAGAGTTCCTTGACGCGCTTCTCCTGCTCGGCCTCGGTACCCAGGTTGTGGACGCGCATGGGGTCGAGCAGCTGCTCGCGAACGACCATGCGGGGGTTGAGCGCCGTGGCCGGGTTCTGGAACACGACCGAGATGACGCGACCCATGTGGCGACGGTCCTCGGCGGTACGTTTGGTAACGTCCTTGCCCTTAAAGTAGACCTTGCCGCTCGTGGGGGCCTGCAGGCCGCACATGACGTTGGCGGTGGTGGACTTACCGCAACCGGACTCGCCGACGATGCCAATCGTCTGACCGGGCATGAGCTTAATCGTTACACCCTGGACGGCGTGAACCAGGTTGGGGTGCAGAATCGAGCCGGTACGGGTCCTAAAGGTGACGTGGACGTCATCAAGGAAGATGATCGGCTCGACGCCGTTGACTGCAGTCTCGCTCATCTACATCACCTCCGCGTGAGGGGTCAAACCATTTGCCTTGAGCACCTCGTCGGGGAGCTCGGAATAGAAGTGCTCGGTGCCGGGCACGCGCTTGAAGACCGGACGGGTGTCCAGGCCAATACGCGGATGGCTCGAGCGGGGCGCGAAGCGATCGCCCTTGGGGAAATCGCGCGGACTCGGAACGGCGCCGGGCACCTGGTGCAGGCGGCCCGAACCGCTCTCGATGGACAGAACGGAACCCAGAAGACCGCGGGTGTACTCGTGAATCGGGTTAGTGAGCAGTTCCTTGGTGGGTGCCTGCTCGATAACCTGGCCAGCGTACATAACCGTGATGTTATGGGCGACCTCGGCGACCAGCGCCAGGTCGTGCGAAACGAAGATCATGGCAAAGCCGAGCTTGGCCTGAAGATCGTTGAGCAGCTTGATGACCTGCTTCTGGACGGTAACGTCCAGAGCGGTCGTGGGCTCGTCGCAGATGACCAGCTTGGGGTCGCGGGTAAGGGCCATAGCGATCAGGACACGCTGACGCTGGCCGCCGGAAAGCTCGTGCGGATAGCTCTCGAGCGTGCGCTTGGGATCGAGGCCGACGAGCTCCAGGAGCTCCTCAGCACTGCGGGTTCCGCCGCGCTTGGTGAGCTGCTTCATCTGGGCAGAGATGAGCATGGAGGGGTTGAGCGAGGACAGGGCGTCCTGATAGACCATAGCGATATCGGTACCGCGCAGGCCGAACCACTCCTTCTTGCTCATCTTGAGCAGGTCACGGCCCTCCCAGAGGACCTCGCCGGAAAGGTGCTCGTCCTCATCGGTCAGGCCCATGATGGCCAGCGTGGTGATGGACTTACCGCAACCGGACTCGCCCACCAGGCCCATGGTCTGACCAGGACGGACGTCAAAGTTGACATGGTCGACGACGTTGATATCACCGTGATGCTCAAACTGGATGCAGAAGTCACGGACCGAGAGAATCGGTTCGACAGACTCGTCGGGCACATGGCGATCGTCACGCTTGAGCTCGACATCGCGCAGGGCGCCAAGGCGAGCGGAGAGGGACTGGGCCTGCTCCTTGTAGGCGCGAACGGGGTCGGAGACCAACAGGTCGGCCTCGCGACGCTTGGAGGAATCGGTCGGATCCAGGGCGGCGGAGGGAGCAGCGGCCATGGCGTCGGTAATGCCCTCGGAGAGGATGTTGAGCGCCAGGCAGGTGATCATGATGGCCAGGCCCGGGAACAGCGCCTGCCACCAACGGCCGGCGAGCACGCCGCCGCGGGCGTCGGCGAGGATGTTGCCCCAGGTAGCGGTGGGCTCCTGGATGCCAGCGCCGATGAAGGTCAGCGAGGCCTCGAAGATGATGGCGTCGGCGACCAGGGTAACGGTGAAGACCATGATCGGGGCGATGCAGTTACGAAGAACATGCTTGATCAAAATCCACGGAGCCTTGGCGCCGGAAACGATGACCGCGCGGACATAGTCCTCGCCGTACTCGGACACGATGTTGGCGCGCACGATACGGGCAATCTGCGGAGTGTACATAAAGCCGATGGCGAAGATGATCGACGGCACGGAGTTGCCCAGGATGGAGACGAAGACGGCCGCGAGGGCGATGCCCGGGATGGACATGATGATGTCCAGGATACGCATGATCGTCTCGGAGACGGCCTTGCGCGAAACCGCTGCAAGGGCGCCCACGACCGAGCCGCAGACCAGAGCCATGGCGGTGGCGCCAAAGCCGATAATCAGCGAGTAACGACCACCGTAGAGCATACGCGACAGAATGTCGCGACCCTTATCGTCGGTACCGAAGATAAATCCGTTGCCGGGAGCCTGGCGAGCCGTAAAGATCTCGACCGGGCTATAGGGGGCAAGAAGGGGCGCCAGAATCGCAGTCAGGGCGACCAGCACCAGCACGACGGCTGCAATCTTAGAAGACAGCGTCATCTTCTTCCAGCCACCGAGCTTGAGCCCCTTGGAGGCAGCCTTCTCGAGCTGCTCGGTTTGCTTCTCTCGAATCTTTACCATAATCTACACCGTCCTGATGCGCGGGTTGATGAGCAGGTAGAGCATGTCAACCACGATGTTGATGATGATGAAGGCAAGAGCAACGACGATAACGACGCCCTGAACCAGGTTCGCCTCGTTGCCCTGAACGCCCTGCAGAATCGCGGTGCCCATGCCGGGGAGGTTGAAGATAACCTCGATGACGACGGCGCCGCCCATGAGGTAACCGATCTTAAGACCGAGGGTGGTGACCGGGGTGATCAGCGCATTGCGAAGAACGTTGATGCCGACGACGACCTTCTCGGGAACGCCGGCGCCGCGAGCCATACGGACATAATCCTTGTCGAGCTCCTCGACCATGGCGGTACGCACGATACGAGTCATCTGGCCCGTCAGCGGAAATGCCAAGGCGATAGCGGGCATGATCATACGTCCCAGATAGCCAACCGGATTCGTGGTGAAGTGAGGCAGAGCACCCGATGCCGGGAGCACCTTAAGGTAGGAAGAGAACAGCAGGATCAACAGAACGGCAAGCCAGAACGACGGGGTTGCCAAGCCGGCGATGGAAAAGACGCGGATCACTTGGTCCGGCCATTTGTCGCGATACAGTGCCGCGATGACGCCGAGCAAAAACGAAACGACTGCACCGATGGCAAGACCGATAAAGGTCAGCTGCATCGTGACGGGCAGGGCCGTGGAGATGCGTTTGGCAACGGAGTTGCGAGCAGCACCATAGGTGCCCATGTCGCCATGGATCAGATCGCCCATATAGCGCACGTAGCGCACGGGCCAGGGGTCGTCCAGACCATACTTCTCATGGTACTCGGCAACCGCCTCGGGCGAGGCACCGTCACCCAACGCCGTGTAGGCGGGGTCGGTCTTGGAGAACGACATAAGGAAGAACACCAGGACGGTGACGCCCAATGCCATGATCGGCAGCGCCACAAGACGCCTTCCAATCAAACGTAGCAAGTTGTTCACGTTCTCTCCCCTTTCTTTTGTCGGTAGGACCAACTGGTATATGAGTACGGATACTCATTACAAGACCCGAGCGACATCGTTGCCGCCCGGGTCTTTGTTTCAACTATGAGGATACGGTCCCAACGGCCGACATCCTGCATACAGACTCAAGCGAGTCTTACGCCTTGACGGTCGCAACGCCCCTGAAGGACATGCTCGTCGTGCCGATGCCCTTGAAGCCATCGAGGGCCTCGCCGTTGGGCGCAGTGGACGGATCGTCCCAGGAAGCGGAGACGGTCTTGACGTGGACAACGGGGTACAGAACGGCGTTGTCGGCAATGATGTCGAAGCACTCGTTCCACTTCTTCTGCTGCTCGTCGCCCTCGGCGGCAAGAGCCTCGTCCATGAGACCGTGGAGCTTCTGCCACTCAGCGGACTCCTTCCACGGGCAACGGGTCTGCATCCAGACGTTGTCGCCGTACCACCAGTTGAGCAGCAGGTCGGGGTCGGCGCCGAAGCAGGAAGGATCGCCAGGGGCAAGGAGGATATCGTAGGCTTCGCCGCCGTCGATGGCAGCGTAGGTGGCCGGCGAGGTATCGGTCTGGATGGTCACATCGAAGCCGAGAGCGTCGAGGTCGTTCTTGACCTGGGCGGCCATGCCCTTAATCTGCTCGTTGTCGGTGGTGCGCAGGGTGATGGCACCCGGGGTGATGCCAGACTCCTCGATGAGCTTCTTAGCCTTCTTGGCGTCGGTCTTGTATACCGTGGAAGCCTCATGATAGTTGGTGAAGCTCTTGGGCAGGTAGCAGCTGGCAGCGGTGGCAAGGCCGGCGAAGGTGTTGCTGACCATCTTCTCGGTGTCGAGCGCATACATGACAGCCTGACGGACCTTGACGTTGTTCCAAGGCTCCTTGGCGACGTTGAACATGATGAAGCGGGTGCCGAAACCCTGAACGTTATCGATCTTGCAGCCGGCGCTCTCGAGCTGGTCGACGGCGTCAGCGGTAACGAGCTCCATAACGAGCGTGGAGCCCTCCTGCTGAGCGGTAACGCGAGCGGTGGGGTCGGTCAGGATGCTGTACTGGATCTTCTTATCCTCGGCAGCATACTCACCGTTGTACTCGGGGTTGGGAACCAGGGTAATCTCGGTATCGGAGATAGAGTCGTACATCCAGGGGCCGGAGCCGATCGGCTGCTTGGCGCGATCCTCCTCGGTCTGGGTGGCCGGGGTAACGCGGACGATGGCCAGACGATCCTTGAGCAGGGAGAAGTTGGGGACCTTGGTCTTGACCGTCACGGTGCTGGCGTCCTTGGCCTCGATGGACTCGAAGGGCTGGAAGAACGGAGCATAGGTAGCGGAAGCGGCGCAAGCGGTGTAGGAGGCAACGACATCGTCAGCGGTGACCTCGGTGCCATCGGAGAACTTGGCGCCCTTGCGGATGGTGACCTCGAAAGTGGTGTCGTCCACAGACTTGGGATCGTCGGTGGCGAGCTCGTTGAAGGTGCTGTAGTCGTGGTAATCGATGCCGTAGAGGCCCTCGACGACGTGCCAGTTAGCACCCAGGCCCACAGCGGAGCCGGTGCTGGCGGGATCGAAGCTGGACGGAGCGTAAGCGGAACCAGCGGTGATCACGCCGCCGCCACGGTTGGCGGAATCGGTGGAACCGGAAGCGGAACCCTCGTCGCTAGAGCTGCCGCCGCAGCCGGTGAGACCAAGCCCTGCGACAGCAGCGACGCTGCCGGTGAGGCCGAGGAACGAACGCCTGGACATACCCTTGTTGATGATGGCCATGTCTTCTCCTATCAATAGAGAATCTTACTCGGGAGCACCTAGACTTGCCCCCGCGCAACTTGCGGACGATATATACCTTACCTACCGACGTACCCAACTGAGGTGCCGCGCTCGGCGACCGATACATACATACGCTTGAACGGTATTTACCACCGTTCACCGAATTCATTGACAAACGATTCGTCAGACAGTATGTATCGACGAGGTGAGATATCAGTCTTCGTCAACCCGCAGGATAGCAGGGTTTTCGCTTGGGTTAGTCAAACGTTTTAGCGTTAATAAAACCCGAAACCAGCAGGCAATCATGGCGAAATAAATGGTTGAAAATCGCGCAATCATGTATATCAGTTGTTTAGAAGCGCATTTAGTTTTCGGAACGGTTGGCCGATGTCTGGGCGCGCTCGGCATTCCATACAACAAGTGCCTCGTGGACCGCTTTGGCGACATCGGCCGGAACGCCTCGAACTTCTGCAATCTCCTGCTCGCTTGCCGCACGCAAACGCTTCATCGAGCCAAAATGGCGCATAATGGCACGTTTTCTGGTGGGTCCCACGCCTGGAACGTCATCGAGCACCGAAACCGTCATGGCTTTGTCGCGCAATTCGCGATGGAACGTAATAGCAAATCGGTGGGACTCATCGCGCACCTGTTTAATTAGATAGAGCGAAGCAGACCCGGTCGGCAGCACGACGGGAGTCTCGTCCCAAGGCACGAAAACTTCCTCGTCGGCCTTCGCCAAGCCACAAACCGGTATATCGAGCCCAAGAGCCTCAAGTTGCTTGATCGCAGCGGTCAATTGCGGTTTACCGCCATCGACAACGAGCAAATCGGGGCGCGAGCCAAAGCGCTCGTCGGCCATGCGCTCGGGAGCATAGCGTCGTCCCAAAACCTCGGACATCGACACGAAGTCGTTTGCCTCGTCCAATTCGGCCTGAATTTTAAAACGACGGTACTGGCTCTTGTCGGCGCGCCCGTTGGTAAACACCACCATCGAGGCGACCGTAAAGGTGCCATGCAGTGTAGAGATATCGAAGCACTCGATACGCAGCGGCGGCGATGGCAGCGCCAACGCACTTTCGAGCTCCAGGAGCGCTTGATTGGTGCGGTCGTCAGCGTACCCCGTTCGCATCATGTAGCGCATGAGGGCATGGCGCGCATTTTTGGATGCCATATCGAGCAGACGGTGCTTTTCGCCACGCTGCGGCCTATGGAGATGGCAGGAACGCTCGCGCTTGCCCGCAAGCCACTCCCCCAGCGCCTCCGCATCCTCAAGCTCGACGGAAAGGTTGACCTCAGCTGGAATATCAGCCGTCTCGTCGTAATAGCGCTTAAGAAAGCCCGACTGGAGCTCTTCCTCGTCAACATCAAGACCCTTGTCGAGAATGAACTCGCAGGTGCGAACTGTTCGGCCCTCGCGAACGACGAAGACGCAAGCGGCGGAGATGGTTTCCTCGCGATAGAACCCGATGACATCGATATCGACACTGGAGGGAAAAACGACTTGCTGACGATCGTCCAGACCCCTGATGACCTCTAAACGACGTTTGACGCGTGCCGCGCGCTCAAAGTCGAGCGCCTCGGCGGCATCCGTCATCTCGGAGGTCAGCTCATCGACGACATCCTTGCGATGGCCCGACAAAAAGCGCTCGACACGCTTGACGTTCTTGGCATAGTCTGCCGGGGAAATCGCGCCGACACACGCACCCGGGCCGCGCCCGACATGGTAGTCAAAGCAGGGACGCCCGTTTTGCGCGCAAATCATATTGACGATGTCTTCCTCGCCCTTGTGGGACTCGACGATACGACGACAACGACGCCACTCCGCACAGGATGCGGAGCAGATGGGGATAACCTTGCGCAGCGTATCTATCGTCTCACGTGCCGCACGGCTATCGGTATAGGGTCCAAAATAGCGCGTTCCCGGCTTATGACGCTCACGCGTATATTTGATAGCGGGATACAGGTCGCCCTTTGTAATGGCGATAAAGGGGTAGCTCTTGTCATCCTTGAGGTCGACGTTAAAGTACGGATGGTACTGACCAATCAAATTGCGCTCGAGCACCAACGCCTCATGCTCGGTCTCCACCACGATATAGTCAAAGCTCGCCACCAGCTGCATCATCAGCGGGATCTTTTGACGCTCATCCTGCAGTGTCACGTATTGACGCATGCGGGCGCGTAGGTTTTTCGCCTTGCCCACGTAGATGACATCGCCCTTGGCGTCTTTCCAAAGGTAGCAGCCGGGCTGCGTGGGAACGCGCGAAACCTGCTCGGCAAGCGTTGGAATGTTGTCGTGACCGGCCACGCGCACCTACTTGCGACGAAGCAGCGCCGAGACCTCGGGCATCTTAAGGACGACGGCAAGGCCAAAGGTAACAGCAAGCGAGACGACACCCGCAACGCAAACGTAGCCAAGAGTAATCAGAATCGAGCCGCCAAGTGCCCCGACAAAGAGTTCAAGCGCCCACATGACGCCGGCGCCTGCGGCAGCACCCAGGCCGCCGAGCAAAAGGCCAAAGAAACCGCCATGCAGGATAGATTTGACCTGAAGGCCACGCAAGCGACGACGCAGCCACCACAGCGAACAGCCGACCAAGATCACGTAGTCAACGACATACGAAAGCGCGATTGCCGGCATACCGAAGCCCAGCACAACGCCAAACAGCAGAACCGAGCCGGCCTGGCCGATGGCGGAATACAGGCAATAGCGGCTATAGGGCTTCATGTCGAGCAAGGCAGAGAAGCTCTTCTGCATCAACACGACCACGCCGTAGAGCGGCAGCGAGAACGCCAGGTAGACAAGGAACTCGGACACCAGCGCCACGCCGGACTCATCAAACTTGCCGGCACAGTAAATCATGTTGAGCGGACGCGCGAAGACAATCAGGTACAGCGCGAACGGAATCAGGAAGAACAGCATCTGGGCGACGCCACGCGAAATGCCCGTGCGAACGCTGTCGTAATCCTTCTCCTGTGCGTCGTGAGAGAGCTCGGTATAGAGCGCCGTCGAAAGCGAGGCGGCAATCAGCGCGTAGGGCAGCGTGTACCACAGGCGCGCATAGGCGATGACGGAAGGGCCAGTCTCGGGCTGGACCACCAGCGCGGCAGCGTTGGTGATAGAAGTCGAGACAAACATGCACACCGTGGCGAGCAGCGTCGGGATACCGAGCGCAATCGTCTGGCGCAGTGCGGGGTCCTTAAAGTCGATATGGATATGGGGATGCACGCCGTGCTTGCCAAGCGCAGGGATCTGACATGCCATCTGAACAAAGACACCGAGGGTCGTACCGGCCGCAATCAAGATGATGCCGGCACGTTCGCCAAACTGTGCGGACACGGGCGCAAAACCCATAAAGCTCGCAATGACGATCACATTGTTGAGGACCGGGGCAAACGTCGACCAGAAGTAGTCGCGGTGTGCGTTGAGAACCCCCGAAAACACCGAGCCCAAACCATAAAACAGAATCTGGATGGCAAAGAAACGGAACATGAACGCAGCGGTATCCATGCTGCCGCCGTCACCCGAAAGGAACGATTGCGTCCAAATAAAGCCCGGGGCGAACACGGTCCCCAGCAACGAAATGCCACCCAGCACCAAAAGCAGAATGCCGAGCAGGTTGCCCACGTACTCGTTCGAGGCCTCGCGACCCTGCTCACGCCTCACGCCCATGTACACGGGCAAAAACGCCGTCACGAGCATGCCGCCCATCACGAGTTCGTAGAGCATATTGGGCAGGTTGTTGGCGACCTGATAGGAGGACGAGAGTAGCGACATGCCGATAGCGGCCGCCATTGCCCACGTGCGGATAAAACCGGTGACGCGCGACACGATGGTCAGGATGGTCATAAGCCCGGCGGAACGACCAACCGTGGAGTAGTCCGACGAGCCCATGTCGTCAGTGTCATCTCGCGACGAAGAAGCTTCGGATGAGGGTGTCTGAGGCGCAGATTCTTTTGCAAAATGAGTTCCGCGCTTCAATTCTTCCTGCGGCATCGCTCAGTCCTCTCTCGTAATCGCGGCAACCGTCGCCCCGCAAAATGCAATTAAATCATCGGGTGCAAGCTCGAGCTGATAACCACGCTTGCCTCCCGAAATAAAAATGGTATCCCAAAGGACGCATGTCTCATCAATGAGCGTCCGGTAGCGTTTTTTCATACCGACCGGGCTGCAGCCGCCGCGAACGTAGCCAGTCGCCGCAAGCAAATCCTTCACATGCATCATGGCCAAGGACTTCTCCCCCGCGGCACGCGCGGCGGACTTTAGATCGAGCTCGTCGGCAACAGGGATGCAGCACACGACATAGTCGTTGGACGGTGTCACGCAGACCAAAGTCTTAAATCCTTGTCCGGGCTCCTCGCCAAGCTGCTCCGAAATCGCGACCCCCAGGCCCACCGACTCATCACCATCGTCTTCGTACGTATGTAGAACATAGGAAATGCCGGCGCTTTCCAGCTCGCGCATCGCATTGGTTTTTGGCGTCTTTACAGCCTTTGCCATGACATATCCTTTCCCTCGCATTCGGACGCAAGGATTAAGTATATGTCCAATTCGGCTGCATACGTCACTTCGGCACAGCAAGCGCCATCGAATCACAAGGAGTCGATGGCGCCCATAAACTGAATCGCCTATTTATTGAGCATCAAGTTGAGCCTGACGCTCCCGGTCGCGCCTGAGCAACGGCGCCAAAAACTTGCCCGTATAACTCTGCGGACAGTCCGCAACCTGCTCTGGTGTGCCCGAAACCACAACGGTTCCGCCGCCGTTACCGCCCTCGGGACCCATATCGATCAGGCGGTCGGCAACCTTGATGACATCAAGGTTGTGTTCAATCACCAGCACCGTGTTGCCCGCATCGACCAAGCGCTGCAGCACATCGAGCAGCTGGCGGACGTCCTCAAAATGAAGGCCGGTCGTCGGCTCGTCCAAAATATAGAACGTCTTGCCCGTCTGGCGTCGATGAAGCTCCTTGGCGAGTTTCACACGCTGCGCCTCGCCGCCCGAAAGCGTCGTGGCGGGCTGGCCCAGGCTCACGTAGCCCAAGCCTACATCGTACAGCGTCTGAAGTTTGCGCTTAATCTGCGGGATATTCCCAAAGAAAGCCAGTGCCTCGGCCACGCTCATGTCAAGTACGTCCGAGATGGTCTTGCCACGGTAAGTGACCTCGAGTGTCTCGCGGTTGTAGCGTTTACCGCCGCAAACTTCGCAGGGAACGTAGATATCGGGAAGGAAGTGCATCTCGATCTTGATCTGTCCGTCGCCCTTGCACGCCTCACAGCGTCCGCCACTCACATTAAAGGAGAAACGACCCGGCGAGTAGCCGCGCGCCTTCGACTCCGGCGTACTCGCAAACAGCGCGCGAAGATCATCCCACAGGCCGATATAGGTAGCAGGGTTGGAACGCGGCGTGCGGCCAATCGGCGACTGGTCGATATCGATAACCTTATCGATGCACTCGATGCCCTCGATTTTCTTATATGGACCCACAGGGCGCGTCGAACGGTGAATGGCATTCGTAAGGGCAGGCGCAATGGTATCGGTAACCAGGGAGCTCTTGCCCGATCCCGACACGCCGGTAACAACCGTAAGCGTACCAAACTCGATCTTGGCAGTAACGTTTTTGAGGTTGTTGGCTCGAGCGCCCGTAATTTTAAGGCAGCCGCGACCGGGCTTGCGCCGTTCATCAGGCACCCGGATCATTCGTTTGCCGGTCAGATAAGCGCCCGTCATCGACTCAGGACACGCCATGATATCGGCAGGCGTTCCCGCCGCGACTACGTGTCCGCCGTTGACGCCGGCGCCGGGCCCCATGTCGATCACGTAATCGGCGGCACGGATTGTATCCTCGTCGTGTTCGACGACGATAACGGTATTGCCGATATCGCGCAGGCGCTCGAGCGTCTTGATCAGGCGCTCGTTGTCACGCTGATGAAGACCGATCGAGGGCTCATCCAGAATATAGAGCACGCCCATGAGACCCGCGCCGATCTGCGTTGCCAGACGAATACGCTGCGCCTCGCCACCGGAAAGCGTCGCCGAGGCACGATCGAGCGTCAGATAGTCGAGTCCAACATCGACCAGAAAACGCAAGCGCTCCAGGATTTCCTTGACGATGCGCCCGCCGATAAACTGTTGGCGCTCGGTGAGCTCCAGGCCCTCAAAAAACTCGAGCGACTCACGGCACGACAGGCAACAAACCTCGTAAATGGACTTGCCGCCCACGGTGACGGCGAGCATCTCAGGGCGCAAACGAGCGCCGTGGCAGCTCGAGCACGGTTCCTCGCGAATGTACTTCTCCAAGCGCGCCTTGGTGTTCTCGTTCGTCGTCTCGGTATAGCGTTCGTACAGGATGTTGCGAACGCCCGAAAACTTGGTATCCCACTGGCTACGGCGTCCGTCGAGTTTTTGGTAGTCAACCGAGATCTTCGTATCGCCCAGGCCATCCAAGAATGCACGACGTACGCGAGGGGGCAAGTCCTCCCACGGCGTATCGGTGCCCACCTTAAAGTGTTTACAGACCGCAGCAAAAATCTGCGGGTAGTAGTTCGAATTGCCAAACAGGCTACCAAAGACTCCGTCGGCAATGGACTTCAAGGGGTCCTCGATCAGCGCCTCGGCATCAACGGTTTTCTTAAAGCCCAGGCCGTCGCACTCAGGACATGCGCCATAGGGAGCGTTAAACGAAAAATCACGCGGCTGAAGATCGTCAATGGAGTGTCCATGCTCCGGGCACGCCAAGGCCAACGAATACTCCAGCAGCTCGCCCTCGGTCCCCTCGGGAGCATCACGATCGGGCAGCATGTACACGTTTACATTGCCGTGAGCCAGCGCGGTCGCCTGCTCAACAGACTCGGCGATACGACCCAGAGAATTCTCACGGATCACGATGCGATCGACCACGACCTCGATATCGTGCTTGAACTTCTTGTCCAGATCGATAGGATCGTCGAGCGAGCGCACTTCGCCGTCGACACGCACGCGGCTAAAGCCCTCGGCGCGAAGGTCCTCAAACAGTTTGGTGTACTCGCCTTTTCGCCCGCGCACCACCGGTGCCAGCACAAACGCGCGGCGACCCTCCCCCGCCGCCAAGACTTTGTCGGCAACCTGGTCGGTCGTCTGGCGCTCAATGACGCGGCCGCATTCGGGACAGTGCGGGGTGCCCACACGGGCGAACAGCAGGCGCAGATAGTCATAAATCTCGGTTACGGTGCCAACCGTCGAGCGAGGGTTTTTAGACGTCGTCTTTTGGTCGATCGACACCGCCGGCGAAAGGCCGTCGATTGAATCCAGGTCGGGTTTGTCCATCTGGCCCAAGAACTGGCGCGCATAGCTCGAAAGGCTCTCGACGTATCGACGCTGGCCCTCGGCATAGATAGTGTCAAATGCCAGCGAACTCTTGCCCGAGCCAGAAAGACCGGTAATGACCACGAGTTGGTCGCGCGGAATGGAAACATCGATATCACGGAGGTTGTGCTCACGAGCGCCGCGAATAACGATAGAAGAATCAGACATGGAAGCTCCTTGCCTCCTATTGCATCGAATCATACTGTCGATGAGTTTAGCGCACTCGACGCGCACAGATGTTCGTAATACAAGATTCGCAGACCTTTAGCTTTGCGTATCGGGCGCTTTGTTTCTCGAAATGCCGTGGAAAGGTTACAGTAATCTAATACTGAACTTAATTTGCTGTAACAGAGGAACGTCCATGACCGAAGATATCCCCCTTGAAATCACTTCGAGCGACATGGCCAATCTGCCCATATTCATCGCCGTCCTTATCGTGGCCACCGTCGTCGTGCGCGTGTATTTTTCAATCAAACACAATGAAAAGCCGCCCATTGCCCGCGTCTTTTGGTGCACGACGCTCCTCATCCCGCTCGGCGTGGTAGCTGCATGGATTACGAATCAATTGCTCGTAAATGAGGACAGTTCCCTATGGGTCCTTTCTTATTCGGCGCTCGGTGCTGCCGCCGTCATACTTCTTGTCGAACCCTTGGTTTCGGGACTTATCGATCAAACCGATCTTGCGACGGGAACGGTTGCCTGTATTTGCCGTGACATCCTTGTCATCGCCGCTGTTTCAGCGCTCTCGTTCGTTTCACTCGAAATTGCCTGTAACGAAACGTTCTATCGCATTCCCGCCAACTCATTCGGGTTTTCCGTCGGGCTGCTCGCAACGGTTCTGCTCTCCCTTTATTTGCTGGGTCAGCGTCATGGAGGAGTCATGGCCCTCGTGCCCGTCGTCTGTTGCATCCTTGGCATTGCCGAGCACTTCGTCATAACGTTTAAAGGCGAAGCCATCCTGCCAAGCGATATCTTGGCCCTTGGCACCGCAATGGAAGTGAGCGAGGGATACGAGTTTACCTTTACCGCCGGGATCGTAACCTCTCTCGCCCTGCTGGAGATTTCCCTGGGGCTTCTTTCGCTTATCCGACCGCGAAAGCTCCGTACGCCAACCCATGTCTTCCCCGCAATCGCCGCTAACCTCTGCGCTTTTCTGCTCGTGACCGTTGTGGGGCTCTCGGGCTTTTCCAGCATCGACTTGGAGCAGGCGCTGAATTTTGGATTTGACCGTTGGCAGCCCATCACCACGTATGCGTCTCAGGGTTTTATCACTTCGTTCACCGAAATGGTCAACGAGTTGCCCATTGAGAAGCCCGAAGACTATACGCCCGATGAGGCGCAGAGCATCGAGCAGGAGCTCGCCGCCGCCTACGACAGCACGTATGGCTCGAGCGAGCAGCGTGCGGCGGCCGTTGCCCAGTTCAATGAAATCAAGCCGACGATTGTTGCCATCATGAACGAGAGTTTTAGTGATCTTTCGTGCTTTGAGCAGCTCCAGGCGGCTGGGTACACCGGCCCCGCATTCTATAACTCGCTTCCCGACACACTTGTTCGCGGCACCATGCTCGCTTCGGTCGCCGGTGGCGGAACGGCGAACTCCGAATTCGAATTTTTGACCGGAGCGACAACGGCCTTTGTCGGATTAGGCAAAATCCCCTATCAGCTGTATCAGATGAATGGCGTCAACAGCCTGGCAAAGAACCTCAAGGAGCTTGGGTATACCGCTACCGCTATGCACCCGCAAAACCCCGTCAACTACCATCGAGATAAAATCTATCAGCAGCTGGGCTTTGGAGACTTTCTTTCAATCGGCGATTTCGAAGGTGCGCCCTGTTACCATGCCGGCGTATGCGACTACGCCACCTACGACAAGATACTCGACCTGCTTAGAACCGACGAAGCCCCGCAGTTCATCTTTGACGTCACGATGCAAAATCACGGCGGCTACGACTATGGCACCGTTCCCGCCGAAGAGCTGACAAACTATTGGGTCGAGGGAGCCAGCGAGGGCGCCAATAGCGCGCTCAACACCTATCTTACCTGCATCAACGCATCCGACCGGGACCTCGAGTACTTTATCAACGAGCTCCGCAATATCGGCAGACCGGTTGTCCTTGTCTTTTTTGGCGACCATCAGCCGAGCGCCGCAACGACTCTCAACGACGAGCTGTACCCTCAGGAAGATACGGCAAGCCACGCTTTCCGTATCTATCAGTCAACATATTTCGTCTGGGCTAACTATGAAATCGCCGGCGATACCGAGCTCAACGTCTACGACACCGTCGGGGCAAACGAGATTGCAGCCATTACCCTTAATAAGATCGGCGCCCCGCTCACCGACTATCAAAAGGCTCTGCTAGCAACAAGGTCAGATGTGCCCACCATCAATGTCGCCGGCTACCTTGGTGCCGACGGGCTGCGCTACGACTTGGAATCTGAAGACAGCCCATACGCCTCGACGATCGACAAGCTGCAGCGCATGCAATACCTCGAGTTCGCCAGCAAAGTTCAGTAAGCCCGCCCATTCGCTTGGACCCATCGTATTGCAAGCACGCTCGGCCCAAATGCATCGCAAATGACTCCCGCTCGCAAACGAGGGTACAATGACGCTCGTGTCACACCACGGGGCCCCGGCCCCAACATATACAAAGGAGTCATACATGGGTTGCGAGCACGCACAGGCCGCCGGCGGACAAACGTCGCCGTCGCAATTTGAGGAAAACACGCTGTCCGAGGTCAAACGCGTCATCGCCGTGCTTTCCGGCAAGGGCGGTGTCGGCAAGTCGTTTGTCACCGGTGCCATCGCCACCGAGCTTGCCCGTCACGGCCACAAGGTCGGCGTCCTCGATGCCGACATCACCGGTCCCTCTATCCCCAAGATGTTCGGCATGAGCGGACGCCACGTCCATGCCCTTGGCAACCTTATGCTGCCCGAAATCTCCGAGCACGGCGTCAAGGTCATGAGCTCCAACCTTCTGCTCCAAAACGAGACCGACCCCGTCCTTTGGCGCGGTCCGGTCATCGCAGGCGCCATTAGGCAGTTCTGGAGCGAGACCTCGTGGGGCCCCATCGACTACCTGCTGGTCGACATGCCTCCGGGAACAGGCGACGTCGCGCTCACCGTCTTCCAGTCGCTGCCCGTCGACGGCATCGTCATCGTCACGAGCCCGCAGGACCTGGTCTCGATGATCGTCGCCAAGGCGGTCAACATGGCCGAGAAGATGAACGTCCCCATTCTGGGCATTGTCGAGAACATGAGCTATATTGAGTGTCCCGACTGCGGCAAGAAGATCGAGGTCTTTGGCAAGAGCAAGCTCCCCGAGGTCGCAGAGCGCTATAACCTCGACATCTTGGGCACGCTTCCCATTAATCCGGCACTCGCCGAGGCCTGCGATAAGGGCGAGGTCGAGACCGCACTGCCCGATGGCATGTTGCCCAAGGCAGTCTCTGCCGTCGAGGCCATTACCCCGCACGAGACCGACGAGGCCTAAGTGAACACGAGCGCCTTCTATGACGTCCTGGTAATCGGCGGCGGGGCTTCAGGCCTCGCCGCCGCCATTACGGCCGCACGTGCTGGCAAAAGCGTCTGCATCGTTGAGCGCGATGTCGCCTGCGGCCTTAAGCTCCTTGCGACCGGTAACGGCCGCTGCAACCTCTCCAACGAATCGATTGATCCTCAGCGGTATAACCACCCCGCATTCATCGAATCCGTCAT
Organism: uncultured Collinsella sp.; assembly: GCA_959020715.1. Lineage (GTDB taxonomy): Bacteria > Actinomycetota > Coriobacteriia > Coriobacteriales > Coriobacteriaceae > Collinsella. Next base: position 6,569 of record CAUESV010000016.1, on the reverse strand, counting down.
GGGCCCCCAACCCGAACAAGAGCTTATGGGTTTCTTCTCCTCGCTGGGCATCATGACAACCTCCGAGGAAGGCCGGCTGTACCCGCGCTCCCTTCGCGCAGAATCGGTGCGCGACGCGCTTCTCAACGTTTGCGACCGCCTAGGTATCGCCTTAATCTGCGGAGCCAACGTTGCCTCGGCGCACAAAGCTTCCGAAGGCTGGACACTCCAAATAGACCGTCCAGCGCGGGCACTCAAGGCAAAAAAGCACGACGACCGAAAATCGGAGCTCCGCTCGCTTCGGAAAGCGCTCGCCGATGTCCCTCGCAAGAACGAGGCCCTGGAGGCACATGCCGTAATTATCGCCACGGGTAGCAACCCCACCGGTATCGCCGATACGTTTCGCCTCCCCCTCACTTCGCTGCGCCCCATCCTCTGCCCCGTATCGGCAACGGTCGTCGGCGATCGGGCGGCACTCAAGACGTTGGATGGCCTGCGCGTCCGCGCCCGCTTGACGCTCGCCCGCAATCATAATGAGCTCTGGCACGAAGACGGCGAAGTGCTGTTTCGAACCTTCGGTATCTCGGGCGTCGCTGTCTTCAACCTCTCCCGTCGTATCCAGCGCGGCGATACGATCCTGCTCGACGTTTTCCCCGACCTCTCTAAAGACGAGTTGCTCGATATGCTTAACCGGCGCGTTGAGCTGCTCGGCGGCTTTTCGCCCCACGATCCCCGTTGGCTCGACGGCATGCTCGCCCCGCAACTCTCCCGCGTCGTCTGCACAGCGTTCGAGCAGTGCCATCCAGGCTCCAACGATGTCATCCACCTGGTCTCGATCCTCAAGCACTTTAAGTTGCTCGTCGAGGGAACAGCCGAGGAGCGCTCGGCGCAGGTCACGCGTGGTGGCGTATCTGTCGAGAGCATCTCAACACCCAATCTACGCGCGCGCAGCGTTGTCGACGCCCCGCTTTACGTCTGCGGCGAAGCGCTCGACATAGACGCAGATTGCGGAGGCTTTAACCTTGCGTGGGCCTGGCTCTCGGGCATTCGCGCTGCAAGCAGCCTGTAGCCGCGCAGTCTATAATCAAAAACGCATTCGGGCCGTCTGGGATACCGGACGGCCTCTTTCTTGCCTCTAAGGAGACCTCGATGATCGAAATCACCCAAGTCAACGCGTCGCTCGATGAAGCCGGCGATGAAAATGCCTGCCTCATTGTTGGCAAGCGAGTCGCCAAGCGCGTCCTACGTTGCAAGGACTCCGAGATCAAGTCCATCGAGCTCCACCGCAAGTCAATCGACGCTCGCAAAAAACGAGATGTCCATTTTATCCTGAGCTTTCGTGTTGAGCTGACTAGTCCCCACCTCGAGCGAGAAGCGGTCGACAGCGTCACCGAGCGTGACCGCTCGCGCGTACGTGCGATAGAGGACGACAAGCCTTCATTCCCCTCCCCCGTCTCCGACACACCTCAAGAACGCCCTGTCGTTGTCGGCGCCGGATGCGCCGGCCTTTTCGCTGCGCTTACGCTCGCCGAAGCAGGTCTTAAGCCCCTGCTCATCGAGCGCGGCGACCCGGCATTTCGCCGCTCGCAGGCAATCGACCTCTTTCTAAAGGAGCGCATCCTCGACCCCGAGAGCAATATCCAGTTTGGTCTGGGCGGCGCGGGGACCTTCTCGGACGGCAAGCTCAATACGGGAACAAAAAATCCCGCCCATCGCCTTATCCTCGAAACCTTCGTCGAGGCGGGTGCGCCCCGCGATATTCTGTGGGATGCCAAGCCGCACATTGGCTCCGACATCCTTCCCACGGTTGTCACCGCTATATCCCGGCGCATCGAGCGGCTCGGAGGTGTCGTCCGTTATCGAACGAAGCTCGTCGACATTCGCATCGACGCGTCTGGCGCCATCACCGGCATTGATGTCCAATCGTCCCAAAACGCCGCTTACGAGCCAATCGAGACAAAGCACCTCGTCCTCGCCTGCGGGCATTCTGCTCGCGATATTTTTGAGCTCCTTAAGGACCACAACGTGGCCCTCGCACAAAAGACCTTTGCCATGGGCGTTCGCATCGAGCATCCGCAGCGCGACATCGACCGAGCCCAATATGGAACCTCGGCGGGACATCCAGCGCTCGGGGCGGCCCCCTACAAACTTGTTGCCCATCTTCCCAACGGCCGCAGCGTGTTCTCGTTTTGCATGTGCCCCGGCGGACAGGTTGTTGCCGCCTCTTCAGAACCGTGCCATCTGTGCGTCAACGGGGCCAGCCTCAATGCCCGCGACGGGCGCAACGCAAATGCCGCCCTGCTCGTTAACGTCACGCCTGAGGACCTTCCCAACGATGACCCACTCGCCGGCATCGAGCTCCAGCGCGCCTGCGAGGCGGCCGCCTATCGCCTGGGCGGTTCCAACTGGAACGCACCGGCACAGCTCGTCGGAGATTTTCTCGCAGGACGCGCCAGCAAGGCGCCCGGAAAGGTAAAGCCCACCTATCCGCTCGGTGTGACCTGGACGGCAATTGACGAAGCACTGCCGCAGTATATCGTCGAGTCGCTCCGCCTGGGACTTCCCCTACTCGGAAAAAAACTTCGAGGATACGACCGCCCCGATGCCGTTCTTACCGGCGTGGAGACTCGTTCGAGCTCACCGGTCACTGTCACCCGAGACCAAACGTGCCATGCCGTGTCGACCCCGGGCCTCTACCCTTGCGGTGAGGGAGCTGGATATGCCGGCGGCATCATGAGCGCGGCAACCGACGGCATTCGTTGTGCCGAAGCCCTGATCGCAGACCTCTAACGTACGAATTCCAGCGCGCAAAAGACATAGGCCCCGAGCTCCACAGGGAACTCGGGGCCTGTTCGCTATTTCTTAAACCGTGCACCCTGGCGTTTTCTGCCCGATGCGAACGTGGAACCCTTGCGGGCCTGCGAGCGTAAGCGCTCGATCGTCTCGTCCTCAGACGCACCCTCGAGCATCGCCCGAATCTGAACGACGGCATCGCGCAGGCGCGCCGCCTCCTCAAAGTCCATGGCGGCGGAAGCGTTACGCATGTCTTCCTCCATGGTCTCGACGATCTGCACGAGCTCGTCATGTGGTAGCCCTTCCAGCTGCTCGGCAAGCGTCTGCTCGGATGCCACCGTCTCCGGCGCGGCGCCCTCGCCGTTTTCGTCGGGCGTATAGAACGCACCGTGGCCCAGCGAATCGCCTCTCGAGCGTCCCTTCGAGCCCACGGTCTTTTCGGCCTCGGCAATAAAGCTTGAGATGTCGTTGATGGCCTTGCGCACTGTCTTGGGCACAATGCCATGTTCTTCGTTATATGCCATCTGAATCTCGCGACGGCGCTGCGTCTCCTCGATGGCCTCTTTCATCGAATCGGTCACAACGTCTGCATACATGATGACCTCGCCATCGGCGTTACGGGCCGCACGGCCAATCGTCTGAATCAGCGAACGGCGGTTGCGCAAGAAGCCTTCCTTATCGGCATCGAGAATTGCCACCAGTGAGACCTCAGGAAGATCCAAGCCCTCGCGAAGCAGGTTGATGCCAACGAGAACATCGATCTTGCCCTCGCGCAGCGTTCGCAGGATCTCGACACGGTCCATTGTCGCCGTATCAGAGTGCATGTAATTGACCTTAATGCCCGCATCAAGTAGATGGTCGGTCAGGTCCTCGGCCATGCGCTTGGTCAACGTGGTCACCAGCACGCGCTCCTTGCGGGCAACGCGCTCGCGAATCTCGTCCTCAAGATCGTCAATCTGGCCTCGGACCGGACGAACGTCGATCTTGGGATCGAGCAGACCGGTCGGACGAATAATCTGCTCAACGTCGTTCTGGCTAACCCGCAGCTCATAGTCGCCCGGCGTGGCCGAAACATAGATAAACTGGGGGATCCTTGCCTCAAACTCATCGAAACGAAGCGGGCGGTTATCGAGCGCCGAGGGCAGGCGAAAACCGTGCTCCACCAACGTCACCTTACGCGAGCGGTCACCTTCGTGCATGCCGCGAATCTGCGGCACCGTCACATGGCTCTCATCGATGATGCAGAGCATATCCTTGGGAAAGTAATCGATCAGGGTAAACGGCGGCTCGCCCGGCTTGCGACCGTCCAGATGACGCGAGTAGTTCTCGATGCCGTTGCAAAAGCCCATCGTCTCGAGCATCTCAAGATCATAATCGGTACGCTGCTGCAGACGCTGCGCCTCGAGCAACTTGTCGGTCGCCTTGAGCTCCGCCACGCGCTTCTCGCACTCTTCGCTGATCGATTTCAGAGCCGCCTTGACCTTCGGCTTCTCGGTCACGTAGTGCGATGCCGGCCATACGGGGATGGCCTCGTACTCACGCAGCATCTCACCGGTGACCTCATCGATCTCGGCAATCAGCTCGACCTCGTCGCCAAAGAACTCAAACCGCAACGGATGCTCGGCATAAGGCGGATACACGTCGACAACATCGCCGCGCACGCGGAACGTGCCGCGTGCCAGGTCATAGTCATTGCGATCATATTGAATGTCGATAAGTGCATGGATAAAGTCATCGCGCTCGAGCGGCACCTTCTTGTCGACGTTCGGGGCTAGGCCCGCATAGTCCTCAGGAGAGCCAATGCCATAGATACACGAGACCGATGCGACGACGATCACATCTCGTCGAGAGAGCAGCGATGCGGTCGCCTGATGGCGCAGCATCTCGACCTCTTCGTTAATCGATGAGTCTTTCTCGATATATGTATCGCTTTGCGGCACATACGCCTCGGGCTGATAGTAGTCGTAGTACGAGACGAAGTAGACCACAGCGTTATTGGGAAAGAACTCTTTGAGCTCGCTCGCAAGCTGAGCGGCAAGCGTTTTATTCGGAGCCATGACCAGCGTCGGCTTTCCCAGGGCCTCAATAGTCTTTGCCATCGTGAAGGTCTTGCCCGAACCAGTCACGCCCAGCAAAACCTGATAGCGGTCTCCGTCCCTCACACCCTGTACAAGCGACTCAATGGCTTTAGGCTGAGAGCCTGCAGGGTCATAGGGAGACACGACCTTAAACGGCACGTCAGAGCCTTCAACGCCAAAGCGCTTAAGTTCACCGCCAACGCGTTCTACTTCAAATTCCGCCATGGATACTCCTAACTCATATCTCTGCAGTATACGCAGGCGGCAGGCATAGTCCTATACGAACCGATCGGGATAGAGGGTCTTGTAGCGAACCCAGGCATTATTGACACGAATCAGATACGCCTGCGTCTCGGGAAAGGTGATTGCATTATGAAGCGACGTACTCTGCTGCGCCCATCCGTCGACATTGCCCATGCCAGCGTTATAGGCGGCAATGGCACTGTCAGTCGACCCGTTAAAATACGCTAGAAGATACGAAAGATACGCACAGCCAAACTCGATATTCGTAGCCGGATCGTTAAGGTTGTCGGCCGAATACTCGCCACCGTCGACAAGGCCCTTGGCGATCATATCCTGGGCAGTCTCGGGCATCAGCTGCATCAATCCCTGAGCACCTTGATTCGACTCGGCCTCGGGATCCCAATTCGATTCAGACTTAATGACAGCGCACACCAAATACGGATCCAGATTATGCGAAATGCTGGATTGCTTTACATACGCCTCGTAGTCAATCGGATACAGCGGTTTAAAGAAAGCAGCAGGAGCATACGAGTAAACGAATGAGATAAGGCCGAAGACAAAAACGGCAGCCAGCGGTATAAGGCGATACCAAGTAAGGAAACGTGTCTTAGGCATCGGCCTCCTCCTTATCCACAACATCCCCGAACCCATGGCGCGCAAGCCATGCATCCAGTTGTTCAAAGAGCGAGTTATCGCCTGCCGCATTATCAATAACCGTTGTAGCAAGATTGCACAGCGCAGACTCATCGGGCTGACAAGCAGAACGGGCATCGAAATCAGATGGCTCCATGCCTCGTTGAATAGCACGCTCGCGACGAACTGACAAAGGAGCGCTGATGACCAGAATTTCATCAGCCAAGCCAAATGCATCCTCAAAACCAGTCGGAGCAGAAACCTCGACTACCGCAAAGGGATAACGGAGAGATGAAACCGTACAACAAACCGGATCGAGAATCCTAAGCGAAAGCTGTTCAATCAGAACGGGATGCACGATGCCATTGAGCCGTGCGACCGAATCAGGAGAAGCGAAAGCTCGAGAAGCGAGGATGCTGCGGCGAATGCCGCCTACTTCATCCAAAATGTCCCAACCGAATTCATCCGCAAGAGCGTTAACGATATCAGAGCCCGGCACATACAGCGATTTTGCAAGCTCATCCAGATCGATAAGCATAGCGCCACGAGATTCGAAATAGCGGCAGGCAGTCGACTTACCCGAAGCAATATTGCCCAAGACAAATACGGTAAACATCAAGCCCTCCCTAACGCCAATGCGAGTAATTATCGCTCAAATACACTAGAAGGACTCAAAATACAGCCAAACAGTAAGAGCGCATACGGGGGAGCTAGGTCTCAAAGCACAACGTGTATATAACGCAAAAAAGGGGGAGGCCGCGAGGCCTCCCCCTTTTAAGTTCAGGCGTACGGCTCGGTGCCGTCCACCGGTCAGCGGCGCCCTGGCCTCCCACGGGCTGGCCC
>CAUESV010000015.1 GCA_959020715.1 uncultured Collinsella sp. | reverse complement strand
CCGTAGCGGATGTTGTCCATCACGGTACCGGTGAACAGGTTCACGTCCTGCAGCACGACGCCCAGCGAGCGGCGCAGATCGGCCTTGCGGATCTTGTTGACGTTGATGCCGTCGTAGCGGATCTTGCCGTCGGCGATGTCGTAGAAGCGGTTGATGAGGTTGGTGATGGTCGTCTTACCGGCACCGGTGGCGCCGACAAACGCGACCTTCTGGCCCGGCTTGGCAAACACGGACACGCCGTGCAGCACCTCGTGGTCGGGCGTATAGCCAAAGTCCACGTTGTCCATGACCAGGTCGCCACGCAGCGGCACGTACTCGATCTCGCCCGTTGCACGGTGTGGGTGCTTCCAGGCCCACATGCCGGTGCGGTGGTCGGCCTCCTCGAGCTGCCAGGTGTCGGGATTCACCTGTGCGTTGACGAGCGTCACGTAGCCCTCGTCGGCCTCGGGCTCCTCGTCGAGCAGCTCAAAGATACGCTCGGCTCCGGCAAGGCCCATGACCACGGCGTTGATCTGCTGCGAGATCTGGCCGATCTGGCCGCAGAACTGCTTGGTCATGTTGAGGAACGGCACCACGACGGCGATGGAGAGCGCCATGCCCGAGAGGCTCAGGTTGGGCACGCCCAGCGCCAGGAAGATGCCGCCGGTCAGCGCGACCAGCACGTAGAGCAAGTCGCCCAGGTTCCCGAGGATCGGCATGAGGATGTTGGCGTACATGTTGGCCTTCTGCGAGACCTCGAAGAGCTTCTCGTTGCGCTCGTCAAAATCGGCCTCGGCGGCGGACTCGTGACAGAACGCCTTGACGACTTTCTGGCCGTTCATGACTTCTTCGATATGGCCCTCGACCACGCCGAGCTCGGTCTGCTGCGCGATAAAGAAGCGCGCGGAGTTGGAGCCGAGCAGCTTGGTCATAAAGGTCATAAAGGCGACGCCGGCGATGATGACCAGGCACATCCACACGCTGTAATACAGCATGATGAAGAACACGGTGACGATGACGATGATCGTCATGAGCAGGTTGGGCAGCGACTGGCTGATCATCTGACGCAGCGTGTCGATGTCGTTGGTGTAGTGGCTCATGATGTCGCCGCGCTGGTGCGTGTCGAAGTAGCGAATCGGCAGGTCCTGCATGCGGTTGAACATCTTTTCGCGCAGCTTCTCGAGCGAGCCCTGCGTGATGACGGCCATGGCGCGGTTCCAGAAGAGCGAGGAGGCGACGCCCACGGCGTAGATGCAGCCGAGGGTGGTCACGAGCTTCAGAATCTTGGGCTGCGCGGCCGTCCAGTCGCCCGACTGCCACGATTCGCTAATGACCTGCAGCGCGCTCTGGAGAAACGTCGCGCCGATGGAGTTGATGATGGCGCAGAGCACAACGCCGGCGACGACGAGGGGCAAAAGCACCGGGTAGAAGCCAAAGAGCATCTTGATCAGGCGCGTCATAGTGCCGCCCTTGCGGTTGCGCGCGCGCTCGGCGGTAGCTGCCTTACTCATGTGCCTCGCCTCCTTCCTGGGTCTGAGCTTGCGGTGCGGATGCCTCGGTGTCGGCTGCGACGGTCTCGGCCGCCTCCTCGCCCGCGGCACTCATCTTGTTTTGCGAGGTAAAGGTCTCGCGGTAGATCTCGCTCGTCTTGAGCAGCTCGTCATGGTTGCCGATGTCCTTGATGCGGCCGCCCTCCATGACGATGATGCGGTCGGCGTCCTGCACGGAGCTGATGCGCTGGGCGATGATGAGCTTGGTCGTGTTGGGCAGGTAGCTCGCCAGGCCCTCGCGGATCTTGGCGTCGGTCTTGGTGTCGACGGCGCTCGTGGAGTCGTCCAGGATCAAGATCTTGGGGCGACGCAGCAGGGCACGCGCGATGCACAGGCGCTGCTTCTGGCCGCCGGAAACGTTGGAGCCGCCCTGCTCGATCCAGGTGTCGTAGCCCTTGGGGAAGCCGTCGACAAACTCGTCGGCGCAGGCCAGATGTGCGGCCTCGCGGACTTCCTCGTCGGTGGCGTTCGGGTCGCCCCAGCGCAGGTTCTCGGCGATGGTGCCGCTAAACAGCACGTTTTTCTGCAGCACCATGGCCACCTGGTGGCGCAGCGCGTCCAGATCGTAGTTGCGCACGTCCACGCCGCCGACGCGCACGGTGCCCTCGGTGACATCGTACAGGCGGGCGATCAGGTTCACGAGCGTCGACTTGGCCGAGCCGGTGCTACCGATAATGCCGATGGTCTCGCCGCTCTTAATATGCAGGTCGATATCGTCGAGCGCCTGGCGCTTCGCATGCTTGGAATACTTAAAGCTCACGTGGTCAAAGTCGATGGAACCGTCGGCAACCTCGAGCACGGGCTCGGTCGGATCGGCGATCGTGGGCTCGGCGGCCAGCACCTCGGCAATGCGGTGTGCCGATTCGTCGGCCATGGTCACCATGACAAAGATCATCGACAGCTGCATCAGGCTCATGAGAATCTGGAAACCATAGGTAAAGGTCGAGGAGAGCTGGCCCACGTCGAACAGCGTGCCCTGGCTCGTGATGATGAGCTTGGAGCCCAGGTAGATGATGACGACAAACGCGCCGTTGACGCAGATGTTCATCATGGGGTTGTTAAAGGCGAGCAGCTTCTCGGCGCGGGTGAAGTCCATCTGGACGTCGCACGCGGCGGTCGCGAACTTCTCCTTCTCAAAGTCTTCGCGCACATAGCTCTTGACCACGCGCATGCCGGTGACGTTTTCCTCGACGGACTCGTTAAGGGCATCGTACTTGTGGAACACGCGCGAGAAGATGGGGCGCACCTTAAAGATGATAAAGAACAGTCCAAAGCCCAGCAGCGGAATGATGACCAGGTAGACCATGGCGACGCTGCCGCCCATGATAAACGCCATGGTAAAGGCGAAGATCAATACCAGCGGCGCGCGCACGGCGATACGGATGATCATCATAAAGGCCTGCTGCACGTTGTTGATATCGGTGGTCAGGCGCGTGACGAGCGAGGAGCTCGAGAACTCATCGATGTTGGCAAAGCTGAACGTCTGGATCTTGTAGAACAGGTCGCGACGCAGGTTCTTGGCAAAGCCGCAGCTGGCATGGCTGCAGGTGATGCCAGCTGCGGCGCCAAAGGCGAGTGACGTCAGCGCGATGAGTACGAGAAGGCCGGCGGTGGGCAACATCTCGGTAACGGCGGTGCCGTCCTTGATGGCGTCGATCATGTCGGCGGTGATAAACGGGATCATCATCTGGCAGATTACCTCGCCAAGCACAAGCAACGGCGTGGCAACGGTGACTTTCATATAGTCGCGGATGCTGCCCATGAGGGTTTTAATCATCCAGTTCCTCCCAGGTTACGCGGATTTTATCGAGCATTTCGGCGAGGTCCTCGCGCTCGTCGTGGGTGAGCGCGCTAAAGGCCCGTTCTCTAAAGCGGATGCGGGCTGCCTGGTCGATGCGGGCGTTTTCCCGGCCGGTTTCGGTCAGGCGAATGGTGAGTTGCCGTCGATCCTTGGGGTTACGGCTGCGCTCGATGAGGCCGTTGAGCTCGAGCTTGGACAGGATCTCGGAAAGCGATCCCGGCTTGAGGTCAAAGTGCATGCCGAGCTCCTGCTGCGACATCTCACCGCCGGGCTGCTTGGCCAGCAGGCAGATGATGGGCGCCTTGCCGGACACGCCTCCGCCATGAAAATGCATGTAATGGCCGCAAAAGCCCAGGCCATTGAGGATGCGCTTGGCGAGACGGTCTTTGTCGGACTGGGTCTCGGGCTCGTCTGCTGGCCGTGAGGGGTCGCCGCCGGGTTCATGCGGAAGGACGAGTGGTTCAACACACATGTTGTTGCAGTGCTCCTTTCTTTAGTTAGGTAGTGGAATTGTTTTGTGCCTAACCAATCTAGGAGTATGAGAAATGAATGTCAAGGTACCAAACTTATAGTTACGGCGTTTTGCCAAACGCCGTAACCGCTCGACGCTGCAAACGCTCCTAAGCGGCAATCTGGCGTTCAATCGTCGGGCATGGCCACAAGGCCTATGCCCCCCTCTTTCACGCCACCTTGCTCGCTTAGGAGCGTTTTCGCTGTCCGTCCTCAACATGTGATTCCGCCACGGTCCGCTTCGGTGCATGTGATCCCTTGGGGACGGAGGAAAAGGGATTACTTTGGGCTGCGATGACGCCTTTCGAAGCGGCCTCGCCAAAAACTATGCCTAATTACTACGATGAATCCGGAATCCCCGACCACAACAGCTGTTTCTGAAAAAGCGCAAGCTATCTACCTGCGGTTTTGTTGGAGCGAAATTTGTTGTGGTTGGAGGTGGGCGGTTAAACGTAGTAAATAGGCATAGTTTTGAAATGGCGCTATATGAGCAGTATCAACTAGGCCGTTATGGAGCAAACAGTCCCCATTTCCGAAACCTATCCGCAACAATGCGCTCTTCGCAACCCTAGCGACCGCTCACAACGTCCCCTGCGCTACACTTAGTTGCACTGTGGCGCCGTTGCGCCGCGCCCGATCCAAGGGGGACTTTCATGAAGAACACTCAGCTGCTGCTGATTAACGATATGTGCGGCTACGGCAAGGTCGCGCTTTCTGCCATGCTGCCGGTGCTGTCGCACATGGGCTATCGCATCCATAACCTGCCGACGGCCCTCGTTTCCGATACGCTCAACTACCCCAAGTTCTACATCCACGACACCACTGAGTACGTGCGTCAAAGCCTCGCTATCTGGGAGGAGCTCGGCTTTGAGTTCGACGCCATCTCGACCGGCTTTATCGTGACCGAGGAAGAGACGCGTATCATCTCGGACTTTTGCCACCGCCGCGCGCAAAAGGGTACCAAGGTGTTCGTCGACCCCATCATGGGCGACAACGGCAAGCTCTACGCTGGCGTGCCCGAGTCCACGATCGGCCTCATGCGCAGCCTGCTCGAGTGCGCCGACTACGCGGTGCCCAACTACACCGAGGCCTGTCTGCTCACCGATACGCCTATTGCAGAGCAGATCACGCCCGATGAGGCCCGCGCCCTTGTGGACGCCGTGCGCGAGCTGGGTGCCAAGTCGGTGGTCATTACGAGCGCCGTGGTCAATGGCACGAACGCGGTTATCGGTTACGACCATGTGGCGGGGGAGTACTTCACGATTCCCTTTGAGCTCATTCCGGTCTATTTCCCGGGCACGGGCGACACGTTCTCGGCGGTGCTCGTCGGCCGCGTTATGACGGGTTGGAGTCTGCAGCGCGCGACGTCCGATGCCATGCGTGTGGTGGCTGAGCTTATCGAGCGCAATGCCGACCAAGAGGACAAGTCGGCCGGCCTTCCCATCGAGGCCTGCCTGGACGTGATCGACCATGAGTAACGCTGGCGAGAACGGCGCCACCGCCGGGTCCGCCGACGAGAACAAGCCGCTCGGCGCGCCGCGTGGCAAGCGGCCGCGTATCCGCGTGAGCTGCGTGGACCAGCTGGGGACGTGCCGCTGCCACCACGGTCATAAGCCGGGCGACGTTTTTGACTTTGACCGAGACCGCGGCAAGATGTGCGCCATGGCCTGCCATGTGGGCTTTCCCTATATCGATATCCTGCGCTATGGCGGAACCGTGCCTGGCAACGAGCCCGGTACGGCGAAGTTTTGCTGCCCCGAGGTCGATACGCTGAATGTCTGGCTTGCCGAGATCGTCGACGAGTAGTTGAGCGTGGATTATCTCCCGCCGAGATAATCCACGCTCGATTTATATGCGGGAGAAAAACCACGCTCGATTTGTATATGGGAATTCCGACTTCGCTTATGCCTATGCTTAGGCGTTGTCGTCGTTGTTCTGTGTGCGAGTAAGGTCAAATTTCTGCATTTCATCCGATTTGTGGCTCTAAAAACTCTGCATTTCATCGATTACAGCTGCTCGAGCATAGCAGTGCAACCGTCGAGCACGTCGCGGTAGGTGGCATCGAAATTGCCGGTGTACCAGGGATCGGCCACGTCGCCGGGGCGATCAGTCCAATCGAGCAAGCGCGCAATCTTGCCGTCGGGGTCGTCGCCAAAGATGCGACGCAGGCCACGCGCGTTCTCGGCATCCATATAGACAATGCGATCCCAGTCGCCATACTCTGCGCGACGCACCTGGCGCGCGCGGTGGGCAACGACGGGAATCCCGACTTCACGCAGCTTGGCAACAGTGCCATGATGCGGCGGGTTGCCGATCTCCTCGGTCGAGGTCGCTGCGGAATCGATGACAAACTCCGCCTCGCGCCCAGCGCGGCGCACGAGCTCGGTAAGCACCGACTCAGCCATCGTCGAGCGGCAGATGTTCCCATGGCAGATAAACAGCACGCGTTGCATAGGACGATACCTTTCATATAGGAGGCTGCTAAAGAGTCGAAGCCGGGCGCATACAGAGTTTTATTTCTTGGCCAGCTTGAAGTAGCGCTCAAATATCAATTCGAAAACGTAATAGAACATCAATCGACTGTCGAGGTCCATGCTGCCCAAGCGGATTTCTTTTTGCACGGTGTAGATAGGGTAGTCGGCTAGTTTCGAGAGAGAATTTCGAGAAAAGCCGGTGAGTGTGACGACCTTGCATCCGCGCGTTTTGGCTATCGATGTGGCGTCAATAGACACCTGCGTCTCGCCGCTTACGGAAACGCTGAAGACCAGGTCGTTTTTGCCGAGGAGTTCTGCGTAATGCCTCATGACGTGGCGTTCACTGAGCGTATCGGTATTCTTGCCCATTATTTTGAGCTTTTCAGCCATCTCGAGGCACGGGTATTTCGAAAAGCCCGAGCAGAAGAACACGATATGCGAGGCGTCCTGGATAAGGCTCACGACCGAGTCGATGACCCGGTCGTTAAGCAAATCTTTGGTCTGTACGAGCTGGGTATCAAGAGGAAGTGCCTCGATAGTGAATCGATTGCGGTCGAGCGAGGCGGAATACGATTGTTTGAGCTCCGTAAACCCCGAGAAGCCAAGCTTGTGGGCAAGCCTGACGATTGTATTGGGAGCGACGAAGAACCGTTCAGCAACGCTCTTAAGCGTGACATCGTCAATATCATCACGCAGCTCGATGATGTAGCGCATGATCTCGCTTTCGAGATCGTTGAGCTTGCTCTCGCCAGCTCGCACATGATCATAAAAAGATTCTTGATCTTTCATAAGATGTTTCAGTCCCTCGCACCTCGTCGTATATATGGTACCGCTTTGTGTTGCCAGGTGAGAAATCGGTAATCGGTCAAGATTGCCTATTGCCCATGAACTGGGTAAACGTGCGTGTCTGCCTACACATATCTGTGTTGTAAGCGAAATCATGTGTCCCCGTTTCGCATTGGCCCACACGGAGACTCTCAGATGACCTCATGTCGCAAAATGACAATCGAAACGAAGCAAGCCGAGGACAACCGCGGAGCCCAAGGCCTTCGAGAACACCGATCAGCCAACCCTGGAGGGACGGAACATGAAGGATAAGCTCAATATTGTGATCGTTGGCGGCGGCTCCACGTGGTGCCCCGGCATTCTTAAAGCCCTGACCAAGCACATGGACATCCTGCCGCTGAACCGCGTGATGCTCTATGACATCGATGCCGAGCGTCAGCGTCCGATCGGCGAGTTTGGCAAGATCCTCTTCGCCGAGGAGGAGCCCGGTGTGGAGTTTGGTTACACCACCGATAAGGACGAGGCATACACTGACGTTGACTTTGTGCTCTGCCAGATTCGTACCGGCGGCTACGAGATGCGTAGCAAGGACGAGAAGATTCCGCTGCATATGGGAATCATCGGTCAGGAAACGGTGGGTCCTGGCGGCATGGCTTACGGTATGCGTTCCATGCATGACATGGTTGAGATTGTCAACGACGTTCGCGCTCATAGCCCGGAGGCGTGGATTATCAACTACACCAACCCGGCTGCTATTGTGGCATATGGTCTCGAGCGCGTCCTGCCCGATGAGCATCGCGTCCTCAACATCTGCGATCAGCCCGTCAACCTCATGCGCTCTTACGGTCGCCTGCTCGGTCGCGATATGAGCAAGACGGAGCCCGTGTACTTTGGCCTCAATCACTTCGGTTGGTTCAAGCACATCTACGATGAAGAGGGCCATGACCTCGTCCCGCAGATTAAGGAGTACACGGAGAAGAACGGCTTCCTTCCTGCCGATGCCGAGCAGCGTGACCAGTCCTGGCTCGACACCTACGCCATGGTCAAGGACATGCTCGAGGACTTCCCCGACTATCTGCCCAACACGTATCTGCAGTACTATCTGTATCCCGAGTACAAGGTCGCTCACCTCGACCCCGACTACACTCGCTCCGACGAGGTTATCAACGGTCGTGAGAAGCGCGTGTTTGCCGAGTGCGAGCGTGTTGCCAAAGTCGGCACCGCAAAGAACTCCTCGGTTGTGCAGAACGACGCTCATGGCGATATGATCGTGGAAATCACCTCGGCCATTTATCGCAACACCAACAAGACCTTCATTGTCATCGTGCCCAACAACGGCATTATCGAGGGCATGCCCGATGACGCCATGGTCGAGGTCGCGGCAAGCGTGGGCGCCAATGGCCCGCAGCCCTATGCTGTTGGCAAGATTGGCACCTTCTATCGCGGTCTTATGGAGAACCAGTACGCCTATGAGCGCCTGACTGTTGAGGCTTGGATGGAGGGCTCCTACGAGAAGGCCCTGCAGGCACTCACGCTTAATCGTCTGGTCGGTGACGCAAAGAAGGCGCGTAAGGTGCTCGACAAGCTCATCGAGGCGAACAAGGATTATTGGCCGGAGCTTAAGTAACTAGTTCCATATCGCTTGATAACTGTTATGGGGCGTGTGGGCTGTAGAGCTGCACGCCCCGTTTCTTTAAGAGGGGTATCCCATGAACAAAGATGAGCTGCTGGCAAAGTTCCAGCGCCTGGGCAAAGTCCTCATGACGCCTGTCCTGATCCTGCCAATTGCCGGCATTCTTCAGGGCTTTGGTAATGCCTTTACCAGCCCCACCCTTACGGCAGCTGTTCCTTGGCTTGCTGCTCCGGGCTTTGCGATTTTCTTTTCGATTCTTAAGGCCGCAGCCGGCATCGTTATGAACAACATTCCGGTTATCTTCTCGATTTGTCTCGCCTATGGCTTCGCCAAGTCCGAGAAGGCCACCGCGGCGCTTTGTGGCTTTTTGGGCTACATGTGCATGAACTCCGTGATGGGCACGTTCCTTACGGCGACTGGCGTTATCGATCCCGCGAATCTTACGACGGGCCAGAGCACGATCCTCGGCATCACCACGCTCGACACTGGCGTTATCGGCGGTCTTCTGGTGGGTGCAATCGTCGCATGGTTGCATAACCGTTACTACAAGATTGAGCTGCCTGCCGTGTTCTCCATCTTCAACGGTACGCGCTTTATCTCGGCGGTGACGCTGCTCTCATGCAGCATCCTCGCATTGGTCATGTCCTTTGTTTTCCCGTTTATTCAGAACGCTCTCGGTGCGCTGTCCGAGTTCATCAAGACTACGGGTGCCTTTGGTGCATTTGTCTACGGCGCCGGTGAGCGCATGCTCCTGCCTTTTGGCCTGCATCACTTTGTCTATTTGCCGTTCTTCTTCACGTCGCTCGGTGGCGTCGAGACCATCGACGGCCAGACCGTTCAGGGCGCTATCAATATCTACAACGCTATCCTGGGCTCTCCTAGCACGCCGTTTAACATCGAGGTCAGCCGTTTTGTCATGAACGGCAAGGTTATCTTCGCCATGTTCGGCCTGCCTGGTGCTGCACTCGCCTTCTACAAGACGGCGCTTCCCAAGAACAAGAAGAAGACCGCAGCGCTCATGATCGCCATCGTGGTGCCTTGCATCCTTTCCGGCATTACCGAGCCGCTCGAGTACTCCTTCCTGTTTATCGCGCCCATCCTCTACGTGTTCCACGCTCTCATGGCTGGTCTTGCCTATGCGCTGACCTATATCCTGCAGTTCAACGTGGCCGGTTCCGCGTCCTTCGGCGGCCCTCTCCTGTCGCTTATCTTTAATGGCATCATGGGCGCCGCAAAGGGTTCCAACTGGCAGGTTATCCTGTTCCTCGGCCCCATCTACTTCGTGGTGTACTACTTCGTCTTCAAGTTCATCATTCTTAAGAAGGACCTCAAGACCCCCGGCCGCGAGGAAGAGTCCGACGATGAGGCAGAGAAAGCTCCTAGGACTGTGATCAGCGACCTCATTCCCGCCATCGTTGAGGCAGTGGGCGGCGACAACAATATTAAGTCTGTCGAGGCCTGCTTCACCCGTCTGCGCATCCAGCTCAATGACTGTGACAAGGTGGTTGATGACGCCGAGTTTACCGAAAAGCTCGAGGCGCGTGGCATCGTGCATGTTAACGGCGGCGTGCAGATTGTCTACGGCAACATGGCATCTAACTACGCAACTCAGATGCGCGAGCTGCTGGGCATGGAGTAAACGTCCCACATATCTATAAAATCCGGTATAAAAGGCGGCGGCAGACAATGCGTCTTCCGCCGCCTTTGAGTTGCCCCGCGCGCATTTCGTGTACTTCGGATACACGAAAACTGGAAAATCGTGCATTCGAAGTACATGAGATCGAACCACGGCTAAAGGAGCTGGCCTAGCCTGTCGTCAGGTAAGCGTCGCGGCTGGAACGATAGACGTTTTAGAGGGAACCTCGCTCTACGCCCTCGCCCGCTTGCGCTCCCAGCGAGCCAACTTAATCGTCACCAGCGTAAGCGCCCAGGCCACAAGCGAGAACGCGGCGCCCACGGCACCCACGTACGCAATGCCAACGCTGCTTACCACGGCTCCGCCCACTGCGGTGCCAAACGAGATGCCGACGTTAAACGCCATGGGCTCAACCGAACTTGCGAGCACCATCGACTTGGGATGGCGACTGCGTGCCACGTCCATAAAGTGCGTGATGCATGACACCGAGAACAGGTACATGAGCAGCGCCAAGCTAAAGACAAAGACCAGCGCGAGCGGCATGGTGCCGCCCACGGCAAACAGCCCGAGTAACGCCGCAGCCTGCAACACAAACGTCACAAGCAGCGCCTTCATGCCAAAGCGCGCATCGATCCATCCGCCCAGGATGTTCGAGATCAGGCAGAACACACCGTAGGCCATAAGCGTGGTACTGGCTTCGACCGTGCCCATGCCCAGCACCTGCTCAAGATAAGGCGTTACGTAGCCGTAGAAAACGTAGACCGACCCCACGCCAAACAAGAAGATGAGCATGCCGGTGATGATGCTCGGCTCGCGTAGGAGCCCCGCCTGCTCGCGGAAGGTGGCAGGCTCGTCGGTCTGCCCGGCGCGCGGCATAAACGCCACGAGCGCTCCGCATATCAAAACGGCAAAGGTCAGCGTGCCGTACATGGCCACGTGCCAATCGAGCGTGTCGGCCACAAACTTGCCAATCGAGGTCACAAAGACCATCGCCACGGAAAACGCGCCGTACACCACCGAGATGGCAAGCGAAGTTTGCTGCGGGGACAGCAGCTCTGGGATGTACGTCACACCCACGGCGAGCAGTGCGCCCGAGACGGAGCCCAGGACAATGCGCGAGATAAACAGCACCTGGAAGTTGGGTGCCAACGCCATGACCAGGTTGCCGAGCACAAAGACGATGCTATAGCACACGAGCAGCTGGTAGCGGCGAAAACGCCCCGTGCTGAGCGCAAGCACCGGCGTGGCGATGGCGTAGACAAGTGCGAACACGCTGATGAGCTGGCCCGCGGTGGCAAGCGAGATGCCGAGTTCCGTTGCCAAGTCGCTTTCGATGCCGATGACCACGAACTCCGAGCAGCCGAGCGAGAAGCCCAACAGCACGAGCAACGCCAGGCAGAGCTTAGTGCGCGCGGGGGAGAGCGCAGCGGCGGTTGACTTGCTTTTGGGCGTGGTTGCGGCGGTCAAGGTTGTCACTCCAATGTCGCATGAATAAGCGGGATTCAATCCCTGCAACTCTAACAGAATGTGACAAAGGTACAGTCCCTTTGTCACAGGTTGCGCTGCCAGCCAGTCGCCCAAACCGTCACAACATTCGGCGAAAATCTCGAAATCGAGGAAAAGCGTCGAATGTTGTGACGGTTTTCCTGTCTGTGCCGGCGAGCTCCAGCGCCGTCTGGGGGTATAAGGCTAGCAAGTGTTAATTTGCGAGGCCTAAGGGGCGCCCCGTATGGATATTGATAACTTTGAATGGTGGTATAGCGAGGGCGAGGCTCCGGATGAGGAGTGGGACGAGCCGTTGCCGAGTGACGCGTCGGGTGACGAGGACGAGACCGGCAGCGATGCCGCTGTCGAGCCTGACGCCGCCTCCGATGCCGCCAAGCCCCTAACCTTTGAGCAGGCTTGGGCCCAAGCCGAGGCCGATGAGGCCAAGGCCGACGCTACGGCCACGCTCGGCGAGCCAGCCGACATGTCCATCTCGCCGGCAAAGACCCCACAGCCGCGTCACACCATCGATCCCGACAGCACGGCATCCTTCAGTATTCTCGACGTGCCCTCGCAGGGTGCCCAGGCGCCCGCGCCCACGCATCGCCCCGACCTGGCTCGCGAGGAAGATGCAGGACGTCGCTCGCCGCTCGGCCCCATCCTCATCGCTTTCATGGCCGGCGTCATCGCTTGCTCGGCGATCGGAAATGTCTGGAGCCATGTGGAGCAACAGCGCAAAGATGCCGCCAAGGTCGAGATGTCTGTCGAGCAATCGCTCAGCCGCACGCGCTCGGTGCATGTGTCGGTCGAGGTCAAGGACGGTGCGACATGGGACACCGCCCGCGGCGACAGCCAGATGCTCATCCATATCGTGGGCCGCACGCTCAGGGGACAAGCAATCGACGAGTATCAATACGTCAATTCCGAAGGTGACGGTATCGAGCTCAAGCCCGGCGACTACGAGCTCACGGTTGATGAGCCGCCCGTCGCCACCGACGGCACGCGTTACCGCGCCTCAAAGCGCATGGTTCCCGTGAGCTTTAACTCGCAGGCGCCCGATACGGTCGACAGCACGCCGCAGGGCGGGTTCGACCTTTACGCAATCGTTCAATAACTGTGCCTGTCGTTTCTCCTTGCCGTCAAGAGTGGGACAATAGCCCTCGATACTGTTGTTTATTTTTGGAGGAAGTAGCATGTCCACCGTCACTACCATCAAGCGCGGCGGCCTCACCGCGGCCATCGATTCCATGGGTGCCCAGCTCACGAGCCTTGCCCTCGACGGCAACGAGTATCTGTGGCAGGGTGACCCTGCCTTTTGGGGCAAGCATGCGCCGATTCTGTTCCCCATCGTGGGATCGCTGCGCAACAACACGGCAACGTCTGCGGCCGGCACCTGCGAGATGCCGCGCCACGGACTCGCGCGCATTGTCGAGCACAAGCTGGTCGAGGTCTCCGAGGACGGCTCGTCTGTCACCTACGAGATCACCGATACGCCCGAGTCGCTCAAGGCTTTCCCCTTCCACTTTAAGCTCAACATGACCTATGCCCTAACCGGCGACGCCACGCTCACGCAGACCTTTACCGTCACCAACACCGGCGACGTGGACCTGCCGTTCTCGGTGGGCGGCCACCCTGCATTTAACGTGCCCGCCCCCGGTGCCGAGGACGAGGCATTCGAGGACTACGAGCTGGCATTTACCGAGGCTTGGACCAACGAGGCTCCCATCATCACGCCCGATGGCCTCATGACGTTCGAGGGCAGCTACAAGGCGCCCGATAACTCTGACGTGCTGCCCATCACGCACCGCAGCTTCGATAACGACGCCATCATGTTCACCGATACCCCGGGCTCCACGCTCACGCTGCGCGGCCGCAAGTCGGGCCACGGCGTCAAGATCGACTTTGAGGGCTTTAAGTACATCGGCGTGTGGTCTGCCGCCAACGACGCTCCGTTTGTGGCGCTCGAGCCCTGGACCGGTCACACCACCATGGACACCGAGGACGACATCTTTGAGCACAAGGTCAACACCATCACCTTGGCTCCCGGCGCTACCGACAAGCGCTCCTTTAGCGTTACCCTGCTCTAGAGGTTCCGCCGTTCTAGCGAACGGCGGACCGGTCGACGCTGCGCGCCACCCAGAGCGACAATTTGTCATTCAAAAGGCAAGGCATGACCAGAAGGTCTATGCCTTGCCTTTTGAATGACAAATTGTCGCTCTGGACGTCGCTCGCCGGCATTGCCAAAACGTCGACGTCCCCAATGACTACCGTGTGTCTATTAATTTTTCGAGCTTGTGCTGCGCTGCTGGTCGCTGGCGTATATCCTGTTAAGTCGTCAGCATACGATTCAACAGGGAAGGCAGATTATGCATTCTCCCCATCAACGCGACGCGCATCCACAGCTGGTGTGCAGCCGTCGCATCTTTTTGGGTAGCGCTCTCGCTGCGAGCGCTTCCGTCGTCGCCGGCGCGCTCGCCGGCTGTCAGCGTCCGTCCACGCTCAAGGTGGTTCAGCCCACCACGGGCGGCGGTCGCGACGACCTGTCCGATTCCGTTATCGGCAAGGATAAGATCCGCATCGGCATGGAGGCGGCCTACGCCCCGTACAACTGGCAGGTCTCCGAAGCCAGCGAGTACACCATCCCCATCGACAACGTGCAGGGCGCCTATGCCGATGGTTACGACGTGCAGATCGCCAAGATCGTCTGCAAGGCCCTCGGCGGCGAGCCCGTTGCCGTCAAGCAGAGCTTCTCGGGTCTTATCGATTCGCTCAACAACGGCCAGATCGACCTCATCATCGCCGGCATGAGCGCCACGCCCGAGCGCGAGGAGTCCGTCGGCTTTTCCGATCCGTACTTCATTGGCTACTTTGGCCTGTTCGTAAAAGAGGGCTCGCCCTACCAAAACGCGACCAAGCTCAGCGACTTTAGCGGCGCTACGGTGCTCGGCCAAAAGGACACCATGCTCGATACCGTCATCGACGAAATCCCGGGCGTTGTGCACAAAAACCC
The DNA here is from genome assembly GCA_959020715.1 of uncultured Collinsella sp. Lineage (GTDB taxonomy): Bacteria > Actinomycetota > Coriobacteriia > Coriobacteriales > Coriobacteriaceae > Collinsella. The sequence goes on along the minus strand of CAUESV010000015.1, from coordinate 33,092 downwards.
GGTCGATTCGGTCCCCACGGTGTTCTCGAATCTGCTGCAGGGCACGTGCGACGCCGTGACCTACAACACCGAGAACGAGAAGGGCTATATGGCCCAAAACCCGGGCATTGTCCCCATTCATTTTGCCGAGGGCGAGGGCTTTAAGCAGGAGGTCGCGGCAAACGTCGGCTGCCGCAAGGGATCGGACAAACTGCTTAAGCTCATCGACAAGACACTCAAGGGTGTCAGCCAGGAGGAGCGCGACCAGATGTGGGACGCGTGCCTCGACCGTCAGCCGGCATAGGGAGGCAGCATGAAAACCATCAATCGTCTGGCCTCCTTTATCAAGGCCGACCACCGTTATGTGTACCTGGGCACGAGCGTTATCGCGGCGCTCGGCCTGGCGTTTAGCCAACGCAATCCTACGCCGCTGAGCTTCTTGGCGCCTACGGGCGTGTTCCAAGACTGCCTCTGGGCGATTCTTTGGGCCTGGCTCGTCGTGTCGGCGGCGGCGCTGGTTACCAAGCTCATGCACTGGAACGACTATCGCGAAAAGTCGCCGTTCGCCTCCGAGCGTTGCCGCCGTGGCGCACGCCTGGGCAGCTACGTCGTGGTCGCCATCGCGGCGATCTTTTTCGTGGACCGCTGCGTCATGTCGTTTATCGATCTGGTGCAGGTGAGCATTGTCTCGGACTCCAATCCCAGCGACTTTCTGTCGAGCTTGGTCTACATGACCTACAAGAGCGGCGACTTCTTCATTCGCGGTATCGAGATCACCATCGCGCTTGCCACCTTCGGCACGGTCATCGCATTCTTCCTGGCACTGCTCTTTGTGTTCCTGCGTATTCAGACGTTCGACCGCGTGGATAACGACCTGGTGCGCTTCTTTAAGAGTATCGGCCGCGGCTTTGCGACCGTCTACTCCACCATCGTGCGCGGCACGCCCATGATGGTCCAGGGTCTGCTCATCTATTACGCGGGCTTCACCGTTTTGCGTGGCATGGGCTTCGAGACTGCCCAGGCCAACCAGATCTGGAGTACCTTTACCGCGGGCCTCGTCACCATCTCGCTCAACTCCACCGCCTACATGATGGAGGTCCTGCGCGGCGGCATCGAGTCGATCGATCCCGGTCAGGCCGAGGCGGCGCGCTCGCTGGGTCTGTCGCAGTGGCAGGCCATGCGCAAAGTTGTGTTTCCCCAGGGCATTAAAAACGCGATCCCGGCGCTCACCAACGAGCTCATCATCAACATCAAGGATTCGTCGGTGCTCTCGGTCATCGGCGTGTTCGACCTCATGTACGCCACCACTACCGTCGCCGGCGTGTACTACCGCCAGATGGAGGTCTACTGCGTGGCGCTCGTGGTCTACCTGATCCTGACGCTCGTGGCGAGCCGCCTGCTCGAGGCCTTTGGCAAAAAGCTCGGCGCCGAGGCTCCGGTCACGCTGCCCAGCTCCAACTAGGCTCAAGACGAGGAGAATCATCATGGCAGATACCGCCATTACCGGCGTTGCGGCCGCCGCACAGACCAATGAGCCGCTCATCCGCGTCGAGGGCCTGCGCAAGAGCTTCGGCTCGCTCGAGGTGCTCAAGGGCATCGACCTGTCCGTCAATCCCGGCGAGGTCGTCACCATCATCGGCGCCTCGGGTTCGGGCAAGTCGACCTTCCTGCGCTGCCTCAACCTGCTCGAGACCCCGGACGCGGGCCACATCTGGTTCCACGGCCAGGACCTCACGGCCGAGCGCTGCAACATCAACAAGCTGCGCGAGGACATCGGCATGGTGTTCCAGGGCTTTAACCTGTTCAACAACATGGACGTGCTCGACAACTGTACGCTCGCGCCCGTCACGCTCAAAAAGATGGGCAAGGCCGAGGCTGAAAAAATTGCGATGGAGCATCTGACGAGCGTGGGGCTCGAAAAGTTCGCGCACGCCGCCGTGGGTCGCCTGTCTGGTGGCCAAAAGCAGCGCGTCGCCATCGCCCGCGCCCTGTGCATGAATCCGCAGATCATGCTGTTCGACGAGCCGACCTCCGCACTCGACCCCGAGATCGTGGGAGAGGTGCTCGAGGTCATGCGCAAGCTCGCTGCCGACGGCATGACCATGGTCGTCGTCACGCACGAGATGGCCTTTGCCCGCACGGTGTCCGACCGCGTGGTCTTTATGGACAAGGGCGTGGTGCTCGAGGATGCGGCACCGGCCGAGCTCTTCGGCAACCCCAAACACCAGCGCACCCGCGAGTTCCTCTCGCGCTATCTCGAGGACAAATAACCGATCGCAAACGCTTATGTGGCAGGGCCGCTCCGGTGGGGCGGCCCTCGTCATCACAATCGAAAGGATGTCATGGCCGAGGTTTGGCGCTTCTTTGCGCATGAGGATGATTTTGCCGATTTGGACGAAGCTGGCGCGAGCGAGCGCTTGGGTCGCGTGCTGTCGTTTCCGACCATCTCGAGCATGGATGCCGAGGCGGTGGACTGGCAGCCGTTTGACGACCTGCGCGCCTATATGCAGCAGGCCTGGTCGCGCGTGTTTGCGGCGGGCGAGGTCGAGCTTATCGACCATTCGCTGTTGGTGACGCTTGGCGGCTCCGACCCTACTCTTAAGCCCGTTATGCTCATGGGCCACATGGACGTGGTTCCCGTGGTACCCGGCACCGAGGACGACTGGACGCACGCCCCCTTTAGCGGGCACGTGGACGATACCTACATCTGGGGCCGCGGCGCGATCGACATGAAGGACCAGGTCGCAGGCATTCTCGAGGCTGTCGAGTATGCGCTGGCGCACGGTTGGCAGCACGAGCGCACGCTGCTCCTGGCCTTTGGCCAGGACGAGGAGACGACGCAGTACGGCGCAGGCGCCATCGGCCGCGCGCTCGAGGAGCGCGGCATTGAGCTTGAGTACCTGATCGACGAGGGCGACTACCGCATCGTTCCGGCTGCCGAGTACAGCGCGGGCGAGGGCTGGCTCATGCACGCCGACCTGGCTGAGAAGGGTTATGCCGACATTGTGCTCAAGACAAAGAGCGCGGGTGGACATTCTTCCAACCCCTACGGCGGCACGTCGCTCGAGGCGCTCAGCCGTGCCATCACCGCAATCTGCGATATCGAGTGGCCGACGCGCGTGACCGACTTGCTTGCCGCCCAGCTCGTCGAGTTGGGGCTCTATACGGCCGATGAAATTGCCGCCAACGGGGATGCCATTGTCCGCGATTGCCTCGCCAGCAAAAAGCTCTATCCGCTGGTGACGACCACCTGCGCGCCGACCCAAATCGAGGGCGGCAGCACTGGCGCCAACGTAATGCCGCAGGATATGTGGGCCAATATCAACTTCCGCATACTCGAGGGCACGAGCGTGGCCGACGTTGTGGCGCGCTGCCGTGAGGCAGTTGCCGGGGCGGACCTTGCCGGTCGTGTCGAAGTGGAGCTGGGTCCCGGCAGCTCCGAACCCTCGCCGTCCCCGCGCATCGGTGGTCCCGGCCTCGAGGCGGTTCGCTCCATCGCCGCCCGCTATTTCCGTGATCCAAAGGGGACGGAGGAAAACGGATCGTCTGCGGTGGGCCAAGAGCCGATGAGCATCGTGCCCTCGACCGTGATTGGTGCAACCGATGCCGCCAACTACCAGCGCATTTGCCACGAGTGCATCCGCTTCTCCGCCTTTGTGGTCGACGATGACGAATGCGACCGCGGCGTCCACGGCACCAACGAGCGCATCACCCGTCGCGCCTACCTCCAAGGCATCCGCTTCCTCATCGCCCTGCTCCACACGCTCTAGCATGCGACAAAGGGACTGAGCCGATTTCATCGGTAATGAGACAAAAACTGTCATAGAATAAGACTAAGATATCTTAAGAGACATATGCTGGGGTTGGTATTCCTTGAACGACTGCGGGCATGTGCCAGACTGCCTCGGCCCCCGGGGAGCACCCGGGCAGGTCGCCGTGTGACTGGGGAGGAAATTATGCAGGAGCTCAGAGAGACGACGTCTCGACTCGTGAATAATGCTACCGGGGGGGGGTGTCTAAGCAGGGAACTTCCTGGTGAACACCGGCCGCGCGAGCGGTGGTCCGTCATGTCTTATGGCCGTCGTCGTGGGCTGCGCCCGGTCTCGCCATATGTGATTGTTTTGGCCCTCGCCGTCGCGCTGACGGCGAGTTTCTTCCTGCCGACCCGTGCGGAAGCGGCGTTTTCGGACCACACGGTTACGACGATTTCGCCTTCGGGGACAACAATCAACCTGTTTGATTACTGGGTGAATCCCGATAACCATCTGTCGGTTTCCGGCAACGGCGGCGTCAACGCAAACCACCGGTTCCAGTTTAACGACGGCCAGGGTGGTGAGCCGCTCAACCATTGGACGGGCAACACGAACCCGCAGCCCGGCATTGTCAACAACACGCTTTTAGACGGCTATCCGCAGCTTTCCAAAACCTGGGGCGGCGAGTCCCTCTGCTACCTGTTCGATTCCTCTGCCCAGATCGGCAAGACGTCCCATTTTGGCGTGACGGGCCTCCTCAAGGTTCAGAACGGCTACTACGTCTATGACAGCTCCAAAAACTACGCAGCCTACAACGCTGACAAGAATGCCTTCGACATCTATGACACCTGGGGCATTGACAAAGTGGGCGATTCGTCCCACCAGGGTCAGTTCTTCCCGTTCGACGCGGCAGACAAGGTGCTCAAAGAGGAAAACGGCCGGCTCGTCCAAACCGGCATCAAGGCAGACAACACCGGTGATTCGCGCTACAACGACGGCCGCCCCGTCAACCACCACTTCGGCCTCTCAATGTCCACGCGATTCGTGCAGCCTGCTGGCGGCAAGACGAACGCGGGCGACGACATGGTGTTCGAGTTCGCCGGCGATGATGACGTCTGGGTGTTCATCGACGATGTCCTCGTGGGTGATATCGGCGGTATTCACAACCGCGCGAGTCTGAGCATCAACTTTTGTACGGGCGACATTAAGGTGAACGGTAATAACGACGGCACACTGAAGAAAAAGTACCAGAAGGCGAATAAGGACACTTCGGGCTTCAACGACAACACCTTCGCCGACGGCACCAACCACACCCTCAAGTTCTTCTACCTGGAGCGCGGCGCCACCGACTCCAACATGGAGCTCAAGTTCAACCTCGTGACGGTGCCCGAGTCCGACATCATCAAGTTCGACCAGGACGGCAAGTTCGTACAGGGTGCCGAGTTCAAGCTCTATAAGACCGACAAGGACTTCAAGACCGTGGGCGAGCTCATCGGCTCCGGTACCACGGACGAGGCCGGCCACCTAACGCTCACGAACGACGTGGACAACGGCGTCATCAACTTCGACGATCTCTACAACAAGGATCACGACAACAACAAGTACTACCTCCTGAAGGAGACGCGCGTACCCGAGGGATACCGCTCGAGTCTCGCGGCGACGGGTGGTAGCATGCAGCTCGAGTACGTGCCCGCGAGCGCTGAGAACGGCGCGGGCGGCGTCATCATCAACCGCGGCGGTATGGACGTGGGCAGCGTCGTGTGGAAGACCGGTGCGTTCGCCGCCGCGAAGGAGACCATCACCGCGCCGTCGACCGTGTACAAGGCAAATAATGACCTGACGAAGTCCGACAAGACCGTCAATCTGGACTCCGGCATACTGTTCGCTGTGGTGCTCAAGCGCGACAAAAGCGCAGGCACAGGTATCAAAGATCCGAGCAATTGGTACGCCGTGTCGGGTGACCCATCGACGGGAGCGGGATACACCCTCGCCAAGGAGCCGGGCATGACCGGTGCTATCGAGGCGGCGAAGAAGGACCTGCACGCCTTCACGCTCAACACAAGCGGCCAGTACCAGGTAGAGATTCAAAATCTGCCCGGTGACATCTCCAAGTACTACTACCTGCTGAGCGGTGATGCCCGCAAGGATGCCGAGTACACGGTGGCCATCTACCACACAACGGCGAGCTCGATCGGCGGCGCGACGCCTAAGAACACAGTCCACGTGTACAGCGACGACATCGCAGACGGCACGAACTTCAAGCGGCAGTTCGCCACGCGCCTGCTCGTCACGAACATCCAGAATCGCCTGTTCGTGCAGAAGACCGATACCGAGGGTAAGCCCGTTGACGGGGCGAAGTTCGGCCTTTACAAGTCCACCCAGGTGACTACGGATGCGAACGGCAAGGCCGTGCTCGATGGCGACCAGGCCCCCTACGACACCCTGACGACGAGGTCGGTCGCCAACCCGGTCAAGCTCGAAGGGGCGGGCGTATTCCCGTCTACGAGCGACAGTAGCGAGCCGCTCGTGAAGGGTACCTACTTCCTGAAGGAGGTCTCGGCGCCCAATGGCTTCCTGCTTAATGACAGGCTCATCAAGGTGATTGTGGACGATTACGGCGTCCACGCCGATGCTGGTACAGTTGATGACGGCGTTTCGACGTTCGTGGGCGTGGGCTCGCTCATGAAGAGCCTGGGCCAGTTTGGCGCAGAGGGCGACATTGACAACACGCTCACGTGGATCAAGGGCCAGCGCCAGACGTCCGACGGGACGCTCGACGGCAACGGCAACCTTTCCTGGAACAATGACGCCAAGGGCGGCGAGAATGAGGTACATCTTAAGTACGGCGCCAATGGACGTGTCTACCAGTATGGGCCCACCAAGAAGGACGAACCTTACCGCCTGGAGACCGAGACGGGCTGGATACGTATGGGCATCACGCAGGACGTGTCTGGTGACACTAATGCGAAGGGCACCCGCGCCGACCTGGGCGACATGAATCTGAACGCCCTGTTTACGGGCGCCACCTGCGTGCGCGTGGCGAACGAACGCGAGGCGAGCCTCGAGGTGATGAAGAAGGTCATGGTGCCAGCGGGCCTGACGGGAAAACCGGACGCGGGGTTCACCTTCAAGTTCACCGTGCCCACGACGGCGGGGAAGACGTACAAGGCCGCGGTGTTTGAGAACGCGGGGACCGCAAGCGAGAAGCAGGTCGGCAAAATGTTCGACCTCGAGAACGGCCGCGAGCAGACCATCACGGCCGACCAGACGATCCGCGTGTACGGTCTCGCCGAGGGTGACCAGTACGCGGTGCAGGAGCTGACCGGCGCAGACAAGATGCCCGCGGGCTATAAGCTGACCGGCCGCAAGCAGGGTGACAAGAATCTGGCTGAAGAAGGCGATAGCATCTCGGGCAGGATTGCCCCGCAGAATTCCGACGGCACGGTGGCCAAAGACAACAAGCTGGTGTTCACCAACAGCTACAGCGTGAAGTCTTCGGTGACGCTCACAGGCATCAAGGCGAAGAAGAAGTTCACCGGCCGTGAGTGGACTAGCGCCGACAGCTTCGAGCTTTGCCTGCGCGCCGCCGATGGAACGCCGATGCCTGATGGTGCCACGGCAGCGCCCGTGGCCGGCATGAAGCAGGTCGAGAAGACCGTTACGAGCGCCGAAGAATTTAGCTTCGGAGAGATTAAGTATGAGAAGCCTGGCAAGTACACCTACTACATTGCCGAGACTACGCCCGCCAAGAGCGATCCCAGTTGGCTGGGCGGTGTCAGCTACTCCAGCGCCGAATACAAAGTGACCGTAACGGTGAAGGATGACGGCAAGGGAAATCTGACCGAGCCAGTCGTCAAAATGGAGCAGATCTATAAGGATGATGGCACCGCCACATCTCAGGTGATCGACGATCAGATTGCGGTGATCACGAACACGTACCGCCCGAAGGAGACCTCGGTAACGCTCAAGGCGACGAAGCGCTTCACGGGCGGTGAGCTCGCGGGGAGTGACTTCACGTTCCAGCTGCTCGACAAGGACGGCAGCGTGGTCCAGACTGTCCAAAACGAGAAGGACGGCAAGGTCGCCTTTGCAGCCATCGACTACGCTACGCCGGGCGACCACGACTACACCATCAAGGAGGTGAAGGGCGCCGACTCGACCGTCGTCTACGACGCGAAGGGCGTGAAGGTCCACGTCAAGGTCACCGACGAAAAGGGCGAGCTGAAGGCGACCGTCACCTACGACGGTGAGAAGGCCGTGCCGACCTTCACCAACACGAAGCCGACGGCGGACGTCACCGTTGAGGCCACGAAAGTTCTCGCGGGCAAGGACCTGACGGCCGATGCGTTCACCTTCGGCTTGTACGACCAGGACGGCAATGAGGACGCTCGCGGCACCAACGATAAGAATGGCAAGGTCAAGCTGACCGTCAAGGGCCTGAACCTGGGCGAGTACGACTACACGCTCAAGGAGGAGAAGGCCGGCCAGTCCGTCGACGGCGTGGCCTACGACGCCAAGGAAGTCAAGGTCCACGTCAAGGTAGAGCAGAACCAGGACGACAACAACAAGACGAAGGTGACCGTCACCTATGACGGTACCGCTACGGCTCCCACCTTCAACAACACCTACACCGCAAAGGGATCCGTGGAGCTGACGGCGACCAAGACCATCAAGGTTGCGGACGGCTTCGATCACACGACGAAGCCTGCGGACGGCGAGTTCACCTTCGACCTGAAGGACGCTGCCGGCAACGTGATCGCCACCGCGAAGAACGATGCAAACGGCAAGGTCTGCTTCACGCGCGAGTTCCAGCTCTCCGACCTGGGCGGCGCCGCGAGCAAGGACTTCACCTACACCATCGCGGAGAAGCCGGGCGCGGAGGCCGGCATGGTCTATGACAATCATGCCCTCACCTATACGGTGACGGTCACAGACGGCGGGAACGGAGCACTGAATGCGAAGGCGATCGTGACGAGCGCATCCGGCTCGGATACCTTCACCAACACCTACCAGCCGGCCGCGACCGGTCTGGCCCTCGGTGCGCAGAAGAGCTATGTGAAGAAGGACGACAACACGCCGATCGTCCCCAAGGACGGCGAGTTCACCTTCGATGTGTACGAGGGCAAAATGACTGCTGAGCAGCTTGCCGGGGCCAAGCCCGTCCGGACCGCGACCAACGGCGCGGACGGAAGCGTTAACTTCGACGCCTTCTCCTACGCGAAGCCGGGCACGTACGAGTACACTATCGTGGAGCGGAAGGGTGATCTGGCCTACGTGACCTACGACGACGCGGTGCATCATGCCGTGGTGACGGTTGTGGACAATGCCGGCACGCTGCAGGCGAGCGTCGCCTACGACGGCGCGGACGCCACGAAGCCCACCTTCACCAACACCTACAAGGCGAAGGCGACGAACTCCGGCGCGATCGCCCTCACCAAGAGCGTTGACGTGCACGACGGCAGCTATCAGCTAAAGGCGGGAGACTTCGCCTTCGAGCTGGTGGGGTCTGACGGTACGGTGCTCCAGACCCAGAAGAACGACGCCAAGGGCAAGGTTTACTTTAACGAGCTGACCTTCGACCATGCGGGCACCTTTCCCTTCACGGTCCGTGAGGTGCAGCCGACGGACGGCGCGCCGGGCGTGCCGGGCGTGACCTACACCGGCAAGACGTACACCCTGACCTACGTGGTGAAGGACAACAACGACGGCAAGCTGGTGGTAGAGAGCTCTACGGTGAAACCGAGCGAGGGCACCGAGAACGGCGTCACCCCCAATACCATGACGTTTGCGAACAGCTACCAGCCGGGTCAGACCTCCTACCAGATCTCTGGCACCAAGGTGCTTGAGAATGCCGACCCGGCCACCACGCGGACGCCCGCCGATGGCGAGTTCACATTCGCGCTGATTGACGTGGCCACCGGGCAGGAGATCGACCGGACCACGAACGTGGGTAAAGCGTTTACCTTCAAGGCCATCTCGTACACCGCAACTGGTTCGCATGCGTACCAGGTGAAGGAGGTTGCGGGCCAAGATGGCACCATCACTTACAGCGATGCGGTGCTGGACGTAACGGTGAACGTGACCGATGACGGCAGCGGCCAGCTGACCGCGACGGCGAACAAGACGGCTGCGGATCTGACCTTCACCAACACCTACACGCCGACGGCAACGACGGCGACGATTACCGGAACGAAGGCTCTGACCGGCCGCGACCTGGCCGAGGGTGAGTTCTTCTTCGACCTGAAGGACGCCGACGGTAACGTGGTGCAGACGGTGCAGAACGGCGCCGACGGCACGTTCGGCTTCGCGCCGCTGCAGCTGGACAAGGTGGGGACGTACGTCTACACCGTGTCCGAGCGGGCAGGGGCGACGGCGAACGGCGTCACCTACGACACGACGGTCTTTACCGCGACGGTGACGGTGACGGAGAATGCGGAGACGCACGCGCTGGAGGCGCAGGTTGCCTACAGCAAGGGCGGCAAGGCTGCGGAAGCGGTGGCGTTCAGCAACAGTTACGCGCCGGCCGCGACTGAGGTGAAGCTGGGGGCCTCCAAGGTGCTGAGCGGCGAGGACCTGAAGGAAGGGCAGTTCTCCTTCCAGCTGAAGGATGCCGACGGCAAGGTGCTGCAGACCGCAAAGAACGCGGCGGACGGCACGGTGGGCTTCGAGGCGATCTCGTACGACAAGCCCGGAACGTACGCCTACAGCATCTCCGAGGTGGACGACGGTCAGAAGAACGTGACGTACGACGCGGCCGAGCACCGGGTAACGGTGACGGTGACGGACGACGGTGCGGGCCATCTGGTGGCGACGGTAACCTATGACGGCGCCGTGGCGCCGGTGTTCAAGAACACGTACACGCCGCCGACCACCCCGCCGACGGAGCCGCCCACCAATCCGCCGAGCAAGTCACCGGTGCCGAAGGAGGAGAAGCCGGGTCTGCCGTATACGGGCGATACCAGCTTGTCGCCGATGGCCCTGGGTGGCATCGCGGGCGGCGCGGTGGTGCTGATCGCCGCAGGCGTTATCCTGCGGCGCCGGAACCGGTAGCTACGGCGGCCGAGAAGGGCTTTGATTGAGGGCGGGTGGTCGCAGGGCGCGGCCGCTCGCCCTTTTTGGTGAAAGGCTATGTTAACCCGCCGTTTGCACGTCCGGCTCCAGATGGAACTCGTACTCCGGCTCCATCATCTTCTTCCGGATCTTTTCGTAGCGCCCGTCGTCGAGCTGCTCGCGCATGAGCGACGTCCTGTCCCCGACGCGTGCGGCCTCGCGCAGCCATCTGAACCACATCAGGCAGCTGTGGAGCCTGCGGGTCGATACGCCCTTGAACCTCTCGAGGAAGTGGCCGAGCGAACCCTGCGCTTCAGCATCCTCTGGACCGTGTCCCGCTCGTACCCGGTGAGCCTGCCGTGGGTCCTCGGGACCGCCCTCGCGGCGCCCTTCCCGCCCTTTCCGGACATGGCGTCCTCCGATCTCCCGGGGCCGGCCGATCCGGCCCTCAGGGTATCGGATTCCCAAATTTATCCGTATATGTGCGGATGAATGCGGGAGGCGTTCGGATGAAGTTGTATTCAAGGAAAGAGACTGACCCTTTGTCGCATTCCGTGCGGGTTATATGCAGGTATGCCTGCGCACGCTATCATGTATGGGTTAGACCGCAACTATGTACCTCATACGCGAAGGGATGCGCATGTATCTGAAGATCGACATGTTCTAGCTGGGCTTACCCCCGCAGTGGCGCCGCGCGCCCCATCAACTCTGCCGATTTTCGCCTTCACGCATATAATTTTCACCTTCACGCATATAAAGGAGTCCCGCCATGCGCGACAAGCTCGAAAAGATCATTAAGGCCTACGAGGAGCTCGAGAAGAAGCTTTCCGACCCGGCCGTCGCCTCCGACATCAAGGAGTTCACGCGTCTCAACAAGGAGTACGCACACCAGTCCGACCTCATCGCTGCCTCGCGCGAGTACATCGGCGCGCTCGATGACATCGAGGCCGCCAAGGAGATGCTCCGCGACACCAGCGATGCGGACGAGAAGGAGATGCTCCAGATGGACATCTCCGAGAACGAGGAAAAGCTTCCCCAGCTCGAGGAAGACATCAAGTACATGCTCATCCCGAGCGACCCCAACGACGACAAGAACACCATCGTCGAGATTCGCTCCGCCGCCGGTGGCGACGAGGCGGCCATCTTCGCCGGCGACCTGTACAAGATGTATCAGCGCTTTTGCGAGTCGCGTGGCTGGAAGACCACCGTGCTCGATTCCAGCCCCAGCGAGGCCGGCGGCTTCAAGTCCATCGAGTTCAAGGTCGAGGGCGACCGCGTCTACTCCGTTATGAAGTACGAGTCCGGCGTGCACCGTGTCCAGCGCGTCCCCAAGACCGAGTCCCAGGGCCGCATTCAGACCTCCACGGCTACCGTCGCCGTACTTCCCGAGGCCGAGGAGATCGACGTCCAGATCAACCAGTCCGACCTGCGCATCGACACCTACTGCGCCTCCGGCCCTGGCGGTCAGTGCGTTAACACTACCTACTCCGCTGTGCGAATCACCCACCTGCCCACCAACACCGTGGTGCAGTCACAGGAGCAGCGTTCCCAGATCCAGAACCGCGAGGTCTGCATGCAGATGCTGCGTGCCCGTCTGTACGAGATGGAGCTCGAGAAACAGCAGGCAGAGCTCGGTGCCGAGCGCCAAAGCCAGATCGGCCACGGCAACCGTTCCGAGAAGATTCGTACCTACAACCAGCCCCAGGACCGCGTGACCGATCACCGCATCGGTTTCAATTCCACCTACAACGGCGTCCTTCTGGGCGATCAGCTCGGCACCGTCATCGAGGCGCTCGCCGCCGCCGAGCGTGCCGAGAAGCTGGCACAAGCTGTGTAGGTTCCGCCGTTCTACCGAACGGCGGATCAGCCGACGCTGCGCGCCGCCCAGAGCGACAATTTGTCATTCAAAAGGCAAGGCATGACCAGAAGGTCTATGCCTTGCCTTTTTCATGCCAACTTGTTCGTCCTGGACGTCGCTCGCTGTCCGTCCTCTACCTGCGGCGTTGCCTTGCTCCGGATGCGGTATGCTCAACCTGCGGGGTTTCCAAGGTAGTTATTGGGGACGTTCTTAAATGACTAGGTTGTGCACATTGCTTTGAGATGTTATTTAATCGGCTTTGATGGCCATTAAGCCAGCTACCTGCTTAAAGCAATTAACGGCGTGCATCTTCTGTCGAAAATATTGCTCAAAAAATCGTCCAAGAAGCCGCAGTGCATTTTTGATGCGTCGCGCGTCAAGTGATTTGGCAAGTTCTTGGTTAGATATTGGTCAGTTTTGGGTCAACCTTGCCAAAAACTTGACGGATGCAGATTCAGACGTCGACGAATGAACACTTCGGGCAGGCTCCAAGCAAAAATCTGGGCTGATTCTCGATAATCGCCTTCAATCGTCCCTTGCCAAACGCTTGCCTCGCTTACAATCTGCTCCGACATTCGCGCGCCGCCTGGCGCTTAAGAGGGGAGGACCCCATGGCAAACGAGATCTGGACCATCAAGCGTTGTCTCGAGTGGACCAAGGAGTACCTGGCCGAGCGCGGCGAGGAACACCCCCGTCTTTCTGCCGAATGGCTGCTGTGCGCCGCCACGGGCCTGGCGCGCATTGACCTATATATGCGCATGGACGAGACGCTTAACGCGGCCCAGCTCGAGACCATGCACGCGGCCGTTGTCCGCCGCGCTAAGGGCGAGCCGCTGCAATACATCACGGGCAGCACGCAGTTTCGCATGATCGACGTCGCGTGCGCCCCCGGCGTACTCATTCCGCGTCCCGAGACCGAGATGCTCGTCGAGGAAGTCTTCAATTATCTGGATGCCGAGGTGCTGAGCCCCGAGGCTGCCATCCGTCAGCGCGCTGAGCTGCCCTGGAACGACGAGGTCGAGCAGGCGCGCAAAGCCGAAGCCGCATTGGCCGACGAGCGAGCGATGGCCGAGCGCCGTGCCGCCAACCTGACGGCTGCCGATGAGGCGGCGTTGGGCAGCGATGTGCTGGGCAGCCGCGCCTATGCCGAGGAACTGGCCGATCGTGAGGCCGAGGAAGCCGCCGCGCAGGCAGCAGAAGCCGAAGCGGCAGAAGCAGAGGCCATGGAAACCCCCGAGCCCGAGCTCGACGAATACGGCATCGCCATTGAGGACAACGACCAACAGGCGACTCCCGCGCAAGATGCCGCCGAGGCCAACGTATCTGCCCCAGCCGAGCCCCGCACTGCCCGCGTTCTCGAGGTCGGCTGCGGCACGGGCTGCATTTCGCTCTCCCTTGCCTGGGAGCGCCGCGGGCACGTTACCTGCACTGCTACCGATATCGAGCCGCGCGCCATCGACCTTGCTACCAAAAACCGCGATGCGCTTGGCCTCACGTCCGACGAGGTCGCCTTCAGCCTCACCAACCTGGTGAGTTCCATTCCCCGCGAAGAGTGGGGCACCTTTGACGTACTCGTCTCCAACCCGCCCTACATCCCCACCGATGTCATGCGCTCGCTGCCGCATGAGGTCAAGGACTTTGAGCCCGATCTGGCGCTCGAGGGCGGTGCCGACGGTCTCGATATCTTCCGCCGCCTGCTCAACGCGGCGCCCTACATGCTGCGTGCCGGCGGCCTGTTTGCCTGCGAGCTCTACGAGGGCGCGCTCGACGCCGCGGCCGAGCTCTGTCGTCAAGCAGGCCTTTCGGACGTGCGTATCGTCCACGACCTCACCGATCGTCCCCGCATCGTTCGAGCCATCGTCACCGAGCCCAAGCAGCGCTAGTAATATTTATTAACTGGTTAGCAAAAATTATAAAGTAGTTTATAATTAGGATGGCTGAAAGAGGTCGGCCCATGCAACCTCCTACCTTTCGGGAAATCATTGCCCTACTCAAGCACGATGGATTCGTGAAGGTCGCGCAAGTCGGTAGCCATGCTAAGTATGTTTCTGGTGACCGCGTTGTCACCGTGAACGGCTCTGGTGGTGATCGACCAAAGAAGGGCACGTGGGCAAGTATTCGTCGCCAAGCTGGATGGTAGTTGGAGGCAAAATGAGGCAGCGATTTACCTATGACTGCGTTCTCATAAAGGAAGATGACGGTTACTGCGCTAGCTTCCCGCAGATTCCCGGCGCCTTTGCCGATGGCGATACGCGCGAAGAAGCTATTGCCCATGCCACCGAGGCGCTGATGGCGTTTTTGGCCGATGACCTCAACAACGGTTTGACTCCGGCGGGGTACGAACGCTCGGCCGAGGTCGTGGCCCTTTCGGTCGAAATCGACCACGAGGACGCTCGGGAAGCGGCGTGCCGAACATTTAAAGACGCAGCGCTGGACCTCAAAGTCTCCGCTCCGCGGATTACCGCGCTGGTCAAAGCCGGAAAGCTCGATGTTGAACTCGTCGACGGCCGTCGGATGATAACGATAGACAGCATCGAGCGCTACGCCGCCCAAGAACGCCACGCCGGCAGGCCAAAGAAGTTCGTCGCAGTCCAATAACCCCCTCACTTTCACCGACTACTAGAGCCGCTCACCAAACCAACATGCGCTGTGGGCAAATGGATTGAACGTTTCGTGCGAGAATGCCCCTCAGTAAACAAACTTGCACCAGAGCGTAAGGGGCTGGCATACACATGCAGACGGTCTATCGGGTATTCGAGGGAGCGCGTGAGCCGCATCGGCTCGCCGTCGAGCGTACGGCCGAGGTGCTCGGCTGTGGCGGCTTGGCGCTGATCCCGACCGAGACCGTCTACGGTGTCGCCGTGGCAGTCAACGCCTTCTCCGATGCCGTCCCCCAAGATACAAGCGAGTTCCCGTCGTGGTCATGCGACCCGCAAGCCACCGTCAATGGCGCCGCGGTCCCTGCGCTCGGCACCGGCTATCGCCGTATCTTCACTCTCAAGCAACGTGAGCTCACACAAACCGTCGCTTGGCTGGTCGATGGCGTCGAAGCACTCGACCGCTATGGCGTGGATATACCGGAAGATGCCCGCATACTCGCGCGACGATGCTGGCCGGGAGCCCTGACTATCGTGGTCAAGGCAGCTCCCTGTGTGCCGACCTTTATGCGCGCTGCCGACGACACCGTGGCCCTGCGCGCTTCGGCCTCTCCCGTGGTCCAAGCGCTCATTCGCGCCTGCGGCAGCCCCCTTGCCTGTACGAGCGCCAACACGCACGGCGCGACCTCGCCGGCAAGCTTTGCCGCCGTCGAGGGTCGCATCCTGGAGGGGGTCGATGTTGCCGTCGACGCCGGTGAGACCCCGTGTCGCGACGCCTCGACCATCGTGTCGTTCCAGCACGGCGGGCTCCAGATCCTGCGCCAAGGCGCACTTCCCGCATCAGAGATCGAGCGGGTCCTGTCCGACCCGATGCAATAGAAAGGTGTAAGCGATGTCGTTGAATCTGGGCAGCCTGGGCATGGAAGATGCCTCGTTTAACTTTGGCGGTTCCTACATCATGGCGCTCGACTGCGGCACCACCTCGGTACTTGCGACCATCGTCGACGAGTACGGATGCATCGTCGCGCAGGCACGTCGCAGCGTCAAAACGAGTTTTCCGCGTCCCGGTTGGGTAGAGCAAGACCCCATGACGGTCCTTGCCAGCCAGATCGCCGTCATGATGGAAGTCCAGTTTAAGAGCGGTATCCACTCCGACCGCATTGCCGCCATCGGCATCTCCAACCAGCGCGAGACCACGGTGGTCTGGGACCGCGTGAGCGGCCAGCCCATCTATAACGCCATCGTATGGCAGTGCCGCCGTACCGCGCCGGCGATCGACGCGTTGGTTGAACAGGGTTGCGAGGAGCTGGTGCGCTCCCGCACGGGACTCACGCTCGACCCGTATTTCTCGGCCTCCAAGGTGCAGTGGATTCTCGACAACGTCGACGGCGCACGCGAGAGCGCGGCGGCGGGCGACCTCATGTTTGGCACCATCGACACCTGGCTCATCTACAACCTCACCGGCGGCCAGGTCTTTGCCACCGACTACACCAATGCCAGCCGCACGGCGCTCTTTAATATCCATACGCTCGATTGGGACGACGACCTGCTGGCGCTCTTTGACGTTCCACGTTCCATGATGCCCGAGGTTCGCTGGAGCTCGGGCGACTACGGCCGCGTCGCGAGCGACATCATGACCAACATGCCGCCCATCATGGGCGTGGCGGGTGACCAACAGGCGTCGCTGTTCGGCCACTGCTGTTTCCGTCCCGGCCAGACCAAAAACACCTATGGCACGGGCTGCTTTATGCTCATGAACACCGGCGACGAGATCGTCGAATCCAAGAATGGCCTGGTCTCCACCATCGGTATCGCTGCGGACGGCAAAGTCAGCTATGCACTCGAGGGCTCTATTTTTGCCGCCGGCTCAACGATGAACTGGCTTCGCAACAACATGGGCATCATCTCGAGCGTGAGCGAGTCGGCACAACTCGCCGCTTCGATTAGCGACAACGAGGGCTGCTACTTCGTTCCCGCCTTTGCGGGTTTGGGTGCTCCCTGGTGGGACCCGCATGCTCGCGGTATCGTGTGCGGTCTGACCGGCGCCTCGAGCCGTGCGACCATCGTACGTGCCGCCTGCGAATCCATGGCATATCAGAGCTACGACGTGCTGCGCGCCATGGAGCAGGACGTGGGGCTTTCGATTGAGCGCCTGTCTGTCGATGGCGGTGCCTCGCGCAACGAGTTCATCATGCAATTCCAGGCCGACCTGCTGGATATCCCCGTGCTGCAATGCGAGACGGTGGAGACCACGGCAATCGGTGCCGCGTACTTGGCGGGTCTTGCCGTCGGCTATTGGGAAGACCTGGAAGAGCTGGAGCAAAATGCCCAGATCGTTAGGACCTTCCTTCCCCACATGTCCGCCGAGCGCCGCGAGCAAAACCTTGCGGGCTGGCGTGATGCAGTCAGGCGCTCGCTCAGCACCGCACAGTAGGGCTGCGACGGGCTGCTCGATACAACAAACCGTTAAACTTATGCACGGCGCACGGCAACAACGTCGCCATGCGCCTTGTCAGCAAGGCCATCTTCCGGCCGCAACGAAAGGGGCATCAACCCATGACCGTCACCTACGATACGTCCCGTGTGACCCTTGTCGATCACCCGCTCGTCCAGCACAAGCTGTCGATCTTGCGCGACAAGAGCACCGGCACCAACCAGTTCCGTCAGCTCGTGCGCGAACTCGCGCTTTTTGACGGCTACGAGGCCATGCGCGACCTGCCTATGGAAGACGTCGAGGTCGAGACCCCCATCACTACCGCCACGTTCAAACAGCTTGCTGGCAAGAAACTCGCCATCGTGCCCATCCTGCGTGCGGGCCTCGGCATGGTCGACGGCATCCTCGACTTGGTACCCTCCGCTCGCGTGGGCCACATCGGTATGGAGCGCGACGAGGTCACCCACGAGCCGCACGAGTATTACTGCAAGATGCCCAAGGATATCGACCAGCGCATCTGCCTGGTCGTCGACCCCATGCTCGCCACGGGCGGTTCGGCCGAGATGGCCATTAGCTACCTGCGCGAGCGCGGTGTCAAGGACATCCGCATGCTGTGCATCGTCGCGGCTCCCGAGGGCCTCAAGTCGCTGACCGAGAAGGACCCAGATGTGCATATCTATACCTGCGCTATCGACGACCATCTCAACGAGGCTGCCTACATCGTTCCCGGCCTGGGCGACGCCGGTGACCGCATCTACGGCACGCTCTAGTCGCTGGGCTAAGATGGCCGCGGCTGCAAGTACGAAGAAATGGTGCGCGCGGACGAACAAAAGGCGACCGCGCGCACTCCTGTTAACGGACGTTTTGCCCTGCAGGGTTCGAGAAAAACGTATTACCGTACCTGCGGCATAAAGAAGGTCTTAAGAAAACGAACAGGTGCGTATTAACCGATGCTTTTTCGGTTGTACTTTAGCGATTGGCTCGTACAATAGTCACCAATGTTTGGCGGGAACTGTTCTGTGAAGCGTTAAAAAGGAAAGTGAGGACGCCAGTGTTTCAGATAGCCGATCTGCTCGCTATCGTTGCAGGCGCCATCGCGGGCGCAATTGCCTTCCTTCCCTTTGTCTTTACGCTCAAGCCGGTTCTTGACGATAAACAGAATGCGGACATGCTCAAGGGTATGGTGAGTCTGGCGGTCTCGGCAATCGCCCTGCTCGTCTTTACCTTGGTTGTGTTTGTGTTGTTCGGAGAGGCATTTCGCATGTTCCTCCTGGGCGAGGCGATCGGCTTCGTGGCCTTTATGGCCGCCTGCACGGTTCGCGTCGCCAAGGCGCTGCGAGATCCTCATGAGGTCGAAAGGTAAGTCGTGGAAATTTTTGAAAAGCTGCCTGATGAGATTAATCATCTGGTCAGCGAGTTCAGCTCCACCCCTGTCGTGGGCGATCTGAGCTGCGGCATCACGCAGTACTCGTTTTGGCTGATCGTCTCCACGATCGTGCTCCTGATCGTCCTGGCCGTGTTCAAGAAGAAGCAGACCCTGGTTCCCAAGGGCTTCTTCGTCAACGGTTTCGAGTACATCATCGAGTACGTCGAGAACGATATCGGCAAGGGCGTCGTGGGTGAGAACTGGAAGAAGCACTTCCCGTTCCTGTGCTCGCTTTTCCTGTTCATCCTGATCAATAACATGATCGGCCTGATCCCGGGAATGAAGCCCGGCACCGGCGCAATCGGCTCCACCGCCGCACTCGCCATTTTCGCCTTCGTATACTTCATCTACTACGGATGCAAGGCTCACGGCGTGATCGGCTACATCAAGAGCCTCGCCCCGCAGGGCGTGAGCTTCCCGATGAACGTGCTCGTGTGGGTCGTCGAGCTTTTCTCGACCTTCCTGCGCCTCATCACGCTCGCCGTCCGTCTGTTCTGCAACATGTTCGCAGGACACGTGGTCATGGGCTCGTTCGCCATCATGGCGAGCATGTTCATGCAGCCGCTGCTTCAGCAGGTTTCCGCGGCCCACGCCGTCGGCGCCCTGCCTTCGCTAGCCTGGCTTGCCATCCTCATCCTGATCTATGCGATCGAGCTTGTGGTCGGCGCCATCCAGGCTTACGTCTTCACGGTCCTTACCGCCGTGTATGTCTCCGAGGCAGAGGAGGTCGCGGAGGAGGAGTAGTCTTCCGTTCGCGCCATAAAGGTAAGGTAATTCGTTAAACCGCCGGTGCCCGTACCCATGGAGCCCGGCAGTTATAAAAAGGTTATCCTGCGTGAAATAAGACACGCACGACAAAGGAGGAATCGTGGGAGTTATCGGTTACGGTCTCGGTGTTATCGGCGCTGGTCTTGCTATCGGCCTGTCTGCTCTGGGTGCTACGGGTGCTATGGCCCGTCAGCCTGAGGTCCAGGGCCGCGTGTTCACCGTCTTCATCATGGGCTCCGCCTTCGGCGAGGCTCTGGCTCTGATCGGCTTCGTTGTCGCGCTGATCGTTAAATAGCACGGAGCGTCAAGTATGAATCTTTCATCCCAGAAGAGCGCGATCGCACTCTCCGCGTCCGCGGCCGCGCTGCTCATGCCGGTTTCCGCGTTCGCTGAGGACGGCGCTGCCGGTGCGGACATCCTCATCCCTAAGATGGCGGAGTTCATCCCGGCGCTTATCGCCTTCCTGATTATCTGGATCGTGCTGGCCAAGGTCGCCCTGCCGGGCATCATGAAAACCATGGAGGAGCGCGGCAAGAAGATCGAGGAGAGCCTCGACGAGGCCGAGAAGACCAAGCAGGAGGCTATCGCCAAGCGCGCTGAGTCCGACTCGATCGTCACCGACGCCCGTCGTCAGGCTGCCGACATCGTTCTCGAGGCCCGTAAGGACGCCGAGTCCGAGCGCGCCCGTATCATCGAGGCTGCTCACAAGGAGGCCGAGGAGATCATCGCCAAGGCCCATACGACCGTCGAGGACGAGCGCAAGTCCATCTACGCCGGTGCCGCGAGCTCCATCGCCGACCTGTCCGTTGCCGTCGCCACCAAGATCGTGGGCGAGGCACTCGAGGACGAGGCCGAGCAGAAGAAGCTCATCGAGCGCTACATCCAGGAAGCAGGTAGCCTGAATGCCGACTAGCCGCTATCAGGACAAGGTGCTCGAGACCTACGCGCGCTCCCTTCTGGAAGCCGCTAAGGCCGAGAACCATGTGTTCGAGGACCTCGAGATGATCGAGCGCCTGGCTTCTGCCAGCCCCGAGATCATCGCCGTGCTCGACACCATGTCCAAGCGCGACCAGCTCGACCTTCTTCCCAAGGTGGCAGCTGCCTTTAAGTATGTTGCCGAGGAAGACGAGGATGTAGTGGGCGTGACCGTCACCACGGCGATCCCGCTCGACGACGAGCTGCGTCAAACCATCACTAAGAAATGCGAGCAGGACTTCGGCCGCAAGGTATTCCTTATCGAGCAGGTCGACCCGTCTATCGTGGGCGGCCTGGTGCTCGAGGCCCGCGGCGAGCGTCGTGACATTTCCGTCAAGACGCAGCTGCGCATCGCGCAGGAGACCCTCGCAAACTCTGCTAATTCGTACGGAGGTGAAGCCTAATGTCCGAAACCCTCAATGCCCAGGATATCGCCAAGAAACTGCAGGAGCAGCTCACGAGCCTCTCCGCGACGGTCGATACGCATGAGGTTTCAACGGTCGACGAGGTAGGCGACGGCATCGCGCGCGTCTCCGGCCTTAAGAGCGCCATGGCAGGCGAGCTTCTGGAGTTCAAGAGCTCCGATACCGGTGAGACCGTCTTCGGCCTTGCCCAGAACCTTGACCGTGACGAGGTCGGCGCCGTTCTGTTTGGTGCCGTCGACTCCATCAAGGAAGGCGACGAGTGCCGCACCACTGGTCGCATTATGGATATCCCTGTGAGCCGCGCCATGCTCGGCCGCGTCGTCAATCCGCTCGGCCAGCCCATCGACGGCCTGGGCGACATCGTCGCCACGCACCGTCGCCCCATCGAGTTCAAGGCCCCCGGCGTCATCGACCGTACCCCGGTGTGTGAGCCGGTTCAGACCGGTCTGCTCGCTATCGACTCCATGGTGCCTATTGGCCGCGGTCAGCGTGAGCTCATCATCGGCGACCGTAAGACCGGTAAGACCGCCATCGCCATCGACGCTATCCTCAACCAGCGCGGCAAGGGCATGGTCTGCATCTATGTCGCCATCGGCCAGAAGGCCTCCACGGTTGCCAACATCCGCGAGACCCTCGCTCAGCACGGTGCGCTCGACTACACCATCATCGTTTCGGCCACCGCTGCCGATTCCGCCCCTATGCAGTACATCGCGCCTATGGCCGGTGCCGCTATCGGCGAGTTCTTCATGTACAACGGTGAGGACGGCAAGCCCGCCAGCGAGACCAACCCCGGTGGCCACGTGCTCGTCATCTACGATGACCTGTCCAAGCAGGCTGTGGCCTACCGTCAGATGTCGCTGACGCTGCATCGTCCGCCCGGACGCGAGGCCTATCCTGGCGACATCTTCTACCTGCACTCTCGTCTGCTCGAGCGTGCCGTCAAGATGTCCAAGAAGAACGGTTACGGCTCCATGACGGCTCTGCCGATCATCGAGACTCAGGACGGCGACGTCTCGGCCTACATTCCGACCAACGTCATTTCCATTACCGATGGTCAGATCTACCTGCAGTCCGAGCTTTTCTTCCAGGGCCAGCGCCCGGCAGTCGACGTGGGCATTTCCGTGTCTCGCGTTGGTGGCGACGCGCAGACCAAGGCCATGAAGCAGGTCGCCGGCAACCTCCGTCTGGACCTTGCTTCGTACCAGGAGCTCGCCGGCTTCACGCAGTTCGGCTCCGACCTCGACGAGGCCACGCAAAAGCAGCTTACCCACGGCGCTCGCATGACTGAGCTCCTTAAGCAGCCGCGTTACAAGCCGTTTGAGGTTGGCGAGCAGATCGTTACGCTGTTCGCTGGCAACGAGGGCTTCCTGGATGACCTGGAGATCGCCGACGTGCTGCCTTTCCGTGCCGAGCTCATCGAGTACATGGACAATGGCTTTGGCTCGCTGCTCGACAAGGTTCGCGCCAAGAAGATCGATGATGACACCAAGGCTGAGCTCTTGCGCGTCATCGGCGACTTCAAGCAGCAGTTCATGGCCAAGCACCATTCGGATGTTTCTGGATCAGAGGAGAACTAAGCCCCATGGCCAACCTTCGCGACATTAAGAAGCGAATCTCCTCGGTTACCACGACCAAGCAGATCACGCGCACGATGGAGATGGTCTCTACGGCCAAGATCCGTCGTGCCCTCGATCGCTCCAAGCAGGCCGAGCCCTATAAGGAGGCGCTGACCGACGTCATGTTGACGGTCGCCGGCGACGCCTCCTGTTCGGGCACCGATCCCATGCTGCAGAAGCATGAGAGCGTCAAGCATGGCCTGATTGTCGTTATTGCCTCGGACCGCGGCCTTGCCGGCGGTTTCAATACGACGGTGGAGCGCACGGCCGAAAAGCTCGCCGCTTCTTGGGCGAACGACGGCATCGAGTGCGAGATCATCGCGTGTGGGCGCAAACCGGCCACGTATTTCCGTGACCGCGCAAACGTCGTCATGCACTTTGAGGGCAACTCCTCTGAGCCCGATTTCAATCAGGCCCGCATGATCTCCTCTCATATCTGCGATGCGTATCGTGCCGGTGAGCTTGACCGTGTCGAGCTTGTCTACCACCACGCCAAGAACCGCGTGGATCAGGAGCTTCGCGTCGAGCATCTGTTGCCGCTCGACCCCGAGATGATCGCTATGGCCCACGGTCCGCGTAAGAACGAGACCGACGCCCCTAAGCGCATCTCGTCCACGTTCGAGTTCGTGCCCTCTCCCGAGCATGTTCTCGGCAAGCTTGTGCCGTCTTATATCCTGACGGTCATCTACCAGGCCCTGATCGATTCGGCGGCTGCCGAGCAGGGTGCACGCCGCAAGGCCATGCACTCCGCGACGGAAAACGCCACCGCGATCATCTCGACCCTTACCCGCACGTATAGTCGCGTGCGCCAGGCTTCGATCACGACCGAGATTAACGAGATCGTCGGCGGAGCCTCAGCATTGGAGGAACAGTAATGGCTAATAACACCGTAAAGCTTGCGGTCGAGGAAGCCACCAAGAAGACGACTGCCGGTAATGGTCGCATCGTGCGAATCATCGGCCCTGTCGTCGACGTCAAGTTTGACGGCGCGGTGCCCCCGATCTACAACGCGCTCACGGTCGAGGCCGAGACCCCGATCGGTCACCTGAGCACGATCCTCGAGGTCGAGAGCCAGCTTCCGGGCGGCGTCGTCCGCACGGTCGCCATGTCCTCGACCGACGGCCTGCAGCGCGGCCTCATCGCCACCGATACCGGTGAGCCCATGAAGATGCCCGTTGGCCCCAAGACGCTCGGCCGTATTTGGAACGTCATGGGCAAGCCCGTCGACGGAAAGCCCATGCCCGAGGTGGAGGAGTTCTACCCCATCCACCATGCAGCGCCCCGTTTCGACGAGCTCACCACCAAGACCGAGATCTTCGAGACCGGCATCAAAGCTGTTGACCTGCTCGAGCCCTACATCCGTGGCGGCAAGACGGGCCTGTTCGGCGGCGCCGGCGTCGGCAAGACCGTTCTGATTCAGGAGCTCATCAACAACCTCGCCCAGGAACACGGCGGCACCTCGGTGTTCACCGGCGTCGGCGAGCGTACCCGCGAGGGCACCGACCTGTTCCTCGAGATGAGCGAGTCTGGCGTTATCGACAAGACCTGCTTGGTCTATGGTCAGATGAACGAGCCGCCCGGAGCGCGTCTGCGCATCGGTCTGGCCGGCCTTACCACCGCTGAGTATTTCCGTGATCGTGGCCAGGACGTTCTGCTGTTCATCGACAACATCTTCCGCTTCTCCCAGGCAGGTTCCGAGGTTTCCGCACTGCTGGGCCGTATGCCGTCCGCCGTTGGTTACCAGCCCACGCTGGCAACCGAGATGGGCGACCTCCAGGAGCGCATTACCTCGACCAAGACGGGCTCCATTACCTCCGTCCAGGCTGTCTACGTCCCCGCAGACGACCTGACCGACCCGGCGCCTGCCACGACGTTTACGCACCTCGACGCCACCACGGTTCTTTCGCGTAGCATTTCGTCGCTCGGCCTGTTCCCGGCTATCGACCCGCTTGCATCTTCCTCCGACGCTCTCGATCCCTCGATCGTTGGCGAGGAGCACTACCGTGTCGCCGTCAAGGTCCAGGAGCTCCTGCAGGAGTACTCCGATCTTCAGGACATCATCGCCATTCTGGGTATGGACGAGCTGTCCGAGGAGCAGCGCCTTACGGTCAACCGTGCCCGTAAGATTCAGCAGTTCCTCTCGCAGTCCTTCCACGTCGCCGAGAAGTTCACCGGCAACCCCGGCGTCTACGTCCGCGTCGAGGATACCGTCCGCTCTTTCGCCGAGATTGTCGACGGCAAGGCTGATGACCTGCCCGAGCAGGCTTTCCGCTATGCTTCCACGATTGAGGACGTGCGCGAACGCGCCCGCAAGATGGGGGAGAAGTAGGTTATGCGTATCCGCATCGTGTGCCCCGTGAGCTGCGCCTATGAGGGCGACGCTGCGTTTGTGTCGATTCCGTCCACGGATGGCGAGTTTGGCGTTCTGCCTGCTCACTCCAGCGAGATCTGCACGATCGACCGCGGTTACGTTCGCGTTTCCGATAAGGCCATGGGCACTGTCGACCACACGTTTGCCGTGGCCGGCGGCTATGCCCAGGTTGCGGACGATGTCGTGACCGTTCTCGCCGAGCGCGCTTGCGATTTGGCGACCGTCGATGCCGACAAGCTTAAAGCTGATATTCAAGGTTTTGAAGAGAAGCTGGGTAATTTGTCGGAGGATGATGCACGCCGCGCCTACCTCTATAATGAAATCGCATGGTGTAAGCTCAAGCTTGCCCAATAGTCAAACGATTTAGCGTTCGACCATTTGCGAACACATCATGCCCGGGATGGCCCAGCCATCCCGGGCATGCTTTTTGAAAGGGTAGACCTTGGATATTATCCGCGTTGAGGGTGGCCACGCCATCGGAGGCTCCGTGCCCATTTCGGGCGCCAAGAACTCCGCACTCAAACTCATGGCGGCAACGCTTCTGGCGCCGGGCAAGACGACGCTGCAGAACGTGCCCGATATTTCCGATGTCCACGTGATGGGCAAGGTGCTCAAGGGCATGGGCGCTACGATCGATGTTCTCGACGAGCACACACTCGAGATTGATACCTCTCAGGTCGATTCTTGGGAGGCCCCCTACGAGCTCGTTGCCAAGATGCGTGCTTCCACCGCCGTCATGGGACCCCTGCTGGGCCGCTTCCATCGCGCCAAGATCGCCATGCCGGGCGGCTGCAACCTGGGTGCTCGCAAGATCGATATGCACATTCTTGGTCTTGAGGCCCTGGGCGTTGAGTTCGATACCGCCCACGGTTACATCAACGCTAATGCGCCCCAAGGTCTGCGCGGTACCACCGTCACGCTCGAGTTTGCCAGTGTCGGTGCGACCGAGAACCTCATTATGGCATCCGTGCGCGCGCAGGGTACCACTGTTATCGACAATGCCGCCCGCGAGCCCGAGATCGTCGATCTCGCCAACATGCTCAACGAGATGGGCGCCAAGATTGTTGGCGCCGGCACGCCCGTCGTGACTATCGAAGGCGTGGAAGAGCTCCATCCCGTTACCCATCGCGTGGTGGGCGACCGCATCGAGGCCGGTACCTTTATCGTTGCCGGTGCGTTGATGGCCGACGATCGCGGTGTCGATGTCACGGGCTTTTGCCCCATTCACTTGGGCATGGTGCTCAAGAAGATGGAGCTCATGGGTATCGACTGCGAGCGCGTCGAGGATGGCGTCCATGTGAACCGTGCCGAGCGTATCAAGCCGGTCGACATCCAGACGCTTCCGTTCCCCGGCTTCCCGACGGACATGCAGGCGCAGATTATGGTGCTCTCCGCCCTCGCCGACGGCAGTTCCGTTATCACCGAGAACATCTTCGAGAATCGCTTTATGTTTGCCTCTGAGCTGGTACGCATGGGTGCCGACATTCGTATCGAGAGCCATCATGCCATGATTCATGGCGTCAAGGGCTTCTCGGGTGCACAGGTTACCTCGCCCGATCTGCGTGGCGGAGCGGCCCTCGTCGTAGCGGGCTTGATCGCCGACGGGACGACCGAGGTTTCGGCTATCCATCACATCAAGCGCGGCTACGAGCAGTTTGTCGAAAAGCTGCAGGCGCTTGGCGCGCATGTCGAGCATGCTACCGTCCCCGATCCCGTCATCTACTAATACAGGTTGCCTATGTTTAATAAAAAGCCCCTCGCGGATACCACCACCCGAAGACCCTCAACTGGTGCGCAGGCCAAGATCTACAGTCGCGATAACGTGGCTCGCTATTCCGAGCGCGCTCGTCAACGTCGTCGTAGCCACACGATTCGTCACGTCGCGCTCATTGTCGTGCTTGGCGTGCTGCTGAGTGCCACTACCGCTGCCGGCCTGTGGTTTGCCACCATTATGGGCAAGCTCGGCGATTCTAATGTCATTACCGACAATCTGCGTCGGGTTCTGGTTGACACCGATGAGGCAAAGGATCCGTTCTACGTGCTGCTTCTTGGCACCGACGGCCGTCCGGGCGAGGATACGTATCGTGCCGACTCGATTATCCTGGCACGCATCGACCCCACGCAAAAGCAGGCGACGCTCATTTCCGTTCCGCGCGACACCAAGGTCGAGTACAAGGGCGAGACCATGAAGATCAACGCCTGTCATACCGTTGGCGGCGCCGAGGCCATGGTCGAGGCGGTCAACGAGCTGTGCGGTGTTCAGATTTCCCACTATGCCGAGGTCAGCTTCGACGGTATGCAGGCGCTGATTGATTCGGTTGGCGGTATCGACATTAACGCAACCGATGATGTTGACGACCCCGAGCACCTGGATATTAAGATTACCGCTGGCCAGCAGCATATGGACGGTGCCACCGCCCTTACCTATGCCCGCTGCCGCTACACCTATGCCGACGGCGATTACACGCGCATGCGCCACCAGCGTCAGGTGCTTGGCGCCCTTGCCAACCAGATTCTCAATAACTTCGATGCCACGAAGATTTTTGGCCTGGTTAATTCGCTGTCCGATATGCTCGTAACCGATATGAGCGTTCAGGATATCGTGGCTACGGTCAACGCCATGCGCGGTATGGATGTCGACGGTATCTACTCGGCCAACCTGCCCTCGTACGCCGACGACAGCACCATGATCGACGGTGTGAGCTACGTCTTTGTCTACGAGGACGAGCTCAAGGAAATGATGGAGCGCGTCGATGCTGGCAAGGATCCCAAGGGTCCCAACACCATGGGCCTTTCCGACGGTTCCAGCTCTACGATCGGCGACCTGAACAACAACACGTCTGACGATTATGCAAACGGTACCGCAACCTCATCGGTTAGCTCTGACGATTCCGATGACTCAAGCGATTCGAGCGATTCGGACTACTACGAAGAGCCCACCGGCGACGGCAACGGCTACGAAGCCAACTACTAGGGTTACGCGGTTTTACCAAACCGCGTAACCGCTTGACGCTGCGCGGGCCGCATTTGGACAATCTGACGTTCAACTTCAAGGGCGCGACCAGAAGGTCAGCGCCCTTTCGTTTCACGTCACCTTGTCTCAAATGCGACCCGCTCGCTGCCCGTCCTCAACCTGCGACGTTAGTCATTGGGGACGTTCTTAAACGACTGGTCAAAGGGGACACTCTTGATGCACTTGGCACTTGGGGACGTTCCTTTTGTGCCGGCAGTTTGGGACACTCCTTGCGTTAAGAGACTGGCGTGCGTCAACCTGTTCTCATTGCAGCAAAAAAATCGCCCCGTTCTTGGTTGAGGACGGGGCGATTCGTCTTTTGGACTTGTGCAGTCAGGCTTATGCAAAGCGGGCGACGAGCTCCTGGAGCACGTCGGTCATCTTGACGAGCGAACTGACCGGGACGAACTCGTTGACGCCGTGGTAGCAATAGCCGCCGGTGGAAAGGTTGGGGCAGGGCAGACCGCGGAACGACAGCTGTGCACCGTCGGTGCCGCCACGAATCGGCAGCACTTGGGGCTCAACGCCGCAGGCAAGGTAGGCTTCCTTGGCAACATCAATAAGCTCGGGATAGTCACGAACGATCTCGGCCATATTTCGATACTGCTGCTTAATCTCGACCGTTACGCGCTCCTCACCCAGACGCTGGTTGAGCATCGAGGCGGCGGCATCAATAAGGTCGAGTTTCTGCTGGAACTTGGCGGCGTCATGGTCGCGGACGATATAGCGCGCTGTGGCGTGATCGACGGTCGCAGATACACCCTCAAGGTGATAAAAGCCCTCGTAGCCTTCCGTATACTCCGGGCGCTGCACGTAGGGGAGCAACGCGTTGAAGTCGCAGAACAGATTGCCTGCGTTGACCATACGGCCCTTGGCGTCGCCCGGGTGGATGGACTGGCCCTCAAAGCGGACGGTCGCCTCGGCAGCGTTAAAGCACTCCCACTCCAGCTCGCCGATGGGGCCACCGTCGACCGTGTAGGCGTACTTGCAGCCAAAGGTATCGATATCCAACAGCTCGGCTCCGTGGCCGATCTCCTCGTCAGGGCAGAAACAAATGCCGAGTGTGGGATGGGGCAGAGAAGGGTCCTGAGCGATACGCGCGACAAGCGACATGATCTCGGCGACGCCCGCCTTGTCGTCTGCGCCCAGCAGCGTGGTGCCATCGCTGCAGACCAAGTCCTCACCCGCGAGGTCGTTCAGGGCGGGAAGCTTGGCGGTACTCATGGCAACGGGCTTATCGTCAACCGTGCCGCAGACCAGGTCGCCGTCTTCGTAGTGTACGATGTGCGGCTTCACGCCGGCGCCCGGTGCAACTTCGGTGGTGTCGAGATGGGCGATCAGGCCCAGGGCGGGCTTGTCCTCAGCGCCCGCACTTGCGGGGATATGCGCGCAGACATAGGCGTGCTCGGTCACGTGGGCATCTTCCGCACCAAGCTCGCGCAGCTCTTCAGCCAGCACGTTGGCAAGGTCAAACTGAACGGCGCTCGAGGGTACCTGGTCGCAGTTTGCATCCTCGGACTGCGTGTTGATCTGGACGTAGCGCAAAAAGCGCTCGAGAACATCGGGGCTCGTGGTGGTGTTTTCCATAAAGACCACTCCAATCTTGGTCGTCGTGTGCAACAAGAACTCTAGCACGGTATGCCACGGCATACCACGACGCTTGGATGGGGTAGAATCAGCCATTGAATGCAGAAGGGACGGAAGATCATGGATACGACAAATAGCTCGCGCGAACTACATCTGACGGTGGCGAACGAAGACTACTTGGAGTGCATGGTTCGCATTGAAAGCGAAGAGGGGGAAACCAACGGCGTGCGATCGGTCGACATCGCGCAGCGCCTTGGCGTCTCCAAGGCATCGGTCAATAAAGCGGTTTCGGCGCTCAAGGCATCCGAGCTTGTCGAGCAATCGCACTACGGCAAGGTAGTCCTGACCGATCGCGGCCGCGAGGTTGGCACGGCTATCTGGTACCGTCATCGCCTCATCCGCACGTTTTTGGTTCAGGAGCTCGGCGTCGAATTTGAGCGTGCCGATTCCGAGGCCTGCATGATGGAGCATGCACTATCCGAGGACACGATGAACCGCTGGCTCGCCTATCTCGAAAAGCAAGGAATCAGCATCGAGGAATAGCGGGATATATATGGATACGAGTTATTACAACCGCTTTGGTGCCGAGGAACTTGCGCGCCGCTTGTCGAGCGAGACCTTGTTGGCGCAGGGCCCCATGGGCAGTGTCTTGTTGAGTGAGTACGATGCCGCCGACATTCCACCGGCGTTTTGGAATCTGGCAGAGCCGCAGACCGTTTCTCGTATCCATCGCTTGTATGTCGCCGCCGGCGCGCAGGTGCTCATTACCAACACCTTTCAGGCATCAAGCTATGCCCTCAAACACGACCAGATTGCGCCGTCCGTGGCGGAGGTCAATCGCGGGGCCGTCGACGATGCCCGCCAGGCGCAACCTCAGCTGCTGCTGGGCTCGATGGGCCCGATCGGTATTGAGTGGTTTGCCGAGGACTCTGCCGAGTATCGTGAAATCCGAGGCATTGCGCGCGAACAGGCGCACGCCTTGCTCAACGCCGGCGTTGACGGTCTGCTGATCGAGACGGTGACGTCTATCCGTAATTTGCAGCCCATGCTTGCCGGCGCCCGAGATGCCGCCGACGGCATGCCTGTTCTGGTGAGTTTTGTCGTTGACGATAAAGGCGACCTGTTGGGCGATGGCCTCAACATCGAGGCAGCCGTTTTGTACGCCGAAAAACACGGCGCAAACTCGGTTGGTGTCAATTGCTGTTCTCTTACGGCCGCGAACGCGGCGGTGCCCAGGATGGTTGCATCGGCGACTACTCCCGTCACGGTGCGTCCCAACGTAGGCGATCCGGTCCAGACTCAGGATGGCCCCGTATGGCACGAGAACCCCGAAGCTTTCGCGCGCGCATGCATCGAATGGAGACATGCCGGTGCCGCAATGGTGGGCAGTTGCTGTGGAACCACGGCAATCACTACGGCAGCGATGGCCGAGGCGCTCGATATATAAAGGGCAAAACCGCTCCATACGGGGCGGTTTTTTTATTGCCTGCATGTCCTCGGCAGCATTTGCCCAAATGGTGAATGCTGGTGCCGGCAGGTTGCCGAGTGCATGTTGCGGGTATACCCCATGCGTACCATGATCCAAACACTGTGAGGTGTCTGCGCGTGTGCGCGATAATTCATTTTGGAACTGACGGTTGGCGCGCTCGCGTCGATGAGGACTTCACTGCCGATAACGTTGCCCGTATCGCCGATGCCGTCGGCGAGTTGTGGCAAAAGACCAATCCGGGCAAAACGGTATATATAGGGTTTGACACCCGGCCCCTGGCGCGCGAGTTCGCTGAGCTTGCGGCGGGCGTGCTAGCAGCGCACGAGCTGGACGCCGTGCTCGCTTCGCGACCTGTTCCGACCCCTGCCCTTACGTGGGCGGCGGCTTATGACGGTGAAGCGTGCGGCGCGCTCATGGTGACGGGGTCCCATCATCCGCAGGGTTATCTGTGCCTCAAGATTCGCATGGGTGACGGCTCAACCGCCAACCAGGATGTCATCGAAGAGCTCGAAGAGGCCATGGCTCCCGAGCCAATGGGGATCGAGGGGCAATATCGCACCGCGGATATCATTCCTGACTATATGCAGGCGGTGGCATCATTTGTCGATGCCGAAGCCATCCGCGCCGCGCACCTGCGCGTGGTTGTCGATCCCATGGGCGGCGCAGCCCAGGGCTATCTAGCCGACTTGCTGCGCGAGCTTGGCGTTGAGGTGCACGAGATTCACGCCGGGCAGGCGTCTGACCAAGAAGATATCTGCCCCGACCCCGTTGAGCCTTGGGTGGACGCTTGCGAGCGCACGGTTATCGATGACGGAGCTTGCGCTGGCCTGGTGACCGACGGCGACGCCGACCGTATCGGTGCGGTTGACGAGCGCGGCAGATATATACATCCGCATCAGATCATGGCGCTCGTTTTGGGCGACTTGGTTCAATTTCGTAATTTGGAGGGGCGCGTCGTCGTCAATCTTTCGTGCTCGACGCTCGTGCGTCGCATTGCCGAGGCGCTTGGCTGCCGCGTGACCGTCAAACCAGTCGGTTTCAAATATATAGCGGCGGAGATGAAGAAGGGCGGCGTCCTCATAGGCGGCGAAGAAGCCGGTGGTATCGGCATCGCCGCGCATATGCCCGAGCGCGATGGAATCCTCGCCTGTCTGATTCTGTGCGAGCTTATGGCAAAGACGAACGCGCCTTTGGGCGTTCTGGTTGACCAACTCGAGGACAGTTTTGGTAAGACGAGTTACGGTCGACGCGATTTGCGCCTTGAGGCCGAAGATGCCGAAACGTTACGAACCCTGCTGCCGGGCGTAAACCCCAAGTCGATTTGTGGCAAGGTGCCGCAAAACGTTAGTCATATGGACGGCTTGCGTCTGTCATTCGAGGATGACACGTGGCTGCTGGTCCGTCCTAGCGGGACCGAACCAGTGGTGCGCGTCTACGCCGAGGGGTTCTCGGTGGAAGAACGTGATGAGTTGCTCGATGCTGGCTGTGCTTTAGCTAGGGGGACGTATCCGCTTTAACCATGAGACTGCCTTATATAAAGAGATGCTCGGCGAGCGGTAGGTAACGGCTGGCAAACGTTAGTCGGATTCAAAGATGTGTAGGAAATGTGTACGCCCAGATTCCCGCCCACGGGGCCCCTCCGGTCTGGCAATATATCTCCTTGCCGCGCGGCCCGGTCGAACCGGGAACCAGCGCAGGCGTGCACCTTGAGAACCGGATACTGCGAGGATGGACACTTACTTCAGTGTCGCA
>CAUESV010000014.1 GCA_959020715.1 uncultured Collinsella sp. | reverse complement strand
AACTGCGGGAATGGCCTATTTGCTCAATGTGTTCGGCTGAGATCGGAAATCAACCTTGGGGCTCGGACGGTGGAATGTCAGCGGTGTTCCGCGACGGTTTGTCTCAATCTGTAACACCTAGAAGGGTTTTTGACCTCCAGATGTTACAGATTGAGATGAACGCACAGGGCGGGCAGCCAATATCTTGATCTGTAACAGTTAGCCAGCAAAAACGGGTCTAGATGTTACAGATCGAGACAAACGAATGGACCTGCCGACAAAATCTCAATCTATAACAGATAAACGGGTTTTTGACCTCCAGATGTTACAGATCGAGACAAACGAATGGACAGGCAAATAACGTCTCACTCTGTAACAGTTGGCCATCCAAAACGGGTCTTAGTGTTACAGATTGAGATGAATGAGTAGAGGGACGGACAGCCCCGTAATTTCCTCTTGCAGAACTGTGCATAGTGTATATATACTGTGCTTACCGGTTATATACACGTGTAGCCCAACAGCTAAGGAGCCGCTGTGGACATTATCCTATCCAATTCGAGCGACAAGCCCATCTACGAGCAGATAACCTCGCAAGTCAAAGCTCAGATCTTATCGGGCACGCTCGCTGCGGGAGCCAAACTCCCCAGCATCCGCGCACTCGCGAGCGACCTGGGCGTAAGCGTCATCACCACCAAGCGCGCCTACGCCGACCTGGAGCAGCTCGGGTTTATCTGCACCGTGCAGGGCAAGGGCTGTTTTGTCGCCGAGGGCAACCAGGAGCTCTTGCGCGAAAACCAGCTCTGCCATATCGAAGAGTTGCTTGCGAAAGCGGCAACCCAAGCCGAAGCCTTGGGCGTCACGCGCGACAAACTGCACGAAATGCTCGACCTGGTAGCCCCCGAAACCATGCAGTAGCCATCTGCAAGAAAGGCTATACCATGCAAAACTTGCTTGAACTCAAAGGTGTCTCACGCCGCGTGAGCGACCGTTTTTCGCTGCGTGATGTCATGCTCGCCGTGGAGCCCGGCCAGATTGTTGGCTTTGTGGGCGCTAACGGTGCCGGCAAGACAACGACCATTCGCGCCGCGCTCGGGCTTATCAAGCTCGATGCCGGCGAGGTGCGCCTGTTTGGGCAGCGCTGTGGCGCCGACGCGCCCGATGAGACACAGCGCTGCCTGCGCTCCCGCGTCGGTCTCGTCCTGGACACATGCCCCTTCCCTTCAACGCTCAAGGTGGGCCAGATCGAGGCACTCGTAGGTCAGGCGTACCCCACGTGGGACCGCAAAACGTTCGCCGGATTCATCGACCGATTTGGCCTCGATCCCAAGACAAAGGTCAAGAACCTCTCCCGCGGCATGGGCATGAAACTGCAGCTTGCCTGTGCACTCAGCCATAATGCCAAGCTACTCCTTTTGGACGAAGCCACCGCGGGCCTCGATCCCATGGCGCGCGAGGAACTGCTCGATGAGCTGCTTGCTTTTGTCGCCGACGGCCAGCACAGCGTGCTGCTCTCGAGCCACATTACGTCCGACCTCGATCGCGCCGCCGACCGCGTCATCTGCATCGATAACGGCTCGATTGTGTTTGACCTGCCGCGCGAGGACATTACCGACCGAGCCGGCATCGCCCACTGCACCCAAGCGCAGGCCGCCGAGCTTATGGCTTGCGTCGAAGGTGCCCATGCCGCCCGCCACGCCTACAGCGTGGACGTGCTCGTGCCCAACCGTCGCGAAACGCTCGAGGCCTTTCCCGAGATTCCCTGCGATCGGGTAACCATTGACGACTATCTTCGCCTCACGCTGAAAGGGGCTTCAAAATGAAACGCGCCTTTATGTCCGAGCTCGCCATCGTTCGTACGCTCGTCCCGAGCATCGCGGGCGTCGGCCTGTTCATCTTCGTCGTACTGACCCTCGCCAACGCATCGGATGGCGATTCCGGTATGAGCGCCGGCGCCTGCGCGGTCAGTGCCATGTCGCCCATCATGGTCATGAGTTCGCTGGCCGGCTTCGATAATCAAAACGGATGGGAACGCTATCGGGCAACGCTGCCCATCTCGCGCAAAGACATCATCTGCGCACGCTACCTGTGCATCGTTGTCTTCTCGGCCATCATGGCCTGCGCCGCCGTGCTTTTGAACATCATTGTCCTTCCGCTCTTCAACAGTGCGGGCATGCCCTCGACGGGACAGATCGTCTTTGAGACCACAATAGCCTCCGCCGCATCGATGCTCATCTCACTCATGATGGTATTTCTGGCGCAGCCGCTGTTCTTTCGCTTTGGACACATGGAGGCGCTGCGCCTTTCCGTCGGCCTATTTGCCCTGCTCGGATGCCTTGCCATGGCAGCGCTGAGCTCCTCCAACCCCATCAGCAACTGGCTTATGTCGATTGCCGGGGCGAACCCCGATCCTGCCGTCCTCGGCTGCCTGTGCGCAGGAATTGCCGTGCTGGCCCTCGCGCTATGCGCAATCAGCTGCACCGTCAGCACCAAGGTTTATCGAGTACGCGACCTGTAGTCACGCGAGTCTCAATCCACGAAGGGCGCGATCGCCGCCCCTCCCCGCAAATCCGTGGCAAACGTCATGTCCCTGGCATGCGCCACCGTACTACTTGCGCAGCGGCTTGGGCAGTGGAATGCCGGCGGCGATGACGGCCGCGATGATCATGCAGACGATACCCTTGAGGGGGAAGCACATGAGCAGCAGGCCCACGACCATGACCGGCTGGCGCATGACGGCGCCCATCGTCGATGCCGTGCAGACGGCGACGCAAAAGACCGGATCGGCGCCGGTGAGGACGGCGAGGCCATAACCCAGGCTCACACCCGAGAAGATAACCGGGAAGAAGTGACCGCCGCGCCAACCAAGGTTGATGAGGGTGGGCGTCAGCATGGCCTTGACCAGACCGGTCGCGATAAGCACGCCGGCGGGAATGGTCAGGTAGGTTTCCATGAGCACGTCGGCTTGCGTCTCGCCGGCAAACATGGTGTAGGGCAGGACCGTGCCGCAGATGGCGAGCGCCAGACCAGCCAGCATGGCCTTGACGACAGGGCGCGCCCCTATTGCATGGGCAAGCGCTTCGCTCGCGTGCTCAGAGACAAAGTACAGCCAGCCGCAGATTGTTCCGATCAGCGACAGAGGAATGAGCCAGGTAAGCTCCAGGTTGCCCACCACGGCGGCCTCGAACCTCGGCATACCCATGCCGCCGCCCATGAGCTGGCCGAGCAGCAGGTAGGTGCCCAGACCGCCGGCAATCGCAATGCCGTAGACCACCGTCTTTTGCGCCTTGGGCAGTTTGATGGTGATCTCGCCGGACGCGGACTCATCGTCGGCGTCTTCGCCCTGGCCGTCAGTACTTCCGGCAAGCGGCGCCACAAAGCCAAACACGGGCGCGGTAAAGAGCGCCGTCAGAGCAGCCTGGGTGCCCAGCAGCGTGAGCTCCCTAAACTCAGCTCCAAAGCGACGCATGCGATCGCCGACCCAGCTGCACAGTCCCGCGATAACGCCGGTCAGGCCGGCCTCCGGTCCAATACTTCCGCCAAACAGCAACGGCAGCAGCGCCGCAATCGACAGCTTGCCCAGATTGTCGTACGGGTAGCGACCGTCTTGCTTGACCTTGGTCATGACCTGGTTGAGGTCGTCGGTCTTGGCGCCTGTCATCTTTTCGTACAGGCCAATCACCAAGCCGCCCAGCAGGCAGACAAAAAACGGGTACGGCAAAAAGCCAAACGGACCGCTCGCGAGCTCGGGCGAAGCGACGCCCAGCATATGCGAGATCTCGGTCCATAGATAGTCGATGCCATGCTCCATCGCAAAGAAGAACAGCCAAACCGCGGCGCCCGCAAACGCACCGGTCACAGCCACGCTCACTAAAAACAGCGCACGGTTTTTGGGTTTGGCAAGGTTACCCATCGGGTCCTCCCGTGGTCAAAGTCAACATAGATACATTTTATTGTAGAGCGCGCGTTGCCCGAACGAGCCAACCGTCTGCGCTGCAAACGGCACCATTGGGAGTCATAGTGGGGCAGGCTCAAGACTTATCCGTTGATAATCGAGGCAATCTCGCGCAAATCGTCGGCAAAGTAGATTCCGTGCTGCCGCCTCGGGCTCGAAAGCCCTTTATCAATCATGTGCTCGAGCAGCGCCTTAAGATCGTTGTAGTAGCCCCCGAGGTTGTACAGGATGCACGGCGCACTCAAGTGCCCCAACGACACGGCGGACATGACCTCGGCAATCTCCTCGAGCGTGCCCGTACCGCCCGGGAAAGCGATGAACACGTCGCCGAGCTCGATCATCTTGGCCTTACGCTCGGCCATGTCACTCGTCACGATGAGGTCGTCAATACCTTCGTGTTGAAACTCTGCCTCGATAAAAAAGCTTGGCTCAACGCCCGTCACATGCCCGCCAGCATCGAGCACGCTATCGGCAAGCGCGCCCATCAGCCCCGATTTGGACCCACCGTATACCAGCGCGTGCCCGTTGGAGCCAATCCAGATGCCCAGCTCTTGCACCGCAGGCAGAAACGCCGGGTCATTGCCGACGCTGGCGCCCAGATACACGGTGATATTCATATTCAGTCCCCCTCGTCGTGACGCACGGCGCCCGTTCTAGCGTTGGCGTCGGCGATATTCGCGCACGCGGCGCGACAGGTCAGCGAGCTCGTCACGATCGAGCTCTTCCAAATGCTCAAGATCATCCATAAAGCGCGCCATGGTGTCCTTTTGGCGCAGTTTAATGAGCGTATTGCAGTAGTTCACCGCCACACCCGTGAGCATGGCGATGTAGAAAATGCTGATGACGCTCAGGACGACGGTAATAGCGCGGGCGACCGGCGTTTCGGCCGGGATATCGCCAAAGCCGATGGTCGAGACCGTCTCAAAGCTAAACCAGAGACCATCGCCAAACGTGAGGGTCGTGGGCTCGGACAGCCAGACGGCCGTCGAGCACAGCAGGTAGAAGACAAGAAACAGGCCCGTGATGCGCGCAAAACCAGCCTGGCGCAACACGTCGGCAAGCGTCCTCAACTTGTTCATCGCGACCCCTTTTCCCAGACGCCCAATCACATTCGCTCGGTATTGTCCCACATCCGGCACTTGGGGACGTTCCTTTTGTGCCGGACAGATTGGGACTGTCCCCAACTGCCGGGCGAGACCGTTTAGCGGTGGAGTTGCCGAGTGGGCCAGCTGAGCTGGTATCCTAATGCGGTACCGTCTCGACTCGATCGGATTGCATGTGAAACCTTCCGCCGTCCTTCGCTTAGCTCTATATCGCACCTTGGCCGTCGCGCTTGCCGTGCTCGCCGTACTGAGCACCATCATGCCCGCCCCCGCCTATGCCGCCAATACCGATCAGCAGGTCAAAACGGCCCGCGTTGGTTGGCTCGTCAACAACGAGGGCTTCCAGGACGGCACCCCCGGCGAGCGTCTCTCGGGATGGGGTTACGATTACCTCCAGACCCTGTCGTACTACACGCCCGGCTGGCGGTACGAATACGTCTCCGGCACCTTCACCGAGCTTATGGACATGCTCGAGGCGGGCGAGATCGACCTCATGTCCAACATCTCCTACTCCGAGGAACGCGCCCAAAAGCTGCTCTTTTCCTCGAACCCCGAGGGCACTGAGCGCTACTACATCTACGCCAAGCCCGAGCGCGACGATCTGGCCAAGGGTGACCCCCAAGCGCTCCAAGGCCTTACCATCGGCTGCAACCCCGGCGTTATGCAAACCTTCGTTGGCCAGCAGTGGCTCACCAACGAAGGAATCGCCTGCACATACAGGGAGTATGACGGAAACTCCGTTCTCTTTGACGCGCTCGCAAACAACGAGGTCGATGCCATCATCATGAACGACACGACCTCGTCGCCCAGCGCCTCCCCCATGTTCTACATTGGTTCGAGCGACTACTACTTTGCCGTCCCCAAAAGCCGCCCCGACCTGATGGACGACATCAATGCCGCCATGACGGCAATCGCCCGCGTCAACCCACGCTATATCGACGAAGTCAAATCTAACTACTCGGCCCAAAACAGCGGTTCATCATCGCTCAACGGCCCCGAATGTTCCTGGCTCAAAGCAAACAACAACACCATCACGCTCGGCTACATTACGGGCAAACTCCCCTACTGTAACGAAGACGAAGACGGCGAAATGGAAGGTTCGCTCGCATCGCTTGCGACGACGCTGCACGATAAATTTGGCATTACGGTCAAAACCGTCGCCTTTGATAGCTACAAGATGATGTCAAAGGCCCTGTCAAAGGGAAGCATAGACGTTGCGCTGCCGGTATACCGAGATTACTGGTTTGCCGAGCAAACAGGCGTTGTGCAGTCGGTATCGTTGGGGACCATGTCCCTCACCGCCATCCACACCGGCAGCAACCTGAACAAAGACCTTCAGAACATCGCCTGTACCAAATCATCGTTTGTCAACAAAAATGCACTTGGAAGTCTGTTCCCCACAGCGACCGTGACCGAATACCAATCCGACGATGAAGCGTTCGATGCCCTCAGGAAGGGAACGGCGCACTGCATCGTCGCTCCCAGTTCACGCGTAAAAACCATCGGCGACCGTTACGATCTCGAGGACTGCGAGACGGTCGAGCTCCCTGACACCTGTGAGCTCTCGTGCTGGATTTCGCGCGGAAAACCCGAGCTGTTGGGAATCATCAACAAGGGCATCATCAATGCCGGAGAATCGCTCTCCGCAAGCAATTTCTCCTCCACGTCGTACACGGCCCAGGAATCCAACACGCTTCAATTCCTTTATCGCAACCGCACCGCCATTGCAGCTACCCTCATCGGTATGTTGTCGGTCGGCATCGTCCTGCTCATCTGGGCGCTCGTGCGCGCTCGAACCGAGCGCAAAAAAGCCGATGCCGCCAACGCCGCTAAGACAGCATTCCTCACGCGCATGAGTCACGACATCCGCACGCCGCTCAACGGCATCCTGGGCCTTATCGAAATTGAGGAATTGAAGGAAGGCGATATGCAAGTCGCCCGCGAAAGCCGCGCCAAGGCGCGTGTTGCCGCCAATCACCTGCTCTCGCTGATCAACGATATCCTCGAGATGGGCAAAATCGAAGACCGCAAGCTAACGCTGGAACATGCGCCTTTTAACCTCAAAGAGCTCTGTGACGATGCGCTGGTGCTGTGCAAGCTCCGCGCGTCCGGTAACGGCATCACACTGCAGAACAATAGCCTGCCGTACGCCACGGGGCCATACATGATCGGCAGTCCCACCCATATCCGACGGATCATAATCAACCTGCTAGACAACAGCATTAAGTACAACAAGCACGGCGGCTCCGTCACCTTTAGCTCACAGACCAAGCCACTCGATAACGGGCGCGCGCTCTTTTGCTTTAGCGTTTCGGACACCGGCATTGGCATGGCTCCCGAGTTTTTAAAGCATATCTATGAGCCGTTTGCCCAGGAAGGTGACGATGCGCGCAGCAAGTTCCAGGGAACCGGCATGGGCATGCCAATCGTCAAGTCACTTATTGAACTGATGGGCGGCACGATTGAGATTTCGAGTGAGGTTGGCGTGGGGAGTACGTTCAACGTCCAGATTCCGCTCGATATCGACAAGAACCCTCAGGCAGGAGAATGTGCGGACGGCCAGGCAAACAGCTGCTCGCTTGCCGGCATGAACGTCCTTTTGGCAGAAGATAACGAGCTCAATGCCGAGATTGCCCAGGCTCTGCTCGAAAGCGAGGGCATCGTTGTAACTCACGCCGCCGACGGTAACGAAACGGTCGACCTATACGTTGGTCGTCCCGCCGGCAGCTTCGATGCGATCCTGATGGACATCATGATGCCGGGCATGGACGGCTATGAGGCAACCCGCGCGATTCGCCTGAGTAAGAAGGCCGATGCAGCCGATATCCCCATCATCGCGCTCACCGCCAATGCCTTTGCCGAGGACGCCAAGACGGCACACGACGCCGGCATGAACGCCCATCTGTCCAAACCGCTCGACTTTAACAAGCTCAAAAACATACTCGCCCGCATCAAGAAAAACGGATCCGTTTCGCTATAGTTTTTGCAGCAACCACGCACGACCAGAAAGGAAGCCAACGATGTTTAGGCCCTTACGTCGAAAGAAACGCGCCATCACCGACGAGGAAGCGCGCAAACTGCTCGCCACCTGCAAGCGCGGCGTCTTTGCCGTCAACGGTGACGATGGCTACCCGTACGCCATTCCCGTCAACTACTTCTTTGACGCCGAGCACGACAAGATTTATTTCCATGGCGCCAAGGCTGGCCACAAGGTCGATTCACTCAAGCGCAATGACAAGGTCTGCTTTACCGTTTACGGTAACGAGTGGTACAAGGACGGTGACTGGGCTCCCTACGTTATGAGTACCGTGGTCTTTGGCCGCTGTCGCCTGGCAAATGACACTCCCGCGTTTATCGAGGATAAAGTCCGCCAGCTCGCACTTAAGTACTACCCTTCTGCCGAGGAAGTCGAAGAGGAAATCGCCAAGGACATTAAGGGCGTCCAGCTCTACGAGATTACGATTGAACATCTTTGCGGTAAGCAGATTCAGGAAAAGTAAGCCCCCTCAGCAGACCTCATCAATAGCAATATGGCCCGGTTCCAACCCACCTTGGAACCGGGCCATATGCTTATGAAGCGTCGGCGGCTATGTGCGCAAGCGCCTCAACGAGCTCCTGCGAACTCACGGGTTTACTCAGGTGCGCGTTCATGCCCGCCTCGCGCGAAAGCCTGCGATCGTCGGCAAAGGCGTTGGCGCTCACGGCGATAATCGGCGTGGTCGCGGCATCCTCACGATCAAGCGCTCGAATCCGACGCGTGGCCTCAAGGCCATCGATGCCCGGCATCATGATGTCCATCAACACCACGTCGTACTCGTGCGGCGCGCTCGCGGCAAACATCTCGA
This sequence comes from uncultured Collinsella sp., assembly GCA_959020715.1. Lineage (GTDB taxonomy): Bacteria > Actinomycetota > Coriobacteriia > Coriobacteriales > Coriobacteriaceae > Collinsella. The sequence continues at coordinate 40,607 of CAUESV010000014.1, read as the reverse complement.
CGGCAGACTCACCATCCTTAGCATGCGTCACGACGGCACCGACACGGCTGAGTGTAAACTGCGCGATCTCGGCATTCAGATCGTTATCCTCTACGAGCAAAACGCGCAAGCCCTGGAGCGCATCGCCGTCACCCGCATTCACGCGCACTGTCTGAGGAATCTCGGAGCGCTTGCACTTCTCAAACGGCAGGCGGATGGTAAACGTCGTCCCCTGCCCCAAGGTGCTCGTAAAGCTCATGGATCCGCCCATAAGCTCGACCAACTGTTTTGCGATAGGCGCGCCCAGGCCAGTTCCCGATGAAGCGCCTTCCACCTGTTGCTCCTCGCGGCAAAACGGCTCGTAGAGGTGCTGTTGGAACTCCTCGCTCATGCCAATACCGTTGTCGGCGATCGTGTATTCATAGACGGGGACGCCATCTACAGGCTCCACCTCGCGGCACACCAGGCGAACATAGCCGCCCTGGCGGTTGTACTTGACGGCATTGCCGGCAATATTGAGCAACAAGCGCTTGAGGTGCGTCACGCTCACCCGTGCATAGGGATGATCAAGCGTCTGCTGGTCGCAGATAATTGTCACCAGACGCTCCTCGGCCTGGCGCTCCAGAATATCGCGCACTTCACAGTTGAGTGCCACCAAATTTGTGGGTACGAGGTTCAGGTCGACCTGGCCGCTCTCCAGGCGACTCATATCGAGTGCCTCGTTGGCAAGGTCGAGCAGCAGTCCCGACGCCGTCCAGATCTTTGAGCGGCACTCGGTCTGCTTTTGAAGATCGTCCGCATTGGCATCGCCGACCTCAACCATACCGCGAATGCCGTTGATGGGCGTGCGCAGATCGTGGCTCATGCGACGCAAAAACTCCGTCTTTGCCGAGTTGGCAGACGAGGCCTCACGCGCTGCCTTTGCCAGCTTGTCGCCATAGTCGCGCTCCTGCTGCAACAAGTCCGTCAAACGTCGACGATCAGCGCGGCGACGCACCATCACAACAACGGCTATAACACCGCTGTAGAGCACCAGCACGCCGGCAGCAACAGCCGCGACGACCTCAAAGTAGCGCCGCGCCGAGGCATAGGTGTACACGTAGAACCCGCGCGCTTTTCCAAATGTGCCCAAATACCACTCGCCGCTGGCGTTGACCAGTCGGACTTTGCCGGGCAGGCATCGATCCTTAATACCGTCGACAATAAAGACATCCGTTGCAGGCAGATTGAATACGCCCAATATGGTGGGTTCAACGGCATTGGTCGCAACGACCTTGCCATCGCTTTCGATCACGATATTGCCACTGTCGATGGTCTCATAACCACCGAGCAGGCTCTGCAGTTTGAGCGTATTGCTTGCAACTGCCTTCGCGCTCTGATGCCTGACCGCGATAACGATGCCCTCGCCATCTTGCCGGGTCACGCAACCAATGTCTGCGACCGAATCGTCCGCAAGCGTAATGCGAGCGGTATAGGACTTAAGCGGATGGGCTGCCACCTCCAGCACAGGCGCCTCTTTGAGATTCGCGGCGAGCGACTCGTAGCCCACGTCATCCTTCGAGGACTCGGACACCAAGTTGCCCGATGCATCCGTTACGATCAGCGCTGTCACATTAAACTGGTCAGCATATTGCTCCAACGTAGCGTTATCCACCGAGCCGTCGCGCTCCATATCGCGCGCCGCCTCTCCGGCGATCTCCATAACGCGAATCAGGTTTTTGGTCGCATAGGCGCTGTTGAACGCATCGTAGGAAAGGCTCTGTGTCGCCACGTAATCGACAACGTCGGCAAAGCGCTGCTCGGCCTGAGCTGTCGTGTAGGCGTAGCTCGTCACGCCGGCAACAATCGAGAGCGCTATCCCCAACAGGACGACGATGAGCCATTCCCGTGCCGAACGATCGCCCCGCTCCTGAGCGGTGTGGTCGGACGCATCAATCATGACAGGCCCTCCACATTCAAAAAGGGCGAAGGGTCATCAAAATACTTTGACACCAGGCGCTCCATGGTGCCATCGGCAAGCATTTCTTGGTAGGCATGGGTGAGCTTAACGTCGATGCCGCGTGTGTCGTTGATATCGAAAGCGGTGCCCAAACCAACCTCTAGCAGCGGCTCAGACAAAATGCGATACGTCACGCCATAGTCTTTTTCGTAGGTGAGCAGCGAGGACTCATGCGCGGCGATGGCGTCGACTAGGCCCTCGACAAGCGCCGGGTTCAGGTACGAGCGGTCCGAAAAGCTGTAGAGCTCCTTAATCTGCGGAACGTTTTCATTGGTGTGATTGAGCAGAATCGATTCGGGCTTGGTGGTGGACTGGACCGCCACGACCCTACCCTCAAGATCGGCAAGCGTGTAGATATCGCTTTCGGGATCGACAGCAACCACCTGTCGGCTCGCAAGGTACGGCCCCGCCCAGCGATACTCGCCTTCGCGGCCCGTCATACTAAAGCTGCCCATGACGCAATCGAGCTCGCCGCTCGCCAGCAGCTCTTTCTTCTTTTCCCAGTCGATCAGCTGGTACTTTGGCTTGTAGCCAATGCGGCCCAAAGCCTCGGTCAAAATATCGACATCCAGGCCAACAATATCGCCGTACTCGTTGCTATACACAAACGGTGGATAGAGGTCGCTGCCAACGTTGAGCGTCTTAAGGTTGTCGTCTTTGACCTGCGAGGCGGCTGCGCCTTCTGATGCAGACGCCGCGGCCCCATCATTCAACCCGGAACAGCCAGCTATCGCCACGACAAAGGCGCCCACCACTGCAAGCGCAACAAACAACGATATGGCGGCCGAGCGACGAGGTCTTTTCATCGAGCTCCAGACGATCCTGTTTACAGACTCAAGAGCAAAGATATTAGCAGACAAAACCGCGCTTGCGCTCAATGGTTACAGATGCTTTACCATACGGGGCCTTCCAGCCAATCTGGCAGACAGCCCCGCATGCAGCACTCACTTACCGTGCATTAAAAACGTAGCGGTCCAAGCGGTCGCACGCCTCCCTTACACGCGAAAGCGGCAGCGCCAGATTCACGCGAATGTGGCAAGGTCCATGGAATGGACGGCCGTCCTGATAGCCCACGCCCACACGCGCCCCCTCGTCGAGCAGCCACTGAATATCGTGCCCATGCACGCAGCACCACTCCGTGCAGTCCAGGAACACCATATAGGTGCCCTGCGGGCGCGAATAGGACACGCCCTCAAAATGCTCGTCCACGTAATCGCAGAAGTAGTCAATGTTGCCCTCGATAACCTCGTTGAGCTCATCGAGCCACTCGTAGCCCTGCGGCTGGTAGGCGCCGATAAGCGCATGCATCGAAAGGACATTCATCTCGTTGTAGTGGGTCTTATTGGACACGGCGCACACGCGGTCGCGCAGCGTCTCGTTATAGATGATGTGGTAGCTGCCGACCAGGCCCGCAAGGTTAAACGTCTTGCTCGGCGCATAGAGGGCGACCGTGCGCATGCGGGCATCCTCGCTCACCGACTGCGTCGGGATATGCTTGTGACCCGGCAGGATGATGTCGGACCAGATCTCATCCGAGATCACCACGCAATCGTGCTGGCGATAGATGTCCATGGCGCGTTCAATCTCGTCGCGCTCCCATACGCGCCCGCAGGGATTGTGCGGCGAGCAGAACACCGCGGCATGAACGTGGTTTTGGGTGAGCTTGCGTTCCATGTCCTCAAAGTCCATGCGCCACACGCCCTGGTCGTCGAGCTTGAGTGGGCTGTGGACAATGCGATAGCCCGCCGCTTCGATGGACTTGGTAAAGCCGATGTAGGTAGGGCTGTGGACCAGCACCGCATCGCCCGGCTGGACATACGCGCGCAGGGTCGACACGACACCGCCCAGCACACCGTTTTCGTAGCCGATATGCTCAGGAAGCAGGCCCTTAACGCCATTGCGGCGGCTCTGCCATTCGATGATGCGGTCAAAGTACTCGTCGCGCGGATCGAAATAGCCAAACATGGGATGCTGGGCGCGCTGAATGATGTGCTCCTGAACCGTGGGCACCGTGGCAAAATTCATGTCCGCCACCCACATGGGGATGCGGTCGAAGCCCTCGTCGGGTGCGTTCGGAGCCATGTCGGGAATTTCTCCCCAGGAGTCAACGGCGATGGCGTCCATGCCGTGGCGGTCGATAAGCGAGGTAAAGTCGTATTTCATGCTGAGCTCCCGTGCAAAGCGGATTGTTTCGGTAGGCGTTATTGTCCACCAGCGTGGGCGGTTTTGGCATGGGGCTTGGCTCTTAATTTGGCGGGTGCAGACGAATGGCCGGTTAGTCCTGCGCCTCGCTGACGGCGACCACCGTCAGCCTGGTTTCGTCAACGGTAAAAGACACGTCGAGCCCGGCGTATGCCAAGTGATAAACACGGTTTGGCTCGTGCTTGCTACCCGCGCGGCGCGGATCCTGGCGAAGGACCTCGACCAAGCCGGGGAGCTTTGCAGGTGGGACCATATCCTGCAGCGCTTGCGGAAACTCGACGTCGAGCTCTTGCCACGGAGCATCCTCAATCCAGCCGCCGGTCGCATCCGGGTGGCAGTCGGCAAATGGAATGTAGGGCTTGACATCGTAGATGGGCGTGCCGTCACGCAGATCGGCCCCCAGCACATGAATGATGGGACCATCGTCAGTGAGCTCGACACGATCGAGCTTGACACAGGTGAGCCCGATGGGATTAGGGCGAAACGGACTGCGCGTGGCAAACACGCCCACGCGCTCGGCTCCGCCCAGACGCGGCGGACGCACGGTTTTCGACCATTTTGCGTTGGTGCCGGACCTGTCCTGCGCCTTGGCATCGGCGGCGATGTCTTCCGCCGTGCCGCCGGGCGTTCCGTTTTCAAAGCGCCAGAGCAGCCATAGGTGAGAGAAGGAGTCCAGGCCCTCAACTGCCGCGTTAAAGGCAAATTCCTGCTCAAAGACGATGCGTCCCTCAAGATGAGGCGCCAAAAAGCTGTTGCGCGGAATGCCGAACTTCTGCGGCAGGTCGGTATGTATGTGTGCAATAGGTTCCATGCCGGTCATTGTACGGCACTGGTGCGCGGGCGAGGGGCCGCGATTCCCGCTCATCGCCATCTGCATGCAACCAACGGTTGCTTGGAAGGGTGCCTGCCGCCGCGTATGCTTAAGCCATCAACCAGCAGAAAGGAGCCGTTATGGCCTTCGCAGAAAAGCTCATCGCCGTCCGTCGCGCCAACAATCTCACCCAAGAGCAGCTCGCCGCCAAGCTCTACGTCACGCGCCAAGCCGTCAGCCGTTGGGAACGCGGCGAGGTCACACCGGGCATCGACATGATGAAGCTCATTGCCGCCGTGACCGGCGAGCCTCTGTCTCATCTGCTCGAAATGCCCGAGCACTATTGCCAGAGCTGCGGCATGATACTCACGCCCGACGACTGCGGCACCGATGCCGCGGGCGCCACGACCGACCATTACTGCAAGTGGTGCTACGACCGCGGCAAGTACACCTACGAGACTACGATGGAGGCGATGATCGAGGATTGCGCCCCGCGTCTGGCGCAAAACACCGGTATGTCACTCGACGAGGCCGTCTCGCTCATGGGCGCCGTGCTGCCGCAACTGGAGCGCTGGCGCACCGTGCAGGAAAACGAAGAGCGCTACGGCGCCGAAGCCCGGGCGCGCTATGGCGATGAGGCAATCGATGCGGCAAGCGAGGCGTTGCTGGACATGGATCCCGAGACATGGAACGACATGAAGGAACTTGAACGCGCTATTCTGGGCCAGCTCTCGATTGCCATGGGCGACGGCGATCCAAAGAGTAGCGAAGCCCGCAAGCTTGTCGCAATGCACCGCCGATGGATTGGCCTTAACTGGGGACACGAGCCCCAGGACGAAGCATACCTGGGCCTCGCCAATGGTTATCTTGCCGACCAGCGCTTTGTTGACTACTACGACAAGCCCTGCGGCACCGGAGCCACGGCGTTTCTGGTACAGGCAATCGAGTCGTCGTTGACGCGTGCATAGACCGCGGCGGCTTTGGGTATTTCAATCGAAACCTCAACCGATTGGAGACCTATGGCTACTGATCACGAGCTCGCGCTCTACGTTATGACCGGCTGCCCGTATTGCATAAAGGTCAAGCGCTTCCTGGCCGATAACGGCGTGACCATCCCCGAGCGTAATATCTCGACCGATTCCGATGCCGAGCGGACACTCATCGCCGTCGGCGGAAAACGCCAGGTTCCCTGCCTGTTCATTGACGGCGCGCCACTCTACGAATCGAACGACATCATCGCGTGGATACAGAAGAACCTGCTCTAGCGTTCTATTGCGGTCGGCCGGCCCCAACGCACAAACCCATACGGCACAAACATGTACGTCAGCATCCAAAGTCGACATTTTTCGACATCTTTGGATGCTGACGTACAGCTTTTTGCATGGGCCTACCACAGGTAGTCATTGGGGACGTTCTTAAATGACTAGTTACTTGTATTTTTGTCTACAAAATTGTATACAAAAAGAGAAGCCGCCTCATGGAGCTCATCGCTCGATGTTGCCCCGATCGGGATGGCTACATCATTTACCACGCCCTTGTCCCTCCTACGCGCAAGGTGCTCAGGGAAATCGGAATCGATCGATAGGAGGCACTATGGACGCCAAGCAGCTCGAAAAGATGATGGGGTTTGCTCCCGGTGAGCTAGAAAAAGCCGCAGCGGCATACGAAAAAGATGAGTGGCCAAAGGGCCACACCGTCAAGTTGGGAAGGCCGCCGATTTCCGATGAACCAAGCGTTGTTTTATCGGCACGTGTGGGTGAATCGGTTCTTGAAGCATTTGACGCAAAGGCAAAGCGTCATGGGCAGACACGCGCAGAGCGGCTCAGGGAGCTCATTACCCTTGACGCAAGGATTGCCTAGTCCCCCGCCGAACCCAAACGTGTATGTCAGCATCCAAAGTCGACTTTTTTCGACATCTTTGGGTGCTGACGTACAGCTTTTGCAACATAGTCGTTGGGGACGCACTTAAATGAGTAGTCGTTAAAGAACGTCCCCAATGACTAGCTAGCCGTGGAAGCGGGCTATGGGTGCAAGTGGCTGCTCGCGAAAGACGCGCTCGACGGCGGCGCGATATTCGTCGACCTTTTTGGTCTTGCGTACGATCTTGTGAACGGTAACAGGATCGGCGAAGGCGCACTTGGCGTAGAACCACCACTCCTTCATGCGAAAGACCGCATTGCCGCCAATCTCTTCCGCATATGCCGCAAACATCGTGTCGTGGAAACGCTGCAGCTCAGCAGCCGTTGCAGCAGGGCCGCCCTTGACCATGCGAGCCAGCGCGGGGTTCGCGAGGAGGCCGCGCCCCAACATTATGTGGCGCGTTCCGGGATAGGCCTCCACCAGCGCGTCCATGCCCTCAAGATCAAAAATGTCACCGTTATAGGCCACGGGAAACGGCGCCCGCTCCAGCGTCTCGCCATAAAACTCTTTGCGCGGCGAGCCCGTATAGCGGTCCTTTTGTACGCGCGGATGCACGATTAGTTCTGCCAACGGCATGCGGCAATACAGATCGAGCACGCGCTCGTATTCGTCGTCACTCTCCAGCCCCAGCCTGGTCTTGACCGACACCGGCAACGGCGACCGCCCGCACACATCGTTCAAGAACACCTCGAGCTCGTCGAGATTGCGCAAGAAACCCGAACCCTTGCCCTTGGCGACAACCGTTCCCGAAGGACAACCCAAGTTGAGATTGACCTCGCGATAACCCATGTCGGCGAGCACCTGTGCCGCCCACACAAACTCGTCCGCGTTCTTGGACATCAGCTGAGGTACTACGTTAAGCCCCTGGTTATTGGCAGGATCGACCTCTTTAAACGCCTTGCCACCAAAGCGGTTGCCCACCCGCGGCGGCGGCAAAAACGGCGTGTAATAACAATCGAGCGCGCCAAAGCACTCCGCATGCACGCGACGGAACACATGCCCGGTAATCCCCTCCATGGGGGCCAGCGATAAATTCATCAACATCCACTCTCAAATCAATGTGAGAAAGGGACTGTCCCTTTGTCACATCCCATTCAAGCGGTTCAGGAACTCTTCGCAGGCGCGAGAACGCAGGCGATATTTTTTCCACACCAGATACGATGCAATGGTGAAGGGGCAAAAGGGCAGTCCCTTTGCCCCAAGTGCCGGCTACCGGACGCAAGCTAGTTGCCGTTCGCGAACGCCGCCCATATTTCGAGGTCTAATACTTTTCCCGAGAAGTGAACGGCTGTATTTGGACCCCCGAAGCATTGACATTTTTAGGCGTCAAAACCGCAGGATTTGACTGGCAAAACCGCAGGAAATTGCACGCCAAAAGTGTCGATGCTTCGGGAGTCCGTTTTCACTCGTTCACTTCTCGGGAAAAGTATTAGACCTCGATTCCGCAGTCCCCGATGTGACAAAGGAACAGTCCATTTGTCACATTCAGAATTGACCCCCCCCCGCAATAGCTCATCGATGGCGGGATTCTCTATACTGGGTCACATATGACGGTATCGCGCCAAAGGAGAACGCCGTGACCACCTCGCAGATATCCCTGCTCGTGCTCATCTTGGTTGGGGGCATCGGCATCCTGCTTATCGGAGTGAGCGCGCTCATGAAAGCCGTCGCTCGCAAGAACGCCAAGGCCTGTACCGCCGTGACCATGGGAACGGTCATCGACCATCGCTTTATGGGCGAAGGCAGGATGTATCCCGTTTTGGAATACACCGTCGACGGCACGCAATACCGCGCGAAAAAACAATTCCGTGGCATAAAGACCAAAAGCTTGTCGGGACTCCCCATCCGCACGCAAGCCACCGCCTACGAAGACGCCAAGGGCTGGCTGCACGTGCAGACAGGCCCCATCGCCCGCCTAGGCACCCTCGCGGAGCAGCTTTGGCCCCTCGGTAGCCAAATGACCGTGTACTACAACCCCAGCAACCCAGACAAAAGCTATGTCGAACGCCCCATCGTGGGCAACTTTGCCACACTGATGTTTAACATCGCGGGCTTCTTGCTCATCGCGATGAGCATCTTGCTCTATGTTCTTATCCAGCGCTAGCTCAAACTGATGCGCCCCGCACCCCATGCGCCGCAACGACCGCCACGACACCAAGGAGCAGCTATGGCTACACTTTCCGAACAAGAACGCAAGCGCATCCAGCGATACTGCATCTGTCCCAAGGTTGCCGGCGCGGCGCTTGCCATGGCGTTTGTGCTGCCTTTTTTGATCATTCCCTTCGAAATGATTGACGATATCGTCTTCCATCATGAAAGCTTCCAGGAGACGGGCATGATGACCGCCTTGGCGCTCACCGCCGTCGAGCTCATCATCTTCTGCTATTGCGCGCTCGCGCCGCGCTTTGGCATGCGCGGCAAGCAGTGGAGGGAAATGCAGCACCGGCTCGCCGTCGAGCAGAGCGAAAAAGACCGCTCGGCACAAATTGCAGGCGTTGTTGGCACGCAGGCCGCCGCGCGTCTGCTCAAGAACAGCGACAATGAGACCGCACGCAACCTGGGCGGTGCGGCAGAAGTCGCCGCTGCCGTAGGCGCCGTCGCCACCGCGGCAGACGTGCTTGCCGAAAGCTTTGCCAACGCAAAGGCCATGGCAGAGGCCTGTGGCGTGCCTATCCCCCGTGCAAAAAAGTGGATCGTCGCGCTTGTGGCACTGCCCCTCGCAATCGTGTGCGGTGCCTATATCCCGCAGCTGGCGCAGGGAAACATCAAGATGCAACAGAACGCCGCGGCCGCGGCCGAGCAGATCGCCATCGCCCGCAAGGCATTAGAGCCCGCATGCGAGTACGTGTCCGCCGATGACCCCTACGAGCGATATCAAGATTACGGCTATCACGTCCGCGGCTATCTGCACGAAGGCGACTCAGGTACCCAGAAGGCCTATACCTATCTGGACTTTGACAACAAGGGGACACTCAAGGAAGTGAGCTACGCGGCAGAGGTCGACCCCAGCGCGAGCCTTGAGGACAACCTCGCCCGCATCGAGCGCGACCTTGACGAGCTGTTCTCTGCCGTCCAAACCGTAGACGTCAAGACGGTGAGCCCCGAGCTCTTGGCACCGCAGAAACTCCCCGAAGAGTTTAGGCAGGCATTTTTGAACGGCTCACTCTACGAGAGAATCTCTATCAGGACGAGTGACGACCTCATCAAAACATATTACTCGTTTGATACGGATCCCGAGGACGAGTTTGACGAGTACACCCATCCAAGCGTCCGTATTACGCTGATGGGCAAAACAAACTAGAAGGCGCGGGAAGGGGCCACCCCCTTCCCGCGCCTTTTCATCCAATGTGACAAAGGGACTGCCCCTTTGTCACATTATTCGGAGCGTAGGGCTTCCACAGGGTCTTTCTTGGATGCGCTGCGAGCCGGCAGCAGGCCGGCAACGACCGTCAGCAGCACCGAAATTACAATGAGCATCAGCGCGTCTTGAACGGGCAGGCTCATCAGGTTGGGCACCTGCTTGGCCGCAAGCGCCCAGGCATTAACCGGAAAGCTCACGGCCACCACGACGACAATGGCAAAGACGCCGGCAATGAGGCCTTCGATAAAGGTCTCGGCATTAAATACGTTTGCCACGTTGCGCTTTGACGCGCCGATCGCGCGCAGGATGCCAATCTCCTTTTTGCGCTCCAGCACGCTGATGTAGGTGATGATGCCGATCATGATGGAGCTCACCACCAAACTGATACTCACGAATGAGATGAGCACCAAGCTGATGGTGTTCACGATGTCGGTCACCGAGCCCATGATGATGCCCATGTAGTCGGTATACGAGATTGCCTGCTCATCGTGACCAGCGGCTTTGACCTGCTTGTTGTACGCATCGATGTAATCGAGCACGCGCTCCTTGGCCTCAAAGTCGCGCGGGAAAATCTTGACCGAAATGGGGTCCGCCTCGTCCGCATAGCCCAACGTGGTCAGATTGTTGTCGTAGGTGAGCTTCGACGCCTTGGCATAGCTCATCATGAGCGAGCTCAGGTCCTCGGCGTCCATGTTGAAGTGGATGGCACGAGCAAAGGCACCCGCATCCACGCGCATGGCGCTCGCCAGGTTGGCAAAACTCGAAGACATCTGCGTCGCCATTTGGTCCATGAGCCCTGCCGCACCCGCCTTGAGCTGGGTTGATACCGTCGTCGCAATCTGCTCGCTGACCGCCTTCATCACCTGATCCATAGACTGCTGCAAATACGGAGCCAGCCGCTTTTGCACATAGTCGCCCATCACCTGCTGCAGACGCTCGGCCAGGGCATCGCCGCCGAGCGCCCTGAGCTGAGCCAGGTATTGCTGGGCTGCGACATCATTCTCAAGGTACGCCGAGAATGCGGCAGCAAGCTTTGACGCATCCTTAAGATCTTCGGGTGACAGCGCCTTAAACTGATCAGAGCGCATAAAGCCCTCAAACAGCTGGTTGGCAAGTGCTCCCACCTGCTGCATTTGCTCGGGTGTGAGTTCCAGACCGTCAAAGATGCCCGAGAAATCCGGGACCGGCGCCTTGGCCATGATGTCGCTGAAATCGATGTCTCGCCCAACACCCGAAAGGTCAATATCCAGCCCGGACAAGTCGAGACCAGAAAGGTCCATGCCGCCGGCCGCACCCGAGAGCGCAGACGAATCGAACGAGAACGCGCTCTTCAGCGCCGCCTCGTCCACACTGAACATGCTGCTCAGATCCACGCCTTGCTTGGCTTCGCCCTGCAGCTCATCGAAAGACTTGCCGGTAAAGGCATCCGTCTCGGGATGAGCAAGTTGCTCTTGCACAATCTGCGAATCGGCGGCGCGCTCCATAAGCTGGCGAGTCAGCGCATGCGTGTAGGCAATGCCCGGGGACAATGCACTCGCGTTAGCCGTCTCGTTGGGTCGCACCACGCCCACAATGCGCACGTCGATACCGTCAGCAACCTTGGACGTCATAAAGTCGGCGTCGCCAGACATGTCAGTCCACATGCCGGTCTCTTCGTTTTTGCGATAGGCATCGGCCGGCGACAACACCTTAAACGTCGTGGACAACGCATCATCGTAGGTAAAGTCGGTGCCGGTCTCGGGCGTTTCGGCCCCACCGTCAGCCGTCATAGCACTGTTAACCAGGTCGTTGAGCTCATCGATATCCAGCGTACCGATGCTGTAGAGCGTGTAGTCGCCCACCGTGCCGCGGCTCGAAAGCACCATCACGGCTTCGTTGGCAGACGTGGGCCAATGACCGGCGACGACATCGTACTGGCTGTCGAGCAAGCTCTGGTCGTCAATCATCTCGTTAAAGACCGAGGTTCCCATGGAATCCATGCTCACCGTTGCCGCCGAGCTCGCACCACCGCTCATTGCCTCGGTCATAGCGTTGGGAACAAGCCGAACGGGCTTCTCATCGCCTTTCCCGGCACGATAGACAACCGGCGATATACCGTAGCCGTACTGAATGGCGTTGACCTCTTTATCGATGCCATCGCCACCGGCATCGAGCCATGTCTTAAAGCTCGTCATGTCGTTGGACCTAACGCTCGCAAACATATCCTTTACGGCCGTGACCACGGGAATCTTATCGGTTCCCCGAGCCTTTCCGTCGGTGCTGCCGTCGGACGAGCCCTCGTTCTTGGACGTATCGTCATCCGCAGCCCCCTGTCCGCCCATCATGGACGACAGGTCGTAGTCCTGCTTGGAGATCGTAAGCGGGTAACTCGAGAGCGTATCCTCCTCGACCTTTTTGATGTAGCCGTTCACGCCGTTGGACAGCGCCAGAATCGCCGCGATACCGATAATGCCAATCGAGCCCGCAAAGGCAGTCATGGCCGTACGGCCCTTTTTGGTCATGAGGTTTCGGGCAGAAAGCCCCAGCGCCGTCACAAAGCTCATCGAGGTTTTGCGTGTAGGCTTAGCCTCGCGACGCGCGGCCTTGGCAACATCAAAGGGGTCGGAATCGTCGGTGATCTTGCCGTCCGCCAGGTTGACGATGCGCGTGGCGTACTGGTACGCCAGGTCGGGATTGTGCGTGACCATGATGACCAGACGGTCGCGCGCCACGTCCTTGAGCAAATCCATAACCTGTACGGATGTCGTTGAATCCAAAGCGCCAGTCGGCTCGTCGGCAAGCACAATCTCGGGATCATTAATCAGGGCGCGGGCGATGGCCACGCGCTGCATCTGTCCGCCCGATAGCTGGCTCGGGCGCTTGTTAACGTGCTCGCCCAGGCCAACTTTCTCCAACGCCTCGCGCGCACGCTGGCGGCGCTCGGCATGCCCCACGCCCGTGAGCGTGAGCGCCAGCTCCACGTTTTCCAAAATGGTCTGATGTGGAATGAGGTTATAGCTCTGGAACACAAAGCCGATGCGGTTGTTGCGATAGGCATCCCAATCGCGATCGCGAAAGTCCTTGGTCGAGATGCCGTCAATCAGCAGGTCGCCGGAATCGAAATGATCGAGCCCACCGATAACGTTGAGCATCGTAGTTTTACCCGAACCCGAGGGACCCAGAATGGCCACGAACTCGTTATCCCGAAAAGACAGGCTTACGTTGTCGAGCGCCACCTGCGTAAACGACTGCGTAACGTATCTTTTGCAAATACCTTTGAGCTCCAACATGGACGGCAACCTCTCCCACGCGGGCGCACTCGCCCACTCTCCCCCGCCGTTCGTATTCGACGCGTTTGTCCTACTCTATCCCCATTTCTTGCCGGCGCCAGTGAGGAATGTAGGGAACCGCATCAAAAAACGAACGGGACGGCGCCCAAAAGAAGAGGTCCCGAGCGGGACCCCTACATGGTGGAGCTTGTCTTGAAAGGTAGCGGACTACTTCGCACAGCGGAACACGGTCTTCGCCATGCTTTACGCGTTTTCTACTGCTCGCTATTCGCAATCGCCTGGTCAATAAGCTTGTCGAGCGCTGCGCGCTGCTCGGCGGAGCTGATGGCTCCCACGATTGGATCCCCTACGATGTTGCCATTCTGATCGATGACATACGTTGTCGGGAACGAGAACAGATTTGACGTAAACTTGCCGGCCTCGCTATCCGACTTGAACCAGATGTTCTTATACGTCACGCCCTTCTTGCTCAGCACGTCCTTGGCATCTGCAATCTCGCCCTTGTTGCCATCGAGCGTAAAGGAATTGACGCCCACGACCTGGCCGCCCTTCTTGGCGAGTTCCTTATTCAGGTCCTCAAGGTCGCCCAGCTCGCCCACGCATGGCTTGCAAGTGGTGAACCAGAAGTTCATGACGGTGACCTTGTTCTTAGAGAACAGTTCGTCGCTACTCACGTCGTTGCCATCCAGGTCCTTGCCCGTAAAGCTGGGGAACTTCGTCGCCTCGCTCGAAGCATTGGCACCAGCCGTCATGCCAGCGGCCGAAGCGTCGACGCTCTCGCCTTCGCTCGGCGTGCTCCCACAGCCGGGGAACTCCTTCTCCAAGCTCTCGAGCTTGTCCTCGATCTCCTTGATCTGCTGCGCACCGGCCTTGAGCGTCTTAAGCTCATCCGCCGCGAACTCATCCTTGGCGCCGTCGATGGTCTTGAGCAGGAAATCGCCGTAATTGCTGCCGTCCTCAATCATTACCGAGTCTTTATTTGCCGCATTGAATACCTTTTCCCACAGTGCGTTATCACTCGAAAGGATATCGTTCTCCTTTTTCATGAGCTTCGCATACAGCTCGGCGGCCTCATCGACATTGGTCGGCTTCTGCGCAGTGAGTTCTGCGATCTTAGGATCGGAGCTCGCAGATTCGCTCGCATTGCCACTGGGCGCCGAACACGCCACAAGACACAAGGCCAATACTGGCACCATAAACAGGGCCGCAATCTTAGAAAGCTTCATGGTCATTCCTCCGTTTTGTCGAAGCTTGTTTACTTTTTATCGGCGGTCAAGGGGAGCTTTTCCGCCGACACATCCAGGCCATAGCGATAGCTGATGGCATCGACAGGACAGGCCCCGATGCACTTTCCGCACCGGATACATTCGGCATGATTGGGCGCGCGGACCACATCAACGTCCATCTGACAAACCCTTGAACACTTGCCGCACGAGACGCATTTGCACGCGTCAACCTGAATCCCCAACAAGGACACCCTATTCATGAGCGCATAGAATGCACCGAGCGGGCAAATCCATTTGCAGAAGGGGCGGTAGAACAAAACGCTCAGCACTACCACGGCAATGAGAACGGCAAGTTTCCAAGTAAAGAGATGTCCCAACGCAGATCGAATGCCGGCGTTGGCAATGGCCAGCGGAATGGCACCCTCGAGCACGCCCTGCGGACAGATGTACTTACAAAAGAATGGGTCGCCCATGCCCACGTCGTTAACCACCAAGACGGGCAGCAGCACCACGGCAAACAGCAGCACAACGTATTTGATGTACGTGAGCGGCTTAAGCTTTTTCGTGGAAAGCTTTTTGCCGGGAATCTTATGAAGCAGCTCCTGCAGCCAGCCAAACGGGCACAGAAAGCCGCATACAAAGCGTCCCAGCAGCACGCCGAGCAAAATGAGCGTACCGGTAACATAGTAAGAAAAGTTGAACTTGGATGAACCTACCACCGACTGGAACGACCCGATGGGGCACGCACCCGATGCCGCGGGGCACGAATAGCAATTAAGTCCAGGTACGCAGACTGTTTTTCCCGCGCCCTGATAGATGCCGCCTTTGACAAAGTTTGGCAGGTGAATGTTGGTGACGAGCGTCGCCGCCGCCTGAATGAATCCGCGAAATCGAGCCAAAACATGCGACGCAGTGTTTTCTCTTTTATCCAATTCCGATACACTCCAAGCACAGCCTAATCGCTTTGGCCAGCACGGCATCCGCCTCGCCACGCATAACGCCAAAGCACACCATGGCAATTCCGGCGATCAACAAAGCGACCTGTACCACGGGTTTTACCGCTTTGAACAACCTGACCACTCCTTTCGTTACGCGACCATTGGACCATATCGACTATAAAATCCGTGTTAAGCGCGATTTGGAATGTGCAAGGAGACTGCTATGCGTATTTTGATCGTCGAAGACGAGCGAGCACTGTGCGATGCAATCGCGCGCAGCTTGCGAAACTTGGCGTACAGCGTCGACTGCTGTCACGACGGACAGGAGGCGCTCGACCTACTGGACGTTGAGGCCTTCGACCTCGTGGTACTCGACCTCAACCTTCCCCGTATCGATGGCATGACCGTGCTCAGGGAACTTAGGAAAACCGACTGCGAGACCAAGGTGCTGATTCTGTCCGCGCGTGGCGAAGTATCCGATAAGGTCGACGGACTCGATGCCGGCGCCAACGATTACCTCACCAAGCCGTTTCATCTGGACGAGCTTGCGGCAAGAATTCGCAGCCTTACCCTCAGACGCTTTACACAAAGCGACATAGTTTTAACCTGCGGAAAGCTCCGCTTTGACACCAAGGCGCGCATCGCTTCCGTGGACAGCGAGGCTTTATCTCTTACACGCAAGGAAACGGGAATCTTGGAATACCTGATGCTTCATCAGGGGCGACCGGTAAGCCAAGAGGAGCTTATAGAGCACGTTTGGGATAGCAGCGTGAACAGCTTTAGCAACGCAACCCGCGTTCATATCTCGTCACTCCGAAAAAAGTTGCGCAGCGCTTTGGGATACGACCCAATTCGCAATCGGATTGGAGAGGGCTACGTTATGGAGGATAGCGAATGAAAGGGCTTTCTCTGCAATGGCGCATAACGATTATGACGGCACTGCTGACGTGTGCGGCGTGCGTGCTGACAAACTGCCTGGTCGGCTATACGGGCATGCGCTACATGGATGCCATCGGCAGCGACATCTCGGCCTTTAACGCTGCCGGCGCGGATTCGCCCCAGGCGTTTGACCCAACAAAAGCAGCCCTCGATGACGAGGTCACGATCGTCGTAAACGACGCACAGGAATCTTTTGGCGCGACAGCCTGGTACATCACGGCTGTAGTCACGCTACTTGGCGGCGTACTGGCATACTTTGTGAGCGGCCACGCGCTCAAGCCGCTACGGGATTTTGCCGCCCAGGTAGAGCGCGTGCAGCCTGACAACCTAAGCGAAATCAGACTCAGTGAAGATGTGCCCACCGAGCCACAACGATGCAGCGCCTCTTTCAACGACATGATCGCCCGTCTTGGCGAAGGGTTCTCTGCACAGCGTCAGTTTACCGGCAACGCCGCACACGAGCTGCGCACCCCGCTCGCCCTTATGCAAGCACAGATTGAACTATTCATCTCCGAGCGCTCCGGTCTGCAACCCGAAACAGCCGAGCTGCTCGGCCTGCTACAAGAACAAACCGAGCGCATGTCTCGAATGACCAAGGTATTGCTCGAGATGAGTGAGCTCCGCAGCGTTCCTTGCGAGGACGATGTGGAGCTTGGTCCCTTGTCCGAAGAGGTCCTCACCGACCTTGCGCCACTTGCCGAGAATAAGGGCATATCCCTCAATTGTGCTGGAGACGCTTTAGTAATCGGGAACGATGCGCTCCTCTATCGGCTGGTGTTTAACTTGGCCGAAAACGCCATCCGTTACAGCCACCCCGGCTCGACTGTCAACGTCTCCATCCGCGACAACGACAGCCACGTGTTCCTGCGAGTCAAAGATGGGGGCCCGGGAATACCCAAGCAGTACCGTGAGAGCATCTTCCAACCGTTCTTTCGCCTAGACAAATCCCGCAGCAGGGCATACGGCGGCGCAGGACTCGGACTAGCGCTCGTTTGGGAGATTGCAGCGCTTCACGGTGGCACGGTAGAGGTCGAAACAAGTTCCGAGAACGGGATCACTATGCTCGTAAGCCTTCCAAAACGATCCGCAGCGTTACCCGAACAGTAAAACAAAAGGGGTCCCGAGCAACAGGAGTACAATTGCTGCTATTGTTGCCAGCTGTTGGGAGATGGAAGATGGACTGCGATGGCTACCCATGCGTTCCCATGCCGTTGATGTGCACTGCCTTTGTGCCGGGGCTGATTGACGCTGCGATTACAGGCATTTCCGACCCCGATTCACGCACCATCGCCACGGCAGAAGCGCTGTACTTTCGCGGGCAGGCCGCCCTCGCAGCCAAGACGGCGCGCCCCTATCTTGACGCCGCCGACCCCGCACTGCGCTATTCCGCATGCTTTATCTGCGGATACGCCAGTCTGTCGCTCAACCGTATCGCTGACGCCCGCCGGTGCCTTGCTGGCATCCTCGATACGCCGGCTGACGAGGAATCGCCCGCCGTCCACGCCACGCATATCCTGTTCGCCTCGGCCGCGAGCGTCCTGCTGCACTTGCCTTCCCCGTATTCCGCCGAAGAGTTTTATCCGCTTGCGGCGCATCTGCCCGAAGGCCTACGCCTGTTCGCCAGCTACGTGATCGCGCATGCCCTGTATCTGCGCGGCGAATATGGCCGCAGTCTGGGCATGGCGGAAAACGCCCTGATCATGAAACAGGGAAGCTATCCGATCTCGGAACTGTTCCTTCACCTGGCAGCCTCCATGGCATGCATGAGCCTCAAGGACATCGACGCCGCAAAAACGCACTTCGGAGTTGCTTGGAACATTGCGCGTCCCGACGGCCTTATTGAGCTCATTGGCGAGCATCACGGCCTTTTACAGGGGCTTATCGAGGCGTGCCTAAAAACGCAATACCCTGACGACTTCGCGCGCATCATCGAGATCACGTACCGCTTCAGCTACGGCTGGCGGCGCATCCACAACCCCGATTCGGGCGAGGACGTGGCCGACGATCTAACGACCACGGAATTCACCATGGCCATGCTCGCCTGTCGTGGGTGGACCAACGCCGAAATCGCACGCCATATGGGAGTATCGCCGGGCACCGTCAAAAACCGCCTATCCGGCGTATACGCAAAGCTTGGCATCGGCACACGCGCCGAGCTGGTCGCGCATATGTTGCGTTAGCGACCGGGCTACCAAGCGCATCGAACGCGTTCCGGAACCCAGCGCTTCGCTCGATCAATTTGGACATTTTGACCCTTGAACGGCACTACCGCCACGGGGCGCCTTCTCGCAAAATTGGATTATTTCCACCGATACTTGCGGGATGGGAGCCCAAGATGCTTGATCGCCGTTCGTTACTTGTCGCCGGAGCGTCCTCGTTAGCGAGCATTATGTTGCCGCGCGTGCCGGGAAGCGCAAACGCCTTCATATTGCCGTTCGCGCCCACCGAAGCCCATGCCGACGAAAAAGATCCCTTCAGGGTGCTCGTTCTCTCGCGCACCATGTTCGGTGTGGTCGTGGTCGACGTCGCCAACAAGAATATGCCCATCACGGGTGCCCAGGTCACGCTCACGTCGCGCTACGCCGCAGGCAAGCAGCTCTCCGCCACTACCGACGACGAAGGCACGGCCATCTTTAAGGTCGCGCCGCTTTCGGAAGGCTACGTGGACGAGGCGACGCTTCTCGACGCGTACGACTTCAACGGCGGCATCTCCATTAGCATGGCGGGCTACCGCGATGTCGAGATTCCCCTCGCGCGCGTCCAAGGCGGCACCGCTATAACCGCGCCCACGCGTCCGCTTTCCGACGGCGAGCCGTACTTTCGACAGCTCACGTTCGACGAATGGGACATCCAGTACGCCGACGCCACGTTTATGGCAATGCCAGCGGACGACGCGGCAAACGAGCAGCCCGACACGCACGCCTTCACTGTACAGGCTCATCTGCCGCAGGGCGGACAGGCAACGCTGCACATCAACAAAGTGACGCCTGCCGCGGGCAGCTCACCCGAAACCGCCACGCAGATTGGCCAAGTCAAGGCCAGCGCATCGGGTTCGGATAATCTGGCAACGTTCACACTCGAAGACAAGTTCCTCAATGCGGCATCGGGCCTTCTGGAAGAAGGGTGCAAGCTGCGCTTTGTCCTCGACTATCAGGGCAAAACCTACACGCTCTCATCCCCTATGGCCGTTGTCACCGCGCCGGCCGCAAAGTCGGAATCGGGCTCGACCACCATCATTCCCACCACTATGGACCAAGAGATCACTCCGTTTGATTTCCCAGCGGCGTTTCCCGGCATCGGCGGCAACAAGTTCACCTGCTGGATGCCCTCGTTCCCCATTCTGTTCGATTTCTCGTTTGCCGGGTACGTACTGTTTGGCGGAGGATACAAACCAGCCAGCTATATGAACGATTCGGGCAATCCGGATCCGGAGTACTGGAAGAAGTCACCGCGTGAGTCGGGCGCCAAGCAGGCAAACCGCTACCTCGACGAAATGGAAGGGAAGTGGAATCAGTACAAGAGCATGAGTGCCGGTTCGGGCACCGATCCAAGAAACACCAAGCTCCTTCGCCACCATTGCACGCTGCTGTTCACGATGGATATCGCCACACAGCTGTACGGCTCGCTCGCCTACGATTGGGTGGGCAAAACCTGGGGCAACAACAACGACCCCGCATACGGCAATATTAAGGCCCTCTTCCAGGTAAGAACCGACCTCAATTGGACCGAGCAGTTTACCCTAGGACCGGTGCCATTTTTCCTAAACGTCAACCCCTGGGTGCTGGCAAAACTGGCGCTCGCTGTGGGTGCCCACACGCACGGCAGCGGCGCGGCGTTTTTTAAAAACATTTCGCTCGACTATTCCAACACGTCGGGCTCGTTCACCATCCAGATCGGGCTTGCCGTCACCTTTGGAGCCGGCGTTGCAGGCGTCGCCTCGTCTGCCGTGCGCGGCGCCGCATCCCTCACGTTGTTCATTGGGTATGAGAAGGCGGATGGACACCAGCTTCCGCGACTGCGCGTAGGTGCAGACGTCGATGTCGATGTGATACTCCAGTTCGTCATGTTCAAGTGGACCACCAAAGCTTGGTCGGGATCGTGGCCCACACTCCTCGATTCGTGGAATATGTCGGTGAACAATGGCGACCAGTATGTGCTCCAGCGCTCTGAGCTTGCATTGGGTGGGGATACGCCTTATACGCTGGATGCCTGCTTCGGCTCAGCCGGCAACGCCGAGGCGGGCGGCGTGCCGCAATTTATCGCATCGGCCACCATTGTCACCAACGCCGAGCTGCTCGCACGCGCCGAGGTTAAGGCCACTGCCGTAAACGTCGCGTCTGTCGTACGCGATTGGAATCAAGCGGTCACGCGCATTGAGCTCGAGGCGGATGCAGAAAGCGACGACACGGGACAGATCGAGCATTTCGTCCATGCACTGATAGAAAACGACGAAAATGCCGCGCCGATGTATGAGTACACCTACATCGGTCAGGCAACGAACGCCGTTGCGGACCCCAACGCCAATTCTGCTGGTGTATCGGAGGACGAGCGTGGCGGCATAAAACCCTCGAGCGACAACGTGCTGTTTTCCGGCATGCTCAGCGAAGCCCACATGAGGCTAACGATAATCGCCGGCGTGGAGTGCCTATTCCGTATCGCCTCGGTGCGCTACGGCGAGAATGGTCGTTCGCGCCTGGTGGTGCATACAAAGACGAACGGCACGTGGTCCGCTCCCACGCCCGTGGACTTTCCCCTTGGGTTTGGCGAGGGCGACGTGGAGCGCGACGGCATATACGATTACGACTTCGACGTGGTGGAATATACGGACGGGAGGGGAAACCAGGACGCCTACGTGTTGCTGGTCTCCGGTGAGCGCCCCGACGGCGACAACACCCTTTTCGATACGGCAAGCACAGCCGGCATACTGTCCGTCGTGCGCCTGCGCATAAGTAATGACGAGACCCGCGTGGTGTCGCATACGTCATGGCGCAGCATCTCGCGCGGCCGCCTGCAAGAGGATGGCTACCATTGCCTGCAGTGCCCGCGTATCACGGTGGGCAAGACGCTGGTCGACGGGCGCCTGTCGGGTGCCTACCTCCACCGCCGCGGAACCACCGCAGAGAAGGCGCTCGGCAGCGAGGCCGAGGTTGCGCTGGAGTGCTTTACCCTGTGGTCGGACGTTTCGGGCGACAGCCTGACGTTCCGCCAAGTTCTCCGCTTTCCGCAAGCACCGTCGAGTATCGAGCTGGGCGAGCCCGAAACTATCAACGGCAAAATGGTGGTGCCCGTTGCGTACGAGACCGCAGACGGCTGCGGCTGTGCATCGTACGCCGTGATCGGCCAGTCCATTGCGGGCTGGGGCGTTATGTCACCAGACGCCACGGTGCCCCGTGCGGTGCCGTGGCCACAACACTCGGGCTTTTTAGCAACCGCCAATGAGCAACTGCAGCATATTACTTGGACGCGAGGCGCATCGGCATTTGCAACGCAGCCCGTGGGTGCCGCAGGCTGTGGCCCGGCATCGTTTAGCGTGAGCAACAACGGCAGATGCGTGCTCTATGTAGAGAACATCGATGGCAAGGTGGGACAAACCTACGACGAAGAAGGCAACCCGGTAGCAGTGATGGGCAAGCACTTCCGCATCTTCGCCAGCACCTTGGCGCGCGATCTGTTCACGGAGCCGTTCGTGATGTGCGAACTGGACCATCCCGTCGATCAGATAACGACATTTTTGACGTCGGGAGGCATGCTCTCCGCGCTCGCCACGCACATTGTGAGTGCCGAGCAGAGCGAGGCAGAGCTGCACGACATCGAAGTGCCTTTGGTGGCATGTGCCACTCCGACGGGCGCGGTCGCTACCTCGGGCGCGGTGGTGCCCGGAGCAGCAGGCGAATCCTTCATGGTCACGGTTCGAAACGACGGCAACACCTTGCTGACCGCCGGCACGATCGATCTGTACCGAGAGGGCTCCAGCCAGCCGTTCTCCAGCGCACCCATCGGATTCGGAGCGAACGCGCGCATGGCTTCGATCTACGATCCAGAGCTTGCCGAGGACGCTTCGGCCAACGACATGGCACACGTGAAGTACGCACTCGAGACGCTGGGCGAACATTTTGCGACGCACCCGCTGGTAGCCGACAACGGCAACGCCGTGCTGGCACCGGGTTGCACGGCACAGTTCCGCATGAGCTTCGCCATCCCGGAGAGCTGGGGCGACGAAGTGGGCAAACGCGTAACGCTGTATGCGAAGGCACGTAATCTGGTGGCGCTCGATCCCGTAACGTTCGAGGAAATTCGACCGGGCGCAAACTCGACGCTGGGCGCCGTACTGCACGAGCTTCATGTACCCGACGCGGCATGCGAACGCTCGGAAGTTCAGGTCGGCGTATGCGACAGCGCGGATACAACAGGACTTCACGACGCCCCGATGACAGCAGACGGCGATGGTGGCTCGAGTGGCGGCGGTACTGACAAGGGCGGCGGCTCCGGCGGAAGCAGCTCCGGCAGTGGCAAGGACCACGGCAATAACAAGCGCTCCGGAAAAGCGGGCGCGCTTGCAGGCACGGGCGATGTCAATGCCCCCCTTACGGCAGCCGCTGCAGCACTCGCCGCGACAGGCGCCGGCCTCATCGCCTACAGTGCCCGCCGCAAGGCACTCGAAAACGACACCGCCAATGAGGTCAATTCTGATAAGCGTCGCTAGCTTCTAGTTACTTTTGTGAGAGACGCCGACTCGGCTCATCGAACATCAAAATGGGCTGGTTCTGGATACCCAGAGCCGGCCCATTACGCATTAGATGTCGCCAGCGGAGTCGAGCTCGGCTTCCTCGCCCCGCATTCCACCGAGGACAGTGGGGCACTATCGTTTAAGAGCTCCGTTATTGCTCGATGGTCTTCTTGACGACTGCGGGGACGCCTGCCGCCACCACGTTGTCCGGAAGGTCTTCCGTCACAACACTTCCCGCAGCGATAACGCAGCCGCTACCGATGGTAACCCCCTGGAGTACGGACACGTTCGCGCCAAACCAGCAGTTATCGCCGACGACGATGGGCAGCGCCCTCTCGAGACCCAAGTTGCGGTCCCTTGCCTTTAGAGGATGCGAAGCAGTATAGAAACCACAAAACGGCCCGATAAACACGTTGTCACCAAAGGTAATGGAGCCACCGTCCATAAAGTAGCAGCCATGGTTTACAAAACAGCCCTCACCAAAGGTCGTCTTGCTCCCGTAGTCAAAGTAGGCGGGCGAAAGCACCGTCAGTCCCTCGGGAAGATCGGTATCGAGCAAGGACTTCAAAGCATCGAGCTGCGCGGCGCTTCCGGGTTTTGCCATATTAAAGTCATAGCAGAGCGCCTCCGCCTTCGCGCGTTGCGCCAGGAGCTCCTCGTCAAAGTTGGCATCGTGCCATTCACCGCGCTCCATCTTCTCTTTCTCGGTCATTGCGCCCCCTCAAACAACATGCAGTCTTGATGCGGCAATTCTACCAGCCGGTAAGCCACGGTTTTAACACGAGCACCACACCGCGCAGGGAATGACCGCAGAAGCTAAAGGTCACCGACTCCGAACGCGCGTTCGATGGATTTCGTGTTAGATGGAATCGCCCGAGGCCCGGGCTATGCTACCTTGACTATCTATATGACTAAAACGCAGCAAAGGAGCACCGAGAGAGCGAGTATGGCAAAAAACACCGCAAACTATGGTAACGACAGTATCCGCCAGCTCAAGGACGAGGAGCGCGTACGACTGCGCCCCGCCGTCATCTTTGGCTCGGACGGACTCGACGGTTGTGCGCATGCCGCCTTCGAGATCCTGTCCAACGCCGTTGACGAGGCGCGCCAGGGCTACGGCAAGCTCATCACCCTCACCGCCTTTCGCGATGGCTCTATCCAGGTAGAGGACAACGGCCGCGGTTGCCCGCTCGACTGGAACCCCTCCGAGAAGCGCTTTAACTGGGAGCTCGTCTTTTGCGAGCTCTACGCCGGCGGCAAGTATAACAACAACCAGGGCGGCGACTACGACTTCTCGCTCGGCACCAACGGCCTGGGCTCCTGCGCGACTCAGTACGCTTCCGAGTACATGGACGTCACCGTCTGGCGTGACGGTAACAAGTACTCCCTGCACTTTAAGAAGGGCAAGGTCGTCGGCGCCAAGAAGAAGGCACTCGAGATCGAGCCCAGCGACGAGAACCGCACCGGCACCACCATCAAGTGGCGCCCCGATCTCGAAGTCTTTACCTCCATCAGCATCCCACACGAGTGGTATCGCGAGACCATGCGCCGCCAGGCCGTGGTCAACGCCAACGTGACCTTCCGCCTGCGCATCGAGGGCGACGATGGTGAGTTTTCCGTAGAAGACTTTTGCTATCCCAAAGGCATCGAGGACTACGTACTCGAAAAGGTCGGTACCGACTACCTCACCGAGCCCTTCTTTATCGAGGCCGACCGTCGCGGTCGCGATCGCGAGGACCTGCCCGACTACAACGTGAAAATCACAGCGTGCATGTGCTTCTCGCGCACCTTCATGATGCAGGAGTACTACCACAACTCATCGTGGCTCGAGAACGGCGGCTCGCCCGAGAAGGCGGCCCGTAGCGCTCTGACCAGCGCCATCGATGCCTACATCAAGCAACAGGGCAAGTACAACAAAAACGAGAGCGGCATTAAGTGGCAAGACGTCCAGGACTGCCTGGTGCTGGTGACCAACTGCTTCTCCACCCAGACGTCCTACGAAAACCAGACTAAGAAGGCCATCAATAACCGCTTTATCCAGCAGGCCATGACGGCATTCTTTAAGGAGCGTCTCTCGACCTATTTGATCGAGAACAAAGACGCCGCCAACAAGATCATGGAGCAGGTGCTCATCAACAAGCGCTCGCGCGAGAACGCCGAGAAGACGCGCCAGAGTATCAAGACCAACCTGCAGCAGAAGACCGACATGGCCAACCGCGTGCAGAAGTTCATCGACTGCCGCTCCAAGGACAAGACCCGTCGCGAGATCTACATCGTAGAGGGCGACTCGGCAGCAGGCGCCATTCGCACGTCGCGCGATGCCGAGTTCCAGGGTGTTATGCCCGTCCGCGGTAAGATCCTCAACTGCCTGAAGGAGGACTACCCGCGCATCTTTAAGTCCGACATCATCATGGACCTCATGCGCGTGCTGGGCTGCGGTGTGGAGATCAAGGACAAGCGCATCAAGAACCTTGGCGCCTTCGACCTGGACAACCTCAACTGGAACAAAGTCATCATCTGTACGGACGCCGACGTCGACGGTTATCACATCCGCACGCTCGTGCTCACCATGCTCTATCGCCTGGTGCCCACGCTTATCGACGAGGGCTACGTGTATATCGCCGAGTCGCCGCTCTACGAGATCAACTGCAAAGAGAAGACCTACTTTGCCTACACCGAGCTCGAGAAGAACGGCATCCTTAAAGAGATTGGCGACCAGAAGTGCTCCATCAACCGCTCCAAGGGTCTTGGTGAGAACGATCCGGACATGATGTGGCTCACCACCATGAACCCCGAGACACGTCGCCTGATCAAGGTGGAGCCCGAGGACGTCACCAAAATGGAAACCATGTTCAACCTGTTGCTGGGCAACGACGAGGCGGGCCGCAAGCGTCACATCTCCGAGCACGGCAAGGAATACCTGGACCAGCTGGACCTGCAGTAGCAGCAAATCGATAACGACGGCCCATAAGAAGTTCAAGAGGAAATCGTGGCAAAGAAGAAGACGAAGAACCAGCCAAAGAAAAAGCAGGTCAACGCCGAGAACGTCATCGGCCTGCACTCAGAGGTCACCGACCAGCCGATTACGCAGACGCTCGAGGTCAACTACATGCCCTACGCCATGAGCGTCAACGTCTCGCGTGCATTCCCCGAGATCGACGGCTTTAAGCCCTCGCACCGCAAGCTGCTCTACACCATGTACAAGATGGGCCTGCTCAAGGGCGAGCGCCAGAAGAGCGCCAACATCGTGGGCCAGACCATGAAGCTCAACCCGCACGGCGATGCCGCGATCTACGAGACGATGGTGCGCCTAGCCACCGGCAACGAGGCACTGCTTGCCCCCTTCGTAGAGTCGAAGGGCAACTTTGGCAAGTACTATTCGGGCGACCTGAGCTACGCCGCCTCACGTTATACCGAGGCCAAGCTCTCTCCCATCAGTGCCGAGATCTTCAAGGACATCGACAAGGATCCGGTCGACTTCGTCGACAGCTACGACGGCGCCATGAAGGAGCCGCGCCTGCTGCCCACCACATTCCCCAACATCCTTGTTTCGGCCAACAAGGGCATCGGCGTCGCCATGGCGTCCGACATCTGCGGCTTCAACCTCAACGAGGTCTGCACCGCCACAATGCACTACCTGCAGGACCCCGACTGCGACCTGCTCGAGTACATGCCCATGCCCGACTTCTCGACCGGCGGCGAGATTATCTACCGCCGCGAGGAGATGGAAAAGATCATCGAGACCGGCCTTGGCAGCTTCCAAATTCGCTCCCGCTGGCGCTGGATTCCCGAAGAGCGCATCATCGAGGTGTACGAAATCCCCTACACCACCAAGACCGATGTCATCATCGAGCGCATCGTCAAGCTCTCCAAAGAGGGCAAGGTCAAGGAGATCGCCGATATCCGCGACGAGACCGACCTCTCGGGTCTGCGCATCGCCATCGACCTTAAGCGCGGCGTCGACCCCGACAAGCTCATGGCCAAGCTCTATCGCTCGACCACGCTGCAGGATTCGTTCTCGTGCAACTTCAACGTGCTCGTCGATGGTTACCCTCGCGTTATGGGCGTGCGCCAGATCCTGCACGAGTGGGTCAAGTGGCGTATTGAGTCCACGCGTCGCCGCATTAACTTTGACCTGGGCAAAAAGTCCGAGCGCCTGCACCTGCTGCACGGCCTTGAGGCAATTCTGCTCGACATCGACAAGGCCATCGCCATCATCCGCGGCACCAAGCTCGAAGCCGAGGTCGTGCCCAACCTTATGAAGGGTTTCGACATCGACGAAACCCAGGCCGAGTTTGTTGCCGAGCTCAAGCTCCGCAACATCAACGAGGAGTACATCCTCAACCGCACCAAGGACATCGCCAAGCTCGAGGGCGAGATTGCCGAGCTTGAGGAGATCCTTTCCAGCGAGGAGAACATCAAGAAGGTCATCAGCGACGAGCTGGCCGCGGTCAACAAGAAGTACGTGATGCCGCGCCGCACGGGCAGGATCGAGCCCCACGAGGTTATCGAGGTAAGCCTGGAGCCCGAGGTCGAGGAGTACCCGGTTACTATCATGCTTTCGCGCGAGGGCTACCTTAAAAAGATGACGGACCGTGTGCTCAAGAAGGCGACCACGCTTAAGTACAAGGACGGCGACAAACCCTTTATCGAGTTCCCGTCCTCCAACACGCACGAGCTGCTGGTCTTTACCAACAAGAGCCAGGTGTACAAGTGCAAGGTTGCGGCGTTTGAGGACACCAAGTCGGCCCAGCTGGGCTCGTACCTGCCGACCGATCTTGAGATGGAACCCGACGAGAGCGTCATCTGGGTCATCGACCCCGAGGACTACAAGGCCGACGTGCTGTTTGTCTTTGAAAACGGCCGCGTGGTGCGTGTCGCACTTGCCGGATACGTCACCAAAACCAACCGCAAGCGCCTCAAGAACGCCATCTACGGTGGCAGCAAGCTGCTGTATGCCCAGGTGCTCAAGGAAGATCGCGACATCGCACTGGTCTCGAGTGACTACCGCCTGATGAACTTCAACACGTCGCTGCTCAAGACCAAGACAACCACCAACACGCAGGGCGTCCAGGCTTTCACGGCCAAGAAGGGCCGCTCGGTCACCACCGTCGGCACAACTGAGGAGATTCTTGGCGCCGGCGTCTCGGCCGAGAAGTTCACCGCGCAGAGCCTCCCCTCAGCCGGTGCCCTCATGAAGGAAAACGACATGCCGAGTTTGTTTGACTAGGACGACGGCAACGAGATCGTTAGATACTTCGCAAAGCGACGAGGCCCGGAACGCAACGGCATTGCGCCCGGAACTCGTCGTTTTTCTTCTCAACTATTTTTTAACGCAGATAAATTGATTTCTGCTTATTTTTCTGCGTAAAAAATGTCAGCGTCACTGCTTCGATGCCCTTTGGTCAGTCGTTAGCAAAACTTGCAAAAGTTAGCAAAACTTGCAAAAATTAGCAAAACTTGCAAAGGAGCTACCATGGAGTACAGCAAGAACCCCTTTACCCCGACGTTCGGAAGCGTCCCTCCCTTTCTAGCGGGTCGCGAGCATATCCTGCGTGACATCAACCGTGGCTTTATCAACGGCCCGGGAGATCCCAACCTGTCGACCATTTTTACTGGCGCAAGGGGAACGGGCAAGACGGCGCTTCTCTCGCTCCTTTCAGAAACGGCGCTTGAACACGACTGGATCGCAGCAAATGTCTCCGCCATGCCAGGCATGCTCGAAGATATTATCGAGCGAACCAAAGAAGCCGCAGATAGCTACCTCTCACAGCCTCACGCGCGCATAAACGGTGTTCAAATTGGCCCAGTGGGCATCGATTGGACATATGCTCAAGAGGCTCAGGGCAACTGGCGCACGCGCATGAATGGCATCTTTAAGCAACTCGAAAAACATGACATCGGACTTCTCATCACCATCGATGAAGTCACCGTCGATCTCGAAGAAATGCTTCAATTTGCCTCTGTTTACCAGCACTTTGTACGCGAAGGTAAAAAAGTTGCCCTACTCATGGCAGGACTGCCCTACAAAGTATCGGCGTTGCTGCGTAACGATTCCGTCTCGTTCCTCAGGCGTTCCCAATATCATCAGTTGGGACGAATCACTGACGTTGAAATTGCAAACGCATTCCGCAAAACCGTTGAGGCCGGAGGCCGCTCAATCACGCCAGAAGCGCTCGAGGATGCCGTGAAGGCCATCGACGGATTTCCCTATATGATGCAGCTCGTCGGATATCGCACATGGGATGTTTCGGAGAACTCGCCCAAAATCAGTGCACCTGATGTACAGCAGGGTTCTCTGCTTGCCCGCATGGAACTGCGCGATCGAATTCTCGAAACGACCTATCAGGAGCTTTCCGATAAAGACATTGAGTTTTTGCTCGCGATGCTGCCCGATTCTGGCCCCAGCAGGGTCTCGGAGATAGCCAAACGCATGGGCGTCGCCAGCAACTACGCAAGCCAATACAAACGCCGCCTCCTCGAGGACGGCGTTATCGGGGAACGTGGACGTGGCCTCGTCGGCTTCGGCATCCCCGCGTTCAGGGAATTCTTGAACGAGAAGGCGTTTTAGCACACCGGAATTGTCCGCGGGAGCATCGTTGCATGGCAATCAGCAATCCTCTTGGTAAGGGCAGCAAGCATTTCCGCTTGTGCTGATTGCCATGCGCTCCTCTTGTCCTTAGGCGAGCTTGCGGGCGAGCTCGCGCACCTCTTCCAACTTGGGCGAGGAGGCCATGCTGTCGCGCTCGGTCATACCGCTGATGGTGATAATGCCTTGGTCCTCCCACTTGCAGTACGCGCAGGTTGACTTGTACATAGCGATCGCCGCATCATAGACGCCCTCGCTGTGGCTATCGAGCAAAAGGGCCGTCTTGGTGAACGGGAAGCCCGTAGCACCGAAGGCGTACAGGCGGTCGATGGCGGCCTTTTCCTGCGCGGTGATATCGAACCAGTAGATAGGCGAGGCGAAGACGACCATATCTGCGTCTTTCAGCGACTCGATCACGTTGGCCATGTCATCCTTCTGCACGCAGACGCCCTCATGGGCGAAGCAGTACCGGCATCCCAGGCAACCGGCAATCTTCTTGCTGGCAACGCGGACGACCTCGACCGTATGGCCGCCCTCACGCGCGGTCTCGGCAAACGCCTCGACCATGGTGTCGGTATTGGCGCCTTTGCGCGGGCTACCGCTCAATACAACGATATTCATAGGATTCCCTCTCCCTCATGCTGCAGGCGCGCAGCATGTCTTCTTGTAACCAAAACGAATGGAGTTAATCAATCGCCTCGTTTTCGCTACTCCCACTCAGTGACTGATCCAGTACGGGTGTTGCCGATGCGTGTCGCGTCGTACCGCCTAAGGGCTGATTCGTGCGCAACTTGGGCGAATCAGCCCCTTGATTCGCGATTTCGGGAATGACTCAATTGATTCCCGAAACCGCAGGTCGCTCCCTTAATCACTCCCAGGTTTCCGCCGGGATTCGTAGCGGGTGACTTGGAGAGGGGTGATTCAAATGGTCGGAGAGATGCCTATAGCGCAATCGTCTGGTATTGGCGCGGTGAGGGACTTCTCACCTCCATCAGTCCAAATCGTCAAGCTCCGAAAGACGTCGAGCTAGAGAAAAGAACCTATTTCCCGTCATGGATTGGGTTTACCTG
The DNA here is from genome assembly GCA_959020715.1 of uncultured Collinsella sp. Taxonomy (GTDB): domain Bacteria; phylum Actinomycetota; class Coriobacteriia; order Coriobacteriales; family Coriobacteriaceae; genus Collinsella. The sequence continues at coordinate 9,577 of CAUESV010000014.1, read as the reverse complement.
CATGACTAGAGCCCTAGTGTAATTGGCTGGATCACCGTTCCGGGAACCGGTATCGATCTACCTGTCCGCCAAGCTCCTTCTTCAGCTCCAGCCTAGTATCTGACTCGCGCCGTTATAAGCGAAAACCAAAGAGATGCGTCTTAGCCAAGAAAATAAGGTTAGCCTTATCTTACTTCATGATTCGTGTGTTATAGTTAGATGGCTCTAACTGTTTGGGGGCGATAGCCATGCACGAACGCAAGGGCTTCTGGGACAAGAATGCCAGTCGGTACGACCGTTTCATGCAAAACGACCGGGCGGCGTATGAGAAGATGTATGGGCTGATCCGGCCGGCAGTGAAAGCAAAAACCGTACTGGAGGTTGCCACCGGCACGGGGCTTATCGCAAAGAGCGTCGTGGATGCGGCGGCGCACATCGAGGCTACGGACGCCTCTGCAAAGATGATCCTTGAGGCAAAGCGGGGTAATCAATCCGCAAAGCTGCACTTTTCCGTTCAAGATATGTTCCGCCTGCCCTATGCACAGAAGTCCTTCGAAGTGGTGATCGCGTCCAACGCGCTTCACATAGTGCCGCATCCGGAAAAGGCCCTGCAAGAAATCAGGCGGGTGCTGAAGGACGACGGCGTGCTCATCGCGCCAACCTTCACCCACGCGGGAAACTCGGTTTCCGGCAAGGTAAAAGCCTTTTTCATGAGTTTGGCGGGATTCCCCCTCCACAGCAGGTGGACAAGCGAGGAATACCTATGTTTCTTGCGTCAAAACGGCTGGGCGGTGCAGAAAAGCGCGGTGCTGAAGGCCTCGTTCCCATTGACCTATGCGGAATGCACAAAATCGGAGGGGCCAAATGTCGTTCTTTGAAAACACCCGCAAGCCCGTTGGCCTCGGCGGAAAACTTATGGTTGCCACGATGAATCTGGGCCACAGCCCTATGGCGCGGTGGGGACTTCAATTTCTACGACTTGCGCCAAACGCCAAGGTGCTGGATTGCGGCTGCGGCGGCGGGGCGAACATAAAACGGCTGCTGAAAAAATGCCCGCACATGGCGATAGGCATGACGGTCATAGCGGCTATGCTGACGGCAATTATGACAGATTTTATTCACTGAGGAAGAAACCTATGAAATATAAAATTGAGAAAAACACCGTGCAGGAGACGCTGATCCTTCCGCTGTATTCCCGGAAGCTGTGTACGGAGCTGTACCCGAACCTTTACAGGGATGAAACAGCGGTTCGTCTGCTCGACCAGATCGACTACGACTTTTCAGAGGCAGAGAAAAACTCCCGCAGCCTGATGCAGCGCTTTGGTGCGTTGGAGGTGGCCATGCGGCAGGGTGATCTTGCTTTCGAGGTGCAGGATTACCTGAAAGGCCACCCCAATGCGGCGGTGGTCAATCTGGGCTGTGGGCTGGACAACACCGGCAGAACCTGCGACAACGGTAGATGCAAGATCTACAATCTGGACTTCCCGGATGTGATTGCCTTGCGGAAGCAGCTGCTGCCCGCCGGGGATCGAGAACAAAATATCCCCTGCGACCTGAAAGACACCGCATGGTTTAGCAAAATCGATGCCTCCGGCGGGGCGGTATTCTTTGCCTCCGGGGTGTTCTATTACTTTCTGACCCAGCAGGTCCGGGAACTGGTGCGGGGGATGGCGGACGCTTTCCCCGGCGGTGTGCTAGTCTTTGATGCTGCCAATCGGACGGCAGTAAAGATGATCGCAAAAACATGGCTTAAGACTGCAAAAATCAAGGATGTGGGGGCATATTTTGCGGTTTCGGATGCCGCCAAGGAAATCGGCACGTGGGACAGCCGTCTGCAGGTCACAAGTCGCGGCTATATGCTGGGCTACAACGATTTGAGGGACCCTTCTGTCAGCGGCTTTTTCCGGTTTCTCGCAAGGGTCGGTGACAACGGGATGAAAATGCAAATCGTGAAAATTAGATTTTGAGAGACAAAAATGAAGCGCGTTCACTTTGACGTTGAAGACGGCTTCTACGGCGCATATTGGGCGTGCAAGGACACACATACAGCAGCGGGCACGGATTCGATTGAAACCGTGCCCGCTATCTGATACTAAATTATTTTATCGAACGTCTGTTCTACTCCCACTCGATGGCTTCAGTTCTGCCGTCCCGTCATTCCAGTTGCACCCAGTTTTCGGTTCCGTCTCGAATCGAGTGCCGCCAGGTAACGCCATGTCGTGCTTCGTCGGCCTCGGTGACAAAAGCTGGGACAACTTCAAAAACTTTTTTCAAACTCAGGGCGTTGAGTTTTTGTTTTTGTCCCAAAGCGCGCGGCGGGCCGCCCTTGGAGGCTCGATAGCGCCGAAAACGCCCGTTTTGAAACTCAGCCGCCCTCTAGTCTGCAAGCCGCCAGTTGCAATCGTAAGTGAATTAACTCGGGCGGCTTGTGCGACATTCGCAAAACCCAAGGTCGCAGGTTTTCGCCATCGGCGGGAAAGGTGAGTACTTGTTGATGTTCACTAAGAAGTGGTCCGAGTGGTCACTGGGAAATAAGCACCGTGAGCACGAAAAATTGAGCAGTTTAAGCAAGAGGGCCGCGCCCCGGGGACCGGGGGCGCGGCCCTCGCCGTATGGTTTCCCCGGGCGGTTACTTTGGCGAGCCCGCCCGGGAAGGATGGAGGAGATGACCGTGCCCCTGGACACAGTGAATGATATACGGTCGATGGATGCCGCCGGGCGCTCGAGGTCCGAAATCGCCAGAGTGCTCCACGTGAGCCGGAACACCGTGGCGAAGTACGCCGACATGGAGGACATGTCGCCCGTCGCGCCGATGCCCCGGAGGAGGGGCAGGCCCGCGCTCGAGGGCAACGAGGAATGGATCGCGGGCGTTCTCGAGGCCGACCTCGGGGCCCCGAGGAAGCAGCGCCACACCGCCAGGCGGATCTACTACAGGCTCGTCGCCGAGCGCGGCTACGGCGGCTCGTACTCCACCGTGCAGAGGTTCGTCCGCGAGCTCAGGCTTGCCCGGGCGGCCGCGGGCGGAGAGGGGTACCTCGAGCTCGAGTGGGCGCCCGGCACCTGCCAGGTCGATTTCGGGAACTTCCGCGCCGCGGTCGGAGGGAGGGCCCTCGACCTCAAGCTGCTGGTCGCGACGCTTCCGCACTCGAACGACCGGCAGTGCGTCGCCCTCATGTCGCAGAGGTCGGAGTGCCTGTGCGCCGGGCTGCTCGAGATCTTCCGCCGCTGGGGCCGCGCCCCGGCGGCGATGGTGCTCGACAACGCCACCGAGGCGGGCAGGATGGTGCGCGGCGAGGTCACGGAATCGAGGCTGTTCTCGCAGTTCAGGGCCCACTACCGCTTCGAGAGCCGGTACTGCAACCCCTATTCGGGAAACGAGAAGGGCTCCGTCGAGAACGCCGTGGGGTTCCTCCGGCGCAACCTCCTCGTCCCCGTGCCGGCGTTCGGCACGCTCCCCGAGCTCAACGCGTTCCTCGCCGAGGGGTGCGCGAGGGTCAACGCGGCGGCGCGCTGCCGCGACAGCAGGCCGCACGGGGAGGCCTACCGGGAGGACCTCGCCGCCATGCGCGCCCTTCCCGGCGTGGAGTTCGACGCGGTGAGGTGGGTCACCGCCCGCGCCGACAAGCGCGGCTACGTCGAGGCCGACGGGCGCGAGTACGTCGCCGGGCCCGCCTGGCACGGGCGGAGCCTGCTCGTCGGCATGCGCGCGTCGACGGTGGAGATCCTCGCCGACCGCGGCCGCCGGGTCGCCGTCCTCCCCAGGGCCTTCGGGGGGCCCCGCGGTCCGGAACCCCCTCTCGCTCGTGCCCGCCATCATCGCCAGGCCGAGGGCCTTCGGGGAGTCGACGATCAGGCGCGACATGCCGCCGGGGCTCGTCGAGGGGATCGACCGGATGGACTCCGCCGGCAGGAGGCGCACGCTCAGGTCGATCGGCCGGGCGAGCGAGTCCTCGGGTTTCGAGGCGGCCTGCGAGGCGGCGCTCAGGGTCGTCGAGGGCGGCCGCGTCCCCGACGACGCCACGGTCGACGTGCTGGCGAGGCGCATCGCGGGTGGCGGCGGCGGGGCCGGCGGGCCCGACCTGTCGGTCTACGACGGGTTCCTGAAGGGGGCGGTCGCCGATGGCAGCTAGCGAGGAGCTGGCCCGCAGGGTCGTGGAGGCCGGGCGGTCGTGCTCGCTCACCACCGCCGTCCTGGAGGAGTGGTCGAGGCTCGGCACCCCGAAACAGGTGGAGTACCTGGCGGGCTACCTCGAGGCGGAGAGGTCCAGCCGCGAGGCCTCGAAGCGCGCGACGCTGCTCAGGCGCTGCGCGCTGCCGGCGCCCAAGACCTTCGACGGCTACGACTGGTCGGCCGTGTCGTGGCCGGAGGGCATGGGGCGCGAGTCGCTGCTCGCGCTCGACTTCGTCGAGCGCAGGGAGGACCTCGTGCTCATGGGCGACGTCGGCACCGGCAAGACGCACATGGCGTCGGCCCTCTGCGCGCTGGCGTGCGAGAGGAGGCTCGAGGCGCGCTTCTTCACGGCGTCCTCGCTCGTGATGCGCCTGAGGCGCGCCCGCGACGACGGGAGGCTCGACCGGGAGGCCGCGCTCATCGGCAAGGCCCGCCTGCTCGTCATCGACGAGCTCGGGTTTCTCCCGCTCGACGCGGACGGGGCGAGGCTGCTCTTCCAGGTCTTCGCCGACGCATACGAGAGGCAGTCGGTGGTAATCACCACGAATCTGGAGTTCAGCAGGTGGGGGTCGGTGTTCGGGGACGACCAGATGGCCGCCGCCGTGATCGACCGCATCGTCCACCACGGGAGGCTGGTCCAGTTCCGCGGCGAGTCCTACCGCGTCCGCCATGCCCTCATGCAGGAGGGCTAGCCGCTCAAAAAGCGTGCGCGCTTCCGATGCTCAGGCTGCTCAATTTCCGATGCTCTTTTTGCTCAAATCCTCTTGACGAAATACAGTACTCTCGGGCGGCTTGCCCATGAGTTAACGAATTGAATGAAAGCCTGCTCGTTTAACGGTTCTCACATCAGATAAACCACTTGGAGCAGAAGCCGATCTGAAACACCGAATGAAGCAACATCAAGATTCCGAAACAAACCACCATCACGCAAAACCCGATTCCGGCCCACTTCATGAAAGGGTCTTTACCCAGCTTGTCGGAATCCCGCTCCAGACAACCGGGCGAATACGTGTCGCCATACTCGTCAGTCTTGGCGGACTCTTCCGAAAGCAGATCGAGGGCTTCGTCTAGGCCCCGAGCAAGCCTGTCCCCGTCGATCCCGACCTTGAAGAGGTGCGTCTCGTCATGCTGTTTGAGCGCCGATTCGTCCTGTAGCAGGTAAAACCTCTCGCCGTTCACTCCGTTCGCCAGAGCGGTCCTCTTGCTCGAGAACAACCGGATCTCTCTCTTGAGCCTCGAGAAAGTCCCCTTGCTTTCTATTCCGAACTTCCGTGCGAGCAGTTCAAGCTGCCAGAGCAGGTCGCACAGCCCCACCGCGGGCAGAAGCCCGGTCCCGTACACCTTCTCAAGCATCGATCACTCGAAGCGGTTGTATGCGGGGATCGCCTCCCCGTGCGTCAACCTGGTGCCAACTTCGGGAAAATCGCTGCGTTCCATACGGTCCCCTATCATTCAAATCGAGCGTTGATTCTTTGGCGCGCGTCGCCGGCGCTGCACCCCATAACAGCGGCTGTTGTTTTCGCGTGGGCGTATCGCCTAGCACGCAGGGCGCAGGTCTAGCCTGAAATCCCCCTTGGCGATGGCGAGGCTGTAATTCGACACGGCTAAAATCGCGACGCCCATCAAAACCAGGCCGCAAGCGGCAATCAGCTGTTCCGGCGAAAAGCCGAGGATCTTCTTTCCGTCATCGCACGCCATCTCCGCTACGGCTTCGATTGGCGAAATCGTCGGGATGCCTACCGCCTGTCTAGCATTGTTCATGGTTGCCTCCTTCACTCTTTTCCATTGCTTCGGCCCTTATTTTCAACCGCCATCGGAATTTCGTCTCCTCTGACAGGCTAGGATTACCTACAATTTCATGGGTAATAGTGCTGTTTATGGAGGGCCTGCCATGTCTAGGACATTCACCGAGGAGGAGATCTCCGAGTTAAAGGAATCCGGATTCGCAGCGAGCGGCACATCGAGAAGCAGGATTCTGTCCGTCCTCGACCTTCTCGTTCGATTCACTGACGAAAGAACGGGCATATCCGCATCGGAAATCGCGCGCGTCATAGGCATCTGCTCCGAAAAGCCGACGTCGGAGAACGCCATCCTCAAGGACCTGCACCAGATAAGCGAAAGCATGCCAATGGGGATCCGCGTAGCGATACCAGGCCGCGGCGAGAACGTCGGGTTCAGGACCGTGAACAAGCCCTTGTCGTCCGAGGAGGCGATTCTCATCTCGGACGTGCTGGGGACGAGCTCCTTCATCGGCGAGGGGCAGAAAGACGAAATCTCCTCGAAGGTGCTTGCATTCTCTTCCGACTACGACGTCGACGAAAGCGTGGAGACCGTGTTCGTCGACCGCAAGGCCGGCAAGGACACTGACGGGGTTTTCAGCGTCCTCCATGCCGCATCTCGAGCGATTCGGACGAACGAAAGGATGGCCTTCAAGAAGCAGGTTCACCTGATGAACGGATCGACCGTAAAAATCGGGCCGTACGAGGAGGACCCGGTGGCGATCGTGTTCAGCTTCGGCAGATACTACCTTGAGATCATGCATGTCGACGAAAGCGGTTCCTCAAGCCCCTACTTCCACCGACTAGACGATATCGTAGACCCGGTTGTCACCGGAAAGCCGCTGTCGGACTATGAAAAGGTCGAGGCGCTGAGGACGCGGGTGGTCGCGGACACGCGCCAGCGGATCGACATGTTCGGCTCGGACACCGCCAGAACGCTGTTCCTCAAAGTCTCCGGCAGTCATGCCAAGTACGTTTACGAAAGGTTCGGCCACGACCTCAAGTTCTGCCATATCGACGAGGACAGCGGAGATAACGTCGTCGGCTACGCCTGCGTCAACGTGATGCTGTCACCCACTTTTTTCAGGTGGCTATTCGGGATGGGCGGTGCGGTGAAGCTGGCGAAGCCGAAGGGAAAACGATGGGTCGGGAGCTTTCCGAATGCCGCCGCCTCCGACTTCGGATCCTATATGCGAGATTACGAAGCGGCCGCAGAGGGCTATAAAGCCGCACTAGAAGCTGCTATTTTGCAATTGGCCTGAAAAGCCGCCAACGAGAAAACAACCCCAATCGACTCGATTCGGAGAGCAAAGACACCCTTTATAAGGCTTTGACCTGCGGGACGGAGCAGAGATGAACGACAGCAGCCAGATTATCTACAACGTAAAAAAGACCGCGACAAGAATAATCCAAGAGTATTTAAAGCTATGGGTCAAAGAAAGGTGCCCGGATAGTGAAAGCTGGACAAGGCAGGTTGAGTCCATTTGCGACGAGGCGCGCCGCAGGGGCGACGAGAACCCTCGCTTTAAGCCTAGCTATGACGCGGTAACCGCGCCACTTGACCGCGTTGGTCTCGAGAAAATGGACATGGGCAGCTGGGACCTAACCGCGCTGCGAACGATCGTCCTGCACATTCACCCCTTGGGCATATGGCTCTCTAAAGAGCAATACGAGCTCTTCGTAAAAATCGTGGATGACAAAAACTACGATTCGCACGAATCGACGAACGAACCCATGGAGTACGTCAAACCGTGGTCATGCGAGGCCCTGGACCGCATAGAGCTTTTTGCGAAGAGCGCAAATGGCTCGCTGCAGGAAGACCATTACAAGGAGTATTTCGAAGAGTCCATCAAGACGATCCAAGAAACGCGGAAAAGGAACAGAGAGGAATACGATGCGCGCTATGGACAAATAGCGGAGCTAAAACGGCAAGCGGAAACCGAAGCGCATGACATAGCAACATCTCGCGACCCCCTGAATGCCTACGGTGCCGCATTTCCGAAATGGATCTGCAAACTCCCTAATGACTCTCGCGCGTCCTTCCACCTTTGGCACAGCTTCAATGAGGCATTAGCGGCCGAAGGATTTACGCTCGCAGCATCGAACCTCGCGGATACGTATTATTCAGGTGATGAAATCACTCCCGTCGACTACGAAAAGGCAGCCTACTATTTTGAAAAACGGGGCGTAGATGACCTCATGTGGTATCAACGAATCCAGTATGCCGGAATACATTTGCGTGGCTTGATTTCGAACGCCTCAGCCGATAGGGGCAATGCCATTCTTTCCGAATTGGAATCTCCCTCGATGAAACTGCGCCTTGCAAGGGAGTATCTATTCGGCAGATGGATACCGAAGAATTATGCAAAAGCGGCCGCGCTTTACGAGGCTTCCCCCACAAAAAGAGCGACCCCTGAATCCAATTCAAGCATCATGACGCCACAGGACTATGCAAACCTCGCAAGTCTTTATTTGGCTGAATTGGCAAATGAACCCTCGCCTGGGAAAGGAAGCGAGATAATCGCCGCACTGGAAGATGCCCTTCGTGGCACCGATTCAACACTCCAGGCCTATCAAAACGAAGACGGCTTTACTTTCTACCGGGTGATAACTGCTGGCGGCAAAAACCATCGAAAGACACGGGGTTGAGATAGGCGGCATCGTTCGCCTCTGATTCGGCGCCAATGTCTACGCCGCTCGTCTGCCTCCCATTGTCAAAACGCTAGCCATGGCGAACCATGTCCCAGCGGGTGGGCACCATTTACCCGGGTGCACCTGGGGCAACGGGCTGAAAAACCTGTGCAAGGTCGCTCGCAGAACACGCAATATCAAACACGACAAAAGAGGCGAGCGACAGATGCCGGACCTCGGACGACAGCACCGCGGAAGAGAAGCATTCCAACCACAACCGAACAACTCCAGCTACTAGGCAGGCGCCCGCATGGGCGCCTTTCACTTTCCAGAGACTTAGCTGAGAACTAAGAAGCGCGGCTCATGGCAGTTTCGTGGAGGCCCGACCAGCTCGACCCCTCTCCGCCCCCGCCGCGTGCGTCGCGCCATCAGGCGGTTCAACCATCGCGCAGACGAAAAGGCACACGGTGTCGTGTGGTGTCCTCGCGCGGTGCCGCACGGGAAGATTGGAGGAACCATGGCACGCACAGCCGAATGCGCCGCGCCCGAGGGAAGCCGAGATCGGGACGAATGGATGACGGTGATCGAGATGCAGGAGTACATGAGGGCGAGCCGAAACAAGGCGTACGACCTCATCTGGTCGGGAGAGATCGACTCGTACAGGCTCGGAAGGAAGCTCCTGGTGTCGAGGGCGTCAGTGGACGCCTACATCGAGTCGAGGAGCGGCAGGAAATGACGGCGGCGACCGCCCCGGGAGCCGCCCGCGGCCGGGCACGCGAGGGAGCCTCGAGACGAGAGGAGCTCGAGGACGACCATGACCAAGAGCATTAACAGGAGCCAGGTGAGGCTCATCGCATCGACCAACGCGATATTCGGCGCCGACGAGGCGTGCGCGATGCTGCGCATCAGCCGCGACGCCATGTACCGGCTCGCCCCCCTTGCGCTCACCGCCAGCACATGCTATAAGGTTATTGGTGGCTCATTAAGCTACCTCCAAGTGCCGGGGGAGTCCCCCGGC
>CAUESV010000013.1 GCA_959020715.1 uncultured Collinsella sp. | reverse complement strand
CAACACTTCCTCACGGGTGACCGTTTTGGCATCATCCGTGAAGTTGAAATTGAGTACGACCCGGTCATCAAAGACGAAGACCGAGTTGACAGGCACCGTACCCAGGCAGCCCCTCCCTGCGGCCATCGCGCAGGAACGCGCACACGGCCTTCCCGTCTCTTGCGCCCCTCCCGGAACTGTCCACATCAGTGTAGCCAATCCAGTCCGCCAAGGGCTGCAGCCCGGACAACGCGGCGATGGAGGGCTTCTTCGGCTTGCTCAAGAAGGAGTTCTGGCACGGCAGGGACTGGTCGGACTGGACCCCCCCCGTCCGCTTCATCGAGGAGCTGGTGGGCTGGATCGGTCGATACAATACGGAGAGGCGCAGCGATGCGCTCGGTGGCCGCACGCCGGCCGAGTTCCGCTCCGCGCTGGGAAGGGCCGCGTAACGGTCCAAGAAATCGTCCGCAGTCCCCATTCTTGCCCCTTTGGGACAGCTTCTTGTTGGGGCGTGCCCGCCCCAAACCCTGCTAGGAACGAGTACAGCAAACTGGAATTTACTTTAATAAATATTTTTCAAACGCTTTATAATTATCAAAGTGGACTTCTCTAAAAAACAGAACTAACCAAATAATATAGGTTGGTATAGCTATATATGGGGTTAAAAAGCAGGATAATAATGCTCCTGCCAACATTATAATAGCCCACATAAAGCACTGATTTCTTATATCACGAGAGATATAAGCTTTATCATACAATGCCTGTTCTTCTTTAGAAAACGAATTAAATCCCGAAACAAATTTTGTTGCTTTTTCCTTAAAAATCGCAAATAACACACCTATAATCAGAAATGGTATTACCAAAATTATACACGACCAAAATCCTATATTCATAATACATACCTCCGCTTTAAATTCTTATTTGTTGAACTAAGCCGTGTATACCATACTCACCAATGAAAGAACGCCCTGATATAGCGTAATTTGCTGTTTTCCTGCGTACGTGCGTACACACTCCACAGGAATTCTAAGGGCCCTGCCCCCTTAGCACACGGACTTTGGAACAAAGTCTAGTGTGTTACGCCCTGCCAGAGGTGTACAGGCTCCCGGTACGCACGTACGCAGCAATTGCCATCAATGCGCCATATAAGTGGCGATCAAGTTTGCATAAAGCGACCTTGGTTCCGCAAAACAAAAGGCAGGATACCATCACCACGATGGTACTCTGTCTCTGTTCGTTTCTGTTTACCGTTCCGAGTGGTCCTTCCGCAGAATTACCGATAAACAAAAAACGTACCCGGACCCTTTCTCGTATAGAATCGGGTTCGAGTGCGAACTGAATGTTGGAGCAATAAAAAACCACCACAAAGGTGCCTGTCCCCTTTGTGGTGGTTTTGGGCTAGACCTAGAGCGTGTGGCCGTAGGCGTCGGCGGCCTTGATGGCGGCGGCGAACTTTTCGTCGGTGAAGGGCTCGGGGTTTCCCTGTTTCCACTCGTTGGTGGCGTGTGCGTATTCGCACAGGGCCGGGATATCGGCCTCGGAAAGCCCGACCTGCTCGAGCGTCACGGGCAGTCCCATCTGCTTGTTAAAGGCGGCGTAGCGCTCAAGGTTCTCGGTGTCGCCCGTGTAGGCGAACAGCACCAGCACGCCCAGGCTCACGACCTCGCCGTGTAGGTAGGAGCCCTCGCGCGGAATGCTGCACGTGGCGTTGTAGAACGCATGCGCCACGCTCGAGTTGTAGTAGTAATCGTTTTGGTTGGTCAGGTTCGAGACATAGCCCGTGTTGACCACGATGTCGAGCGCGATCTGCTTGACGGCCTCGCTCGACAGGTTCAGGCGCACGTCCTCAAGACCCTGGACGCCATAGGTAAACAGTGGCTCGGAACAGGTGTGGGCGAGTGCCAGGCCAAGACCGGCTGTGTGCTCCAGGTTGCCGGCGCTCGTGGCGTACTCGACCTCGGGCTGTTTGGACAGGGCATCGCCCACGCCGGCCCAGAAGTACTCTGCCGGTGCCTTGGCGATGATCTTGGGGTTGATGAAGATGTGCGCCGGTCGGTTGGGGTACGAATAGCCCTCGAGCGAGCCATCGTCGTTGTACACGACGGCAATGGCGGTCGCAGCGGAGCAGTTGGAGCAAATCGTCGGCACCGTAAAGACGATCTTCTTGAGCTCGATGGCTGCGGTCTTCACGGTGTCGAGCGCCTTGCCGCCGCCGCAAGCAATGAGCACGTCGGCTTCCTGGCAGGCGGGGGAGTTTACGACCTTGGCGATATTGGCGCGCGTACTGTTGGTGCCGTAGACGCGCGTCTCCAGAATCTCGACGTCGGTACCCGCTAGCGCAGCTTCGATACCGGGAAGTGCTGCGGCCAGTGCCCGCTTGCCACCGATGATCGCGACCTTGGTCGCTCCGTACTCCGCCAGTGCGGTGGGCAGCTCGTCAAAGCAATCCTCGCCAACGGTGTAGTCGCTCATTCCAATCGTGCGCATAGCAACCTTCTTTCGTTCGATAAAGTGCTTTCAGGTATTTTGCTCCAAGAGAAGGTCCACAGCCGCGAGAAATTTCGAACGTATAAAACCAGTGTTGAGGGTTTTTCGCCGGCGCGGAACGTGCTAGCATACTCCGCATAAGCGTTGATGGGGACGAGTAGTCGGCCGTCCGCATGCTACAGAGAGCGGGGAGCGCTGAGAACCCGTGCATGCGACCGATGAAAATCACCCCGGAGCTGCGGTCCCAACGGACGTGCCGCGCAGGCACGTCTTAGTAGACATCGCCGAGATGGTCGTCGATACAGGCCAGCCGAGTAACGGATGCGAGCGCGCGGCGACGCGGGCGAGGGCATCTAAGCTGGGTGGTTAAGCGAAGAGCTTTTACGGGCAGGCTGCCCGTTTTGTGGCGCTTCGTCCCAGCTTGTAGGGACGGGCGCTTTTTTGGTGCCCAGAGGGCGTGCGCGCCCACGACATGAAAGGGGTACCGTGGCAAACGAGTACAAGCAGACGATGAATCTGCCCAAGACCGGTTTTCCCATGCGTGCCGGTCTTTCCAAGTCCGAGCCTAAGCGACTCAAGGACTGGCAGGACAACAAGGTCTACGAGCAGGTTCTGAAGAAGAACGAGGGTCACAAGAAGTTCGTGCTGCACGACGGTCCTCCGTACGCCAACGGCCCGATCCACATCGGCCACGCCATGAACAAGATCTCCAAGGACATGATCAACCGCTACTGGATGATGCGGGGCTATGAGGTTCCCTATGTCCCCGGTTGGGACTGCCACGGCCAGCCGATCGAGCATAAGGTCGAGGAGAAGCTCGGCACCGAGAAGTTCAACCAGACCCCCACGGCCAAGATCCGTGAGCTCTGCAACAAGTTCGCTGTCGAGAACATCGAGCTCCAGAAGGCCGGTTTCCGTCGTCTGGGCGTGCTCGGCGACTGGGACAACCCCTACCTGACGCTCTATCACCAGCACGATGCCGCCGATATCGAGGTCTTCAAGGCCATGTTCGATAAGGGCATGATCTATCGCGGCCACAAGCCGGTTCACTGGTGCAAACACTGCCACACCGCGCTGGCCGAGGCAGAAATCGAGTACTCCGACGAGACGAGCCCGTCCATCTTCGTTCGCTTTGAGATGACCTCCAAGCCCGCCGGCCTCGAGAACTTCGACGGCCCGGTCGACTTTATCATCTGGACGACCACGCCGTGGACCATCCCCTCTGACCAGGCCGTTTCCCTTAAGCCCGGCGCCGCCTATGTTGCTGTTGAGCACGATGGTCGTGCCGAGGTCATGCTCGAGGACCTGGCTCCCAAGTGCTGCGAAGAGTTTGGCTGGGAGTACACCCCGGTTGTGGTCGACGGCAAGCCCTATGTGGTTCCCGCCGAGACCTTCCATCACATTCACTATAAGCAGCCGATCTTTGACGGTGTCGAGGGCGTTGCGCTGCTGGCCGATTACGTCGGTGTCGACGACGGTACCGGTATCGTCCACAACTCGCCCGGCCACGGCGTCGACGACTACTTCGCCTGCCTCAAGGAGGGCATCACCGACATCTGCATGCCGGTCGATGACGACGGCAAGTTCTACACCGGCGAGGAATTTGGCACCGGTGGCCCCTTCAGCGGCATGGATACCGATGAGGCCAATCCGCACATCATCGAGTTCCTGCGCGAGCGCGGCACCCTGGTCCTCGAGAAGAAGATCACGCACAGCTATCCGCACTGCTGGCGCTGCAAGCACCCGGTGCTCTTCCGTGCCACCGACCAGTGGTTTGTCTCGATGGACAAGACCGGTTTGCGCGAGCAGGCTGGCAAGGAGGTCCGCGAGAACGTCAAGTGGTATCCGGCTCACGCCGCTAACCGCATCGGCGCCATGGTCGAGCAGCGTCCCGACTGGTGCATCAGCCGTCAGCGCAACTGGGGCGTACCTATCCCCAGCTACACCTGCGCCGACTGCGGCGAGAAGGTCATGAACGACGCCACGCTCGACGCCGTCATCAAGCTCTTCCACGAGAAGGGCTCAGACGCCTGGTTCACCGACGCTCCCGAGAGCTACCTGGGCGAGGCCTGTGTCTGCCCCAAGTGCGGCGGTCATCACCTCAAGGCCGATAAGGACATCCTCGACGTGTGGTGGGACTCCGGCGTTTCCTGGAAGGCCGTCTGCGAGTATCGCCCCGAGCTGGAGTACCCGGCGGATGTCTACCTCGAGGGTTCCGACCAGCACCGCGGTTGGTTCCAGAGCTCGCTGCTCACCTCGGTGGGCGCCAACGGCCACGCTCCGTACAAGGCGGTCGTCTCGCAGGGCTTCACCCTCGATGGCCAGGGCCGTAAGATGTCCAAGTCGCTCGGCAACGTTATCGACCCCAACAAGGTCTGTGACGAGATGGGCGCCGACATCATCCGCCTGTGGGTTGCTTCCGTCGATACCAGCTCCGACGTGTCCATCGACCACGAGATTCTTGCTCGTACGTCCGATGCCTACCGTCGTTTCCGCAACACGCTGCGCTTCCTGCTCTCCGAGCTCGAGGGTCAGTTTGAGCCCGAGACCGACGGCGTCGCCTTTGCCGACCTGCTGCCGCTCGACAAGCTCATGGTTGCCCGCCTGACCCAGGTCCAGGCCGAGGTCGACGATGCCTACGCCAGCTACGAGTTCCCGCGCGCCTACCGTGCGCTCTACGACTTTGTGGTTACCGAGCTTTCCAACGTGTATCTCGACGCCCTAAAGGATCGCCTGTACTGCGACAAGCCCGGCTCGCTCGAGCGCCGCAGCGCCCAGACCGTGCTGGCCGAGCTCTTCTCGATGCTCATGCGCGATTTGCAGCCGATTCTGTCCTACACCGTCGACGAGGCCATGGCCTATGCGCCCGCTGGCTGCGTCGATCACCAGAAGTACGCCGCGCTGCTCGATTGGTACAAGTCGCCCATCACGGTTGACGAGGCCAATGAGTTTGAGGGCGTGCTCGAGGCTTCGCTCGAGCTCCGTAGTGCCGTGACCAAGGCCCTTGAGGATGCCCGTTCTGCCGGCACCTTCACTAAGAGCCAGCAGGTCCGCGTCAAGGCGGTCGTTCCCGCCGAGATGTACGTGCTGCTGACCGGTGATAAGGCCGTCGACCTGGCCGAGTTCTACATCGTTTCCGATGTTGAACTGACCCAGGGCGAGGAACTTTCCGTTGCTATTGAGGCTGCCGAGGGCGAGTGCTGTGACCGTTGCTGGAACTATCGCACCACCGTCGGCGAGTACAACGGCCACGCTCACATCTGCAAGCGCTGCGCGGAGGCGCTGAACTAGCCTTTGGGGACGTTCTTAAACGACTAGTCACACAAGAACGTCCCCAACGACTATCTGTGTCACATTCAAGCGGCATTCTGTTTTTCGGAATGCCGCTTTCGTTTTTAGCTGGTTATTTCGCTAGCGTTGGTGAATATGCTGCGCGTTTGGCGTTTGTCACTATAAGATGATTACTTGCGTTAAACGGAATTCGATGTTCTTGAGGGTAGGGGATTTCTTTGGGTCGTGGTGCGGATATGACGCCGCCTTTGCGTTGGCGGTTGGGTGTTGCTGGTTGCGTGGCGTTGGCCGTGCTGCTTGTTGACCAGTTGACCAAGCTTGCGGTTCGTGCCGCGGGCGATGCCCTGCATACGACTGTTATCCCCGGTGTGATTGACTTTCTGTTTGTCCGCAACATCGGAGCTGCCTTTAGCATGGGTGAGGGCCATGGCGTTGCGTTCGCCGTGCTGGCGCTTGCAGTTATCGTCGCCATTGCCGTGTACTTGCTCCGTGCGCCTCAGCTCGCTCGCCTGGAGGTTGTGGGCATGGCCATGGTCGCGGGCGGTGCCATCGGCAATGCGATCGATCGCCTTGTCTTTGGTTTCGTGACCGATTTTATCGCCACCACGTTCATCGACTTTCCCGTCTTTAACGTGGCCGATATCGGCATCACCGTAGGCGTTGTGCTTGCCCTCATCGGCTACATGTTCTTGAGCCCTGCGGCCCGCGAAGTCGATGCGACTGCCGAGCTCAATGCCCGTGATGAGGCCCGCGCCAAGCGCAAAGCCAAGCAGCGTGGGGAGCGTGCCCGCAAGATTCGCGAAAGGAATGAGCGTTAATGGCCGACATCCATATTCTTGTTGCCGACGATTGCTCTGGCCAGCGTCTCGACGCCTTTCTGGGTGCTAACGACGGCTGCCCCACTCGCTCTGCCTGCGCGCATCTGATTGAGGGCGGCGCCGTAATCGTGAACGGCGAGACCTGTTTGTCAAAAAAGTATGCCGTACGCGCCGGTGACCGCATCTCGGTTGACCTGCCCGAGCCTCACGATCCGACTGACGTGATTCCCGAGGCCATTCCCCTCGATATCCGCTACGAGGACGATTACCTCATCGTGCTCTCCAAGCAGCGGGGCCTGGTGTGCCATCCCGCCCATGGCCACGAGAGCGGCACTCTTGCGAACGCTCTGGTCTACCACTGTGGCATCGACCATCTTGGTACCGTGCAGGGTGAGGACCGCCCCGGGATCGTGCATCGTTTGGATCGCGATACCTCGGGCCTCATGCTTGCGGCAAAGGACGACGACACGCAGCGCGCACTTCAAAATCTCATTCGCACGCGTACGCTCGACCGCCGCTATATCACGCTTGTCCACGGGCACATCGCCATGGACGAGGGCACCATCAATACCGGTATCGCCCGTTCCACGCGCGACCGCGTGAAGATGGCGGTGTCGGACGATCCCTTTGCACGTCAGGCCATTACGACCTTCAGGGTGCTCGAGCGCTTTGATTCCACGCGCTTCGACGACGGCTATACGCTCGTCGAGTGCCACCTGTTTACCGGTCGCACGCATCAGATTCGCGTGCATATGCGTCATATCAATCACGCTTGCGTGGGCGATCCGCTCTACGGTAAGTGCGATGCACGCGCCGATCAGGGTCTGACCAGGCAGTTCCTTCATTCCTGGCGCGTCGCATTCGACCATCCCGTGACGGGGGAGCGCATTGAGTGCCGCGACGAGCTGCCGTGGGATCTCGCTGCGGTTCTTGACGACCTGGCCCCGCGCTCGCTTGGTCGCACCGCTGCCGGCGACGAGATCGTTCCTCAGCTCGGTCTTCTCGAAGCCTAGTCAGTATTAGGTGGTTTCTTGAACGCCCCTAGCCTGCGGTAAGATATACGGTTGTTTACGTAATGCGTTCCTGGGAGCCTGCATGCTCGCCTTTTTACAAACCAACACGCCCATCGTGATCTTTAACCAGATTGTGGTTACGCTGCTCACGGTCTGCTTTCTGTACCAGGTGGTCTTCTTTGTCATTGGCGCTCTTCGTGGCGAGGTCGCGCCTCCCAAGGCCAAAAAACTCCACCGCTATGCCTTCTTTATCGCGGCGCATAATGAGGAGGCTGTGATCGCCAACCTCGTTCGCTCCATCAAGGATCAGGACTATCCGTCCGAGCTCATCGAGGTCTTTGTTGTCGCCGATGCCTGCACCGATAACACCGCCCAGCTCGCACGCGAGGCCGGTGCCATTGTTTACGAGCGCAATGACCTGGCTCGCAAGGGCAAGAGCTGGGTCATGGACTTTGGTTTCGATCGCATCCTTAACGAGTATCCCGACACGTTTGAGGGCTACTTTATTTTCGATGCCGACAACGTTATCTCCCGTGATTACGTCTCCAAGATGAACGACGCTTTTGACCAGGGCTTCCATGTGGTCACGAGCTATCGCAATTCCAAGAACTTCGGCAGCTCGTGGATCTCGGCGGCTAATGCTACGTGGTATCTGCGCGAGGCGCGCTTTCTCAATAACGCGCGCAACATCTGCAAGACTTCTTGCGCTGTCTCTGGTTCGGGCTACCTCATCTCCGCCAGCGTTATCGAGGGCATGCACGGTTGGCAGTTCCATACGCTGACCGAGGATATTCAGTTCACCACGTTCTGCGCTATTCACGGCATTCGCATCGGTTATGCGCCGGCGGAGTTCTTTGACGAGCAACCCGTGACGTTCAAGGCATCCTGGAAGCAGCGTATGCGCTGGACCAAGGGCTTTTACCAGGTGTTCTTTACCTACGGCAAACATCTGGTCAAGTCGACGTTCCGCTATCATCGATTTGCCGCCTACGACATGTTCATGACGATCGCCCCGGGTATGCTGCTATCGCTGATCTCGATGCTCGCTAATGCGACGTTCTTGATTGTGGGTGGCCTTTCGCATGGTTTCTTGGCTACCGAAGTCGAGATGCAGGCGTGCGCCGCTTCGCTCATTATGACCTTCGCCATGATGTATCAGACCTTCTTTATCCTGGCGCTGCTCACGACTATCTTTGAGTACAAGCACATTCACTGCGCGCAAAAGTGGCGCCTGGTGACTAACCTGTTTACCTTCCCGATCTTTATGTTCAGCTATATCCCCATCACGGTGGCTGCACTGTTCCTAAAGGTCGACTGGGTCCCGACGCAGCACGCCGTCAACGTCACCCTTGACGAGGTCATGCAGGGCGCCAAATAACCACGATCAAAACCACCACAAAGGGGACAGGCAACTTTTGGTGGTTTTTGCTTTTACGATGCAGCTCGAGGAGGCGTCCGATGGTCTATATCCCGTTTTGGATTTGCATCTTTGCCGGCGTGGCAATTGATGCCCGAGAGCTACGGTTTCCCAATGGGCTTGCCGGCGCATGTGCCGTGGCGGCGTTGGCGGGTGTCTGGCTCGACCTCGGCTTGAGTGCAGCGCTTGACCACGCGGGTCTTGCCGTCATCGTCTACCTTTCCCTTGTGCTGACTGAGTCGCTCTGGCGGCGCCTCCGCCAAGCCCCGGGCATCGGCATGGGTGATGCCAAGGCACTCTTCGCGCTTTGCACGCTCGACCCTATGGGCGGCATCGTGGCGTTTGCCGTCGCGCTCCTGGTTCTGGCCCTCTCCTGCCTCTTCACAAAATCGCGCTCCCTGCCATTGCTTCCGTTTTTGGTGCCGATTTTTGCCATAATCGAGGTCGTGGGCTGCACTTTGTAACCGATTGCGCATCCTTCTTAAGGAGCATGCCATGGCAACTAATCAAGAAACGGCCGTCATTAAGGCGCGCATGGACCGTATTCCCTCGGCGTTGTCGCCCGAACTTGTCGAGCGCATTGCCGCCGATCGTGCTTCGGGCTATGTCAACCCGTATCGTTGCAACGACGATCAGGTCATTCGTCGTATTGATCGCTCCGCCGACAAAGGCACGCTTATGCGTCCGGCGTTTATGCGCGATACCGAAAAGATACTTCATCTTCCGGCGTACACCCGTTATGCGGGCAAAACGCAGGTCTTTAGCTTCCGTAGCAATGACGATCTGTCACGCCGCGGCCTGCACGTGCAGCTTGTCTCGCGCATTGCGCGCGATATCGGTCGCGCCCTGGGGCTCAACTGCGATCTGATCGAGGCGATTGGCCTGGGCCACGACTTGGGCCACACGCCTTTCGGCCATGCCGGTGAGCGCTTTCTCAACGATATCTATCACGAGCGTACCGGCCGCTTCTTTTTCCATAACGTGCAGTCGGTCCGCGTGCTCGATGCGCTGTATGGCCGCAACGTGTCGCTTCAGACGCTCGATGGCGTGTTATGCCACAACGGCGAGTACGAGCAACGCGTGTTTGAGCTCTCGGACATGGGTTCCTTTGACCAGTTCGACCAGACGGTTGAGGATTGCATTGCCACGGGCTATAGCGCAATTGAGCATCTGCGTCCCATGACGCTCGAAGGCTGCGTGGTCCGCATCTCTGATATCCTTGCCTACGTTGGGCGCGATCGCCAAGACGCCATTGCGGCGGGCCTGCTTTCGCCCGACGTTTTTGATGATGGCCGGGGCGGTGCCTACAACAGTTGGATCCTCACGCATGCCTCCATCGATATCGTTGAGCACAGTTATGGTAAGCCGCGCATCGAGATGAGCGAGGACCTGTTTGAGGAAATTCGCCGAGCCAAGCGCGAGAACTACGAGAAGATCTATAGCAAGGGCGGTATCGAAGGCGACTCCGAAGCGGAGCTGCGCGAGGCCTTCGAAAAGCTCTACGACCGTTGCCTGCGGGATATAAACGAAGGCGACGAGTCTTCGTACATCTTTAAGCATCACATTTCTCGCATTGAGCAGCAGCTTTCCTACTACGATCGCACCTATGCCTGGCAGGACGACAAGGATCAAGCGGTGGTGGATTACATCGCGAGCATGACAGACGGCTATTTCTGCGAGCTGACGAGCAAGCTGTTCCCGGGCTTGAAGTTTCCACACCGTACCTATATTAACGAACGGTAGTTCGTATCCTTTCGGTATACTGTTGGTCAACAACGATTTTGATTGATGTACAGGATGGCTATGGACGACCTTTTTTCTGCCTCAACGCGCGAGCGTTCCTTTAAAAATGCGCCGATCGCGGTGCGCATGCGCCCCAATTCGCTCGACGAGTATGTGGGCCAGCAAAAGGCCGTCGGTAAGGGCTCATGGCTGCGTGCCGCGATTGAGCACGACGTGCTATCGAGTGTGATTCTGTACGGGCCAGCCGGTACGGGCAAGACGACGCTGGCCCACATTATTGCTAACCATACCAAGAGCGAGTTTGTCGAGGTCAGTGCCGTGACGGGTACCGTGAAGGACCTGCGTCGCGTGATCGACGAGGCAAAGACGCGCCTGAATACGTATGACCGCCGTACCATCTTGTTCATCGACGAGATTCACCGCTTTTCCAAGTCGCAGCAGGATGCCTTGCTGCATGCGGTTGAGAACCGTACCGTCATTATGATTGGCGCCACGACGGAGAATCCGTACTTCGAGGTCAACTCGGCACTGTTGTCGCGCGGGCGCGTGGTGGAGCTTGAGCATCTGAAGGATGAGGATATTGCCACGCTTATTGAGCGTGCGCTCGAGGCGCCGCAGGGTTTAAACGGTAAGTTCTCGGCCGATGAGGATACGGTTAAGACCATCTGCACGCTGGCAGCGGGTGACGCTCGCTCGGCGCTCACGACGCTCGAGCTTGCAAGCGAGATTGCCGTCACGCGTCCCGATACCGAGGGAATGCCAGCACCGGCGGCGGGGGAGCGTTATCCCATCACCGTTGATGACGTAAAGATTGCCAATCCGCGTCGAGGCTTTTCGTATGACAAAAACGGTGACATGCACTACGACATCATCAGTGCGTTTATTAAGTCAATGCGCGGTAGCGACCCCGATGCCACGATCTATTGGCTCGCGCGCATGATCGATGCAGGGGAGGATCCCAAGTTTATCGCTCGCCGTATTATGATTCAGGCTTCTGAGGACGTTGGTAATGCCGATCCGCAAGCACTTTTGCTGGCGCATGCTGCGTTTAAATCTGCTGAAGTTATTGGCTATCCTGAATGTCGCATTAACCTGGCACAAGCTGCGCTCTATGTGTGCTTGGCGCCTAAGTCCAATGCGTGCGAGGCCTCGATCGATGCGGCGCTAGCCGATATCCACAGCAGTGGTCTTCGCGAGGTGCCCAGCTACCTGCGCGATCGCCATCGCCCTGGTAGCGATGAGTACGGCGTTTACAAGTATCCGCACGATTATCCCGAAGGCTGGGTCGATCAGCGCTATTTGCCCGACGGCCTGGAACGTGGTGCCTTTTGGCAGCCTGCCGGCCGCGGTTGGGAAGAGTGGCGTGTGGAGCAAAGCGAACGCGACCGCAGCGGGAATGCACCGAAGTAGCTGCTGATAATTTTGTCCCACGTTGCTGCTCTTGGCATGTTCGGTCCCCTTTGGGGTACCATGAAAAGCGTCTGTATTTCGATTCCTTTGGGAGGCTTGTATGAGTCCCATTCAAATCGCCTTGCTGCTGCTCGCCGTTGCCGGCGTGTGGGCTATCGTTGAGCTCGCGCTCACGCTGCGCAAGACCCGCACCGTTGTCGACTCGCTCGATAAGACCGTGAACGACCTCAACAACACCATCGCCGAGGCTCAGCCTGTGGTGGCAAAACTCGACGGCGCTGTCGACGAGCTTACACCGGCACTTGCCCAGATGGAGCCGCTGCTTAAGTCGAGCAAGACCGCCGTTGACGCCCTGACGTCCAACCTCGTTGAGGTTGAGGCCGTCGTTCGCGACATTTCCGAGGTCACGGGCAGTATGGCCGAGGCCAGCAACGCCGTGTCGAGCGTGACCGATTCTGCCGCCGGTGCCGTGCAGAAGCTGTTCAATAAGGTGAAGGCACCTGCAGCTGACGCCGAGCGCAAGCTCGCCGCTGCCGCTGCGGAGGCCGAGCAGCCCACCGAGCGCGTCCTAATTGGCGAGGACGAGGCCGCCGATGGCGCAGATGTGGCTCACAAGTCTGTAGCCAGGCCGGCTCAGTATTACACCTATACGCCCGCCGAGACCTCTGAGGAGTCCTGCGATGAGTAGCGAAGCAACCTGCCCCATCACGCTGACCGTTGCTGGTGACCCGCGTCTCGCTCGCCTTGTGCGCATGACGGCAGCCAATGTTGGCGCCCTGTGCTCCATGTCTGTAGATCGCATCGAGGACATCCGTATGGCTGCCGAGGAAGCCTTCATCTTTGGCTGCACGGCTGTTGATTCCGACGACATCACCATCAAATTCGATGTCGATGAGACCCACGTTGGCATGACCTTTACCTTCGGGGACCACGCCACAGTTGATGAGGATGACCAGGCTGCGGTGTATGCCGAGCTCATCCTTGCGAGCGTGTGCGACTCCTACGAAAAGACTGCGGCGCCCCTGACGCTTTCCCTCGACCTCAAGGCGGATATCTAATATGACCGAACGTTCCCGGAGCGGTAAGACCGCTTGGGACAAGGAGAAAACCCGCGAGCTGTTTCGTCGTTACAAGGAGACCGGTGATCCGGACGCCCGCGAGCAGCTCGTCATGTCCCATATGAACCTGGTAAGGTTTCTTGCCAACAAATTTAAGAATCGCGGCGAGCCGCTCGATGACCTCATGCAGGTCGGCTATCTGGGTTTGCTCAAGGCTATCGACCGCTTTGACCCCGAGCGCGGGCTCGAGTTCACGACGTTTGCAACACCCACTATCCTGGGCGAGATCAAACGCCATTTTCGCGACAAGGGCTGGAGCGTGCGCGTACCGCGTCGTCTGCAGGAGCTCTCGGCCAAGGTCAACCAAGCTACTGACAAACTTACCAACGAGCTACAGCGTTCGCCCAAGGTTGAGGAGATCGCTGAGTATCTATATGTGACTGTCGATGAGGTCCTCGAGGCTATGGAATCGTCTTCGGCTTATACCTCGGTGCCCATCGAGGCTCCTGGTGCGTCCGATTCCGACGATGCCCCCTCGATTCTCGACCGTTACGCCGACGACGACAACGAGCTCGACTTTACCGATGACCGCCTAGTGATCGAGGAAGCCATCCGTGATTTCTCGCCTCGCGAGCGCGAGGTGATCGAGCTGCGCTTTGTGAAGGGCATGACCCAGATTGAGATCGCCAAGAAGCTGGGTATCTCGCAGGTGCAGGTTTCGCGTCTGCTGCGCCGCACGCTTAAGAAGATTCAGGACAAGATCGACCCCGACGGAGTGATGATTCGTTCATGAGTGAGCACCCCCAACAAACCGATCGCGTGCTGCGCGACACCCGCATTCTGACGCTTCGCATTTGGGCTGTTGTCGGCTGTATTGTCATCGCCGCTGTCATCTTTAACCTTATGGGCATCCTGGCGCCGGTTATTGAGTTTCTCGCTGTTGGTTCCATCATTGCCTTTGTGATGTCCCCGATCACCAACTGGCTCGAGCACCATGGCGTGAATCGCGGCATTGGTTCGCTTATCGCGCTTATTGTTGTTGTTGCCGTACTCGTCGGTGTCGTTTGCATCTTGTCGCCGATTCTCTTTGGTCAGATCATGGAAGTCCTGAGCCGCCTGCCCGAGCAGCTTCGTGTTGCGGGTGGCGATCTCAATGAGATGATCTCGCATGCCAAGACGCTCAACAACACGCCGCTCAAGGAGTATTTGGACGATAATCTTTCGTCGCTGGTTACCGTGGCATCGAAGTATGTGTCTCAGATCGCTGCCGAGCTTGGCCGTGGTGTGTTCCCGCTCATCACCAATACGGCCTCGCAGCTGTTCGTTATCTTCCTTGGCCTGGTGCTTGCCTACTGGATGGCCTGCGACTACCCTCGCATGCACCACGAGATTTGCACCATCATTGGTCAGGAGAAGGAGACCTCGTACCGCTTTATGGTCGCCATCCTTTCTCGCTCTGTCGGCGGCTATATGCGCGGTATGGTCGTGACGTCCATCTGCGGTGGTTTCCTCGCCTTTATCGGTTTTATGATCATCGGCCATCCGTATGCGGCGCTCATGGCTATCTTTACCGGCATCATGCATTTGGTTCCGGTCGTCGGTCCTTGGGTGAGCGCAGCAATCGCCACGGTGCTCGGTTTCATGTTCAGCCCCATGTTGGCGTTATGGACGCTCATCGTGACGATGGTCGCGCAAAACGTCACCGATAACGTGATTTCCCCTAAGGTTATGCAGAGCTCGGTGCAGGTGCATCCCATCATGAGTCTCACGGCGCTCGTTATTGGGTCGGCACTCATGGGCCCCATCGGTATGATTATTGCCATCCCGCTTTGTGCGGCCCTCAAGGGTATCTTCGTGTACTACTTCGAGAATGAGACCGGCCGCCAGCTTGTGGCCTATGACGGCGCCGTGTTTAAGGGCACGCCGTACCGCGATGCCGATGGCAACCCAGTCGCCGCCTATGACGCGCTTGGAGACGATACGTTCATCTATGAGTCCGAGCTCATCGGCAACGAGACTGCGCCCGAGGCCAAGGCCATGCCCAAGCCCGAGCTCGATAATCCCTGGATTAAGCTCTCTGGTCTGCAGCCCGATGCCACGGGCTTCTTCAAGAATCCCTTCGCCAAGGACGATGACTCCAACTCGGACGACGATACCAAAACCGGCATCGACGGCTCCATGGACGATGACGACAACTAGCGGGGTAATTCGGGTTAACATTCATACGTGCTAACATGCTATTTCGCTGAAGGGCCGGCATTGTGCTGGCCCTCTTTTTTGCACTTGCGCGGCGGGATGGTAATATCGTTACGTTTGAACTGTTTCGATGTGAAACCGAGGAGATTCCCTCTATGAGTGCTGACTACCCGTCAATGACTACGGCCGAGATTCGCTCTAAGTTCCTCAACTTCTTTGAGGAGCGCGGTCTTAAGCTCTATCCTTCTTCGTCCCTCGTCCCCGACGATCCTTCACTGCTGCTTGCCAATGCCGGCATGAACCAGTTTAAGGAGTACTACCAGGGCAAGAAGACCATGAAGGAGATCGGCGCGATCTCCTGCCAGAAGTGCGTCCGCACCAATGACATCGATTGCATCGGCGAGGACGGCCGTCACCTGTCGTTCTTCGAGATGCTCGGCGATTTCTCTTTTGGCGGCGTCTCCAAGGAGCAGGCTTGCGCCTGGGCCTTTGAGCTCATCACCAAGGAGTTCAAGCTGCCGCTCGACCGCCTGTACTTCACCGTCTTTACCGAGGACGACGAGACCCACGACGTGTGGCGTTCTCTGGGCGTTGCCGAGGACCACATCTCCCGCTTGGGCGAGGACGACAACTTCTGGGCCGCTGGCCCCACCGGCCCCTGCGGTCCGTGCTCCGAGATCTACTTTGACATGGGCGAGGAGGTCGGCTGCGGCAGCCCCGACTGCAAGCCTGGCTGCGACTGTGACCGCTTCCTTGAGTTCTGGAACCTCGTGTTTACCCAGTACGACCGCCAGGAGGACGGCTCCATGCCGGAGCTGCCGCACCGCAACCTCGATACGGGCATGGGCCTGGAGCGCATGGCCGCTATCATGCAGCACAAGACTGCTAACTACGACGGCGATCTGATGCAGCACCTCATCAAGCTCGGTGAGGAGATCAGCGGCAAGACCTATGACGCCGACGATTACTCCGGCGCCAGCCGTTCTCTTCGCATCATCGCCGACCACTCCCGTGCCGTCGACTTCATGATCTCTGACGGCATCCTTCCCGGTAACGAGGGTCGCGAGTACGTCCTTCGCCGTCTGCTCCGCCGTGCCGTGTTCCACGGTCGCCTGCTGGGCATCGAGGGCGCCTTCCTGACCAAGCTCATCGACGAGGTCAACGCTCAAATGGGCGAAGCCTATCCCGAGCTTCTCAAGAACGTCGCGCTCGTCAAGGGTATCGTTGCCTCCGAGGAGGAGCGCTTCTCCACGACGCTCGACAATGGCCGTGTCTACCTGGACGAGGCCCTGGCAGCGCTTGCCGAGGGCGCTGTGCTTCCGGGCGATGTCGCCTTTAAGCTGCACGACACCTTTGGTTTCCCCATCGATCTGACCGTCGAGATCGCCGGCACCGCTGGCCACGACGTCGACATGGACGGCTTCACTGCCTGCATGGAGGACCAGAAGGCCCGCGCCCGCGCTAACGCCAAGGGCGACGCCTGGGGTAGCTTCAACGACGTGTGGGTCGAGCTTTCCGACAAGGTCGCAGCGACCGAGTTCGACGGCTATGACAACGATGTGATCGAGGGCGCCAAGGTTGTCGCCATCGTGCGCAACGGCGAGTCCGTCGAGTCCGCAGCCGCGGGCGAGGATGTCGAGGTCGTGCTCGACCGCACCCCGTTCTATGCCGAGATGGGTGGTCAGCAGGGCGATGCCGGCAAGCTTTCCGCCGAGGGCGTTGTTCTGACCGTTGCCGACACCAAGAACCACAACGGCCTGTATGCCCACGTAGCGCACGTTGCCGATGGCACGCTGACTGTCGGTGCCGCTGTGACCGCCGCGCTTGACGCCGAGCGCCGTGGCTTCCTGCGCCGCAACCACACCGCCACGCACCTGCTCGACGCTGCCCTTAAGCAGGTCCTGGGCGAGCACGTCTCCCAGGCCGGCTCGCTGGTGACGCCCGAGCACCTGCGCTTTGACTTTACGCACTTCGAGGCCCTTTCCTCCGAGCAGCTCAAGGCTGTCGAGGACCTGGTCAACCAGCAGATCTTCGCCTCCATGCCGGTCGTGACCCGTGTTATGGGCATCGACGAGGCTAAGGCTGCCGGCGCTGTCGCTCTGTTTGGAGAGAAGTACGGCGATGTCGTCCGCGTCGTCTCCGTGGGCGCCGAGGACCAGCCGTTCTCCCGCGAGCTCTGCGGTGGCACCCATGCCGCCAATACCGCCGAGATCGGCCTGTTCAAGATCATTTCCGAGTCCTCTACGGGCTCCAACGTTCGCCGTATCGAGGCCGTGACCTCCAAGGGCGCTCTCGATTACATGGCCGACCGCCTGGCACTTGTTGACGCCGCTGCCGCTGCGCTCAAGTGCCGCGCGGACGAGGTTCCCGCTCGTGTGGAGAACCTGCAGGTCGAGCTGCGCGAGACGTCCAATAAGCTCAAGAAGGCTCTGACCGGTGGCTCCTCCGACGCCATCTCCAGCGCCATCGAGGGCGCCGTCGAGCTCGACGGCTACAAGCTCGTTGTCGCTGAGCTCCAGGGCCTTGAGGCTGCTGACCTGCGCAACGTCTGGGATACCGTGCACCAGAAGGTCGCCGGCCCCGTCGCCTGCGTCGTTGCCAGCGTGACCGAGAAGGGCACGCCTGCGCTGCTCGCTGCCGGTTCCGATGACGCCGTGAAGGCAGGTTTCCACGCCGGCAACGTGATCAAGCAGATCGCGGGCCTGGTCGATGGTCGCGGTGGCGGTCGTCCCAACATGGCCCAGGCCGGTGGCAAGAACGCCGCCGGTATCGCCGATGCCCTCGCGGCCGCTAAGACCGCGCTCGGCGCCTAAGAAGTCGCTGTGGTCGCGCTCGCGCTGGACATAGGGGAGACCAGGATCGGCATTGCCGTCTCGAGCCGTGATGGCAAGATGGCGATGCCTGTCAAGGTGCTTCCGGCTGCCGAGGTCACCGGTATGGCCAAGACGTTTCGCTACCTGGTCGAGGACTATGAGCCCGATATCCTGGTAAGCGGACGTCCCTTGACCATGGCCGGTGAGCCCGGCCCCCAGGCCGAGCGCGTTGCCGCTGTGGCGCAAAAGATTGCCGACGAGCTCGATCTTCCGCTGGAGTTTGAGGACGAGCGTCTGTCTTCGCAGGAGGCCAAGCGTATCCTGCGCGAGCAGGGCCTCAACGAAAAGCAGATGAGGGGCAAGATCGACATGATTGCCGCCAGCCTGTTTTTGCAGACGTGGCTCGATCGTAAAAACGAGGAGGTTTCGCATGCCTAGCGCTTCCGATCCGCGCCAGCAGAATCGTACACGGCAGCCGGCGTCGCGCCCTGCCCAGCCTGGCCAGCGTCCGGCACAGCCGAAGCAGCGTGCAGCTCAGCCTGCCGCGCGCCCGGTGCAGTCCCCCGCTCGTTCGGCTCAACCTGCTCTACGGACGGCTCAGCAAACCACTGCTCGTACGGCCCAGCCTGCAGGCGGTACCCGCTTTAAGCAGCAGGCGCCTACCCAGCGAACTCAGGCCCTTCAATCGCATTCGTATCACACTCGCGGTTCGCATGGCGTTGCTCCGGCGACCCGCTCGAGCTACAACACGCATGCTCGTCGCGGTGCTCAAAAGAAGAGTTCTCCGGTTCCCATGATCATCGGCGTTGTGGTGGCGGTGCTCGCGCTTGTTGCGATCGCTTTCTTTGTCGTGCCGGCCGTCAAGGGCTTCTTTGCCGGTGAGGATACGAAGGTCACGGCTGGTCAGCAGGTTACGGTGACCATTCCTGATGGTGCTTCGGGCGATACGATCGCCTCGATTCTCTCCGAGAACCATATCGTCGAGAATCCCAAGGATTACTATGCGGCGGTGAAAAAGCTTAACGCCGATATGTCGCTTAAGCCTGGCACCTACTCGTTCAACACGCTCATGGACGCGATTAAGGTGGTTCAGCAGCTCATGGAAGGCCCCAACGCGGGCTCCAATGCTCTGACTATCCCTGAGGGCCTAACGGTCGATCAAGTCGCCGACCGTGTGGCCCAGGCCTACGACGGTATCTCTAAGGAAGACTTCCTCAACCAGGCCAAGGCCTCCAACTACGTGGACGACTATAGCTTCCTTAAGGGCGCCGCCAACGACTCGCTTGAGGGTTTCTTGTTCCCCAAGACTTATTCGTTGGGCGATTCGCCGACGACCGATGACGTGATTCGCGCTATGCTCGATCAGTTTAAGACCGAGTACAAGTCGCTTGACTTTGCCAGCTGCGAGGCCAAGATCAAGGAGCGCTATGGCGTGGAGATGTCCGACTACGACATCGTCAACTTGGCCTCCATCGTTGAGCGCGAGGGCCTCAACGCCGATCAACGTGCGCACGTGGCCTCGGTCTTCTACAACCGCCTTGCCGGCAAGCTCGATGGCCTGCGTTACCTCAATAGCGATGCGACCATGATGTATGTCACCGGTGGCGAGGTTACCGCCGACGACCTGCAGAGCGATAGTCCGTATAACACCTATAAGCACGAGGGCCTGCCGCCCACGCCCATCTGCTCTCCGTCGCTCGAGGCACTCAAGGCCACGCTTGAGCCGAGCGACTCCGATGACCTGTATTTCTACATCACGCAGGACGAGGAGTACTTCTCGCAAACCTACGAAGAGCATCAACAGTCTTGGAATTAGCATGAGGATTTTTAGCCCCAAACGATACGTTGCCTCGGTCGATCGCATCGACCTTGATACCCTGTGGGCCGACGGCAAACGCGCCATTCTGCTCGATCGCGATAACACCCTGGTGCCGCGCGACACCGAGCAGGTTCCCGCCGCGGTTTCCGCTTGGCTCGATGCCGCCCGCGCCAACGGCTTTAAGCTGTGCATGGTGTCCAACAACTGGCATCGCGACCAGGTCATGAGCTCTGCACGCGAGCTGGGACTCGAGGCCATTAGTCACGCCATGAAGCCGGCGCCGTTTGCCCTCAAGGCGGGTCTTAAGCGCCTCGGCGCCACAGCCGACGAGGCGGTGCTGATCGGTGATCAGCTCTACACTGACGTGTGGAGCGGCAATTTTGCCGGCGTCGATACTATCCTGGTTAAGCCGCAGGCAACCCAGGACCTGTGGTACACGCAGATCTTCCGTATCTTTGAGCGCCGGGCCCTGCGCGACCTTCCCTGCGAGGAATAGGTTTCGCCATGTCTCAGCACATCAAACACGGCTGCGACCATATCTTCTTTATCGGCTTTTTGGGCGCGGGCAAATCGACGCTCGCGCGCAACGTCGGCACTATGTTCAAGCGGCGTTTTATCGATACCGATCGTCTGGTTGTTCGCCGTTGCGGCAAGTCGGTAACCGAGATTTTTGAGACCGAGGGCGAGGATCGTTTTCGCGAGCTCGAGACCTCGGCGCTCCGTTCGCTCCAAAGCGAGCGCAGCCTGTTGGTTTCGTGCGGGGGCGGTATCGTTGAGACGCCGGTGAATATTGAGTTGATGCACGTAATGGGTACGTGCGTTTACCTCGAGGGCGACTTCGAGGATTCGATTCGCCAGATTCGTCGGTCCGACACGCGCCCCGATTTCCGCTCGCCCGAGCATGCCGCGCGCCTGTTTGAGCATCGCCGTCCGCTGTATCGACAGGCCGCCGACCTTACCCTTGATATTCGCAACAAGTCCTTCGAGGACGTTTCCTACCTTTGTGCCGAGATGCTTTTGGAGCGTGGACTGCTATGATTCGCCGTCAACTGATTAATTTCCAAAACCGCAGCGTCGATGTCCGCGTCGGATTGGGCGCTTTCGAGGAGCTGCCGCGCATGTTTGCCTCGGCTGTGGGCAAGCCTAAGCGTGCGATGGTCGTTTGGAACACCGCCACGTCAGAGCGTTTTGGCGAGGTCGTCGAGCATGCGCTGGTTGATGCCGGTTTTGTCGTGTCGCTGCTAGTCCTCGAGGTTTCGCCTGCTGGTGCCACGCTTGCTGATGCCGATTCTATCTTTGGCGCCCTGACTGCCAATGGCATTACCTGCGACGATCTGGTTGTCGCCGTTGGCGATGCCGCAACCTGCTCGGTTGTTAGCTGGTGTGCCAATCAGTGGTGCGGCCGCACCGAGTGCGCGTTGCTGCCGACGACGTTCGACGCCATGCTCACGGTCGCGACGACCATGAAGCCGCTCGTCGCCTCGTCGGCGAATGCGCTTCCCGCTATCGCGTTCCGTCCCGAACCGGGCTTGGTCGTGTGTGACCTCGACCTTGTTCGCGAGGCGGACCCCGAGGACCTCAAGCTCGGCTATGCGGTGCTTGTTGGCACCATGCTTTCGAGCAGTAAGTCCCGCTGGAATCAGTTTACTGAGACCGTCCCCGAGATTCTCGCGGGCGAGGAAGTCGCGCTCGTCAATGCTGTTCAATGGTCTCAGACTGCCCGTAAGGACGTACTGATGGCCACGAACCCGAGCGCCCGCCATGCGCTCGATTTTGGCAAGACGGGGGAGCGTACCCTGCGCGCTTGCTTGGGCGATGCCGCCTCGCAGGTCCCTGCCTACCAGCTGTTGTCCGAGGGCATGCGCTTTGAGGCACGCCTAGCACATGATGCCTGCGACTTCGATATCGATTACGTCTTTGAGGTCGATGACTGCTTGGAGGACTTTGGTATCGAGGAACTTGCCTTCGATCTGGAGCCTGCCGCATATATCGAGGAGTTCCGTAGGCAGCAGTTCGCGCGCTCAAACCGCAGCATGCTGCCGCTGCCCGCGGCACTCGGCGCCATTCGCCTAACGAACGTTGAGGACGAGGTTCTTGAGCGCCATGCTCACGCCTACTTGGCTTCTCGCAAAGAACTTCTCTAAGATTTATTGACTTCCATCGTCTTTCGTATCATGTTGAGGGGCGGGTTTCCAATCGGTTGCGGATCGCATGCGATTCCGTCGTTCGGTTGAGACCCGTCCCGTCTATATAGAGACAACAAGAAAGGAATCTGCATGTCTGAGTTTGCTGCCGGTCCTGCCGGTCGTATCGAGCGTGTCCGTGCCCTGATGGCCGAGCGTGGCTACGACGCCATCGTGGTGCGCGACGAGGCCAACCTTCGTTGGCTTACGGGCGTGAAGGGCGTCTTCGACTACACCTTCGAGTTCCCGCATGCTGCGTTTATTACGGCCGACCAGTGCCTGTTCCATACCGACTCGCGCTACCTCAACAGCTTTGAGGAGAACACGCCCGCCGGCAGCCCCTGGGTCTACGACATGGACGAGGGCACCATCCCCGGTTGGGTCGCCGGCAAGATCGCGGCCAACAAGTGCCGCGTCTGCGCTGTCGAGGACGACATGCAGATCAACTTCTATCAGGGTATTCAGCGTGGTCTGGAGGATCGTTCCGTCGCCTGCATGCTGCCACTGATGCATGCCGACATTCGCAAGATGCGCGCCATCAAGGACGCTGAGGAGATCGAGCTCATGCGCCATGCGCAGTCGATCACCGACGCCGCCTTCCAGCACATGCTCGGCTTTATTAAGCCTGGTATGACCGAGAAGCAGGTTCGCAACGAGCTCGAGAACTTTATGTTCGCCAACGGCGCCGACAGCCTTGCCTTTGGCTCCATCGTGGCGAGCGGTCCCAACACCGCCAACCCGCATGCCGTGCCGAGCGACCGCGTGATCGAGAAGGGCGACTTTGTCCTGATGGACTACGGCGCGGGATACTGCGACTACCGCTCCGACATGACTCGTACCGTCGTGATGGGCGAGCCCACCCAGGAGCAGCTCGACCTGTACGCGCTCGTGCGCCGTACGCACGAGGAGTGCGTTGCCGCCATCCATCCGGGCGTCGAGGGCAACGACATCTTCAAGCTCTCCAAGAAGATCATCGGCGATGCCGGCTATGGCGATTACTATAACCATGGCCTGGGCCACGGCGTTGGTATCGACATCCACGAGCTGCCCAACTTCAACCGCAGCAAGAACACCATCGAGATCGGCTCGGTTGTCACCATGGAGCCCGGCGTCTACCTGCCTGGCGTGGGCGGCGTGCGCCTTGAGGACTACGGCGTGGTCACCGAGAACGGTTACGAGCCCTTCACCAAGACCCCTCACGACCTGCACGTTATCGACTGCTAGTCTACTTCGGTAGATAGTTTGGGGCGGGGCGTCCGGATCGATTCGGACGCCCCGCGTTCTCTTTTTATGCGCTCGCTGCAGACGCCGTCTGCAAGTGTATAATTTCTATCGTATGTAATTTGGACGCTTGTGCGTTCTGCCCATAACAAGAAAGGTCGCTATGCCTACCATTTCTACCGCCGACTTCAAGAACGGCCTCGGTCTCCGCATTAAGGACAAGGTCTACACCATCGTCGAGTTCCAGCATGTCAAGCCGGGCAAGGGCGGCGCGTTTGTGCGCTACAAGACCCGCGACATCAAGAGCGGCCGCGTTGTCGAGAACACCTGCAACGCCGGCACTAAGTTCGAGAGCGTCATGCTCACTACCCGTGAGTTCCAGTACCTCTACAACGATGGCACCGACTACATCTTCATGGACAACGAGTCCTATGAGCAGGTTCCCGTTCCCGAGGACATGGTGGGCGAGAACTCCAAGTGGCTGCGCGAGAACGACGTCTGCCAGCTGCTCTTCGCCGACGATGAGCTCATGGGCGTGACCCCGCCGATGTTCATCGAGACCACGATCGTCCAAACCGACCCGGGCTTTAAGGGCGACACCGTCCAGGGTTCCACCAAGCCGGCCACGATCGACACCGGCGCTGTCATCCAGGTCCCCATGTACCTCAACGAGGGCGAGGTCATCAAGGTTGACACCCGCGACGGCAAGTTCGTCTCCCGCGTTTAGCAATCAACTCTTCTAGGAGGACTCATGCCCCAGGAAATCAAGATTGACGGCATCGGTATTTCGCCCGATGTTCTGACCGCCATCGTCTCGCGCGCCGTGTCCGATGTCGAGGGCATCGCCTCCGTTGGTGTCAAGGACCTTGCCACCAACCTTGTCTCCATGATGCTCTCGTCCAAGGCTCCGGCTTCCGAGCCGGCGGTCGAGGCCGAGGTCGTCGGCGACAAGCTCGCACTCACCGTGCGTGTCGTGGTGTTCTTTGGCTATCCGTTCAAGAAACTCGCCGAGGCCGTTCGCGCTGCCGTGGTCGCCGCCATCGATGCCCAGGTTGGTGTTGAGGTCGAGCGCGTTGACGTTTGCATCGACGGCCTCGTTTTCCCCAAGGAGTAACCTTTGAGCCTTAAGGTTTATCGCGGGCGTACGCTTGCCCGCAGTCAGGCGCTGCAGCTGCTGTTCCAGGCCGAGGCCACGGACAGCCCGCTCGAGCACGTACTCGAGGGCGATTTCCTGATCTCGAAGGGTCCCCTCGACCCCTATGCGCTGGAGCTGTGTCGCGGTGCCTACGAGCATATCGACCGCATCGACTGCGCTCTGCGCTCCGTTGCCAAGAACTGGGATCTTATGCGCATGCCCGGCGCCGACCGCAACCTGCTGCGTATCGCCGTTTACGAGATGCGTTTCCTCACCGACGAGGAGGTCTCGGACGCCATCGTGATCAACGAGGCCGTCGAGCTTGCTAAGGCCTATGGCACCGACCAGTCCGCGTCGTTCGTCAACGGCGTGCTGGGCAAGATCGCTCGCAGCGAGGAGCTGCCGGGCGAGGACCTGTACCAAGAACTGCTGGCCGAAGATCGCGCTCGCGAGGAGGCACAGGCTGCCGAGGCTGCCGCAAAGGTTGCAGCTGCTCAGGCCGAGTCTGGCGTGCTGGCCGAGGGCGCGGACGCTGCTGAGGCCGTCGAGGCCGACTCCGTCGAGGAGTAGTCATGCCAGAGGGTTCTGTCCGCAACTTTGACGAGATCTCGGACCGTTTGGATCAGATCATCGCTACCGTTCGCTCCAAGGATACCTCCTTGGAGCGTTCGCTCGATCTGTTTGACGAGGCGATTGAGCTGGGCTCCCGCGCGGTCGACATGGTCGATAAGTTTGAGCTGACGCCGCGTGAGGCCGACAAGCTCGAGCAGGAATACGATGAGGATGCGGCAAACGAATCCTAGAATAGCTAGGCCGCATCTCCGGATACGAATGGTTGATGGCATTCATGAAACGTGTGCGTCTTGATGACGAACTGATTTCACAGGGCATCTGCGCCGATCGCGCGGATGCCCTTCGCACTCTTATGGCCGGCTTGGTCTCGAGTGGCGGCGAGCGCTTGACTTCACCGGGCCTTAAGGTGACCCCGGGCCTGCCGCTGCACGTGAAGGGGCGCATTCCCTATGTTGGCCGCGGCGGTCTTAAGCTCGAAGGCGCGCTTGATGCGTTTTGTATCGATCCCATGGGCCTTGCCTGCCTGGACGTAGGCTGCTCTACCGGCGGCTTTACCGATTGCCTGCTCAAGCGCGGAGCTGCGACCGTTGTCTCGGTGGACGTGGGTCGCGCCCAGTTCGATTGGTCGCTGCGTCAGGACGATCGCGTGACGCTGCATGAGCGCACAAACGTGACGCAGCTGCCTGAGCTTGGCTATGCCGGCGCCATCGACCTGGCTGTGTGTGATGTCTCGTTTACCAGCATCGCGAACATTATCGATGCGGTACTGGCGTGCCTGGCGCCTACGGGTGCATTCTGCACGCTCGTAAAGCCGCAGTTTGAGGCTCCGGCGGCGTTGGTGGGCGAGGGCGGCATTGTGACCGATCCCGCCGTGCGCCGCGATACACTCGTGGCGGCGGTTGAGCTCTTTGCTGCCAAGGGCCTGTTCCCGGTCGATGTGTGCGTGTCACCCATTCATGGTGCCAAGGGCAACGTTGAGTTTTTCCTGTACGGTACGAGATTTGACCCCGGCGACCGCACGCAAGACGAGCTGCAATCCCAGGTATCGGTTTTGAGCGAGAAAGCTGCAACGCTATGAAGGTCTTTCTGGTTCCCAATTACTACAAGCAAGAGGCGGTTGAGAGCGGCCTGATGCTCGAGCTTTGGCTGACGCGCCAGGGCTATGAGGTCGCATGGGCTGCCGACCAGCGATCGAAGATTCAAAGCATGCCTGATATTGACGGCTCCGATCTGGTCATTACGCTCGGCGGCGACGGTACGTTGCTGCGCGCTGCCCGCATCCTCAACCATCGCGAGATTCCTATCCTCGGTCTTTCCTATGGTCACCTGGGCTTTTTAACTGCTGCGAGCCCCGAGGAGCGCGACATTCTGCAGGTCGTGAGCGACGCCCTGTCCGGTGAGCTGCACGTGAGCCGTCGCGCCACCATCGCCGCGGATATCGTGTCCGTGCGCGACGATGGCACGAAGGATGTCGTGCGCACGTTCGCCCTCAACGACATGGCACTCACGCGCGGCCCCCTGTCCGATATGGTCGAGTTCGACATCACGGTGTCCGGCCACCATATCGACCGCCTGCGCGGTGACGGTGTTGTCGTTTCGACAGCGACCGGCTCCACCGGCTATGCGCTTTCCGCAGGCGGCCCCATCGTGAGCCCCGACTATACGGGCATGGTCTGCGTACCCATTGCGCCGCACACCATTCAGGCCCGTGCCTTCTTGACTTCGCCGAGTGATGTCGTCGAGATCTTTATGTCTGATGATCGTCCGAGCGTTCCGGCGATCGCTATCGATGGACAGTTTATTACCTGCGATGGCACCGTTGAGAGCGTGGCGGTGCGCCGCGGGCCCGGAGATGTGTTGCTGCTGGATTACGGCCCCGAGAGCTTCTATAACTCGGTGAGCCGCGTATTCTACGGAGTCCGTCATGATCGATGAGCTGCAGGTTTCTAACATTGCGCTCATTCGCGAGGCGACGCTGGTGCCGAGTGCCGGCCTGACTGTCCTGACCGGCGAGACCGGCGCCGGCAAGACCGCGCTGCTCTCGGCCCTCAAGCTTATTTTGGGTGAGCGCGCGGATTCGTCGATGGTGCGCGAGGGCGAGGCGCTGGCGAGTGTCGAGGCGCGCTTGTTCGACGGCCCGCACGACACGGAAGGCTTCACGGTCCAGCGCAGCCTTTCCGCTGAGGGCCGCAGCCGCGTGAAGATTGACGGCCGTATTGCCAGTGTGCGCGAGCTTTCGGAGCGCGTCGGCGTGATGATGGATCTGTGTGGCCAGCACGAGCACCAGCGCTTGCTCGATCCGGCGCATCATGTTGCCATGGTCGATGCCTGGGCAGGGCGCCCGGCACTCGAGGCACTCGAGCACTACCGTGCTTGCTTTAAAGCCTCGCGCGCGGCTGCCAAGGAGGTCCGTCGCGTCGAGGAGGCCTCACGTGCGCAGGGGAGTCGCGTCGAGGAGGCGCGCTTTGCCCTCGAGCGTATCACCGAGGTCGACCCCAGGCCAGGCGAGTACGAGGAACTCGAGGAACTGCTGCCGCGCTCCGAACATGCCGAGGTACTGGTTGCCACGGCTAACGATGCCCATGCATCGCTTGCCGCCGAAGGGGGAGCGCTCGATGCTGTGAACAGTGCCGTGGCAGAGCTTTCCCGTATGGCTACCGTCGATCGCAAACTGGGCGACATCGCCGATGCCCTTTCGGATGCCTGTATCTCCCTTGAGGATTGCGCGAACGAGCTTCGTGCCTATCGCGATGGCATCGCCTTCGACGCGCGCGAGCTCGCTCGCATGCGTGAGCGGTATTCCGACCTCAAGGGCCTGTTGCGTCAGTGGGGTCCCACCATGGACGATGTTTTTGCCATGCGCGATCGCTCGCAAGAGCTGCTGTCCCTGGTCGATGATGGCGATGAGCAGATCAAAAAGGCGCGTGAGGCACTCGGGAGCGCCGAGCGCGAGTTGTTTGCCGCTGCCAAGGCACTTAAGCGCGCTCGCAATACGGCGGCCCCTCGGTTCTGCCACGAGGTTGGCCGCCAGATGGCTCGCCTGGAGATGGGCGGCGCCGAGCTCGTCTGGGAGTCGCGCGATCTTCCCCGTGCTGAGTGGACGCCCGTTGGTCCTTCGAGCTACGAGCTGCTATACCGCAGCGGTGCCGGCTTGACGCCGCGTCCCCTGCGTCGAATTGCGTCGGGCGGCGAGCTCAGCCGCGTCATGCTGGCAAGCAAGGTTGTCCTCGGTAACGCGGACGGTGTTGATACGCTGGTGTTTGACGAGGTCGATGCTGGTGTCGGTGGCTCCACGGCGCGTGCGCTCGCGGGCGTGCTGGCAGATCTTGCCGCTACGCATCAGGTGATTGTCGTAACCCATTTGGCGCAGGTCGCCGTCATGGCTGACAAGCATTATGTTGTCAGCAAGGAACCGGGCGATGTTCCCCAGACGCATTTGGACGAGGTAACCGGCGAAGCGCGTACCGCCGAGATCGCCCGCATGTTGAGCGGCGATCAGTCCGAGGCGAGCTTGGCCCACGCAAAGCAGATGCTCGAAGAAGCTCGAGGTTAGGTCGTATTAGCGGTGTTGGTGGGACAAAAGAGACTGAAATTTTTGTCCCACTACGCGTTTTACTCAACGACCTTATCCGGCTGGATGAGCTCCTCGTAGTAGCTGATATGTTCGCGAGCGTCTTCAATCTCGGGCAGCAGGAAGTTGTAGATGACTTCGATGATCATCGTGGCGCTGATCTTAGAGAACGCAAAGTCGCCCGTCGTCAGCAGCGCTTCGTGGTTGACGGTGTTAAAAGTGTAGTTTGCCAGGCGTGCGAGCGGGGATTTGCTGTCGCTGCTGATGACGACTACGGTTGCGCCACAGTCGCGAGCCGCTTTTGCCATGCGATTCAGTCGGCGCGATTTGCCAGAGTTTGAGATGAGCACGATGACGTCACCCGGGCGTAACGTGAGCGCAAAGCCGATTGATGTCTCGCTAATGGTGCTCGCCATGCAGCGCAGGCCCAGCTGCGAAAACTTAAACGTCGCATCGAGCGCGACCGCGTTCGTATTGCCCACAGCTGCAAACTCAATAACCCCTGCATGCTTAAGGGCATGCACAACAGCCGCCAGCGTATCGTGGTCGATTCCGTCGATGGTCGCATTAAGCTCGCTCACCTTGGCAGCCAGGATGTTCTTGAGGCTCTGCTCCATATTGTCGAGCGAGACCTCGTCAGTCAGGCCCTCGTTGCGCTGGCTTTCCAAATCCCTCGCCAGCGAAAACTGAAAGCTGCGGAAGCTACCAAAGCCCAGCTTGCGGCAGAAGCGCGAAACGGTCGCCTCGGACGTGGCAGCGGCGCGCGAGAGCTGAGCCGCCGTGAGGCGTGGCGCCTCGGACTGGTGCTCCAATATATAGTCGACAATGCGCTGCTCGGACTCGCTGTATCCCTGATGGGTACTAATGAGGGAAAGTGCGCTCTTGCTACTATCGGTCATGGATGGCTCCTGGTTGGCATGAAAATCTAACTTGATTAGCAATGCCATAGTATACGGGCATTTTCAATTACAAGATACACCTTGCCGTTTCAAGTGTTGATGGTAAACTTTCACCTACCGTTTACGGTTATGAAAGAACCTTTCACCGGAGAATTGCGTCTTGTCTCTTCTCACGCGGACGGTAGGTTGGTATCTTTCAGTTGTGGAAAAACGCGCATCGAAGCGCGTGTAGGGGAGCGCCCGCGGGCGCTGTACTCAAGAAGGAGGGACACATGGCTAAGTTTGACATCATCGCCGCGACCGGTTGCCCGACCGGCATTGCGCACACCTTCATGGCGAAGGAGGCGCTGGAGAAGGCAGCTGCCGAGCGCGGTCTGACCATTAAGGTCGAGACCCATGGCCAGGTCGGTGTCGAGAACGAGCTCACCAAGAGCGAGATCGCTGGTGCCAAGGCCGTCGTCGTCGCAGCCGACAAGGATGTCCAGGCGGAGCGTTTCGCCGGTAAGCCCATGGTTTCCGTTGGTGTTTCCAAGGCCCTGTCCGTCGAGGCTGCCGGCAAGCTGATCGACCGCGCACTCGCCGCCAAGGGCGACGACACGGTTGCGGCTGCTGCCGATGTCGAGGATGAGGTCGAGGAGAAGGAGTCCATCGGCCACGTCATCTATAAGCACCTCATGAACGGCGTCAGCCATATGCTGGTCTTCGTCGTTGCCGGTGGTGTTCTGACCGCCGTTTCGTTCCTGTGGGGCATTACGTCTTTCGATTCGACGGCTGCCGACTACAACAGCTTTGCTGCTATGCTCAAGATCATCGGCGGCATTGCCATGAACCTCATGGTTCCCGTGCTTTCCGCCTACATCGCCGAATCCATCGGCAAGCGCCCGGCGCTCGTCCCCGGCTTTGTTGCCGGTATGATCGCCATCCAGGGCCTGCCTGTTAACGCCGAGACCGGCATGATCGACGCCGGTGGCGCCGGCGTGGGCTTCGGCTTCCTGGGCGGCATCGTCGGCGGCTTCCTCGCCGGCTATGTCATCCTGCTGCTCGAGAAGGTCTTTGCCGGCCTGCCCAAGAACCTGGACGGCCTCAAGGCTATCTTCCTGTACCCGCTGTTCTCGACGGCTATTGTCGGCCTGGTCATGCTCGGCATTTCCGGTCCCATGGCTGCCATCAACACCGCCATGATGGACTTCCTCAAGGGCCTGTCCGCCTCTGGCGCCGTTGTCCTGGGTCTTGCCATCGGCTGCATGTGCGCCTTTGACATGGGTGGCCCGGTCAACAAGGCTGCTTACGTCACCGGTACCGCTATGCTCACCGAGGCACTGGCTGCTGGCGTTGGCACCGATACCTACAACTTCGGCACCAACTTCATGGCTGCCGTCTCCGCCGCTTGCATCGTTCCGCCGCTGATCACCACCTTCGCCGTCGTTGTCGGCAAGAAGTACTTCAGCCAGGAGGATCACGACGCCGGTATCGTCAACCTCATCCTTGGTTGCACCCACATCACCGAGGGCGCCATTCCGTTCATGACCAAGAACATCTGGCCCGTCATGCCCATCATGATGCTCGGTTCCTCTATCGCTTCGATCCTGACCATTATGTTCAACGTTCACGATCCGGCGCCTCACGGTGGCTTCCTGGTCCTGCCCGTTGTCGAGAACGGTCCGCTGTGGGTCCTCGCGATCCTCATCGGCGCTGTGGTCGGTGGCATCCTGTTCGTGGCCTTCAAGAAGTACGACTTCGAGAAGAACCAGAAGGCCGCTCCTGCAGCCAAGCCGGTTGAGGCTCCCAAGGCCGCTGCCGTCGAGGCCCCCAAGGCCGAGGCTGCCGACTTCGTGAAGGTCGAGAATGTCTTTGTCGCCGAGGACTTCGCTTCTCGTGACGAGGCTCTGAGCTTCGTTTCCAACCAGGCCGTCAAGGCCGGTATCGCCAGCGACGCCGACGCCGTCATGAACGCCTTCCTGGCCCGCGAGGCCGAGGGCACCACGGGCATGATGGAGGGCTTCGCCATCCCGCATGCCAAGTCCGACGCCATTACCGAGGCTGCCGTCATCGTCGTCAAGGACGAGTCCGGCGTGACCGGTTGGGACACCATGGACGGCGCTCCCGTCAACGTGGCTATCGCCCTGCTCATCCCCGGTGCCCAGGCCGGCACTACGCACCTCAAGATCCTGTCCAAGGTCGCCGAGGCGCTTATGGACGAGGACTTCCGTGCCACCGTCAAGGGTTCCACCGACGCCGCCGAGATCGCCAAGACGATCAACGCCCGCCTGGTCTAATCCAGCAAATAGCGATAACCATCGCCCCCCCCCTGTAAAAAAGGCGGAGCCCCTCTCCAGGGCCTCCGCCTTTTTTCATCCCAACTCGGCACTTAGGGACGTTCCTTTTCTGCCGGCAGTTTGGGACACTCCTCAGTCCGAAGAAGGGCATAGATAACCGCATCAACCAGATCACCCATACAAACAGATATTTAGCCAGAATTTCGTTCACACGATATCACTCTGGACCGACTGAGTTACCGCAGCTCGCCTGCCGGGCGGGGCGGTTAAGTTTGTCGCGAGTTCCGCACGCAAAGGAAAGCACTTAATGTGCTTTCCGTCTTGCGCAGGACTGTAGAGCAGCAAACTTAACCGCCCCGCCCGGCAGGCGAGCGGACGACAAACACATCTGTCCAATAATTCGTCTGAAACATAATGAAAAACCGTTTGATGTGAGTTAATATAAACAACGTCGTGAATCTGACTCCTGCCACATGCATGACAGGGGTTAAACACAAAAAGGAGTCAATTATGGTTTCTGAGAAGGCTACCCTCGTTAATCCTCAGGGTCTGCACATGCGTCCGGCTGGTCTGTTCGCCTCCACCATGGGCAAGTACGCCTGTGACGTGACGGTCGTCACCCCCGAGAAGGAGGTCAACGGCAAGTCCCCGATGGCACTTATGGCTGCTGGTATCCCCTGCGGCACCGAGGTCGAGGTCAAGTGCGACGGCGCTGACGAGGCCGAGGCTCTGGCTGCTGCCATCGAGCTCATCAAGAGCGGTCTTGGCGAGTAGAACTCAAACGGGTCGCATGTTGAACAACTAAGTTCATATTTGGGGGCGCAGTGACCTGTTGTAAGGTAGCTGCGCTCTTTTGTCATGGATATGGCAAAACGCTTTATCACATGACACGGAGAGAGGAATGGGAATGTATCAGGGAGTCAACGCTTCCGAGGGCATCGGTATCGGCACCGTCATGGTCGCCGTCGATCCCGACTTGACGTTTGAGCCGCACGAGGTTGCTGATTCGGCAGCAGAGAAGGAGCGCTATCAGTCCGCTCTTTCGGTCTTCTGCGAGAAGACCCAGGCTCAGGCCGACCACATGAAGGAGACGGTGGGCGAGGCCGAGGCCGA
The DNA here is from genome assembly GCA_959020715.1 of uncultured Collinsella sp. Lineage (GTDB taxonomy): Bacteria > Actinomycetota > Coriobacteriia > Coriobacteriales > Coriobacteriaceae > Collinsella. The sequence continues at coordinate 20,612 of CAUESV010000013.1, read as the reverse complement.
GATCATGAGCGGACACATTGTCCTGGCTCAGGACCCGGGCATGACCGACGCCATCAACGCCGCCATTGACGGCGGCACCTGCGCCGAGCAGGCGCTCATGGACACCTCGACCATGTTCGAGAACATGTTCCTGTCCATGGACGACGAGATGTTCCGTCTGCGCGCGGCCGACATCGCCGACATCCGCACCGGTATTCTGGCCGAGCTGCTGGGCAAGGAGGTCGTCGACCTCTCCGTCCTGCCCGAGAACACCGTCGTTGTCGTGCACGACCTCACGCCGTCCATGACCGCCACGATCGATAAGGCCCACGTTGCCGGTATCGTCACTGAGACCGGTGGCCGCACGTCGCACTCCGCGATCATTGCGCGCGCCCTTGAGATTCCGGCTGTCCTTTCGGTTTCCAACAGCTGCACCGCGTTGCGAAACGGTATGACCGTTGTCGTCGACGGTGGCAAGGGTATCGTTGAGGCCGATCCTGACGAGGAGACGCTCGCTGCCTACACCGCCAAGGCCGAGGCCTTCGCTGCCGAGAAGGCAGCCCTCGAGGCCTTCCGTGGCAAGCCGTCCGTGACTGCCGATGGCATCAAGAAGATCATCGCCTGCAACATCGGTAACCCCGATGACGTGCCCAACGCGCTCGATCACGACGCCGAGGCTATCGGTCTGTTCCGCTCCGAGTTCCTGTTCATGGACTCTGCTGAGCTTCCTTCCGAGGAGGAGCAGTTCAACGCCTACCGTAAGGTCGCCAGCGCACTCAAGGGTGCTCCGGTCATCATCCGCACGCTCGATGTGGGCGGCGACAAGGAGATTCCGTATCTGCACATGGTCAAGGAAGATAACCCCTTCATGGGCTTCCGCGCCGTGCGTTACTGCCTGGCCAATCCCGACCAGTACAAGGTCCAGCTCCGCGCTCTGCTGCGCGCTAGCGCCTTCGGTGACGTCAAGATCATGATCCCGCTCGTCACCTGCGTCGAGGAGGTCTTGGCTGTCAAGGAGCTCGTCGAGCAGTGCAAGGCCGAGCTGACCGAAGAGGGTCGCAAGTTCAACGAGAACATCGAGGTCGGCATTATGGTCGAGACGCCCGCCGCTTCGCTGCTCGCAGACCGTCTGGCCGAGGTCGCTGACTTCTTCTCCATCGGCACCAACGACCTGATCGGCTACACCATGTGCGCCGACCGTGGCAACGACACCATCTCTAACCTGTACCAGGTGTACTATCCCGCCGTGCTCCGCTCGCTCAAGAACATCATCGGGAGCGGCGTTAAGGCCGGTATCATGGTCGGTATGTGCGGCGAGGCCGCTGCCGATCCGCTGCTCGAGCCGCTGCTGATCAGCTGGGGCCTGGAGGAGTTCTCGATGAGCGCTCCGTCGATCCTGCGCGCCCGCAAGACCATCAGCCAGTGGACCAAGGCCGAGTGCGACGAGCTCGCCGAGAAGGCGCTCGCCTGCAACACCGCCGCCGAGGTCAAGGCACTGCTCGAGTCCGCAGCTCGCTAATTTGGTATCAGAGGTAACCGCGTGGTTGGAATGGGCCGGCCACGCGGCCCTCACATATACAGGGGGTACTGTAAATGTTCTACACGCTAACCGCTAACCCGGCTGTCGACATGACGGTTTCGAGCTCTCCGCTCGAGCCCGACGAGAACGTCCGCACCGGCTCGGCCAGCTACACGGCTAACGGCAAGGGCCTCGACGTGTCCTTCGCCTTTAAGAAGATGGGCGTCGACACCGTCGCGCTCGGCTTCTTCGCTGGCTTTACGGGCAAGTTTATCGTCGAGGAGGTCATGAACCTGGGTTGCCTCTGCCGCCCGGTTTGGACCGACGGTATCACGCGCATTAACACCTACGTCAACGATGGCCAGCACGAGTACGGCATCCTGAACCCTGGCGCTCCTATTACGCCGCAGCACCAGGAGGAGCTCTACAACATCCTGGACACCGCGGGCGATCTTGAGTGCCTGATCGTCTCCGGCTCCGTGCCTCCCAAAGCTACGCCCGACTTCCTGGCTCAGGTCATGGAGCACGCTCAGGCTCGTGGCGCCGACGTCGTCCTGGACCTGTCTTCCGACAAGCTCAAGGAGCTCGCTCACAAGAAGCCGCTGCTCATCAAGCCGAACCATCACGAGATGAAGGCCATCTTCGGCGTGCCGGTCGACACCGACGACGAGGTTCGCGTTGCCATGAAGATGGCTCACGACGCTGGCGTTCAGAACGTGCTGCTCACCCGTGGTAGCCGCGGCGACGCTTACTTCTCCAACGGCGAGGACATCTGGTACGCCAAGCGTGAGTTCAACATCAAGCTGGTTTCTTCCGTCTGCGCCGGCGACTGCACCCTCGCTGCGTTCCTGCACAAGTGGTACAGGGATCGCGACAACGTCGAGGAGGCCATGAAGCTCGCTATGGCCACCGGCGCCAACGTTGCCGAGTCCGTCGGCATCGGCGACTTCGGTCACGTCGACGAGTACAGCAAGCGCGTTGCTGTCCGCAAGCTCGATCGTCAGTAATCGAAACGCGACATATTCGTGCGCATGCGGCGCCCCGGTTTCGGCCGGGGCGCCTTTTTGTTCCGGCATGGGGGAGAGGTGTCCTTCCGTACTTCATCGCTTCCACACCGTTCACCGAGTTGTCCTAGCCTTTTGTCGATGCGTGGAATATACTTTCATTAACACGTTGCTTCGTGAAAGGAACATTCATGATTTACACGCTCACTGCAAATCCCGCCATTGACTACAACATCGCCTGCGACGGCCTTGCTTCCAACACCGTCACGCGTACCCGCAACGCCGTCTACACGCCCAACGGCAAGGGCCTCAACGTCTCGTTTACGCTCGACCACTACGGTGTCGACACCACGATCCTGGGCTTTTTCGCCGGTTTCTCGGGCGAGTTTATCGTCAAGGGCGCCGAGGCCCTGGGCGTGCCCGTCAAGCCCGTGTGGACCGACGGCATCACGCGCGTCAATGTGTTCCTCAACGCCGGCCCCGACACCGAGTACAACATGGTCAACGCCGGTGCCGCCATCAACGAGGCCAACGAGCAGGAGATGTTTGAGCTCATCGATTCGCTCGATGACATGACCTGCCTGGTCATCAGCGGCTCGCTGCCTCCCAACACTTCCGAGGGCTTCCTGGCCGAGGTCCTGCGCCGCGTCAGGGCCAAGGGGGCCGAGTTCGTCCTCGACATCTCGAGCCATCAGCTGGCAGACCTCATTGCCATGGAGCCGCTGCTGATCAAGCCTAATGACGACGAGCTGCTCGACATCTTTGGCATCAAGGTAAGCGGTGGCGACGATGAGTCCGTCAAGGGCGCCATGGCCGAGCTGCACGCCAAGGGCGCTAAGAACGTGCTGCTGACGCTCGGCGGCGACGGCGCGTACTTCTCCAACGGCGAACACATCTGGTTTGCCAACCGTACCTTTGAGGTCAAGCTGCTGTCGACCGTTTGCGCCGGTGACTCTTCGCTGGCCGCCTTCCTGTCCGTGTGGCACGACGCCCCGGAGCGCGTCGAGGACGCCCTGCGTCTCTCGATGGCCACCGGCGCCAACGTGGTCGAGTGCCCCGGTCTGGGCGATTTTGCCAAGGTGGACGAATATAAGAAGCACATCGAGGTTCGCCAGGTCTGCTAGCCGCATCGATACGTCGTTGCCGAACACCCGCTTTGGATTACCAAGGCGGGTGTTTTTTGCGCGCTGAACGTATGTGGCGTCTGCTGTCTCGATTTATCTAATCGACGACGCGATTGCGTGTGCGTGTTTTCTCGTTTCTTGCTAGACTTCTTGAGAACCATCGATTTACGCTCAAAAGTGCAGGAGGCCATAGGCATGTGCAATGTTTCGCTCAACGGTACTCAACCGTCCGATGCGTCCCTGTGCGTCCTGCGCGCGCTTGAGGCGGCTGGTCTTGAGGCTTGGTACGTGGGCGGTTGGGTGCGCGACGCCTTGATGGGGTGCCCCAGCCACGATGTTGATATGTGCTGTAGCGGCCTGTGGCAGGAGTCTAAATCGGCGCTCGAGGCCGCCGGCATCGCGGTTGTGGAGTCCGGCATTAAATTTGGCGGAATCACGGCTATTTCCGATGGCGAGCGTATCGAGGTCACCACGTACCGTCTGGATGGCTTTTACACCGATGGTCGCCATCCCCAGAGTGTGGAGCGTGCCGCCTCGCTCGAGGACGATCTGGCGCGCCGCGACTTTACCGTCAACGCCATGGCCTGGCATCCCGAGCGCGGGCTTGTCGACCGCTATGGCGGCCAGGGTGATCTGGAGCGCAAGCTGATTCGCGCTGTCGGCGATCCCAAGCGCCGCTTTAACGAGGACGCCCTGCGCATGCTGCGTGCGGTACGCTTTGCCTGCCGCCTGGACTTTATGATTGAGCCCGAGACTAAGCGCGCGCTTGCCGAGTGTGCGCCGCTGCTCGATGCCGTGGCGCGTGAGCGTGTGGGTATTGAGCTCGAGGGCATTCTTTCGACCGGTCATGGGGGAGACGCGATGCTCCGCTACCCCGAGCTCATCTGCGCCGCCGTGCCCGAGCTTGCGCCCGCTCGCGGGTTTGATCAAAGCAGTGTCTATCATGCGTTTAACGTCTACGAGCATATCGCCCGCGTGCTGACGGTGGCAGGGGAGCTGGCGCTGTGCGACGGCGTCGCGCCCTCGTCGAGCCTTATGTGGGCGGCGTTTTTGCACGACGTCTCCAAGCCCGATTGCTTTACGGTCGATCATGCGGGCAGCGGCCACTTTTATGGTCACCCCGAGCTCGGAGCCAAGAAGGCTCGCGCCATTATGGATCGCCTGGCGCTCTCGCACGACCTGGTGCGCGACGTGTGCCTGCTCATCAAATATCACGACAAGCCGCTGCGCCCCGAGCGCTCCTGCCTGCTCAATATGATGCGCGCGCTTTCGGGCGAGGGCGTCGACACCGCCCGCCTGATGGACGAGCTCATGGATCTTAAGCGTGCCGATACGCTCGGCAAGGCGCCGTCGTGCTTCTATTACGTCGAGACGATCGAGGAGATGCGCGCGCTGGCGCACGAGCTGCTGGAGGCAGGGGAGCCCTATACGCTCAAGATGCTCGCCATCAACGGCGGCGATCTGATCCGCGCCGGCGTGAAGCCGGGGCCCGAGCTAGGCCAGCTACTCAACGCCGCCCTCGACGCCGTGATCGAAGACAACATTTCCAACGAGCGCGAAGCTCTTTTGGTCCATCTCAACTTGAATTAGCTACCCAGTTTACCTGCGTGTTCCATAACCTGCCGACAATTTTTCGGCAATTTGGAATTTCTTCTTGCGCTGACGTTTTTTGTCCCGTAATATATTTCCTCGCAGCACGGCAGTGCAGATGTCATGTGGCCCGTTCGTCTAGCGGTTTAGGACGCCGCCCTCTCAAGGCGGAGATCACCAGTTCGAATCTGGTACGGGCTACCACTTCTTTTCTGCTGAGGTCTATGGCCCGTTCGTCTAGCGGTTTAGGACGCCGCCCTCTCAAGGCGGAGATCACCAGTTCGAATCTGGTACGGGCTACCACGCATCTGATACCCGGACTTCCCATGGAAGGCCGGGTTTTTTATTTCCAAACAACCGTCTGCAAATCCCGTTTGAACCAGAGCATTGCGTTCTGCTTATGGTCCTTGCGGGTACAATATCCAAGATATTTTGACTGTTAGAAGGAGTCTCATGACGGAGTCCTCTCAGCATACGTCTAAGCCCCAGGTCGAGGTTGAGGCCTCGGGCGGAGATGACAATAAGAGCGCACGCCGCGGCGCCATCTTCATCGGCGTCGTGCTGGTGGGTTATGTCGTCTATCTGGTGGTAACCGGGCAGATGGGGCAGTTCTGGGCCGCTATGTCGAGCGTGCAGGCGTCATGGCTCTTTGTCGCGTGTCTTTGCATGTTCATGTATCTGTTCTTTGGCATTGTGGCCTATGCGATCGCCGTCTGGCTCGACCCCAATTCACCCGTTGGCATTCGCGACCTGATCTCGGTCGAGGCGAGCGGCATCTTTTTTGGCAACCTCACGCCCATGATGATGGGCTCGACTCCCGCCCAGATCTACCGTCTGACCAAAGCGGGCCAAAATGTCGGCGAGGCCGGAGCCACGCAGTTCACGCGCTTTATCGTGTACCAGTTTGGCCTCGTTGCCTGGGGCGCTATCCTACTGCTTGCCCGCATGCCGTTTTTTGCCGAGCGCTATGGCGACATGACGCTGCTGTGCGTCTTTAGCTTTGGTGGGCACTGCTGCATCTTGCTGGGCATCTTCGCCGTCGCGCTCATGCCTAAGACCGTCACGCGCGTCGCCCATTGCATCATCAATTGGCTCGAGCGTATAGGTGTCTCGGCCACTAAGATCGAGGGATGGCGCACGTTTGTCGATGGCGAGATCTACTCCTTCTCCGAGAAGTTCAAGCTTTCGGCCGGACATTTTTCTTCCATGCTGCTCACCGTGTTTATCACCATGCTGCAGCTCGCGTTTTTCTATCTGGTGCCGTATTTCCTGATGCTTGCCTTTGGCCACCACGAGGTCGACTTTTTCTCGGTCATGGCCGCGAGCGCCTTTGTCCAGCTTCTGAGCTCTGCGGTCCCCTTGCCCGGTGGAACTGGTGGCGCTGAGGGCGGCTTTGCATTGTTCTTGGGTCATTTCTTTGGGTCGGCTTCGACCGCCGGCTATCTGCTGTGGCGCCTCATTACGTTCATTGCGCCGACCATTTTGGCTGCGCCCCTGCTGGGCCTTAAGAGCGCCCACAACGAGAGCATCCATGCGCGCTGGGATCGCGTGATGCGCAAACTCGGCCGCACGTCTCAGACGCCCTCTGCGCCCACTAAGCCGCACCCCACGAATGCTGTTACCGTTGATCCCAAGAAGCACGCTCAGAAGGCTTCTGGGGCCGCTAAGCCGGCTCATAAAGCCTATGTGCGCCAGACAGGCGACGGTATTCGCGTATCTCCGTCGGCACTCAATAAGAAGAAGCGCCCTAAGTCGCAGTAGGACAGTCGTGCGTTCTTCATGATGCGGGGCATATTTGTGCTGAATGGGGGATAATCCTCTTACGTAGATTATCTCTCATCTGTTGATGAATGCTCGCATATCGAAGGGACACGCCCATGGCAACCAGCAAACCGCGTCTTGACCGCCGCATTGTTCGCAGCCGTAATGCCATCCTTTCCGCTTTCGAGCGCCTGCTCATGGAAAAGCCGCTGGCAGACATTACGGTGAGTGCCATCGCACGCGAGGCCAATGTCGACCGCAAAACCTTCTACGTGCACTTTGGCACGGTTGACGGCCTGCTCGATGCCATTGCCGTCGATGTGGTGGAGATGATTGTCGACTCGGTCGAGAAAACGCTTTCTTCCATGGACGGCGACACCAACGAGCGCGCCCTGGGCGCGGCGGCGACCTTCTTTAAAACCGTTAACGAGGCGTTATGCAACAACCTGGTGCTCAATCGTCAGCTGATCGAGAATATTCCGCTCGATGATTTTATGGCTCGTCTTCGTGTGCCGCTCGAGCACGAGATTGCCGAGCGCGATCTGCTGCCCCAAGGTCTCAAGGACGAGATGTTCGATTACTATCTGGCGTTTTTGCTGTCGGGTATTATCGGTATCTATCGCACGTGGGCACTGTCTGACGGCTCGGTTCCCATCGAGCGCGTCTCTGAGGTCGCCAACGATCTGACTCTCAATGGTCTGTCGAGTCTGGAATCTCGCTTGGATTAGGCCTAGTTGGGCTCGTCGGCGTGGAAATTCCTGTTCACGAGGTTTTCCGGCGCCTTGGAGACCTCGCCGGCGTAGGAGCTGTAGCCTGAGGATCCTTAAATGAAAGTCCAGTTTATCCTTCCCACTCCAATTGGGTATCCTCCGATGCGCCTTCGCACGCTCGCATGACCTCGATACCATGCGAGCGTGCGAAGGCGACGAGCTCTGCGTTGCGGGCGTTTATGGTGCCGAAGGCGGCGGGGCACACGATAAGGCGCGCGCAGTGGACGAGGAGCTCTTTGGCGCGGGCTATGGTTTTATCCCCGATCGGCTCGAAGGCGCACTCGGCCACGCATTCCGCCGCCAGGTCGCGCGCGAGCTCGCAGTCGATGTCCCCTTCGTGTAGAACGCCCGCGTAGAACGCCTTGCCCTGCCGGATGAGCTGGCGAAACACAGCCGACCCCGTACCTGCGCCGGCGATGACGAACGTGTGCGCATCGCCGTGCGGGCGCCCAATTTCCACGCTGCCGAAGCGCTCGTTGAAGGTGCCATGTTGAAGGCCGTAGAGCTCGCCAATCGTCTCGCGCGTGAATATGTCCTCGGGCGCGCCGGCGCGGAAGACCCGGCCGCCCTTCACGCAAATCGCCTTGTCGGCGCTTTTCTGCGCGAGCTCGAGTTCGTGGATGGACATGATGACAGCCACATTCCGCGATTTCGCAAGGTGGCGAAGTATTCGCAGCAGGTCGATCTGGTAGCGGATATCGAGATACGATGTGGGCTCGTCGAGAACGAGCACACGCGGATCCTGCGCGATGGCGCGTGCGAGCATGACGCGCTGGCGTTGCCCGTCGCTAATCTGCATGAAGTCGCGCTCGGCGAGCTCTTCCACATGTGCGGTTTTCATGGCCTCATCGACCCGACTATGGTCGTCGGGCGAGAGTGTGCCCATTCGCCCGGTGTAGGGATGCCTTCCCGCCTCTACGATATCGCGGCAGGTGAGGAGCTCGGTCCGGGGGCGATCTGTCAGCATAACGGCAAGGTTCCTTGCGAACTCCGCCGTCTTCCATCGGGAAATCGCTCGTCCGTCGAGCTCGACCGCGCCGGCAAGCGGTGCCAGATGGCGTGTGATGGTTTTCAAGATGGTCGACTTGCCCGAGCCGTTCGGCCCGATGAGCGCTACGACGTCGCCCGCGCGAACCTCCAGATCGACGCCTTCGACTACAACCTTCTTGTCGTAGCCCGCCGACAGGTCGCTTATGCGGAAAAGCGGCGCTCCGTCATCCTGCGTTTTGGGCCGCGGCACGAATTCCCCCATCTACCTCACCCGCTTCTTCAACATGAGCGCGATAACCACCGGCGCGCCGAAGATGGCGGTGACGGCGCTGATGGAAAGCTCGACGGGAGAGAACAGTGTGCGCGCGATCAAATCGCAGCCCGCGCAGAAGATGGCGCCTCCCAAGAAGCACGCGGGAATCACACGGATGGGCTTCGACGACTTTAGCGCCGACTTCACGAGATGCGGAACCGCGATGCCTACGAACGACACCGGACCAGCGAACGCGGTCACGCAGGCGGAGAGCATGCTCGCTAGAAGGACGAGCACCACGCGGAAGCGTGCGACGTTCACGCCGACGCTTTTCGCGTAGGCTTCTCCCAGCTGGAAGGCGGAAAGGGGCTTCGATATCGCGAATACGCATGCGCTCACGGTGATCACCACGACCGCGATGACCGCCACGTCGTCCCAGCTCGAACCCGAGAAGCTACCCAAAGACCAGTTGTGCAGGTTCACGATGGACTGGTCGTCGGCGAAGGCGATGAGGAAGTTCGTCGCCGCCGAGCAGATGTATCCCACCATGACGCCCGCCACGATGAGCATGGCCATGGAACTTATGCGCCGTGCAATGAGGAGCACGAAGCCGATGGTGATAAGCGAGCCCAGAAACGCTGCGGCCACCATGGCCGGCGAGGACATGGCCTGGTTCGCGCCTAGAAGTACGATCATCGTAAGCGCGACGACGAACTTTGCGCCCGAGGAGACGCCCAAGATGAACGGGTCGGCGATGGGGTTGTTGAAAAACGTCTGCAGCAGGAACCCGGAGAGCGAAAGTGCCCCGCCGAGAAGCACGGCTGAAAGCACGCGCGGCAGGCGAATCTCCCAGATGACCTGGCTTTCCATGGAATTGGCCGCGCCGCCCGAAAGGATGCCGGGGATGTGGTCTGCGGGCACGAGCACGCTCCCGATGCACAGGTTGGCCCCGACGAGCACGATGAGGGCAACAGCGAGCAGCGCCGTCACGACGCGACACCGCGCGGCGCGCCCCGATTCGTCGTATGTCATGTAAAGCCGGCTTCTCATGGCGCTAGCCGAGCTTCCTCAGATAATGGAAGTCGCTCGCGTCATCGCCGGTGAACGCCCCGTGCAGCTCGTCGATAATGTCGGCGGTAGAAGTCATCTGCTGGTACATGTCGGCGCTTGTGACCCAGACGTTGCCGTTCTTCACGGCTTTGAACTGCGACAATAGCGCGTTTTTGCCTACGAAGTCGTTCAAGGTGGCAACCGATTCGTCGATGGTGCCGTTGTAGACGATGATGTCGGCATCCTTCGCCGTCGCGTAGAAGCGCTCCATTTCGAGCGTTACTGACGAACCTGACGTCGACGCCGCCTGCGCGTCATCGAGCGCGTAGCTGCCGCCTGCGAGCTCGATCATCTGCGCCACGTAGTCGCCCGCCCGCCGCGTGACGGCGGCCCCGTTCGAGTTAATGTAGAAATACGCCACGGTTTTACCTGACGACGCGAGCCCCGACGTTTGCTCGACGCGGGCCTTCTGCTCGTTGAACAGGTGCGTGGCCTCGTCCTCCTTGTCGAACAGGACGCCGAAAAGCTTAATCCACTCGACGCGCCCGAGTGCTTCGGGCTCGCTCGACGACTGTTCGGTGAGCACGACGAGCCCGAGCTTCTGCAGCTTTTCCTTCACATCGGGCGTGTGGTTGATCATGGTGTTCTCGATGGCGAGCGTGCAGCCCGAGGCCGATATTCGCTCGTAGTCGGGCGCGCTGTACTTGCCGCCGTAGGCGATCGCCCCACTTTCGAGCGCGCTTTTGAAGCCGGCGACCGAGCAATCGTCGGCCTTCGAGCCCGACATGAAGATATTGTCGTTCGCATCGAGCGCGTCGACCAGGCACATCGTTGCCGACGACACGAGGTACACCTTGTCGGCGGGGCGCCTTATGACCGTGATGTCGGAGCTCAACCCATCAGGTACCTTCGCATCTTGCGGCACCACGAGGAAGCGCTCCCCGTTCGAAATGCAGATAAGCCGCAGGCCGCCTTCGTACTCGTCGACAGTGAAGTGCTTGGCGTATTCAAGCTGAAGCGCCCCCGTCGGCTCCAAGCCGCAGCCCAAATCGGCGTTGTGGAAGTCGGCCGCGGCGCTTGAAGCCGTTCCCGCAGGGGAACCGCCGCTTGCATCGTCGCCCGATTTCTCCTTCATGGTGGATGAGTCGAAGTAGAGCGTGTAGTCGATGGTGTGCGGCGTCGACATGGCGACGGTCTCGGCCGACACGGCGATGTCCTCGTCGAGCGTGACGGGTATCTCGAATGTGGAGTTGCCGCCGTCGTTTACAGGCGTGTAGTCCACGCCGTCGACGGTCATTTTGTCGTAGTTCGAACTCGACCAGGTGATGGTCGCGGTGTAGGTGTCGCCATCCTTCACAATTGTGGTGGGTGAGGCGATGCTTGCGCGCCCTGACCCGCCGGAAAGCGAGACGCTCACAGTGTATTCCTGAGAGCCCGCCGTGGCACCGGTCGCGTTCGGGCTCGCACTGCACCCCGCGAAGGGAAGCGCGAGCAGGGCGACGAGAACGCAGGCGATTACGCGCGCCGCGATGCTGCGGCGCTTCCTGTTTTCCCCCTTGGGAAGAATCGACCGCATGGCGTTACTTCAGTGCGTCGGCGCGCAGATCGACGCCGGCGGATTCGAATACGAGCGTGCGGTCGTACCACCGCTCCCTTTTAATGCTCCACGCGGCGCAGGCGGTGTTCTCGTCGAGCGCATCAACGGGCACGTCGTAGGTGTACTTGCCTTCCGCGTTTTCCACATAGGGGATGAAGTCGGCCTCGCTCGCGGCGGCAGCCTCGTCGCCCGTGCCCATGAAGAGCTTGCCGTAGCCCGTGCCGGAAAGTGTCATCACGCAGTGCATGGAGCCGTTTTCCACGATGAGCTGGGCGTCCACAATCCTGAACATGTTCGAGCTGGAATCTACGGTGATCGGATAGGTGCCGTCGGCCACCTTGTCGGCGGTGATGGGGGCAGCGCTTGCGCCCTCGGGCGCATCGGCCGCCTGTTCGGTCTTTTCCTGGGAATCGGCATCGCTTGCCTTTGCGCTGTCGATTGAATTTCCGCCGCAGCCGGCGAGCGAGAACGCGAAAAGCGCCGCCGACAAGGCGAAGGCGAGGGTTTTCTTCAACATGGAGTGGTTCCTTTCAATCGCTTCGACCGTCCGCGCCGTGCGGTGGGTGGGCGGGATGCGAATGCAACGGGCATGCGCCGTCAGTCGGGGAAGGCGCATGCCCGTTGCACGGGGACACGACCGGCGCCCCCGTGCGCGGCGAGTTTACAGCTTGGCGATGGCGTCGTCCACGTGCGAGACGTAGATGTCGTCGACCGCGGCGTTCTGTCCCAGACCCTGGAGCAGGCACGTCACTTCGAAGCCGGCGGCCACGAACTTCGCAGCCCAGCTGTCGGGGTCGGTCTCGTCTGCCATGTCGTTGTTCGCGTGGTCGCCCGCGACCACCATGAACGGCGCGAGCACGGCCTTCTTGTACCCTGCGGCGCTCGCGGCGGCGATAACATCCTCGCAGGTCGGTTCAGCCTCGACAGTGCCGACGAAGAACTGCGTCAAGCCCTCGTTCTTGAACACTTCTTGCATCTTGGCATAGTCGGCGTTGGAATCGGCTTCGGTGCCGTGGCCCATGAGGCACAGCGCCGTCTTGCCGTCGTCGAAGGACGCCATGTTCTCCTTAATGGCTGCGGCCACCTTCTTGTAGTCGTCGTCGGAGGTGAGCAGCGGGTCGCCGAGCGAGATCTTGTCGAACTTGTCGGCGTACTTGTCGAGCTCGTCTTTCACGTCGGCGTATTCCAGGCCAGCCATGAGATGCGTCGGCTGCACGACGATTTCCTTCACGCCGTCTTCCACACAGCGGTCGAGCGCCTCGGTCATGTTGTCAATCGTGATACCGTCGCGCTTCTTCAGCTTGTCGATGATGATCTGCGCGGTGAAGGCGCGGCGGATGTCGTAGTCCTGCCAGTACTTCTCGCGGATAGCGTCTTCGATGGCGCCGATGGTGATGTGGCGCGAGTCGTTGTAGCTCGTGCCGAAGCTCGTGACGAGGATGACCGGCTTCACGGCCTTCTCCTTTTCACTCGATTTCTCGGAACTCGCGGAGGTTTTGGAGCAGCCCGCGAGCGCGACTCCGGCGAGCGCGACGGCTCCGGTTGCTGCGGCGCCCATGAAGCCGCGGCGTGACATCTGGTCGGACATGGTTTTTCCTTTCCTCGGTTTGCCGGTCCCCCGGCGACAGTTGCTTGTCGGCACAAGCGAAAGAAAAGCGCACCCCTCGGGGTTCACAAGGAGCTAACGCCACGGCGATGCCGTGAGGAAAAGGCGAAGCAGTCTGGCTTGGGGCGCGAGGCGGTTCGCCCGCGCGTCCTATACAGTAATGTCCCTTGCCCAGGATTCCCACCTGGTTCCCTCCGCAAGCCAGCGCGGGCTGTGCGGGCGCCGCGCCGGTCATTTCCTTTTATCCGATTGTCATATGCTCGTTGCCGAAACTTTTACTATGATAGTGGGCACTTGTGAACGTGTCAAAGCCAGGGCGGGCTGCATTGCGCCTCCTGCCTGCGTATTTGCGCCGATTGCCGCCGCAGGCGCCGTGTTTTGCCCGCTGCGCGAATGGCGGCGTAAACGGTTGCGATGAGAAACGGGAAGGGGAGGCTCGGATGATTCATATCGTTGGCGCAGGCTCGGGCGCCGCCGACCTTATCACGCTGCGCGGGGCGCGCCTTCTGCGCGCGGCCGACGTGGTCGTTTGGGCGGGAAGCCTTGTGAACCCCGAGCTGCTCGCTGAGTGCAAGGAATCCTGCATCGTCTACGACAGCGCGCACATGACCTTGGAGGAAGTGTTCGACGTGATGTGCGCGGCAGATGCGCGGGGCGAGGATGTGGTGCGCCTGCACACGGGCGACCCGTGCCTGTACGGCGCCATCCAGGAGCAGATGGACGCGCTCGACGCGCGCGGCGTGGACTACGAGGTGGTGCCCGGCGTGTCGAGCTTTTGCGGTGCCGCGGCGGCGCTTCGCCAGGAATACACGCTGCCGGGAATCAGCCAGTCGGTCGTGATCACGCGGCTTTCCGGACGTACCCCCATGCCCGCGGGCGAGGGCATGCGCACCATGGCGGAAAGCGGCTCGACTATGGTCATCTTCCTGAGCTCGGGTATGCTCGCCGAGCTTTCCGCCGAGCTTTTGGCCGCGGGCCGCAGCTCCGACGAGCCGGCGGCGCTCGTGTACAAGGCGACCTGGCCTGAGGAGCGCGTGGTGCGCTGCACAGTGGGCACGCTCGCCGATGCGGGCGCGCGAGAGGGCATCGACCGCACGGCGCTCGTGGTGGTGGGCCGCGTGCTCGGAGCTCGCGGCGGGCTTGCGCACGACGGCGCGCAAGCGGAGTCGTACGAGCGCAGCAAGCTTTACGACCCTTCGTTTGCCACGGGGTATCGGAAGGCGAGCAGCTAGCGTGGCCTTCGAGCACTACATATATACCGGGACGTCCCGCCTGCGCTGCGGCTACACGACGGGGAGCTGCGCCGCGCTCGCGGCGAAGGCCGCCTGCGAGATGCTCTTGTCACGAAAGCCCGCCGGCCGCGTGTCGATCGTCACGCCCGGCGGGCTGCCCGTCGAGACGGACGTGGTCGACGCATACATCGGCGAGGGGTGCGCCCAGTGCGCCGTGCAAAAGGACGCAGGCGACGATGCCGATGTGACCGACGGCGTGCTCGTGTACGCGCGCGTGGAACATGCGGGGTCGGGCACGGGCGCTGCGGGCAGCAAGGGCGTGCCCACGCGCGAATCGGAAGTTTCCGTCGATGGCGGCGTGGGCGTGGGGCGCGTGACGTTGCCCGGGCTCGAGCAGCCGGTGGGGGCGGCCGCCATCAACGCGACGCCGCGCGCGATGATCACTTCGGCGGTGCGCGAGGTGTGCGCCGCGCACGGCTTTTCTGGAAATATTGCTGTGACGATTTCGGTACCCGAGGGCGTTTCCCTTGCCGAAAAGACCTTCAACCCGCACCTGGGGATAGAGGGCGGCATCTCCATCCTGGGCACGACGGGCATCGTCGAGCCGCGCAGCCTCGCTGCCTTGCGCGACAGCATCGAGCTCGAGATCCGGCAGCATGCGGCTATGGGGCGGCGCGGAGTCGTGCTCACGCCCGGCAACTACGGCGAGCAGTTCATCTCGGGGCATTTCCACCTAAACGGTGCGCCGGTGGTCTTCATCTCCAACTTCGTGGGCGATGCGATTGATTGCTGCGTTCGCGAGGGATTTACCAATGTCCTTCTTGTGGGACACATCGGCAAGCTGGTGAAGGTCGCGGGCGGCATCATGGACACCCATTCGCGTACCGCCGACTGCCGCGCTGAGATTCTGGCCGCCCACGCGGCCTTGGCCGGCGCGGACGCGAGGACCGTGCGCGAGATCATGTCGTCGGTCACGACCACGGCGGCGCTCGAGGCAATCGAGGCCGCCGGCGTGGGGGACGCTGCGCGCGCCTCGCTCGCTGCGGCTACCGAGGACAGGTTGCGCCGCCGCGCGGCGGGTGCATGCGATATCGCCGCGGTCGTGTTCGACGCCGAGCGCCGCGAGCTTTTCCGCACGTCGGGCGCCGATGCAGTTATCGGGGAATTGGGGGCGACGTATGAGTAAAGGCGTGCTGTACGGGGTGGGCACGGGGCCTGGCGACCCCGAGCTGCTCACGATCAAGGCCGTCCGCACAATTGAATCGTGTCCGGTCATCGCCGCACCGCAGACGGCGGACGGGGCCATGGTCGCGCTCGACATCGTTCGCGGCGCCGTCGATCTTACAGGCAAGACGGTGATCCCCGTGCGATTCTCGATGACGCGCGACGCCGAGCGCCGCGCGGCCGAGCATGCCTCGCTTGTTCGCGAGCTTGTCGCGCACCTGGATGCGGCCCGCGACGTCGCGCTGCTGAACCTGGGGGACCCGAGCATCTACGCCACCTTCCAGCGCATAGCGCCCGACGTGCGCGCCCGTGGGTTTGAGGCGCGCGCCATTCCCGGCGTGCCGAGCTTCTGCGCGGTCGCCGCGGCGCTCGAGCGCGACCTCACGCCCGAGATGTCGTCGCCTCTGCACATCGTGCCCGGCGGCTACGATGACGTGCGCCGCGCAATTGGCTGGCCGGGGACGAAGGTGGTCATGAAGGCGCGGCGCTCGCTTGCGGACACGAAGCGCATCCTTCGCGAGGAGGGCGCCTTCGACGGTGCCGAGCTCGTAGAGGACTGTGGGCTTCCGGGCGAGCGCGTGTACCGCTCGCTCGACGATGTGCCCGATCGGGGCAGCTACTTCTCGACGATGGTGGTGCGCTAGATGAGGATTTCCTGCATAGCGTTCACCGAGAGGGGGTATGCGTTGGCTGAGCGCACCGCACGCGCGCTTTCCGATTGCGCGCAGACAGGTGAAGATGACCCTGGCTGGGACGTTTCCGTCTCGCGCGGGTTTGGCGAGGGGAAGGCCGACCTGCGCGCATGGACGGCGCTCGCGTGGGAAGCGTCGGACGCGCTTCTGTTCGTGGGCGCGGCGGGCATCGCCGTGCGGGCGATCGCGCCGCATGTCGCTTCGAAGGCAAGCGATCCCGCGGTTGTGGCGATCGACGAGGCGGGGCGCTTTGCCGTCCCGCTTTTGTCGGGGCATTTGGGCGGTGCGAACGAGCTTGCGCAAACTGTGGCATGCGCGGTAGGCGCCATCCTCGTCATCACCACGGCGACCGACGTCCGCGGCGTGTGGGCGGTGGATACGTGGGCGCGCCGTGCGGGGCTCGCCGTTTCGAATCCCGAGGCCATCAAGCGAGTGTCGGCGCGGCTGCTTTCGGGCGGGCG
Source organism: uncultured Collinsella sp. (assembly GCA_959020715.1). GTDB lineage: Bacteria > Actinomycetota > Coriobacteriia > Coriobacteriales > Coriobacteriaceae > Collinsella. The sequence continues at coordinate 3,760 of CAUESV010000013.1, read as the reverse complement.
CGTGGCGCTCTATTCCGATATGCCGATTTCGGGACAGCCGCCTGAGGGGGTTGACATTGCGTCTGACCGCGCTCGGGCCGATATCGTCGTGTCGCCGTTTGCTGGCGCGAATGCGGGTGCGTCCGTTCGCGCGGCGGAGACAACGGGCAAGGTCGTGCCCGCCGGTGAGACGGGGAAGCCGGCGGGCGTGCGGGCGCTGGCGCCTGCGCCCGAGCCGCTTCGCCTTGTCGTGCCCTGCATCGTTGCGGGCATAGGGTGCCGTCGCGGTGCGTGCGCCGAAGCGATCGAGGAGGCGTTTCTTCTCGCGTGCGGGCAGGCGGGTATCTCGCCTTCGTCCGTGCGCGAGGCGGCGACGATCGACGTGAAGGCGCACGAGGAGGGTCTGCTCGCCTTCTGCCGCGCGCGGAATATCCCGCTTGCGACGTATTCCGCAGATGAGTTGTCGCAGGTCGAAGGCAGCGTTTCGCCATCTGATTTCGTGCGCACGACGGTGGGGGTCGACAACGTGTGCGAGCGCGCGGCGCTCGCGGACGGGGGCAAACTTATCTTCCCGAAGCTCGCTCACGGCGGCGTGACCGTCGCGTTTTCCAAGGTAACTATCGAACTTTCGTTTAAGGAGCGGTGATGGGAAAGCTCTTCGTGGTGGGGATCGGCCCGGGCGGCCCCGACGGCATGACGATTGCGGCTCGGCGCGCGCTCGAGACGGCCGACATCGTTGTGGGGTACACGAAATACGTGGAGCTCGCGCTCGCCGCCGTGCCCGACGCGGCGCATCTCGCGACGCCGATGATACACGAGGTCGAACGGTGCCGCGTGGCGCTTTCGCGCGCGCAGAGTGGAGAAGCCGTGGCGCTCGTGTGCAGCGGTGACGCGGGCGTGTACGGCATGGCGAGCCCCGTGCTGGAGCTTGCGGAGGACTACCCCGATGTAGACGTGGAAGTTATCGCCGGGGCCACCGCGGCTCAGAGCGGGTCGGCGGTGCTCGGCGCCCCGCTTGCCCACGACTTCGCGGTCATGTCGCTCTCCGACCTGCTCACGCCGTGGGAGGTCATCGAGCGCAGGCTCGCCGCCGTGGCGAGCGCCGACTTCTGCATCTGTTTGTACAACCCGCGCAGCAGAAAGCGCGCCGACAGGCTCTCGCGCGCGGTGAAGATTATGCTCGAATGGAAGGCCCCCGACACGCTCTGCGGCTGGGTACGCAACATCGGGCGCGAGGGGCAGCAGTCGGGCTTGTGCAGGCTCTCCGAGCTGGGGGAGTTCGATGCCGACATGTTCACCACCGTGTTCGTTGGCAACGCGGACACGAAGCGCGTAGGCGGCCGTATGGTCACGCCGCGCGGGTATCGGGAGATTCCATGCGAAATGTAACGATCATCGGGGCTGGGCCTGGAAACCCTGACTTGCTCTCGCGCGCGGCGCTCGACGCGATCGACATCGCCGACGTGGTCATCGGCGCTCATCGCGCGCTTGTCGGCATCGACGTGCCGCCCGACGTGGTGAGATGCGAGCTCGTGAAGACGGCGGACATCGTCGCCGCGCTCACCGATGCGGTGTCGTGGCAGCGCGCCGTGGTCGTGATGACGGGCGATGTGGGGCTGTTCAGCGGCGCGCGCCGCCTGGTGGAGGCGCTCTCCGGCGACGCGCAGGTGGACGTGCACGTCATTCCCGGCATAAGCTCAGCGTCGTATCTCGCCGCGCGCCTCGCGTGTCCATGGCAGGATTGGCGCTTCGCGAGCGCTCACGGTGTGGCGTGCGACATCGTGGCCGAGGCCGAGCGCGCAGGTGAGCTCTTCCTCGCCACGTCGGGCGGGGAAGACCCCTCGCGGCTTTCGGGCGAGCTTGTGCAGGCGGGCTTCGGGGACGCGCGCGTGACGGTGGCCGAGCGCCTGTCGTACCCCGACGAGCGCATCACCCGCGCGACCGCAAATGAAATCGCAGGTCAGACGTTCGACGACTTGAACGTGATGCTTATCGAGTTCGCAGGCGGCGACGGGTCGCCTTCGGGCTCTGGCGCAGCCTCCGAGACGCCGGTCGGCGCGTCTGCGCCCGCGGCGGCTTCTTCCGCGGCGGACTCTGCGGGCGCATCCCGCGCCGCGGGCTCCCGCTGGCCGTACGCTTCCTCGGGCATTCCCGACGAGCTCTTCATCCGCGGCGACGTTCCCATGACCAAGCAGGAGGTGCGCGCCGTCGCGCTCGCGAAGCTGCGCCTTACTGCGACCGACACCGTGTGGGATGTCGGCGCCGGCACGGGGAGCGTGTCGATCGAGGCGGCGCTCGTCGCGCGAGCGGGGTCGGTATGGGCGCTCGAGCGCAACGCGGCCGGCGTGCGGCTCATCCGAGAGAACGCGGATGCATTCGGGTGCGGCAATGTGCATGCGGTCCCCGGTGTCGCCCCCGAAGCGCTCGCGAATCTGCCCGTCCCCGACGCCGTGTTCGTCGGCGGGAGCGCGGGCGAGCTTCCCTCCATCGTGGAGGCGGCGCTCGAGAAGAACTCGCAGGTTCGCCTGTGCGTGCCATGCGTCACCGTTGAGACGCTCACCGAGGCGTGCGCGCTCCTCTCGGGTTCGCGCTTTAAGGGGTTCGAGGCGTGCCAGGTGTCGGCCGCCCGTGCCGAGGCCGTAGGCTCGCACCATCTTATGAAGGCGCAAACCCCCGTGTTCCTCGTCAGCGCGCGTGGTGCAGGTGGGGAAGGCGGCGCCCGGTGAGCACGTCCATCCCGCGCTTCATGGCCGCTGCGCCCTCGAGCGGGAGCGGCAAGACGGTCGTCACGTGCGCGCTCCTGCGCGCGCTCGCGCGCCGCGGCCTTGCATGCGCGGCCTTCAAATGCGGCCCCGACTACATTGACCCGCTCTTTCATCGCCGCGTCGTGGGCGCGCGCTCGGGCAACTTAGACGGCTTCTTCACCGACGCCCCGACGCTGCGCGCCCTGCTCGCACGCGGCGCCGCGGGCGCGGATGTCGCGGTGCTCGAGGGGGTCATGGGCTTCTACGACGGCATGGCGCCCGGCGTGGCCGAAGCGAGCAGCTACCAGGTTGCGCGCGATACGGAAACGCCGGTCGTTTTAGTGGTGAACGGTCGCGGGGCGTCTTTATCGCTCGCCGCCGTAATCCGCGGTATCGCCGAGTTCCTGCCTTGTGCGAACGTGCGCGGCGTCGTGCTGAACAAGACGAGCGCCGCTGCCTGCGCCTACGCGGCGCCTGCGATCGAGAAGCACACGGGCGTCGCGGTTTTGGGGAATATCCCCGCCGACGAGGCGTTCTCGCTCGAAAGCCGGCATCTGGGGCTTGTGACCGCCGACGAGGTCGAGCAGCTCTCCGCGCGCATCGACAAGATGGCCGAGCTGGTGGAAAAGAGCGTCGACGTCGACCGCTTGCTCGAAATAGCGGCGACGGCACCCGATATCCGCGAGGAACCTTACCGGTTGGAGCCGATCGCTGGAGTGCGGCCCATTGTCGCCGTCGCGCGTGATGAGGTGTTCTCGTTCTACTACGAGGAGAACCTGCGCGCGCTCGAGGACCTGGGTTGCGATCTGGTCTTTTTCAGCCCCCTGCGTGATAACGAGTTGCCCCGGGGGACAAGCGCCCTCTATCTGGGGGGCGGCTACCCGGAGCTCCATGCGCGGCAGCTCTCCGAGAACGCGCCGATGCGCGAGGCGGTGCGGCGCGCGCTGGAATCCGGCATGCCGACGGTCGCCGAATGCGGTGGGTTTCTGTACCTGCAGCGCGAAATCGCCGATAGCGAGGGGCGGCGCTGGTCTGTT
>CAUESV010000012.1 GCA_959020715.1 uncultured Collinsella sp. | reverse complement strand
GTTTCTGTACCTGCAGCGCGAAATCGCCGATAGCGAGGGGCGGCGCTGGTCTGTTGCGGGCGCCCTTGAGGGCTCAAGCGAGAACGGGGGAAGGCTGTCCCATTTCGGGTACGTGGAGCTCACTTCCCAACGCGACGGGCTCTACGGGCCGCGCGGCACACGCATCTGCGCGCACGAGTTCCACTACTGGCAGTCCACCTGCCCGGGTGGCGACTTCTGGGCGCAGAAGCCCCGGCGCGACAAGGGCTGGCCGTGCATGACGACCACCCCGTCCCTGGTGGCGGGCTTCCCGCATGTGTACTATCCTGCTAACCCCGACGTTGCGCGCGCGTTCGCGTCTGCCGCAGCGTCGTTCGCAGAGAGGAGACGGCATGGCTGAAGCAACCGAAACCGCGCTTGCCTGCATCCGCGAGGAAGTCGGGCGCGCGTTCTCGTCGGCGCCGGGCGCCGTGCTCGAAGCCGCGCTCTCCCGGATCGCGCCCGCAGACGAGTGCGCCCGCGCCGCCGCGTACGCCGCGTGGGACTCCATCGCGCACCCCTTGGGGGGATTGGGCGACTTTGAAGACGCCGTCGCGTGTATCGCCGCAGCTCAGGGGAGCGCCGTGGTGGCCGAGTTCCCCCGTGCGCTCGTGGTATTCTTCTCCGACAACGGGGTCGTTGCCGAAGGCGTGTCGCAAAGCGGGCAAGACGTGACGCGAGCCGTTGCGCGCAACATGTGCGAGGGGGCCACGAGCGCCTGCCGCATGGCGGCGTTCGCGGGTGCCGAGGTCGTGCCCATCGACGTGGGTATGGCCCGGGGCATAGAAGACGCGCGCATGGTGCGCGCGAACGTGCGGCGGGGGAGCGGCAACATCGCGCACGGCCCCGCTATGTCTCGCGATGGGGCCGTTCGCGCGATCGAGGTCGGAATCGCCGTCGCGTGCGGGCTTGCCCGCGCCGGCGTGCGCCTTCTCGCCGCGGGCGAGATGGGCATCGGCAACACGACCACCTCGGCGGCGGTGGCCGCAGTGCTCATCCGGGCGGACGCGCGGAGCCTCGTTGGGCGCGGCGCGGGGCTCTCGGACGCCTCGCTCGCGCGCAAGCGCGACGTGGTCGAGCGCGCTATCGATGCGAACTCGCCCGATCCCGCCGACCCGATCGACGTGCTCTCGAAGGTGGGCGGCTTCGACATCGCGGCGATGTGCGGCTTCTACCTGGGGGCCGCGGCCTCGAAGGCGCCGGCGCTCCTCGACGGGGTCATATCCTGCACGGCGGCCCTGTGTGCGGCGCGCCTGTGCCCCAACGCCTTGGGCTACCTCGTGGGCACCCACGCATCAAGCGAACCCGCAAGCCAGGAGCTCCTTCGCGAGCTCGGCATAAAGGCACCCCTCGACGCAGGCATGCACTTGGGCGAGGGCGCGGGCGCCATGGCGTATCTGCCCCTTCTGGATTCGGCGTTGCGCGTGTACCGGGATGGGAAGACGTTCACGGCGACCGGTATGGCTGCTTACGAGCATTTTGAGGTCGGGAAATGACGGTGACGCTCGTCATCGGCGCCGCCGCGAGCGGCAAGAGCGCCTACGCCGAGTCCCTGTGCCTCGGGCACGACGGCCCCCGCGTGTACTTGGCAACGATGGAGCCCTTCGGGGAAGAGGGCGCCCGCCGCATCGCGCGCCATCGGGCGCTGCGCGAGGGCAAGGGGTTTTCCACCCTCGAGCGCACGCGTGACGTGGGCGCCGCAGCGCCCGGGCTTCCGCGCGGCAGCACGCTTCTTTTGGAGGACGTGGGCAACCTGGTTGCGAACGAGCTCTTCGCGGAAGGCGGCTTGTCCCCACGTGACCCCGACGCTGCGGCGCGCGAGGTGCTCGGAGGCATCGAACGGCTCGCTCAGGCCGCTGAGTATACGGTGGTGGTCACCGTCGACGTGTTCGCCGATGGGATGCGCTACGATGAGGGGACCGAGGCATGGAGGCGCGCGCTCGCGCGCGTGAACGTGGGCGTGGCGGCGCTGGCAGACCGCGCAGTCGAAGTGGTATGCGGGATTCCCGTGTGGATGAAAGGCGAAGGACCTACAAGGTGAAGATAGTAGAGGCAATCTGCGCGGCGTTCGGAACGTTCTCGCGCATCCCCGTCCCGAAATCGGCCTGGACCGATTTCGGGTCAACCCATGCGCTTGCCGCGTTTCCCCTGGTGGGCCTTGCGGAAGGCTTCCTCATGACGGCGTGGGGACACGTTGCGAACCTGCTCGGCGTGCCTGCGACCATCGTCGCGGCCGTGCTCGTGGCGCTGCCTGTGGCGGTGACGGGAGGCATCCACCTAGACGGGCTCTGCGACACCTCCGATGCGCTTGCAAGTTGGGCCCCGCGCGAGCGAAAGCTCGAGATCATGCACGACCCGCGGGCGGGCGCCTTCGGGGTCATCGGTGTTGTTGTGTACCTTATTCTGCAGTTTTCCCTTTTCACCGCGCTGCCGCTTACGGCGGGGGCGTTCCTCGCGCTTCTGTGCTCGCTCGTGTTCTCCCGCTCGCTTTCGGGGCTCGCCGTTGAATGCTGGCCTGCCGCGCGGGCGGATGGCATGGCCGCGGGGCTCTCGCCTGCGAAGAAGCGCGCGGCGATCGTCGTGCCGCTTTGCGCTTTCGCTGCGGCTTCGGCTGCAGGGATGGTCGCGTGCGCTCAGGCCGTCGGCGCCCTTATGGCGGTGGCGGGGCTTTTGGCGCTCGCGTGGTACCGCCATGTTGCCCTGTCCCGCTTCGGCGGGGTGACGGGGGATTTGGCCGGATGGTTTCTGCAATGGGCCGAGCTCGCGATGCTTGCTATGCTGGTGGCGGGGGGCATGCTCCTATGATGCTCGTGGTAGGTGGCGCGCATTCGGGGAAGAGGACCTTCGTGCGCGAAAAGCTCGGGTTCGCGGCGGACGATTTCGTCGACGCGGCGCGGTTTGCGGAGGGCGGCGTGCCCGCGGCTTTTGCCGGCCGCGTCGCGTACCGTGCTGAGGAACTCGTACGCGCGCTCGACGCTGACCGGGCGCTCGAGCGGCTGATCGGCTTCGACGTAGTGATTCTGTCCTTGGTCGGCTCGGGGGTCGTCCCCATGCTTGCGGAAGACGCCCAATGGCGCGAGCGCGCGGGGCGCCTGGGATGCGCGCTCGCTGCGCGCGCCGACGTCGTCGTGCGCATGACGTGCGGGATACCCCAGATCATCAAAGGAAACCTTGCCGATGCGCCTCGAGGGACGCAGGGCGCGGGCGCGCCTTTGGAAGTCGTCTTCGTGCGCCATGGTGCCACGGCGGGCACGGAAGACCATCGCTACAGCGGGGCGGGTACCAACGAGCCCCTGTCGAGCGCGGGCGAGCGCGCTTTGCGCGATCTCGCGTGCGATCGTGACGTGTTCCGTGTTATCACGAGCGGCATGGCCCGCACCGACCAGACGGCGCGCATCCTCTTCCCGAACGCGGAGCTTATGGCTTGCCCCGGTCTGCGCGAGATGGATTTCGGCGACTTCGAGGGGCGAAGCGCCGCCGAGCTTAAAGAGGATGCGCGTTACCGCGCTTGGGTAGACTCCTGGTGCGAGACGCGCTGCCCGCATGGCGAGGGCAAGAGCGATTTCACCCGCCGCGTCGTCGCGACGTTTCGGGAGGCGTGCAAATCGGAGCGTGCCCAGGGGAGTGGTCGCGCCGTCTTCGTCGTTCACGCGGGTACCGTGAAAGCGCTGCTCTCCGAGCTTGCTGTCCCGACAATGGGATACTTCGACGTGCATACCGAGCCGGGCGGCGCATGGGCTGCCACCTGGGATGGGCGCTGCCTTCGCGATGTTCGCCCCGCTTCGGGGAGCGATGCCCTGTGATGACGATTCTTGCCGTCGCCGCCGGGTTCGCGGCCGACCTTGTCTTCGGCGACCCGCGCTGGCTTCCCCATCCCGTCGTCGCCATGGGGCGCGCGATCACGTGGGCCGAAGGCCGCCTGCGGGGCGCATTCCCGCAAACGTCCGCGGGTAAGCGCGCCGCAGGGCTTGTGCTCGCCGTGGCGCTTCCGCTTGCGTGTGGGCTTTTGACCTGGGGAATCCTGCATCTTTGCGGCATGGTTCACTCCGGCTTGCGCTTCGTGGCCGAGGCATGGGCGAGCTATCAGATTCTCGCGGCATGCGAGCTGCGCCGCCAGAGCCTGGCAGTGGCCCGCGCGTTCTCGAAGGGCGGCCTTGTCGCGGCGCGTGAAGCTGTCGGGCTCATCGTGGGACGCGACACGTCTGTTCTCGACGAGCACGGCGTCGCGCGCGCCGCCGTGGAAACGGTGGCGGAGAACGCGAGCGACGGTGTCATCGCGCCGCTTTTCTACCTTATGATCGGGGGTGCGCCCTTGGGTATGGCGTACAAGGCGGTGAGCACGCTCGACAGCATGGTGGGCTACAAAAACGAGCGCTACATCGACTTCGGCTGCGCCTCGGCGCGCCTCGACGATGCGGTGAACTGGATTCCCTCGCGCTTATCGGCCCTGCTGATGATCGCCGTGTGCCCGATCGTCGGGCTCGACGCGCGCGGGGCGGCGCGCATCTGGCGCCGCGACAGGCGTCGCCATGCGAGCCCGAACGCGGCGCAGACCGAGTCAGCGTGCGCGGGCGCGCTCGGGCTGCGCCTGGCAGGACCCGCGGTGTATTTCGGCAAGCTCGTTGAGAAACCGACGATAGGCGACGCGTCCCGCGAAATCGAGTGGGGCGACATCGCCCGGGCGACAAGGCTCATGCTCGCCGCGTCCGTATGCGCGCTCGTCGTCTTCGGTGCCGCGCGTGCGGCGATCGTGCTCGCCGTGGGGGCGATGGCATGAGGGAAGACCACGTCGCGCCCTGGGCTGCCGGGGGAATCCTGCGCGCCCGTGCGCATGGGGGTAGTACGCAATCGCTCGGTATCGCTTGCGAGGGGGGCGCCTCCGACCTCATTGACTTCTCGGTGAACGTGAATCCGGCAGGCCCCTCGCCGCGCGCCGTCGCCGCAGCTTGCAAGGCGCTTTCTCGAATTGACGCCTACCCCGATAGGGAAAGCCTCGCCCTCGTTCGCGCCCTAGCGCGTGCCCAGGGCATTCCCGAAGATACTATCGTCTGCGGCGCGGGCGCATCCGACATCATTTGGCGACTCGCCGCGGCGGTGCGCCCGAAACGCATCGTCGTGTGTGCGCCGACGTTCTCTGAATATGCGGAGGCGGCATCGTACTACGGTGCATGCGTGCAGGAGTTCCCGCTCTCCGAAGCGGACGACTTCGACGTGCCCGCCTCCTTCGCCCGCGCGATCGAGGGGCCGGGAGACGTGGCGTACCTCTGCAATCCGAACAACCCGACGGGGCGCCTCGTCGACCCCAGCGTGATCTATGCCGCGGCTTGCCGCTGCGAGCAGGTGGGCGCGCTGCTCGTCGTGGACGAGTGCTTCCTCGGATTTGCGCCCGACGCCCGCGAAAGGAGCGTGGCCGCACGTGCCGCGTGTTCGCGCCATGTGGCCGTGCTCTCCGCGTTCACCAAGCTCTACGGAATGGCGGGGTTGCGGTTGGGATATCTGATCAGCGGAAACGCCCAACTCATCGAGGGGATTCGCCGGGCGGGGCAGGCGTGGCCCGTCTCCTCGGTCGCCGAGGCCGCGGGCATCGCCGCCCTGGAAGACGTTGAATACGTCTCGCGCACGCGCGATGTATTGGCGGGCGAGCGAGCGTGGCTTTCCCACGAGCTCTGCTCGCTCGGGCTTTCCGTCGTGCCGTCGGATGCGAACTTCCTTTTAGTCCGCACGCCGGCGAAAGACATCCCCGAGCGCCTGTATAAACAGGGGGTTTTGGTCCGCACGTGCGACTCGTTTTCGGTACTGTCCCGTTTCTGGTGCCGCGTCGCGGTGCGCACGCGCAAGGAGAATGCCCGGCTTGCGATGGCGTTCAGCCGCGCGCTTCGGGCGGAAGGTGCATCGGGCGAAGCTGAACCCGACGAACGGGGCGGCGCTTCTTGCAGCGGCGCTATGGCGGGCGCGGATGGCCGAGGCTCGGCGAAGGAGGTCGATACCCGTGGGTAGGGCGAAGCCCATCATGATCCAGGGCACCATGTCGAACGCGGGGAAGAGCCTGCTTGCGGCGGGGCTGTGCCGTGTGCTTTCGCAGGACGGCCTGCGCGTGACTCCCTTCAAGAGCCAGAACATGGCGCTCAACAGCGGTGTCACGGCCGACGGGCTCGAGATGGGGCGCGCCCAGATCATGCAGGCCGAGGCGTGCGGAATCGCGCCCGACGTGCGCATGAACCCCATCCTTCTCAAGCCCGAAAGCGACCACCGAAGCCAGCTCATCGTGGCCGGCAAGGCGAAGGGAGCCTTCGCTGCGAGGGACTACTTCGCGCGAAAGAAGGCGCTCATGCCGCAGATTTTGGAGGCGTTCGATTCTCTCGCGGAGGAAAACGACGTCATCGTCATCGAGGGCGCCGGCAGCCCCGCCGAAATCAACCTTTCCGAAAACGACATCGTCAACATGGGGCTCGCGCGCGCCGTGTCCTCCCCCGTGCTGCTCGTGGGCGACATCGACCCAGGCGGGGTGTTTGCCCAGCTCTACGGTACGGTCGCGCTCTTTGCGCCCGAGGATCGCGCGCTTTTGCGGGGGCTTGTGGTGAACAAGTTCCGCGGCGATGTGGAAATCCTGCGCCCGGGTTTGGCCCCGCTCGAGAAGATGTGCGGGGTTCCCGTCGTGGGGGTCGTGCCGTATCTTACGCTCGACCTGGACGACGAGGACTCGCTCGCGCCGCGCCTATCTGCCCGCGAGGCGCGCGGCGTCATCGATGTCGCCGTCGTGCGCCTTCCGCATCTGTCGAACTTCACTGACTTCGACCCGCTTTCGCGCGTGCCCGGCATGGGCGTGCGCTACGTTTCCTCGACGACCGATCTGGGCCGACCCGACCTGGTGGTGCTCCCCGGCTCGAAGGCCACGCTCGACGACGCGCGCTGGCTTGCGGCTAGCGGCATCGGAGCCTGTGTACGCGCGCTTTCGGGCGCGGGCACGCCGGTGCTCGGCATATGCGGAGGCTACCAGCTTTTGGGAGACGAGCTTTCCGACCCGCACGGCAGGGAAGGCGCTGGCACCGCGCGCGGGCTCGGGCTCATCCCTGCAAGTACGGTGTTCAAGGAGGAAAAGCGCCTCGCCCAGTCGGAGCTGCGCATCACGGGCGCCCAAGGCGCGTTCTCGGTGTGGAACGGCATGACGGCGCGCGGGTACGAGATTCACGACGGCGAAACGACCGTCTCCTGCGCGCCTGCGGGCACGATTGACGGCAAACCAGAAGGTGCGGCCTGCGGAAACGTGTTCGGAACCTATCTCCACGGCCTGTTCGACGAACCGGGGGTGGCGCTCGCCCTCGCGCGCTCGCTCGCGCGCATGCGCGGCCTGCCCGAGAGCGTCGTGGGTGCTGCGGGCGCAGCGTCCGCAGCCGATCACCGTGCGCGCGAGTTCGACCGCCTGGCCGACGTCGTGCGCGGGGCGCTCGACATGGAGTATGTCTACCGCATTATCGAGGAGGGCGTATGATCCACGTGTATCATGGCGACGGCAAAGGCAAGACCACGGCGGCGATGGGCCTCGCCCTTCGCATGCTCGCCGCAGGCCGCCGCGTCGTCGTCGTGCAGTTCCTGAAAGACGGCGAAAGCGGGGAGGCGCGCCTGCTCGCCGAGCATTTCGGCGTGCCCGTGTTCGCGGGGAAGGTGTCGGACAAGTTTACCTGGTCGATGACGTCGGAAGAACTTGCCGCGACGTGCGAGCTGCACGATGGGAACCTCGCTTCCGCGCTCGCCGAGCTCGAGGGCGCTCAGGAGGGGCTGCTCGTGCTCGACGAGGCACTCGACGCGCTTTCGAAGGGGCTTGTCGACGAGGCGCTCGTGGACCGCGCGCTCGATATGTCCGCGCGCGGCGTCGAAGTAGCGCTCACCGGGCGCGCACCTTCCCGCAAGATCGTGGAGAAGGCCGACTACATAACCGAGATGCGGTGCGAGAAACACCCCTACTCTCAGGGGATATGTGCAAGGGAAGGAGTGGAGTACTAGATGGATTCCAAGGAGATGGCGCCCGGCGACATCGAGCGGCGCAGCTTCGAGATCATCACCGAAGAGCTCGGCGGCCGCACGTTCCCGCCGCTCGAAGGGCCCGTCGTGAAGCGCGTCATCCACACCACTGCCGACTTCTCGTACGCCGATTCCCTCGTGTTCACCCATGACGCCGTGCACTGTGCGCTCGACGCACTGCGTGCAGGGGCCACGGTGCTCACCGACACGAACATGGCGCTCGCAGGCATAAGCAAGCCCGCGCTCGCGAAGCTCGGCTGCAAGGCCGTGTGCTACATGGCCGACCCTGATGTCGCCGCGGCTGCGCGCGCCGCGGGCACGACTCGCGCCGTTGCGAGCATGGACAAAGCTTGCCGCATCGAGGGTCCGCTCATCGTGGCCGTCGGCAACGCTCCCACAGCACTTCTGCGCCTCGCCGAGCTCATGGACGCGGGGAAGATCGCGCCCGCGCTCGTCGTTGGGGTGCCGGTCGGGTTTGTGAACGTGGTCGAGGCGAAAGAGGAGCTACTCGCGCGACGCGTGCCGGCCGTCGTCGCGAGGGGTCGCAAGGGCGGCTCGACCGTGGCGGCCGCCATTATGAACGCGCTGCTCTACCAGATCACGCGCCCAGGCGGCCCGAAGTGACGGCGCTGCGCATCTTCGCCGGCACCACCGAGGGCCGCCTTCTGTGCGAATGGGCGAGCGGGGCGGGCATCCCCGCCCGTGCCTACGCGGCAACCGAGTACGGAGGTGAGCTTTTGGGTGAGCTTCCGGGCATCGAGGTGCATGCGAGCAGGCTCGACGAGGCCGACATGGAGCGCGAGCTTTTCGGCGCGCGCATCGTCGTCGACGCCACGCACCCCTTCGCTACGCTCGCAAGCGGCAACATCCGGGCCGCTTCGCTCGCCGTGGGTGCACGATGCCTGCGCCTTGTGCGCCCGGCCGAGGCGCTGCCCAAAGGCGTCGTGTCGGTCGCGTCGATCGCCTGCGCGGCGCGCTTTCTCTCCGAGAACCCGGGTCGCGCGCTTCTCACGACGGGGAGCAAGGAGCTTGCTCCTTACACGCGCGTCGCCGATTTCGCGGAGCGCTTCTTCGTGCGTGTGCTCCCGCTGCCCGGTGCTATAACGAAGTGCATCGACGCGGGGTTTTCGCCGTCGCACGTCATCGGCATGCAGGGGCCCTTCACCCGCGAGCTCAACGAGGCGATGCTTCGGCAGGTGGGCGCCCAGTGGCTTGTGACCAAGGACTCGGGAACCGTAGGCGGCACGGCCGAGAAGCTCGCCGCCGCGCGCGACGTGGGAGCGCGCTGCATCGTGGTCACCCGTCCCGCCGAGGGAAGCGGGGCCCTTTCGCTTCGGCAAGTGGAAGACGCGCTCTTACGGGAGTTCGCGCGCTAGGCGCTCGCCGCGCCTGCGCGCCCTCCCGCCCGCGAGGAGGATCGCCTCGAGCAAGCTCGACCCGTACAAGCCTGTCATCCGCCAATAGCTCGAGGACGACGCCCGGAACTGGCGCAAACAGCCCTTCAATAAATTGCGGTGAAATAGTGTCTGTTTTTGCTGCTAGATAGCATATTCAGTCCCTAATTCACCGCAACTTGTTGGTGGTGGCTTACTGGTAGCGTAGGCACTCCACCGGGTTGAGCTTTGCCGCGCGGCAAGCGGGGTAGAAGCCAAAGATTACGCCGATGCCGACGGAGACGGCGAAGGCCAGCAGCATCGTGGCGATTGAAAAACTCGGTGTGATTTGCCCGCTGGCTCCGAGCTCGCCAAGAATCCCGGATCCGGAGGTAAACATCGCGAGGCCCCAGGCCAGCAGATAGCCTATCAGGACACCCAGTAGGCCACCGGTGACGCACAGCGCCGAAGACTCGGCCAAAAACTGCGCGGTGATATCGCGACGACTGGCGCCCAGAGCGCGGCGGATGCCGATCTCGCGAATGCGCTCCGTTACGTTGGTAAGCATCATATTCATAATGCCGATACCGCCGACAAGCAGCGAGATGCTGGCGACAGCACCCATGATGAGCGAGAACGCGCCCATAAAGGAGTTGAGTGCATCGATGGCGCTTTTCATGGATGTCGCCGATACGCTGTCGTACTCATCCTCCTCCTCGATGCCCTTCATCGCGCGCACCTTGGACTCGATGGTCTTACAAAGCTCATCCATGTCCGTGCCCTCGGCGGCAAGTGCCGTCACGCTGGGGAATGAAGGATTCTCGTCGCCAAACAGCCCGGCGATGGTTTCGCGTGGCATATACAGCGTGAGCGAGCCCATGGAGTCGCTGCCGCCATCAATCACGCCTACAATCTGCACCTCGCCGTTGGACACCTTGATGGTTTTCCCCAGCGCATCCTCTTCGTTGCCGTAAAGCTGATCGGCGCCGCCGCGGCTGATGAGCGCCACGCGCGAGCCTGCCTTTGACTCGACATCGGTGTAGGTGCGCCCCGCAACGAGCTTGCTGGCCCCCACGGCATCGAGCATGTTGCTATCGACACCCTGTGCCATGACGGTATAGCTTTTATCGCCGGTCTTGTACTCGGTATACGCGCTGTCGACAATGCCGATCTGCTCTATCTGCGGCACCAGTTTTTGAAGCTTCTCGATGTCCGACTCGGTGAGTTCTTGCGACGAATAGATTTGCACCATGCGCGCCGCATTGAGGCCCAGACTGTTGACCAGGCTGTTTTGGATGCCGCCGATGAGCGAAGTCATGGCAATGACCGAGGCGATGCCGATGACAATGCCCAGGATGGTGAGCAGGCTGCGCCCTTTGTTGGCCTCGAGCGAGTGAAGGGCTTCCTGGATAAGATCGCGGGCGCTCATGCCATCACTCCTTTCGGCGGGTTGGCGGAGGCGGAAATCATGGGCAGGTTATCTACGGCGCTGCGTAAGGTCTTCGGTGCATGCGGAATATACGCGCCGTCGTGAATGCGACCGTCGCGGATGGTCACGGCACGGTCGGCCTCGGCGGCGATGCCGGGGTCGTGTGTGATAAGCACGATGGTTTTGCCGCGCTCCTGGAGCTTATGGAAGGTCTCCATCACAAGCGCTCCGGTAGCGGAGTCCAGGTTTCCCGTCGGCTCGTCGGCCAGAATGATGGGCGGGTCATTGACGAGGGCGCGCGCGATTGCGACGCGCTGCATCTGGCCGCCCGAGAGCTCGGATATGCGGTGGTCCCAGTGGTCGACGGGCAGCGTGACAGCCTGCAGTGCGTGCACGGCGCGCATTTCGCGCTGGCTTCGGGGCACATTGGTGTAGGCCAGCGGCAGCATGACGTTTTCAATAACCGACAGGCGCGGCAGCAGGTTGAAGCTCTGAAAGACAAAGCCAATGCTCAGGGCGCGAACTTCGGTGAGCTCGTCATCATCGAGCTCGGCCACGTTGAGCCCTTGCAGGTAGTAGTCGCCCGCCGTCGGCTTATCCAGGCAGCCTAGGATGTTCATGAGCGTCGACTTGCCCGAGCCCGAAGGGCCGGTAATGGCGACGAACTCGCCGGGTTCTACCGCCAGGCTCACGTTGTGCAGGATGTGGGCGCAACCCGCCTCGCTCTCAAAGATGCGGTGCACGTTGCGGATGTCGATAACGGGACGCATTACATGTCCTCATCGGCAGACATACTGCTCGAATCCGCGCTGTAGCCGCCATCAGCCGTTGCGTCCACTCCGGTGTCCATGACGAGCGTGTCGCCATCGCGCAGCTTGGTAACCGGCACGTTGGGGTTGATCTCGTTGCCCTGGTCGTCGCGCTTGACCTGTGTCTTGCCGACTACGGCTTCGTTGTCGTTTTGCGTCACGACGGCCACCTTCACGCGATGGGTTTGCTTGCCCTCGTCATCGGTTGCCACGTTGACGTAATAGTGTTCGCCGTCTTCGGTCATGAGCGCCATGGTCGGCACCATCACCACGTCGTCGAGCTTCTCGGTCACTACCGAGACCTCGGCCGTCATGCCCGGCTTCAGCCGCGCGTCGGGCGTCTCGATGAGGATGTCGACGTTAAAGGTTACGTTGCCGCCGCCACCGTTGGCGGCGTCGGAGTTTGCCACCGACGCGATAGCCGTGACGGTGCCCTGGCTCACGATATCGGGAAACGCGGGATACGTGACGTTGGCGCTCTGCCCAACGGCGATCTTGGCGATGTCCTTTTCGCCCACCTGCACGGTCACCTTCATCTTTGATAGGTCGGCGATCTGCATGCACTGCTTGCCGCCGCTCGAATCGCTTTCGCCCATGATCATGCCGCCTGTTACCGTGGCGCCCACCTTGGCGTTGAGCTCCACGATGCTACCCGAGCTCGGGGCCGTGACCGTACGGCTGGCGGCCTTGACGTTTGCCTGATCGAGGTTTGCTTGGGCCGATGCGAGGCTGCGCTGCGCGGCCGATATGGCGTTCGTGTCCGCTGATGCGGCGGAGATGCCAGCCGCTGTGGAAGCTCCATCGACGTCCGTCGTTGGGGTGGCCTGCGCGGCGGCTGCGGCTTTCTGTGCGTTGGCGAGGTCTTCTTGAGCGGCTGCAACTGCACGCTGCGCCTCGGCAACGTTGCGATCGAGCTCGTCGTTTTTAATGGTCATTAGCACGTCGCCCTCGTTGACGGATTGGCCTGCCTGCACGTTGATCGAATCGACCGTACCGTCGACAGAAGGGGAGACCACTGAGGACGAAATGGGTTTGAGCTGGCCTTTCGCCTCGACCGTTGTGGTAAACGTGCCCTCGGTCACCATGTCGGTCGCAGGCCCGCTATCGCCCTGTGGCTGCGCATTGATAACCAGGGTTGCGACAATGGCAATGAGCGCGATGACACCCACGATGCCGGCGGCAATGACGCGTCGAATCAGCTTTTTGCGTCGACGTTCGGCACGTTTTGCCTTGAGCTTGGCATATGCCTCTTCATCGGAAATCTCGGCCGTATCGTTCGTGCGTCCTTTATCCTTGTCGGCATGTACGTCTGTGATCAGAGGAAGCGTTTCGGTGGCACCTTCGGGCGTGTGCTCGGTATTATCCGGGCCCGGGGTGATCGTGGGGACATTCGGCATAGCGTCTCCTTTATAGAAAGAACCTCGATAATTATATGCGCCCACCGGTTGGGGCGGGCGCATAGGACGGTTTCTTTCGGAACTGTTAGATTGGTCGCAGCGGTTCCAAGTTGTAGGAATGCGTGCGTTGCACTACGAGTGGACAACCACGCACAGGCCGACTTTGATGCAGTCGTGAAGTGCCTTGGCGTCGGCCAGGCGCAGGTTGATGCAACCGTGGCTGCCGCACCACTTGTAAGAGTTGGGGTCGTCGAAGCTCTTGTCGTTTTGCCACGTTGCATCGTGGAAGCCGACCATGTTTCCCTCAAACGGCATCCAATAGCTGACCGGGCTCTCGTATTTTGGCTTGCCGGTCTCAGGGTCCTTGGCACCGATGAGCTTGCTGGCGCCATCGTTGCTGTTAATCTGCCATACGCCCTCGGGGGTGGCGTCCTCTCCCGGCTTGCCGGAGATAAAGTTGGCCTCCCACACGATGTTGCCGCTCTCGTCGTAGTAGCGCGCGTGCTGCTCGGATAGATCGACATCGACGTATGCCTTCCAGTCGGGCTCTCCCTTTGCGGTAAAGGTGTCGGCCTTCTGGGAGTACTTGATCTCGATTTCGCCGGTCTGCTTGTTGTTAATGGCGTCCTCGACCTGTTTGGCGAGCGAACTGCTGTCGATGGACCAACCAAAGTCGCCGCCTTCTACGGCGCATTGCTTGCCATCGGCGCGCGTCCACCAGCGAGTGGAGCCCACGGTGTTAAAGCCGTTGGCGAGCTCGGCTGCCCAGCTGCTGATCTGCGACGTATCGAGTGTGGGGTTGGCCGGATCGGCAAAGCTGATCCACTGCAACACGGAGCTGCCATCAACCTTGCCGGCATCCTCGCCGTTGAGCTTGAGGGTCACGTTGACGCCCAGGAAATTGTTGGCGGCATCGCATGCGGCCTGAATCTGATCATCGGTCAGCGTTCCATTGAGCGGCTCATAGGCATCGTTGCCGAGCTTGGAAAGGTCTACGGTCTCGGACAGCGAGGCAAGCTCGAGCTCGGCATACTTAATGACATGCTCGCGGTTGAGTTTTTCGTTGGAGCGCGCCTTCTCGACGGTAAACTTGCCGGCCTGCTCGTCATAGGAGCTATTGGCTTCGAACGTGCCCGAACGCCCCTCGTTAAACTCGTCGATGGCGGTGCCCAGATCCTCCTCAAACTTCTTTTGGTCAAAAGTGTCGGAGAGCATGGACAGGTCGACGTCTTGATCAAGATCGACTTCGTTGGAGGTAGCGGTTGTTTTGGTCTTTCCGCTTAAGGATTCCACAAGGCGGACCGGCCATACAAAGGCTTCGTTGTGGCTGATGATCTCTTTTGCGGCAGCTTCGCCGTCGACGATGGGCTCATCGGACTCGGGCTGATAGGTCCAGCTAAAGTCATCGCCTGTCACGGTGAGCTTATAGTGCTTCCATGCCGAGTTGACCTTGGTGGCGGCAGACGAAGCGTTGGAGAACGAGACGTCGACGCCGGCGATGGTGGTATTGGGGTAGGCTAGCTGGGAAAACGCTACGACGCCTACGATATAGACAATGACGATAAGACCCAGGACGACAAAGAGCGTCGTCTTTTTGCCCGACTTATTGTTCTCGGCGGGTTTGCGCGTGGGGCCGCGATCGCTCCGAGCGTGCGTGGGGGGCTGCTTGGGCGCATTTCCGTTTGCCTGTCGCTGCTGACGTTGCTGACGCTGCTGGTTCGGCCGTTGGGAAGCGTTTGCCGCACCACGCTGCTGACCGTGACTCGGCGCGATAGGACGCGGCGACTGAACGCCACCGGTGTGCCTGCTCGGCTGCTGCGGATCGGGAATCAGTTGAGTTCGATCGTTTTGCGACATCGTATGCATATCCTTCGAATTTCGCCTTGCGGCTCATCGTGTTTTTACTGGGCTTGCATTATAGCGATTACCTAGTTGTTTGTGGTACGGAAACGGTGGCATTCAAAAGAGGTGGGACATTTGTCCCACTATCGAGTCGTTCTTGGTCACTACCCGCACACACCGCATTTTGCACAGGCCGAAAGTGCGGCCGGAGCCTGCGCGATGCCGCCCTTTGCCGTCTCGCGCAGCGTGGCCGGCAAGGCATGGCCCACCGAGAGCATCACATGCGCCATCTGGTCAAACGGCACCAGGCTCTTAATGCCGGCGAGGGCGAGTTGTGCCGAGCTAAAGGCCGCTGCCACGCCGATGGCATTGCGGTTTTGGCAGGGCACCTCGACCAGGCCTCCGACGGGGTCACAAACGAGGCCCAGCAGGTTACTCAGCGCGATGGAACTGGCGTCGAGCGCCTGCTCGGGCGTGCCGCCGAGTATCTGCACCAGCGCGGCGGCTGCCATGGCGGCGGCGCTTCCCACCTCCGCCTGGCATCCGCCCTCGGCGCCGGCAACGCAGGCGCTCGTGGTGAGGTTGAGGCCGATGGCGGCTGCGCAGTAGAGCGCGTCCATCACCTGCTCGTCGTCGAGCTGAAGGTGATCGGCGAGCGCTAGCACGCAGCCGGGGACGACACCCGCGGATCCTGCCGTCGGAGCTGCGACGATCACGCCCATGGTAGCTGAGCGCTCGAGCACGGCCATGGCGCGGGCCACGGCGTCGGTTTGAACGGTGCCCATCAGACTCGTGCTCAAATCGTTGCGGCCGGTGGCATCGACGAGTTTAGCCTCGCCGCCGATAAGCCCGCCGAGCGATCGCTGCGGATTGACGATGGGGGTCGTGGTCTCCTCGCGCATGACGTCGAGCACGCGGCACATGGCGGCGACGGCGTGGGTCTCGCCGGTCAGACGCGCCTCGCGCACGGCCATAACGGCGCCGATATTCAGGCCGAGCTCGGCGCACGCATCGAGCAGCTGCTCGCCGTCGTCGAAGATTTCCTTTGCCGAGACGCCGGGGGAGAGCGACGAGGCAGAACCGGGGAGCTCGATAAAGGTCGCGTAATCGACATTGTCGAGCTTGCGGAGCATGGGGACGACGGTGTCGTCGGGGGCGCCATCGGTCTCAAAGACGGAGTATGCCTGGCCGCCCACCTCGGTGCGGTAGGTGCGGCAGAAAGCGATGTTCACATGGGCGTAGGCGAGCAGGTTCGTGAGCGCTGCGAGCACGCCGGGGACGTCCTGGTGTGCCACAAACAGCGTGGAATACATGCCCGAGATATCGACGCCGACGCCGTTAATGCGGCTTATGCGCATCTTGCCGCCGCCCAGGCTCTCGCCGCGGACCTGCGCCGTTGCGCCCGTGTCGTCGACCATGTCGATGTCGACGGTGTTGGGGTGGATGGAGGCGTCGTCGCCCTTGATGTCAAAGTGATATTCGAGGCCCTGCTCGCGTGCGAGGTCGAAGGCCTGCTTGATGTTTTCATCATCGGTGTCGAGGCCCAGGATGCCCGCGACGAGTGCACGATCGGTGCCGTGGCCGCGGTAGGTGTGGGCAAAGGAGTTCCACAGGCCAAAGGTGACCTTGGTGATGCGGCCTTCCAACAGGCTGGCGGCAACTTGGGCGCAGCGCAGGGCGCCGGCGGTGTGCGATGAGCTGGGGCCGACCATGACGGGGCCCAAGATCTCGAATGCCGAGGTCGTAGCTAGTGTTTGTGGCTTGCCTGCCATATGCGCTCCTGTTCTATCCCATCGTCCCGAGGGGCGGGGCATAAGGTCGCCTGCTCGGACAGTCCTGACTCGCACGGAGAGCACATTAAGTGCTCTCCGGCTCGTGCGGAACTCGCGATCAACCTTATGCCCCGCCCCTCGGGACTAAGGATACATGGTTGGAGTGCCCGTGCTGCAAAATTCATTAGCTAGTGACGCAGCGTTGGCTCATATCGAAACATCTTCACTACCGGATAAATAAAAAAGAAGTACCGCTTGGGGGCGGTACTTCTTTTTAAAGCGCTTATGTCGTTGAAACCTTGGAGGTTCTTAATTACAGGCCACAGGCTGCTTTGAGTTCTTTGACTCGGTCGGTTTTCTCCCAGGTGAAGTCGGCGTCTTCGCGGCCGAAGTGACCGTAGGCTGCCGTCTTTTCGTAGATGGGGCGGCGCAGGTCTAGGTCGCGGATGATTGCGCCCGGGCGCAGGTCGAAGGTCTTCTCTACGGCCTCGACGATCTTGTCCTCGGCAACATGCGCGGTACCGAAGGTGTCGACCATGATTGAGAGGGGCTTGGAAACGCCGATGGCGTAGGCAAGCTCGACTTCGCAGCGGTCGGCCAGACCGGCGGCGACCACGTTCTTGGCGACCCAGCGCGCGGCATACGCGGCGGAGCGGTCAACCTTGGTGCAGTCCTTGCCGCTAAAGGCACCGCCGCCGTGACGACCGTAGCCGCCGTAGGTGTCGACGATAATCTTGCGGCCGGTGAGGCCCGTGTCGCCCATGGGGCCGCCCACGACAAAGCGACCGGTGGGGTTCACGTAGATGTCCGCGTTGTCCCATGGCATGTTCTCAGCGGCCATGACCGGGGTGATGACGTGCTCGATGAGATCGGCCTTGATCTTGCCCATGTCCTCGATCTCGGCGGCGTGCTGCGTGGAGATGACGATCGTCGTGACCTCGACGGGCTTGCCGTCCTCGTAGCGCACGGTGACCTGGGTCTTGCCGTCGGGACGCAGATAGGCGAGGGTGCCGTCGTGACGCACGGCTGCCAGGCGCTCGGCCAGGCGGCTTGCCAGGTAGTGTGGCATGGGCATAAGGGTCTTGGTCTCGTTGGAGGCATAACCGAACATCATGCCCTGGTCGCCGGCGCCGATCAGGTCGATCGGGTCAGTGGTAGCGCCGGTCTGGGTCTCGAAGGACTCGTCAACGCCCTGGGCGATATCGGGCGACTGCTCGTGGATGAGGCTCATAACGCCGCAGGTGTCGCAGTCAAAACCGAACTTGGCACGGTTGTAGCCAATGCGGCGGATAACACCGCGGGCGATTTCCTGTACGTCGACGTAGGCCTGGGTGCGAATCTCGCCGGCGACGATGACGGTGCCGGTGGTCACGAGGGTCTCGCAGGCGCAGCGGACGTTCTCCACGTTGGCAGGCACGCCGTTGGGGGCGATGTAGCCCTGCTCCTGGAGCTCTATTTCTTTGGCGAGGATTGCGTCGAGGACGGCGTCGCTGATCTGGTCAGCGATCTTATCGGGATGACCTTCGGTCACCGACTCCGACGTAAAAACAAAGGACCCGTGTTGGGGCGGGATGGAACGAAGTTCTTCTGACATGATTGTCCTTTCAAAAACGTGTCCCGGCGACCGTTACCATTCCGCCGGGCTCTCTATGCAAGGGCACATCATAGCGCGTAAATCCAACATTCACACCCTTTCCGCACCTACTCATTGGGAACATACTCATTGGGGACAGACTTAAATGACCATCCTTAAACTAAGAAGGATCCCAAAGAATGGTCATTTAAGTCTGTCCCCAATGAGTGGGTCGGTGCCCTTTGTGCGGAGGTT
Source organism: uncultured Collinsella sp. (assembly GCA_959020715.1). GTDB lineage: Bacteria > Actinomycetota > Coriobacteriia > Coriobacteriales > Coriobacteriaceae > Collinsella. Next base: position 47,589 of record CAUESV010000012.1, on the reverse strand, counting down.
GCTTTGTTGCTTTATACTGATGCGGTTAGACATCCATCCTGCAATCGAGGAGATTTCCATGGCATCAGACGTTCGCGTCCGCTTTGCACCCTCACCGACGGGCAAGCTGCACATTGGCGGCGCCCGCACCGCTATCTATAACTGGGCTTTCGCCCGCGCAAACGGCGGCACGTTCATCCTGCGCATCGACGACACCGACCCCACCCGCTCCACCGACGAGAACACGCAGATCATCCTGCGCGCCATGCGTTGGCTGGGCCTGGACTGGGACGAGGGCCCCGAGGTGGGCGGCAACTATGGCCCCTACGCCCAGACCGAGCGCCTGGACCTGTACAAGCAGGCCGCCCAGAAGCTTTGGGACGAGGGCAAGGCCTATCCTTGCTTCTGCACCAAGGAGCAGCTCGAAGCCGACCGCAAGGCCGCGCAGGAGCGCAAGGACCCCTTCCAGGGCTATCAGCGCCGTTGCCGCGATCTTGATCCCGAGGAGGCTCGCCGCCGCATCGAGGCCGGCGAGTCCTACGTCCTGCGCATCAAAGTGCCCGAGGACCGCGGCGACGTCGTCATCCACGACGCCGTCCACGGCGAGGTGACCTTCGACGCCAAGGAGCTCGACGACTTTGTCATCTTCCGCTCCGATGGCACGCCCACGTACAACTTCGCGACCGTCGTCGACGACGCCATGATGAAGATCACCCATGTCATCCGCGGCGACGACCACCTGTCCAACACCCCGCGCCAGGTCATGGTCTATGAGGCCCTCGGCGCGCCCGTGCCCACGTTCGCCCACATCTCCATGATCTTGGGTGCCGACGGCAAGAAGCTCTCCAAGCGCCACGGCGCCACCTCGGTGGAGGAGTACCGCGACGCCGGCTACCTGTCCGACGCCTTCGTCAACTACCTGGCGCTGCTCGGCTGGTCGCTCGACGGCGAGACCACGATTATCCCGCGCGATGTTCTGGCCAGCAAGTTCTCGCTCGACCGCATCTCCAAGAACCCGGCGACCTTCGACCCCAAGAAGCTCGACTGGGTCAATGCCGAGTACATCAACGGCATGTCCGATGCTCAGTTTGCCGATGAGATCATGGTCCCCGAGCTGCACGAGGCGGGTCTCATCGAGGGTAATGTCGAGTACGGCGAGGATTGGATCGACGCGCTTGCCGCCATTGTCAAGCCGCGCACCAAGATGCCGGCCGACGCCGTGACCGTCGCCGCTCCCATCTTCGCTACGGCCGAGACGCTCGAGTATGACGAGAAATCCGTCAACAAGGGCCTGGCCAAGGAGGGCATGGGTGCCATTCTTGATGCCGCCAAGGCCGCGCTCGAGGGTGTGAACGAGTGGACGGCTGCCAACATCGACGCCGCGCTTGAGCCACTGCCCGAGCAGATGGACCTCAAGAAGCGCGTGGTGTTCCAGGCCGTGCGCGTCGCCGTCTGCGGCAACATGGTGAGCCCTCCGCTGGGCGAGACCATGGCGCTCGTCGGCCGCGACGACTGCCTGGCGCGCATCGATCGCGCCCGCACGATGGCGCTGTAATCGCTGCGCAAACGTATGTATCCGAGCCCCGTTCACTCAGAGCGGGGCTCTTGTTTCTGTAGACGTATGGGATAGGAGGTGCTGGGGCCATGGCCGAGCAACTTTCGCTGTTTGGTTCGCGGGGACCTGAGGAGGCTCCAAAGTCCGCGGCTCCTGCCGCCGCCCCGGCGCAGCCCGAGCCCGTACCCGAACCCGTCGCCGCCTATGCGAGCGTGGTTCTCGACATCCCGACGCGTGCGCTGTCCGAGCCATTCGCCTACGGCATACCGCAGACCCTTGCCAACGAGGCACAGATCGGATCCACGGTCCTGGTCCACTTTGGCAACCGTGCGGCCGCGGGCTATATTGTCGACATTGTGCCTGAGCTGGTCGACCTGCAGGGCAACAACGCCTTCGACCCCGCGCGCATTAAAGCCATCGAGGTCATCCTCAGCAAACCGCTCTTTACCGCCGAAGCCGCCCGTATCGCACGCTGGATGAGCCGCGAGTACGTCGCAACGCTTTCCGAGTGCCTGCGCCTGTTTTTGCCCCCGGGCGGCAGCCCGCGTGTGGTCAAGGGTGACGACGGCGTGTGGACGGTTGAACGTCCCGCCGTCAAGCCAATCCAAAACCGCTGGGTCATGCTCACGCCCGAGGGCTTCGACTATACGCCTCCCAAAACGGCGGTTCGTCAGCGGCAGCTCATCGAGGCGCTCCAGTGCGGCCCGGTCACGACGCGCGACCTCAACCTTCTCTATAACAGTATGTCGGCGACCATCAAGGCGCTCGAAAAGCGCGGCGTCGTGGTGGTGGAGGAGCGCCGTGCGTGGCGTGGCTGCAGCGAGCAGACCACGCTGTCCTCGGCAAGTGGCAAGGCGCCGGTCTCCCTTACCAACGGCCAGCAGCAGGCGCTCGCGCAGATTGAGCGCGCCCGTCTGGACGCTCATGGCGACGTGGTGCTGGTTGACGGCGTCACCGGCTCCGGCAAAACCGAGGTGTACCTCTCCGCCATCGAGCGCGTGCTGGCGGCTGGCCGCTCGGCCTGCGTGTTGGTGCCCGAGATATCACTGACGGCCCAGACCGTCGGCCGTTTTCGCTCGCGCTTTGGCGAGACGGTCGCCGTGTTCCATTCGCGCCTTTCGGCCGGCGAGCGCCTGGATCAGTGGGACATGGTCGCCAGCGGTGCCGCGCGCGTGGTCGTCGGTGCACGCTCGGCGCTCTTTTGCCCGCTTAACGACCTGGGCCTCATTATTATTGACGAGGAGCACGAGACCAGCTACAAGCAAGGCTCCAGTCCGCGCTACCATGCGCGCGAGGTGGCGGCCGAGATGGCGCGTCGCTATCGTTGCCCACTCGTGTTGGGCTCGGCCACGCCTTCTGCCGAGGCCCTCGACCGCTGCCGTCGCGGCACGTTCGGCGGTGCCTCCTGGACGCGCGTCGAGATGCCCGAGCGCCCGGGACACGCCGTGCTGCCTACAGTCCGCATTGCCGACCTGCGCCGTGAGTTTTCTCACGGTAGCCGCTCCATGTTCTCAAAACCGCTGATGGAAGGCCTGGAGCGTGTGGTCGAGCGCCGCGAAAAGGCCGTGCTGCTGCATAACCGCCGTGGCTTTGCGCCGTTTTTGATGTGCCGCGAGTGCGGCTGCGTGCCCGCCTGCAACCACTGCTCCACCGCGCTCACGTACCACGAGCGCACGCACACGCTGCAGTGCCACACCTGCGGATCGTCCTGGCGCGTGCAGCCCTATCCCGCGCCCACGAGTCGTTGCCCCAAATGCGGAAGCCGTTACCTGGCAAAAATGGGTCTGGGCACGCAGCAGATCGAGGACGCGCTGCACCAGATGCTTCCCGAGGACGTCGCCATCATCCGCATGGATGCCGATTCCACGCGCGGCAAGGATGCGCACAAAAAGCTGCTCGAGCAGTTCGATGCGGCCGATTGCGCCGTGTTGCTGGGCACCCAAATGATCGCAAAGGGTCTCGACTTTCCCGAGGTCACGCTCGTGGGCGTGGTCAATGCCGACTTCGCCCTCAAGCTGCCCGATTTTCGCGCAGGGGAGCGCGCCTACGATTTGCTGGAGCAAGTCGCCGGCCGTGCCGGTCGTGGTGATCGCCCCGGCGAGGTGATCATCCAGACCTACCTGCCCGAGGATCCGGTCATTCGCGCCGTCGCCGAGCACGACCGTTCGATCTTTACCGACCACGACCTGGACCAGCGCCGCGACGCGCTGTATCCGCCCTTTGTGCGCTTGGTCAACATTTTGGTGTGGTCGGCGAACCGAGACGACGCGCAGGACTACATCGGGCGCATTGCAAAGCTCCTCAAGCGTCGCTGGCATTCCGCCGCGCCCGATTTTTTGCGGGCGGGGAGTGCCGTGCCGCAGGTGCTGGGCCCGGCTTCGTGTGTAATCGAGAGAGCCAAGGACCGTTATCGCTTCCACCTGCTTGCGAAGTCGCCCGTGGGGTACCATGTCTCTGATGATATCGACGCCTGCCTCAAAGAGGTGGGCTCCGTGCGCGGCGTGAGCGTAAGCGTTGACGTCGACGCCTATGATTTGATGTAACAACCCGAAAGGATGGCCATGGAAGCCAACGGAATCGTACTGTCGCCCGACCCTCGTCTGCGCCAGGAGTGCGCCGTCATCGAGGAGATCACCCCGGCGATCGAGGCGCTTGCCGAGAAGATGAAGAAGATGATGTTCGAGAACGCTGGCTGCGGCCTAGCTGCCCCGCAGATCGGCGAGCTCATTCAGCTCGTCACCATCGACTGCGACTATAGCGACAAGTACGACTACGATCCGTACGTGCTCATCAATCCCGTCATTGTTGAGCAGAGCGACCATCTGGTGCCGTATAGCGAGGGCTGCCTTTCCATTCCTGGCATTAGCTGCGAGATCGAGCGTCCCGACCATGTCGTCGTCGAGGCTTACGACTTGGACGCCAACCTGATTCGCTATGAGGCCTCGGGCGACCTGTTCTGCGTGTGCCTGCAGCACGAGATCGATCACCTGCACGGCAACACCATGTTCGAGCGACTGAAGCCGATGCAGAGGCTCAAGGCCGTCAAGGAGTACCAGGACGCCCTGGCCCGCGGCGCTCGACCGGGCGAGACGGAGTAGGTTTGTCCGTCCCCGGGGCGCCCGCCTATATCATCCTGTGCTCAAACATTCTCGCTGCGCTGCGAAACTGCGCGCGGGACGATATAGGCGGGCGCCCCGGGGACTAAGTTGACGCTGCTTGACTCGCCCGGGTGCCGTCGGGCCAGGGAAGGGCGTCTTTGCTGATAGGTGCTTTGTTGGGAGGGCTGCTTTTATGCGGCTCTTTCTTTGTTTTTGGGTATATTTGTTCTTATTGAATTGTTCTTGCGGCTGGGCGCGATTTCGACCTGGGCGCTTCTTTTGTAGCCGTCTCGGCTCGTTATTGAGAGGAGACTAACTTTTATGCGTATTGTGTTTATGGGTACGCCTGATTTTGCTGTGCCTTCTTTGACTTCGCTTGTTGAGGCTGGGAACGAGATTGCGCTCGTAATTACTCGTCCCGATGCTGTTCGCGGGCGTGGCAAGAAGCTTGAGCCGTCTCCTGTTAAGGCTCGCGCGCTTGAGCTGGGGTTGCCCGTTGTCGAGGCTAATCGTATGACGCCTGAGGTCGTTGAGGCGCTCCAGGCTGCCCAGGCTGACATTTTCTGCGTGGCTGCCTATGGCTGTATTTTGCCTGATGATGTGCTGCATATGGCGCCGCTTGGTATTGTGAATGTTCATGCGTCCTTGCTGCCTCGTTGGCGTGGGGCTGCTCCTATTCAGCGTGCCATTCTTGCTGGTGACGAGGTTGCTGGCGTTTCCATTATGCGTATTGGGCATGGCGTGGATACTGGTGCTTATTGTGCTCAGGCTTCTACGTCGGTTGCTGGTAAGCATGCTGAGGCGCTGACCATGGAGCTTGGTGAGCTTGGCGGCAAGCTATTGGCCGATATGCTTCCTTCGCTTGCCGATGGCACCGCCGTGTGGACTGAACAGGATGAGTCGCTCGTCACTCATGCTGCTAAGATTTCTAAGCAGGAGATGCGCCTGGATCCGCAAATGGCGGCGCTCGATTGCGTACGTCATGTGCTGGCTTCGTCCGATACCGCGCCTGCTCGTTGCGTGATTGCCGGTAAGACCGTGCGCGTGCTCGATGCTGTGGCGGTTGACGTGTCGCTTGGCGAGGGTCAGGTTCTCGTTAAGGCTAAGCGTGTTTACCTTGGTCTTTCCGATGGCACTGTTGAGTTGCTCGAGGTTAAGCCCGACGGCAAGCGTGCTATGGCTGCTTCTGCTTGGGCTGCCGGCCTGCAGGGCGTCGATCTTTCGTGGGGTGTTTTGTCATGAGCAAGCTGTCTCCCGCGCGCAAGCTTGCGCTCGATGTGCTGATGGAGGCCGATCGCCGCGGCATGTATGCGCGTGACGTGCTGTCCTCTCGCGCATCGGCCAAGGCTATTGACCAACGCGATTCCGCTTTTGCCGCCCGCTTGGCGCTGGGTGTCGCCGCCACGCAGGGTATTTTGGACGAGCTTCTCGATCAGTTTCTCGATAAGCCTAAAAAGGTTGCGCCGCGTGTTCGCATGGCGCTCCGTATCTCGGCCTTCGAGATGCTCTATTTGCATACGCCTGGCCGCGTCGCCGTAAGTCAGGGTGTTGAGCTGGTGCGCAGCGGAGCTAAGTCTGCCGCAGGTTTGGCCAATGCCGTGCTGCATAAGGTCGCGGACAACGTTGAGGACTTTGCCACTGCGTCCGATGTAGATGAGCCTGAGCGACGCTTGGTTCGTCTGTCGCGCCTGATGGGTCTACCGCGTTGGCTGTGCGCTCGCATTATGGCATCGTTCGACACGCCTGAGGGTGCGCTTAACTTTGCCGGCAATCTGGCCCCCGCGCCGCTGGCCCTGCATGAGAACGCCTTTGCTACCAAGACCGATCCGTATATCTCGCAGCTCGTCGCGCCTGTCTTCCCAGGCTGCCATGCCCCGGTTGATGCCCAGGTTACGGTTGCGTCGGGCGTATTTGAGCGCGCTGCTGCCGTGGCCTCGGACCTTAACGCGCAGCTTATCGCCACAGCTGCCACGCGCCCTGGAAGCTGCCTTGAGATTGGTGCCGGTCGCGGTACCAAGACCTATGTGATGATGTGCCAGGCCAAGCGTGCCGGCTACGACCGCCAGCATACGGCGCTCGATCTGCATGATCGTAAGTGCGATCTGAATCTCGCTCGCCTGCATAAGGCCGGTATTCAGGGCGTTCGTACGGTTTCGGGTGATGCCTGCGAGCTTGATGAAGTACTGACATCGTTTGATGCCATGCTTGGCAAGCCGGTTAAGTTCGACACGGTCTTTATCGATGCACCGTGCTCTGGCACCGGAACCATGCGTCGTCATCCTGAGATCCCGTGGCGTCTGACCGAAAAGGATGTGACGGTTGAGCTGCCCAAACTGCAGCTGACGATGCTCAAGGAAGCCGCCGCGCGCGTGGCTGCCGGCGGCGAGCTCATCTATGCGACGTGCTCCGTCTTCGACGAAGAGAACACGCAGGTCGTGGACGCGTTCCTTGCTTCTCCCGAGGGTGCCGGCTTTAGCGTGGCACCGCTTTCCGAGGCACAGATTCTGCAACTCCCCGAGTTCGATCAGGCCAAAAAACTCGTATCCGTACGCCAGAACGATCGAGGCCTCTTCCAAAGCGTGCCGGTAAACGCCGACTCCTACGACGGCCACTTCTGTGCCCGCCTGGTCCACAAGTAACAACTAAGTTGCGGTGAAATAGGGATTGAATAGCGGCATCTACCCGCTAAACAGTCCTTATTTCACCGCAACTCATTAGGAAACCTGGGTAGCTAAAGAATCAGCCCCGCGATCGGTGTCGGTCGCGGGGCTGTTCGGTTTCTAGTGGTTATGCGGGCAGTTGGCGCAGCAGCCGCTGGTGGCGCTGGTGCTGGCGCCGCCGCTTCGCTGGTCGGTGTTGTAGAAACCGCTGCCCTCAAATTTAATGCCGCTGGCCGAGAACGTCTTGGCCGCCGGGGCACCGCAGCTCGGGCACACGACCTCGGGAGTCTCGGACATGGGATGCTCAACCTCAAACACGTTGCCGCAGCTCGAGCACTTGTAATCGTAGCGCGCCATAATACTTCCTTTTCAGCACAAAGCGGGCAGATTACTCTGCCCGCAAAAATTCAAACGTCTGTAACTGTACCCTATATCGGGCGTTTTATCACGCCTCGCCCCAGAATCTATGGGTGTTGCGCAGGAGCTGCGCAGTTTTGCCCTCGGCGGCTGCAATGTCCGCCTCGTCAGCCTGCCAAGTCCAGTTGCCCGTGGCAACGCCCGGAACGTTCATGCGCGCGTCGTCGCTAAGCCCCAGGACATCCTGCAGCGGCATCATCACCAGGGGAGCGTCGCTTGCCAGCGCGTCGCTCATCAGCTTGGCCGCCACCTCAACACCGCTCGGCTCGTCGCCGCCCGCAAAGGAACGCGTGCACCAACCGGCCAGCGTCGACGTATCGTGCGTTGAGGTGTACAGGATCTTGCCGGGCGTGGGATGCACACCGCAACGAACGTCGTAGTCGCTAAACTCCAGCACGTCCATGCCGGGGAAACCACAGGTCGAAGCCATGGCGCGAACACCGGGCGTCAAATAGCCCAGGTCCTCGGCGATAAAGTTGAGCGGACCCAGCTCGTCGTAGGCGGTCTGGAACAGGTCCTTGCCCGGGCCCGCCAGCCAGCGGCCGTCGGCGCAAGCCTTGCCCGCGGGAATGCTGAAATAGCTGTGGAAGCCCAGGAAGTGATCCAGACGCACACGGTCGTAGAGCGAGAACGCGCGGCGCAGGCGATCCATCCACCAGCTATAGCCGTTCTGCTTCATGTGGTCCCAGCGGAACGTCGGGTTGCACCACACCTGGCCCTCGGGTGCAAAGTTGTCGGGCGGCGCACCGGAAATCTCAATCGCCTTGCCGGTATCGGACAGCCAGAAGTTCTCGGGCTCGCTCCACGCATCCGCCGAATCGTCGGACACGTACATAGGAATATCCCCGATAACCTCGATGCCCTTCTTGTGCGCATAGTTCATGAGCTCGCACCAAGCCAGGTCAAAGCGGTACTGCATGTACGCCTGAAGCTCGGCCTCGTTGTGGAAGCGCTTGTCGTCGATCAGATACTCGTTGTATCGCGCGACATCTGCCGGCCAATCATGGCGCGACTCGCCCTCAAAGTACTTCTTAACGGCCATGTAGACGCAGTATTTCTCGAGCCAATCGGCATTGCGATGTTTAAACGCGGTGTACAGCGGATCGGCATCCTCGCCTCCGCGGGTCTTCCAGGTCTCAAAGTCGGCTGCCAGCTCCTCGTGGCTCTCGGGTAGCAGGTCGATATTGCCCGCAAAGGCCGAAGGACCTGCGTAAGGGGAGCGGAAGAAGTCTGTGGGGTTGACGGGGAGAACCTGCCAGTAGCGCATGCCCATGGCGGCCAGATGGTCGATAAAACGACGCGTGGGCGCGCCGATCGTGCCGGGCTTGCCGTCGTCGGTCGGCACCGATGTGATATGGCACACAACACCTGCACCGTGATCGAGCGGCTCCTGCAGGCGCTGCTCTGCATGGTGATAGATAATCGACGAGCCCAGCGGATACAGATCGAGCGTGACCGTACCGTTGTGGATCTCGCACTCGTGACCGCTAATCACATCGCTCGCACATTCGCCGAGCGCCGGAATTGTCACGCGGTGGGAATTGCGCAGGCTGCGGTTGATTATGACGGTAGCGGACTCGCCGTCTTTACCGGTACGGTTGTAGGCAAGCACCTCGTCATTGAGCGCGAAGGCCTTGATCTCACCGTCGATCATAAACGGCAGCGCGCGGCGCACAGCAGATGCGTTCTTGACGATTGCAAACGTATCGAAGTCGTGCAGGTTTTCCTTGGTCGGCATGGTGCGGCGATTGCCCGGATCGGTGAGACCCTCCAAGCCGTACTCGTCGCCATAATAGATCGAGGGAACGCCAGGGAAGGTCATCTGCATGAGCGTCGCCAACCAAAAGCGGCTCTTGGCCAGGCCCATGGAGTTGTCGTCCAGGCGCCACTTGCTGCGCTCTCTCTCGGGCAGCTGCGACTCGTCGGGGCCACCGCCGAGCACCGAGATAATGCGCGGACGGTCGTGGCTCGAAAGCAGATTGAGCGCGCAGGCCAGTGCCTCGCGCGGATAGTTCTCGCGTAGGGTCTCGATGTCCTCGGCGGCCTGATAGGCGTTCTTGTAGCCCATCAAAAAGCCGATGACCATGTCACGGAAGGGGTAATCCATAGCAGAGTCGAGCTCGGAGCCCTGCAGATAGCGACGCAGGTGGCCATAGCTGATCTTGTTGGAGGCGTCTTCCCAGACTTCGCCGAGCAGCAGCGCGTCGGGCTTCTCGGCGAGCACGGCCTTTTTGATCTCGGCCAGGAAGTCATCGGAAAGCTCGTCGGCCACATCAAGGCGCCAGCCATGGGCGCCAGCGCGTAGCCATTTTCGGATAATACCGTCCTTGCCTAGGATCCGCTCGCGTACCAGCTCGGAGCTCTCATTGATGGCGGGCATATTGCCCACGCCCCACCAGCAGTCGTACGAGCCGTCCTCATGGAAATAAAACGCATCGCGCCACGGCGAATCCTCGCTCTGCCATGCGCCCACGCCGGGGTAGTTGCCGTAGCGGTTGAAATAGATCGAGTCGTCGCCCGTGTGGTTGAAAACGCCGTCCAGGATGATGGAAATGCCGAGTTTCTCGGCCGCCTCACACAGCTCGGTAAAGTCCTGCTCGGTGCCCAGAATCGGATCGATCTTGGTGTAATCGGCGGTGTCGTAGCGGTGGTTGCTCGCGGCTTCAAAAATGGGGTTGAGGTAGATGGCTGTAAAGCCCAGCTCAGCGATGCGGGGCAGGTCCTCTTGGATGCCTTTGAGCGATCCGCCGTAAAAGTCCCAGGTCTTGATGGAGCCGTCCTCAGCGCGCTCGTATACGGGCGGCTCGTTCCAGTCCTCGACCATGCGGCGTTGGATTCCGTTGCGCGGCTTTTCGACCTCGGCCAGCGTACGCTCGCGCCAGTGCTCGTCGCGGGCATAGCGATCGGGGAAGATCTGGTAGACCATGCCGCGCTCGTACCACTCGGGACGAACCTCACGGTGCTTGTAGACAGTGACCTGGAACGACGGCACCTCGGCGTAGTCGTAGGTTACGCCCTCGCCGCCGGTGCGTCCCTGCGGCGCGCCTAGGCGAACCTCGGGCTGGCCCTCGATATTGCAGATAAAGCTGTACCAGATAAGACAGGGCTCGGTGCACTCAAGCTCTACGGTAAATATGCCGTCGCCCTCGTGTGTCATGGGATACCGAGACTCACCGATCTCATCGACCCAGGTGCGCAGCGTAAGCGTTGCCTGGTTGGGATCGGCATCCTCCAAAATCACCGAGAGTGCAACGGAAGTTCCAGTGGTCACAGCGCCAAACGGAGTGCGAAACTGCGGCAGGCGGCTGTTGTGTATCAATCTCATAGTACGGTCCAGTTCAATAGAATCATGGCCTGCGGGCCATGGGCTTTACGCACAGGATGTAAGTATATCTGTTGTACACAGGCTGTATAAACAACATCCGTTTACCATCGGCGAACGGTTGTCCTAGAAAATCGTTTTACCACTACCTACAGAGAAGGGGCGCCTGGTTGGAGCGCCCCTTGCTTAGGGTTTGATGAGGTTTTTGATCGCCTGTGGGCTAGCGGCGCTTGCGGGTGGCCGTTGCCTTGCGGACGGAGGTCTTCTTGGTAGGAGCCTTTTCCTCAGTGGGAGCGGCGGGGGAGACCGAGGCCTCCTTGGCGGGCTCGGCCTTTGCCGTGGCCTTCGGATCGGTCTTGACCTCGGCGGCCTTCGGAGCCGGCTCGGCCTTTACTGCGGGCTTTTCCTTGGCCTTAGCCTCAGCCTTGGGAGCAGCGGCCTTGGTCGTGGCCTTTTTGGCCGTCGTCGTGGTGCGCTTGCGCGTGGTGGTCTTGGCGGCCGGCTTTGTCTCGACAGTTACCTCGGCCTTGGGCTCGGCGGGGGTTTCCTCGACCTTGACAGCGGGCTTTGCGGCAGCCTTCGGAGCGGTCTTTGCCGGAGCCTTGGCGGCCGGCTTGGCCTCTGCGACCTCGGCCTCGGCGTCCGTCTTGGCAGCGGCGGTCGTGCGCTTGCGCGTCGTCGTTGCCTTGGCGGCCGTTGTTTTAGTTGCGGCAGCCTTGGTCGTCGTAACCTTCTTAGCGGTCGTCTTGCGGGTCGTGGTCTTCTTAGCTGCGGGCTTTGCAGCGGGCTTGGCCTCGGCCTCTGCCTCAGGAGCAACCTCAGCCTTCACCTCAGGCTCGGCCTTTGCGGGCTCAGCCTCAATCGGCTTTTCCTCGGCCATGGGCTCCTCAGCGGCCACCGGCTCAGCAACAGCCTCCGGTTCGTCCACAACAGCCGCCGGCCGCTCAATCTCCGGGTGCATAAAGAAGTACAGGTCCAGATACTTGTCGGCCGAGCGCGTCCAGCTAAAGTCCTGGCTCATGGCCTGCGTGACCAGCTGGTTCCAGGCATCGCGGTTGTCCCAGAACAGGCGAGCCGCGCGGAACACAGCGTCGCCCATCTCGTCGCCGTTAAAGTTGGTAAACGAGAAGCCCGTGCCCTCACCAGTGAACTCGTTGTACGGAACAACGGTGTCCTTCAGGCCACCGGTCTCGCGCACGATGGGCAAGGTGCCGTAGCGCATGGCGATAATCTGCGACAGGCCGCAGGGCTCAAACTTCGACGGCATCAGGAACATGTCGGCCGCGGCGTACATGCGCTGCGACAGCGCCGGATCGAACTCGATGCGCGCGGCCATGGTGCCGGGGTACTTGTCCTGGAAGTAGCGCAGGCCATCCTCGTAGTCGCGGTCGCCCGTGCCCAGCACCGCCACCTGAACGCCGCCGGCCAGGATGCGGTCGAGCGCGTACATGACCAGGTCCATGCCCTTTTGGCGCGTCAGGCGCGTGACCATCACCATAAGCGGACGATCGTCGCGGACCTCGAGCCCCAGCTCTTCCTGCAGTTTGGCCTTGCACACGGCCTTGCCGGAGCGGTCCTCGATGGTGTAGTTGGCGGCAATGCGCTTGTCGGTCGCCGGGTCAAAGCCCGCGACGTCGATGCCATTCAAAATGCCCTGCAGCGCATAGGAGCGCTCGCGCAGCACACCGTCCAGGCCCTCGCCAAACTCGGGCGTCTGGATCTCGTTGGCATAGGTGGGGCTTACCGTAGTGATGGCATCGGCATAACGTAGCGCGCCCAGCATGTAGTTGATGCTGCAGGCGTCGCAACGCAGCTGCGAGGCGGCCGCCGGAATATGCGCCACACCCAGGATGTCCTCCATCACGGTGTCGCTAAACTGGCCCTGGAACGCCACGTTGTGGATCGAGAACACAGTTTTGACGCGGTCGTACAGTGGCAGGCCCTGGTAAAACTCGCGCAAGAACACGGGCGCCAGTGCCGTCTGCCAGTCGTTGCAGTGCAAGATGTCGCACTCAAAGCCGGCCGGCAGGTGCTGCAGGCTCTCGGTGATGGCCTTGGAGAAGAACGCAAAGCGCTCGCCGTCGTCAAAGAAGCCATACGGATAGTCGCGCGCAAAGTAGCGCTCGTTGTCGATGAACATATAGGTGACGCCGTCGTGCTCGAGCTTCTCGAGCCCGCAGTACTCATTGCGCCAGCCCAGGCTCACGTAAAAGTCGGAGAAGTGCTCCATTTGCGCCTTGTACTCGTCCTTGATGGTGGCGTACTTGGGCACCATCACGATGACTTCGGCGCCGGCGCGCACAAGCGCCGCAGGCAGCGAGCCCGCCACGTCGCCCAGACCACCAGTCTTTACAAACGGTGCGCACTCGGCCGAGGCAAACACGATCTGCATCTTTTTGCTGGAATCTGCCATATTGTCTCCCATGTTGCAATTCGAGAATAGCCGCCTGGCGCAAACCGGGCGGCTATTCTACATGTTACGAGCGATGTTGCGGTGCCAACGTTAACGTACGATGGTGGTGTCGGAAGTTAACGGGGCCTTTCCCAGCACCAGGATGTTCTCGGGCGTACCGCGAAGCTCGGTGTTGGTGGGAACCACGTTGTTCTTGTCCAGGATGGCGTTCTCAACGCGGGCGCCGCTCTTGATGATGCAGCTCTGGTTGATGATCGAGTTGGTCACCGAGGCACCCTCCTCGACCACAACGCCGCGCGACAGGATCGAGTTGCGCACGGTGCCCTTGATGATGCAGCCGGCCGAGATGATCGAGTTGCAAGCATGGCTACCGGTCGCATAGCGCGAAGGCGGCACGTCGTGAGCCTTGGTCAGGATCGGGCGCTCGGGGTCGAAGAGCTGGTCGGCCACGGTCTGGTCGAGCAGGTCCATGCTGCGGCGATACAGCGACTTCTCGCTAAACACGCCCACGACCTCGCCCTTGTACTCGTAGCTGCACACGTCGATGTTGCCAAAGTCGCCCTGGAGTGCCTCGAGCAGGTCCAGATAGTCAGCGGCCTGATAGTGATCAATGATCTCGAGCAGCGTCTCGCGGTTGACGATGCAGCAGTCCATAGAGGCGTTGTCGCCGTACACGACGCCGGCGCTCACGCCCGTCAGGCGGCCGTTCTCGTTAATCTCGAGTTTGGTCTCGTCATCGACGTTGCGCGTGGCCTTGCAGTACACCACGGTCATCTGGGCGCCGGAGTTCTCGTGCGCCTCGATGATGGTGTTGAGGTCCATGTTAAATATGATGTTGGTGCCCATCATTACAACATAGGGCTTGTCCGAGCGCTGGAACAGCGTCTTGTTGGAGATGATGTCGCGCAGCAGGAAGCGCATGCCGCCCTTGGTGGTGCCATACGCGTTGCCGGGCACCATGAACAGGCCGCCCTTCTTGCGGTCCAGGCCCCAGTCCTTGCCCGAGCCCACGTGGTCGATCAGCGAACGGTAGTTACCCGGCATGACGACGCCGACGGTCTTGATGCCGGCATTCATCATGTTGGACAGCGGGAAGTCGATCAGGCGGTAGCGGCCCAAAAACGGAACGGACGCGATGGGGCGGTCCTTGAGCAGCACGCTGCCGTAGGTCGAAGAGTAGTTAGCGGTGATATAACCGATGGCCTTGCGATTGATCATCGGATCATTCCCCCTTCCCGATAACGACGTCATTTCCAACGACGGCCGTATCCTTGGTGGTATCGACAGAGCCGAGCTTCACGCCCTCTTCGACCGTGGAGTTCTCGCCCAAAATAGCGCGGCAGATGTGCGCGCCGCTCTTAACGTGCGCACCCGGCAGCAGCACGGAGTCTTCGACCACGGCACGCTCCTCGATGATGACATCGGTCGAAAGAATCGAGTGGCGAGCGGTGCCGTAGATCTTGCAGCCGTTGGAGACCAGGCAGTCGTCCAGGCGGCCGTCCGGGCCAATGTAGTGCGGCGGACGCGTGGTGATGTTGGACATGATGGGGAAGTGCTTGTCGAACAGATCGAACTCGGGGTTGTTGCCCAGCAGGTCCATCGAGGTCTCGTGGAAGCTGGCGATGGTGCCGACGTCCTTCCAAAAGCCGTGGAACTCGTAGCTGTACAGGCGCTTGTTCTCGCCGAGCAGCTTGGGGATGATGTCCTTGCCAAAGTCGTGGCTCGAGCGCTGGTCCAGAGCGTCCTCCTCGAGCGCCTCGATCAGTACGTCGGCCGAGAAGATGTAGATGCCCATGGAAGCGAGGTTCGAATCGGGCTTATCGGGCTTCTCGGTGAACTTGGTGATGCGGCCGTCCTCGGGGTCGGTGGTAAGGATGCCAAAGCGGCTGGCCTCCTCCCAAGGCACAGGCATAACGCTCACCGTGAGGTCGGCGTTGTTCTCAATGTGCGTCTTGAGCATCTTGCGGTAGTCCATGCGATACAGGTGATCGCCAGACAGAATCAGGACGTACTTGGGGTCGTTGGCCTTGATGTAGTCGAGGTTCTGCGTAATGGCGTCTGCCGTGCCCGCATACCAGGCGCCGCCGGTCTGCGTCTCGTACGGCGGCAGGATCGACACGCCGCCGTCGCGGCTGTCCAGATCCCACGCCTCGCCGGAGCCCACATAGGCATGCAGCAGGTAGGGACGATACTGCGTCAGAACGCCCACCGTGTCGATGCCCGAGTTGGAGCAGTTGGACAGCGAGAAGTCGATAATGCGGAACTTACCACCAAAGCTAACCGCCGGCTTGGCGATCTTTTGGGTGAGTGCCCCCAATCGGCTGCCCTGTCCTCCTGCGAGGAGCATCGCGATGCATTCTTTCTTACTCATCGATTTCTCCTTCTGTCATCGATGTTTCTAACCCATTAGCGACGGGCACGGCGCCTGGTCGCGCCCGTCGAGTAATGCCGTGCTGGCATAAGGGAGCTCGCGCGCCTTTACGCGTGCCAGATCTCGTCGCGGTACTCGCGAATGGTGCGGTCGCTCGAGAACCAACCGCTCGAGGCGGTGTTGAGCAGCGCCTTGCGGTTCCAGGTCTCCTGGTCGCCGTAGCTGCCGGTGAGCGCCTCCCACGCATCCACATAGCTGCGGAAGTCGGCCATGACCAGGTCGGGGTCGTTGTTGTTCATGAGCTCGTTGTAGATGCTCTCGAAGTTGCCCGAAAGACCCGCAAAGGTGTTGTCCTTGAGCTCGTCCATCACGCGGCCCAAGCGCTCGCGATCGTTGTTGAGCGTATCCCACGCAAAGTAGCTGTTCGACGCCCAGAGCTGCTCGACCTCGGGGGCGGTCAGGCCAAAGATGGCCTCGTTCTCGCGGCCGGCCAGGTCGGCGATCTCGATGTTGGCGCCGTCGAGGGTACCCAGCGTAATGGCACCGTTCATCATGAGCTTCATGTTGGACGTGCCCGAGGCCTCTTTGCCGGCCGTGGAGATCTGCTCCGAAATCTCGGCGGCGGGGTAGATGAGCTGGGCGTTGCTCACGCGGAAGTTGGGGATAAAGCAGACCTTCATGACCTCGTTCACGCGAGCGTCGTTGTTGATGACGTCGGCCACCGAGTTGATCAGGCGGATAGTCTCCTTGGCAAAGGTGTAGCTCGAGGCGGCCTTGCCGCTAAAGATGAAGGTCGTCGGCGTCACGTGGAAGTTGGGATCGGCAATGCGACGGTTGTAGATGTCCATCACCTTCATGATGTTCATGAGCTGGCGCTTGTAGGCATGGAAGCGCTTAACCTGAACGTCGAAGACGGTGTTGGGGTCGATGACCAGACCGGTCTCGGCTTTAACGTAGGCGGCCAGACGCTCCTTGTTGGCGCGCTTGGAGGCACCCACGGCCTTCAGGAACTCGGTGTCGTCCTTAAACTCCTTGAGTTTCTCCAGCTCAAAGGCGTCCTTGAGCCAGCCGTCGCCAATGGCCTCGGTCACGAGCTTGGCATAGGTGGGGTTGGCCTCAGCAAAGAAACGACGGTGCGAGATGCCGTTGGTCTTGTTGTTGAACTTTTCGGGCGTCAGGGCATAGAAGTCCTTGAGCACGATGTTCTTGATGATGTCGGAGTGGATCTTAGCCACGCCGTTGACGCTGTGGCTGCAGATCACGGACAGGTTGGCCATGCGAATCTCGCCGTCCCACAGAATGGCGGTCTGGCGCAGACGCTCCTGCCAGCCCTCCTGCGTGGTGTCGAACGACTCATGCCAACGACGGCTGATCTCGTCGATGATCTGGTACACGCGGGGGAGGAGCTTGGAGAACGTGCCGATGGGCCACTTCTCCAGTGCCTCGGGCAGGATGGTGTGGTTGGTGTAGCTTACGACCTGCGTCACGATGTTCCAGGCGTCGTCCCACTCGAACTTCTTCTCATCGATAAGGATGCGCATGAGCTCGGGGCCGCACATGGCGGGGTGCGTGTCGTTGGTGTGGATGGCCACAAACTGCGGCAGCAGCTCCCAGTTCTCGCCGTGCTCCTTCTCAAAGGTGTCGAGCAGGCTGTAGATTCCGGCCGAAACAAATAGGTACTCCTGCTTCAGACGCAGCAGACGGCCGTGCTCGCCGGCGTCGTTGGGGTAGAGAATGGCGCTAATGGCCTCGGCCTCGGCGCGCTCGGCATCGGCCAGGGCGTAGTCGCCGCGGTTGAAGGCCTCAAGGTCAAAGTGCTCCACGACCGGCTCGGCGGCCCAGACGCGCAGCTTGTTGACGGTCTCGCCGGCATAGCCCACGACCGGGATGTCATAAGGGACGGCCAGGATGTCCTGCGTATCCACCGTGCGGTAGAACGTGCGGCCGTTCTCCTCAAAGCCCTCGACGCGGCCACCAAACTTGATGGTCACGGCCTTGTCCTGACGACGGACCTCCCAGGGATAGCCGTGGGTGAGCCACTCGTCGGTGGCCTCGACCTGGCTACCGTTGACAATCTCCTGTTTAAACAGGCCGTAGCGGTAGCGCATGCCGTTGCCGTAGCCGGCAATGCCCTCGGCTGCCATGGAATCCAGGAAGCATGCGGCCAGACGGCCCAGGCCACCGTTGCCCAGCGCCGGATCGGGCTCCTGGTTCTCGATGACGGACAGGTCGAAGCCCATGTCGTCGAGCGCCTCGGCGACCATGTCGCGCACGCCAAAGTTGAGCAGGTAGTTGTCGAGCAGGCGGCCGATCAAAAACTCGATCGAGAAGTAGTACACGCGCTTTTTGCCCTCGGCGGTGGCGCGGGCGTCGCTCTTGGTGGCAACGGTGCGCGCCTTCTCGGCCACGAGCTTGGCCAGGGCGTTAAAGCGATCGAGGTCGCTCGCGGCCTCGACGCTCTTGCCGCTGATGCTCATGACGGCATCGCGATAGAGCTCGGTAAACTCCTGCTTGTTGTCGAAGATCTTATTCATACGTTCCTTTCCCCCGGGGATGTTTCTCCCGGAACGGTTATGACATGTATCCTACGCCCCGGTGGGGCGGGTAATTGCAGTGGTAACGCTTTTGTTACGCTTTCTTGGCAGGAGCCTTAACAGCAGCTGCCCTGGCCTTGGGAGCAGCCTTTTTGTTGGCTGCTTTCTTGGCCGTGGTGGACTTGGCCGAAGCCTTAGCAGCGGGCTTGGCAGCCTTCGCCTTCGCCTTAGCCGGAGCCTTTTTAGAGGCCGCGGCCTTGGGCTTCACCGAGGACGTGCGCTTGCGCGTCGCCTTCTTGGACTCCTCGACCACGGGCGGTTTGTAGCTGCTGGGACCGCGGCGCTTAAGCACCACGCCTGCCAGGCCGGGTACCTTAATCTCAATGGAGTCCATCTGCCCGTTCCAGGGATAGGGCTCACTCGAGCAGGTGTAGGGTTCCTCGCCGGCGTATCCGCTGCCGCCAAACTCGGGACGGTCGGAGTCAAAGATGACCTCCCAGTCACCCTCGCGCGGCACGCCCACACGGAAGCTCTCGTAGCTCGCCGGGTCAAAGTTGATCAGGATCACCAGGTCGTCGTTGACGTCCTCGCCCTGACGCACAAAGCTCACGATGGACTGCTTGGAGTTATCCGCGTCGATCCAGGTGAAGCCGTCATCGGTGTAGCTGCGCTCGTACAGGGCGGGCTCGGCGGTGTACAGGTGGTTGAGCGCCTTGATAAACGCCTGATGATGACGGTGGGTCTCGTACTCCTCGGTCAGGAACCACTGAATGGATTCGTAGTAGCGCCACTCAATAAACTGGCCGATCTCGTTGCCCATAAAGTTGAGCTTGGCTCCGGGGTGCGTCATCTGGTAGAAAGCCAGCGTGCGCAGGCCGGCAAACTGGCGCCACCAGTCGCCCGGCATGCGGCCGATCAGCGAGCACTTGCCGTGCACGACCTCGTCGTGGCTCAGCGGGCAAATGAAGTTCTCGGTAAAGGCGTACATGATGGAGAACGTCAGCAGCCCGTGGTTTCCGGGGCGCCACGGAAAATCGGTCTGCATGTAGTGCAGCGTGTCGTTCATCCAGCCCATGTCCCACTTGTAGTGGAAGCCCAGGCCCCCGTCCTGCGGCGGATAGGTTACGAGCGGCCACGCGGTGGACTCCTCGGCCATCATCATCACGTCGGGGTAGTGTGCCTCCACGGCGCAGTTGACCTGGCGGATAAACGCGCTGGCGTCCAAGTCCTCCTCGGTACCGTACTTGTTGAACTTCTTTTGGCCGGGATCGTCGATGCCAAAGTTGAGGTACAGCATACTGGACACGCCGTCCATGCGAATGCCGTCCACGTGGAAGTTCTCGAGCCAATACAGCACGTTGGAGACCAGGAAAGAGCGGACCTCGCCGCGGGCGAAGTCAAACTTGTGCGTGCCCCAGTTGGGGTGAATCTCGTGCTCAAACAGCATGTGGCCGTTAAAGGTGGCTAGGCCGTGGGAGTCGGCGCAAAAACCGCCGGGCACCCAGTCCATGATCACGCCGATGCCCGCCTCGTGGCACGCATCGATAAAGTGCATGAGCTGCTGCGGGTTGCCGTAGCGCGAGGTGGCGGCGTAGTAGCCGGTCGTCTGGTAGCCCCAGGAGCCATCGAAGGGATGCTCCATGAGCGGCATGACCTCGATATGCGTATACCCCATGTCGCGCACGTAGTCCACGAGCTCCACCGACAGGTCGTCGTAGGTGTAGAACTCGCCGCGCTGCGCGGGGAAGGGGTCCATGGGGCCGGGGTAGTTGCCGTATTCGTCCGGCTCGCCCTGCGGGGCGTCGCCGTGGCGCTTCCACGAGCCAATATGCACCTCGTAGATGTTAAGGGGCTGCGACATGTGGTTATGGCTGGCGCGGCGCTTGAGCCACGCGGCGTCGTTCCACTGGTAGCCATCGAGGGTCCACAGCAAGCTCGCCGTTCCCGGAGGGCACTCGGCCTTAAAGGCGTACGGATCGGCCTTGTAGAGCTTTTCGCCCTCGTTGGTCTCGATGAGATACTTATAGAGCTGGCCCTGCTCGGCGCCAGGAATAAAGCCTTCCCAAATAGCGCTCGTATGCACGGGCACCAGCGGGTTGGCTTGCTCATCCCAGTCGTTAAATTCACCAATGACGTGAACACTCTTTACGTCGGGCGCCCAAACGCAAAAACGCCAGCCGCGCGTACGGTTCTGCGTGTCGGGGTGTGCGCCCATCTTTTCCCAGCTGCGCTCCCACGTACCGATGCCAAACAGGTAGACATCGTCCTTGGTGAGCTCCGGCGCGTGCGGGGCGGCTTTACGGGTAGCGGGCTTTTTTGTTGCTGGCTTTAGCTTTGTATCGCTCACGTTTGATCCCATCATGACGCGGCAGCGTGTTGCCTTGGTGACTAGATGCGAAAGGTCCAAGGCTGCACGAATCGAAGGGACGGCGATAGCTCTATGATTCGTTCCACCTCGCGTGCTCGGTGGAACTTTCGGCACGAAATACGATAACACCTGTTCGTTACTTTTATGGAGAAAAGTGGATTTGCGGCGGCGTTTAATCGGCGAGCGCCATGTTTAGACCACTGGCAGAATTGCGATGGTAAAACTCTTGACAGTTTTACCAAATAGCGTTTCTAGACTATTTGGTTGACGTTTGGTAAAACGTTTTTAGCAGGATGTTTACCATTTGATATCGAAAGGTTCGTTTATGTCCCATACCGCCGCTCCCAAGGTTGCTTTTATTTTCGATTGCGACGGCACGCTGGTTAATAGCACCCCCGTTTGGGCTTATGCTCAGCCAGAGTTATTGCACCGCCACGGGATTGACGTGACCGTGGATGACTTTGCCCAATTTGAGCACCTGTCGCTGGAGGACGAGTGCCAGGCCTACCACGACACGTGGGGCATTGGCGCGAACGGCGAGGAGCTGTATCGCGAGCTGAGTGAGATTTTGATCGATGGGTACTCCAAGGTGCCGCCGCGCGAGGGGCTCCTGGCATTTTTGAAGCAGGCGCAGGAGGCCGGTATTGCCATCTGCGTTGCTACGTCCACGCCGGCCGAGCTGGTGCAGTCTGCGCTCGCTGGTGCCGGGCTCGACGTGTACATGGAGTTTGTTACCACGACGGGCGAGGCAGGACGCTCCAAGCAGTTCCCCGACGTATACGAGCTGGCGCTGCGACGCCTGGAAGAGCGCCATGGGCACAAGTTTGAGCGCGCGTGGGTGTTTGAGGACGCCGTCTTTGGCCTTAAGAGCTCTGGTGTCGCTGGCTTTAAGCGTGTGGGTATTTATGATTCGCACGGCCGCATGAGGCGCGATGACGTACGCGCCAACTGCGATATCTTTATCGACAGCTACGAGGAGCTGGATCTGGCCCGCGTTCTTTCGTTTGAGGGATAGGCGAGGGCTGTGGCTTGCAAGGTATTAGTTGTCTGCGGCTCGCCCGTGGTGGCGAGCGTGGATCTGTTGCGTAGGCTAGCAGGGGAGTGCGACCACGTTGTCGCCGTGGACCGCGGACTCGATGCACTGCTGGGCGCGGAACTGGGCTGCGACGTGTATGTGGGAGATGCCGACACGGTGAGTGACGCGGGTCGCGCTCTGGTCGATGCCGCCACCGACTTTGAAGTTGAGCGCCACGACCCGTACAAGGACTACACCGATTTAGCACTGGCGCTCGATTCCATCCGCCGTCGCTGGCAGGGTGCCGAAGTAGTTACGACCTGCGCCACCGGCGGCCGCCCCGACATGGCGCTTTCCGTACTGGGGTTGCTTGCAGGCTACGATGACGCCCCGGTCTGGATCGTTGAGGACGAGACCACGGCCCGCATTCTGCACGAAGGCGAATCGTGGACCATCGAAGGCCACGAGGGCAGCACCTTCTCCATCATCGCCATAGCCCCCGGGACGGTGGTAAGCGAACACGGTCTAGAGTGGGAACTGGACCACGCCCCGCTGGGCTTGTTGGCCGACACGGGCATCAGCAACATAGTAAGAACCACAGCCACCATAACCGTCCACCAAGGAGCCGCGATCGGATTCCTACTGCGGTAGGGATTTTTGGGACTGGCCATAAAATTGCGCGCTGGCCGATGGCCAGGGTGAAATTTTAGGACCTGTCCCAAAAATCCCGTAAGTCACCCCAACAACCCGAAAAAAGTCCTTGCACGCCGCGTCAACTTCCCCTATAGTATTTCGACGTCACGGGGGCGTAGCTCAGCTGGGAGAGCGCTTGACTGGCAGTCAAGAGGTCAGGGGTTCGATCCCCCTCGTCTCCACCATCGTGAATGCAAAGGCCATCGGAATCCCGAAGGCCTTTTTTCATGCCAAAACACCGTGCGCCACAAATCCCACCCACACCAACAAAAAGTTGCACAATTTATTTCCCATGTCTGTACATAGTTTGTTAGACAAACGCAATTACCAGTGCAGCTCGCCGTTCCATTTGTGCTTCAGGAGCATCCCTAACCACCGCTCGCACCCTAATAACCAGCAGCAACGTGAACAACATCCCAAAACAACCCCCTTAAGCACGTCAAATGAACGATATGTTGTCCAACACAACCCAAATCAGTTTCGCTATCAGCTTGTGCTAGGATACTTAGCGTTACATGAGTTCAACTGTGCTCACGGCTTCAGCAAGCCATAAAGCGCAGGGTCGATCAGCATCCGGCCGTAACGGCGGTGCCAGAAACACCACGAGCTCCAATAAAGAAGTCATGCGACGTTATTTATTTGTATTGAGTTAATTTCTTAGTGCAAATAATTAATAGATTGCATGCCAAAACGTAGCAGTCCTTCAGCTGTTTGCGTGCGGTCCAGTTTTGTACCCGCTTGACTGGCTCGCGCGCAGCCAGCTGGAGACGCGGTCATTTTGCGATACACGTCCGCGACTCTAGCCACTGCGCTTATACATACCGTTCACGGTGGGACAGAGCCACGTGCTTGTCTAACTGGGCTCAGGGTTTGAATATGGAGCGCCTCCGCGCACAAGCGCACTGGCGAAGCCATACCCAAACCCCGTGAGCCACACGTAAGACAGCAAGGGGGTGGTGTTCGTGTGGTATGTGATCCAGGTCATTAACGGTCGTGAAGACGTAATGCGCGAGCGCATCGAGCGCATGGCGCCAGCGGGCGCCATGCAGGAGCTCTTTTATCCCCAATATCAAACCGAGATCAAGGTACACGGCGAATGGGTCGACACGATCAAGCCACTCTTTCCCGGTTATCTTATCTGCGATACGGCAGATCCTCGAACCGTGCAACAGTATCTGCTGCGCATGGACGACTTTGCCCGGGTGTTATCTCAGGACGGTCAGTTTGTGCCGCTGGCAAAAGAAGAGGTCCAGCTTATTGGCGGCTTTACGCATAGGGGAAACCGCGTAGTGCCCATGAGCGAGGCCCTAAAAGACGGTGACCAAGTCGTAGTGACGGCTGGTCCGCTGCTGGGCCACGAGGGCCTCATTAAAACTATTAACAGACGCAAGAGCACTGCTTTTTTGGAGCTCAACCTGTGCGGCCGACGCGTAACCACGCGCGTTGGTCTTGCTGTGCTTTCAAACGAGCAGCGCGTCATACGCAATCTCAAAAAGGCGATTGTCTAGATGCAAGCGGTCGCTAAACAGAACAGGGAGGATCTCCGACCTGGGGACGAAGTATTGGAAGAGAACGTGTCGGAAAAAACTCAATATGCAATGGATGCGCCAGCGGGTGCAGCGTTGATTGCTCAGGCTATGGACCGGCGCGAGGGCGCCGGCCGCTACAAGGCCATGCAATCCATCATGGACTGGGATCGCTCGCGCCTTGTCTATAGGGCCGTGAAGCGCGCGTTCGACATCGTGTTCAGCGGCTGCGCGCTGGCCGTCATCGCCATACCCAGCCTGGTGCTGGCCGCTGCCATCCGCCTGGAGAGCGAGGGCAACCCCTTCTACAGCCAGATCCGCGTGGGTCAGACCCACCGTGACGGCAGCCTGTCCACGTTCCGCATGTGGAAGTTCCGATCCATGTACAAGGACGCCGACGAGCGTCTCTCCGAGCTCAAAGAGCAGAACGAGATCGCAGGTGCCATGTTCAAGATGAAGGAGGACCCCCGCGTCACCAAGATCGGTAGGTTCATCCGCAAGCACTCCATCGACGAGTTCCCGCAGTTCCTGAACGTGTTCCTGGGCCAGATGTCCGTCGTGGGACCGCGCCCGCCGCTGCCGAACGAAGTCGCGGAGTACACCGAGTACGACCTGCAGAGGCTAGCGGTGAAGCCAGGTATTACGGGGCTCTGGCAGGTTACGGAGCGAAACTCCACCGGGTTCGACGGCATGGTCCGCCGTGATCTCGAGTACATAGCCAAGCGCGGAATCGTCATGGACCTCAAGATCGTCCTCCTCACGGTTCTGGAGGTCTTCAACGGAAGCGATGCGTACTAATGCCTAACTCTAATGCTCGATTCGAATCGGAGAAGAAAATGAAGATTGCCGTCGCCGGTACCGGCTACGTCGGCCTGTCCCTCGCCGTCCTGCTCTCGCAGCACAACGAGGTCCATGCGCTGGACATCGTTCCCGAGAAGGTCGAGAAGATCAACAACTTCGTGTCGCCCATCCAGGACAACGAGATCGAGCGCTTCCTAGCAGAGGCAAAGGCGGGGGAGCGCGAACTCGACCTGCACGCCACCGTCGACGTGGTCGAGGCCTACGCTGGCGCCGACTTCGCCGTCATCGCTACGCCCACCAACTACGACAGCGACAGGAACTTCTTCGACACGAGCTCCGTCGAGGCCGCCATCGCCGCCGTGCGCTCGGTGAACTCGGACGCCTGGATCGTCATCAAGTCGACCATCCCCGTGGGCTACACCGCGGGCCTACGAGAGAGGCTGGGCGACAGCAAGATCTTCTTCAGCCCGGAGTTCCTGCGCGAGAGCAAGGCGCTCTACGACAACCTGCACCCCAGCCGTATCGTGGTAGGCGCGCCCAAGGACGACGTTAACGCCGTCGCGGCTGCCGAGCGCTTCGCACGCCTGCTTGCCCAAGGGGCGGACCCTGCGGAGCTTGATCGCGTGAACGCCGACGGTACCGTGGGCATCCCGGAGCTAGTGTTGGGCACTACTGAGGCCGAGGCCGTCAAGCTCTTCGCCAACACCTATCTGGCGCTGCGCGTGGCCTACTTCAACGAGCTCGACACCTACTGCGAGGTCCGCGGCCTCAACACCCGCGACGTCATCAACGGTGTGTGCCTGGAGCCGCGCATCGGCAGCCACTACAACAACCCCAGCTTCGGCTACGGAGGCTACTGCCTACCCAAGGACACAAAGCAGCTCCTGGCCAACTACAGGGACGTTCCTCAGAACCTGATAGAGGCCATCGTCGAGGCCAACCGCACCCGCAAGGACTTCGTGGCCGACGAGGTGCTGCAGATGGTGTGGGACCGCGTGTATGCCGGCAAGGAAAAGCCAGTCGTGGGCGTGTACCGCCTGACTATGAAGTCGAACTCCGACAACTTCCGCGCAAGCTCCATCCAGGGCGTCATGAAGCGCGTGAAGGCCAAAGGCGTGCCCGTGGTGGTCTACGAGCCTACGCTGGACGCCCCGGAGTTCTTCGGCTCCAAGGTGACCCACGACCTGGAGGCCTTCAAGGCCGGTTGCGACGTGATCGTCGCCAACCGCTGGAGCGATGAGCTCGCGGACGTGGCGGAAAATGTGTATACGCGAGATTTGTTCAAAAGAGATTAACTTGCGCATAGCGATGATTGGACATAAGCGCTACGGCTCTCGAGAGGGTGGTGTAGAGGTCGTGGTAACTGAGTTGGCCCGCCGAATGGTTGAGCTTGGCCACGAGGTGACCTGCTACGACCGTTCGGGCAGCGATGTCATGACCGGCTGCGCCGCGGATTGCCGCGGGCGCGTCATCGACGGCGTGCACGTCGTGCCGGTTAAGACAATCGACAAAAAAGGCCTCGCTGCCCTTTCGTCATCATACTTTGCCACCAGGGCCGCAATTAAGGACCGTCCCGATGTGATCCACTACCACGCCGAGGGCCCCTGTGTACCCCTTCCGCTGGCGAAACTTGCCGGCATCCGGACCGTCGCCACCATCCACGGCCTGGACTGGCAGCGCGCCAAGTGGGGTAGGCTTGCGAGCACCTACATCAAGATGGGGGAAAGGGCGGCTGCCACCAAGGCCGACGGCCTCGTCGTCCTGTCCAAGTCCGCCCAGTCCTACTTTCAGGACGTCTATGGCCGCACGACGACGTTCATCCCCAACGGTATCGAGCCAAAGCAATATAGGCCGGTTAAGCAGATAAAGGATAAATGGGGGCTCGATGCGGGCTCATACCTGCTGTACCTGGGCAGGCTCGTCCCCGAGAAGCGTCCCGAGCTCTTGATCGAAGCCTTCAAGGAGCTCGATACGGAGAAGAGGCTCGTCATCGCCGGCGGCGGTTCGGACACATCCGAGTACGAGACGTCGCTGCGTGTGGCTGCGCAGGGCGACCCACGTGTCCTCTTCACCGGATTCGTTAACGGCGAGCCCCTGGAGGAGCTGTACTCCAACTGCTATGCCTACGTGCTGCCTTCCGACGTGGAGGGAATGCCAATGAGCCTGCTGGAGGCCATGGCCTACGGCCGCTGCTGCGTGACGAGCGATATCCCAGAGTGCGCAGATGTCCTTGCGGGCAACGGCGTAACTTTCGATAAGGGCAGTGCCGATTCCTTGCGGGCCGCGCTGCGAGACCTGCTCGCTGACAGCGGCCACGGGAGAGTTCTCGGCGCCGCCGCCAAGGCACACGTCGAGAAAACCTACAACTGGGACTCCGTCGTCGAACGGACCCTCGAATTGTATTCAACTTGATCTTGAAAGGTTAAATAGATGACCGAAAAGAAACTCAACGGTACCGTCATCGTCACCTACCGCTGCAACGCGCGCTGCACCATGTGCAACCGCTACAAGGCCCCGAGCCGCCCGGAGGAGGAGCTCTCCATCGAGACCATCAAGAAGCTCCCCAAGATGTACTTCACCAACATCACCGGCGGCGAGCCCTTCATCCGCCAGGACCTCAAGGACATCGTTCGCGAGCTCTACAAGAAGTCCGACCGCATCGTGATCTCCACCAACGGCTTCTTCACCGACCGCATCATCGACCTGTGCGAGGAGTTCCCCAACGTCGGCATCCGCATCTCCATCGAGGGCCTGCAGCAGACCAACGACAAGATCCGCGGCCTGGAGAACGGCTACAACCGCGGCTACGCCACGCTCAAGAAGCTCGTCGAGCTCAAGCACCCCGACGTGGGCTTCGGCATGACGGTGCAGGACCTCAACGCGCCCGACCTGGTACCCCTCTACAAGATCTCCGACGAGCTGGGCATGGAGTTCGCCACGGCGTCGCTCCATAACAGCTTCTACTTCGTCGAGGCCAAGAACATCATCCACGACCGCCCCATGGTGGCGAAGAACTTCGAGGACCTGGTCAACGAGCTGCTCAGGTCCAACAGCCCCAAGAAGTGGTTCCGCGCCTACTTCAACCACGGCCTCATCAACTACATCTACGGCCAGCCGCGCCCGCTGCCCTGCGACATGGCGTTCGACACCTTCTTCATCGACCCCTACGGCGACGTCATGCCCTGCAACGGCACCAAGGACAAGGAGGTCATGGGCAACCTCAACGAGGAGTCCTGGGACGAGCTCTGGAACTCCGACCAGGCCGAGAGGGTCCGCGCGAAGGTTCGCCACTGCGACCGCAACTGCTGGATGATCGGCTCAGTGAGCCCGGCCATGCACAAGTACATCTGGAAGCCCGGCTGGTGGGTACTCAAGCACAAGGTGAAGGCGCTGTTCACCAAGAGGCCCTATGACATGCATGAGCTTAAGGTCGTGCGCGACTACGAGGAGGGTCGCGTGACCAAGGAGCAGCTCGACGCCTGCTCGACTTGCGACCTGTGCGCCAAGATCAACGATGGTTTGTCCGAGGCGTCGAAGGCGGACGCTCACGTGTACGAGACGCATGAGGCGATGTAATATGAAACCTACACTTCAAGGTAAGAAGATTGCACTTATCAGGTCTGCTTCATCCGCAGTTTCTAAGAGCCAGTACAATATCCAAGAGATAGGACTCGCCAAACGTCTATCTGAATACGGTGCTGAGGTTGGCGTTTTTCTTATCAGCGATACAGGAGCGACTTATCAAGAGATAGTCCAGGACAGTCCTCGAGTTGTTGTGTTTTGGCTTGCAGGGAAAAAGATACCTGGACAGCAGGGATATTATCGTGATTTAAAGGGTATTCTGGATGCGGAATGCTATGACCTTATTCAAGCGCTTGACGACAGTCAGATAACGACGGTGCTAGTCAGCCGTTATTGCAAGAAGCGTCAGATTAAGTTCATTCTTTGGCAGGGCATGTATGAAAACTACAAAGAGGCGTATAAGAAAATTATCCAGTGCGTATTCGATCGCACGTTTCTACGAGAACTGAGAAACAATACCAAATACTGTCTTGCCAAGACTACGTCTGCCCGTGATTACCTTGTTTCAAAGGGTTTTCCTTGGGCAAAAATTATTCCTGTTGGACTTGAGCTAAGTAACTTTCAAAACCCGATTAACAGAGATTATAGGAATGAGCTCGGAATTAGCGCAGACAAAAAAATATTACTTTATATCGGCAAGGTAGAGTCGAGAAGGAAGCCCATCTTTTTGATGGATGTTTATGCTGATGTTAAGGCCATTAATGAGAATGTCGCCCTTGTGTATGTCGGCAAAGGAGAGATGCTCGACGAAGTACATTCCTATGTGCAGGAAAAAGGAATCAGGGACGTCTTTTTCATCGACTCCCTTTCGCAAAATGAACTACCGGCGCTTTACCGGCAATGTGACATGTTTGTCCTTCCCACGCGTTATGAGATTTTCGGAATGGTGCTCTTGGAGGCAATGTATTTCGGAATACCGGTTATTACCTATGCTGCTGCCGGCCCTCTTGACGTTATAGATGACGGCGTTGACGGTCTTGTTATGCGAGATTTTGATTGCACTAAATGGGCGCAAGCGATTACGGCTCATTTGTTCGAGCTCGATGATACGACTGCAATGGGCAGGGCGGCTTCTCAAAAGATCAATAATTCTTATCTTTGGGATGATGTCGCTCTGAGATACGCGAGCGCCTACGAATCCATTCTTGATTTGTGCAAATAAAGATTTTGGTTCAGAGCACAAAGCAATGAGGACTTGGCGGTAAAAATGTTTAGCATAATCGTGCCTGTATATAACGCGGAGAAGTATGTACGCGAGTGCATCGAGTCCGTAATAAATCAAACGTGTGAGTCTTGGGAGCTCCTTCTCGTTAACGATGGCTCTACTGATGGGTCTCTTGAGATATGCAAGAGTTTCTTGGGGGACGAGAGGATTAGCGTTTTCTCGAAGAAGAACGAGGGGCTATCTGCAACAAGAAACTACGGGTTGTCTCGTGCGAAAGGTGACTATATCCTGTTTCTCGATAGCGATGATACTATCGAGCCAGACTCACTTGAACGCTTTCAGTCGATTATTAATAAAACTGGTGCAGAGGTTATCGCTGGCTACGCATACCATTTTGATGATTCCGGCGCTAAATGGCAGTCCCGCGCTTATCTCGACCTGCACGGTGCCGTTCTGGACGGTCCTACTTTTTATAATAAATCGCTATATGGGGCAAATGTAAGGTCATGCGCCCCATACTACATAACAAGTCATGAACTTATCAACCGTGCTGATTTACGCTTTGAACCCGGTCTGCTCCATGAAGATGAAATCTGGACCCCGATTTTACTGGCTAATGCTAAGTCCGTCTTCGACGATGAACACTGTTTCTATAATTATAGGATTTCTAATGCCGCATCAATAACGAGGAATCCAAAGCTGAAGGTGAGGCGAGGTGCCGACAGGGTTAAGGTAGCAAAGGTGCTTGAAAAGTACAGTCGAAGCAATCCCGCCACTGCTAGTTCGTTCGCTTTCCACGACAATATCGCTGCCCAATATATGTTCGGCGTCTATACCGGAGACCTCTTGAGTGCAGAGGACTTTAGGGTTGAAAGATTCTTTCCGCTGCAGCATGCCCGAACGGCAAACTACAAACTAAAGGCCGCCTTATTTGCCTTCAGTCCGAAAATGGCGTGCATTGCTCGAGGGCGAAAAGACAACTGAGAGGACATAATGGCTCGTTTTAACGCTAACAACAAGATAATAGTTGTGCATTACGGCAATGTGATGTTCTATCCCCCTGTGCTTAATTTGCTGGAAAATTTGCTTTCGAATCATCGCAATGTCGTTCTTATTGCCGGCAACACTGACAGAATTCCCTCGCGCATTCTTGACCATGACGGGATCTTCGTTAAAGATATCCCGCTAAGCGACAGCTCAGATCCTATAGGTAGGGTTAAGCGTAGGCTATGCATTGGCAGGATGTATAAGGACGCTTTAGATAGTTTCTACTCAGATGACGATGTTGTTTGGACCACCACAGATTCGACTGTACGCGCTTTGAGCACGGCACTTGATGGCAAAAAACATGTTTTACAACTTATGGAACTGGAAGAGTCTTTCCCGTTATTTAGCGGCGCAAGATTCCTGAAGTTTGACTTGCCCAGCTATGCACGTAAAGCATGGAAAGTTGTAGTTCCTGAGCAGAATAGGGCTTATATCCAGCAAGTTATGTGGAACCTTCCCCAGGTTCCCAAAGTTTTGCCGAACAAGCCGTATTCATTGGACCCTGGATACGCTGATGACCAAATTTCATTCCTGCTCGACAGGCTTAGGCAGGAGGATAGAAAAATCGTCATGTATCTCGGCGTAATGAGCGTCGATAGGAACCTCGGACCTTTTGCTGAGGCTGTCGAGATGATGGGGGAGGACTTTGCTCTTTATGTGCTCGGTAAAGTACCAGAAGGACAGCAGGAAGTTTTTGATGCTTTTCTGAGCGCTCATCAGCAGGTGGTTTATCTTGGATTCTTCAATCCTCCTAGTCACCTTCATTTCCTACAGTATGCATACATTGGCTTATTACGTTATATCTCGAACTATAAGAGTAAGGTTATCTCGCCATTAAATGTGCTTTATTGTGCCCCCAATAAAATCTATGAGTATGCCGGATTCGGGGTTCCTATGGTCGGGACTGATGTTCTTGGACTGCGGATTCCATTTGAGAAATACAACATCGGGGTTTGCTGTGAGAGCCTTGAACCATCTAGTATCAGCGAAAAATTGTTATATGTTGATGCCCGACATGATGAAATGGCTTCGGGTTGCAAAGCGTTTTGTGATGAAACAGATTTGGATTCCATCGTTGCCGACATTCTGGGATAGCAATAATTCTCTCCCCCTTCTTATTCACTGAGAGGTCAAGACGTTTCATGGGCTCTTTTGCAGATATCCAAGAAAATAGGGTTTCGGTTAGCTGGATTCGTGCTGGGGTTGTGCTAAGCACTTTCCTTATGCTCGGATATCCACTTTTAACTAAAAATGAGGTACTCGGCAATAATGTCATTCGCTACATCGTGGTTTTGCTTGGCTTTGTTATGGCTATCTACGTTTCCATTACTGCAGAAGGCGATGAGGAGCTCAAGCCCTATTTCGCTAAGTTAAGACGCTATCTCGCTGGCTACATTCCGATTGTTGTATTTACTACACTTTGGACTGCTGCCTTTTATGATTATTCACTTGACACTATATTGAGAGTGATTACCCCCTATAGCTACATTTTTTTTGCATACCCTCTTATCTTTTTCTTCAAGAGGGATGGCGGTCCTCTCAGATTACTTAAAGTCGTTGCAGTGCTCGTTGTTGGGATTTTGATTTGCAAAGCCATTTCTTGGTATTGCTACAACTACAGCGGGAAGCTTGTGTTCGAACGACTTCTCTTTGAGTATGAGGACTGGTTTAGAGGTGGTTTGCAAAGGGTTAATGCTGGGTTTCTCATTGGGATTCTTCTTGCTGTTGCCATGTGCTTCATTGTTGAACGCAGGGCTTGCATTCTTCAAATTTTAATTCTTGCTGGATTGGTGTTTTTCACGCTATTCGTTTCTGCGTACCGCTATCAGATGTTGTCCGTGATTGCCGCTTGTGTTTTTGGACTCTTCTTTGTAAGCCATAGATCAGGCATTGGCTTGTTGCAGCGCACGGTAATAATTATTGTGATAATTCTTGTCGTCACTAGTAATTATTCTCAGGCCTTCTTCGATACTTTCTCTACAACCAATTCGGTTATGAGCCAGTCGACACAAGTTCGAATTGATAATATTTTGCACTATTGGAATATAGTAACCAATAATTGCAGCGTGCTTGGCCTTGGACTTCTTACTTCAAGCAATTCGCAGGCTGCAGCTATGATGACGTATGGCGTAAACCATGTTTACTGGCTTGAAGATATTGGCATACTTGGAGAGTTCTTCAGATTCGGCCTTCTCGCTTTTTGGACCTACGGTTATTTCGTTTATCTAGCCATTGGCTCCTCTTTTCGAATCTTAAAAGATGGTAATTCACGAGGAACGGCCGTTCTGGTAATTTCTGCCGTATCCTATGCTCTTCTTTCCTGTCTTGCGATGAATATCTTTGACGGCCAGAGAGCTTTCGATGTTCCTTTTTATCTAGCGCTTTTCTCGTATGCATATGGATGCGCTCAAAAGAAAGAACCAGTAGGAGCATTGTCGGTCGAGCGTGATTTCTCTGACGTAAGTTTCAAGTGAGCCTTTCTGTCTTGATGCGACGGTTCATTTCTTTAAATGCATTTTTTC
The DNA here is from genome assembly GCA_959020715.1 of uncultured Collinsella sp. Classification (GTDB taxonomy): domain Bacteria; phylum Actinomycetota; class Coriobacteriia; order Coriobacteriales; family Coriobacteriaceae; genus Collinsella. The sequence goes on along the minus strand of CAUESV010000012.1, from coordinate 14,521 downwards.
TTTTCAGTATTTGCCGCATTCGTTTTATAACAACGATTGGATTCTAAGTGGGAAGATTTATTGAACCCGTTAAGAGGCTTGCCGGTAAGAAGGCGCTTCATAATGGGATGTGGCTCTATTTATTGCAAATTTTTAATACGGTCATTCCTTTAGTTACACTTCCATACATCACGCGAATTCTTGGTCCTTCGCAGTATGGACTATTCTCAATTTCATTGAATCTTCAGGGCTATTATCAGGTAATTGTCGAGTATGGATTCGGGATGTCTGCTACTCGAAAGGTAGCCCTTCAGGAGAACTCTGAAGATTCTCTTAGGGGGCTCTATTCTCGCGTCTTGGCTTCGCGTCTCATACTTATGCTTCCGTGCATAGTACTCACGATTGTTTATACATTATTTAACTACAGTCAAGTTGACCAGTGTGTTTGTCTTGCTATCCTTACAGCTACGATGATTGGGTACTGCTTCCAACTGAATTGGCTATTCCAGGGGATGCAGTGCATGCGATTCGTTTCTATTTCAAATATTATCGGGCGAACCATCTCTGTTCTGCTTATTTTTGCATTAGTGAAAAGTAACAATGATTTGTTTGTCTACTGCATTCTTTACTCGATTACTCCGATTGTTGTTAGTCTCTTAAGCAACGTTATCGCCTGGAGAAAGTTCAATATTCATTATGTTCGAGTAACTATACCTGAAGTGCTCAGCGAGCTTAAAAGCGGATGGTTTGTTTTTACTACCCAGCTAAGCTCTAAGGTATTCGGCGCAATCGGCCTTACGTTCCTGGGTTTTTTGCTTCAAGTTATGAGACTGGTATTTATGCTGCTATACAAAAAATACCCACAGTTATGTTGCTTGCCTGGTCTCCAATTAGCCAGGTTCTTTACCCAATTTCAAGTCAGCGGATTGTAAGCTCTTATGGTGATGGCAAGGCTTTCGTGCGACGTACAAGAAAGTGGGTCTTCCCTCCGTTTTTGTTCGCCGCTCTTCTCATAGCTATATTAGCCAAACCAGTGATTGCCATCGCTTTTGGCGATGAGTATGCAAACTTCTTTTATTGGATCTATCCGCTATTGGCATGGGTTGTTGTTTCCATCAATAACAACTTTCTTGGCATTCAAACATTGCTTGCGAGCGGCCATGATAAAGAATACAGCCGCTGCTTTAATATATCAGTTGTTTTTACTGTGCTTTCAAATCTAGTTCTAATTTATTTATTTCATGGTGACGGTGCCTGCCTTGCACCCCTTCTCTCTGAATTGGTTCTTTGGGTCTTACTTATTGATGTAGATAGGAAAATCGCAAAAGACCAGTTTGTTAACGCAAGTTAGCTGCCTTTATCTTGTAACCAATAGTTCAGCTTCTATTTATAATTTTTCGAGGATGGATGGCTATATGAATGTAAAAAGCTTTTTGAATCAATACTGCCCGAATTTTTACGCCTGGCTTCAGTATAAGAACCGCATTCGAGTAATCAAGGCTCACTCAAGAATGAGTGATGATGAGCAGCTTAAACAGGTTGCTAGCCTTTACAAAGAAAAAACCGGGCATGATTTGAATTTCGGGAATCCAAGGCGCTATACGGAGAAAATCCAATGGCGAAAGATGTTCGGTTTAGATCATAATATGGCTCTCCTTTCTGATAAGTTTGCTGTAAGGGAATGGGTTTCTGATAAGTTGGGACCCGAATACCTTATTCCATTGATCGGTGCTTGGGAAAGTGTTGACGATATCGACTGGGATGCTCTTCCGCAGTCTTTCGTACTTAAAACGAATAATGCTTCGGGAACTAATCTCATTGTTCCCGACCGAAGTAAGTTAAACCTTACGGTGGCTAAGAAGACGCTTAGTCGTTGGATGAAGATGCGCTACGGATGGTTGACTTTCGAGAAGCAGTATCTTGACATTAAGCCAATGGTAATTGCTGAAAAGTATATGAAAGATGCCAAGACCGATGAACTAAATGATTACAAGTTCCTATGTTTCGACGGTGCCCCTAAATTCGTTTGGGTAGACTGCGATAGGCAGGTTAATCATAGGCGAGCGGTCTTTGATTTAGATTGGCGGCTTGTAGAGTGGAACCAGCTGAACTATGGCCTCCCTACTAACTTACCCCCTAAACCTGATTGCTTTGACGAAATGAAAAAGTGCGCTCAAATCTTAAGTGCCGAATTTCCACATGTTCGAGTGGATTTCTATGACATCAATGGGCGAGTATATTTTGGTGAAATGACATTCACCAACGGCAGCGGGTACGAATGTATATATCCCGATGAATATGATTTTAAGCTTGGCGAATTATGGAACGAGCCCAAATAAGCCAAGGGAAACAAAGGCTATTTTCATTGTTTTTAATACCGAATCATCTCCCTGCTTATTTGAAACAGTGCATCTTAGTAAATTTGCAGAAAGGTTATTACTTATGAAGAAAGTGATGCTCGTCTTCGGCACCCGCCCGGAGGCCATCAAGATGTGCCCGCTCGTCAACGAGCTGAAGGCGCGCAGGGATGAGTACGAGACTGTCGTCACCGTGACCGGCCAGCACCGTGAGATGCTCGACCAGGTGCTGCGCGCCTTCGACGTGACACCCGACCACGACCTGGCGATCATGAAGCCGGGCCAGACGCTATTCGACGTGACATGCGACGTGCTGCTCAAGCTCAAGGCCGTGCTCGAGGACGAGAGGCCCGACGTCGTCCTGGTCCACGGAGACACAACGACCAGCTTCGCCGCGGCGCTTGCCTGCTTCTACCTGCAGATCCCCGTGGGCCACGTCGAGGCTGGCCTGCGCACGCACGACATCTACAGCCCCTGGCCAGAGGAGTTCAACCGCCAGGCCGTCGACATCGTGAGCGAGTACTACTTCGCCCCCACGGAGGCGAGCAAGCAGAACCTGCTCGGCGAGGGCAAGCCCGAATCCAAGATCTGGGTCACCGGGAACACCGGCATCGACGCCCTGCGTACCACCGTGCGCGAGGGTTACGCCCACCCCGAGCTCGAGTGGGCGGAGGGCTCCCGCCTCATCCTCATCACGGCGCACCGCCGCGAGAACCTCGGCGAGCCCATGCACCGCATGTTCCGCGCCATCCGCCGCGTGATGGAGGAGCATCCCGACACCAAGGCGATCTACCCCATCCACATGAACCCGCTCGTCCGCAAGGCGGCGCACGAGGAGCTCGACGGCTTCGACCGACTGCACATCATCGACCCGCTCGAGGTACTCGACTTCCACAACTTCATGGCGGCGAGCCACCTCATCCTCACCGACTCCGGCGGCATCCAGGAGGAGGCCCCGAGCCTGGGCAAGCCGGTACTCGTCATGCGAGACACCACCGAGCGCCCCGAAGGCGTGGCCGCCGGCACGCTGAAGCTCGTCGGCACCGAGGAGGACGTGATCTACCGCGAGTTCAGCCGACTGCTCTCCGATCAGGCCGAGTACGAGGCCATGAGCCATGCGTCGAATCCCTACGGTGACGGGCATGCGAGCGAGCGAATTGCTGGCGTGCTTGCGAAGTAGTTATCTCTGAGCTGTTTATGAAGCTACTCTTTTGGAACCTAAATAAGAAAGACAATGCCGATCTTGCCCTCACGTGCATGCGAGAGGAAGAGGTCGGCATTGCGGCTTTTGCCGAGTTTTCTGGTAGTGACTTTTCAGATGACTTGCTAATTCGATCTGGATTTCGCCCAATAGGCCGCGGTGGGTGTGACAAAGTCAAAATTATTGCTCGAGAGTCCATTGAGATTCTTGATTGCTTTGAGGAATCTAGGTTCACCGTGCTGCCAATGAAAATCGGTGAGATCTACTTTCTTATTGCCGCGGCTCACCTTGTCGATCGTATGTCTTCGGCTGATCCAGAACCAAGGTTGGTGGATATACGCAAAATGCTGGATGTGATTCACGGATACGAAACCAAGGCATCAATTGTCAAGACAATCATCATGGGCGATTTAAACGCAAATCCTTACGACAAGGAAATGCTTCTACCCAACGCGTTTAACGCGATGTTATTCAAGGGAGTAGTAAGGAATAAAGCCACAAGAACGTGGTGCGGGGACGAATATCCCTTTCTATATAACCCAACAATCCACTGGTTGTCGGAAGAGTCGGAAAACTATGGCTCCTTTTACTATTCTGGGGATTGCACCAGTCCTGTTTGGAACTGTTATGACCAAACTCTAGTAAGCCCAGAATTGATGGACAGCATTAATTCGTATAGCTATTTAAAGAGGATAGGGGATAGGGACTTGATTGCAAAAGTTCGTCCCGACAGCAAGATAAGTGACCATCTGCCGTTATTAGTTGATATCGATTTGAGTTAGGCGGGTTATTGATGACTTCTAGTGAAAACCCTTGGGTAGAGGTGCTCTCTCAGTCTCAGCAAAAATCAACCAAGAGGATTGTCCCGTATTTTGACGAACAGGCTAAATTGCTGTTAGATGCATCCAATGGTAAGGTCAAAGGGGTGTTTTCCAAGACTTTTGACGTAAACAGGTCGCTTTCCCCATTGCTTGATTTTGCTGAAAGCGCTTCAGTTATAGCCTCAAAGGTTTCTGACGCAAGCTTAATTTATCGCACTCCAGAATCTAATCTAGAAGATGCCAGCAAACTATATAACAAAATTGATTACTGCTTCGAGATTCGTTCTGATAGATATCGATTCAGGGTATTCACCATAGTAGTTGGTCCACAATATCCCGTAGTTATGACAGTGGACCAGGGCGTGTATAGTGACTTGGCAAAAAACAACAATCGTTACAAATACGATGAATCCAAGCCATGCAATATTGCGATAAGCGACGACGATGATCTTGAGTGCGTTTTTAACCAACTTCTAAGAAGTGAAAAATTGATTTACATCTGCAACCGACTGATGAATGAGACCGAAGAGACGTTTTAACGCCTTAACTTTTTTTGGGTTGCGCATTTGAAAGCATTTTGACAAGCATCCGAAATATGACCATATGTCATAGCTCCAGGACTTTAGCCTATACCTATATAAACTAAAATAATGCGCGGGAAGTAATGCTTTCCGCGCATTATTTGTTATTTAAAGGAACGCAAATGGACGAAGTGAAAAAACTAAGTATCGCAAATTTCAACGTTACATATGGACCAGATAATGAACCCATGTTGACTCACTTCCAAGACATTTTGTATCCAGCGTTCTGCAACGAACAGAAAGTTCGTACCTCCAAAAATGTCAGCTATTTCTCAGATGTTGAATTGAAGCTAATAAACTCGGAATATGTTCTCACAGGAAATCTGATCCGTGAAACTCATTACAGGGTGCGAACTATCGTTGTCGATAATGAGCTCGTTCCCTCTCCAAGCTCCGTCCCAACTGCTCCATACTCTCGATTTATTATCTATCTCAAGAGCCATAGAATGATCCTCGTTAAGAATGAGGGCCAAAGCCCTAATCTCAAGAGTTTTCAAGCCGTTTTGAGGAAAGTTGTCGATCGTTACACTCGCGAGGCTAACCGAGAAAGGGATAAGGCGGGTTTGCCTCAACTTCCTAATGCTGTAATTAATATTGTTAACATGCCCTTGCCTGATAGTATTGATGAGACTATCAACGAATTTGCGAAAATTAAGTCAATTAATCTTCGATTTTTCCCTTTAAACAATGATATTGATCCAGGACCGATACTAGCGTGTGTACGTTCCGCAATGAATTCGGTTGACTCAAAAACGGGAAATTTAACTTTCAATTCTCCTAAATCAGCTAAGGGGATTTCTGACCTTTTCCAGGATAGCATTGCCTCTGGCGTCGCCTCAGCAACGGTAACTGGTGAAAAAACCGATGGAACAAAAGTCAAAATTACTGACAATCAGCTTGGTTCCGAGCTTCAGATTCCAAGTGCTGGAAATCTAAGCGGTGACGACGACAAGAGAATTGCAGACTACTGCATGAAACGCAATTATCTACCTGAAGCAAGTGAAGATAATGCAGCCTTTTATTACAAAGCGCTCAATATCCTCGAATTACTCGTTAATAAAATTTAGAAGGGTCTCTTAATGCCTGACGTTCTTTCCCAATTTGCTGAAGTAAGAAGCTCTGGCGAATTAATCAGTGGTGCCCTGCGCGAGTTAAAGCCCGTAAAAGGAAACCTGCCAATCTCCATTGGAGTTTCAGCTATCTCCTTGGTTCTTTCGCTAAATATGCTTAATGCTCCAAATTCCGTTGAGTTAATTGTGAATTTGTCCTTGACATTAAAAGATGTGTTTTTGGGGTTATTCGGAATTGCGCTCTCAATCTTTGCAATCTTTTTCAGCCTGCTGGATGGTGCATATATTCATGGGTTGGCTTCACACGAAGGTAACCCACTATTGAATTTCCTTTTTTACTACGAGAACGTGCTTGTTTTATTTGCAACAGCCTTTACGCTGAGCCTTTTGATCTCTCTAATCGATCAAACCACGTTTTTAAAATTGGTTGCAGTGATTTGCTGCGATTATTATGTTGAAGTGCTCATCTGTTTTATGTATTTAGCTCTCTCGTTTCGAATAGTGTGCGAAACGAAATCCCTGCTTTATAACACTTTTCTTTTCACGAGAACATTTATTTGCCTAAAGGGTTGCGAGGAAATGCCCAAGACTCAATCCGACGCGGAATCGATACTATAATTTGACCGTGAGGTTATCGTCGGCGTATAAATCGAGTTGCTTTTTAAGCAGATCATGGTAAGCGTAGCATCAATTGATGTGGCGAGACTCCTTCCTTTCACCGACTGACAAAACGATTTACACCTAATTCTTGGCACTGCTCAGGAGCATTTTCTTTTTTCACGGCTTGATCTCGGTAAACTGATAACTGCTGCTACCAGGGCATTTTCTGGTGCACATTCTATTGGCTCCTGCGAAGATCGGAGCGGGTATGTTTGCTGCCGAGTCCTACACCAGCCGTCATTACATTGCGATTGTTGCCATGGCCTGCCTATGCGTTTTGCTGCGCGGGCCTTCTTATGCCGCGGGCGCGGAGAGCATCATCATCGCGGGCGCGACGTACTACGAGCCGGGCGTATCGGGCCCCGGCTGGGCCTGGACCGATGCCGACCACCTGGAGCTTAACGGCTACGCGGGTGAGGCCATCGGCGCCGAGGGCGACCTGGTGCTGACGCTTACCGGGCAAAACTCCGTGACGGAGTCGCATGCGCCCGATGCGGACATCACGCTGTGCAGCATGGAGGTGTGGGGCAACCTGACGCTTCGCGGTACCGGGACCCTGACGGCGACGGGCTCGCAGTGCGCGATCCACGTTTCGCAGGCACTCGCGGTGGACGGATGCACCGTCGATGCCCGGGCGGACGGGGCCGATATTACGGACGAGGCGGTCGCCGGCGTGATCACAGGCGACATGGCCGTGCGCGGCGGCGGACGCGTCGTTGCCGCGGGCGCCGGGTCCGGAGCGGGCGTGCGCGCCTACGGCGTGTATCTGCAGGATGCGTGCCCTGGCGATGGTGACGCCGGCTGTCGGCTTTCCGTCGACGGCTCGTGGCTCGATGCGGCCGGTGCCGACGGCGGCGTTGCGTGTACGGACGGGTCGCTTGTGTCCGCGCGGTTTGTGGCGCCTGCTGGCGGGGTCTTTGGTGCTGGAGGGGTAGTGGATGCTACCGGTGCGGTGGCACCGCATTTGGTGGTTGAGCCCGATGTCGCCACGCCTCCGACGGGGGAGACTGACAAGGGCAAGGTGACGGGCGATAACGCGGACAAGTCTCCCGCCGACGCAGACCCCGCTGCCGAAAAGCCCACCACAGAGACCACGGCAAATCCCGCACTGAAACCCGCGGCCGCGACAACCAAGACATCAACGACAGTAACCAAGACCACGGTGTCCACGTCCTCCAGGCCCAAGACCGCAACCGCAACCACTGCGGCGCTCCCCAAGACCGCCGACAGCAACTGGATCGCCGCATCCGTGGCGCTCTTCCTGCTAGGTACAGTACTTCTAGCTGCCGCATATCGCTGCTGAGGCGGCGCGACGCGCCTAGCCGCAATAAAAGAACTCCGTTGAAGCTTTGAGGGCAACGCTTCTGAAAAGGGAGCGTTGCTATTTTCGCGCATACAAATTCTTACGTGCCATACAACTCAAATGCATAGTTAATTACTTGTAATTACATAATCTACTATTGTATGTGCGTTATACTAAGGGTACACTCACGCGATTGGAAGGTCTAAAAATGGCAAGCTCAACATTAACCATCAGGGTTGACGACGACCTCAAACGCGAGGCGGCGGAAGTGGCTGATTACTATGGACTTGATTTGTCGTCCGTGACGCGCGCGTTCTTCAAGCAAATGGTCAACACCCATCGCATCCCGTTGACTTTTGCCCCTGAGGAGCCCAATGCCGAAAGCCTTGAGGCCATTCGCGAGGGGGACGCTTTTCTTGCATCTGGCAAAAAAGGACGCTTTGACAATGGCGCCGATCTGATCGCTGCGGCGATGGCACAATGAGCACGTTAACTGCAGAGTTCTCTGCAGCCTTCTCCCGCGATTTAAAGAAAAAAGCAAAGCGCCGTAAATGGGATTTATCTGAGCTTCAAAAGCTAATTGACCTGGTGCTACAGAATACACCTGAGTCAATGGACATATTAAAGCGACGTCATAATATGCACAGGCTAAGCGGCAACTGGGCAGGGCGAAACGAATGTCACGTAGCAAACTCTGGCGACTGGCTTGTTATATGGTCATCAAACGAAGAGGTAGCTTTCTTTGAACGCACCGGCAGCCATGATGAGCTGTTCCGATAATTCCCTTAATATCGAAACCACCAAAACTATCCGGATTTCAACCTAATGGCATCCAATTTGCTCAATCTTGTTGGAAATGTTGCTGCGCAATGACGATTGCCTGCCTATGCGTTTTGCTGGGCGGGCCTTCTTATGCCGCGGGCGCGGAGAGCATCATCATCGCGGGCGCGACGTACTACGAGCCGGGCGTATCGGGCCCCGGCTGGGCCTGGACCGATGCCGACCACCTGGAGCTTAACGGCTACGCGGGTGAGGCCATCGGCGCCGAGGGCGACCTGGTGCTGACGCTTACCGGGCAAAACTCCGTGACGGAGTCGCATGCGCCCGATGCGGACATCACGCTGTGCAGCATGGAGGTGTGGGGCAACCTGACGCTTCGCGGTACCGGGACCCTGACGGCGACGGGCTCGCAGTGCGCGATCCACGTTTCGCAGGCACTCGCGGTGGACGGATGCACCGTCGATGCCCGGGCGGACGGAGCCGATATTACGGACGAGGCGGTCGCCGGCGTGATCGCAGGCGACATAGCCGTGCGCGGCGGCGGACGCGTCGTTGCCGCGGGCGCAGGGTCCGGAGCGGGCGTGCGCGCCTACGGCGTGTATCTGCAGGATGCAGGCCTTGGCGATGGTGACGCCGGCTGTCGGCTTTCCGTCGACGCCTCGTGGCTTGATGCGACCGGTGCCGACAGCGGCGTTGCGTGTACGGGCGGGTCGCTTGTGTCCGCACGATTTGTGACGCCTGCTGGCGGGGCCTTTGGTGCTGGTGGCGTGGCGGACGCCTGCGGTGCGGTGGCAACGCATGTGGTGATTGAGCCCGATGTCGCCACGCCTCCGGCGGTGGAGACGGACGGGGGCGAGGTACCGGGCGATAACGCGGACAAGTCTCCCACCGATGCTAACCCTGCTGCCGTAGAGCCCACCACGGGGCCCACGGAAAATCCGGCACTGAAACCCGCAGCCACGACAACCAAGACAGCAACGACAGTAACCAAGGCCACGGTCACCAATGTCCCCAAGCCCAGGGCTGCCACCGCGACAACGGCGGAACTCCCCAAGACCGGCGACAACAACTGGATCGTCGCCTCTGTGGCGCTTTTGATGCTTGGGACAGTGCTCTTGGCTACCGCATGTCGGTGCTGAAGCACCCATTTCGATAGACTATGTAGAAGACTATATTCGTAACGACGCATTAGTAGAATAGTTTATTACGACAATTGCTCAGGATTTATCTAACATGAAACACGAATCGGATCATGCAGCTGACGCTGCCAAGAAAGAATTAAACGCCGGCCTTCTTGAGCTGTTCGAGCGTTGCAGCTATCTGTACAACGAGGCATTTTATGCCAACACGGAACTAGCAATCCTTCGCGAACTGTCTAAAGCATCTTCCGACTATGAGAATGAAGTAATTTGCGCTGGCTGCTTCTTCAGCCTTACACAGCTTGCATTAACCGAATCCTGTTTCATGAATTGCGCGCGGTTATTTGATACCAAAAGCGACATCAGTATTGGGAACTTGATAGAAGAAGTCTCGTCTCATTCTGCTGAAATCGACGCACTTGCAATCTCTATATTCAGTGATCGTCCAAACTTTGACAGGCTTAATCCAATTGTTCACCCATTGGCAGAGGACGAGGAGCGTTTTTACCCCAAAGAAGTTGAGTCTCAACGCTCATATGAAAAACTGTTCGGAGATCATTACGAAATGGTTACCGTGTGTATAACCACTCATGACCTTTCCAATTTGTGGAAAAAACGACTCAACAGTCTCCGTAAACTAACTGACATGCTTCGCGATCAGCGAAATAAAGTTTTCGCCCATAGCGATATAGAAGCACTGAATTATGATGAGCTTGTTAGGCGACTTCCTTTAACTTTCAACGAAATTCAAAAACTAATCGACTTCGCACTCGATCTAACAATCGAATTATTCGCCAAAATTACTGGTATTGAAAAAGATCGATTGCCCAAGAACTACAACGATATACAAGGCCTCCTAAAATATGCGGAGGTTGGCATGGAGGCTGTTGAGCAGCATTTGGGTAATCTATAGGATTCAAGCGCCTGCAAGTAGTTAAGCATGCGGGCGCTTGAATCTGAATACGATCCTTGACATAAAGTCCGACCATCGCACAATGACGGTTTTCCATGCCAAAAAGACACTGAAGTGTGAGGTCGTTCAAATCTCAGTAATACAAATAATCAGCAGTTCAGGTCTTATGGGAATAATTCAATTCGCATCACGATGCATCTAAGTGGCTGTTTATACTTGGATATAAACACTAAGGAGGTAGCAATGCTTTGGAGCTATGTTCAGCTAGATGACGGCACTCAGTTTGCCTACTCAGAAACACGAGACGACGGGACCGTTCGCGTAGCCGTCGAGCGCCCGGTTGATTTTGGTTTTGACCATGCAGAATGCTTTCTACCTGCGGTCAAATGGTTTAACGTCGAAGGATTTTCTACTGACGATCTGGATTTTTTGACCGAGTTCGTTAGATCAAACGCTCCGTTTATCTTCGAGCTTGCAGAACGGCAAAAAGCCGGACCGGCGGTGGCATAATGCCTCGAATTCTTGTTTTTGGACAGTATGTTCTGTTCTTTTGGATTGCAGAAAATGGCGAGCCCGTTCACATCCATGTAGGAGTAAAGAGGGCAGCTGCAAATTCGACTAAGTTTTGGCTCACTAAAAATGGTGGATGCACACTTGCGAACAACGAGAGCAAGATTCCGGCTAAGGATCTCAGGGATCTTTCAAAACTAATCACCATGAACCATCGATACATTTGTGACAAGTGGCGCGAAACCTTTGGTGATGATTCCCTGACATTCTATTGCTAAACCGCAATTGAGCCATGATTACGCTTATCAACTCATGATTGCCGATGTTGACGGGCGGGACCTTCCTGTTACGCCGCTAGTGCTCCAATCGTACTTTCCGATAGCCCGGAACCCAAAGACAACCAGCACTACGCCTGGATCCAGGACCTTGTTTCCGGAAACCGCACGCGAGCAGAACTCGCCGACGAGCTGCGCCGCAATTGCGTTGTGTGTCTCGACGGTGCGTCGCACGTATAAAATCTAAGCATCCAAACTCTAACTATGAAATGGAATGGACGCCACATGGAGATCCCCAGCACCCTGTGCAGCAATGTATACGACTTTGCGTTTTGCCCCGAGCCCTGCTACGACCGCCTAGTCGACCTCGCCGATCCCGAGGACTGGGGTCCCGGCAACCGCATTCTCAAAAACTACCTGTCGTTTTCGTTTAGCCGCGCGGTGTTCCTGACCGAGCGCGACGTGGACCAGACCGCGCCTTCCAACCTGCCGTTGGTGTTCGACGACGATCGCTGCCTATTCAACACCGGCCTGTACACGCGCCGCTACGAGACCATCTACGGCCTGTTTGAGCCCAATACCAAGCCCGACGCACGCCAGCGCTGGTTTTTGAAGGGCTTCTTTAAGGAAAGCGACCCCATGCTGGTCTCGTTTGAGTACCTGCCGTGCCGCGTGCGCTTTGCCGAGGACCCCTCCGAGCTGGTCTTTGACTACCGCCTGCCCATCCGCTCTAACATCGACCACATTCTGGGCGACGAGGAGAACCTTACGCGCATCCCCGCCAGCCTGATGGGGGGAGGACAACTCGCTGCTGCTGCGCCGCGCTTTTGAGGGCGCCGTCGTCGAGGCCGCCCGCCGCGCCGCCGCAAACTACACGCTCGCTGTGCCGCAGTTCTACGGCGGCCGAATCCAGCTGCTCTTGCCGCTGTGCCTGACCGGCGACAAGCCCGAGCTGGCGCTGACCATCCAGCGCGAGGACGGTTTCTACGCCGCGCGCACCTGCCTCACGCTCGACATGGCCTACAACAACGCGCGACTCATCTGCCGCCCTGAGACTTCGTGGATTAAACGATAAAGGGCGGTTTAACTGCGGGTTTGCCGATTGCTTTGGTTGCTTTGGCTTGGCTAGCACCCACGAATTTAAAATCGGGGGCAAAAAGTTCTTGGTAAACTAGGCGCGGCTATGATAGTATCTCTTTTGCCGAAAGGCGACGGGCGATTGGCTCAGGGGTAGAGCATATCCTTCACACGGATGGGGTCACAAGTTCGAATCTTGTATCGCCCACCATCTAAAGCACAGGTCAGAGGTGTTGTGCCTCTGACCTTTTTCTTATTGACACCAAGGCCGACACCAAAATCGAATCGAAGTCGTATAAGGCGTCTTTTTTTTCGCGCCCTTTTTGATGACGCCATTGCATGTTTTGTATAAAACACATCCGTATTTTCATTGAACTCCTCATGTGATTCGAGCGCAAATGTGGAGACAGGGACCGCATGCCCAGAGCGCCTTCCAGCGGATTTCTATCACACGACGGTTTTTCGGCAGAACTCGTCAAGCTTTTGGTCAGCGTTTGGTCAGCTTCCGGTACTTACCCGCATGATGCCCCGGTAGATAATCGTCCACGACCACAACCGCACGGTCTACGGCCGATACCAGGGGAGGCGCAAATGGACGAAATCGTCTGCGCAAACACCGCATTCTGCTATTGGCGCTGCCCACCGCAGGTGCGCGACCTCTACCCGCGCCTACCCAACTCCGAAGAAGGTTGGCGAGCTCTATCCCAAGCCCCTTTCGTAACCGACGTCCTCAAGACCCCGATCATCGCTGTTGCTTCGCCAGGTTGTTGTAATCACCACTCGGGATTGCGCTCCACTATTCGCTGGGAAGGGGCATCGGATGTCAGCACAACAATCGACACTCATTTAGGCTTTAGTGTCACCAATCCGCTTAACACGTTATTTATTATGACGCGCTTTGTGTCCCAAATAGACCTCGTACTGGCTATGTACGAACTTTGCGGTTGGTTTTCTGTTTTCGAGCCGGCTCCCGCTGCCGAAATGCAGTTAAAAATGACGGTAGAGGAGAATCGCAATTCCAGCACGCAGGATCTGTTCGAACTTGGAGAGGGCGAAGACGAGGTTCCTTGGAAACGAGTTTATGCCCGCGCAACCGTAAAGGATCCAGATAATGATGGCCAAACGAGCAAGCGTGAGGATGAAAGAGAGGTTACGAAACTCAAAGGTACTTCTCTTTGGATGAGAAAGCCGCTCATCGAACTGAGCGACCTGCATCGTTTCGCCGACAAGGTCAAAAGTCAAATGTGGGGAAAGCAGTTTTATGATGCCACCCAGCAGGTTATCGGCATTGCTGCGTCTCCACTCGAGGTCGCTGGGGTCCTGCTTCTAAGTCGTTCTCGACGTCTAGGTGGTGCAGGATTCAGATACGTGTACCTCAACGATTTAACCCCTCTATCCATGGCGGCCCAAAGCATCGCAGGGCAAAAGGTTTGCTACGGCGATATCGTGATCGTAAATCCAATCCTGATGAAGGCGGTAATTATCGAGATCCAAGGTGAAGTCATCCATGGATCTGGCGCGGTACTTGACCACGATGCCGAGCGCATGACTGCGTTGCAGAGCATGGGATTCGATGTATTCCTGGTGACTCACGATATGCTCAACGATTCAAAGCAGCTAGACACCATAGTCAGGAGCGTCTGCGACCGTTTAGGGATTCGCTATAAAGCCAAAACTGAAGCAATGAAGTCAGCCGAGACGCGACTGCGAGCAAATGTTTTGTGCAACTGGTTGGAAATCGGAAATTAGTCGGCGACAAGGCACTAGAACTACCTAGTTTGCCTGTTAGTGAATTAATGTCATTTCAAAACTATGCCGGATTACGGGGCTGGACCCGGACCGGCCGTCCATACCC
>CAUESV010000011.1 GCA_959020715.1 uncultured Collinsella sp. | reverse complement strand
ACTGCGGGAATGGCCTATTTGCTCAATGTGTTCGGCTGAGATCGGAAATCAACCAAGAGTTTTTCGAGCGCGTTTCGAGCAATTCCCACTCTTTTCATAGGAGTAAACTTGCCCCACTGCAAGCCCTCGAAAGGACCATCATGAAAGAACTCTCCAATCGCACGGCAATATTCACCGATTCGGTCATCCGCCGCATGACGCGCATCTCCAATAAGTACGGCGCCGTCAACCTCTCGCAGGGCTTCCCTGACTTCGACCCTCCGGCGCAGTTGCTCGAGAGCCTCAGCACCATCGCCGCCGACCCCAAGCCGCTCTATCACCAGTACTCCATCACCTGGGGCTCCCAGGCCATGCGCGAGGCGCTTGCCGCCAAGCAGGAGCACTTTATGGGCATGCCGGTGAACCCCAACGAGAATATCGTAGTCACCTGCGGCTCTACCGAGGCCATGATGGCCGCCATGATGACGGTCACGAACCCCGGCGACAAGGTCGTCATCTTCTCGCCGTTCTACGAGAACTACGGCGCCGACACGATCCTTTCAGGTGCCGAGCCCATCTACGTGCCGCTCAACCCGCCCACATTCGACTTTGACCGCGAGACGCTCGAGGCAGCCTTCCGCGACAACGACCCCAAGGCCATCGTCCTGTGCAACCCTTCCAACCCCTGCGGCAAGGTCTTTACGCGCGAGGAACTCACCTTTATCGCCGACCTCTGCAAAAAGTACGACGCCTACTGCATCACCGACGAGGTATACGAGCACATCGTCTACGCGCCCCACGAGCACGTCTATATGGCCACGCTGCCCGGCATGTTCGAGCGAACCATCAGCTGCAGCTCGCTGTCTAAGACGTACTCCATCACCGGCTGGCGTCTGGGCTACACTATCGCCCCTGCCGAAATCACCGAGCGCATCAAAAAAGTCCACGACTTCCTCACCGTGGGCGCCGCCGCTCCCCTGCAGGAAGCCGTCGTCACCGCCCTCAATTTCAACGACAGCTATTACGATGAGGTCCTCGACCTCTATACCGCCAAACGCGACCTGTTCTGTCAGGGACTCGATAGCATCGGTCTTGAGCACAACGTGCCGCAGGGCGCCTACTACGTCATGATGGACATCTCAGAGTTTGGCTATGACAGCGACCTCGAGTTCTGTGAAGACCTCGCGTCTAAAGTGGGTGTGGGCGCCGTGCCCGGCTCGAGCTTCTTCCGCGAGCCCGTCAACCATCTGATTCGTTTCCACTTTGCCAAGCGAGACGAGACGCTTAACGCGGCGCTGGAGAACCTCAAGTCGCTACGTGATAAAATCAAGCCGCGCGGGTAAGGACGGCCCGGCAACTAAAGCAACCAAAGAAGCCCCGCACCGCCCGCCGCGTTGCGAGGCTTCTTTCTATAGCGCTTTCTTAAATGGTTTAGAGCTCTATACTTTAGTCACGGAGCAACTCGTCCCAGAGAGAGGAATACTATGGCAGAGCAGCAGCTTATCGGAGCGCTCGAGGCCGGTGGCACCAAGATGGTCTGCGCCACGGGCTATGCGGACGGTACGGTCCTAGAGCGCGAGCAGATCGCGACCACGACTCCGCAGGAAACCGTCGAGGCCGTCAACGCATGGTTTGCCGACAAGGGCATCGCCGCGCTGGGCATCGGCGCATTTGGCCCCACCGCAGTCAACCCCACTTCGCCCCAATACGGCAAGATCCTGGAGACGCCCAAAACGGCATGGCGCTACTTCAACCTGCTGGGCACTATCCAAAACGAGCTCAATATCCCCTGCGGCTACGATACCGACGTCAACGTCGCCTGCCTGGGCGAGGTCACGTTTGGTTGCGCCAAGGGCCTCACCGACGTGGTCTACCTGACCATCGGTACCGGCGTGGGCGCCGGCGTGCTCTCGGGCGGTAAGCTCGTGCACGGCATGATGCATCCCGAGGCCGGCCACATCCTGGTCACGCGCGACCCGCGCGACACCATTGGCGAGCATAGCGCCTGCCCCTTCCACGACAACTGCCTCGAGGGCCTCATCGCAGGTCCCGGCGTCAAAAAGCGCTGGGATGGCAAGAGCGCCGGAGACATGGCCGATGACCCGGAGGCCATGGACCTGCTCGCCGGCTATCTGGCACAGGCGCTCATGACCTACACGCTGTGCTACGCGCCGCAAAAGATCATCATCGGCGGCGGCGTGGCCGACCACACCCCCATCGTCCCGCTCGCACGCAAGAAGTGCGCCGAGATGCTCAACGGCTATATCGTCACGCCCGAGGTCAACGACATCGATAACTACATCGTCAACAACAGCCTCGAGGGCAAGCAGGGCATCATGGGCTGCCTGGCCCTGGGCGCACAGGCGCTTCAGTAACAGACGCACCCACGGGGCGTGGCGCGCTCGGCAAATCCAACCTACGGAACGACGCCACCACGCCTCATATAACCCCTCAAATAAAAAAGGCCGCCTAGGACCAAACAATACGTCCTAGGCGGCTTTTTTGGCGCACATCAGCCACCGTAAGAGATATCGAAGCACAACGCCCGTTGCCGCTCCACAGCAGTCGATCATCACATCGGTGATCATGCCGGCGCGTCCCGGCACAAAGAGCTGAATCGTCTCGTCGATCGAGGGAATCAGCAGCAGGAACACCGCCGTGGGCAGCAGCACGTCAAAGGTGCGCCGGCCCTCAAAATCAAAGGCGTGCGTTGCCAGGATGCCGAGCACCATATACTCGGAAAAATGCGCGCACTTGCGAACAACAAAGTTGGTCACCCATTCATATGGAAGTCCCACACCGTGCAAGAAACAGCGAATAGCTTCCATAACCGTTAGGCTCAGCGAGCCCGACCCCGAGCCGGGAACCAGCGAATTGCCCCAGATCAAGAGCGCCATCAGGCAGGTCACGACCGCCCAGTTTCGATTGATCTTAACCATGCAGAAGTTATGCCTCCGCGCGGAGCGGCGCGAAGCTGGCGGTACCGCCCTCGATAACGCTCAGATAGGCACGGCCCGTACGCTTGGCGGTAGAGGACTGCAGGCGCTCGATCTCTTCCTCGAGGATCTGATTGACGCGCTCGTGACGACGATTTTCCATAATGCCGGCGGCAATAGCCTCGGCTCGCTCGATGCTCTCGCGCGAGATACGGACGGTATCCTCGGGGAACACAGCGCTGTGACGGCCGACATAGGCGGGGGCAGCAGGCTGAGAGGCAGCGACGGGAGCGGGGGCTGCAACAGGAGCAGGCTCGTCAATCTCATCCAGAATCGCGGTGGCGGCGGCCCACATGTCCTCGTGGCCCGAGTAATCGGCCACGGGGACATCAACCTCGAGCGAGGCGTCCGGAAGGTCGCCGGTGTCGATGCGATCTTGGGCATCAATCGATGCGGTGATGGCTGCAGGCTCATCGAGGTCATCGAGATCGATGTCCGCGGCACCGGAAATGATAGGCATGCTGGCGAGGTTTGCGTTGTACGGCGCAGCCTCAGCTGCCTGCTGCTGGGCAGGAGCGCCCCAAAGCGAGCTTTCGGCGGCACGGCGGGCGGCAACGGCCTCCTCGTCCGCGGTCATGGCTTCATCAACGTACGAATTATCGGCAGAAACGTTCGCGTCCGCCGAGGTAGCGCTGTAGGCGTTATTGGCTGCCGCGTTGGCAACGAGTGCCACAAAAGCCGCCGTGCTGCCCGCAGGGGCGGCCTGGGAGCCCGACACGGCACGCGCCGCGGCGGCGATGTCGTCGCGATTGGAGGAGCCGGTCTGCCCGCCGTTGGCGAGCTCGTCGATGGCGACTTGATAGACGTCGCGCGAGCGCGCAGGGTCGCAGCTAACCGGCGAATCGTCGTCGAGCATGCTGTCGATCATGGACCAAGCCTCGGCCTCGTCCATAGCATCTGCGGCACGAGCAATGGTAGGAACACCATCGTCGGCATGACGGCGCTGGAACGCACCAGTCAGGCCGGAAAGGAATGCCGAGGTAGACTGCTCCGACTGAGCCTGAGAAGCAGAAGCCGCAGCGTACGGAATCGCATCCTGTTGCTGAGCTGGAATCGAGGCGGTCTTGAACTCGCTTTGATGCTGATTGAGATTGGCGGCACCGCCCATGGCATCGGGCTGGAACAGACGCTCTTCACGCTGCGCACGATACTCGGAGATACCCAGCGAGGCGGCATAGATACCCACGCCCGCCACCGCGCCCACGGCGAAGGGAACTGCACCCGCCACGACCGTCTCGTTCACCGACGAAAACGGCAGCGTCGCGGCATACATAACCACGGGAGCGGCAAGGCCGATCCCGCACGAAAGTCCGGCAAGGACTGCTCGTTGTGTTGCATCAGAAGAAGCCATGAGCTCTCCCCATCTTCCAGCACCCAAATCGCATCATTCAGTTGGCTGCGCGAGAGAAGATGAAGCGGGGCTATGCCCCAAAGCAACGGTATATGGTTCGTTTCATCTGCGTTTTCCGTCGCGAAGCTTAAAAGCTATTATGCGAAACCGCCCTGCCGATTGCAAGCGACGATGTCGGATTGAAACGGGAAACCTGCTGTTCGTCGGTCTTACAGTCAAAAATAAGCGCGGAGCGGCGTTATGGAAAAGGGCCGAGGCTCAAAGCCCCGACCCTTTATCGCATTGATGACTATCGCTGCGCGCGGATGACAACCTAGAACGTCTGCTCGTAGTCGCTGTGTTTTTTGGCCGAACGCACCAGGAACTCCTGGTTGGTGTTGGTGCCCTTCAGACCCTTGATAAACGACGCCGCCGCACGCTCGGTATTGTTCATGCCGGCAAGAATGCGACGCAGACCAAAGACAAACGGACGCATCTGCTCGTCGACCAACAGGTCCTCGTTACGCGTACCGGAGGCAACGGGGTCGATAGCCGGGAAGATGCGGCGGTCGGCCAGGTCGCGGTCGAGCTTAAGCTCCATGTTGCCGGTGCCTTTGAACTCCTCAAAGATGACCTCGTCCATCTTGGAACCGGTGTCGATGAGGGCAGAGGCCAGGATGGTGAGCGAGCCACCGTTCTCGATATTGCGGGCTGCACCCAGGAAGCGCTTGGGCGGATACAGGGCCGCCGAATCGACGCCGCCCGAAAGGATGCGGCCCGAGGCGGGCGCCGCCAAGTTGTAAGCGCGGGCGAGGCGCGTGATGGAGTCGAGCACCACCACGACGTCGCCACCCAGCTCAACAATGCGCTTGGCGCGCTCGATGACGAGCTCAGCCACGCGGGTGTGGTTGTCGGCAGGCATATCGAAGGTCGACGCCACAACCTCACCCTTGATGGAACGCTGCATATCGGTGACCTCTTCGGGGCGCTCGTCGACGAGCAGGCAGATGAGGTGCACCTCGGGGTTGTTAATCGAGATGGACTGGCAGATCTTCTTGAGGATCGTGGTCTTGCCGGCCTTGGGCGGGGACACGATCAGGCCGCGCTGGCCCTTGCCAATCGGCGACACGATGTCGATGGCGCGACCGGTGATGGAATCCTTGCCGTGCTCCATGCGCAGCGGCTCATTGGGATAGACCGGGGTGAGGTCGCCGAACTTGGGACGGTTGCGAATCTGCTCGGGGTCCAGACCGTTGACGGTCGTGATTTTGGCGAGGCCGGCGCGCTTGTCGCCGCCGCGCGAAGGACGCAGCGAGCCCTCGATGACGTCGCCCGTGCGCAGGCGCGCGGAGCGGATGAGGTAGGCGGGCACGAAGGCGTCGTCGTTGGACTTCATGTAGCCATGGGCGTGGATGATGCCGGAGCTGTCCGGGCGAATCTGCAGAATGCCCTTGATGTCGCGGAAGCCCTCGGCCTTCGCGGCGGTGACGTAGATCTCCTCGACGAGCTCGGCTTTCTTCTTGCCGGTCGTCTCGATCTCGAACTCCTTGGCCTTCTCGCGAAGTTCGGCGACCTTCATGGCAGCGAGCTCCTCGCGCGAAAGCGTGGGCTCGGTGGGAGCGGCATTACGCTCCTTGTTGCGTTGCTTGCGATCGCGCTGGCGGTTGCGACGGTCGTTGTTGCGCTCGTCCTTGCGCTCGTTGCGCTCCTCGTTGCGCTTGTGCTGGCGACGGTTGGGGCGAGCGCCGTCTTCGCCCTCGGCGGGGGCGGCACCATCGGTTGCGGTGGTGTCAACATTGGCCGCAGCGGCGTCATTGGCCTCGGCGCCAGAATCAACCTGCGCTTCGACATCAGCATGCTGCTCGGCGGCCTTGGCCTTAACGGACTTCTTGCGACCGCGCTTGGGCTTCTCGGATGCAGGCTGTTCGACGTCCTGGGGCTCGACGGCATTAGTCGATGCATCGGCGGTCGTCTCGGCGGAATCCTCGGACGCACCCTTCTTGGCAGCCTTAGCCTTGGACGTGCGCTTAGCAGCAGTGCGACGGCTGCGACCGGGACGGACGTCGGCGGGCTCGGCATCGGCAGAAACGGCCTCGGAAGTCGTGGCATCCTGGACGGGTGCATCGGCAGCAGTTGAGGACTTGGCAGTCGCCGCAGCATCCCGAGCGGCGGCGGCTGCGGCTGCGGCCTTCTCGGCCTCGACAAAGGCCTTGGGCTTGCGACCGCGACGGTGCGGGCGCAAAGCCGGATCGACAACGGAAACTTCGCTGGCCTCGACAGGCGCAGCGGGCTCAACAGGCGATGTGCCCTCCCCTGCCGCGGAACGGACCGAAGCCTCAGTGAGCTCGGGGGTTACCTGTTCAGCAACCTGCTCGGCCTTAGCAGCCGTGCGACGGCGTGTACGCGGTACCGGCTTCTCGGTCGGCTGGTCGGCGACAGGAGTCTCGGTGGCGGCAGGCGTCTCGGGCACAGACGGAGCTGCAAGCTCGGTCAGAGCCGCGGCCTCGCGCTCGGCAGCACGACGGCGGGCGCGCACCACCTGAGCCTCGCTAATCTGCGCCAACGCACGTGCCTGCGCGACCTCATCGGAAATCGGCGCCGAGGAGTCAGCTGCAACGGTGAGCCCGGCGCGCGTCGTGCGCGTGGTACGGCGCTTTGGCTTGGTGACCTCCTCGCCGTCAGCGGCAGGCTTGGCCGTGCGGCGCGTGCGCTTGGGCTTTGCCGGAGCAGCCTCCTCACCAGTTGCAGGCACGGCCTTCTCAGCCGCTACAGGCATAGGCGTCGAAGCAGCCTTAGGCGTCTCAGGAGCCGAGGCTTGCGCGGGCGCCGCGACCTGGTCCGACGCAACCGGTGCAGCGGGAGCGGCCTGCGTCGTCGTTACTTCGTTTTCTTGCTGTTGATCAGACACAGTGTTTGCTCAACTTTCTTTTCAAGCCCTGTGATCACATGCTCCCTGCATAAACCTTCAGGGCGGCTAAACAGTCTAGTTCCGTTCAAAACGACGGACATCATTGATCTGTATCGAGATGATTGCGTCAACTACGCAGCGTTAGTGTAACACAACCGCCGCCACCTGCAACTTAGTCATTGGGGGGACGTTCTTAAACGACTAGTCAAAAGGGACACTCTTTGTTTGCCACCCACAAATCTGACTGCCTCCGCCAAAACTATGGCGGTTTACTACGATGAATCGCTCAACCGCGACCACTCCGAAACTTGTTGAACTAAAACCGCAGGTAGATGCCTTGCACTTTTTAGCAAAAAGCCGGCGTGGTTAGAATTCCTCAATTCATCGTAGTAAACCGGCATAGTTTCGCATTTCCAGCAGTTCCAAATTCATCAATACGTCGGCGTTTGCGAAAAAAGCCCGACCTCCGTAGGAGATCGGGCTTATAGGGCTCAGTTAAACCAAACCTACACGGTCAAATGACCCGCAGATTACATCTGCTCGGGCGCGGAAACGCCAACGAGGGTGAGCACCAGGGCGAGCGTCACGCGGACAGCGTCGCAAGCGGCCAGACGGGCACGCGAAAGCTCGGGGTCGACGGGACGACCCTCGCTCGGCAGCACCTGGCAGGCAGCGTAGAAGCTGTGGAAGTCACCGGCGAGTTCCTCGGCAAAGTGGGTCAGACGGAACGGAGCGCGATCGCGAGCGCAGCTGGCGATCAGGTCGGTGAGCTCGTTGAGCTTGCGCGAAAGGGCGAGCTCGGTCGGGTCGGTCAGCAGCGAGTAATCGACGTTCTCACCGATGGCCTTGGCGGCAACGGCCTTCATGCCCATCTCGTCGGCCTGCTCAGGCGTTACGTCGGCGGCACGGCGCAGGATGGAGCACACGCGGGCGTGAGCATACTGCACGTAATAGACCGGGTTGGAGTTGTCGCGCTTCTTAACGGCCTCGATGTCGAAGTCGACCATCTGGTTGGAGCTCTTGGAGATGAGCGTGTAGCGAGCGGCATCGGAGCCGACCTCGTCGACGAGCTCCTGCAGGGTCACCATGGTGCCCTTGCGCTTGGACATACGGACGGGCTTGCCGTTGCGCAGCAGGTTGACGAGCTGGCCCAGCAGAACCTCGAACTTGCCGGGATAACCAAGAGCGTCGCAGACGCAGCGGACGCGCTCGATGTAGCCGTGGTGGTCGGCACCCCAAATGTCGATGACGTGATCGACGCGCTGGAACTTGTCCCAGTGATAGGCGACGTCGGAGGCGAAGTAGGTGTACTCGCCGTCGGACTTGATCAGGACGCGGTCCTTGTCGTCGCCCAGATCGGTGGAGCGGAACCACAGGGCGCCGTCCTTGGTGTAGAGGTAGCCCATCTTGTCGAGCTTCTCAAAAGCGCGGTCGACGGCGGAAGTGCCGGCGGTCTCGCCCTCGGTGTCCTTCACGTACAGCGAGCGCTCGGAGTACCAGCGGTCGAAGTCGCAGTTAACGGCGTGGCAGAGGTCGCGCATGTTGTCGACCATCTTCACGTAGCCGCGCTCACGGAAGCTCTCCATGCGCTCCTGCGGATCGGCCTCGACCCACTTGTCGCCGTCGGTGCGCCAGAACTCGGCAGCCTCGTCGATGATATAGTCGCCGCCGTAGGAGTCCTTGCCCAGAGTCTCGGCAAAGTTGTCCTGATACGGATGGGTCTCGGGGTGCTCGTCGTTCTCGTCGGCGACAAAGGCATCGCGGTCGGCGATCAGCAGCTTGTGAGCCTCGTCGATATCCACGCCCTGCTTGGCGATGATGTCGGCAAGCTGCATATAGCGCGTGCTGATGGAGTTGCCGAAGGTGTTCATCTGAGAGCCGTGGTCGTTGATGTAGAACTCACGCTGGATGTCGTAACCGGCGTGGTCCATAACGCGGCAGAGGGAGTCGCCCAGCGCGGCCCAGCGGCCATGACCGATGTGCATGGGGCCGACGGGGTTGGCGGAGACGAACTCGACCTGAGTCTTCAGGCCACCACCGACGTTGGACTTAGCGAAGTCCATACCCTTCTCGCGGGCCTCGCCAAAGATGGCATTCTTGACGGCAACGGAGAGGTAGAAGTTGATGAAGCCAGGACCGGCGATCTCGACCTTCTCGATTGCGGGATCCTCGGGCATATGGGCAACGACGGCCTCGGCAATCTTGCGCGGGGCGCAGTGGGCCAGCTTGGCGGACTTCAGGGCCATGGTGGAGGTCCACTCGCCATGAGAAGTGTCAGCCGGTCGCTCGATGGCGCAATCGTCAAGTTCAAATGCGGAAAGGTCGCCGGCCTCCTGGGCCGCAGCAAGCGCAGCGCGTACCAGCTCTTCAATCTTCTCGGGCATAGATCCTCCTTGTGTTAAAGCCCCCGAGCTCTTGGTCACTCGTAGGGCAAAAGCCAGAGTTTGTAGCACTCTATCACAAGCGACGCACACTGTCGCAGGGTAAAGCTAATAGATATTGCATATGCACAAAAATGACTACAGCTTGTATGGAGTCACTCAAAGATGCCGGTCTGCCTGCAGATTATGCAGGCGTTGAAAATGCATAAAGGTGTGAATGAGCTGCGTCTGTTATCGAATACTCTTACCTATCAGAGTTGTGTGCTTTTCCTGCATAAAGTACGGGTTTGCGCACGTCAGCGTGTTATTCTAGACATACGTAAATTCGTATAAGTTGGAGGTAGCATGTTCTCAATCGGTCAACACGTCATTCATCCGGGCCAGGGAGTCTGCACCGTCGTCGGTTTTAGGGACGACACACCGCAGCCCATGCTGCTGCTCGAGACCAAGCAGGGACATGCGCAGACGATCCTCATGTACCCCGTGGCGCAGGCCGACCGTCTGCACGCCGCCATCTCTCAGCAAGATGCCGAGCACCTGCTGAGCCACTATGACGAGCTGGAGTGCGACACCTTTACCGAGCGCAACAGCTCACTTGAGGAGACACACTTTAAGCAGCAGCTCAAGCTGGGCGCGCCCGAGACGGTCCGCGTGGCAAAGACCATGATGCACCGCATTCGCCAGGCCGAGGAAGCTGATAAAAAACCCAGCTCCTACTACATGCGCGTACTCAAGGAAGCCAAACGCCGCTCCATCGAGGAGTTCGCCGTGGCCCTTGGCGTCACCGAGGAGGCCGCCGAAGCCCGCCTAGCCCAAGCCGCCCTCAACTAACCTGCCAAAAAGGGACAGGTTTATTTTGGCAGGTTTTATCTGGCCAAACGTCAACAAACAATCAGTAAATGGCCGGGTGCTCCGTTTTGTTTGTGAGCGCCCGGCCATTTTTCTATATCCGTAGAAATGTGTGAAGCCCATTTGCGATGACATCACGCGAGGGCCGTCCAGATCGACGCAACAAACGCCCGTATCCGCAACAAGCGCGCCCGTCTTGCTCAATTACCATTAAAAAGCATCAATTTGAAAACGCAATAACATTTCGGCAGGTAGCAGCTATAGTCGGTGAACTGAATCTCGACAGCCGAAGCCTCCGAATGAGGTATCTTCAGCCCATCCAAGCTAAAGGAGGGGCCATGCCGAGAAAACCTCGTTCAAAGTCACCAACCGGTTATTTCCACATCACGTTGCGTGGAAACGGAGGGCAATTGCTGTTTGACGATGCCGAGGATCGAATCGCCATGCTTCAGATCCTCGATGCGATCCTCCCCAAACACAATATCGAGCTTATCGCTTGGTGCCTTATGGGAAACCACATTCATCTGCTCATCGACGATCCGGATGACCGCAAGAGCGACGCGATGCATGCGATAGCCGTATCGTATGCGGGCAGGTACAATGCGCGGACGGGGCATATCGGCCACGTGTTTCAGGAGCGGTTTTGGGATTCGCCCATTAAGTCAGAAGTATATTTACTCGAGGCAATTCGATACATTCATTTGAATCCACAAAAAGCGGGACTGGCAGCATACGACGAATATCCCTGGAGCAGCCATCGCGAGTATCTCATGAGTGCCAGGTCACGGCCGCATGTTACCGGCAGCGTTGTCGGTGTTATATTCCCAACACCTCGCTCATACCTTCGGCTCATGGAAAGTACGCCGTCGCTTCCCTATCGCCCCAGCGCAACAGCCAAGGTTCGCGAGGAAGATCTATGCGAATTTGGCACGGCAATCGTGCAGAGTGTCGCAGGATGTGCTCCGACGGAACTCAAATCCGCCTCCAAGCCACTTCGCAATGAGGCGATTCTCGCGCTTCGAAAACAAGGGCTAACGATTAAGCAGGTTCAGCTGCTGACCGGACTGGGAACATGGATTATCAAGAACGCGTCGTAGCGTCGCGTTTGCCGAGTTACGGATACGGCGAAGCGCAGCTGTCTGCCGCGAGGCGCCGCCATTCGCCAGCGTCACCATGTCAAACAGAAAACGCTTCCGCTGAATAGCATCCAACGGAAGCGTTTTCCCAGATAAAACCTACCAAAATAAACCTGTCCCTTTTTGGCAGGTTAGGCCTGGAAGGTGTCGCGGTCGGGCGCGAAGGACTGCATGGCTGCGATGGTGCGGTCAAAGAGCTCGGGGAGCTCCCAGCCGAGCATCTTGGCGCCCTGCGAAATCACGTCGCGCGAGCAGCCGGCGGCAAAGCGCTTGTCCTTGAACTTCTTCTTGAGCGACTTGGTCGTAAAGTCCATAACGCTCTTGCTCGGGCGCATGATGACGGCGGCGCCGATCAGGCCGGTGAGCTCATCGCAGGCAAACAGGATCTTTTCCATCTGCAGCTCGGGTTTGGGCAGCGAGGTGTTGAAGTCCGACGTGTGCGTCTGGATGGCGCGAATGAGCTCGGGAGACGCACCTTCGCCCTTAAGAATCTCGGCAGCATAGATGGTGTGGTTCATGGGGTCGTCCTCATGCTCCTCCCAATCCAAGTCGTGCAGCAGGCCGACGATGCCCCAAAACTCCTCGTTCTCGGGGTCGAACTCGCGCGCAAAGTAGCGCATGGTGCCCTCGACCGTCTCGCCATGGGTGATGTGGAACGGGTCTTTGTTGTGCTCGTTAAGCAGTTCAAACGCGCGGTCGCGGGTGATTCCGGCGGAAAGCGTCTGGGACATGGCAATACCTCCAGGTGAGTCAATGTTAGGACACGGTGTCACTATCGTATATCGCCGCGGCTCAAGCCGAAAGGCAAAAAAGTTATGCGGAGAAAAAAGCCGGGCGAACGTGTCGCCCGGCAAAACCGCAGATAAAACCTGCCAAAATTAACCTGTCCCTTTTTGGTAGGTTTAGGGGCGGACCTGGCCGGTGCCGCGGAGCTTGTATTTGTAGGTGGTGAGGGCCTCGGCGGCAAAGGGGCCACGGGCGTGGAGCTTTTGGGTCGAGATGCCGATCTCGGCGCCCAGGCCAAACTCGCCGCCGTCGGTGAAGCGCGTGCTGGCGTTGGCGTACACGGCCGAGGCATCGACCGCATCCAGGAAGCGCTCGCAAGCATCCGTGTCCTCGGCAACGATGGCCTCGGAGTGCATCGTGCCGTAGCGGTTGATGTGTGCGATGGCCTCGTCCTCGTTTGCCACGACCTTCACGCTCATCTCGAGCGCCAGGTACTCGCGACCCCAGTCCTCCTCAGTCGCGGCGACGTAGTTGTCGCCCTCGGCAAGCCCAGCGTCGGCGCATGCGGCGCACGTGGCCTCGTCGCCGTGAATCAGTACGCCGTGGTCGTGCAGCACGGCAACGACTGCGGGCAGGAAGCGATCAGCAACGGCACGGTCGACCAGCAGCGACTCGGCGGCATTGCACACGCCTACGCGCTGGGTCTTGGCATTGACGATAATGTTGAGCGCCTTATCAAAGTCGGCGGATTCATGCACGTAGATGTGGCAGTTGCCCGTGCCCGTCTCGATCACCGGCACAAGCGACTCGCGCACGCAGCGCTGGATCAGGCCTGCACCGCCGCGCGGAATGAGTACGTCGACGATACCGCGGAGCTTCATGAGCTCGCCAGTGGCCTCGCGGTCGGTGGACTCGATCATCGACACGGCCTCGCGCGGGAAGCCCTTGGCCTCGAGCGCATCGGCCAGCAGCTCGGCGATCATGGCACACGAGTGATAGGCCAGCGAGCCGCCGCGTAGAATGCAGGCGTTGCCGGTACGGATGCAGATGCCTGCGGCGTCGGCCGTCACGTTGGGGCGCGCCTCGTAGACCATGGCGACCAGGCCCAACGGCACGCTCACGCGGGTCAGGTCCACACCGCTCGCAAGCACGCGGTGGTCGAGCACGCGGCCGACGGGATCGGGCAGCTCGGCGAGCTTCTCCAAACCGGCGGCCATGCCCTCGACGCGCTCAGGCGTCAGCAGCAGACGGTCGAGCAGACCGGCCGAAGTGCCCGCATCGCGCGCGGCGGACATATCGAGCTCGTTGGCGGCGACGATGGAGTCGACACCGTTGCGCAGTGCTGCGGCCATGGCGCGCACGGCCTCCTGGCGCTGCTCATCGCTCGCCGTGGCAAGCGAGGCCGACGCTGCCTTGGCGGCAACGGCAAGATCGTGGACATACGTGGCTATATCGACCGACATGGGCGGCCCTTTCTCCTAGAAGTTTGCAACCATGGTAGCCGATTTGCGCATGGCCTCGCCCGCGGCGGTAGAATTGGTCAACCCGAAACACCGCAACGAACGGAAGACTCACATGGCCCTCATCACTTCGTACCACGTCCCCGGCCTTTACGTCGAGGACCACAGCATCGACGTCCCCCTTGACTGGCGCGGCCTGGAGCCGATGCTCCTGGCCGTCGGCAGCACCATGCGCCGCGGCGCTATGCCGGCACCAATCGCCGGCGCGCCCGAGAGCATCAAGCTCTTCTACCGCGTGGTTTGCGCGCCCGACCGCATCAACGACGATCTGCCGCTGCTCCTGTTTTTGCAGGGCGGCCCCGGCGGCGAGAGCCCGCGTCCGCTGTCGCCTACAAGCGACGGCTGGATCGAGGAGGCCGTCAAGCACTTCCGTGTGGTCCTTCCCGACCAGCGCGGCACCGGACGCAGTAGCTGCGTGGACGGACGCACGATCAAGGCACTGGGTGATCGCGCAACGGCCGCCGGCGCCGATACAGCACGCTCGCAGGCCGACTTCCTCAAGCGCCACCTCGCCAGCTCCATCGTGCGCGATTTTGAGTACCTGCGTCTGGTGGGCTTTGGCGGCAAGCCCTGGGTCACGCTCGGCCAGAGCTACGGCGGCTTTTTGACGTTGAGCTATCTGTCGCTCTTCCCCGAAGGCGTGGCGGCAAGCTTTACCTGCGGCGGCATTCCACACGTGCCAGCGAGCGCAAGCGAGGTCTACGCGCACACCTTCCCGCGCATGGCCGCCAAGACGCAGCAGTATTATGACCGCTACCCCGCTGACGTCGACCGCGTGGCAGCCCTGGCCGATGCGCTCGAGGCCCAGAAGCCCGTGCTGCCCGACGGCTCGCCGATGACGGTCGAGCGCCTACAGCTCATGGGCAGCGACTTTGGCATGAAGCCGAGCTTTGAGCGCATGCATTGGATTATCGATCACGCGTTTGTTACTGGCGACGGTACGCTTAGCTGCGGCTCCTCGGTATCCGACAGCTTTTTGATGCGCGCCTTCGAGCGCACCAACACGCGTACAAACCCGCTGTACTGGACGCTGCAGGAGTTTATCTACGCCGACGGCGACACCATGCCCATTCGCTGGGCCGCAGCAGAGGAGAAGGCCCATCGTGCCGAGTTCGACACACTCGCGCGCCCGCTCATGTTTACCGGCGAGGCCATGTTCCCGTGGATGTTTGAGCAGATGCCCGAGCTTATGCCGTTTAAGCCCGCCATGGACCTGCTGATGGAAGACACCAGCTGGGACAAGATCTACGACCCGCAGCGCCTAGCCTGCAACGAGGTGCCACTCCAGGCCGCGGTGTATTTCGACGATATGTACGTCGATTCGGGCATGCAGCTCGATACGCTCAGCCGCGTGGGCAACTCGCATGCCTGGGTGACCAACGAGTTCGAGCACGACGGCCTGCACGGCAGCGCGGTGTTCAAGCACCTCTTCGACGAAGCGCTCAACCGCGGAGACCTGCGCCGGATCTTCTAGCTAAGGAGTGTCCCAAAGTGCCGGCACAAAAGGAACGTCCCCAAGTGCCGGCAGTGGGACCCCGCCGCCTCAACGAGTTGCGGTGAAATAAGGACTGTTAAAGGCTTTAAAGCCGCCAAACCATCCCTATTTCACCGCAACTTACGATATGCCGGCGTTACGGCCATCGCAGGTAGAGAACGGAAAGCGAAAACGCCCCTAAGCGAGCAAGGTGACGTGAAAGAGGAGGGCATTGACCTTCTGGTCATGCCCGACGATTGAACGTCAGATTGCCGCTTAGGGGCGTTTGCAGCGTCAATTGGTTAAGCGAAGACGATTAGGTTATCCCTGTGTATCGCCGGCTTCTCGGCCAAGTTAGCGAGCAGGCGGTTGCTGGCGATCTGGTCCTGGCGGCGGCCGGCAGCAAGCTCCAGCACGTCCGAATCGGCCTCGGCGATACCGCGGGCGACGACCATACCGCTCGGATCGCACACATCGAGCACATCGCCCTCGGCAAACTGGCCATCGACCTCGCGAATACCCACCGCAAGCAAGGAAGAGCCACGGCTAACCAGCGCCTTCGCAGCACCATCATCGACCGTCACCGAGCCATGCGCCTTGTCGCCCAGTGCGATCCACAGCTTGCGGGGTGCGATGTCCAGACGCTCCGCCGGCGGATCGAACAGCGTGCCCACGCTCTCGCCGCGGGCGAGGCGCACGAGCGCATCGGGCTCCTCGCCTGAGCAAATCACGCTCTGAATGCCCGCCGTCATCAGGATGCGGCTCGCGCGGATCTTGGTAATCATGCCGCCCGTTCCCACCGATGTGGAAGAATCGCCCGCCGAGGCAATAATCTTGGCATCGATCTTATGCACGACAGGAACAAACTCGGCCGTGGGGTCCTCATGCGGATTGGCAGTATAGAGACCATCGATGTCCGAGAGCGTCACGCACAGATCGGCAGAAACCAGGCAGCTCACAAGCGCCGCCAGTGTGTCGTTGTCGCCAAACTTGATCTCATCGACAGTAACGGTATCGTTCTCGTTGACGACCGGCACCACGCCAAGCTCCACCAGGCGCAGCAGGGCGTCGCGCGCGTGCAGGTAGGACGTACGGCGCGCCGTGTCGTGACGCGTGAGCAGCACGAGCGAGGTGAGCAGGTCGCGCGCATGAAACTCCTCGTCGTAGGCCGACGAGATGATGCACTGGCCGGCCGAAGCGCAGGCCTGCAGGCTCGGCAGGTCGCCGACCGGCTTACGGTCGAAGCCCAGCACGGGATAGCCACAGGCGATAGCGCCCGAGCTCACCACGACCAGACGCCAGCCGAGCTTGCGCAGCGCTGCGGCCTGATCGGCAAGCCCGCCGATAAAGGCGCGGTTGACCTTGCCGTCGGCGCCCACCACCGTGGACGAGCCGATCTTTACCACCATCGTTTTATAAGAAGTCGTCATACGTCAAACCAATCGAGTGTTGAGCAGGCGGGCGAGCTGGAGCAGCCGGGGCACCCGGTGCGGGACGGACGAAAATGATCCGTTTTCCTCCGTCCCCTTCGGATCATTTTGCCCAGGGGAAGGCCGAAGCCGCGGCCATGTTCTTGCGCACGAGCTCGTCGCGCATCTGAGCCAGGCCCTGCTCCATGCCCACCACATAGGTCTGCGGGTACAGGAAGCGCTTGAAAGCTGCGTCCAGATGATCGAGCGCCCAAGCACAGCGCTCGCGCGCGTCCTGGATGCTCTCACGCGGAGCCACTGCGCTGCCATCGCGCACGATCGGCACCAGCAGCTCGCGATACTCAAGTTCGGACACGTCGGTCACCAGGGCGGCATCATTCACGGCCACGAGGGTATTGCCGCGCGCGGCGCCCTCCCCCGCCAGATGGTCCTCGTCGTAGATCATGTCGCAGACTGGGCCGCCAAAGCCGTCGTAATAACGGCGCACGCGTTGCACACCCGGGATCGTGCGCTTATAGGGCTGCTCGGAGAGCTTGACCACCGGCGTCCATGGATCTGTCTCGCTCGCACGGCGGGCGGAAAGCTTGTACACGCCGCCCAGCGCCGGCTGGTCATAGCAGGTCGCGAGCTTGGTACCCACGCCAAAGCTATCGATGGGCGCGCCCTGGTCCAGCAGCGACTGAATCGTGTACTCGTCAAGATCGTTGGAAACCGAGATCCCCACATAGGGCAGGCCCTCGGCATCGAAACGGCCGCGAACATACTTGGAGAGCTTGGCGAGGTCGCCCGAGTCAATGCGAATAGCCGACAGGCGCTCGCCCGCCGCCTCCATCTCCTTGGCAACCGTAATGGCATGCTCGCAGCCCTCGCGCACGTCATAGGTGTCGATGAGCAGCGTGCAGTTCTTGGGGCTCGACTTGGCAAAGGCGCGGAAGGCCTCGAGCTCGGAATCGAAGCTCATCACCCAGCTGTGCGCATGCGTGCCAAAGACGGGAATACCGTAGCGGCGGCCGGCGAGCACATTGGACGTAGAGGAGCAGCCGGCAACGTAGCTCGCGCGCGCAACGGCCAGGCCGCCATCGGGACCCTGGGCGCGGCGCAGGCCAAACTCCGCCACGGGGCGACCGTCGGCGGCGAGCACCACGCGCGCCGTCTTGGTGGCGACAAGCGTCTGGAACCCGACAATGTTGAGCAGCGCCGTCTCAAGCAGCTGGCACTCGAGCGCAGGACCGGTGACGCGCACCATGGGCTCGCGCGGAAAGACGAGCTCGCCCTCGGGGACGGCGTCGATATTTACATGCGCACGAAAATCGCGCAGGTAGTCGAGGAATGCGGACTTGAACATCGCGCCGCCGGCAGGGGCCTCAAGCGAGGCGAGGTAGTCGATATCCTCGGGCGTAAAGCGCAGGTTCTCGACGAGCTCGGGCAGCTCGGCGGTGCCGCACATGACGGCATAGGCGCTGCCAAAGGGATGGTCGCGGTAAAACGCGGTAAAACAACCCTGCTCATTGGCCTTGCCGCTCTCCCACAGGCCCTGGGCCATAGTGAGCTCGTACAGATCGGTGAGCATTGCGATGTCGGTGGGATGCGAGATGTCGGTCAAAGCCATGGGGCGACCTTTCGGATGTGTTGTGCAGAGGTTGAGGGTTGGGCGAGGCGGACGTGCGGGCATGGAGCCCGGCGCGAACAGGTTAGTGCAGGCCCATGCTGCCCGTGATCGTGTAAACCATAAAGACGATAAACGCGATGAGGGCGAGCACGATGATGATTTTTTGAGCCGGCGCCATGCCAGGGATCTCGTTCTCGCCCATAGGCTCCTTGGAGGTAACCATGCGCTGGGCAAAGGTCATCTCGTCACGGCTCGGCTTGGGCTCGACGGACTTGGGACGGGCGGCCTTTTTAGGCTGAGGTTTGGGCGCGGCAGGTGCAGGCTTCGCAGCAGCGGGCTTGGGTGCGGGCGCGGGCGCCGATGCGGATGCGGCGTTCGCGGCGGCCTCCTCGGCCTTCGCACGCTCGGCACGCAGGGCAGCCAGCTCCTCACGCTCGCGACGGGCCTCTTCCCGAGCCTCGCGGCGGGCCTTCTCAGCGCGGAGCTCTTCCAACTCGGCGCGCTCCTCGTCGGACAATGGTTGGGACTCAAGCTCGGCCATGATATAGCCCTTTCTTTTAAAAAAAGCCGCCGACACAATGTCAGCGGCTTATCAAATCCATGGGTGGAGACGAAGGGAGTCGAACCCTCGGCCTCTGCCATGCGACGGCAGCGCTCTCCCAACTGAGCTACGTCCCCAGGACAAGTCGATATTTTACCTACGGCTCGCCAACTGTCAACGCCCAATAACCAGTCTTTTTGGGACGCGGCTATTTTGACAACTTTTCGAACAGGCGATCCTCTCGATGATTTTTTAATCCCCGTCCCAGAAAAATCATCAGCGTGCGCTCTACTTTGCGCTGGTGAGGACGCCGGTGGTGTCGAAGGCGGGGGTGAAGCTCTCGTCTACCGCGCCGCCCTCTTGCCAGAACATCGTCGTAAAACCCAGGTCGTCGGCATGGTCGAGCACCTGCTCGTACTCCTCACGCGTCACGGCGCGTGCCAGGTCGCCGCCCTGCTCGCGCATGAGCGCATTGGGCGTGTACTGGTTCATAACCGAGATCGGCACGTCGCCCACCGTCTGCCACACCAGGTCCAGCACGCGACACGAATCGTCTGCATGCCCCGGAAGCACCAGGTGACGCACGATCATGCCACGCTTCATAAGCCCGTCCTCGTCCACCAACTCTCCCCCGCGGCGCTCGATCTCGCGCGCCATCTGGGCCAGACCCGACACGGCCACACGCGGGTAATCCTTTATATGGGAGAGCGACTGCGCAAGCCCGGCATCGGCATATTTAAAGTCGGTGAGCCACACATCGACCAGGTCGCCCAGCGCCGCCACGGCACTCGCGCGCTCGTAACCACTCGTGTTGTAGACGATTGGGATAACCAGTCCGCGCGCCCGTGCCGCGGCAATCGCGGCAGGCAACAGGTGCGCATAGTGCGTCGCCGTCACCAAATTGATGTTGTTGGCACCCTGGTCCTGCAGTTCCAGCATAATCTCGACCAGGCGCTCAGGCGAAATCTCAAGGCCAAAATTGCCGGTCGAGATCTCGTGGTTCTGGCAGTAGATACATTTGAGCGAGCAGCCGCTAAAGAAGATCGTGCCCGAACCGGCCTCGCCCGAGATAGGCGGCTCCTCCCACATATGAAGCGCGGCGCGGGCCACCTTGAGCGTGTCGTTAGCACCGCAGACGCCGTGCGCGCCCTCATCGCGCGCCGCACCGCAACGGCGCGGACACAAATGGCAGGCGGGCGAAAAAAGTTCGGTCAACGACGTCGGCATAAAACCATGCTCCAAAACAACGATTCAGCAGCTCAAACGTAAAGGGATCAACCCCACAGACGGCTCGAGCCCAAGGCGCCGTAATCGTCCGACACGATTTTTGTAATGTCAAGACTGGAATCGATAAAGTGCCGCTTTATGATGTAGGTATTCCGCCCCTCGCGGAGCAACTGGGTGAACCGTCGCGTTTATTTAGGGAGCCCACACAGTCGTACCTAGTACAGGTATCCTTCGTTGTTAAGGACGCTGGAACAGTCGATGAGGGCACCCACCTGTTTTAGGTGGGTTCATTTTCGTAACGTGGGGGGTGGTTTTCTTTTGCCGAAAATCACCATTACAGTCCATATGGATCCCCGCCGGCATCCCGACAAGCCATCGACAACATCCCAATATCTGGTAAGCGCGTGATTATCGCTGCGTGCAATTCCATGCACCCCCCTTGGTCGAGTATTATGGTTCGGCTATGCCCTTTGCGCATGGCGTTCTTCTGACCTTTTCCTTCGACGCTTGGCGGTTTTTAGATTCATGGCTTCATCCCCGAGCTACATACCGTACCTATGCGTGGCAGCGGCGGCCTTTATCACGACCTTCCTCACGGTACCCCTGGTCAAGCGCCTGGCAATCAAGCTCGACGCCGTCGACTATCCTTCTAAGCGCCGCATCAACACCAAGCCCATCCCGCGTTTGGGCGGAACGGCGGTGTTTTTGGGCCTGGTCGTCGCCTGCACTGTGCAAATCCTAGGCACCTGGTACCTGGGTTGGCCGCCCGTTTTGGTGCCCCACCCCCGTCTGCACATCAGCTACCCCATACTTGCGCTTTCTTTTACCGTTATCTTTGCGACCGGCGCCATCGACGACGTCTTCCAGCTCACGCCCAAGCAAAAGCTGGCCGGACAGGTCCTCGCCGCGCTTATCGCCTGCATGGGCGGCCTGCGGATCGGCGTCATCGTCAACCCGTTTGCTCCCGGCGAGATCATGCTCGGATGGCTCGCCTACCCCATTACCGTGATCTATCTGGTGGCATTCACCAACATCATTAACCTCATCGACGGCCTCGACGGCTTGGCCACGGGCATCTGCGGCATCGCATCGTTCACCATGTTTTCGATGGCTGTTCTCTCGGGCCGCATCGACGCCGCCGCGCTCTCCATTGCGCTCTTTGGCGCCTGTCTGGCCTTTTTGCGCTACAACTTCAACCCCGCAAGTATCTTCTTGGGCGACTCGGGGTCGTTGCTTCTGGGCTTTGCGCTGGGCTCCATCTCGCTGCTCAACGTGAGCCGCACCGCCGCACTCACCTCGCTTATCATCCCGCTCATCGTTGCCGGTGTGCCCATCATCGACACGTTTAGCGCCATTGTGCGCCGCAAGCGCGCCCACATTAGCATCGGGCAGGCCGACAAGGGCCACATCCACCACCGCCTGATCCAAGAAGGCTACAACCAAAAACAGGCTGTGCTGCTCATCTATGCCTGGTGCATTATGCTTTCGGCCGGCGCCGCCGCGATTAACCAGGTCGAGGTGCCCATGCGTGTGCTCATCTTTACCGTGCTCGCCATTGGCTCGGCTGCCTTCGCCAAGCACCTGCACCTGTTTGAACCCGTGCTGCGCCACCATTACAACAAGCGCACGCACGAGGACGAGCTCGTCACCCCCGACGACCCCGCCTTTAAGCAGGAGGAGCAGGCGGCAGAAGAGCGTAAGGAAGAGCGCCACCACAAGCTCTAGGGCAAGCTGCCGAGGATGTGCCAAGGCGTTGGCAGCCGTTCGCGCGAACGCCGCGGCGGACTTGAAAGCCGGCCCCTGGCAGTCCCTCACCCACTCACGCCCCGCCCCTCCAATAAACGCGTTATCA
The DNA here is from genome assembly GCA_959020715.1 of uncultured Collinsella sp. GTDB lineage: Bacteria > Actinomycetota > Coriobacteriia > Coriobacteriales > Coriobacteriaceae > Collinsella. The sequence continues at coordinate 50,724 of CAUESV010000011.1, read as the reverse complement.
TCAAAACCTGCGAACGAACGTTAGGAGCAATCATGCCAAACGAGAACAGCTACGAAGTCGCGCTGCAAAAGAGCAACGCCATTCGCGAGGGCCTGACCAAAACGCCCGAGAAGTTCACCATGCTCACCGGCGACCGCCCCACCGGTCGTCTGCACCTGGGCCACTACTTCGGTACCCTCAAGGGCCGTGTTGAGCTGCAGAACATGGGCGCCAGGACCAACGTGCTCATCGCCGACTACCAGGTCATCACTGACCGCGACACGACCGAGCACATCCAGGACAACGTGTACAACATGGTCATGGACTACCTTGCCTGCGGCATCGATCCCGACAAGACCATGATCTACGCGCACTCCGCCGTGCCTGCCGCCAACCAGCTCATGCTGCCGTTCCTGTCGCTGGTCTCCGAGGCCGAGCTGGCGCGCAACCCCACCGTCAAGGCCGAGATGGAGGCCTCGGGCCACGAGCTCACCGGCCTTCTGCTCACCTACCCGGTGCATCAGGCCTGCGACATCCTGTTCTGCAAGGGCAACGTCGTGCCCGTCGGCCGCGACCAGCTGCCGCATATCGAGCTCACCCGCACCATCGCCCGCCGCTTTAACAACCGCTACGGCAAGGTGTTCCCCGAGGTCGACGCGCTGCTGTCCGAGACCCCGCTGCTGCCGGGCCTGGACGGTCGCAAGATGAGCAAGAGCTACGGCAACGCCATCAACATCTCGATGACCGCCGAGGAAACGGCCAAACGCATCAAGAAGAGCCAGACCGACTCCGAGCGCATGATCACGTTCGATCCCGAGAACCGCCCCGGCGTGTCTGGCCTGCTTTCAACAGCCGCCATCTGCACCGGCCGTTCCGAAGTCGAGATTGCCGAGGAGATTGGCATGGGCGGCTCCGGCCAGCTCAAGAAGTACGTGACCGAGGCCGTCAACGAGTACTTCGCACCTATCCGCGAGCGTCGCCAGCGCTACGAGAACGATCTGGACTATGTGAAGGACGTCCTGCATGAGGGCAACCGTCGCGCCAATGAGATCGCCGAGCAGACCCTGGCCGAGGTTCAGGACGCCATGGGCATGGTGTACTAGACCGATTTGCTGGCTTGAGCTTTCGATTGCTTTAGGGCGGGCGCTACGGCGTCCGCCTTTTTTGGAGCCGGACCGCTTCAGCTCCATCCATCACACTCTCCCGACAAACAGGAACAGGCCCGCCGGCAGTTAGCTGCCAGCGGGCCTGTTCCCGAAGTACACCGTTGAATCGCACAGAGGGGAGGGATGCGAATCAAACTCAACAGGGCTGGCTTTTTCATCGCCTATTGCCTGCTCCGTTGCTGAAACCAATATAGTTCACCGTGGTTTACTTTCTAGCGTCAATATGCGCCGCCATACCTTCTCCATAAGTTAGCTCCGGTAAACCTGCAACGGGAAACCACCACAAAGGGGACAGTTCATTTGTGGTGGTTTTGACCACGGCAGAGCTGTTAGAGTCCGGCAGGCCAGCGACAGGCGGCCAGATCAACATGCATGGGGTCGGTAAACGTCACGCCCTCCCCCAGCAGAAGCTCACGTTGAGCATCGGGCCCGCCAAAGGCAAAGCCCTCACAGATACGGCCGTCGGCAAACACCACGCGGTGACAGGGAATCTCGCCGGGGCGCGGATTGCTATGCAGGGCATACCCCACGTACCGCGCACTTCGTGGGCGACCGGCAAGCAGCGCCACCTGACCATACGTGGCGACCATCCCCTCGGGGATCTGCTCGACCACCTCGTACACCCGATCAAAAAAGCCCTCAGACGCCATTGCTCGCTCCCTTCCACCCGGAAAAGCATAAACCACCACAAAGGTGTCCGTCCCCTTTGTGGTGGTTTATGGCAGGTCGGTTAGTTGGCGGGCTGGAAGAAGGCTACTGCTACGGCGCCGGGGCCAACGTGGGTGCCGATGGTGGCGCCAATGGTGTGAACGGGCAGTTCGCCCTCGGTGTGACCAGCCCACAGTGCCGCGCTGTCCTCGATATACTTCTTGAGCACCGCATCCGAAAGGCCCGTATAGCCGAGCGCCAGCGGCATGGAAAAGTCGATGCCGCCCGCCTTTTTGACCTTTTGGTTCAGCAGGTTGCGGCCGTTCTTGGAACCACGCGCCTTGCCCAGCTGCACGATCAGACCGTCCTCAACAGCCACCACGGGCTTTACGTTGAGCAGCGTGCCCACGGCGCCGGCCGCAGCAGACAGACGACCGCCGCGCACCAGGTACTCCAGCGTCTCGAGCAGGCCGATAACCACCACACGGTCGCGCACGGCCTCGACAGCCGCCGCGACCTGAGATGCACTGCGGCCCTCGTCCACCAAGCGCAGCGCATACTCGACCAGGACGCGCTCGCCTAGGGTAACGTTGTTGCTGTCTACCACGAACACGTCACCACCTGGCGCCTCGGCAAGTGCGGTACGGGCACTCTGATTGGTGCCTGATAGCTTAGCGCCCACGGTAATAATCACAGCCTCATCGCCGGCTTCACGAACCTCGGCGATGGCCTGCGAAAACGCGTACGGGTTGACCTGGCCGGTCTTGGGCAGCTCATCGCGCTCCACGAGCATCTCGTAAAAGCGCTGGTGATCGATGTCGATGCCATCCATATACACATCGGTGCCAAAGGTGACGGACAGCGGCAAAACGGCCAGTGCCGGGTGCTCGGCCGGCGACATATCGCTTGCGGAATCGGTAATAATGCGGACGGACATAGCGAATCCTTTCTTGCGCAGGTCCTGCGCAGGGAATTTTGACAGCAAGGCCCCGGCACGGTATACGCGCTCAAACAGGACTATGCAGTTGTTAATTGGAAGCAAAAGCCTTGGCGGCCCTACAGCTCGCGCAGGGTGTTGAGAATCGTGCGCAGCGACGCATACATCTGCTCGCGCTGCTCCACACCCATAGCCTTACCGGTGGTATCGAGCACTTCATGGATGATGCGGTCGGCCTCGCTCATGCTCTCGCCACCCAGAGCGGTCAGGCGCACCGGAGCACGATACTTAACGGCGGCATCGCCCGAATCATCGACCTCGACGTAGCCGCCCTCCTCCAGATGCGCGAGCGTACGCGAGACGGCGGCGCGGGTCACGCCTGCCATGCGAGCCAGGTCAGCGCCAGTCAGGCCGTCCTTGCTGCGCTCAAGATAGTAAAGGCACATAACATCGGAGCCCTTGAGGCCCAGCCTTGCGCCCTCGGATGTCTTAATGCGCTGGATCTCCTTGTAGAGCCCGCTGATCAGTCCGACAAAGTCCTCGAAACGTGTCTCGTCGTTCTGCTGCATGAGAGACGACCGCCTTTCGCTTGCATAATGCTAACGGGTAAACATCTTAACCGTACCCAGCGGCCGCCAGCCCTGCACGACCTATTTGTTGACCCATCAACATAAAAACCACCACAAAGGGGACAGGCACCTTTGTGGTGGTTTTGACCGGCGAACATGATGCGCTGGCGTCGCTACAGCTCCACGCAGGGATTGTCGCGGGTCACAAGCGTCTTAACGACAACCGTAGCGCCCAGATAACGCTCGAGTAACTCGGCGAGACGATCAACGGCAGCCTGGCAATCCCCCATCCGCTCGGGCTCCACGCACTCAATCGCCAGGAACGCATCGGCCGAATCATCGGACAGCGCCGTGCGAACGCCGTCGCGCCAGTTCCAGCAGCGGCACACGGCGCCCGCATCGTCGATGTAGGCGAGCTCGCCGGGCAGCGTCGGATCGTCCGCCTCCTCGCCAAGCGGCAAGAACGCATCGCCACCGTCGGTCACCTTCAAGCGCAGATTGCCCTCAATCGCGTGCACGTCCTCACCGCCAACAGGCAGCGCATAGGTCAGCGACACCGTATTGTAGATGTCCACCGCCGGTGTGATATGACCGACCGGCTTGCCCTTGAGCACGCGCTTGAGCAAATTCTCGATCGAGCAGCGGGCGCCCTTTTTGGTCTTGAACAGACGGTAGGCCTCGCGCCATGCTTTGACCGGTGCGTTCTCGCTGATAGTATCGCTGGTCAGATGACGCTCCGCATCGATATTGGCGCGGTCGAGCAACGCGGCGATCGCATCCACGTCCTCTTGAGGAATCTGAGCCGTGGGCTTCATGCCCTCCACGACCACAACACCGACCGCTGCCTGCGGAAACAGCTCCCAGAATGAATCCTCGGCAATAAAGCTCTTCATACGTGCTCCCTTCATCGTGCGCGCCCGAGTGAGGGCGCCTAAACAAAAAGCGCCCTCACGACGGCCACCTTCAAAGTCCTACGGTGCCGACACAAGAGCGCTTACGCTGTCCCCATCCGGAGAAGGGGACGATATGCCAAGCGTATTGTAACCCGAGCCATCCACACGAGCAAAACCACCACAAAGGTGCCTGTCCCCTTTGTGGTGGTTTTGAACTCGCGGCGATGCTAGAGACGAAGTCCCAGCAGGCCGCGGCCGCGATGACGGGCCTCGGCGGGCACCTGGGCGTGCGGGCCTGCGGCTTTGACGGACTCGGGCAGGTGCGAGTACTTCTTCTCGAAGTTCTCCTCGAACATCACCGCCAGGTTGTGTGCTGCCTCGTCGTAGCGCGCGGTGCTCTGCCAGTACTGGCGCGGCACCAAGATGCCGTCGGGCACACCGTGGCACGTAGTGGGAATGTCGACATTAAAGATATCGTCGTGCACGAACTCGCTGTCCTCGATGGTACCGTCGAGGGCGCGGGCCACCAGGGCGCGCGTGTAGGCAAGCTCGATGCGATGGCCCACGCCGTAGCCGCCGCCAATCCAGCCGGTGTTGACCAGGTACACGCGCGTGCGGCCGTCGGCAATGCGCTCGCCAAGCATCTTGGCGTAAACCATGGGGTCGAGCGGCATAAACGGCTCGCCGAACAGCGAAGAGAACGTGGGCGTGGGCTCGGTGACGCCGACCTCGGTGCCGGGAATCTTAGCCGTAAAGCCCGTCACAAAGTGGTACATGGCGGCATCGGCCGTCAGGCGTGAGATGGGCGGCAGCACGCCAAAAGCGTCGCAAGTCAGGAACAGCACGACACTCGGAGTGGTGCCCATGCCCTTAGTCCACGCGTTAGGAATGTGCTCCACGGGATAGGCCACGCGCGTGTTGTGCGTGATCGAGATGTCGTCATAGTTGGGCTTGCGGTTCTCGTCGAGCACCACGTTTTCGCAAATGGCGCCAAAACGGACGGCGTTGAAGATCTCGGGCTCGTGGAAGGCGTCCAGGCCCTCGCATTTTGCGTAGCAGCCGCCCTCGATGTTGAAGATACCCATGTCGGACCAACCGTGCTCGTCGTCGCCGATCAGCAGGCGCGTGGGATTGGCCGAAAGCGTGGTCTTGCCGGTGCCGGACAGGCCAAAGAACACGGCGGTCTCGTGCGTGACGGGATCCATGCTGGCCGAGCAGTGCATGGGCAGCACGTCGTCCTCGACGGGCAGCAGATAGTTCATAACGCTGAAGATGGACTTTTTGATCTCGCCGGAGTAGCCGGTACCCGCGACCAAAATCACGCGCTCCTGGAAGTTGATGACCACGGCGGCGCTGGAGTTGAGGCCCTTGATGGCAGGGTCGCATTGGTAGCCCGGCGCGGCGAGCACGCAGAAGTCCGGCTCGCCGGTGCGCGCGATTTCGCGGGCGAGCGGGCGGGCGAGCATCTGCTTAATGAAGAGCGCCTGGCTGGCACGCTCGCAGGCGACGAGCAGGCGGCGCGTATGGTTGCGGTCGGCGCCGGCCATGCCGCGGGTGACGAACACATCGCGCTCGTTGAGATAGTCGACGATGCCGGCTTTGATGACCTCGTAGCTTTCGATGGACAGCGGGCGGTTGACGGCGCCCCAGGCAATCTTGTCGTGGACATCGGGGGTGTCAACGATAAAGCGGTCGTTGGGCGAACGTCCGGTACGCTCCCCCGTCTCGATCACCAGCGCGCCGTTGGATGCCATGCGGCCTTCGTTGCGGCGGATGGCATGCTCGACGAGCTCGGCTGCCGGCAGGTCAACCAGCAGGCGGGGCTGGTTCTCAGCGGGGTCTTCGACCAGCGTAATGCCAAAATTGGACAGAACTTCTGCAGGGGTAACACCAGGCATGGGGCCTCCTTTAAAAACGCGGCACGTGGACGCGGCGCGCACTTTACTCACGTAAAGCCCGTTGTACCCGATATGCAAAAACGTTTTTGCGGCAAGGGCGGCAAGCCCGCCCAACGGTCAAAAATCGCAGGCAAGCGGCCCAGTCATTGGGGACGTTCTTAAACGACTAGTCATTGGGGACACTCTTGAACAGGCAACATTCAAGGAGCGTCCCCGGATGCCGGCACTTAGGGACGTTCCCAAAGTGCCGGCACATAAGGAACGTCCCTAAGTGCCGACTACTGAATGGCGCCGCCGAAATTATTGAACAACCTGTTCAAAAACACGAATGGATACCACCGCGACTATACTAGAGCGCAGCAATAGAAAGGACCCCGCTTTGAGCATCACGCCCCTCGATAGCATTCGCCGCGCCATCGCCCGCCGCAACGGCATCTCCAACCCCGCTGCATCGAAAGACGGCGCCGCGAAGGCCCAGGGCGGCCGCATCGAGAACGGCCTCTTCCCTGCCTCCCACACGGCCGAAGAGCTCGCACGCATCCAGGAGCTGAGTCAGCGCAACGCCGGCGGACCCGACAGCAGCCAGGCCACGCGCCGTCGCCGGCGCGAACACGATCGGGAACCCGGCCCCGTCCGCCGCATGGTCAATGCCTGGTGGAACCGCCTGCTCGGAGCCGTCTACGGCGGAGGGTTCTCCACGCAAGAAGCCGAGTACGAAGATCACGCCACCCGTCGCGACTACCTTTGGAATACCCTGGGCACCGCCGTGTGGGGCATGGCGTTTCCGCTGCTCACCATTGTGTCGACGCAACTCGTGGGCGCCGAAGAAGCAGGCAAATTCTCCATCGCCTTCGTCACCGGCACGCTCATCATGATCGCGTGCAACTACGGCGTGCGCAACTTTCAGGTCTCGGACATCGACGAAAAGACCTCCTTCGCCTCCTACCAGCTCAACCGCTGGCTCTGCGGAGCGCTCGCGCTGGCATGCGGCCTGGTATACAGCAGCGCCCGCGGCTACGATGCGCAGATGGCCACGATCGGCCTGGGCGTCTACCTCTATAAGGTGATCGACGGCATCGCCGACGTGTACGAGGGCCGCCTGCAGCAGGCCGACAAGCTCTATTTGGCCGGCATGAGCCAAACGCTGCGTTCCATCGGCGTCATCGCAATCTTTAGCGTGGCACTGTTCCTCACGCACAGTATGCCCATCGCCGCCATGGCCATGGGTGTCACCGCCATCGCCTCGCTCGTGCTGGTCACCGCGCCGCTCGCCCTGCTCGAGACCGAAAAATCGCGCCGCGTGAGCCTGCGCGAGGTCGGCCACCTGTTTGTCCAGTGCGCTCCGCTCTTTGGTGCATTGTTCCTGTTCAACCTTATCGAGAGCATGCCCAAGTTTGTGATGGAAGGCTCGCTGGCATACAAATATCAGCTGTACTTTAATGCCCTGTTCTTTCCGGCGCAGGCTATTTTGCTGAGCATTGGATTTGTCTATAAACCGCAGCTTTTGCGTCTGTCGAGCATTTGGGCGAACCCGCGCAAACGCCGCCGTTTTGACTTGATTATTGTTGCCGTTATGGCGCTGATCGTGGCCATCACCGGCGTGTGCGCCGCATTTATGGCAGGTCCCGGTATTCCCCTCATGAGCTTTATGTACGGTCTCAGCTTTGAGCGCTACCGTACGCTGGCGCTGCTGATGGTCGTCGCCGGCGGCGTCACCGCGGCCATCGATTTTATCTACGCCATCATCACGGTGCTGCGCCATGCCGGCGACGTCACCAAGGTCTACCTGATTTGTTTTGCCGTGAGCGTGGCGCTGCCGGTGATTCTAATCAATCTGCTTGGCCTGATGGGCGCCGTCGTGAGTTACCTAGCCATCATGGCCCTACTGCTGATGTTGCTGATAATCGAGTACGCCCACATCCGCCAGCGCATCGAGCGCGATCGAAACCCGTACGGCGCCTAATTAGCTGCCCCCGGTACCGGAATTTGCGATGGAATCACCCGGGTTGGGGTCTCGTTGCGCACAATATGCATCACGCAAAACTAAGTGAGTAGACTTTTACCGAACCCCCGATCACACCGACAAAGCACAAGTCTGTGACCTGCGGTTTTATTGAGGCAAATATGTTGAGTGCTCAGCATTTCCAAAAAAGTCTACTCACTTAGCCAGCGGGCAGCCAAATGATTATTTAATCCCCGTCCCAGAGAAATCAATTAGCGGGCAGAAGGGCAAAAGTAGTCAAAAAAGCCCCGTCCCAAATTAGCTACCCCTTGCACCGATTATTCGCCCGGGTTGATGTTCGCGTAGAACTCCGCCCCGTCGTCCAGGCGCAGGATGCCCACGCGACCGAACTCGGAGCCGGTGGCGGCAGCGCAGTCGATGTCGATGCGATCGGGCACACCGGCGGCATCCTCGCCGCCCAGGCGCACGATCTGCCCGCGGCCCGACTCCTCATCGAGCCCCGCAAGACCACCGACCTCGCAATAACGCCCGAGCGACACCGTTGGCGTGTGACCGCTCACCACGACCGGACCCTTGCCCTCGGCAGAAAGCAGCCCGGTCGGCACATCCCAATAGCCGTGACGAATCCACAGCAGGTCATCGGACGACTGCACTGCGAGCATCTGCTGCAGCAGCTCGCGATCAGCACCCACCGCTCCGACGCCATCGGCACAATCGACACCATGCTCAAGCAAAAACGCACGCGCCGCCTCGGTTTGAATGCCGGCGTGCACCAGCAGGTACGGCCGCTCGGCAGTCTCGACCACCGCGTAGAGCGGCAGCGCGGCCATCCATCGCACGAGCTCCTCGTATGCCTCAAATTCCATGTCGTTGAGCTGCTCGCGCGTCGTCCAGCCACCGTTGATATCCCAGGTCTCGGCATCGAGCGGATCCTGGCCAATGATGGCATCGAGCATGATCTGCTCGTGATTGCCCTTGAGCACGCGGGCGTTGGGCAGCGAGCGCACGAGCTTAATAACACCGACCGGATCGGGCCCGCGATCGATCATGTCGCCCAGCACGTACAGTGTGTCGTCGGACGTCAACGAGATCTTAGACAGGGCCTCGTCAAGCGCACGCACGTGCCCGTGAGCGTCAGATGTCACATAGATCGCCATGGTACGCCTCTCCTTGCATTGCGGCCGAAGCCCGGTGCCGCAACTAAAACTTCAAGTTGAACTTAAACGTTACCCATTGTACTCCGTTGCAATAAAGCTGGAAAGGGTTTCCGAGCAGAGGCAAAGACGGCAGCCGTCTATGACGATATCGCGCACGCCCGCAATCCAACCCCATAAACCCACCATCTTTGGGTACAAATAACCGCAGACAACTGACCGTGCCACGCCAACCACCCAGGAGCGGACACCATCTATGAACCAGATCCTTCTCTTTATCGGCCTCGTCATCATTTTGTGCCTGACCATCAAACCCGTCGGCAAAAAGCTCCCCTTCCCCACCCTGCTTATCTTTATCGCGCTCGGCATGCTGTTGGGCGTCAACGGCCCGGCGCATATCGACTTTAGCGACTACGCACTCACCGAAACCGTCTGCAGCACGGCGCTATTGTTCATCATGTTCTACGGCGGCTTTAACACCAACATAGACCGCGCCAAGCCCGTCGCCGCGCCGGCGGTGCTGCTGAGCACGCTCGGCGTCGTCATCACCGCAGGCATCACCGGCGTGTTCGCCCACTTTGTGCTGGGCTTCAACTGGATCGGCGGCCTGCTGCTGGGATCGGTCGTGGCGTCCACCGACGCAGCCAGCGTCTTTAGCGTTCTGCGCGAGCACAGCCTTTCGCTGAGGGGCGGCACCGACTCGCTGCTCGAGGTCGAATCGGGCTCCAACGACCCCGTCGCCTACATGCTCACCGCCGTGCTCGCCACACTCGCAGCCGGCGGCGACATCAACATTCCCACACTGCTGGCCAAGCAGATTATCCTGGGCGTGGGCCTGGGCCTTGCCATCGGCTGGACATCCAGCCGTCTGATTGAGCGCGCACACGCAACGGCCGAGGGCGCGCAGACTATCTTTTTGTTCGCCGTGGCGATCGTTGCCTACGCACTGCCGAGCTATCTGGGCGGCAACGGCTTTTTGGCCGTATACCTAGCGGGCATTGTGCTGGGCGCGAGCGACATCACCGGCAAGGTCGAGATGGCGCACTTTTTTGACACCCTTACCGAGATGGCCGAGATGACCATTTTCTTTTTGCTCGGCCTGCTCGTGACGCCTGCGCGCCTGCCGCAAATGCTACTGCCGGGCCTGGCGCTCATGGCATTTATGCTCTTCGTGAGCCGCCCCATCGCCGTCGGCCTGCTGCTGGCGCCCTTTAAGACAAACCCTCGCCAGGTTGCGCTCGTAAGTTGGGCGGGCCTGCGCGGCGCGGCTTCGGTCGTCTTTAGCCTCTTTGCCGTGGTGGCCGGCGTTCCCGGTGGTCACGACCTATTTGACCTGGTGTTTGTGATTGCCGTGTCGAGCATCGTGGTGCAGGGCTCGCTGCTGCCGGTGGTGGCGAAGAAGCTCGATATGATCGATGCGACCGGCGACGTGCGCCGCACCTTTAACGACTATCGCGACGAAGACGGCATGTCGTTCGTCAAGCTCAAGGTAGGCGCGGGGCATCCGTTTGCCGGGCGCTCGCTCGCGGATATTGGCAGCGCGACGGACATGCTCGTGGTCCTGGTGCTGCGCGACGGGGCGCACCCGGTGCTGCCCAATGGCGATACCGTGATTGAGGAAGGCGACCTGCTGGTGATGGCCGCGCCGACGTTTGAAGAGCGTGCCGAGGTTACGCTGCGCGAGGTCACCGTGACACCCCACGGACGTCTGGCCGGCCAACGTCTACGCGACGTGCCGCAAGGCAAGCACCCCTTTATCGTCGTGATGCTCAAGCGCGACGGTCAAACGATCATCCCCGACGGCAACACCCTCATATACGCCGGTGACGAAGCCGTCATCGCCACGCTGGCATCGTAGCCATCCCCACCCATAAGTTGCGGTGGAATAGGGATTGAATAGGCTTCTGAACAGCCATTTCAGTCCCTATTTCACCGCAACTTATTGAGGGGATGGGTTGAAAAACATTTGAATTGACACCGAAATGAAAAAAGCCGGGGAAAACGTCCCCGGCACTTGGAAGCCCTCTCTTTTGAGATGACCGATTTCTTTATATCACGAACGCTAGTTAGATGCCATTCATTGAGGGCTTTATCAGGCGCGCCATCCCATCCCATCCACATGGCGCCATTTGAAAGCCGTCCGATCTCATGCTATAAAGAAATCGGTACCCTCTAAAAGAGGGACCTCCAAGAGCCGGGGTCTTACACCCGGCATTTTTTGTGCGTAAAGTCACCGCAACCCTTGCCTTGCCCCTAAGAGGGGCGGGGTAGCCGTCCCGAATTGGCTACATTTGAGCATCAATCGCCCCGGCTGGGGTCTCGTTGCGGACAATTAGCGTCTCTCAAAACTAAGTGAGTAGACTTTTGTCGAATCGCCGACCACGTCTCCAAAACACAAGTCTGTGACCTGCGGGTTTGTTGAAGCAAATTAGTCGGGTGCTCAGGATTTCCAATAAAGCCTACTCACTTAGCCAGCGTGCAGTCAAAATAGAACAGCCGCGAGGTCAGTAGACTCCATTGCGACGGCTTATCGTGCATTTTCGCGCAGCTGCGGGTGCAGACGCCCCGTCCCAAATTAGCTACCCTAGTCATCGTCGGCGGCAAAGTCGCGGAGGTCGAGGCCTTCGCGTTCGGCTCGGGATAGGAGCTCCTGGGGCGACTCGTCCTCGATATCCATCACGTCGAGCATGGCGGCCGGAAAGCCCGCGCCTGCCGCACTCCCCGCGCGGTCGAGCAGGCTCTCGCGCAGCTGGTCAACATCGACATCGATCTTCATGGTGAAACTTCCTGCCGGCCAATCGCGACCGAACAAACCGCACGCCCCAAATGATGTGCAATAAATCCCAGATACGGCCATAATAAAACAATGAACATCAGGGAGGTTGCGGACGATGGATAAGCTCGATGCCATGACGGAACAAGTCAGGGACTTTTGTGATGCACGCGACTGGCGCAAATATCACACGCCAAAAGAGCTTGCCATCGGCATGGCAACTGAGTCCTCCGAGCTCCTTCAGCTCTTTCGTTTTATGAGCGACGAGCGCATTGCAGAAATGTTCGATAACGCCGATCAGCGCCAAGCCATCGAAGACGAAGTCGCTGACACGCTCCTCTTTCTCCTGCGTTTCGCCGATTTAAACGGAATCGACCTCCCAAAGGCGCTCTCGTCCAAACTCAAACGCAACGGCGAGCGCTATCCCGTCGACACCAGCTCCAGCGAATACAGAAAGGCGGACCACCATGAGTAACGAGTTCGCCCTTCGGCAATACACGCTTCCCCTGCCCCAGCCCTTCGAGACAAGCGAATCGCTTCAGGACTTTGGCACGCCAAAGCCTGGAGCCCATCATGACGAGAGTTGGCCCGTCCTTTACATTCTTACCAACAGCAGAAACACGACGGCATACATCGGCCAAACAACCAACTACCAGCGCCGTATGAAACAACACGCTGCAAACGTGGACAAGGACTTCGACCGGACCCTTCTAATCGACAATCCCACCTTCAACCAATCCGCAACGTTCGAGTTCGAGAATCGACTTATTGAGCTGTTCTGTGCCGACGAAAAATACCAGGTCACCAATGCCAACAACGGCTATGCCCAATTCGATTATTTTGAGCGGCCTCAGTATCGCCAGAAGTTCCGAAACCTCTGGACAAAGCTTCGCGAAGAAAACTACGCGATTCATCCGATTGAAGAGCTTGAGAACTCCGATCTGTTCAAGTTCTCGCCTTTCAAGACGCTTACGCCCGACCAATACGAAACGATCGAGACGATTTATAAACGTCTCGAACAGGAGCATGAAGACGCAAAACACGGCGGCTCAAAAAGAGAACGTATAACCGTCGTGAATGGCGCGCCGGGAACAGGTAAAACAATCCTCGCCATCAGTCTCATGTTCAAAATCAAAAATGAGCCCAACCTTTCCGGCCTGCGAGTCGGTTTTGTCACCCCCATGGATTCCCTGAAGAAGACCCTCAGGAAACTCACGCACTTCCTTCCAGGGTTAAAGCCTGGCGATATCTTGAGCCCCAGTGACGTGACCAAAAATGATCGTTATGACATCCTACTTGTCGACGAAGCACATCGACTGGGTAATTATCTAAGCATGGGCTCCGGCATCAAGGCCTTCTATAACACCTGCGATCGCCTCGGCCTTCCACATACGAGCAACCAAGTTGACTGGATATTCAAATGCTGCGACAAGGCATATCTGTTCTATGACCCCAAACAGCAAGTCCGCGCATCGGGACTCAACCGAGATGGCCTTGAGCAGCGACTCAACCAACTCGAAGAAGCTGGAATCGAGACCGAAGAATTCAACTTGAGCACCCAAATGCGTGTGCGTGGCGGCGATGAGTACCTCGATTTTGTCTACGACCTGCTTGACAACAAAGCGTACATGCATGCCGGCATGAAGTTTGATGAGCTCTTTGCCTCTCAGCCTTACGACTCGCAAGCCGGCGATCCTGACAGCGATATCCCCAGGTACCAGTTTGGCATAGTCGACCGCTTTGAAGATTTCTGCTCCCTACAGCAGACCAAAGAAAAAGAAGTTGGGCTGTCCCGTATGACAGCCGGTTTTGCTTGGAAATGGGAAAGCAAGAGCAATAAAGATGCGTTCGATATCGTCATCGAGGGCATTCCCAAACGTTGGAACTCAACCCAGAAGGATTGGGTTAGCTCCGCCAACGCCGTCAACGAAGTCGGATGCATTCATACGGTACAAGGCTACGATCTCAACTACGGATTCGTAATTCTGGGTCCCGACATTTACTACGATTCGGACAAAGATTCAGTCTACGTTAACAAGGCAAACTTCAAAGATGCCGTTGCCAAGAAAAAGGCAAGCGACGATGATCTGCGAAAAATCATCGTCAACGCCTACTACGTCCTCATGACGCGCGGCATGCTAGGAACGTATCTCTACGTGTGCGACCCCGCGCTCAAAGAGTACCTGTCACGGTATATCCCGGTGGTATAGACCTAGCGACCGCCCCCATGTAACCATCCTGTAAATCATAGCGGCGCACTCGAGTTTTACCGTGATGCGGTCGCGCCTGACGCTCCACTGTGCTAAAGTATCCCGAACGTTCAAACGACTACGAGGGAGACTAGAAGATGGCACGTGTGCACAACTTCTCAGCTGGCCCGGCCGCACTGCCTACAAGCGTGCTCGCCGAGATCGCCGACGAGATGATGGACTACCGCGGTTGCGGCATGTCCGTGCTCGAGATGAGCCATCGATCTAGCATGTACCAGCAGATCATCGACGACGCCGAGGCAACCCTGCGTCGCCTGCTGAGCATCCCCGACAACTACCGCGTCCTGTTTTTGCAGGGCGGCGCCACACTGCAGTTTGCGGGCATCCCCATGAACCTCATGCGCCGCGGCCGCGCCGGCTACATCGTGACCGGCAACTTTGCCAACAAGGCATACAAAGAAGCCGCCAAGTACGGTGAGGCCGTGCTGCTCGCGAGCTCCGAGGACACCAACTTCGACCGCATCCCCACCATGGCCAATATCAACGCGCGCATTGCCGCCGAGGCCGAGGGCGATGGGCTCGACTACGTCTACATCTGCCAGAACAACACCATCTTTGGCACCATGTACCACGAGCTGCCCAGCTGCGGCGATGTGCCGCTGGTCGCCGATGTCTCGAGCTGCTTTCTGTCGCAGCCGCTCGACGTCGAGCGCTACGGGCTCATTTACGCCGGCGCGCAGAAAAACGCCGGCGCCGCGGGCGTGACCGTGGTCATCGTGCGCGACGACCTCATCGCAGATGGCCCCGCCTTTGCGCAGACGCCGCAGTACCTGGACCTCAAGACCCAGGCCGCCAAGGGATCCATGCTCAATACGCCTAACACCTTTGGTATCTACGTATGCGGCAAGGTGCTCCATTGGGTGGAGCAGACCGGTGGACTTGCCGCCATGGCCGAGCGCAACTGGGCCAAAGCCAACCTGCTCTACGACCTGCTCGGGCACAGCGAGCTGTTCCACGGCACTGCGCAGACAGGCAGTCGCTCCATCGCCAACGTCACCTTCCGCACCGGCGACGCCGGACTCGACGCGGCCTTTGTCGCAGGCGCGGCCGAGCACCAGATTCAAAACGTCAAGGGCCATCGCCTGGTGGGCGGCATGCGCGCCAGCGTCTACAACGCCGTAACCATGGAAGATGCCCAGGCACTGGCCTCGTACATGAAGGACTTCGAAGCACAGCATAGTTTGAGTCCGCAATCTAACTAGCCCGCAACGCGCGGGCCGACCAGCCACTTCAAACCACTTGTTTTAGACAAACCCTCTAAGGAGTTTTCCATGCGCAAGATTAAGACCATCGACGACATCACCAAGGACGGCAAGGTCGAGTTTGGCGAGGGCTACGAGTTTGTAAGCACCGCCGAGGAGGCCGACGCGATCCTGATGCGCTCGACCGACCTGCACGGCTACGAGCTGCCCGAGGGCATCCGCGCCATCGCCCGCTGCGGCGCCGGCGTCAACAACATCCCCGTCGAGGAGTACGCCAAGAAGGGCGTCGTCGTCTTTAACTCCCCCGGCGCCAACAGCAACGCCGTTAAGGAGCTCGTCCTAGGCATGCTGGTGCTCTCGAGCCGCGGTGTGGTGCAATCGATGAACTGGGTGCGTGACAACGCCGACGACCCCGAGATTCAGGTCGATGCCGAAAAGGCCAAGAAGGCCTTTGTGGGCCGCGAGCTCAAGGGCAAGCGCATCGGTGTCATCGGCCTGGGCAACGTGGGCTCCAAGGTCGCCAACGCCTGCGTCGACCTGGGCATGGACGTTTACGGCTACGACCCGTTCATTTCCGTCGAGCACGCGTGGGTGCTGAGCCGCGAGGTGCAGCGCGTGGGCACGCTCGAAGATCTCTGCCGCGGCTGCGACTACCTCACCGTGCACGTGCCCAGCAAGGCCGACACCATCGGCATGATCAGCACCGAGCAGATTAACCTGCTGGCACCCGACGCCGTGCTGATCAACTACGCACGCGAGACCATCATTGACGAGGACGCCGTCGACGCTGCCCTGCGCGAGGGCAAGCTGAGCTGGTTTAGCTGCGACTTTGCCACGCCCAAGACCGTCAAGATGCCCAACACGTTTATCACCACGCACTCGGGCGCCGGCACTGGCGAGGCCGAGGCCAACTGCGCCGATATGGCCATCAGCGAGCTCAAGGATTACCTGGAGAACGGCAACATCGCACATAGCGTCAACTACCCCGCCTGCAGCATGGGCAAGGCGCGCGCCGCAAGCCGCATCGCCTGCCTGCACGCCAACGTGCCCAACATGATTGGCCAGATCACGGCAATTCTGGCCAAGGACAATGCCAACGTGCAGCGTATGACCAACGAGTCCGCTGGCGAGAACGCCTACACCATGTTCGACACCGATGAGCACCTGGACGGCAGCACGATCGAGGCGCTCAAGCAGATTCCGTCGATGTATCGCGTGCGCGTGATTAAATAGCGCCGGTGCCAAGCCTGCCAGACAGACCACGAAGCCCATTCGCCCCCCGTTTTCACGAAACGGGGGGCGATTTTGTTGCTCCGGACGACTTTAAAATGATACCCAGAACAAGTTTTTTCAGATAATCGATAGTGAGGCTCCAGTCGCTAAGCACACCCGCTTTGATAAACAGCTTTATCAGGGACTTTAGGAGGTAAAAATCGGTCTCTATGTGCCGAATGTAAGTTGACTGTCTATTTTCCGAAACAACTTATTCTAGATAGCATTTTTAGGGTCCCTCCAAGGCAAAATTGAAGCCTTTTTGCGACCAGAACTCTAGCTCGCGCTACCGTTTACCCACCGCGCGGCTACATTCCCGCCCAATCGATAAAAATCTCCTCACGAAGCCGCCGTTCGAGCTCCTGCTGTCGCGGCGTCTTGTCTTTCAGCGGCACATCGAGATAGGACATGATGAGCTCCATCACCACGCGGAAGGCATCGAAGTCGGCCAGCTGACCATAGGTCATCAGAACGACGGGATATCCCATGGCTTGCAAGGCCGTCGTTCGATCGGAGTCCGAGATCTTGGATTCAATGGATCCGTGAATGGCTTTACCTTGGCATTCAACCAGACACTCTCGACTGCCGTCCTTATTTGCCAGCAGGATATCGGCATAGCGCCTATCAAGCCCCGAAATCAGGCGGGCGCTGCGCGTCATACGAATCTCAACGTTATTGGTAAGGCTCAGCCCTTCGCCGCCGCGCAACCTCGTAAGGCCAAACAGCATCGAAGCCTGGACCTCGAGCGGCGATGCTGCCACCCCCGTAATGCATTTCGCGGCTCGTATGAACGATTTAGCGCCGCGGAGCCCCCGGACCTTATCGACGTACTCCGTAAGTTCAGAGAGCTCGATCAAGGGCGGTCGTTTCCACAGGTCCGTTGGATTCCCCGAGGCATCCTTTACGTTTTCCCAGCCCAACTGTGCGTCACCCCACCGGCCCCCGTATGCCTGCTCAAGTGCCGACTTTACCTGAGGCGCAACCTTGCACACGGCAAAGGTGCCGCACATCTCATACATGCACATGATCAGGCGCTCGTTTGAGACCGAGGAAGCCAGGGTCAGCAGGGTAAAGAGCGGGGATGCGACATCAAGGCCAAACTCTGTCTGCCGCACGGAGTCAAACGGCCTCTCCCCGTTCCAAACATGCCTGACAATGCGATCGCCCTTACGTCCGCAGCTGCCCTGTGCCAACACGTGTAACGGGGTGTCCAGGAAATGCGTCACGAGCGGATGCTCACAAAGATGCTCCCTGCGCGGATCGTCTACAGAATCGGGCAGGTCCGGCATTATTGCCAAGACCTGTGGGGGTATCCGGTGATACCGAAAGGCAGATATGTCGCACAGCATGTCGTCCATGAAGGGTACGTACCCACTACGTCGTTTGTGAGCCCGCCTGGACGGCAAACGCGCTGGCTCGGCCTGCGAACGGTAAATGCTGCTGTGCGCGCGTCACAGATCTCTTGGGAGGCTTACAATCGGTTTGGAAAGCAGACTGATTGTGAGGTTGCATATGGTTGATGAGGACTTTGCCTGGCGGCTTGCGCAGGACCTTGTGAAGATTGACAGCTCGGACCCCGGCGCATATGAGGGCGAGATCGAGTGCTTCATTAAGAGGCTCATTGAGCGACAGCTGGCGCAGCTCGATAGCCCTGCGCTCCATGCCGTGCAGATTGAGGAACTCGAGGTGCTGCCCGGACGCCGTAACCTTATGGTCACCGTGCCCGGTTTGAGCGACGAGCCACGGCTCGTCTACATCTGCCACATGGATACCGTCACCTTGGGCGACGGCTGGGACGCGGACATTACGCCGCTCGGGGCGGTCGTGCGCGACGGCAAGCTCTACGGCCGCGGTGCCTGCGATATGAAGGGTGGCCTGGCCTGCGCCATTGCCGCACTGGTCCATACGCTCGAGCGCGTGGCGGCGGATGGCGCGTTGCCCCGCCGCGGCTTTTCGCTCATCTGCTCGGTCGACGAGGAAGACTTTATGCGCGGCTCAGAGGCCGCGATCGATGCCGGCTGGGTCGGCTCGCGTGAATGGGTGCTGGACACCGAACCCACCGACGGACAGATCCAGGTGGCGCACAAGGGGCGCACGTGGTTCGAGATTGAAATGGCTGGCGTCACGGCGCACGCGAGCCAGCCCTGGAAGGGCGCGGATGCCGTCGCCGCCATGGCCGAGGCCGTGTGTTCGCTCCGTCGCGCGTTTGTGGTGCTGCCCGCGCACGATGAGCTGGGGTCTTCGACCATCACGTTTGGCCAAATCGAGGGCGGATATCGCCCCTATGTCGTGCCCGACCGCGCCAAAGTCTGGGTCGACATGCGCCTGACCCCGCCGACCGATACGGTCGCCGCGACGCGCATGGTAGAGCAGGCCATCGCCGTCGCCGAAGCCGCCGTTCCCGGTTGCCATGGCAGCTACACCGTGACGGGCGACCGCCCCGCCATCGAGCGCGACCCGAACTCTCCCCTTCTAGCGGCGCTCAAGCGTGCCGCCGATGACGTGACGGCCGCGGACACGACCGTCGGCTTCTTTACCGGCTACACCGACACCGCCGTCATTGCCAGCAAGACAGGTAACCGCAATTGCATGAGCTACGGTCCCGGGTCGCTCGCGCTCGCGCACAAGCCCAACGAATATGTGCCCCACGCCGATATCGTTCGTTGTCAGCAGGTGCTAATCGCGCTCGCCGATAACGTGCTCTGGGACGCGAGCGGCCAAGTTGGGGCATAATAAGCCGCGAACAAACCGACTCGTGCGTTAGGACCGCCCATGAAAGCACTTCCGTTTCCCTGCATCCGCCCGGCTCAGGACCGCGTGCTCGAGGCGCTGCCTGCAATGGGCAGCATCCTGAGCGGCAACGATGCTCTGCGCGGAGCCATTGCCGATGGTCTGA
Source organism: uncultured Collinsella sp. (assembly GCA_959020715.1). Taxonomy (GTDB): domain Bacteria; phylum Actinomycetota; class Coriobacteriia; order Coriobacteriales; family Coriobacteriaceae; genus Collinsella. The sequence continues at coordinate 31,104 of CAUESV010000011.1, read as the reverse complement.
TGCTCAAGGACCCGGGTGCGGCGTATTACGTGTACGAATGCTCGGGCGAGCCGGGACGCGTGACGGGTGTCGTGGCAATCTGCCCGGTTAACGTGCTGACGGGTAGCGACGAGGCTGCCGCCGAGAGCGTCGACGCACTCGCCGCCGCGCGCGCGATCGCCGAGCTCAAGGTGCAGCCGCGCCCCGTGTCGCTCGCCTACGAGGCCTCGCCCGTCATGGATATCATCCTGGGCGCCGCCAAAGAGGGCGCGTCGCTCTACGCCGTCACCGACCCCGCGGGCATTACGCACCGCGCGTGGGAGGTCAAGCGCGAGGACGCCGTCGGGGCCATCCGCGCTATGCTCGACCAAGCACCGGAGCCGGCACTGGCCGACGACCCCGCCTACGCCGCCGCTCTGACCGGGGCGTCGCAGCTGCTGACCGATGAGGCCCGTGCCGCCGGAACGTACACCGGCAAGGAGCCGTTCAACTTTACCGTTGCCGTGCTCTTCCCCGCCGCGCAGGTCAGCGGCGCCGCGCCGCAGGTTCCGACGGGTCTGCTCACGCACCAGGTCGCGCGGTTCTAGCAAGACCAGACCGCCCAGCACAAAAATCGGCAGCTCAACAAACAGGGGGCGGAGATGCAGCAGGTACATGCATCTCCGCCCCTTTTGCGTCGAGAAGTTATGCCGGCGACCCGTGCCGCCACGCTCGCGTTATCCGCGCTGCGGACCTGCAGTAGCCACAAGCGGTTCAAGCCCCAGCTCGCGCGCGTAATCCTCCTGCGTAAAAATCTCAATCAGCTCAAACGTACCGGCCTCGTCGTCAAACACGAAATGTAGCAACGAGCAATTGCCCGGCACGCGCTCGCGCTCGTCGGCAGCCGCTCCCCTCACGTGATCCATAAACTCCTTGATGGCCGAGCCGTGGCTCACCGCGAGCACGCACTCGTGGTCCGGGCGACGCATAAGATCGGTCAACGTCGCCACCATGCGCTCGCGCACCTGCATCTGGCCCTCGCCGCCAAACTGGCGATAGAAGTCGCGCCACGGGCGCTCGGGCATGAGCATCACGCGCTCGGCCTCAAAGTCGCCAAAGAACCACTCACGCAGGCCGTCCAGGCGCTCGTACGCCAAGCCCCGCCACAAGTTGGCGATAGTCTGCTCGGTGCGATGAAGCGTGGAGGTGTAGGCATGATCGGGCTCAATGCCGCGCGCACGTAAAAACATGCCGGCGCGCGCCGCCTGATCGCAACCCAACTGCGTAAGCGGCGAGTCACTCCAACCCTGAATAATGCGCTTAAGGTTGAATATCGTCTGTCCATGGCGAACCAGATACAGGTCTTTATTCATAGGGGTCCTTTCGTTCGTTACCAATCAAGGAGCGAAAACGCCCCGTCGCAATAGCAAAAATGAAGCACGGCACCGTTGTCGGGTAGCTCTCCCCTGCCAGTCACATACTCAAGAAACTCCTGGCAGGCTGAGCCGTGGGAGACTGCCAGCACGCAGTTATGCTGGGGGCGGGCCATAATGCGCGACAGCACCGCGACCATACGCGACTGGAGCTGCACTTCCGACTCGCCGCCAAACGCGACCGGATAATCGCCCCAGGGCTGCGGCGGCATATCACGATTTGATGTGCCCTCCAGCGAGCCCAAATGCCACTCGCGTAGGTCATCGACCAGCTCTATCGAGCGGCCCTCACCAGCAATTAGCTCAGCCGTACGCCGTGCCCGGCCCAACGGGGAGGAATACACACGGTCAAAGGTCACGCCACGCGCCTCAAACGCCGCGCGCGTCGCCAGCGCCTGCTCGCGCCCGCGCGCCGTAAGCGGCGAATCGTGCCCACCCTGCAAAATGTTCTGCACATTGAGCTCAGTCTGCCCATGCCGCACCAAATACAAATCTGCCACACGCCCTCCTCTCGCACCACCGCAAAGGGGACAGGTACCTTTGTGGTGGTTTACCGCCGGATCACACCGCGGTGACGCTCAACTACAGCAGTACGTCGGCGAGCGAACGCTTGGGTACGTGGTGCACCTGTGCCTCGTCGCGCCAATAATTGATGGAGCCATCGGGGTTGGAATCGATCGCATCGATCACCTGTGTCTCGGCCGGAACGCCAAACGCCATGATCAGCTTGAGCTCATACTTGTCGTTATCGAGCCCCATGGCATCGATCGCGTGGGGCGTAAAGGCCTTGAACATGCAGGCTGCCACCTCGGGCGTGGCGCTGCGGGCGGCGAGCATCATCGTCTGCGCGGCAATGCCCGTGTCGACCTCGGTAATGGGAGCGGCGGGCTTGCCCGGAACGGCGCGCTCGGCAAGAATCGCGATGTAGCCGGTCGGGCGCTCGCCCTCATCGGGACCCGGCCAATCCTTAAGCGCGCCGGCCCACGCAAGCTCATCAAATACGCGCGCGCAGTCCTCTGCACCGCTTACCGCATGAAAACGCAGACGCTGAGCATTGGCACCACACGGGGTCAGGTGCGCCAGCTCCGCCAGCTCGAGCAAAAACTCGCGCGGCACGCGCATAGACTCGTCAAAGCGACGGCACGTACGGGCACGACGGACCAGCGCATCAAACGCTTCCAGACCGAGCTTTTCGCAACCTTGCTTTGCCATCGATTCGACACTCGACGGTGCCTCGGGAACTGCTTCGTTCATAGGGACCCCCAATACAAGCCAATTGTCCTTAGGAAAATCTAACCTAAAACGTAGGCAATAACGAACAGGGCTGCAATGTTCTACACCTGTTGAATAGAAAATCGCGACGTGGGGAACAACGGAAACAATTCGGGACCTTTGGGTTACATTTCGCCCTCCCCGACCCATACGCCAGTGCCTTTAGGCGATACTGGTTGTAACGATCAAGGCTTACGCCGCGCGGAAAGGAGACATTATGGGCATCTTTAAGAACGATGACCAAAAATCGAGCCAGTTTGGATTTGACGAGAAAAGCATGGCGGGCAAAGCCGTCAAGGCCGTGCGCTGGATTTACGCCATCACGGGCGTCATCGCACTGCTCGCCGGCATCGCGCTGCTGTTTGCGCCCGCCAAGTCCCTCGTCTTCCTAACGACCGTCTTGGGCTTCTACTTTGTGATCACGGCCGCGATCAGGCTGTTTACCGCCGTTTTCGAGCCGCTGCTGCCCACCGGCTGGCGCGTTACGAGCATCATCTCCAACCTGCTCATCATTCTGGGTGGCGTGGTGATCCTGCGCAACCAGGCCTTCTCGACCGCGACGCTCACCACGCTCGTGGTGGTCGTCGCCGGCTTTGGCTGGATCGTCGAGGGCGTCATGTCGATTCTGGAATCCGAGCTTTCCGCCAACCGCGCCCTCGCCATCCTGAGCGGCGCACTCTCCATCATCGCCGGCATGTTCGTGTTTATCTATCCGCTGTGGTCGGCCAAGATGCTCGTCATCTTTAGCGGCGCCGCACTGCTGGTGTTTGGCGTGACGCTGATTGTTCGCGCTATTCAATTTGGCAAACTGGTGCGCTAGATGCCAAAGACGCTTTTTATTGATGCCGACGCCTGCCCGGTCACACGCGAGTCGATCGACTGCGCGCGGAGGGCGGGCGTTGCCGTCGTTATCGCCGGCAACAGCACGCAGAACCTGGAACGCCACATTCGCCGCGACGATCCGCGCGACGCCGAGCATGCGCGTCGAGGCTTTTGGGTCACAACGCTCGATGTGAGTGTGGGAGCCGATAGCGCCGACTTTGCCATTATCGAGCGCCTGCAGACTGGCGATGTGGTCGTGACACAGGACATAGGCCTGGCGAGTATGGTGCTCGGACGCGATGCCGCCGCCATCGGCGTGCGCGGGCGCGTGTACGACAAAGCCACCATCGATATGCAGCTGTTTATTCGTCACGAGGAAAAGAAGGTGCGCCGCGCTGGCGGTCGCACTCGCGGACCGGCGGCATTTACCAGCGAAGACCGCGCTCGCTTTAAACGTAACCTCACCGAGCTGCTACACTAACCAAGGTAGATTTTTAGGACATGCCTAAAAATCTACCTTTTTGTTTTGCCGATTAACGCGCATCCAACGCCCAGGTCATGGCGGTGGAATTTATAGCATGTCCTAGTTTTACGGCATGCCCCAAACATCCACTTAGAACCCAAAGGCGGAAAGGATAAGGCCCCAGCCCGCGCCGATGACATACATCATGACCAAGAACACGGCGTTTTCACGAGCGCTGCGGTTGGTGCGGAACAGGACCAGATAGCCCACGCCGGCGGAAATGAGCGTGCCGGCGAGCATCGGCGCCAGTCGCAGCGCGCCTTCCAGATATAGTTGCGTAATGACCACGCTCGCCGAGCAATTGGGAATCAGCCCGACAAGCGCCGAACCCAAGACGGCGAGCGTCTCGTTGCCACACAGGAACTGCTCGATCGCGGACTCGCCGAAGGTCTCGAGCACGGCGACCAGGACCAGCGTCACCAGGAAAATAAAAACCGAAACCTGCACAGTGTGCGAGATCGCGCTGCGGATAATCGACAGAACGGGCACGCCCTCGTGGGAGTGGTCGTGGCTGTGGCCGTGGTGGTGCTCATGCTCGCCCGTGTGACCGTGATCATGGCTGTGTCCGTGGTCGTGCTCGTGTTCATCTTCATCATCACAACCGCAATGGTCGCGCTCGCACAGCTCGTGGATGTGGTCGGCGCTCACGCCTGCCTCGGCCACCTCGTCGATGATGTCACCACCGCTGTGGTCGTCGTGCGCGCAGTTCACGTGGGCCGGGTTGGCCGCGGTTCCCAGCACGGTACGGCGAATCGCCGCGTGCGCGCGGGCGTTACGGCGCAGGCCGCGAATGGCAGCGTCCACGATAAAACCCGTGACCAGTGCGATCAGCGCTTTCGAAGCCAAAAGCATCGCCATAGTCTGCACGGGAACCTGCTCGGCAAGTAGCAGCGGCAGCATCTCGTCGGAGGTCGAAAGGAACACCGCCACCAACGTGCCCAAGGTCACGACACGGCCGGCGTACAGCGTTGCTGCCATGGCCGAAAATCCGCACTGCGGCACAATGCCCAGCAGCGAGCCAACCACGGGACCCGCAGCGCCGGCGCGCTTGATAGCGCCGTTGACGCGGTCGCCCGCAACGTGCTCAAGTGTCTCGAGAGCAAGATACGTCACCAACAAAAACGGCACCAGCGACAGCGTGTCCTTGCCGGCGTCGAGCAGAATATCAATCAGTAAATCCATGACGGATGGAACCTTTCGTGTCTTTCGGCAGCATTGTAAAAGTCCTAGCGGTCAACTAGGGTATTGTAGTTGTCCTAGGCGCGATGCCAATAGTTGCCCATGGTAAACTATCATCTCGCCACATCTCAATGAACCCGAGCCGCGCGGTGTGGCCCGTCCAAGGAGCAGTTATATGAACGTTTCACAAGCACTCGAATACGAGCGTCAGCCGTTTATCCCCATGTTTATCTATGGCGATCACGGCGCCATGGAATCCGAGCGCCAGAAGGGCGAGGAGGCCCTTAAGGTGCTCGAAACCGAGTACTTTACCGCCGAGGGCGACCCCGGTTTCGACTTTGCCACCGTGCGCGACCTGGCCGACCGCAACCGCGACCTGTGCGACCAGATTGGCGAGGCACGCCTGCGCAACGTGACGCCCGCGACGCTTTCGCGCGGCCTGTCCGATGCCGACACCTGCGCCGCCATCGGCAAGATGCAAAAGCGCACCGCCGCGTCGGTCATGCGCGAGATCCGCGGCGACCGCGACGCGCTCGGCGTGGCCTACGCCCGTAAGCCCATCCAGGGCACCGTGCTCGGTATCGACATCGAGACCACCGGCCGTGCACCCGAACGCGGTTATATCATCAACGTCGGCTGGGAGATCATGGAGCTCACCAGCGACGCCGTCCCGCACGATGCCGAGGCACACTACTGCGGCCTGCCCGACATCTACCGCGGCGAAGATGTACCGCTGTCGAATATCCACCACATCACCTGGGACGACATCGACGGCAAAACGCCCTTCCGCGAGAACAAAGAGCTGCAAAAGCAGCTGCTCAAGCTTATGAAGAAGTACCCGTACATGGCACACAACGCCGCCTTTGAGGACAGCTGGTTCAAGATCCACCTGGACGGCTACGCCGAGGCACGCCGCGCCGGCAAAATCGTCGTCATCGACTCGCGCCAGATCTGCCGCAGCCTGGATGCCGACGTCCGCTCGCTCCCCCGCGAGTCCGCCCCCGCCGCGCTCGAGAACTGGGCGCGCCGCCGTGGAACCCTCGCCGCCGACGCCAACGAGCAGCATCTGGGCCTGGACGACACCGACCTCATGCTCCGCACCGTCCAAGCCGAGTTCAACCTCAAGAACCTATTCGCGAAATAACCGATCCATCTGCGGGAGCGCCTGCCAGGCACAGCGCAATCCGTCTGGGCACACCGGCACGCAGTAAACTAGGGTGCAGCCATATGGCTGCACCCTAGTTTTCATCAAAACGAGCAAATACGCGTGCTTCACATGGTCGGCAGGTTGGCCCACCTACATTTTTCGAGTTGTTCGGCCAGCTGAACCACTAGTCGAGGCCCCTTGAACCGCAATCGAGCGCTATAGTCGCCCTAATTTCGCAACCATGTCCCATAAATCTACCTGAATCAATTCGAATAGGACGTTGCGATCGCACCATTCGTATAGGATAAGGCCGAATAACTCAAATTATGTTGGTGAGGCATCTGAGCGGTCGGCAAAAACGCTTAGAAGCTACGAATCCGCAACTAAAGTTCATCAAAAAGGGGCAGCCAGCAGAAACCTCCCCAGCCAAAGCTGCTCCCTCAATACGACAGCCCAAAAACCCACCGTTCGCAGAAGATAAGCCGCGCCCCAATACCGTTGCCCGAAGTTTCGGGCGTATGCGGCGTCCGCTATGCCATCATGCGCGTATGGGAATCATTCTGTCACATACCACGGCACGCGCTGTATACCAAACAGCCAACTCGCTCGCAAGCTACGCGACCGGTCCCATACCTATGGAAAAGATCAGGGTGTCTGCGCCGACCACGTCCGACCTGGAAGCGGCACGAGCATGGCTCAACAGAAAGAATGTCGATTCTGAACGCATCCATGTGCTGACGTTTTCCAATAATGCCAAAAGGCACCGCAAGGGCTGCATCTGCCACTGCACGCGCTATACGTTTGATGCAGAAAGCTACCTAGAACTCGAGCCGAACGTCTACATCGTCGATATCAAGCTGTGCGCGTTAGAAGCGACAGCCGACCTCAACCTTTCGGAGCTCGTTGAGTATTACTTTGAAATCTGCGGCTCCTACGCGCTTGGAACGTCCGACGAAACTCAATATCGCGAGCGCCCAGCCCTAACCAGCGTTGAAGAGCTCAGAGCCTTCTTTTCAGAGGCATCGGGGTATCGTGGATCTAATAAAGCACTTAAGGCACTTTCTTATGTACGCGAAGGCTGTCGCTCCCCACTCGAAACGGCGTTTGTCATGATGCTGACAATGCCCAAGTCAATGGGTAGCTTAGCCATACGCGCTATCAAAACGGATTATCCGATCCCAGTCCCAAAAAGATACGCCGCCCTAACGCGACGGACGGTTTTCCACCTCGACGCGCTGCTCGAAAATTCGATGACCGATATCGAATACAACGGCTTTTACCACGACGAGCCCGAGCAGCAATCAATTGACGAGGAGCGCGAAACACGCTGCGAAACATGGGATATGCCGTTATCACAGTTAGTCGTCATTCATTTTTCAAGCAGTCCGCTTTTAGGCGGGTCATGGAAGCGATTCGCATTCGCGAGAAGATCTGGCCCGGTCGACTCCCGGATAACTTCGCCATCCTGCAAGAAAATCTTCGTCAATTTGTCTTGCGGCGCTACTTCGAATACGGTCGCCGCGTCCTGGAGACACTCAAAGAAGAAGAGGCCGCCAAGCGCGAAATTGCAAGCCAATATCCGCAAGCTGATGACCCGAGCATCAACGATGTGCCCGAACCCGACGACATGCAACACGTCGGGGCCCTTGCTGAGGAAATCAATGGGCCTTGGGAATGCGACATGTTCGCAAAAATCGATGAAAACCGCACGGAAGACGACACGATTATTGATCTAATTGAGAATTCGCTCTTCTAAAGGCGATCTCTGCGGATGTCCACCTACATTTTTCGACTTATTCGGCCACCGATGTACCAGATTGGCTGAAGCAATGCTCGATATAACTTTAGATAAAACTGATTCTGCAGGAACTCCCGTAGAGGAAGAACTGATTCTCGCGGTATTTAACACGATAAAGTACAAATATGAACAGTTCTAATGCTTCTCAAGGTGGCTTTCTTAGCATGCTGGCCGAACATCTCGAAATATGTTGGCGAACATTGCGTCGATGTCTCCCAACCCACAGAAAATCGCAGAGGCGGCAAGCAGTCATCGAAATTAACGCAAATTGTATTGACATATGAACATGCGCTCATATAATTGGAAATTAGTTATATGAGCGCATGTTCATATGAAAGGATATTGCAATGAGCATCCGCGTTGATGAAACGAAACCCGACATCGAGGCCACCGAACCCGCGATCCCCACCACCTGCTCGCCCGAGGACCTTCCCGACGAGGAGCTTCTCTACGACCTCGCCGACCTGTTCAAGGTCTTCAGCGACACCACGCGCATCAAGATCCTCTATGCCCTCATGGGCCGCGAGCTCTGCGTGGCAGACATCGCCGAAGCGACCGAAACCTCGCAGTCCGCGGTGTCGCACCAGCTGCGCACACTCAAGCAGTCGCACCTGGTTAAATTCCGGCGCGACGGGCGCAATATCCTATACTCGCTCGCCGACGACCACGTCTACACCATGCTCAACCAGGGCATGAGCCATATCTGCGAATAGCAACCAACCACGGTACCAGCGCGGCCTGCACCCAAGCCGCAAATACGGGGAAAGGAATCCACCATGAAAAAGCAGTTCAAGCTCGACGAGATCGACTGCGCCAACTGCGCGCGTGAGCTTCAGGACGAGCTGGCCAAGCTCGAGGGCGTCAAATCCGTGTCCGTCAACTTTATGACCCAGAAGCTGACGCTCGAGGCCGATGACGCCGAGTTCGACGAGGTCCTTGACCGCGTTGTGGAGTTTACGGCCGACGCCGAGCCGGACTGCGAGATCATTCTCTAGCCCAGGTTTACGCCAACCCGCAAGGCCGCGCTTGCCGCGGCCTTTGCTCGCGAAATTATATGAGCGATTGTTCATACATTCAAATGGGAGGATACGAGTCATGGCCACCGCCGACCCCAAGAAGAAAAAGAAGAAGCGCAAGAAAAAAGAGTCACTCGAGCATAAGCGCAACCGCATCCTGGTAGCGCTGGGCATTTTTGCCGTGGTGTACGCCCTCGATGAGCTCGGCACCCTCACTGCCGCATTCGGCACCCCGGGCGACATCTACGCCAGCTTTGTGCTGTTCCTCGTGCCGTTTTTGATTGCTGGCTACGACGTACTGCAAAAGGCATTCAATAACATCCGCCGCGGCAAGGCGTTCGACGAGAGCTTCCTCATGGCCGTCGCGACCATCGGCGCGTTTGCCATGGTGCTCTTCCCCGACACCGATCCGCACATGGCCGAAGGCGCAGCCGTCATGCTGTTCTATCAGGTTGGCGAGCTGTTCCAGGCATATGCCGTGGGCAAAAGCCGCAAGTCGATCAGCGCCATGATGGACATCGCGCCCGACTACGCTAACGTCGAGCAGCCCGACGGCACACTCGAGCAGGTCTTCCCCGATGACATCGCCGTCGGCACCGTGATCGTGGTCAAGCCCGGCGAGCGCGTGCCTATCGACGGCGCCATCGTCGAGGGCGAAACCCAGCTCGACACCGCCGCCCTTACCGGCGAGTCGGTCCCCCGCCCGGCCAAAACCGGAGACGATATCATCAGCGGCTGCATCAACATGACGGGGCTCATCCACGTGCGCACCACCAAGCCATTTGGCGAGTCCACTGTCGCGCGCGTCCTGGAGCTCGTAGAAAACGCCAGCGAAAAGAAGGCGCGTACCGAGAACTTCATCACGCGCTTTGCCCGCGTCTACACGCCCGCCGTCACCGGCGCGGCCGCGGTGCTCGCGCTCGGCGGCGGCCTAATCACCGGCGCCTGGTCCGACTGGATCCTGCGCGGCCTGACTTTCCTGGTCGTCAGCTGCCCGTGCGCGTTGGTGATCAGCGTCCCGCTCAGCTTCTTTGGCGGCATTGGCGGCGCCTCCAAGCTGGGCGTTCTCATCAAGGGCTCTAACTACCTCGAGACGCTCGCCGACGTGGACACCGTCGTCTTCGACAAGACGGGCACGCTCACCAACGGCACGTTCTCGGTGGTCGCGGTGCACCCCAAGGCTGGCTATACCGAGCAGTCGTTGCTCGAGGTCGCAGCCCTTGCGGAGTCGTTCTCCGATCACCCCATCGCGCAGTCGGTGCGCGCCGCCTTCCAGGGCGAACTCGACCCCAAGCGCGTAAGCGACTCCACCAACGACGCGGGCCATGGCGTGACGGCAACCATCGACGGCAAGCACGTCGTCGTTGGCAACGCAAAAATGCTCGCCGCGACCGGAGTCGAAGCGCCCGATTGCGAGGTCGTCGGTACGATCCTTCACGTGCTGGTCGATGGCATCTATGCCGGCCACATTGTAATTGCCGACACCGTCAAGGCCGATGCCGAGCAGACGATCAGCGACCTGCACGCCGCCGGCGTCAAGCGCACCGTCATGCTCACGGGCGACCGCGAGGAGGTTGCGGCGTCTGTAGCCAAGCAACTCAGTCTCGACGAGTTCCACGCGCAGCTGCTGCCGGGCGATAAGGTCGAGCGTGTTGAGGCGTTGCTCGCGGCCGAAAGCGGCAAGGGCAAGCTCGCCTTTGTCGGCGACGGTATCAACGACGCACCCGTGCTCACCCGCGCAGACGTTGGCATCGCCATGGGCGCCATGGGCTCGGACGCCGCAATTGAGGCGGCGGACGTCGTGCTCATGGATGACAAGCCGTCCAACATCTCCCGCGCGATCCGCGTGGCGCGCAAGACCATGTCGATTGTTTGGCAGAACATCATCTTTGCGCTGGGCATTAAGTTGCTGATTCTGGTGCTTGCGGCACTGGGCATCGCCAATATGTGGCTTGCCGTCTTTGGCGACGTGGGCGTGGCGATCATCGCCATCCTAAACGCCATGCGCGCGATGGGTGTCAAGAACCTGTAGCGTTCGTGGGCTGTCCGGCCGGGACCGGGCTTGGTCTTGAAAACACTCCGCAGCACGAGGCCCGCCTTTCCGTTGCTCCGCAGGAGCAGGAAAGACGGGCCTCGTGCGCGAGGACGTTTTCAAGACCAAGCCCGGTCCCGGCCTGCGGTAACATCGCAGGCGGTTCTTGGGCATCGCTTGCTGGCAGGGTTCCTTTGCTGAAATGGACTTGGCCGAAAGGGCCGCTGGTCCCAGTCGCTGGTTCGCGCTTTGCGTGAACTCCGCGCTACTGTGGGACAGTTAGGCTTCTGTTGTTGGACTCGCTACATCTTCCCGGCCCAACATCGCCCGTAGCTTCTCAAAGCTTTCCTCGCTCAGGCAGTGCTCCATGTGGCAGCCCTCTTGCGACGCGACCTCAGCCGAAACACCCGCGTCCTCTAGCAGCCCCACGAAAAAGCAGTGACGCTCCCACATTTGACGAGCGACCTCCAGCCCCCGCTTTGTCAGATGAACATCTCGTTTGCCCATTTCGACATAGCCGTTGCTCTCCAACGTCACCATGGCCTTGGAAACGCTCGCCTTAGTTACGCCGAGGTACTCCGCAACGTCAATCGAGCGCACGATGCCCTGACGTTCCGACAGAACGTAGATCGATTCGAGATAGTCTTCTCCGGATTCACGTAGGGCCATGGGCCGCCTTTCGCGATGGCTTCTAGTTAGCCTTTGGATACTTTCCAAAGGCTAACTTTACCGCAAAAGTTGCCCATGTCTTACTACTTTGCCTAAAAGTTAGCCATGTTTCACAAAACGTGCGGGACGAAAACAAAATGGGGACGCCCCGTAAGGAGTGTCCCCAGGTGCCGGGTGCCGACCCGCAGTTACATCAGCCCAAAGTGCTTCGCAGCGTTGTAGATGCCGTCGTCATCCACGGCGGTCGTCACGTAGGTCGCCGCGGCCTTCACGGTATCCTGCGCATTACCCATGGCCACGCTTGTGCCCACGGCCGAGAACATTGACAGGTCGTTCTCGCCGTCGCCAAAGGCAATCGCCTCGCTCGCGTCGATGCCCAGGCGCTCCAGCGTCGCCGCCACGCCCAGGTCCTTGCCGCCGTTAGCGGGAATAATGTCACAGAACAGGTCGCACCAGCGCGTGGTGAGCGAATGCGACACGGCATCGGTCACGATATGCTCGTCGTCAGGGTCCACAAAGGCGCAAAACTGGTAGACCGGCGCGTCAAAGGCGTGCTCAAACGCCTCCTCGTGGTAGACGATTCCCGCGTTGCTGCCGGCCGTCACCACGCGCTCGGACAGGCGGTTCACAAACGAATTCTCGCCCTGCATGCACAGCGAGTCGTAGCACCCCTGCGCCACCTGGTCCACAATCACCGCAACGTCGTCCGGATCAATCGGGCAGCTGCGGTAGACGCCCTTGGCATCAAAACAGTGCTGGCCCGAAAGCGTAATGTACGCATCCCAACCAAGATCGAGCAGCCAATCCGGCATCTGGTAGGTCGGACGGCCCGTGGCGATCACGCACGCGATCCCCCGCTCGTGAAAGCTGCCGAGCACCTGCTGCGCCGACGCCGGAATCCGGTGGGTCTTAAAGCTCAGCAGCGTGCCGTCGATATCGAAAAACGCGGCTTTGATCATCCTCGCTTACTCCTCGCCCTCGAGCTTTTCGCTCGCCTCGAGCCACGCCATCTCCAGCTCGTCCATGGCGGCGTGAGCCTCGTCGATCTTTGCCTGCTGCTCGCCGAGCGCCGTGTAGTTGGTGGGATCGACCTGGGCCATGACGGCCTCGGCCTCCTCCACGCGGGCGCGCTGCGTCTCCATCTTGCGCTCGAGCGAGCTCACCTCGCGGCGGAGCTTCTGACGCTCGGCGTTTGACAGTCCGTTGGGCTGCCCGCTCGTCTTGGGCTTTTCGGCTGCAACCGCTGCGGCACCGGTGTCGAACGTGCCGGTCTTAGCGCTCGGCGCGCCCACGGGCTCGCCCTCGGCCGTGGCGTTGCACAGGCGCAGGTACTGATCGACACCGCCGGGCATATGCGTCAGATGGCCATCGAGCAGTGCCCACTGCTGGTCGGTCACGCGCTCCATGAGGAAACGGTCGTGCGTAACCAGGATCAGCGTGCCGGGCCAGCCGTCGAGCAGGTCCTCGACAATCGCCAGCATGTCGGTATCCAGGTCGTTGCCGGGCTCGTCCAGGATAAGCACGTTGGGCTCGTCCAGAATCGTCAGCAGCAGCGACAGGCGACGGCGCTGGCCGCCCGAAAGATCGCCGATGCGGCTCCAGAGCTGCTGCGTCGTAAAGCCAAGACGCTCGCAGAGCTTCTCGGGCGAGGTCTCCTTGCCGTCGATGACGTAATACTTCTTATAATTGCTGAGCACCTCGCGGATCGTGTCGCCCATAAAGGGCTCAAGCTCCTCGAGCTGCTGCGACAGCACGCCAAAGCGCACTGTCTGGCCAATCTTCACGCGGCCGCGCGTGGGTTCAATCTTGCCCTGGATCACGTCGAGCAGTGTGGACTTGCCGGCACCGTTCTCACCCAAAAGACCATAGCGGTCGCCCGCACCAATGAGCCAGGTCACGTCAGAGAGCACCTGCTTGGGCGCGCCATCGGTATCCGCATAGCCGGCGTCCACGTCGACCACATCGATAACCTGCTTGCCCAGGCGGCTCACGGCCAGGCGCTTGAGCTCCAGCTCGTCACGTACGGGCGGCACGTCGGCGATCAGCTCGCGAGCAGCCTCAACGCGAAACTTGGGCTTGGTGGAACGCGCCTGGGCGCCGCGGCTCAGCCACGCGAGCTCCTTGCGCGCCATATTGCGACGGCGCTCTTCGGTAACGGCGGCCATGCGGTCGCGCTCCACGCGCTGCAGGATATATGCCGAGTAGCCGCCCTCGAAGGGATCGACCTGGCCGTCGTGGACCTCCCACATGCTGGTGCAGACCTCGTCCAAGAACCAGCGGTCGTGCGTGACCACGAGCATGGCGCCCTGGCCGCGCTGCCAGCGGGCCTTTAAGTGACGCGCAAGCCAGTTGATGGTGCGCATGTCCAGGTGGTTGGTGGGCTCATCGAGCATGAGCACGTCATAGTCGCCGATCAGCAGGCGCGCGAGGTCCACGCGGCGGCGCTGACCGCCCGAGAGCTCGCCTACCATGCCCTCCCAGGGCACATCGCTAATGAGGCCGGCGAGGATCTGGCGCGTACGCGGACTCGACGCCCACTCATACTCGGGCGTGTCGCCCACAACGGCATGATGCACGGTATCGGTGTCGACAAGCTGATCCTTTTGGCCGAGTAGACCGATCGTGGTGCCGCGGCGGTGCGTCACGCGTCCGTCATCGGGCTCCAGCGTGCCGGCGAGCACACTCAGCAGCGTCGACTTGCCGTCGCCGTTTTTACCGACAATACCAATGCGGTCGCCCTCGCCCACGCCGAGCGTCACGCTATCGAAAATATGCTTGGTGGGAAACTCTAGGCTGATGGAATCGCATCCCAAAAGAATCGCCATATGCCCTGCTCCTTCGTAGAAATTCAACGTTGTCCATGATAGCAGCGAAAAGGCAGGCCGAACACGACACAAAAAGGCGGGCCATCTCCCGCAAGAGATGACCCGCCTCTCCAATCAGTCCCGCGACAACTGTGGCCGCCGCGGGCCTCAAGCATGTCCCGGACTAGGAGAACATGCCGGTGAGGTAATCATTCAGCCGCTTATCCTTGGGCCGTTGGAAAATCTCGTCGGTCTCATCGTATTCGACCATATCGCCCATGTAGAAGAACGCCGTGCGGTTGGACACGCGCGACGCCTGCTCCATGTTGTGCGTCACGATGACGATGGTGCGGTCGGCAACGATTGACGACATGAGGTCCTCGATCGCCAGCGTCGAGATGGGGTCGAGCGCCGAGCAGGGCTCGTCGAACAAGATCACGTCGGGGTTGAGCGCCAGCGTGCGCGCGATGCACAGGCGCTGCTGCTGACCACCCGAAAGCGCATAGGCGCTCTTGTCGAGCTTGTCCTTGACCTCGTCCCACAGCGCCGCGCCGCGCAGACTCTCCTCGACCATGCGGTCGAGCTCGTCGCGGTCGGTGATACCGTGGCGCTTGGGCGCAAACGTGATGTTGTCGCGAATAGACTTGCGGAAGGGGTTGGGCTGCTGGAACACCATGCCAATGGAACGGCGCAGCTCGTAGGTGTTTTCGGTCTTGGTGTTCACGTTGCGCCCGCGATAGTTGATCTCGCCCTCCACGCGGCAGCCGCGAATCTCGCGATTCATAAGATTGAGGCTACGCAAAAAGGTCGACTTACCGCAGCCCGAAGGCCCAATGAGCGCCGTGATCTCGCCCTTGTGAAAGTCGAGCGACGTATCGTGCAGCGCATGGTGGTCGCCATAGTACACGTTGACGTCCTTGGCGGAGAGCATGACCTCGTCGCTCACGGCCTTGCCGCTCACACGCATGCGCCTCTCGCTCTCCCCCACGCTCGACAGGAAGTCTTGGGTCTCGGACGATGCCGCTTCGGTTGCGGGCATTGCATTCATCTCGCTCATTCGGCCGTCATCTTCCTTGCCAGTTGCTTGCCCACAATACGGGCGGCTACGTTAAACAGCAGTACGCAAATCATCAGCAGCGCCGCGGTGCCCCAAACGATCTGCTGGGCCTCGGGGCTGCCCTCGCCATAGATCTTGTAGATGTGCACGGCGAGCGACTCGCCGGGGCGGAACACGTTCCAGGCGCAGGTGGGACTCGACAGGTTAAAGCTCAAGAAGTTCAGACGCACCGGCGAGCTCATGCCCGAGGTAAAGAGCAGTGCTGCGGCCTCGCCAAACACACGGCCGGCCGAAAGCACGATGCCGGTCACGATGGCGGGCATGGCCTCGGGGATTAGGATGTGCAGCGTGGCCTCCCAGCGGGTGAGGCCCATGGCCAGGCACGCATCGCGCTGGGCCTGCGGCACGTCCTCGAGCGCCTGCTGGATCACGCGCACCAGAATGGGGATATTGAACATGGTGAGCGCGATGGCGCCGGAGATGATGGAGTACTTCCAGCCCAGCTGCACCGAGAACACCAGAAAACCGAACATGCCGACGACGATGGAAGGCAGCGAGGACAAGGTCTCGATGGCGGTAGAGGCGATGTCGCGGATAGGGCCGTTCGGCGCGTACTCAACCAGGAAGACCGCTCCGCCTAGGCTGATGGGCACCGAGATGATCAGGGTGATCAGCAGCAGATAGAACGAGTCGAACAGCTGGTAGAGCACGCCGCCCTGGGTTCCGTTGGCGCGCGCGGGCTGCGTGAGAAAGCCCGGCTGGAACAGCGTCGAGATGCCCTCGAACAAGATGTAGGCCACCATGGAGATGACGATGAGCATGACGATGGCGACAATCGCCGTCAGCACACCCGTGGCGATGCGGTCCTGCTTTTGGACACGCCCGAGTCTCGCCTCGTCGATATGGATGCGCGTGCTAGCCATGAGCCTTCGCCCCCTTGTGGCCGATAAGGTGGATGATCAGGATGAAGATGAGGCTCATGCCCATCAGCAGCAGACCGAGTGCCCACAGAACATCGTCCTGGGCCGAGCCCTCGGCATAGACCGCCATGGACGTGGTGAGCGTGGTGGTGATGGTCGAAGCCGGCGACAGCAGCGACGTCGGCATGGCCTCGATGCCGCCAATAACCATGCGCACGGCGAGCGTCTCGCCAAAGGCGCGCGTCATGCCGAGGATGACCGCGGTCATGAGCGACGGCATGGCGGACTTGAGCACCACGTGCCAGATGGTCTGCCAGCGGGTGTAGCCCAGCGCGAGCGAACCCTGGCGGTAGCTGTCGGGCACGGCACGCAAGCCGTCGACCGAAAGCGTGGTCATGGTCGGCAGGATCATGACGGCCAGCACGATGGCGCCGGGCAAGATGCCCAGACCCGTGCTCACATGGAAACCGCTCTTCATAAGGCCGACGACCACGTGAAAACCGATCAGGCCAAAGACGACCGAAGGAATACCAGTCAAAAGCTCAATAAGCGGCTGAAAGACCTTGGAACCAAACTTAGGCTGGATCTCAACCGCAAAGATGGCAGAGCCGATAGCGATGGGCAGCGCGATAAGCGTGGAGAGCACCATGACCGCAAACGAGGTGACGATCAGGGGCAGGGCGCCGGTGTAGGGCAGGCCGTTTTTGGCCGTGTTGGCCAGGTCCCACTTGGTGCCGATAAAGAACTCGACGACCGAAACGCCGTCCTTGAAAAAAGCCGATAGGCCCTTTTGGGTGACCATAAAGATGAGCGCGGCAACGACAAGCGTCACGAGCGCTACGCACGCGCCCGTGACGCCCAGGCCCACGTTCTCAAGGTCGCGCTTTGGCAGCTGTTTTGCCATTGCAAACCTTTCCGGGGGCGATTACTTATTTAGCGGAGACCTTGCCGCTGGCGTCCTTGACGACCTTCATGGCAGAGACGGGGATAAAGCCCTGCTCCTCGACGAGCTTGCCCTGGACGTCGTCGGAAAGCATGAACTCCAGGAAGGCCGTGGTGGCCTCGTCGGCGTCCTTGGAGCAGTACATGTGCTCGGTAGCCCAGATCTTGAAGGAGTCGTCGGTGACGTTTGCGCTCTTGGGCTCGACGCCCTCGACCTTGATGGCGTTGAACTTGGAGTCATCGAAGTGCGAGAAGTCGAGGTAGGAGATGGCGTTATCGGTGCTGCCCATCTGAGTCTGGACGTCGCCGGACTTGTCGAGCTCGGCGTCGCCCTTAAAGTCGACTGCCTCGTCGCCAAAGACGGCAGCCTCGAAGGTGGCGCGGGTACCGGAACCGGCCTTGCGGTTGAGAACGACAATCTTGGCGTCGTCGCCGCCGACCTCCTTCCAGTTGGTGATCTGGCCGGAGAAGATGCCCTTGAGCTGCTCGAGGGACAGGTCGTCGACCTTCACGTTCTTAGAGACGACGGGACCCATGCCCACGACGGCGACCTCGTGGTCGACGAGGTTCTTGACCTGGTCGGCCTCGAGCTTGGTCTCGGCGAAGACGTCGGAGTTACCGATGGTGACGGTGCCGGCGGCAACAGCGGTCAGACCTTTGCCCGAACCGTTGCCCGAGCCGGAGACGGAGACGTCGGGGTTGGCATCCATGAACTTCTCGGCAGCGGCCTCGACGAGAGCCTGGAACGAGGAGGCACCGTCGTAGGTCACCTCGCCGGAGACGGACTCGGCAGCAGCGGCGCTACCCTTGTCGGCGGCGTCGGATGCGCCTGCGCCGCCGCAGCCAACGAGACCGAGACCGACGATGCTGGCAAGACCACCAGCAAGGCCGAGGAACTGACGACGAGAATAAGCCTGATCGAGCATGATCTTCCTTTCATACATGCGAATCGCGGGCACCCTGCCCGCTTTGCTGTTTGGAAAGATACGGCCTCGATCGGGCAGTGCCCGCGCCAACTGCGGTTTTTTACGGGCATCTGATAGACCCTTACCGCAAGCTCTGTCCAGCCTTTACAAACGGATAACAATCCAGCGCCGAACATGGCGCACCTTTTACACCAATAAAAACAAAGTTGCGGTGAAATAGTTCCTGCTTGGCCATCAAATGGCCCATTCTAGGAACTATTCCACCGCAACTTAGATTGGGAAACCGCGAGACCTTAAAGCTCTAATTCATTCAAACGGAGGATCGCAACAATATAGATCTTGAGCGCCTGTTTAAGCTGTTCCTCGTTGGCGCACTCATTGGGGCCGTGCATCTGGCCGCCCCACGCGGGCAGCTCCAGGCCGGTCTCTTCGGGGCCAAACGAGACGGCGCGGGCAAAGTTGCGCGCGTACGTGCCGCCGCCCATGGCAAAGGGCTCAGCATGCTTGCCGGTGAACTCGTTATAGGTATCGATAAGCGCCTTCACGGCCGGATCGTCGGCAGACACCGAGAACGGCACCTTCGCGCGACCCAGCTGGCACGTCACGCCAAAACGGCCCACGAGCGGGTCGAGCTGCTCGCGGATGGTATCGGCACTCGTACTGTCGGGGAAGCGCACGTCGATGACCTGCTCAATATGGCCATCCGCCACGCGGATGACTCCAGCGTTGCAGGTAAGCGGGCCAAACGCCGGACTCGTCGCATCGATACCTAGGCCGCGGCCATAGGCATCCGCATACACAAAGGCCAGGAACTTGACGAACTCATGCTCGGCAGGCGTCAGCAGGCGCTCGTCGCGTGCACCAAACGCGTCCTCGGCCTCGCGCAGATACGACACGATCAGGCCGACGGCATTGATCGTTCCCTCGGGCATCGAAGCATGGCCACCGATACCGTGGGCGAAAATCTGCGCATGGCCATTATCAAGCGCCGTGATCTCCAGACGATCGGCGTTCTCGACCGGCGCCGGCAACTCATCGGCGGCAATCGCAAGCTCGCAGATGGACTGCGACGGAATGGCATTGCTCGCCTCGGAGCCGCTCCACGACACGATGCGCCCGCCGTCGATCTTGGGGCTCACGAACGTCGCCCCAAACTGGCCCTTCTCGGCATTGCAGACCGGGAACTCGGCATCGGGCGTAAACAAAAAGTCGGGGTCTGCGTGATTTTCCAGATAATGGTGAACGTCGGACATGCCCACTTCCTCATCGCAGCCCAGCAGCGCGCGGAAGGTATAGCGCGGCACAATGCCGTGCTTGAGCAGGTAGGCGCCGGCGTAGAGCGACAGCACGGCCGGACCCTTGTCGTCGATCACGCCGCGGCCGAGCAGCCAGCCCTCGCGACGCTCCATCGCAAACGGGTCGGTGTTCCAGCCGGGGCCGGCGGGAACCACGTCCACGTGGCAGATAGTCGCGAGCTGTTTGTCGCCGCGGCCCGGGATATCGGCGATTCCCACATAGCCCTCGTCATCGCTCGTCTGGTAGCCGAGCTTTTGCGCGATACCGAGCGCGCAATCGAGCGCATCACGGACCGGGCGGCCAAACGGCGCGCCGGGCTCCGCATCGGCAGAAACTGCCACGGACGGATAACTCACCAACTGCTCGATATCGGCGACGACATCCTCCCAGACCTCGTCGACATACTCGGTAACGCTCTGCTCCACCTGATTCATGGACGACCTCCTTACCAATGAGCGACGGGTACGCCCGTCCCTCACATTACGTCTATTAGATAGCGAAAAGTTTAGCAAGCTCGGCCACCGAGTGCACCACTGCATCGGCACCCGCCGCCTCGTGCTCGCCCGGCGCCGCCGCGCCCGAATAGATACCAATGCACGGCACGCCCATTGTGTGTGCGCCCTCCACATCGTTGAAGCGATCGCCGATCATCACGGCCTCGTCCGCGGTCGCACCCAGGGCCGCCAGGGCATCGCGGACCGAATCCGCCTTGGTCTCGCGCCCCTGCGGCGGATTCATGCCGACCACGGCCTCAAACTGGCAAATCCCCAGCTCATGCACCATATCGATGCACTTCGCCTCCATGCGAGACGTCGCGACCGCCATGCGATGCCCCTGCGCGGCAAGGCCATCGAGCAGCTCGGGGATTCCGTCGAACACGGGATACTCTTCAGGTCCCAGCTCATCAAAAAAGGCACGATACTCGTCAGCCACCACAAGCGACTCCTCGCGGGAGAAGCCATAAAAGTCGTGAAAGCTCTTCCACAGGGGCGGCCCGATCATGCGGCGCAGGTCACCCATCTGCGCCTCCGAAAACCCGCGCGCGGCCAACGTCTTGCGCGTCGAGGTCATCACCGCCCGGCCCGTATCGGCCACCGTGCCGTCAAAATCGAACAGCACAACCGGCCGCTCGCATAGCTGCAATGCCGCCATCGGCATCCCTCTTCCCCAGTTGATGATTTCCACACCGTCACTTCAAACTGTTGACTATTCAACAATTGAACCTAGCAATGTAGAGCAACTCCACTATACTTGTCGCACTTTGCTCTAAGAA
This sequence comes from uncultured Collinsella sp., assembly GCA_959020715.1. GTDB lineage: Bacteria > Actinomycetota > Coriobacteriia > Coriobacteriales > Coriobacteriaceae > Collinsella. The sequence continues at coordinate 10,037 of CAUESV010000011.1, read as the reverse complement.
GGCGGCGCGCAAGCGCCCCAACGAAAGGTGCAATTATGTCTTTTGCCATCATAACCGACTCCACGTCGGACATCTCCCCCGCCCGCGCTCAAGAGCTCGGCATTTACGTGATTCCGCTGCATGTGATTATCGAGGGCGAGGACCTGCTCGACCAGGTGCAGATTACCGCCGAGGAATACGTCGCGCGCATGGCCGGCTCCGAGCAACTGCCGCACACCTCGCAGCCGAGCGCCGGCGAGTTCAAGGCACTCTTTGACCGCGTGCGTGCTGACGGCCACGATAGCGCGATCTTTATCTCGCTGTGCAGCGAATGGTCCGCCTGCTATTCCAACGCATGCCTGGTCGCCGAGACCCACGAGCTCGACGTGCGCTGCATCGACTCGCGCACCGGCTCGGGCGCCGAGGGCCTGCTGGTGGAGTACGCGCTCGCCATGCGCGAGGACGGCCGCAGCCTAGACGAGACCGAGGCGCGGATCCGCGCGACGCTGCCCGACGCCCATCTGCTACTGATTCCGCGCACGCTCGAGAACCTGGTCAAGAACGGCCGCGCGCCCAAGCTCGCCGGCCAGCTCACGCAGATGCTCAACATTCGCCTGGCCGTTTCGCCGGAGTGGAAATCGGGCGAGATCAAGGCAATCAAAAAGGGCCGCGGCGCCAAGCGCATCGTTGCCAACACCATGGCAGATTGCCTCGCGTTTTTGGACGAGCACCCGGGCTCAAGCGTGCGCGTGCTCACGACCGGCGCCGCCGAGGAGCAGGAACTTGCCAACGAGGCGCTCGCGGGCCAGGACTACGTAGACGCCGGCACCGGCCCCATCGGCTGCACCATCGCCACCCACGTAGGCGTCGACGCCATCGCCATCAGCTACTGCCCCCGCTACCAACCTGCCAATTAGGGACAGGTTTATTTTGGCAGGTTTTATCTGGGCAAACGTTAAACGCTAAGAAAGGTCTGCCTGGCTAGGTAGGACATGCTGGGACAGTCGAACAACCGAGGTACATCCAGTCACAGTAAAGCCATCACGCCGGCGCGCCCCAACTCAAGGCGCGCCGGCATCTCTTTAGAAATGGCGGCGGTAAAGGGGTCGTTTTAGTCGAAAGGCCGCGAATAGCTTCCCATTACGTCGCAACCCAATTGCCGCCCAACTGCCCAATTGAGCCATTGCAGGCGATCGATGCTTTATCCAACCCCCTTGCGATACCCCTTGGTCAAAAAATAGCAAATATGAGTACTGCTACAAATTTAGTAGCAGCGAAATCTGGCTGAATTTGCTTTTTTCCGCCGATTTTGAGCGCCGCAAAGTCCCGATTCGCCATGGTTAGAGGGTTGGTTGTATCAAATATCACTCGATTGGTCTTAAATACATTACAGATGATATGAAACCGCCAAAACAACAGTACTCATATTTGCCATTTTTTGCCCAGCGGGCTATTCGAGGGCAGCTCCCGGAATCTCCAGCCCGCCCCGCAGCCGCTAAAACCCACTCAATAACAGCTGCCACACATTTTGGCACCAGCCAAACACCACTCACGGAGCCGCACTCCACTATCACCGAACCAAAATCAGAATCGGATGCCCAAAAAACCAAAATAACGTATTCTCATTTTAATGAACCCCAACAAGAACGGCATTTACATGAGCACCGTCACGCATCAATACGCCCTCATCGGGGACACGGTATTCCAATTCAAGGAAGCAGTCGTTCATGTATCTGAGCCGCACGGCCAAATCGTCATCTGCAGCAATGGCCCAGACATCCGTTACGCAACGCTCGAAGAATGGGAGAAAGCTGGCACATCTTTCGATAGACGGGCGCAGGTCGAGGGTATCGTCACCAGTGCGAGTCCAGCGCGCGACAAACTCGAGCTCTTTCGCAATCTCTTTACTGGCCGCAAAGATGTTTACGCCCATGGGCACCGCAGAAAAGACGGGGGAATCGGCTATACGCCCGCCTGCGCAAATGAGTGGAAGGCAGGCATTTGCCCCAAAGTAAATCGTCAGAAAACCAAATGCGCGGAATGCGGCAACCGCATCTTCCCCGAGCTGAGCGATGCCGCGATCATCGCCCATTTCAAAGGCAACGACGACAGGCTCCGAGACGTCATAGGTCAATACGTTCTCGATAGTGACAGCAACACAAAAGTCCTGGTCATCGACTTTGACGGAGCCGATTGGAAAGAAGCGACAAACGCCATTCGGCTTGTCGCAAAAAACCATGGAATCGATGCTGCAGTCGAGCGATCGAGATCAGGTAACGGCGCACATGTCTGGTTTTTCTTCCTAGAGCTCACCAGCGCAAAGATCGCACGAGAATTTGGAAGCAGCCTTATCACCGAAGCGGCGGCGCTCAACAAGACAATCACCTTTGAAGCTTTTGACCGGATGCTGCCCGCGCAGTCCACCATTCCTGAGGGCGGCTTCGGAAATCTCATAGCACTGCCTTTTCAAGGAAAAGCGCAGCGAAAAGGGAACAGCGTATTTGTTGACGAGCAATTTGAGCCCTTTCCCGATCAATGGCTTTACCTTTCGCAAATTCAGCTGATTCCACATGCAACGGTGCAAAATCTGATCGAAAGCATCGACAATAAACCGCATGGAATATCAGCTGCAGTGGTGGGAAACACCGCCGCGCCACATTCTCAGAGGCCGCGAAAGCGGCTTCCGCTCACGCCGCAGGACTTCCCGTCATCGCTGTCCGTCACGCAGGCCGATATGCTCTATATCCCCGAAAAATCTCTGAGTCCCGCAGCTCAAATGGAAGTTCGCAGGCTTGCAACATTTGCCAACCCAGAATTCTTCCGCGCGCAATCTATGCATCAATCGGTATTCGGCAAACCGCGGTACATAGACCTCAGCGAACTTAGAGACAGTTGCGTCGCGATTCCCAGAGGCTGCAAGGCTCAGCTTGAGCGGCTGTTTCAAGAAGCCGGCGTTGCTGCCCACTATTCAGACAGACGCAAGTCTGGCAATCCAATTGTGATGGCATTTAAAGGGACTCTTCGCCCTGAACAGCAAATTGCCGCCGAACAGATACTCGGCTATGAAGACGGAATCATGTCTGCACCGACGGGTTTCGGCAAAACCGTCATCGGAGCCTATCTTATTGCTACCATCGGTCTTCCAACGCTCGTCATCGTTCCCAAGACCGCGCTCATTGCCCAATGGAAATCCCAGCTCGAACGGTTTATCGACATTACTGATAACAGAAAGCCAGTCCGAACCCCAAAAGGACGAATCAGTAAAAGGCAGCCTCCGCTCATTGGCCAAATCGGAGGAGGCAAAACCGCCATAAGCCATCTCATCGACATTGCTTCATTCCAGTCTCTGTCCAGCAAGGACTCCCAGACCGGAGAACCAAGAGCCAAGGAGTTCGTTCGTGATTACGGCCTCATTATCTGTGATGAATGTCACCATGCAGCCGCACCACAGCTTGAGCTTGTCCTCAAGTCCGCTCCAGCCAAATATGTATACGGCCTTTCCGCGACACCTGAACGCTCGGACGGACTCACGCGAGCACTCTCAATGCTCTGCGGCCCGCTTCGCCATGTCATTGATCCAAAAGCGCAAGCAATCCAACAGGGAATTCAGCGTGTTGTAAGGCCGCGTTTTACCGGAGTTCGACTACCCGCCTGCGAACCAGGGGCGTCCTTTAATCAAGTTCTCGATCTCCTGTGTGCGCACACAGCGAGAAACGAAGCAATTGTCGACGATGCCCTCGAGACCGCGTCAAACGATCGACATCCGCTTGTGCTATCCAAAAGGAAAAAACATGCCGAAGAGCTATGTAGGCTGCTTCAAAGCCGCGGACACGAACCTATACTCTTAACCGGAGAAATCGACGCCAAAGAAAGAAAGGCAATACTGAACAGCCTTCCCGGCTTCGAGCATGAGCATCGAATTATCATCGCAACCGAAGGCCTTCTGGGCGAGGGTTTCGACCTGTCTTACCTTGACACTCTGCTCATTGCCACACCGATATCTTGGGACGGCAGCATAACGCAGCAGGCAGGCAGACTACATAGAAGTCACGAGGGCAAGCAGCGGGTTGAGATATTCGACTATGTTGATTTGTCGATACCCATGCTCGCGCGCATGTACCAGAAGAGACTCAAGACTTACGCCAAGCTGGGGTATGAAGTCTTTGCAGCAAATGACAACAAACGGGCCGATCAAAACATCCTCGTTAGGCCGGCAAGGGCCGTGGAGGCCTTAGCGGATGACATCGCGCGCGCAACGAAAAGCATTTTTATTGCCGCGCCCTACGCATCCGCTGCATGCCTCGCAAAGCTCGCTGCCGTACTCACAGGCGCCGCCGCCCGTGGGATTGCCCTTGAGATTTCAATTGCCTCGACTCCGCACAATGACGTGAAAGCGATTTTTACCGAGATGAACGTCGACTATTCCATCAAAGCCGAAGGGCGCCTGTGCGCGTCAGTAATTGACGAGGAAACCGTCTGGTACGGAACTATTCCATTACTGGCCTTTCCTAAGAAAGAGGACTGCAGCATCCGTTTCAAAAGCAGCGAAGTTGCAGCCGAGCTTTTAAGCGAAATCCAGCGAAGAGGAGAACTGGAGGTCGCAGCCACGAACGGGACGTCTCCAACGGTTACGGTGGAATAGGGGCCGTTTTTGGCCAATCGGCCGCGAATCAATCCCTATACCACCGCGAGTCATAAGTGGGCAATCAGCCCTGCGGACCCTGAAACAGCTCCTCATGCGAGCCCATTCTCACCAGCCGGATCACCGGATTAGTCTTATGCGGCAAGTAGAGCACGACCACATCGACCAAGCCATCGGATAGATGGAAATCGATGTGGCCGTTGTAGTTGCCGCCTGGGTTTGAGAGCTCGTGGGCGCCATATTCCGCAGGAAGCGAGCCGTGAGCCGCCAGCTCTGCGACCGCCGCCCTAAACTCGGATTTTAGCTGCGGATGAATGCGCATCGTTCGTTTGTAGTCCGCCTTAAACTGAGCCTCGACCTTAATCTCAAACATCGCTAGTCCTCATCGAGGAATGACATAAGCTCATCAGCGTTGTTGAATGACGGACTATCGTCCGGCAAAATCCCCAACTCGTGAGCCTCGGCAATCACCATGGCGCGCCTCGTCACTTCGTTGGGAACTTCGGATCGACCAACAATCTCAAAAGGAATCTTTCGCTGATTTACAAGCTGACGAACAGCAAGGTTGAGATACGAATTGAGACTCAGGCCAACCGAATCCAAGAACTCAGTCGCCTGCTCCTTGAGCCCCTCTTCGATGCGAACCGTCGTAGGCTTAACCGTTGCAGTAGACATACGCGACCTCCTCGCCTCGTCTTTTGCATCAGTATACCCAGTTTAGACGGCAGACTGATATTAAATAGCATCAGTCTGCCGTTCACATTGCTATAACAACAGGCACGCTCGCCCTACATCAGCCCGCTCAGGGCGATGTCGACGGCCTCGTTGAGGTCGTCGGTAATGTGTACCAGATCCGGATCGAGCGGGCTGATCATACCGGCGCTCATCACCGGGCCGTTGAGCCAGTCGAACAGGCCCTGCCAGTACTCGCTGCCCACCAGCACGAGCGGCATGCGCTTGACCTTGTGCGTCTGCACCAGCGTGAGAACCTCGAACATCTCGTCGAGCGTGCCAAAGCCGCCGGGAAATACGATGGCGCCCGAGCTGTACTTAACGAACATGGTTTTGCGCACAAAGAAGTAGCGGAAGTCCATGCCGAGGTTCACGTATTTGTTGAGCCCCTGTTCGTGCGGCAATTCAATGCCCAGGCCAACTGACTTGCCGTTGACACTCGCCGCTCCCCTGTTGGCCGCCTCCATGATGCCGGGACCGCCGCCGGTGATAACCGCCACGCCGCGCTGGGCGATTTTGCGCCCGACGGTGCGCGCCGCCTTGTAAAGCGGATCGGTCTTGGGCGTGCGGGCGCTACCGAAGATGGTCACCGCAGGACCAAGCTCGGCAAGCGCGCCGAAGCCATCGACAAACTCGGCCTGAATGCGCAGCACGCGCCACGGATCGGCATGCAACCAGTCGGTCGACTCCTCGGGCGCCAGCAGGTTGGCGTAGGTGTTGTCCTTAGGAATCATGGGACCGCGCATGACCACGGGACCGCGTCGGTACGTCTCGTCGTAGGCCGGCTCGCCCTCGACGTTCTCATTCTTAATCATGGGTACTCCTATCGAGAAAAAGAAAAGCGGGCGGGGTCGACGCCATGCGCCAAACACCCGCCCGAACATCAACTATTCGGTATGGTACCCACGTTGCATCAAGCGCTTGCAAGGCATCGGTCAGCGGTCGCGCAGCCGGCGTCAGCGAATGTGACGAGCAGCTGCCGCTCAACCTTTGCCGTTGCCCACGCTCTGCAAGCGTGCCTGTCGCCCTTAGTAATCCACCGCAGCAGGACTGTTCATCCAGTCGCTCACGAATGCACCGTAACGGCCCTCGATAATGGCCTGGCGGGCACGCTGCATAAGGTTGAGCAGGTAGTAGATGTTGTGCATCGACAGCAGAATGCCGCCGAGCATCTCCTTCTGCGTGACCATGTGGCGAATGAGCGCGCGGCTGTAGCCGCCCGTGCACACCGGGCAGGTGCAGGTGGGATCGATGGGGCCGTCGTCGTGCGCAAAACGCGCGTTGCGGAAGTTGAGGCGACCCTCGCTCGAGAACGCTGTGCCCATGCGGCCGGTGCGCGTCGGCAGCACGCAGTCGAACATGTCGATGCCCACGCCCACACCGCGCACGAGGGTGGTGGGGTTGCCGACGCCCATCAGGTAGCGCGGCTTGTGCTTGGGCATGTACTCGCTTACGAGCGGTGCCAGGGTCTCGAACATGGTCTCGTGGTCCTCGCCCACCGAGTAGCCGCCGATGCCGTAACCGGGGAAGTCGCCGCACTCCTCCAAATGGCGCAGCGAGCGCAGGCGCAGATCTAGGTGCATGCCGCCCTGAACAATGCCAAAGAGCGCCTGGTCGTCGCGGGTATGCGCCTTATAGCAGCGCTCGGCCCACATACTCGACAGCTCAACGGCGCGCTCAACGTAGGCGCGCGTGGCGGGATAGCCCGGGCACTGGTCCAGCTGCATGCAGATGTCGGAGCCGAGTTTCATGGCGATTTCCATGTTGTCCTCGGGCGTCCAGAACACGTGGCGGCCGTCGTAATCGTTGACGATAAAGCGCACGCCCTCATCGGTGAGCTTGACCGCGTCGTTGTGGCTGAACACCTGGAAACCGCCCGAGTCGGTGAGGATAGGACCGTGCCAGTTCATAAACTTGTGCAGGCCGCCCAGCTCGGCGATAGTGTCCTCGCCGGGACGCATGGACAGGTGATAGGTATTGGCAAGCACGATCTGGGCGCCGAGCTGTTTGACGGTCTCGGTAGGAATGCCCTTGACGTTTGCCTTGGTGCCCACGGGCATAAAGATCGGCGTCTCGATGTCGCCGTGCGGGGTGTGCAGCACGCCGGCACGCGCATGCGTCGTCGGGTCCTCGGCGATCAGGTCGAATTTAAAAAGGCTCTGGTCCATAAACTGGAACTCCTTGGTTGCGGTTCATACGCAGACCATTATACGGGCAACCAGCAAACCGCACCGACTCGACAGAAACTGATGCATTAAACGACTAGTCGTCGAGGACAATCTTCAGCGCCATCTTGCAAAGAAGTGTCCCAATCTGCCGGCACTTAGGGACTGTCCCCAAGTGCCGGCAAGAGTGTCCCTTATAGCTAGTCATTTAAGAACGTCCCCAACGACTACGAGATCATCTCCAACAGCCAAGGCAACGCCGATGCTCTGGCGACGTCAGCGAGCGGTCGCCAGGGCGAACAAATTGGCATGAAAAGAGGGCGGCATAGACCTTCTGGTCATGCCGCCCTCTTTGAATGACAAGTTGTCGCCCTGGTGACCGCGCAGCGTCGAGCCGTTACGCGGTTTGGTAAAACCGCGTAACCCCTACGGCCGCTGGCCCATGCCACCCTCGAGGGTGACGGTCTCGCCGTTCATGTACTTAAAGTCGGGACCGCAGAGCTGAACGACCACGCGGCCGATTTCCTTCTCGACGTCGCCGTAGTGACCAGCCGGCGGCATGTGGACGTTGGCCTTGAACGCCTCGGGATAGGCATCCTGGAAGTTCTCGAGCGCAGCGGTCCAGGCAAGCGGACACACGATGTTGACGTTGATGCCGTCCTTGCCCCACTCGTTGGCGGCAACGCGGGTCAGGCCGCGGATGCCCTCCTTGGCAGCGGCGTAGCTGCACTGGCCATAGTTGCCAAACAGGCCGGCGCCCGAAGCAAAGTTGACCACGGAGCCCTTGGTCTCCTTCAGGTGCGGATAGGCCTTCTGCATGTACAGGTAGGTGGCGTACAGGCCAGAGTAAATGGCCAGGTTAAACTGGTCCATGGTGTGGTCGGCGATGGTCACGCCCGAGGCACTGGCCTGAGCGTTGTTGACGACGGCGTCGATGCGACCGAACTCCTCGATGGCCTTGTCGATAACGTTCTGCACGACGGCCTCGTTGTCCTGGCCGGCGGAGACATCGGCCTGAACAGGGAGAACCTTGACGCCGTACTCAGCCTCAAGAGACTCCTTGGCAGCCTCGAGCTTAGCAACGTTACGACCGGTGATAACGAGGTTCGCGCCCTCCTTGGCAAAAGCGATATCGATGCCGTAGCCGATGGAGCCAGCGGAGCCGTCCTTAAGCGTGGCCTTGCCGCCACCGGTGACGATCACGGTCTTACCAGTGAAAAGTCCCATACGAAGTCCTTTCAAAATCGCGACGGGCACGCCCGCCGACTGCGCGCATCCAAAATAAACGCGCCAAAAGCTGATATGCAACTTTAGCTTCTTCAAGTGAGAAATAAAGCCCATGGCAGGCGAACGGCATAGCGTCTTTCGGCGAAGGGAATGTCAAGTACAAATTGGATAGAGCGGCCGAGTTTTTGCTATCGACGCGAGTCATCGAACACGTTTTGAAACTTTGCTGCGGCGCGCGGGATGTCGGCGCGAGACTTTATCATAGGGTGACAAACAACGATGAGGAGCACATGCCTATGACAGACGAGCTGGACCCCCAGACTCAACAGCATATTGATGATTCCGCAGACACCATTGACGACTGCGATACTTCTACCAGCAGCGATGGCGGCATTGATGCTGCTGTCGAGGAGGCTCCTGCCGCCGCAGACGAGGCCGCAGACGCAAATGTCGCCGCAGAGCAAGATAAAGAAGAGCAGCTAGAGCAGCCGGACCCGAACGATACTGAGCCCAAGGCTGAGAACGCTCCGCAACCAGCGGCCCCCATCGAGGTGTCTTCGGAAGAAGAGCTCGACGCCGTCATGGACTCCATGATGGATGCCGTCAAAGCGATGAAGGACGCCGTCGCCGATGCCGATGTCGACGCCGAGGAAGAGGAAGCCGCCGAGGCTGCCTCGACGTTTGTGCCCGGCGAGACCCCGGTTGCCGACCAGGGCAGTACCATGCCCACGTTCCTGCAACTCGAGCACCCCACGATCGGCGCGGACGCGGTCGACCCGCACGCAGCGGGCTTTTCCGTGATCGAAGGCGGCACCGGCAATATCGCCGCGCCGCAGACTGCCGATACGAATGCCGCCAAGGCCGCGAACCCGACCACCTCGCATGCTCCCGCCACGAGCCGCGACCTGGGGAGCGCCGTCTCAAACACCGCTAACGCCGTGGGCACTTTTATCGCCCAGGGCGCGTCGGCCATGCGCGAGATGAACGCCGCCAAGAAGGCACTCGCCGATGCCCGCGCCCATTTAGCCGAACTTGAGCGGCGCATCGCCGACCAGGCAGAGGAGCTCGAGACGCGCCAGGACATCGCAGGCCGCTACGATCAGATCATCGCCGACCAGCGCCAGGCGATCGCCACGGCGCAAAAGACCGCTGCGGCAGCCGAAATCGATCGCGATGTCCATGCTTCCAAAGTAGCAGAGCTCAAGGGTCAGCTCGAACAAATGAAGACAGAGGATGACGCGACTGAGCTCCGCCTGAAGGCCGCGCTCGACGCCGTGGAGGCCCGCGAGGCG
>CAUESV010000010.1 GCA_959020715.1 uncultured Collinsella sp. | reverse complement strand
CCGCACATGTGCGGATGAATGTGGGAGGTGTTCGAATAAAGTCGATAATCAAGGCTCCATTCTTCAGTGTGAGTTCTGGACGGGCAGCGATGGCAGTGAAGTGAACTCCGATATATTCTGGGACCGGAAAATCACCAACCACATCGACGCTTTTAAATCTGGTGTGACCTATCGCTATGGCCTGTACTTTAAGCCGGCGTGGGATTTCTTCTTTACGTCTAACATTAAACTGATGGTCAATGGCGTGGAGTGCAGTTATCGGGTGGATAAGGCAAGCGAGCATGCGCCTGTTCCCGGCTTGTTCCGTACGCTATGGCTAATCACCGACCTGACGTTTATGCCCGAGGCTAAGCCGGTCCCGGTCGACCCGGAGATGCCGGCGCCGCAGCCCGAGATGAAGCCCGAGGTTAAGCCCGATACCAAGCTCGAGCAGAAACCGGAGATCAAGCCTGCCGCAACCACCACGGTGGCCAAGACGGTTGAGAAAACCACGCCGGCCAAGAAATCCCACGCCGTCTTGGCTGCCACGGGCGATGCCACCGCGATGACGGTCGCCGCCCTGGGTATCGCCGGTGCAGCCGTTGCCGCCGCCGGTGTCGCCGCGACCAAGCGCCGCAAGCGCTAAGTTTTGGTGACGGCTCCCATCCTCGGCTTCAGTAAAATCTCAATCTGTAACACCTGACCGTCCAAAACGGCCCTAGATGTTACAGGTTTAGATGAATCGTCTGACCGCCTGCGCAATGTCTCGATCTGTAACACGTAGCAAGGAATTTTGCCTCTTACTGTTACAGATTGAGATGAACGGGCGGACGTTCGCACAATGTCTCAATCTGTAACAACTACGGGACTCAACGGGGTCTAACTGTTACAGATTGAGACAAGCTGGCCGGCCAAGTCCGGAACCACCACAAAGGTGCCTGTCCCCATCGTGGTGGTCTGGGGCGGCCGGCATAGAAAAAGTCCCCGCCGGGCGTGTGCTCGACGGGGACTTTGCCGTTTGATGGCTAGCGCTGTGGGTGATTACTCGCCCAGCAGGCTCTTGGTGATGGAAGCGGCGGCCTTCTTGCCGGCGCCCATCGCCAGAATGACCGTAGCGGCACCGGTGACGATGTCGCCGCCAGCCCAGATGCGGGGATCGGTGGTCTGGCCGGTCTCCTCGTCGGCAACGATGTAGCCCCACTTGTTGAGCTCCATCTTGCCGCCGATCTTCTTTGCGAAGGGGTTGGCGTTGGTGCCGATAGCCGAAATAGCGACGTCGCAGGGGATCTCCTCGATGGCGCCCTCGATGGGCACCGGGCGACGACGGCCGGACTCGTCAGGCTCGCCGAGCTCCATCTTCTGGACCTTGACGGCGCACACGGAGCCGTCCTCGCCAGCGACAAACTCGAGCGGGGAGACGAGCGGCAGAACCTCAACGCCCTCGGCCTTAGCATGGTGCAGCTCGGCGCGACGGCAGGGCATCTCGTCCTCGGTACGACGGTAGGCGATGATGGCGTGCTCGGCGCCCAGGCGCTTGGCGGTACGGACGGCGTCCATGGCCACGTTGCCGCCGCCAAAGACAACGACGTTCTTGCCGTGCTTGGTGGGGGTGTCGTACTCGGGGAACTTGTTGGCCTTCATCAGGTTCACGCGGGTGAGGTACTCGTTCGCGAAGAAGACGTTGGGCAGGTTCTCGCCGGGGACGTTGAGGAACTTGGGCAGGCCGGCGCCGGTCGCCACGTAGATGGCGTCGAAGCCCTGCTCGAACAGCTCCTCGGCCGTGGCCATGTTGCCCACGACGGAGTTGTACTCAAACTTGACGCCCATGTCCTCCAGGCCGTCAATTTCGCGCTTGACGACCGCCTTGGGCAGACGGAACTCGGGGATGCCGTAGACCAGCACGCCGCCGCCGGTAAAGAAGGCCTCAAAGACGGTGACGTCAAAGCCGTTGCGGGCGAGCTCGCCGGCGCAGGTGATGCCGGACGGGCCGGAACCGACGACGGCGACCTTCTTGCCGTTCTTGGGGGCCATCTTGGGCGTGGAGGCGAGCTCGGGGCGGTCACCCAGGAAGCGCTCGAGCTGGCCGATGGCCACGGGCTCGGACTTCTTACCACGGATGCACTTGCCCTCGCACTGGTTCTCCTGCGGGCAGACGCGGCCGCAGATAGCGGGAAGCATGGAGTCCTCGCGAATGGTATCGAGGGCACCGCCGAAGTCCTTCGCGCGGATCTGCTCGATAAAGCGGGGGATGTTGATGTTGACGGGGCAGCCCTCAACACAGAACGGCTTCTTGCAGTTGAGGCAGCGCTCGGCCTCAGCCAGCGCCATCTCCTCGGTGAAGCCCTTGTCGACGGGGCGGAAGTCGCAGGCGCGCTCGGCAGCCGGCTCCTCGTTATCGGGGGTGCGGGGCGACTTCATATCGGCAACGAAACGACCGTTAACTAGTGGCATGCGCAGCTCTTTTCCTCATAGGCCTTGAGGGACGCGCCCTCTTCGGAACGATAAGCGGCCTGGCGGGCACGAAGGTCATCCCAGTCGACCAGGGTGGCATCGAAGTCGGGGCCGTCGACGCAAGCGAACTTGGTCACGCCGCCCACCTCGACGCGGCAGCAGCCGCACATACCGGTGCCGTCAACCATGATGGGGTTGAGCGACGCGGTGATGGGGGTGTCGTACTTCTGGGCGGTGAGGGTCGAGAACTTCATCATCGGAACGGGGCCGACGCAGAAGACCTGGCTCACGGCCTTGTCCTGCAGCAGGCGCTCCAGCGGAGCGGTGACAACGCCCTGCTCGCCGTAGGAGCCGTCGTCAGTGGTGATGTGGATGTGGTCCTCGTCGAGGAGCTCGCGGAACTGGTCCTCCATGAGCAGGAGGTCCTTGGTGCGGGCGCCCATGATGGCGTGCACCTCGTGGCCGGTCTCGACCAGGTGCTTAGCGACCGGGAAGGCAATTGCCAGGCCGACGCCGCCGCCAATGACGGCGCAGGGGCCCTCGGCCATCTCGGTGGGAACGCCCAGCGGGCCCACGACGTCGCGCAGCGACTCGCCAGCCTCGTAGGTGGACAGCATTTCGGTGGTCTTGCCGATCACCATGAAGATGAACTCGACCCAGCCCTCGTCACCGTTCCAGCCGGCCAGGGTAAACGGGACGCGCTCGCCCGTCTCGTTGGCGCGAACCATGAGGAACTGTCCAGCGTGCGCATGCTTGGCGATTGCGGGCGCCTCGATGCGGAACTTGAACACCTTCTCCGAGAACTGCGTCTTCTCCAGGATCTTATACATAGAACCCCTCTCTTGTTAGGGCCGCCGAACCGTGCCTCCACGGAAATGGACGGTAGCCCGAGTAAAACCGTACGCGCACAGGCGTTGTGCAGACATACGGTGCAAATTATACCCTCATGGACATGTCACTTACGTGTGTCTTCGGCGGTTGGGAGCAGGGTTTATCCACTTCGACCTGCCAAAGGGGGAGAGGTTTATTTTGGCAGGTTTTATCAGGCAAAACGGCAAAGGGGGCCGGCCTCGCGCTTCGGTGAGGCCGGCCCCCTTTGGAGCGTTGCATATGTATAGCGGCACAGGGTTTATTGCGACGCAGCCGCCGCGGCGTTTCCGCAGATGAAACCTGCCAAAATAAACATCCCTAAATGGTAGGTTTTAGTGCTTGCCGTTGGCGGAAGCGGAACCGTTTACGTGATCGCGGGCGTAGATTACGCCGTGGACGATGGCCAGACCGGCGGCATCTGCGGCGCGGGCGCAGGTGTCCTGGAAATCCTCGGCCTCGCGGGCGCGCAGCTGCTTGAGCACGTAGTCGGCCACGGCCATCTTGCCGGGAGGGTTGCCGATGCCGGTGCGGATGCGGCTGAAGTCGCGACTGCCCATCTTGTCGATGATGGAACGCAGGCCGTTGTGGCCAGCATGGCCGCCGCCCACCTTAACACGCACGTCGCCGGCGGGAATGTCGAGTTCATCGTGGATCACGAGCAGCTCCTCGGCCTTGATTTTGTACTCGCGACAGAGCTTGGAGATGGGGCCACCCGAGGTGTTCATGTACGACTGCGGCTTGACCAGTACAATCTGGCGCTTGCCGCCCTCTTCCTCGGGATCGTTGATGTTGATGAGCGCGACCTCGGCGCCGGCCTGGTTTTTCCAGTACGTGACGCCGGCCTGACGGGCCAGCTCGTCGATCGCCTTAAAGCCGGCGTTGTGGCGGGTCTCGGCATATTCCTCGCCCGGGTTGCCAAGCCCGGCGACCATGCGAATCTTAAGCGGCTGTGCAGCTGCCATGTTCATCCTTTCGTTGATTTGTCGCCTGCTATGGTGAGCGACCCTGTTGCCGCTGTCAAATGGAGGGCAATTGAGGTTGTCTGGGGGCGTTTGGGCCGCCGTCAAAATCCGAGGTGGACAGTTAGCTCAGATACGTATAAGTTCTGAGGACTCGAAGTGCTCAATTCGATGCCGATACGTTGTTTTGGAACTTTAGTTAGTCCATATGACGCTGTTTTGAAGTCTACCCTGCCTTCAAATAGGGCGAATGGTATAGAGATAGCTACAAAACAGCCTAATTCAATGTGTCCATTTATACGTATTTGAACTAACTGTCCAGCCCTGTTCGACGGCGCACGGGTGATTCGCCGTTTAGACCGGCGCAAGGCCGATTCCGGCCCGCAGAGCGTTGAGCCAAGCGGCCTGACGCTTGCGATAGCCCTTGATGCGATATCGGAATCGGACTCCCGCGAGTCGATGCATCGTTTGGGCGAAGGCTTCGAGTGCAACAAGGTCTTTCATTTGGTCGCGATTGATAACCAGGACGTGGATGCCCATTGCCTTGAGTCCATTATTTCGATTGCCATCGTGGATGCGAGCGTTTTGAAGCTCATGCCCAATTCCGTTGTATTCGTTGTCGACTCCGGCGGCCGGGCAATATAGGTCGCAGATGGCGTAAGGGATGCCGGAAGACATGTTGACCGCAAGAGTGTCGAAGTCGATTCGATAGTTGAGTAGCAGGCCTCCCATGGGCAGGCTGCAGCATCCGAATCCGCCAAAGCGCATGGGCGCTCCGAGAACGGCAAACATTAGGGATTCGGCTGGGGATGCAGATCCGGGTCGGGCGAGTTTGACTGCCGTGCGAAACGAGGCGTAGGAGCTACTTTTGGCGAAGCGCGCGACTGCCTCAAGCTCTTCGATGGTTGTGGCGGGCTCGCATTTGTAGTGCGCCTGTTCGTAGCGGGTTTCGTTCTGCTGTTCGGCCGCCGACTGGTCGCCCCGGCAATCGAGGTCGTCCATCGCTTCGTAGCCATCGCCCTTGGGCCAGATGTCGTCATAGGCAATGGGGTATGTTGCCCCGGGAGGAAGGGAGTAGGTTCCGAGCAGTTCCATGAGAAGCAGCAAGGTTTTGGCGACTGATTCATTTTTGGAACAAAGCACGGCTGTCATGGCAGGAGACGTTGCGTAGATGTCAGCCTCGACGTGCATAATTGCACCTTCAGGAAGAGGAGCGGAGAGAATATGCTGAAGAAGTCGCTTGCCGGGGCGTCTGTTGTCTTCGTCTGAAACGAGAAGATCGAGCAGTTCGGAATCATCTTCATTCCAGGCATCGAGTATCGAAAGTGCGCCAAAGTCTATCGCGTCATTATTGGGAATGCAGCTAGCCAAGGCCTGTGCTTGCTGTTCACTATCAACGGAGTCCCAGGGTAGGGCAGAGTACGCCCGCCGTGCGCGACGAATTGCGCGGAGGGCGGAGAGATGTGAAATCACGGTCGTCATAGCTATAACGTACTAAGTTGGCGGCAGAATGCGACTGCCATACCGTTCTTTTCGCTCAGCGGGGCGCTGCGCGCCATGAACGGCTGGGTGTTATGAAATCGGTGGAATCGGTTGAGGGGATTGCAGGAAATTGAGCTCTGCCGCGAAGGTTGACGATAGCTACTGGACAGTTAGTTCAGATACGTATAAGGCGGCGGGCGTTCGAGGCGTTTCTAAGGGCCTTCGAGGGCGATTTGAGGGTAAATATGCGGCGGTTGTACTCGAAAACGATGAGCTTTGGGCGGCATGGCATCCGCCGGGGAGCTCAGAAGGCTCCGAAGGGCCCTTTGGGGCTTTAAAAAAATACGTATCTGAACTAATTGTCCAGGGAAGGTTGGCGAGGGATAGAAAAAGGGCCGGAAGCGAGCTTCCGACCCTTTAAAAGCATCAAAGATGATGCGATGCGCGGCAGGCTACAGCGCGAAGTCGCCGCCGACGAGCGTGGAGACGGGCTCCTCGTGGTAAACGGCGGAGATGGCCTGAGCGAACTCCTCGGCGACCGAGATGGTCTTGATCTTGCCGCCGACCTCGACGGGGATGGCGTCGGTGACGACGCACTCGACGATCGGGGCGTCGTTCAGGCGCTCGATGGCCGGGCCGGAGAAGATGCCGTGGGTGGCGCAGACGTAGATGTCGCCAGCGCCCATAGCCTTGAGCTCCTTGACGTTGGCGCACAGGGTGCCAGCGGTGTCGATCATGTCGTCGTTGATGACGCAGGTCTTGCCCTTGATGTCACCGATGATGCCCATGACCTCGGCGGCGTTGTGGCGCGGACGGCCCTTGTGGGCGATGGCCAGGTCGCAGCCGAGCATGTCGGACAGCTTCTTGGCGGCCTTGGCACGACCCACGTCGGGGGAGACGACAACCAGGTTGTCGGTGTCGAAGTGCATGTTGTTGTAGTATTGGCCAAACAGCGGCAGCGCGGACAGGTGGTTAACCGGGATATCAAAGAAGCCCTGGATCTGACCCTGGTGCAGGTCGAGGGTGATGATGCGGTTGACGCCGGCGCGCTCGAGCAGGTTGGCGACGAGGCGGGCGGTGATGGGCTCGCGCGGGCCGGCCTTGCGGTCCTGGCGGGCATAGCCGTAGTGGGTGATAACGGCGGTGATGGAGCGGGCGGATGCGCGCTTGGCAGCGTCGGTGGCGATGAGCAGCTCCATGAGCATGTCGTTGACGTTGCCGCCGGCCACGGACTGAATCAGGAAGACGTCGGCGCCGCGGACGGTCTCGTCGTAGCGGGCGTAAATCTCACCGTTGGCGAACTGCTTTAGCGTAAGGCCCGAAAGCTCGACCCCAAGGTACTCAGCGATCTTCTGAGCGAGGGGACGGTTGGAGGAACCGGAATACACGCGAATGGACTTGCGCATATTCTCCGACTTCTCGGGATCATTAATCGGCATTACCCTTCTCCTTTATATCGAATGCCATATAGATGCCTTGTTGCATTGTAACCGCGCGGCGGGGTTTATCGAGTCTTGATAACGTCTTTACCGTCAACGGACACGAACCGACCACTCATCCGGTCGCGCAGGTCACGATAGAAAAAAAGGAGCCGTCCCCATGGAACAGCTCCTTTTGTGCTTGGTAAAACGTTATACCTCGTCGTCCTCGTGCAGGCGGCGGCGATAATCGGCGGCCCAGCCCTCAATATTTACCTGACGGGCGCGGCCCAGACCGAGTGCGTCGGCCGGGACCGGCTCGGTGATGACGGAGCCGGCGGCCACGAGCGCACCGTCGCCAATCTGGGCGGGCGCGACCATCATGGTGTCGGAACCGATGAAGGCATCCTTGCCGATGACGGTCTTGTGCTTGTGGACGCCGTCGTAGTTGCAGGTGATGGAGCCTGCGCCCACGTTGACGCCGGAGCCCATGGTGGTATCGCCGATGTAGGACAGGTGCGGCACCTTGGAGCCCTCGCCGATCGTGGACTTCTTGATCTCCACGTGCGTGCCGGCCTTGGAGCCGTCGAGCATGTGGGTGCCCGGGCGCAGGTAGGCACGCGGGCCGCAGTCGACGCCGTTCTCGATGACAGCCTCGATGGCGATGGTCTCATCGATGGTGCAGCCGCTGCCGACGGTAGTGTCGGTGAGGCGGCTGTTGGGGCCAAGCTGGCACTCCTCGCCCACGGTGACGTGGCCGATCAGGTGTGTCTGCGGCCACACGACGGTGTCGCGGCCGATGACGGCATCGGGGCCGATCCAGGCCTGCGTGGGATCGATGAACGTGACGCCCTCGGCCATCCAATGCTCGTTGATGCGGTCGCGCGCGATAGCGGTGAGCTGCGCGAGCTGGATGCGGCTGTTGACGCCCAGGCCGTCGCGGTAGTCGTCGCAGTGGAAGATGGAGACTGCCTGACCATGGCCTTTAAGGATCTCGAGCATGTCGGGCAGGTAGTACTCGGACTGCGCGTTGTCGTTGCCGATCTCGTTAATGTGGGCGGCGAGCTGCGCGCCGTCGAAGGCGTAGCAGCCGGCGTTGCACTCCAGCAGCGTGGCGGCCTGCTCGGGCGTGCAGTCCTTCTGCTCGATGATGCGCTCGATCTGACCATCGGCGCCCAGCTTGATGCGGCCGTAGCCGAAGGGGTCGGGCGGGGTCATGGTCATGACGGTGCAGGCGAGCTCGCCGGTGGCGACGGTCTGCGCGAACTTTGCGACGGTGTCGGCGGTGATGAGCGGCAGGTCGCCGTTGAGCACGACGACCGGGCCCTCGGTGATGCCGCAGGCCTCGAGCGCGACCTTCACGGCGTGGCCGGTGCCCAGGCGCTCGGTCTGCTCGACGCACTCGACCTTGGTGGCGCTGTTGGCGTAGGCGCCATCGATGAGGGCGCGCATCTCGTCGGCGTGGCTGCCGATGACGACCACGACGCGGCTGCAGCCGGCCTTGATGGTGGCGTCGACGATCCACTGAACCATGGGCTTACCCAGGATCTTGTGCGAAACCTTGCAGTGGTTCGACTTCATGCGGGTGCCCTCGCCGGCGGCGAGGATAATTGCGGTTGCGTCCATGTGATCTCCTGTTACGTTATAGAGACGTGTGTTTGGAAACGATACACGGCGCAATATGATACCGCAGGCATATGATGAGCGCGTAACGATTGACGCGTGACGGTCGATGTCGCTGCCGCCGGCGTGGTGTTTGCGCTGGTTGTGCATAGCGTCGTCGCTGCGGCGTTGGCGTTTGAGCGAGGGATGGGAGGTGCCCGTGGATATCATGCGAGAGGAATCGGGCCACGAGTCCGTCGCGGCGTTCTCGATGTCGCATCCGGCGGTGCCGGCACTCTATATTGTGTTGACGCTGGGGCTCACCATGTTCTCGATGCAGCCGGTGCTGATCGCGCTGTCGCTCGCAGGTGGGTTGGCGTATGGATTTGCGACGCGCGGGACTGCCCGCACGTTGGGCGCGCTTCGCTGGCAGCTGCCGGTGATTTTGATTATCGCGCTGGTGAATCCGCTGTTTAGTGCCTCGGGTTCGACGGAGGTGTTCCGCATCGGCATGCGCGCGGTGTATTTGGAGAGCATGGTATATGGCATGTGCATGGGTGGGCTGTTTGTGGCGAGCGTGCTGTGGTTTGAGGCCGCGGCGTCGATGCTCGAATACGACAAGGTGCTCGCACTGTTGGGCAACGCCGTGCCGGTGGTCGCGCTCATGATTTCGATGTGCATGCGGCTTATCCCACAGTTTTTGCGCCGCGGCCGTACGGTGCTGGCGGTGCAGGATGCGATTGATGTGCCGGGTCGCGCGCCCACCGATCCCGTGTGCTCGCGCCTGCGGGCGTCGAGCGTGCTGATGGGCTGGGGCATGGAAGATTCGCTTGAGCGCGCGGATGCCATGCGCTCGCGCGGGTGGGGCGCCGCGTCGCGCCGTACGACGTATGCGCGGTATCGGCTGGGGCGCGGCGACGTTGCCGCGCTGGTCGGGCTCGCGCTGTTTGGTGCCGTCGCGGTGGCGGTGGCGTGGACCGCGACGACGCAGTATTCGTTTTATCCGCAGCTCTCGGTGCCGGCGCCGTGGCTGGGCTATGTCGTGTACGCTGCCTGGATGGTGCTGCCCTGCGTGTTGCATGCGATCGATGAGAAGAGGTTCGGCTGATGGCTCGGTTGGATAGCTGCTCGGTAACGGGCGGGGCGTGCGGTTCCGATGCGCCGGCGATCGAGGCGCGGAGCCTGAACTTTGCCTACCCCGGGGCTGATGCTGCGGTGCTCGAGGGGCTCGACTGGTCTGTTCCCCAAGGTGCATTTGCGCTGCTTGTCGGCGGTACCGGATCGGGTAAGTCGACGCTGCTGTCGCTGCTCAAGCCCGAGATCGCTCCGGCGGGCGAGCGCACTGGCGATGCGCGCGTGCTGGGCGAGAACGTTGCCGACATGGACGCGCGCGCGTCTGCGGAGCGCGTGGGCTACGTGTTCCAGGATCCCGAGAACCAGATTGTGTGCGAGACCGTGTGGCACGAGATGGCGTTTGGCCTGGAAAACTTAGGCATGTCGCGCGACGAGATGCGCCGCCGTGTTGCCGAGACCAGCTATTTCTTTGGTCTGGAGGACTGGCTTCATCGCGATACCGATACGCTTTCGGGTGGCCGCAAGCAGCTGCTGTCGCTTGCTGCCGTCCTGGCGCTGCGCCCGCGTGTGCTGCTGCTCGACGAGCCCACGTCTCAGCTCGATCCCGTTGCCGAGAAGAATTTTCTGCACGCGCTGTTTCGCGTGAACCGTGAGCTGGGCTGCACGGTTGTTGTGGCGACGCATCAACCGCGGCCGATGCTCGAGTATGCGACGTGTACGTACCGGATTGAGGGCGGTCGCGTGCGCGAGGTGGCGGATACGGCTTCTTTGGGACGCCGAGAATCGCTGTTTTCCGATGACATGTTGGGGTGGGGTGCCATCCGATGTGCAAAAAACGGAGTATTCAGCAGGCGTGAGGACAATTTGGGCTCTCTGGAGCCGCTCGGGGACGTATCGAGCGCGAAAAAAAGTTCGGAATTGGACAAATCGTCCGAATTTGTGGCGCAAACGTCGCTCGAGAACGGCTCGGAAGCCTTCCCGCGCACGGATGGAAGCAGAATACTCCAAAAAATGCACGCTGGGTCGGCTACCACCCTGTCGGAAGGCTGGTTTCGCTACGATCGCGCGGGCGGTTGGGTGCTGCGCGGGCTCGATGCGTCGTTTTCGGCTGGCGCGGTGCATGCAGTCGTGGGCGGAAACGGCTGCGGCAAGTCGACGATACTCTCAGTGCTGGCGAAGACCGCCAAGCTGCAGCGCGGCCGCATGGTGCGCGGAGCGGCCTCGGCGGCGCTGCTGCCTCAGAATCCCAAAGCATTGCTGGTTGCCGAGACGGTTCGCGATGAGCTGATGGAATGGGCCTCGACCTGCGGATACGACGAGGCTGTGGCGCGGGAGCGCGCGGCGCAGCTGGGATTGGACGGCCTGGATGCGCGCCATCCGTACGATCTTTCGGGTGGTCAGCGTCAGCTGCTCGCGTTGGCAAAGCTGCTGTTGATTGGTCCGGAGCTGTTGCTGCTCGATGAGCCCACGAAGGGGCTGGACCTGACGAGCCGCCGCATTATCGCTCGCGCCCTATGCGAGCATGCGCAAGCCGGCGGCACCGTCATCATGGCCACGCACGACTTGGACTTCGCCGAGCAGGTTGCCGACGACGTTGCCATGATGTTCGACGGCGAAATTGCTTGCATGGAGCCGCCGGCAGATTTCTTTGCCGACAACGTGTTTTATAGGGCGTGATGGAATGGCGGATTATCGCGGCTCGCGCCTACTTGTAAAACTGGAGATTCCGCTGTTGTTGGCGGTGCCGGCAGTAATGGCCGCAGCATTGCTGGCGGGCATTGAGCAGGCAGCACTTGCCATGCTGATTGTAGTGGTGCTCGTGCTCGCGCTGTTCTTTGCGGGCTACGAGGCGTCGCGACCGGGCCTGCGCCAGATTATGCCCACACTGGTGCTGGCGGCGCTGGCCGCGGCGGGCCGCATCTTATTCGGCCCCATTCCCGACTTTAAACCCGTGAGCGCCATCGCTATTATCGCGGGGGCGACGTTGGGTCGACGCAACGGCTTCATGGTCGGCGCGCTGGCAGCACTGACCAGCAATTTCTTTTTTGGGCAGGGCATGTGGACGCCATGGCAGATGTATGCCTGGGGCCTGGTTGGCTATGTTGGCGGTGCGCTGGCGCATGCCGGTGCGTTCGACCGTGCGGATGGAACCGTGCGCATGCCGGCGCTGATGGCGTACGGCTTTGCTTCGGGTCTGCTGTACGGCGTGGTGATCAACACGTATGACATCATTGGATTTGTACAGCCGCTTACTTGGGCGGGTGCCGTGGCGCGTCTTGCCACGGCAGTGCCGTTCGATATTACGCACGGCCTTGCGACCTGCGCGTTTTTGGCCGCCTTGTACAGGCCTTGGTGCCGTCGCATTAACCGTGTCGTCGTGAAATACGGACTGTAGGGCTAGTTGCGCCGAGGCGGGAATCAATACTGCCAAAGTGCCATTTTAAAACTATGCCGGTTTACGGGGCTAGATTGGCACAGGCAGACCATACCAGTTTTTTTCGAAATAGAGCAAGCCGTTCACCTGCGGTTTTATTATCTCGGAATTGCGTATGGTTGGGGGTTCGCGATTCAGCCCCGTAAACCGGCATAGTTTTGGAATGGCCGGCTGATACGACGGGCATCGTGGCCCTCAGAGAGCCAAATTGATCCATTTTCTTCCGTCTTCAGATGTCCCCAGGAAATCAGTTGACGACGCTTGCCACGAAACTGGCCCATCTACTACGTTTAGCTTGATACCCCCGACCATGACCGCGTTTTATGAAAAACCGCAGGCTTTCTACCTGCGGTTTTCTTTTTGCGTTGTTCGCTGTGGTTGAGGGTAGTGGCTTAAACGTAGTAGATGGGCTGGTTTCGTGGCGGACGGGGTCACGCGGGCGCCCTTGCGCGGGCAAAAGTGATCCGTATTCCTTCGTCCCCGGGGGATCATTTGGGGGCTAGAGCTCTAGCGTGAGGGTGACAGGGCAGTGGTCGCTGCCGAAGATATCGCCACGGATACCGGTGTCGCGAACGTTGGCGGCGATTGCGTCGCTTACCAGGAAGTAGTCGATGCGCCAGCCGGCGTTGTTCTTGCGGGCATTAAAGCGATAGCTCCACCAGCTGTAGACGCCCTCAACGTCCGGATTAGCCGTGCGCCAGGTATCGGTAAAGCCGGCGTTGAGCAGCTCGGTAAACTTACCGCGCTCTTCGTCCGAAAAGCCTGCGTTGCCGCGGTTGGACTTGGGGTTCTTAAGGTCGATCTCTTCGTGCGCCACGTTAAAGTCGCCGCAGGTTACGACGGGCTTGCCGGTTTCGTGCTCAAGCGCGCCCAAAAAGCCGCGATAGGCATCGTCCCAGGCCATACGCACGTCGATGCGCGCGAGCTCATTTTGCGCGTTGGGCGTATAGACGTCGACAAACCAAAACTTTTCGAACTCGAGCGCGCAGACGCGGCCCTCGGTTACGGCTTGGGCGACGAGTACGGCCGCCTCGCCCTCGCCGGCGTAGGGTAGCAGCGCGTCGGCGTGCAGCACGCGCTGCGGTTCCTGGCGGCTAAAGACCGCGGTGCCCGAATAGCCTTTACGCTCGGCGTAGCTCCAGGTTTGGTGATAGCCGGGCAGGTCGACCTGCACCTGGCCTTCTTGCAGTTTAGTTTCTTGCAGCGCCAGGACATCGACGTCGAGTTCTTGCGCGATCTGGATAAAGCTCGGGTCCTTTTTGAGCACGGCGCGCAGGCCGTTGACGTTCCACGAGGCGAAAGTGTAAGTCTGAGGCATGGTGTCCTTTCGACGGGGTTGGCAGGCTTAAGATTAGCGCAACAGGGGCGGGGTGGGCTCCGCGCATGCTGACTTAAAGGCCGCATGCTGGGACGTCGCCCAACGCTGCCCGACTAACAAGGACGGAGGACAAATATGACGCAGGCAATATCGGACCCCAGGCAGGCCTCCGCCGCGCTGGCGGATCTGTTTGACACTCACAAGCGCGTGGTCTTCTTTGGCGGCGCGGGTGTTTCCACGGCGAGCGGCATCCCCGATTTCCGCAGCGTGGATGGCCTGTATCACCAGCAGTTTGCCTACCCGCCCGAGACCATGCTCTCGCATAGCTTTTACGAGACGCATCCGGCCGAGTTCTTCGACTTCTACCGCACCAAGATGATTGCGCTTGGCGCCAAGCCCAACCGCTGCCACACCAAGCTGGCCGAGCTGGAGCGCGCCGGTAAGCTTGATGCCGTGGTGACGCAAAATATCGACGGCCTGCATCAGATGGCCGGCTCGCAGCGCGTGTTTGAGTTGCACGGATCGGTCCATCGCAACATTTGCCAGTCGTGCGGCGCGGTCTATAGCGCCGAGTGGATTTGCTCGCGCGAGCACGAGGACGCCGCGGGCGTGCCCGTGTGCCCCGCGTGCGGTGGTCGCATCAAGCCCGATGTGGTGCTCTACGAGGAGCCGCTCGACGAGTATGTGTTGACCGGCGCCGTCGCCGCCATCGCCGCGGCCGATGCCCTCATTGTGGGCGGGACCTCGCTTGTGGTGTATCCGGCGGCGGGTCTCACACGCTACTTTACCGGTGATACGCTGGCCATATGCAACCTTGCTCCCACCGATCAGGATGCAAATGCCGACCTGCTGATTTCTTGCGACATCGCGGCCGCGTTTGCGTTCTAGCCCGCGCGCGCGGATACAATAGAAAGACTGATTGCAAAGCGACCCCACCGCCTGCGCCCGAGCGCGGCGGCGCGGGCATTTTAGGAGGATGTTCATGGCGAACGACAGCAAGACATGGCGGTGCGGAAAGTACGAGCTCAGCTTTGACCGTCCGCGCATCATGGGCGTCCTCAACGTGACGCCCGATTCGTTTAGCGACGGCGGGGAGCACTTCGACCCCGATGCCGCCATCGAGTACGGCCTGGCGATGCTCGACGCCGGCGCCGACATCATCGACGTGGGCGGCGAGTCCACGCGCCCTGGTTTTACCCCGGTCAACCCCGACGAGGAGGCTCGCCGCGTGCTGCCCGTGGTGCGCGCGCTGGCCAAGGAGGGCGCCATCGTCTCGATCGACACGCGTCATGTGGCGGTTGCCAAGGCGGCCGTGCGCTGCGGCGCCTCGATCGTCAACGACGTGACGGGCTTCACCGATCCCAAGATGGTCGAGTTTGTTAAGACGAGTACCTGCGGCGTCATCGTGATGCATGCCGGCGAGGTCGCCGCGCCCGCCCGCACGCACGCAACGGTGCAGCTCGATACCTCGGCAGCGGCGTTTGTTGCCGAGAAGGCGCGCGAGGCGGCTGCCGAGGCCGCGCGTGAGGCCGAGAAGCCGGCTCGCCGCCGTCGCGGCAAGTTGCTGGGCGAGCCTAAGCCGGAGGCCAAGCTTCCGGGCGGCGTGGTGCAGCCCTCGTTGCCGTTTGGCGAACCGGAGCCCACGTCCGAGCCTTCAAGCGAGCAGGAGACGCCGGCCGCCGAGCAGGCTGCTGCCGCCGAGACCGTCGCGCCCGCGCCCGAGGCCGCGCCCGCAGCCACCGAGGTCGCATCGGAGTCCAATGACCACCTGGCAGCCATGATGCGCCGCAGCGCCCGCCGCGAGGAAGCCTACGTGCCCACCTCGCAGCTCCGCCGCTTCACCCTGCCCGATTCGGCGCCCATCATGCGCCGCGTTATGGGCTTTCTGTCCGACCAGGCCCGCACACTCATCCATGCCGGCGTGTCGCGCGACCGCATCTGCATCGATCCTGGCCCGGGCTTTGGTAAGTCGGCTAACGAGGGCATCGTCATCCAGCGCGAGACTGCCAAGATGGCGTCACTGGGCTATCCGCTCATGTGCGCCGTGTCGCGCAAGCGTTTTGTGGGCGCTATCTCGGGCGTGACCGAGGCCGCCGCGCGCGATGCCGCCACGTTTGGCGTGTGCCTGGGCGCCATCCAGGCCGGTGCCAACATCGTGCGCGTGCACGACGCCGCGGGTTTTGCGCAGTTCCTGAACGGCTACTGGGCGGTTGCCAAGCCGCAGCCGCGCCGCGCGTTTGTGGCCGTGGGCTCCAACCTGGGGCATCGCTGCGACAACATCCGCGCCGCACGTGAGATGATCGCCGAGATTCCACTTACCTGCGTGTCTAACTCCTCCAAGATTTACGAGAGCGAGCCGGCCTACGAGACGCGCCAGGACGCGTTTGCCAACGCCGTCATCGAGATCAAGACCGAGCTGGCGCCGCTGGTGCTGCTCGACGAGCTCATGAAGATCGAGGCCGAGCTTGGGCGCGACCGCTCCAAAAAGGCCAAGGCCAACGGTCCGCGCACCATCGACCTGGACCTGCTGTGGATGGACGGCGAGACCCACGGCGGCAAAAAGCTGCGCCTGCCGCATCCTCTCATTGGCGAGCGCGACTTTGTGCTGGTGCCGCTCGAGGACCTGATGCACGACCCGGCGCGGTTCTTCCGCTACAACGGCGTCGAGGTCAAGGAGCCCGAGGACCGCGTGGGCCATATCGTGGGCGAATTGGGGCGTATGTAGATGATTGAGATGAATGCTGTAGCCGTCGGTACCGAGCTTGACGCCGCGCGCGACGCGGGTCGCGAGGGTGTGTCCGCGGGCTGGTGCGCTTGGAGCGCGGGCGAGGCGTCGTTGACGTTTTCGCTGGTCGTGCGCCCGGATGTGAATATGCATGCCTTCCACGGCCTGCCGTTTGTGGCTGCGATGGGCATGATGGACGCGCTTGTGGGCACGGCGTCGACGCCGGGCCTGGGCCTTGCCGGCAAGGTAGGCATTGAGTGGCCGAGCAATATCGTGTGCGGCGCGCCCGCGTTTGAGACGTCGTTCGCGCGCGTTACCGTGAACGGCGGTGCCGGTGCCGCGGGCATGTTCGGTGCCGTGACGGTGGATATTGAGCGTTCGGCGTTGAGCGAGCTCGGCGTGGATGCGGCCGACGAAGCGCTGGTCGAGGAGTTGGCCGCCGCCGTGCTGACCCGTGTGGACACCTGGGCGGTTGTTGCCAACACGCCGCAGGGCGCTGCCGGTCCGCTGGCTCCCGTGCTGGGCGAGTACTTCGACATGGTGCCGCTGCTGGGCCGCCAAGTTGCGGCGGTGTCGCCCAACGGCTTGCCGCTTGCGGTCGGTGTGTTTGCGGGCCTGGACATCTGGGGTCGCGCGACCATCAAGACCGATGCCGGCGAGCAGGAGTTTCCGCCCGAGGCCGTGCGCATTCGCGAACTGTAACGCGAGGCGCCCGCGCTCAAAGATAACGATGACAACGAAGCCCTCTTCGGCCTGTGCCGGGGAGGGTTCCGCCTATCTGGGGAATGGGTTGCCAGTGCCCTATTCCTCAAAACTGAATAATTTTCGTTTTTGAGGAATAGGATTAAGGCAGCTCGGTCTTTCGCGAGGTATATTCGCTATAGAGCCTATTCCTCAAAACTGAAAATTTTTCAATTTTGAGGAATAGCGATAAAAGACCGCGAGGAGGCCCCGATGAAACTCATCAATAGAACGTCATATATGGACACGTTGACGAGTCTTATTGGCGTGCCGGACATCAAGGTCATCACGGGCATCCGTCGTAGCGGTAAATCAAAATTGCTCGAGGCCCTCCGCGATTACGTGGAGGCACATCTGTCCAATTCGAATGTCATCCATATCAACTACAACCTCGATGAGTTCGAGAACCTGCTCGAGTATCACGCGCTGCTCGCCTATGTAAAAGAGCATCGAGTGCTCGGCAAGCAAAACTTTCTGCTTATCGATGAAGTTCAGATGTGCGACGGTTTTGAGCGTGCGATCAATAGCCTTCACGCATCCGAGCAGTACGACATATTCATTACCGGATCGAATGCCTTTTTGCTGTCCAGCGATCTGTCGACGCTCTTTACGGGGCGTACGTTCGAGATCGAGGTTTTCCCATTCTCGTTTGAGGAGTATCGTCTCTATGGCGACGAGGGCGAGGTCGACCGCGACTTCGATGAGTACGCGAAAACCGGCGGTATGTCCGGCTCTTACCCTTATCCACTGCAGGAGCAGCGCTATCAATATCTCTCCAACGTCTTCAAGACGCTCATTGTGAGAGATATCGTGCAGCGGCATAACGTGAGAAACGAATCGGCGCTGCTGCGCATTGCCGATTACATGATGGACAACGTTTCCAACATTACGTCGGCACGCAACATTACTGATGCATTAAATGCGGATGGGCTAAAGATTACGAACAAGACGGTCGGCACGTACATGGGGTACCTGTGCGATGCGTTTGCCTTCTATAAAGTTCGTCGGTACGACATTCGCGGCAAAAAATACCTTAAGAGCGGCGAGAAGTACTATCTGGCGGACCATGCGTTTAAATATGCGCTTCTTGGTACACGTGATATGGATTGGGGACGCGTATACGAGAACATGGTGGCAATCGAGCTGCTGCGTCGCGGATACGAGGTATACGTCGGCGTGCTCTATAAAAAGGAAATAGACTTTGTAGCAATCAAGCGGAGCGAGAAACTCTACATTCAGGTGAGCGACGACATCAGCTCGGATAAGACATTTGAACGCGAGATTTCGCCACTGCTGAGCATTGGCGATGCGTATCCCAAGATGATTCTCGCCCGCACGCATCACGAGGCCACGGATCGCGACGGAGTGCAGATCGTGGACCTGGCGAGGTGGTTGTGCGGCGAGGCGTAGCAGAAAGCCTATTCCTCAAAACTGAAAAATTATCGTTTTTGAGGAATAGGACCGATGCATTGCTTAGTCCGCCGCTCGCGCCCGTACTCGACTTAAGCCCCTGCTCTATCCCAGCTCCTGCATGCGGCGGTAGATTTCGCAGATGCCCTTGATGGTGAGTTGGCCGTCGACTATGTCGAAGGCGTCGGTCGAATCGGCGACGATGCTGGCGAGGCCGCCCGTGGCGATAACGGTGGCATCCTCGCGGCCCAGCTCGCGCTTCATGCGCGTGACCAGGCCCTCGGCCATGGCGGCGGCGCCCATCACGGCGCCGACCTTGATGCACTCTTCGGTGTCGCGACCGATGGCGTGCTCGGGCGCCTCGAGCGGAACGCTGGCGAGCTTGGCGGCTCGGGCGGCGAGCGCGTCCATCGAAATGCGGATGCCCGGCGCGATCGCTCCACCAATGTAATAACCGTCCTCATCGATGACGTCGATATTGGTCGCGGTGCCAAAGTCCACCACGATTGCCGGCGCGCCGTAGAAAGTTTCGGCCGCAACGGCGTTGGCGACGCGATCGGCGCCTACGGCTTGGGGACGCGCCGCGCGCAGCTTGGTCACCGTGGCCGTCTGCGGCCCAATGACGATGGCGTCTGCGGCAATGCGGTCGGCCACGGCGTGCCATTCGCGCGAGAGCTGCGGCACCACGCCCGCAAAGGCGATCGCGTCGACCGCGTCGAGCGAAAGGCCGTACATCTTAAAGAAACCCATCAGGCGCACATGGATCTCGTCGGCGGTATAAGAGCGGTCGGTGGGCATGCGCCACGACTGCACCAACTCGTCTCCGTCAAACAGGCCCATGGCCGTCTGCGTGTTTCCCATATCGATAGCGAGCAGCATGTCTACTCCAGGTGTCGGCGTAAAAGGACGCGCACCATTGTATACGCGCCGTCGACGGCGCTCGGCCGCGATTCGTTTACGGTGATAGGGGCTGAGGGGTTTTAAATATGAAGGAATTATGCTCTACGAGATTTTCCTTGCCGTTTACCGAACTCCCGCGTAATATTCTTTCTTGCGCACATGAGGCGCCCAGACATTGCGGGGTGGAGCAGTCTGGTAGCTCGCCGGGCTCATAACCCGGAGGTCGTAGGTTCAAATCCTGCCCCCGCGACCAAGAACTTGCAGCTCGTCGGCCTAGCCGGCGAGCTTTTTTGTTATCCCGGGATCGTTTCTTCGGTTCAATTCTCGGCCTCTCAAACAAAATCTCGATCTGTAACATCTAGACCCGATTTGGGCGGCTAGGTGTTACAGATCGAGATATACCGGTGGGTTGGGTCGTGTTTGTCTAAATCTGTAACACGAGGGACGGATTTCGCCGAGTTACTGTTACAGATTGAGATTTTCCGCCGGACAGTTGCCGTTTGTCTCGATCTGTAACATCTGGGGCCCATTTCGCCGAGTAACTGTTACAGATCGAGACGCTGGCTCCGCGTGTGGCGTCGACGATTGGATGCCCCTTAAGGTTCTCGATGCGGATCGATTGTCGGTGGGCAAGTGGGTGATCAACTCGCTGGTCATGGGCGTGTTTGTCTCGGGCTTTGGCGCCGATAACATGGCTGTGAGCAACATCGTCCCAACCATTCTTGTTATCTTTTGCATCTTGACGACTCACGAGAACCTGCTCGAAAGCGTTGTCCAAACGCATGGTTCATCCGCACAAAGCCCGTGGTCGCTATAGGCAAACATCGGTGCGCCTGCACATGGTTTTGGGCCTGTTTTCGAGCGAAAGTATGGCTGTCGATACGCATGCAATTCGCATGAAGTCCGGGCTCATCCAAGAGCCCTATAAAGGAGGATTCGCATGAAACAGTTAGAGACCGACGTCGTTGTCGTCGCCGCGGGTCTGAGCGGCCTTGCCGCAGCGGTCGCTGCAGCCGAGGCGGGCGCTCGTGTCATTGCCCTGGAGAAGGCCCCCATTACCGGTGGCGCCGCCAACATGGGCATGGGACCTGCCGCCGCTGGCTCTCCGCTTCAGAAGGCCTCGATGATCGAGGTCACGCCCGGCGAGCTCTTCCGTCGCCATATGTTCTACACCCATTATCAGGTCGATGCCCGCCTGGTGCGCGACTACTACTTTAAGTCGGGCGATACCATCGCATGGCTGCAGGACATGGGCGTGGAGTTTAACTCCGTGCGCCCGGCATTCCGTGCTCGCGAGCGCACACGCGCCTATTCCGACGGCGAGTACACCTGGCATGTCGTGCAGCCCGAGGATGGCTCGGAACCCGGCCCTCGCGCGGCGACCACGATGACCAAGCGCATGACCGAGCGCGCTCAGGACCTGGGCGTCGAGTTTATGTTTGAGTGCCCGGGCACCGGCCTTATCAAGGGCGAGGACGGCGCCATCTGCGGCGTGACCGCCAAGGACAAGGACGGCGAGGAGTACCAGATCTCGTGCAAGTCCGCGATCGTCGCCACGGGTGGCTTTGGCCACAACGCCAAGCTCATCAAGGAGAAGCTCGACTTTGAGTGGGGTACCGACCTGTTCTCGTTCGCCATTCCGGGCATGGACGGCGACGGCATCAACATGTGCCACGAAGTCGGCGGCGGCCACACCCCGGTGACCATGGAGCTCATGTACCAGATCCCCGACAACATGAACCACTTCTATGTTGAGGGCGCATTCCGTCAGCCGTGCTACTGGTGCAACCGCCTGGGCGAGCGCTTTATGCCGGAGGACGAGATCTTCAACACCACCTTTGTCGGCAACGCCATCAACCATCTTCCCGGCAAGGTCGCCTATGCCATCTTTGATTCCCGCATGCTCAAGCACTGGAAGAAGGATGGTCCGGATATCGTCAGCCACGTTCATCCGCACGACCTGTACGACGGCTTTGAGGAGCAGTGGAACCGCGACCTGGAGGCTGGCTACCCGGCAATCTGCCAGGCCGATACGCTGGAGGAACTTGCCGAGAAGGCGGGTATCGATGTTGAGGGCCTGCTCGCCAATGTCGACGAGTACAACGAGATGTGCGACAACGGCTGGGACGACATCTTTGAGAAAGAGCGCGAGTTTATGAAGCCGCTCGAGAAGGGCCCCTTCTATTGCTGCAAGCAGTACTGTGGCGCCTACGGCACCCTGGGCGGCGTGCTCATCAACCACAAGATGGAGGTCATGACCGACGATTACGAGGTCATCCCCGGCCTGTACTGCGTTGGCACCGATGCCTGCACCATCTATGGCGACTCCTATAACTACTGCATTCCGGGTAACACCATGGGCTTCTGCCTTAACTCGGGTCGCATCGCCGGTGAAAACGCCGCCGCTGCCCTCTTTGAGGACGCGGGCGACGAGGAGTGGTCGTAACACCGTAGCTATTCGCGTCTGCAGACACCTACGCGTTGGGTGCAGGCGGGGATTTGCCCTACAAGCGAGGCGCTCGGGATCACTTTGGTCCCGGGCGCCTTTCTGGACAAGAGCGACGTTTTGAGGGGAACGAATGAAGCTAACGATTAATGGAGCCGAGGTCGAGGCGCGCGAGGGGCAAAATGTCCTTGAAGCCGCGCTCGATGCCGGTATCTATATTCCGCATCTGTGCAAACATCCCGATCTTGAGGCCGTCGGCGGATGCCGTCTGTGCATGGTCGAGATCGAAGGTCAAGACGAGCCGGTGTGTGCCTGCAAGACGCAGGTTGCCGAGGGAATGGTCGTCAACACGACAGGCGAGCAGGCCGAGCGCGTGCGCAAGCTGGCAATGGAGCTTATCTTGGCCACGCATCCCGCCGATTGCACCGGCTGCCCCAAGTACGGTAAATGCGAGCTGCAGTCTATGTATCAGTACATGGGAGTTTCACCTGCGCGCTGGCGCACCAAGAGCCGTCCGGTCGCCACGGACGAATCGAACCCGCTGATCACCCATATGTTCACCCGCTGCATTCGGTGCGGTCGCTGCGTGCGCGCCTGCCGCGAGCTGCGCGGCGCCGGCGTTTTGGACTATCAGCGTACCGAGGACGGCATTCGCATTGGCACCGACGGCAGCGTGAGCCTGCAAGAGGCGGGTTGCCGTTTTTGCGGGGCCTGCATCGAGGTGTGCCCCACGGGCTCGATCGTCGACACGCTCAATATGTTCGATGAGAACAAGTCGTATGCCGATAACGTGGTCCCCTGTCGCTCGGGCTGTCCCGCCCATGTGGATATCCCGCGCTACCTGCGGCATATTCGCAACGGTGAGTACACCCGCGCCGCCGCGGTGGTGCGCGAGAAGGTCCCGTTCCCCGAGAGCCTGGGCGACATTTGCGTTCATAACTGCCAGAATGCCTGCAAGCGCAACGAGCTCAACGGCACGCCGGTTTCGGTCTGCCGACTTAAGCGCGCTGCTGCCGTGCGCGATACGGGCGACTGGAAGGCAAATGTACGCCATGAGCCGCTGAGCGGCAAACGCGTCGCCGTTGTGGGCGCCGGCCCCGCCGGCCTGACCGCCGCGCTCTATTGCGCCGAGAAGGGCCACAAGGTCGTGGTGTTCGAGGCCAACGAGAAAGTCGGCGGCCAGATGCGCTACGGCATTCCAGCGTATCGCCTGCCCGATGCCACGGTTGACGCCGAGGTCGCGACGATTTTGGAAATCGCCCAGGGTGATGACGCCGAGCCGCGCATTGAGTTGCGCTGTGGCGAGCGCATCGCCGAGCCCCAGGCGCTTTTGGAGCAGGGCTTCGATGCCGTGCTGGTTGCGGTGGGTACCTATGACGGAACGGTACTCCCCATGCCCGGTCACGACCTCGAAGGCGTGCTGCGCAACACCGATTTTCTGAAGGCCGCCCGTATGGGCAGCGCCCCGGACCTGACGGGCAAGCGCGTTGTGGTGCTGGGTGGCGGCAACGTGGCGTACGACTGCGCCCGCACCGCCGTGCGTCTGGGTGCCGCCTCGGTCGATGTCGCCTGCCTTGAGGCCCAAGACGCGATGACCTCGACGCCCGAGGAGCGTGCCGAGGCCGCCGAGGAAGGCGTGGTGCTGCACGATGCCTATGCCTTTACCAGCATCAACGAGGCCGGGGACGGTTCGGGCAAGGTCGGTTCCATGACGATCCACAAGATCGAGCGGTTCTACTTTGACGAGAACCACCGCGCCGTCACCGAACTGCTCGACGGCGGCGAGAAGACCATCGATGCCGACTGCGTGATCTTTGCCGTGGGCCAAAAGCCCGAGGGCACGGCTCAGATGGGCCTTGAGCTTACGCACGGTCCGTATATCGTGGCCGATACCGAAGGCAAGACGAGCGTTGAAGGCATCTGGTCGGCGGGCGACTGCGTGACGGGAACCAAATCGGTGATCGCGGCAATCGCTGCGGGCCGCACGTGCGCCTCGGCTATCGACCGCGCTTTGGGTGGCGATGGCGACATCGACGAGGAGCTGACCGAGCATGATGCTCCCGAGCAGTGGATTGGGCATGCCCCGGAGGGCTTCTACGGCGATGCCGTGCAGCCCGAGTTTGTCGATGCCCAGACGCGTAAGGATAACTTCGATACGTTCGAGTGCCCCTATACCGACCATGAGGCCGCGTGCGAGGCGAGCCGTTGCTTGCAGTGCGATTTGCGTCTAACGATCAGCACGCCGCGCCTGTGGAACGAGTACTAGGAAAGGAGCGATAACCCATGACGATCATCAACTTTATGCCTGCGCATCGACAGGCACCCGTGGCGCTCTGGCTCCTTAAGAAGGACGTGGCGGCGGCTGCGGTAAAAATTGCAGAGGCCGGCGCCCAGGCGGTTTTGCTGCCGGCAGGCGATGAGGTCTCTGCCGCGCTCGCGGATGCGTTGGGCGAGTCCTGTCGCGTGATCGAGTGTGACCCGAGCCTGGGCTTTGTCTATGCCAACGGTTCGGCTGCCGCCAAGATGCTCGACGGCGAAAAGCCGCTCCCGTCTTGCTGCGAAGGCGATGGCGCCGACCGCTGCCTGAGCGGATCGGAACTCCTTGCCGCCGAGGGCAAGCGCTGGGTGTGGTTTGACGGGGCCGATGAGCCCGTTGAGCTCGACCGCGTCGTAAGTGCGGAATCCCTGGTTGCCGCGGCGGGCGCCAACGACGCCAAAGCGGTGGGGATTGGCTATCCCAGCGGTCTGCTGCTTAGGCCCGACGACACCTCAAAGATTGAGCTATGCAGCGACTACGTCCGCGTCTACACCGCCAAAAACTGCATGGCAAAGGCGCTTTTGGACATTTGCACGCTCTATCGTCACGAGAGCTGCGGACGCTGTGTATTTGGCTACGAGGGCTCGCATCAGATTGCGACGATTCTTGCCGATATCTGCCGCAAGAAGGGCAAGCCGGGCGACCTGGCGCTCCTTCGCGACCTTTGTCCCGTGATGCAGGCGCAGTGCCTGTGCGAGCAAGGCCGTGTCTTGGCGCGCACGGTGCAGTCGTTCCTCGACCTGTTCGAGGGCGAGATTGCGCAGCACACCACCAAGAAGGTCTGCGCCGCCGGGGAATGCCAGGCGTTTTTGACCTTCCATATCCTCGCCTCCAAATGCCAGGCCTGCAACAAGTGCGTCGATTCGGGCGTTTGCGAAGAGGATGCGATTCTGGGAAGGCCGCGTTTTATCCACGTGATCGACCAAAAGGCCTGCACCCAGTGCGGTGCCTGTCTGGATATCTGCGACAACGGCGCGATCGTTACCGCTGGTGCCGTGAAGCCAAAGTGCCCGCCCAAACCCATTCCCTTTAAGCGCAAATAAGAGCACCGGCCCCTTCCGTTTTGCACCTTGCAAGCATACGGGAGGGGCCTTTGTTTATCTGCACGAGGTGCCCTGCAGACTTTTGCATGAGCCTTGGTTGCCTGGACGGTGCATGCGCTTTGCGTCTGCCGTACGCTTTTTGCGAAGTACGCACGGGCAGAATCCGTGTCCAAATGCTCTGGAGAGGAGCGACCATGTCGTTTAAAGTGATGGCTGTTTGTGCCGGTAGGCACGGTGGCAACGGCGAGGCTTTGGCCAAAGAGGCCCTTTGCGCGGTGCGCGAGGCTGGCGGCGAGGTCGAGCTGATCAATCTGTTCGATTACAACATCTTGCCCTGCACCGGTTGCGAGGGCTGCACCATGCAGATGGGAAAGATGGGCGCCGGACTGCAAAAGGAATATCACGGCTGCGTCCTTAAGAACAAAGATGATGTCGACGCCATCATTCGCGAGCTGCAAACCTGCCAGGGCGTGATCTTCTCGGTCCCGACCTACGACCTTACCCCGAGCTCGGTCTATACCCGCCTTGCCCAGCGCTTCTTGGCATACGAGCTTTCGTTCTTGCTCGCCATCGGTGCCGTAAAGGAGAATCCGCATACCGTTGCCGGCCTCATCTCCGTCGGCGGCTCCATGCACGATTGGCAGTCCCTGGCGCTGGAGAGCCTACAGGCGACTATGTTTACCATGTCGATGACTGTCGTCGATCGCTATATGGCGCAGCGCGACGGCCGCCCGGGCAATGCCTTTGTGTGGGGAGACGACGTGGAGTGGGGCGGACAGATCGCCCGCGCCCACAAGATGGGCGAGAACATCGTCAAGGCTATCCAGACCCCGGTTGACGAGCGCTGCTGGCTGGGCGACCCGGATGACGGCGTGTGCCCCAACTGCCACAGCTCGCTGGTCTATCCCGGCGACAAGCACTGGGACGGTGTCGAGTTCCCGTGGATGTGCGCGGTCTGCGGTGCCGGTGGCGATATCGTGACCGACGAGCGCACCGGCCGCCCCAAGCTCAAGATTGCCGAGAACGGCCTGATTCGCGACCGCAACGACGACCACGCGCGCGCCGAGCACCTCAACGAGATCAACAAGACCCGCGACGAGTTCTTTGCCCACATGGACGAAGTAAAGCCGCTCATGGAAAAGTACGCCAAGATGACGTTCCCCACGCTGGAGATTAAGCGCGACTAGTTTTGCCCAAGCCCCGCCCGGCCTACTTGCGGCAGTGCAGGTCGGCGCTGGTGCGGGGCTTAATCCTCGGCTCAAGAAAGCCTAGGTAGATTAGGGCGCGAATCGAGAGGTGGAACAAAAAGAGGTCCTCTCCCGATGCCAGGTCGTTACCGGTGATTTCCTTGATGCGGTTAATGCGGTAGAGCAGCGTGTTTTTGTGAAGCGACAAGATCGCGGCGGTGCGCGCCGTGTTGCAGCTGTGTTGCATAAAGGCAAAGAGCGTCTCGACCAGCTCAGAATCGTGCGACTGGTCGTGTTTCCAAAGTGCCCAGATTGCCGGATGGCAGTAGTTCATAAGGTTGATGTGGTCGTTGCAGATGTCGAGCATTTCCATGTAGGTGTATTCGCAATAGCGATACACATGGGTGTCCTCGAGGATTTTGGTAAAGGTCGAGCCATAGCGAATGGCGGCGCGCGCCTGATTGAGGTGCGAACGCACATCGGTTGCCTGGGAAAACGCGTTGCTGATGCCAATGAACAAATTGTTCGTGGCAGCAACGCGGGCAAGGATCGCCTCGTCGTTGGCGGGCAGCTGCGTGGAGGGCGGACGGCTTACCAGCGCCACGAGCTCGCCCTCGTACATGGTAATGAGGCTATGGTGCAGCAACGGCTGCAATTGTCCTCGGATGCTCTCCGCCTCGCGCGCCTCGAGCTGGGAATCTTTTTTGAGCAGGCACACGACGTAGAGGGCGGGAAGCGGGGCAAAGCCGACGAGCTGCATTTTGCGTGTGCAGGTGATGGGGTTGGGGATTTCGTCGTCCAGGAGGCGCGAGAGAAAATATGGCCCCTGTTGCGGGCCGCCCATCGAAAGAAAGCCGCCTTTCTGCAGCTCTTGCGCGAGCAGCTGGACAAAGAACTCAAAGACCTCGCGATCGCTTTCGCCAAAGGCGTGATTGCGCTCGATCATCATCACTCGGCCCAGACACGTGCCGTGCACCTTGATCGCATCGGTCATGGTGTTGAGACAGAACATGTCGTTATAGCGTGTAAGCGGACCTGTCGAGC
Organism: uncultured Collinsella sp.; assembly: GCA_959020715.1. Lineage (GTDB taxonomy): Bacteria > Actinomycetota > Coriobacteriia > Coriobacteriales > Coriobacteriaceae > Collinsella. The sequence goes on along the minus strand of CAUESV010000010.1, from coordinate 47,728 downwards.
GGGCAATCTCCTCGTCTAGGCCGCATTTGATGATGTAGCGCACGGCTTCGTCCTGCAGCATATCGCCTTCGGAGAGCTCGGCGCGGGTGATGGCTGCAAAGGGAGAGTCGTCGTCATCGTCGAGCTCAAAGCCGCCGCGAGCGGCATAGCGATAGACGGGATCGACGACGAGCACCGGGTTGTCCATAACGGTAGAAGCTGTTTGCGTGAGGCTCTTGAGCCCCGTGTCGCTCAAGAGCGCCTCGAGCAGCGCTTGCTTTGCGGTGGACCTATCGGTGGTGCTCGGTTGCATGGATGTCCCTTCTGCCGCGTCTTTGCCGTAGTCGACGCGTGACCAAATTATTATCGCAGGCTGAGCGGTGCCAGGTTGTTTAAAACGGTGAGTGTGGCGGCCGTTTTCTCGAACGGGGACGGTGCTGCTGCTGTTGTTGGGGGGGTCGTCTCGATCTGTAACAGGTGGATCCGATTTTGGCCTGTAGATGTTACAGATTGAGATATTCGGACGGACAGTTGCCGTTTGTCTCGATCTGTAACACGAGGGACGGATTTTGCCGAGTAACTGTTACAGATTTAGATCTTTCGTCGGGCCAGATTGGTTTGTCTTGATCTGTAACAGGTGGAGGCCAAAAGTCGGTCTAGATGTTACAGATCGAGATTTTCCGACGGAACGCTCCCGTTTGTCTCGATTTGTAACAGTAAGACCCGGTTTTGCCGCGTAACTGTTACAGATTGAGACAAACCGGCGGCCCGCCCCACCCCATCCACCTGCCGCCATCTGATATTCGCCGATTTCCGTTGTGCCGCTGTGCCCCCATGCCATATCCTCTAGACAACTACGCGGCATCATCGCCGCCGCGCCTACAAGAGAGGAATGTCCATGACCGCACCTGCATCCAAGCTGCTTCAGCCCATTACGGTTGGCCCCCTTGAGCTCAAGAACCGCATTATGTTCCCGCCGCTAACCACCGGCTACGAGGAGCGCGACGGTTCCATCGGCGAGCGCAGCCTGGCTTTTTACGAGCGCCTGGCCCGTGGCGGCGTGAGCTACATCGTCATCGGCGACGTCGCTCCCGTTATGACCGCGAGCCCCACGCCCAAGCTGGCGACCGACGCCCAGATCCCCACGTTTAAGGCGCTGGCCGACGCCGTCCACAAGCACGGCGCCAAGGTCGCGCTGCAGCTGTTCCACCCCGAGTACGATGTGCCCGGTGTCGGCCGCATGGTCATGGGATCCATGGCCGCCGCCAAGGCCGCGCAGGAGGCCAAGGCCGCCGGCGACGAGGAGACCTTTGCCGCCAAGATGGCCGAGTCCAACGAGATCCGCAACCAGGCCTACGCCAAGCTGCATCACGACATGCAGCACTTTGTGAACGAGGCGAGCGTAGAGCAGCTCACCCAGATCAAGGAGGCCATCGCCGCCTCGGCCGCTCGCGCGCAGCAGGCCGGCATCGACGCCATCGAAGTCCACGGCGACCGTCTGGTAGGTTCGCTGTGCTCGGCCATCCTCAACAAGCGCACCGACGAGTACGGTGGCTCGTTCGAGAACCGCGTTCGCTATGCGCTCGAGGTTGTCGCCGCCATTAAGGAAGCCGCGCCGCAGCTGATGGTGGAGTACAAGCTCCCCGTGATCATGGAGAACCCCGACGGCACGCCGCGCGGCAAGGGCGGCCTGCAGCCCGACGAGGCCTGCGAGTTCGCCAAGCTGCTCGAGGGCGCCGGCATCGATATGATCCAGGTCGCGCAGGCAAACCACACCGGCAACATGGGCGACACCATTCCGCCCATGGGCGCCATGCCCTACAACTGGACGCTGCCCGTGGTCGAGCGCGTTAAGGCCCTGGTCTCCGTGCCGGTGGCAACCGTCGGCCGTGTTGTCTCGGTCGAGGCCGGCGAGAAGATTCTGGAGGACGGCGCGGCTGACATCATCGCCTACGGCCGCTCGCTCATGTGCGACCCCGACATTGCGCTGAAGGTCGCCACGGGCGAGCCCATCCGCGAGTGCCTCAACTGTAACAAGGGCTGCGTCGATGCGATTCAAAACCGCAAGTACATCTCGTGCGTGCTCAATGCCGAGAACGGCGACGAGGCGACCATCGCCATTAAGCCGGGCGAGGGCGACAAGAAGATCGCCGTGGTGGGCGGCGGTATTGCCGGCCTGGAGGCCGCGCGCGTGGCAGCCAAGCGCGGCTACGACGTGACCGTCTACGAGGCGAGCGACCATCTGGGCGGCCAGATTGTGCTGGCGGCCGCGCCCCCGCGCAAGGACGAGATCATGCGCTCGGTCGAGTACTACGAGAAGATTCTGCCTGGCCTGGGCGTGAAGGTCGAGCTCAACCACGTCGCTAGCCCCGCGGACCTCAACGCCGCCGACGCCGCGATTGTGGCTGTGGGCGCACACGACGTGGTCATCCCCGTTCCGGGTGCCGACTCGGAGAAGGTCGTCTCGAGCTGGGATGTGCTGGCCGGCAAGGTGGAGCTCAGCGGCCGCGTCGCCGTCATTGGCGGTGGCCTGGTGGGCACCGAGACTGCCGAGTATCTGCTGCAGCACGGCTGCGAGGTGGCGATTGTCGAGATGCTCGACAAGATTGCCGCGGGCGAGTCCGAGACCATTCTGTCGCTGATTATGAGCGACTTTGCAGAGCACAACGTGGAGCAGCACGTGAAGACCCGCCTGACCGCCATTACCGACGAGGGCGTGGAAGCCATTTGCACCACCGAGGACGGCGCCGAGGAGCCGGTGAAGATTGCCTGCGATTACGTGGTGATGGCCGTGGGCTCCAAGGCCAACGCGTTTGACCTGGACGGCGTGACGGTGCCCGTGACCTGCGTTGGCGACTGCTCGGGCGAGCGCACCGCCGACATCGCGAGCGCCATTCGCACGGCGTATCACGCGGCCAACGAGCTGTAGTTGAACATCGCGGCCAGGCGGGGCGGTAGCACGGATCCGTCTTGCCCGGCTGTGTCCCGTCGGGTGTCAACCGGTGCGGGGCCTGCAAGCACAGCAGGTCCCGCCCTTTTTGTTTTGCTCCGGTGGATGGCAATGCGCGGTAATCATGAGGAGTGAGGACGTCTACTGCCTTGCAGATCACTCAAAATTATTGGGGGAGGGGTTAATAACTATATCCTCTATACCAAAGGACATAAAGAGATGTCAATTTTGTTGACAAGCGAATGACGATTAGCTGCGAGTCAGCTACCAGCGTAAATAATCGATAAAGAAATGTCGTAATTTGGTGCCAAATGCCCAGATAACGCCGCGTCTATTTTAATTAACTGCTTTGAGCAAACAGTAAAATGCTACTATCTAACTTGCACGTAAGAAAGCAGATTAACGGTTAAGGCTAAGAAGTGGCAGGTATGTCGGAAGCAACTAGGACTCGCGCGCATGCGCCCGAGGTTAGGCAGCGCGCCGTCGAGATCCTCCAAGAGGGGGTTGGTCATCGCGCCCTCGCCGCGGAGCTTGGCATTCCCCAGGCCACGGCTCGTCAGTGGGCCCGCGCGTATGCCGTGGGCGGTGCCGACGCCGTTCTCAATGCCGGTTCGCATCATCACACCTATTCGTACGACGTAAAGCTCGCTGTGGTTAAGGACCGTCTGGAAAACGGCTTGACGGTTCGCGAGGCCATGATCAAGCACAAGATTCCCAGCGAGTCTTCGGTCAAGGCTTGGTGCCGCCAGTATCGCGAGAGCGGTGAGTCCGCACTGGTCGATAAGCCGCGGGGTCGCAAGCCGCGCGTTAAAAAGGCGGAATAGCGAACGGGATGGTGCGCCCACAGGGGCGCATTTTTCTTGCCGCGCCTCTGCTCCAAAGCGGACGTGCCCTTACCCCGTACGCCTAAAACTCCCCAGTTGACCGAAAACCTGCCGTCGCTGCTCCTCAATTGAGCTATAACGTTAAACAATTGCAGCGTTTTTGCATGGGGGAGTGATGGTATGACGCTACTGTATTTCCTTACCCTGTTTCCGCTGGTACCGGCGCTGGGCATGTTGCTCGCGCGCGGTGACCGCGCCCGCGATGCGGTAGGGCTTGTAGGCTCCGGCATTATTATGGCGGTGACAGTTGTAGTCGCCGTCATGTTTTTTGGCACGGGTCCGCAGAGCTTTGAGGTTGCCCCCGGCACCTCGCATGTGCTCTCGATTATCAGCTCTGTCATCGACGTAATTCTGTGCGCCGTCATCCTGTACAACGCGTACGAATATAGGAACGCGCTCACCACGGTGCTCGGCGTAGTCCAGCTGGTGGGCTCGCTCGCCTTTGCAGCCATGACGCTGCCCGCGGCCGAAGCCGTCACGGCAACGCCGCTCTACCTGGATTACATGAGCGTGATCATGGTCCTCGCCGTCGGCATTGTCGGTAGCCTTATCTGCGTGTATGCCCTGGGCTACATGAAGGACTTCCAGGCCCATGACGAGCACGAGGCCGCGCTGCGCGGGCAGACCGCGCCCGACCGTCGCCCGCAGTTCCTGGCGCTTATGTTCCTGTTCCTCTCGGCCATGTTCGTCATCGTGACGAGCGACAACCTTGAGTGGCTGTTCTGCGGCTGGGAAATCACCACCGTGTGCTCGTTCCTTATGATTGGCTACACGCGCACGCCCGAGGCCATCAAGAACGCCTTCACCCAGATCATCCTCAACATGCTGGGTGGCATCGCGTTTTTGGTTGGCCTTATGTTCCTGCACGTCAACGGCATGCCGTTGACCATCTCGGGCATGATCGAGCTTTCCGGCGCCGGAACCGCGCAATCCGCGCTGCTGGTGATGCCGGTCGTTCTGCTGTCGCTCGCCGCACTCACCAAGGCCGCACAGATGCCGTTCCACACGTGGCTGTTGGGTGCCATGGTTGCCCCCACGCCCACGAGCGCCCTGCTGCACTCGTCCACCATGGTCAAGGCCGGCGTGTTCCTGATGGTCAAGCTGAGCCCGCTCTATGCCATCTATCCCGTGACCGGCTTTATGGTCACGAGTGTGGGTGCCATCACGTTTTTGCTCGCTGCCCTCATGGCCATCTCGCAGAGTAACGCCAAGCGCGTGCTCGCGTACTCCACCATCTCCAACCTGGGCCTCATCAGTGCCTGCCTGGGTGTCGGCGCGCCCGAGGCCGTGTGGGCCGCCATCTTTCTGATCCTGTTCCACACGGTGGCAAAGTCGCTGCTGTTCCTGTGCGTGGGCACGGCCGAGCATCATATCGGCAGCCGTAATATCGAGGACATGGACGGCATGTTCAGCCGCATGCCGCACCTGACGCGCCTGATGATGCTGGGCATCATGGGTATGTTTGTGGCACCGTTTGGCATGCTCGTGTCCAAGTGGGGCGCCCTGGTGGCGTTTGCGCAGACTGGCAACGTGCTCATGATCATGGTGCTTGCCTTTGGCTCGGCCGCGACGTTTTACTTCTGGGGTAAGTGGCTCGCCAAGCTTTCGGGCGTCGACCCCACGGCTCAAAACGTTGAGGTCAATGTCCATAAGACCGAATGGATGGCGCTCAACACCATCGCCGCGCTGCTGATTCTGTGCTGCGTGGCGTTCCCGGTTATCTCGAGCGGTCTGGTGTCGCCTTACTTGGCCATGGTGTTTGGCCGCGTGCCGTACGTTATTGGCAAGGACGCCATGTATCTGATGGTGGTTATCGTGGCGTTTATCGCCGTGGTGCTGCTGACTTCATTCCGCGTGAGCAACAAACCGCACGTAAACGTATATCTTTCGGGCGTGGGAACCGACAAATATCGCCATTTCCGCGGCTCGATGGGACACGAGGTGAAGGCCGAAAAGCGCAATTGGTACTCGGAGGACGCCCTTGGCGAGAAGCGCATTGGCCCCGCGGGCAGCGTCGTGTGCTGCAGCATTATCTTGTTTGCGCTGCTGTGTTGCGCGTGGATTGGGCCCGAGAGACTTGCCATGAGTGCGCCCTCGGTGCTGCGCGGCAAATATTTCGAAGGCTCGGGCGTCATGGGCATCTTTATAGGCACCGTGGCGTTTGCCTTGCTGGCGCCGCTTGTGGGTGGCCTGATCGACGGCCTTGACCGTAAGCTTTCGGCTCGCATGCAGGGCCGCGTGGGCCCGCGCTTGCTGCAGCCCTTCTACGACGTTGCCAAGCTGCTGCGCAAGGCCCCCGCCAGCGTAAACACCATGGACGACACCTATATGGCGTGCGCGCTCATCTTTACCGTCGTGGGTGGCGGCATCTTTGTGTCGGGCTCTAACACGCTACTGTGCGCTTTTATGGTGACGCTCGCCGCGATCTTTGTGGTGCTGGCGTCCGCCTCGACGCAAAGCCCGTTTGCCCAGGTCGGCGCCGATCGTGAGCTACTGCAGGTTATGAGTTACGAGCCCGCCGTTTTGCTGATGAGCGTGGGCCTGTACCTTGCCACCGACAGCTTTGATTCCATCGCCGTGACGGGGCAGTCGGCCCCCATCATCGTGTACAGCGCGCCCATTTTCCTGGCGCTGCTCGCGGTGCTTACCATCAAGCTGCGCAAGTCGCCGTTTGACCTTTCGTACTCGCATCACGCGCATCAGGAGATCGTCCAGGGCGTCGCCACCGAGATGAGCGGCGGCACGCTGGCCAAGATGACCCTTATGCACTGGTGCGAGACCGTGCTGTTTTTGATGTGGGTGGGCATGTTCTTTGTTTGGGACAACCCCGTGAGCTGGGTTGTAGCCCTGGTCGTGATGGCCGCGACGTACTTTGTCGAGGTGCTTATCGACAACACCTTCGCACGCAGCACCTGGCGCAGCTGCTTTAGGCTCGGATGGGGCGTGGCGCTGGTGTTTGGCCTGCTCAACCTTATGCCCATCCTCGTCGACGTGTTTATTTAGGAGGCGGCATCCATGGATCATAAAATGTCGCGCTCGCCGTGGGTCATTCATTACGACGGCTCGAGCTGCAACGGATGCGATATCGAGGTGCTGGCCTCGCTCACGCCGCTGTTCGATGCGGAGCGCTTTGGCGTGGTCAACACCGGCAACCCCAAACATGCGGATATCTTTTTGGTGACGGGGTCGGTCAATGCCCAGAACCTGCCCGTCGTGCGCCAGATCTACAGCCAGATGCTCGAGCCCAAGTGCGTGGTGGCGTGCGGCATTTGCGCGTGCTCGGGCGGCGTATTCCGCGATGCCTACAACGTGATCGGCGGCGTGGACCGCGCGATTCCCGTGGACGTGTACGCGCCCGGGTGCGCCATTCGCCCCGAGACGGTGATCGATGCCATCGTGGAGGCGTGTGGCATCCTGGACCAGAAGGAGGCCGTGATGCGCGCCGGCGGCGATCCGCTCACCGTGGGCGGTGCCGCTACCTGGGACGGTGGCGTTGAGCTGGGCGAGGACGGGTTTGTGGCTGCGGGGGCCGGGACTGACGGTGCCGGTGACGCGCCTGCCGGGAAGCCTGCTGCGCCCGCCGCTGGCGACGCACCTGCTGAGACGCCCGCCGCTGCAAAGGAGGTCGAGTAATGCAAAAGGCTATCTATACCACCGTCGGGATCGACAAGCTCCTGCCGCATGTCCAGGCGCTCAAGGGCGTCGGCGCGCGCTTTGTGCAAATGCATGCCGAGCGCAACGTCGACGACGGCTCGTATCGCTTGGTCTATACGTTTATCAACGTCCGTGCTGCTCAGGAGCATATTGCGCAGGACGGCAGCTATGCGATCGAGAACCTGGTGGTCGAGGGCATCGACCAGTACCAGGAGATTCCGTCCATCAGCTCGTATTACCCCGCGGTGTTCCCGTTTGAAAATGAGGCCCACGACCTGTTTGGTCTTGCCATCACCGACATGCAGATCGACTTTAAGGGCTTTTTCTACCAGGTCTCGACTGCCGAACCCATGAGCGTTATCACGCCCGAGGTGAAGGCTGCGCGCGAGAAGGCCATGAAAGTCCGCGCGGCCGCCGAGGCCAAGGCGCGCAAGGCCGCGGCCGAGAAGGCCGCCGCGGCTGCGGGGGAGGGCGCCGCGGATGCCGGCGATGCCGCGGGCGCTGCCGTCGCTCAGCCCGCTGCGGCTGCCGGCTCCGATGCCCAGCATGACGATGCCGCTGCCAAGGCCGCGCTCAAGGCTGCCGAGATGGAGGCAAAGCTCGCCGCCATGGATCCCGAGAAAGCGGCCAAGGTCCGCGCTGCGCTTGCCGCCAAGGCCGCCCGTGACAAGCAGAAAAAGGAGGCGTAAGGTCCATGGCACATCGCTCCGTTATTCCGTTTGGCCCGCAGCACCCGGTGTTGCCCGAGCCGCTTCATCTGGACCTGGTGATCGAGGACGACCGCGTCATCGAGGCAATTCCGCAGATCGGCTTTGTGCACCGCGGGCTCGAGAAGCTCACCGAAAAGCGCGACATGCATCAGTTTGGCTACATCGCCGAGCGCATTTGCGGCATCTGCGCCGTGGGCCACAGCTGCGGCTATGCCAGCGCCTGCGAGCGCATGCTCGGCATCGAGGTGCCCGGCCGCGTGCAGTATATCCGCACCATTTTGCACGAGCTTTCGCGCATTCACTCGCACCTGCTGTGGCTGGGCCTGCTCGCCGATGCCTTTGGCTTCGAGGCGCTGTTCTATCGTTCGTGGACGCTGCGCGAGCAGATTCTCAAGATCTTCGAGAGCACGTGCGGCGGTCGCGTGATTCTGTCGATTAACGAGATCGGCGGCCTTAAGCACGACATTGAGGACTCCGAGCTGGCGGGTATTGTCCAGACGCTCGACGCTATGCGCCCCGACTGCGAGGCCCTGGTGCATACGTTTTTGGACGACAATAGCTGCGGCGAGCGCCTGCATGGCGTGGGCGTGATCAGCAAGAAGGACGCGCTGGAGCTTTCGATGGTCGGTCCGTTTGGGCGCGCCTCGGGCGTGGACTACGACGTGCGCATGTTCGGTGACGGTGCCTATGCGGACCTGGCCGCGTTCGAGCCTATCGTGGCGACCGACGGCGACTGCTATGCCCGCTGCCAGGTGCGTTGTGCCGAGGTCACGCAGGCCATGGACATCATCAAGGAGCTTGTGGGCAAGATTCCGCACGACGGAATCGGCGGGCGCACCAAGCTCACGCCGGCCGACGGTGCGCGCGGCGAGGTTGTGATTGAGCAACCGCGCGGCGAAGCGTATTACTATGTGCGCGGTAACGGCACCAAGAACCTGGACCGTTTTCGCGTGCGCACGCCGACGTCGCAAAACCTGGCAGGTCTGACGCATGCGCTGCAGGGCGTGCTCCTTGCTAACGTGCCCATGATTATCCTGACCATCGACCCCTGTATTAGCTGTACGGAAAGGTAGGCGCGGCATGAGTTTGCTGACATTTGCCAAGACGGCCTTGGGCTCTATGGTCAAGCAGCCGGTCACGGTGTGCTATCCGCAGGAGAAGCTCGCGGCGCCCGAGCGCTTGCGCGGGCATATCGTCAACGACATGGACGTGTGCATCTGCTGCGGCATGTGTGCGCGCCGTTGCCCGGCGGGCGCGCTCGCGGTCGATCGAAAGGGCGGAACGTGGTCGATCGATCCGTATGCCTGCGTGGTGTGCGGCGAGTGCATCGAGAGCTGCCCCAAGCACTGCCTGACTATGGACACCGCCCGCATCCCAGTCGCAGCGGACAAGACTCCCACAGTAGAAACCAAGCCGGAATAGCGCTGGAATAGGGGCCGGTGGGGCAAAAATGCCCCACCGGCCCCGCGCTTAAACGCGCGGTTGTGCCGTCGCGAACAAAACTATGACGGATTACGGGGCTAGATAGCGAACCTCCGACCATACAGAAAATCGCAAAAACAAAACTGCAGGTAGATAGCCTGCCTTTTTTCAAAAAATAGAGGTATGGATGAGGGGCCCGACTTTAGCCCCGTAATCCGGCATAGTTTTGAAATGGCACCATATCGATAACGGCCCTTGATTTCCCATGGACAGAGGGAAGCGGATCATTTTGGCCTCGCGAGGGCCGCTGCGTGACCCATCTGCCACGAAACTGGCCCATCTACTACGTTTGGGCTGCTACCCTCAACCATGGCGAACAGCGCAAAAATAAAACCGCAGGTAGAACGCCTGCGGCTTTTCATGAAATGCGGTTGTGGTCGGGGGTATCGGGTCAAACGTAGTAGATGGGCCTGTTTCGTGGTGAGCACCACCAATTGATCCCCCGGGGACGGAGGAAAACGGGCTCTTTTGCCCCCGCCGATCTTGAGTCGCACCCGTTTTCCTGCGAAAACGCCGTGTCTCAACTTTGGTGAGACATTTGTCTCACGCCCAAAACAGAATCTGGAACATGTGTCACCTGCCCAAATTGTGTCTCATTTCGTAACTTTAGGCTGTTGCAAGGTCTGAGACCGCGAGAAGGGAGACGCGATGAGTAAGTACACGAGGGGTCTCTTGGCGGTGATACTTGCCGTAGTGCTTGTGTTGCCGGCTGCAGCATTTGCCATGCTGCCCGAGGCCAACGCCAGGTCCAGCACCGGAATGGACGGACCGGAAATGGCCGGAAAAGTCGTCGACCCCGACACCAGCGGACGCTGGGAAATCTGGGCGGCGGGCCATGGTGGCAATAAGGTGACGACCCAAAACGTCGGTCGAATCTGGACCGACAAGACGGTCAAGGCAACCGGGGAAAATGAAGAGTCGGACTTTTTGACCACGCTTTCGGCGATGTCCTCGACGTCTAATTCAACCGTGACGGTCACCACGCCGCTCGACATCGTGATGGTGCTGGATGCTTCTGGCTCGATGGATGATCCTATGGGTGGCGGAGATCGCACCAAGCGTATCGATGCACTGAAGAGCGCTGCGAACAGCTTTATCAATACCATCGCCAAGCAAAACGAGGGTATCGAGGGCGTCGATAGGCAGCACAGGGTTGCCATTGTTAAGTTTGCGGGCGAGAAGTCCAACAATATCGGCAACGATAGGTATGGATGGTACAACTACAATAACACACAGGTAATGAAGGGCCTGACCGATTGCTCCGGCGGCAACGTGAAAGCTCTTAAGGATAGGATTGCCCAGATTACACCCGCTGGTGCAACGCGCGCCGACTATGGTCTGGAACTGGCTAGGGATATTCCTTCCGGTCGTGCAGGCGCCAAGAAGGTCGTTGTGTTCTTTACCGACGGCACGCCAACGAGTGGCAACACGTTCAACTCTGACGTCGCTAATAAAGCCGTGACGGCTGCCAAGACCGTGACGGCTGCCAAGAATATGAAGGACAGCAAGGCTGCCGTCTATACCATCGGCATCTTTGACGGTGCGAACCCCAGCGCTGGTATCCAGGATTCGGGAAGAAGCCAAAAAGAGAACAAGTTCATGCAGGCCGTTTCGAGCAACTATCCCAATGCCACGGCATGGGATACCCACGGCACACGCGCGGAAAACTCCGACTACTACAAGTCGGCGACCAATGCAGAAGAGCTCAAGAAGGTCTTCGACGACATCTCGCAGGCCATTACGTCGGAGCCGCCTTATCCGACCGAAATCCACAAGGGCTACGACGAGACCAAGTCCGGCTACATCACGTTTACCGATGAGCTGGGCGACTTTATGCAGGTCGACAGCTTCACCGAGGCCGTCATCAACGGCACGCCGTTTACCAATCCGAGCAAGATGGTCAACAAAGAAACCAAGACCGATACGTACGAGTTCGATGGCAAGGCAAAAGACCTGCTCATTACCGTGCAGCGTGCCGGCGACGACAATCCCCAGAAGGGCGATATCGTAACGGTCAACATTCCCGCGTCGTTGATTCCGCTGAGTCACTTTAAGACCGTAGACGGCAAGCTTTCGGTCGATACCGTTAAGCCCATCCAGGTGAAGTATGCCTCGAGCGTGAAGAAGGTCGCACTCGACAACCTGTTTACGCCCGAGAAGGTAGCGGGGCTCAAGGATTACATCGAGCATAATACGACCGTCGTTGACGGCACCAAGACCGTGAACTTCTTTGCGAACAAGTGGAGCGACGGTGCGATGGGCGATACGGTTGCGACCTTTGAACCCGCCGACACCAACCGCTACTACTACTTCCAGAAGCAGACTCCTATTTACACGGATAAGGAATGCACGCAGCCCGCAAAGAATTCGCTGGCAGATACCGGCACCTATTACTACAAGGATAAGTTTGAAGAGCAGGGCGAGAACGGCGAGGCCAAGCCCGCCACCGCCGTCATCGAGTTTATCGGCGGCGACGCCGCGAAGTTCGACGGCGCGATTGTTCCCGATGAGAACGGTAACTTGGTGTTTACTGTGGGAACCGCACGCCTGGCCTTTATCGATGAGCTCCACACCACCAAGGAGAGCGTGGGCGGCAACAAAACCGATACCGCGACCGACGTACTCAATCCCAAGTGGAACAACATATCCGCCAAGGCGACCGCGACGCATGTCAACTCCTACCTGGGCAACAACGGCAAGATCAGCTATAAGTACGACATGACGCCGGTAACGGTGGATACCAAGGATACCAAGGCCGGCTTTGACCTGACCAAGGTACTCGAGGGCCGCGACTGGACGAAGGAGGACACGTTTGAGTTTGGGCTGACGTCCGAGAACGGTGCCCCGATACCCGAGTCCGCGACAGCGCCCGTGACCGCGTCTGTGACCAAGGACGATCTGGACGACAAGGGTAAGGCTGTCATCGACTTCGGCACGATCAAATACACCGAGCCCGGCACGTACGTCTACAGGGTCAGCGAAAAGAACGCCGGGACTACGGTTGACGGCATTGCCTACAGCAAGAACGTCGCGGAGGTCACCGTGACGGTAACGCCCAACAAGAGGGGCGAGCTCAGCGCCGCTGTGAAGGCGACATGGAGCGAAGCCGACGAGACCGAGTTCAAGAACGTCTACACTGCGGAGCCTGTTGAGTCCAGCGTTACCGACAAGATTGACGTGACCAAGTCTCTGACCGGGCGCGACCTTACGGTCGGTGAGTTCAGCTTTGAGCTGCGCGAGATTAAGGATGAGGACTCTGAGCTTATCGAGACCGTTAAGAACGCTGCCGACGGCAAGGTGACGTTCAGTGCCATCAAGTACACCGAGATCGGCCAGCACACCTACAAGCTGCATGAGGTTAAGGGCAACGCCGGCGGTATTGACTACGATGACGCGGTCTACACCATCGTGACGACCATCGCCGATAATGGCAAGGGCCAGCTGGTTGCCACGCACGAGCTGAAGGACGCCAAGGACGTCAAGAGCATCGAGTTCAAGAACGCCTACACCACGAATGCTACCGAGGCATCGCTTGCGGGTATCAAGAATCTGCAGGTTGACGACGCTCTTACCCCGGCTGATATCACCGGCAAGTTCACCTTTACCGTGACCGGTGAAGAGGGCGCGCCTATGCCTGCGAGCACGAGCGTGCACAACGACGTCGACGGCAAGGTCGACTTTGGCAAGATTACCTTTACGCTCGACGACCTTAACAAGGCTCTGGGCGAGAAGCCCGAGAAGCGCGAGCATACCTTTACCTACACCGTGACCGAATCCGGCGAGGTCGCTGGCGTGACCAACGACGCCAAGCCTCCGCGTACGGTTTCCTTCACCGTGACCGATGACAGCAAGGGCAATCTGAGGGTGTCCCGCAAGCCGGACGGCGATGTGGCATTTACGTTCACCAATACCTACAGCGTGACGCCTGTCAAGACGAGCGTCACCGACCAGATCGCCGCGACCAAGGTCCTGACCGGCCGCGACATGGCTGAGGGCGAGTTCTCCTTCGAGCTCGTCGAGGGCGAGGGCAAGGACGCCAAGGTCGTCGCCACCGGCAAGAACGCCGCCGATGGCAAGATCACGATGAGCCCCGTGAAGTACGACAAGGCTGGAACGCACACCTACACGCTGCGCGAGGTCAAGGGCAACGCCGGCGGTATCACCTACAGCGATGCCAAGTTCACCATCGAGACCACCATCACCGATAACGGCGACGGCACCCTCAAGGCCGAGCATGTTCTGAAGGACGACGTCAAGGCTGCAACTTTCGAGAACTCCTACAGTGTGAACCCGATCGACGCAGAGCTCGACTTTGACCTGAGCAAGGCCATTGACGGCCGCGACTGGACGGATGCGGACAAGTTCAGCTTTACCGTCACCGCCCCCGAGGGCACCCCGCTGCCCGATCCCGCAACCGTAACCGTGTGCAAGAAGGACGCGGAGGATGGCATCGCCGCCATCAAGTTCGGCAAGATCCACTACACGGCTGCCGGAACCTACAAGTACGAGATCCGCGAGAACGCGGGCAGCGCGGCCGGTATGACGTATGACGCGCATGTCGCAACCGCCGAAGTAACCGTGACTGATAACGGCAAGGGCGTCCTGATCGCCAACGTCACCAAGAAGGAAAGCGGCCGCTTTACCAACACGTACCGCACTGAGCTCGATTACGTCGCGGCCGGCGGCCTTAAGCTCAGCAAGACCCTCTCCGGACGTCCCATGACCGAGGGCCAGTTTACCTTTACCGTGACGCCCGCCGACGAGGCCTCGGCTAACGCGCTTGGCCTGCTGCACGGGGTCAACACTTTCAAGTCCCCTGCGACGGCAGAGGCAACGGTCGGTCTGATTGACATTCTGGCGGGCCATGAGGTCAAGTTTACGCAGGCTGACGCCGGCAAGACCTTTACGTACACCGTGGCCGAGAAGAATGACGGCCAGCCCGGTTACACCTACGACGACGCTGTCCGCACCGTGACGATCGCCATCGCCGACGACACCGCCGGTACGCTCACCGCCACGACGACCGTCTCCGGCGGTTCCGAGGGCACGCTGGTGACCGAGTACAAGACCGGCGCGGCTGCGGTCGAGAGTGCCGTGGTCCCGTTCGTCAACAGCTATAGCGCTACGACCAACACGCCTGGTGGCACCGTTGCTCAGGTCGTTGCCGCCAAGACCCTGACTGGTCGCCCGATGGTCGACGGTGAGTTCTGGTTCGGTATCGCCTATCAGGGTGAGCTTGTGGGTTATGAAAATCTCAAGCCCAATATCGGCGGGCACGTGAGCTTTGATGCGCTGCACTACGACACCAAGATGCTTGCCGATCTTGAGTCTGCTGGGCTTGCCCATCGTACCGACAAGGACGGTAAGCTCGCTTGGACCATTAACTACACGGCGTACGAAGCTATACACGGGCTGCCGAACGGCGTTTCTGCTACAACGTGGTACTTTGGCTTTAAGGTTATCGTCGTCGATAACGGTGACGGTACCCTGACGGCAACGGTCGACTACGGTGGCGTCGAGCCCTTGTTCGAGAACGTCTACGGCGCCGATGCCGCGGACGCCGCACTCGCCGGCACCAAGAAGCTCCAGGCAGCCGAGGGCCTGACCCCGGCCGACATCACGGATAAGTTCACCTTTACCGTGACCGCCGACGAGGCGGGTGCCCCGATGCCCGAGCGCACGACCGCAACCAACGACGCGGCCGGCAACGTGGACTTTGGCAAGATCCACTTTACGCTCGAGGATCTCAGCCGCGCCTTGGGCGTGACGGACGATGTGACCGACAAGGCCGAGGCAGACGAAGCCGAAGAGGCAGAGGCTGAAGAGGCCGACGACGACGCTGATGCCAACGCCGACGAGTCCAGCGACGAGTCCAAGCCCGAGGCCCCCGCCGCCCCGCGCTCGCACACCTTTACCTATACGGTGACCGAATCCGGTAGCGCCCCTGGCGTGACCAACGACACCAACGCCACGCGCAAGGTTTCCTACACCGTGACCGATGACGGTGCCGGACATCTGAGTGTCGTGCGCAACGGCGACGACGGTACGGACTTCACGTTCACCAACACGTACAGCGTGGCGCCCACCGACTCTTCCGTGACCGATCAGGTCAAGACGGTTAAGCGTCTGACCGGACGCGACCTTGCGGCTGGCGAGTTCACGTTTGAGCTGCTCGAGGACGGCGTGCTTGTCGCCAGCGGCACCAACGACGCCAACGGTAACGTTACGCTGAGCCCGATCCGCTACGAGGCGCCCGGTACGCACACGTACACGCTGCGCGAGGCTTGCCCCAACGCGCTCGGCCTGTACAAGGGCGTCACCTATGACGGTATGACCTACACCGTCGTGACCACCGTATCCGACAACGGCGATGGCACGCTGACCGCGACGCACAAGCTCGAGGGAACCACCGAGTCGGCTGGCTTTACCATCAAGTATCACGCCATGCCCACGCAGGTCTCCATCGGCGCCATCAAGGTGCTCGAGGGACGCGAGCTCAAGAAGGACGAGTTCAGCTTTAAGCTCGTTGGCGAGGGCGTAGAGTCTACGGTTACCAACGATGCCGACGGCAAGATCAACTTCGACAAGTTCGAGTACGGCGAGCCCGGTACGTACGTCTACACCATCAGCGAGGTCAAGGGCGACGAGGCCGGTATGACCTACGACAAGTCCGTCTTTACCGCGACCGTCAACGTGGTCGACGACGGCGAGGGCAACCTCAAGGCGAACGTCGCCTTTACCAAGGGCGACAAGAGCGTCGAGGGTATCGTGTTCAACAACACGTACAAGAAGCCCGAGGCGCCCGTGCCGACGCCCGATCCCGGCACGCCCAAGACCGTGACGAACATCGTCAAGACGGTCAAGGGTTTCCTGCCCACCACGGGCGACCAGCAGGCCACCGCACTGCTCATGGCATTTGTTATCGCCATGGCCGGCGTCGGAGCCCTGGTCTGGGGTATCCGTAAGCGCTAGGCACGCTGGCAGCGCCCGGGGCTAAAAGGCCCCGGGCGGCCGGCGGGGCTAAATCCCGACCTACTCCTACCCCCAGCCGCCACGGAGGCATCTCCCTCCTCCGTGGCGGCGCTTTTGTGCGTAGGCGAGAAGGGTTCGCCACGAAACCGGCCCATCTACTACGTTTAGTCCCTTACCCTCAACCATGTGAAAAAACGCGAAAACAAAACCGCAGGTAGAACGCCTGCTGTTTTGTTCAAAACGAAGGTATGGTCAGGGGTGTCGAGTCAAACGTAGTAGATGGACCGATTTCGTGGTTGGCGCCGCCAAATGATCCCCCGGGGACGGAGGAAAACGGATCATTTTTGGCTTGAAGCGGCTTGCGGAGATACTTGACGTGGTCGCTCGGACAAAACTATGCCGGTTTACGGGGCTGAATCACGAGTCCCCAACCATGCCGATATTCGTGAAAATAAAACCGCAGGTAGACAAGCCGTCATTTGGCGGAAAACGCGGGTATGGATGGGGGTCCTGAGTTTAGCCCCGTAAACCGGCATAGTTTTGAAATGGCATTAAATCGATGACAGCCATTTTGCTATGCCGGAGTGGTCGGCCGTTGGGTAATTACCCTCGCAGGTAGGCGATAGCGATTTGCGTGCGGTTGCGTAGGCCCATTTTGGCAAGGATTGAGCTGATGTGGTTGCGTACGGTGCCTTCGCCCATATAGGCGGTGGCGGCGATCTCCTTGTTGTCGAGGCCGCGGGCGATGAGCTCGGCGACTTCGAACTCGCGGTCGGTCAGACCGGCAAAGGCCGCGGGCCGGCGGGTCGCACCGGCTTCAGCGTCCGCCCCATCAAAGTCGACATCCTCGATCGCCTTACCCTCGAGCACGCGTTTACCGTCCATGACCTGCGCCAACGCCGGTGGAATGGCGGCGACATCGGTTTTGATCAGATAGCCGCGGGCGCCCAGTTTAAGCGCCGACACAATGTACTCGTCATCCGAGAATGTCGTCAGAAACACCACGCGCGCCGCAGGGTCGCGCTCAAGGATCTCGCGTGCCGCCGAAAGTCCGTCGCGCCCCGGCATCTGAATGTCGAGCAGCGCGATGTCGGGCGTGTGCTCAGCGTAGAGCGCGACCGCGTCGTCGCCATTGGCGCCGGTACCCACCACCTCGATCTGCGGCTGGGCGCCTAGGATAATCTTGAGTGAATCGACTACCAAGTGGTCGTCATCGACAACTATGAGCCTCATCGGGTCTCATCTCCTTGCTGTTTGGGAATGGTGGCAAACACGCGCCAGCCGGGGGAGCCGGCGCGCGGACCGGCGGTGAAGGTGCCACCAAGCGCCTCGACGCGCTCGCGCATGGAGGCGAGCCCCATCCCCACCGCGGCGCCACGGCTGCTCGCCTGGGTTGCGCCTGTTCCGTCGTCGGTAACAATGAGCTGGTAAAACGACGGATGCTCCATGCACCGCACGGTAATGGTTTTGGCATGGGCGTGGCGCATGGCGTTGGAAAGCGCCTCGCGCAGCACCGCCGCAAAGCAGTTGGCGACGTTGGCGGGCGCATGCTCGGCCAAAACTTCAAGCTCAATCTGTGGGCCGCTGTCCGAGCGTACGCCTTCAACGATGCGCTCGAGCTGCACGGAGAGGTTGGTCGCATTGTCGTTGAGCGCGTGGACGCTGGCGCGCACGAGCTGGAGCGCCTCGTCAACCGTGCGTTTAACGTCGGCGAAATCGGCGGCGACGCCGGGCTCGTCGGCGTGGACCACGCGCAAGGCTTCGGTTTGGAGCGAAGCGCGCGTGAGCTGGTGGCCCACGTTATCGTGGATCTCGCGCGCGATGCGGGTGCGTTCGGCGAGCGTTGCGAGCTCGACTTCGTAGTCCTGGCGGTCGGCGAGGTCGCGGTTGCGTGCCTCGAGTGCCAGGGCGCGTTCTTGCAGCTTGTCGCGGGTGCGACGCATGCGTTTCTGTTCGCGCTCCAGCTGCGCGGTGCGCAGCGACAGCAACGTGGCAGCGATCGAAAGGATGGCGGTTAGCAACAGCGTTCGGGTGGTGAGCACGCCGCCACGAAGGTCCGCGACAAGCGCGCAGACAAACACGGCGCCAATCGCCAGCGCGGGCCAGATGCGTTCACGGCGCACGCGTCGCGCGATGTCATAGAAGGCAAGGGGTGCGAACGGCATAAATGGCGGCACGAAGACGGCAGCGATGATGTAAGCGTAGCTCGCGGCCTCGCTCGCGCGATGGGCGTGTTTTTCTCGTGCGACTTCCGACGCCGAGGTGGCTATAACGCCAAGGCAAAACGCCACAACCAGACGAGCGTCCACGGCAAGACCCATGGCGGCCGCAATACAGCACGCCAGCACAATCGATTTGTCGAAAAGCCTGTTCATACGGGTATTGTACGCGATGCTGCGCGCGGGGGAGGCGCCGCCCGGGGCAACCGTGACATTCCTCCCGCGCGGCAAAGCGGCGTCGATCGCTCGCGCGAGCGGGGGTTTCGCCTCTGCCCCCTCGCACTCGTGACAAAGCTCACTGGTGCGGGCCGTCCGCTCCTGCGATGATGCAATCGTACCGGGCCACGACCAACAGAAGGGCCGCCTCATGACAGATATCGTCCACGTCGAAAACCTCGTCAAGCGCTACGACGATCTTATCGCGCTCGACCACTTTAACCTGAGTATTGCCCCTGGCGAGATCTTTGGCCTGCTGGGCCCCAACGGCTCGGGCAAGACCACGTCCATCAACTGCATCCTGCAGCTGCTCGCTTACGACAAGGGCACCATCGAGCTGTTCGGCGAGCCCATGACGCCCACCCGCTACGACCTTAAGCGTCGCGTCGGCGTGGTGCCACAGCAGGTGGCGGTGTTTGACGAGCTCACCGTGCGCGAAAACATCGACTATTTCTGCAGCCTCTACGTCAACGACCGCAAGCGCCGCCGCGCGTTGGTGGACGAGGCGATCGACTTTGTCGGCCTGGGCGACTTTACCAAGTTTCGTCCCGGAAAGCTCTCGGGCGGCTTGGCACGCCGCCTCAACATTGCCTGTGGCATCGCGCACAAGCCCGAGCTCATCTTTTTTGACGAACCCACGGTGGCGGTCGACCCGCAGAGCCGAAACGCCATCCTGGAGGGCATCTGTCGTCTGCGCGACGAGGGCGCCACGGTGGTGTATACCAGCCATTACATGGAGGAAGTCGAGCAAATCTGCAGCCGCATCATGATCATGGACGGCGGCCGCGTGCTGGCGCAGGGCACCAACGACGAGCTCAAGCGCATGATTCAGATGGGCGAGAAGATCGTGATCGAGGTCGGCGAGGTGCCGAGCGCGGCGCTCGGTGCCGTCGCGAGCCTGCCGCATGTCCTGGACCTGTCGGCGACGGCGGGCCAGCTCACGTTTTCGTGCGAGGCGAGCCCGCATAACCTGACGGACATTCTCGATGCGCTGCGTTCGCATGACGTGGCGCTCGGCCGCATTTATTCCGAACCGCCGACCCTCAACGACGTGTTCCTCGAGATCACCGGCCGCGAGCTGCGCGACTAGGGGGCGGCCATGTTCAACACCATCATCACCACGCTCAAGACGCTATTGCGTCGACCGAGTACATGGGTCTGGGGCGCGGTCTTTCCCGTCGCGCTTTCCACGATGTTCATGTTTATGTTTGCGAACCTCAGCTCCGACGGCACGGTCGATCCGGTGCCGGTGGCCGTCGTAGCGGACGAGGCCTGGGACGCTTCGACCTTTAAGGACGTGGCGACGTCGCTCGACGAGGAGGGCGACGATCAGCTGCTCGAGATCCACGAGTGCGACGACTTGGCTGCCGCGCGCAAAGCACTCAAGGCCGGCGAGGTCGCGGGCATCTACACGGTCGATGCCGCGGGCACGCCCAAGCTCACACTGCTTTCGAGCTATGACAGCTCGCGTGCCTCGTCGGTGCTCACCGACCGCAGCATCCTTGAGACGGTGGCAAGCTCGTATACACAAAATGCCGAGCTCATGTCCCAGATTGCCCAGGACAACCCGGCGGCGCTCGCCGACCCCGAGGCGGTTGCGCGCGCCCTGTCGCTCGAGGGCGGCACCCGCCGTGTGAGCCTGACACGCACCACGCCCGATGGCACGGTCATCTACTATTACGCGCTTTTTGGCCTGGTCGCGATGATGTCTGCCGAGTTTGCCGCCTTGAGCGTCGTCGACCTGCAGCCCAATCTGTCGGGCCTTGGCGCGCACCGCTGCGTGGGCGGCCTTTCCAAGACGGCGTCGCTGGCCGGCATTTTTGTCGGCTCGTGGCTGGTCTCCTTCGCCTCGATGACGATCGCGATTGGTTACGTGCGCCTAGTCGTTGGCGTCGACTTTGGCGGGCGCGAGGGGCTGTGCCTGCTGGGCGGTGCTGTATCCGCGCTTGCCGCCACGGGCCTGGGGCTCTTTGTGGGCACGCTTCCCGTTAAGGGTGGCAAGGCGTCCAAGTCGGGCATCCTCACGGGCTTTGCCACCACGTGCGCCCTGTTCGCCGGCCTCTACGGCGAGCCGGCGATGGCGCTTGCCGATGACGTCGCCCGCGCCTGCCCGGCCGAGTGCTGGCTCAACCCCGTCAAGCTCATCTGCGACATGTTCAATCGCCTGTATTTTTTTGAGGACCTGGGGCCCTTCGCCGTCCGCGCCGGCGCGCTGGTCCTCATGACGCTGGTGTTTGTCGCCGCCGCTACGCTGATCTTTGGAAGGAGCCGCTATGAGCACCTTTAAGACCGCGCTTCGCATGGCGCTGGCGCACCCGTTCTACCTGCTTATCTATACGGTGTTCATTTCGCTGATGGGCGTGTTCATTGCTGCCTCGGTGAGCTGGAACTCGTCGCAGCTTACCGAGTACAAGCCCTACGACACCAACGTGATTGTGGCCGACCGCGACAATAGCGACCTTTCGCGGGCGCTTACCAAGCATCTGAGCTCACGCTTTGACCTGGTCACGGGCGTTGGTGACGACACGTACGACCTTGCGGATGCGCTCGCCAAGAGCAACAGCGCCAAGGGCAGCGCCGACTGCGTATTCTTTATCCCGGAGGGGTTTGAGGGCGACCTCGTTGCAGCCGCCCGTGCGGGGGAGTCCCTGCCCAAGCTCGATGTGACCTACGGTGCCGGCACCATGGCGGCGGCGCTTTCGTCTGCCGAGGCCTCGCGCTGGATCTCGCTCGCGGGCGCTGCGGCCGCACTTGAGCCCACTGCCTCCAACGGTGACGTTGCCAAGGCTGCCGAACATGCTGCTGCCGAGCGTGCCGAGGTCGAGATCGAGCAGGTCAAGGTCGACTCGACTGCCGCCGCCACGCTCGAGTCGTATTTCAACTTCGGTGCGTACGCGATTATCTCGTCGGTCATCGTGTCGGTGGGGTTGGTGTTCTCGGGCATGAACGAGCCCGAGCGCGTGCGTCGTATGGATGCCGGTCCAATCTCCGAGCGCCGGCGCTCGCTTGCCGTGTTTGCGGCCGCCGCCGTGATGACCGTCTGCATCTGGTTTGTGTCGAGCATGATGGGCGTCGTGGGCTTTGCCGGCGCGGTTGCCGAGGTCGGCGCGGGTCGCGTGTGCCTGGCGCTGGCGGCGACGTTTGCCCTGGCGTGCACGCCTCTGGCCGTTGGCTTTACGCTGTCGAGCTTGGGCGCGCGCGAGGAACTGCTCAACGGCGTGGGCAACTTACTCGGCATGCTCATGACGTTTTTGGGCGGCGCCTGGATGCCGCTGTCGCTCATGGGCTCGGCCGTGCAGACCGCGGCGCACTTTGTGCCGACATATTGGGTGAACGACGCGATCGGTAAGGCGCTTGCCTCGGATTTGACGTCCGCCGTGTTGGGCGACATTGTCTGCGACCTGGGCGTCACGGTGCTCTTTGCCGTGGCCATCGCCGCCGCAGGCCTAGCCCTCGCCCACAACAAATCCCGCGCCTAACCGCCTAGTCATTGGGGACGTTCTTAACCGCCTAGTCATTGGGGACGTTCTTAAACGATTAGTTATTGGGGACAGTCTTTGCTGATTCGCCGGCTCGCCGGCCGGGTTGGCAAGGGCTGTCCCAATATGCCGGCCTTTGGGACCACTCATTGGGGACAGACTTAAATGAGCGATTTCACTCATTTTCGTCTGTCCCCAATGAGTAGGTTGGAAAAAGTCGCGCACGTCGCTTAAAAATAGTTCGCCCAGGTTTACTATTACCCTATAAAAGTAGCAACAGGCTAACAATGGGGGATACCATGGCAACGCAGGAAGCCTACGTCCAGGTTAAGGATCTCAAAAAGCACTACGGCGACGGTGATGCGCGCCTGACGGTGCTCGACGGTATCGATACGTCCATCAACCGCGGTGAGATCTGCGTCATGCTGGGGCCCTCGGGCTCGGGTAAATCGACGTTCCTCAATCTTATCGGCGGCCTGGAGGATGCCGACGGCGGCTCCATCATGGTGGACGGCTGCGATCTCACGGTGCTCAAGCCTACCGACCTGGGCGAATACCGACGCCGTGAGCTGGGTTTTGTCTTCCAGTTCTACAACCTGGTGCCCGATCTCACCATCAAGGAGAACATCGAGGTCACGGCGCACCTGTCCAAAAACCCGCTCAATGTCGACGACCTGTTGCGTTCGCTGGGCCTTTACGAGCACCGCAACAAGTTCCCGCGCCAGGTCTCGGGCGGCCAACAGCAGCGCTGCGCCATCGGCCGCGCGCTCGTCAAAAACCCGGGCCTGCTGCTGTGCGACGAGCCCACGGGCGCGCTCGACTACAAGACATCCAAGGAAATCCTGCAGCTCATGGAGGATGTCAACCGCATCTACGGCTGCACCATCATCATCGTCACCCACAATGCCGCCATCGCGCGCATGGCCAATCGCGTGCTGCGCCTGCGCGACGGGCGCATCGTCGAGGATGAGCTCAACGAGTCGCCCGTCGCGGCCGCCGAGCTCGATTGGTAGGCGGCGCCATGACACCTCTCGCAAAACGTCTCCCACGCGAGTTGCGCCGCAATATCGGCAAGTACCTGGGCATCTTTTTACTCATGTGCGGAAGCATCGCTCTCACCTCGGGCTTTTTGCTCGCGGCGCATTCCATCGGCTGCCTTATCGACGACATGCGCGATGCGTACACGATCGAGGACGGCCGCGTGGCCACTTCCTTCGAGGCTACCGACGATCAACTCAAGGCCGCCCAGGACGCGGCCGGCGACGTCGGCGGCGTTACGCTCTACAAGAATTTCTCCATCGACGCCACCATCAAAAAGACCGCCGGCGACGATGGCACCAAGCGTACGCTGCGCACCTATGCGCACCGCACCAAGGTCGATATCGCGTCCTACTGTGAGGGCGAGGAGCCCAAGACGGACGATGAGGTGGCAATCGACCGTGTCTTCGCCACCAACAACGACCTCGCCGTGGGCGATAAGGTTGAGCTTGAGGGCCGCACCTACACCATCTGCGGCATCATGACCCAGCCCGATAGCCAGGCGCTGTTTCTCAACAATTCGGACTTTACGGTGAACACCATCACCTATGGCGTGGCCGAGGTCACCGACGCCGGTTTTGCCGCGCTCGAGGATGCCGGCGGCGCGCCCGCCTATACGTACTCCTTTACCTTTAACGACCGCGACCTCTCCACCGCGGACCGCATCGATGCCGAACAGGATATGGTCGAGGCGCTGGCGGATGCCGATGCGCGTGTCGACGATCTGATCGATGCCGATTCCAACCAGGGCATTGGCTATGCGCGCGATGACGTGGACGGCGATTCCATGATGTGGATGACGCTGCTCAACATTATCATCGTGATCATGGCGTTCGTCTTTGTGGTGCTCACCGACGCCACCATCGAGGAGGAGAGCGCCATTATCGGCACGCTGCTCGCCAGCGGCTATCGCCGTCGCGAGATCGTGCTGCACTACCTGGCGCTTCCCGCCATTGTGGGCGTGCTCGCGGCACTTTTGGGCACCGCGCTCGGCGTTGCGTTCTTTACCGAGCCCATGCGTGGTCTCTACTACGGCTCGTACAGTCTGCCGCCCTTCCAGGTGTATTGGAGCTGGGAGATCTTTGTGAAGTGCGCCGTGGTCCCCGCCGCCGCGCTCATCCTTATCATGCTGGTGGGTCTGCTCCGCAAAATGGGCAAGACGCCGCTGCAGTTCCTTCGTCACGAGGCGAGTGGCAAGTCGGGTACCAAGCGCGGTCTGCAGCTGCCGGAACGCATGGGCTTTGTCTCGCGCTTCCGCCTGCGTATCTTCCTGCGCAACCTGGGCAACTTCGCCACGCTCTTCGTAGGCATTGCGTTTGCGTCGCTGCTGATGCTCTTTGGTCTGGCGATTCTGCCCACGATGACGCACTACGCGGACAACCTCGAGACGAGCCTGGTCGCCGAGCACCAGTACACGCTCAAGGCTCCGCTGGAGCTCGAGGGCACTGCCGAGGAGCGCGAGCAGTGGTCGGCAATCGAGCGCTTGCAGTCGGTTGACGGCGCGCTGCTTTCCGCCGCCCAGGATGCCGATGACGAGTTTGATGACGCGGCCGATGCGGCGCAGGCGGCGACCGATGCCGCGACCGCATCTCCGTCTGCCGAGAGCCTGACTGCAGCGCAGGATGCGCTTGCCAAGGTCCAGGACAAGAAGGATGCGCTTTATGCGCGCCTCGATGACCTTGCCGATGCCCTCGGCTGCGACCGAGACGAGGCTATCGACCTGATCGACAAGGCCTCTAAGATCGACACTGACAACGACGATATCCACCCGGTCAATACGACCGACAACGGCGCGGGCGCAATTGCACAGGCCGAGAAATATGCCGTTTACCAGCTGCAATACGACCGCGGCGATGGTAATGGCGAGGAGACGATTTCCGTCTACGGCATCTCGCCCGATTCGCGCTATTGGAAAGACCTCAACGTCGGCGATGGGCGCGTCGTCTTTGGCGGCGGCCTGCTCGACAAGTTTGGCTGGAGCGAGGGCCAGAAGGTCACGCTCGGCGACAAGTACGAGGGCGAGCATTATTCCCTTGAGTACGCGGGCAAGGACTGTGCCTGGGGCTCAAAGTCGGACATGAATATCTATATGAGTATCGATGACTTTAACGAGCTGTTCGACAAGGACGCCGCCTACTTTAACGGCTATGTGAGCGACGAGAAGCTCGACCTCGATGCTCGTTACTTTGCCGGCGACACCACGCCCGACGACATGCGCGCCGTGGGCGACCAGTTTATCGGCATGATGAGCAAAATGATCGGAATGATGATCGGGCTCGCGGTGTTTATCTTCCTGCTGTTTATGTACCTGCTGACCAAGGCGGTGATCGACCACAGCGCCCGTTCGATCAGCTACATGAAAGTTTTTGGCTATCGCGATGGCGAGATCTCGCATCTGTACATCCGCTCGATCACGCTGTGCGTGGCGGCGTCGCTCGTGCTGAGCCTGCCGGTCATTATTGGCTCGCTCACGGCCATCTTCCGCTCGATGCTGCTCGCCTACAACGGCAATATCGAGATCTACGTGCCCGCTTGGTCCATGGTTGCATGCGCCGGCATTGGCTTTGCGACCTACCTGGTCGTGGCGCTGCTACACACGCGCTCTATCAAGCGCGTCAGCCTGGCCGAAGCTCTCAAAGTGCAGGAGTAGTCATCGGGGACGTTCTTAAATGACTAGTCATCGGGGACAGTCTTTGCCGATTCGCCGGCTTGACGGCCAGGCTGGCAAGGACTGTCCCTGGCGGCACTCATTTAAGTCCGTCCCCAATGAGTGGTTTCAGTCATTTAAGTCTGTCCCCAATGACTAGGTTTCGCGCTTGACTTTGACCCTACTTCAGCGGGTACCATCCTCTTATGTCTGTAACGCCATATAGACCGAGGGGATATATCTATGACCGTAACTGCACCCGCAGCACCCGCTAAGGTGTACTTCACCAACCTGCGCACGCATGCTCGCGAGAGCCAGCTCGACAAGCTCAAACGCCTCATTCGCCGCGCCGGAATTGAGCAGATCGACTTTGAGAACAAGTTCGTCGCCATCAAGATTCACTTTGGTGAGCTGGGCAACCTGAGCTTTTTGCGCCCCAACTACGCCCGCGCCGTCGCGGACGTGGTGAAGGAGCTGGGCGGCAAGCCCTTCCTCACCGACTGCAATACGCTCTACGTCGGTAGCCGCAAAAACGCGCTCGAGCACATCGACACCGCCTACCAGAACGGCTTTACCCCGTACGCCACAGGCTGCCAGGTCATCATCGCCGACGGTCTCAAGGGTACCGACGAGGCACTCGTCCCGGTCGAGGGCGGAGAGTACGTGCACGAGGCTAAGATCGGCCAGGCGCTCATGGATGCCGATATCGTGATTAGCCTCACCCACTTTAAGGGCCATGAGCAGGCCGGCTTTGGCGGCGCCATGAAGAACCTGGGTATGGGAGGCGGCAGCCGTGCCGGCAAGATGGAGCAGCATGCCGCCGGCAAGCCGAACGTCTCGACCGAGCACTGCGTTGGCTGCCGTGCCTGCGAAAAGATCTGCGCGCACGACGCTGTCTCGTTCAACGACACCCGCGAGCGCGAGCTTGCCAGCGGCGCTACTCGCACGGTGCACGTGGCCACCATCGACCACGATCGCTGCGTGGGCTGCGGACGCTGCATTGCGGCATGCAACCAGGACTGCATCAAGCCCGGCTATGACGCCGCGGCCGACGTGCTCAACTGCAAGATCGCCGAGTACACCAAGGCCGTCATCGACGGCCGCCCGAGCTTCCATATCTCGCTTGCCATGGATATCAGCCCCAACTGCGATTGCCATCCCGAAAACGACACGCCTATCGTCAACGACATCGGCATGTTCGCGAGCTTCGACCCGGTCGCCATCGACCAGGCCTGCGCCGATGCCGTCATGGCATCCGAGCCGCTGCCCAACACCGAGCTCACCGATAGCGCGACCAAGATGGAGCATAACCACGAGCATCTGGAGGGCGAGCAGGCCAAGGACCCCTTCTGCATCACGCATCCCGACACCGACTGGCGCGTGTGTATCGCACACGCCGAAAAGATCGGCCTGGGCACGAGCAAGTATGAGCTCATCGAGGTCAAGTAGCACCTGTCTATTGGACATATCAAGCGCTTTTGTAGCGCAACGTTAGCAAAAGTCGCCCGTGAGCACAGCGCTTGCGGGCGGCTTTCCGGAAGTATGCGGCAAATTCTGAGACTGCCGAGCACACGACATTTTTTGGCAACAAAACCCCTGATAAATTGTTGGTAAAACTGCGGTCTGGTCGGCAGTTCCAGATTTTGCCGCATACTTCCGAAAATAGGGGGTTAGATAAATCCCCAGACGCCGCTTTTTCACTAAAAATTCCTATCGAGGAAGTCGTCGACCGTATTCCAGTAGAGCTCGGGGTCAACTTGCGCGCTCTTGGCGTGGGTGGCGCCGTGGATAGTGAGCTTCTGTTTAACCTTGCTGGCGCACGCCTCGTAGTTTTGGTCGAGCATACTATACGGCACAAAGGTGTCCTGGTCGCCGTGGATAAACAGCATGGGAACCGTCGCGTGTTTGAGTTGCTCCACGCTGCTCGCCTTATGAAAGTCGTAGCCTGCGCGCACGTTGCACACCAAGTTTGCTACATCGAGCAAGGGAAAGCTGGGCAGGCCGAACACGTCCTTGAGCTGCAGAGAAAACTCGTCCCAGACACTCGTATAACCGCAGTCCTCGATAATGCATTTCACGTTTGCGGGCAGAGATTCCCCCGCAACGTTCATGGCGGTCGCTGCACCCATCGACTCGCCAAAGACCAGGATGCGCGCCTCGGGGTCAGCCTGAACGATCCGCCCAATCCATGCAACGACATCGAGCCGCTCGGGCCAGCCCATGCCGATATAGTCGCCGCCGGAGCGCTCGTGGGCGCGGGCGGCAGGCGCGAGCACGTTCATGCCGCGGTCGTGGAAGCGCTTGGTGTATCGGGCCATGCCGATGGGCTCGTTGGTATATCCATGCAGGCAGACGGCGTAATCGTGGGTGTTCTCCGAGGCGGCAAAATACCAAGCGGCGAGCTCGGTTCCGTCGTCCGCGGTGAGGCTGCTGCTCTCGCGGTTCTCTTTAAACCACGCCCGCGCCTCGGTTTCCTCGGCATCCATCTGCTCGCCCTTTTCGGCGTCCTTGCCGTCCTGCATCATCTTCATGGTGTATGGCGCGCGGGGATTCAGCGCGAAGTCAAACAGAAAGTTGCCGGCAAATCCGAGCAGCGCAACGACAGCCACCAGTGCAACGATGCCGGCTATCTTGAGCTTTCGATGGGAACGTGCGTTTTGAGCCATGCGGTATTCTCCTATAAGATGTTAATACATCAACATTTAATGCAAGCGCATTATGGACGTTCGCCGTTGATGCGTCAACAGGCAAAGAATGGGTAAACAAAGGGTCACGTATGGTGCAAATTTCGCACGTACCTAGACGCTTTGATATAGTGTTGAGAACTCTTTACGTTGGAGGATGTAACCGGCATGTCCGATTCGAGCGACAGTTCTAAGCCGCGACCCAAGACCGCGGCCGTTCCACACTACACGGTGGGCGAGGAGATCATGAACTCCGTCACCCATGGTGTCGGCTGCCTGCTGGGTATCGCGGGCCTGGTGCTCCTGATCGTATTTGCCGCCCTGCGCGGCGGAGGCCCGGCCCACATGGCCGCGGCGATTGTCTATGGCGTCAGCATTATCCTCGAATACCTAGCCTCCACGCTCTACCACGCGATTCAGTCCGCGGGCGCCAAGCGCGTGTTCCGCATTATCGACCACAGCTGCATCTACCTGCTCATAGCCGGCAGCTATACGCCGTTTTGCCTCATCACACTCGCAAACGACGGCGGCCCTGCGCTGTTCTTTGCCGTATGGGCCATCGCCATCATCGGCATCGCCCTCGAGTGCTTTCTGCGCGAGCGTCAACCGCACTGGGTATGCGGCCTGGTCTACCTGCTGATGGGCTGGCTCGTCGTCTTTAAGCTGCCCGAGCTCGTGTCGCTGCTCAACCCCGTGGCGCTTGCCCTGCTCGCCGTCGGCGGCGTGTGCTACACCGCGGGCGTGCCGTTCTATATCGCCAAAAACGTGCGCTACCTGCACAGCGTGTTCCACCTGTGGGTGCTCGCCGGCAGCATCTTCCAGTTCATGGCGGTGATTCTCTTCGTAATCTAGCGACCACGCCTGCGCGCCCGCGTTCTCGTTTGGGCGCCGGTGCAATTGCCGTATCCGCCACCAACGTTTTACCCTAACGTCCCGAATCTTGGAGGTTCGAGAAACTCCCGATGGACATAACCATCTCCCTTATCACTACCCTCGTTTTGACCCTCATCAACGGCTACTTCTCTATGTCCGAGATGGCGCTCACCACGGCCAAGCGCGCCGTGCTGGAGCACGAGGCCGAGGAAGGCGACAAGCGCGCCGAGCGCGCCATTAAGCTGGCCGCCGATTCCGACCAGCTGCTCGCCACCATCCAGGTCGCCATCACGCTCGTGGGCTTTGCCTCGTCTGCCGTCGCCTCGACGAGCCTGTCCGACCCGCTCGCCACGTGGCTCATGAGCTTTGGCATCGCGCCGCTTTCCGCTATTGCGCGCGGCCTGGCGCCGGTCATCATCACCGTCGCGGTCGCCTTCGTGTCCATCGTGATTGGCGAGCTCGTCCCCAAGCGCATCGGCCTGGCCAATGCCGAAGGCGTATCCAAGCAGGTCGTGGGACCGCTTTCGGTGTTCCAAAAGATCGCCCGCCCGCTCGTGTGGCTGACCGGCGCCTGCTCCGACGGCCTGGCCCGCATACTGCGCATCAAGAGCGCTGACGACCGCCAGAACGTCTCGGAGGAAGAGATCAAGTACATGGTCTCGGAGCAGGACGACCTGCTCGACGAGGAAAAGCGTATGATCCACGAGATCTTCGACCTGGGAGACACCGTTGCCCGCGAGGTCATGGTGCCGCGCGTGGACACCACCATGTGCGAGGACGACGAGACGGTCGCCGATGTGCTGTCCGCCATGCGCCAGACCGGCTTTAGCCGCATCCCCGTCTATCACGAGGATCCCGACAACGTCGCCGGCATCGCGCACATCAAGGACCTGATCCAGCCTTCGCTCGACGGCAAGGGCGACCAGCCCATCGCCGACTTTTTGCGCGACGCCACCTTTGTGCCCGACACCAAGGACATCCTGCCGCTGCTGTCCGAGATGCAGACCTCGCACGACCAGATCGTAGTGGTCGTGGACGAGTACGGCGGCACGGCCGGCATCATCACCATCGAGGACATCGTCGAGGAGATCGTGGGCGAGATCGAGGACGAGTTCGACCCCGACAACAAGTACCTCACGCGCCTTTCGCGCCGCGAGTGGCTCGTCGATGGGCGTTTTTCGTGCGATGACGCGATTGAGCTTGGTTGGCCGCTCGAGGAAAGCGATGATTATGAGACCATCGCCGGCTGGATTTTGGAGCTTTGCGACTCGGTGCCCGACATCGGAGAGGTGTTTGAGGTTGCGGGGTACAAGTTTAAGGTGCAGTCGATGCGTGGCCAGCGCATCTCGCTCATTCGCGTGATCGCTCCGGCCGAAACCGATAAGAAGGATTCCGAGTCCTCGGCAGATAAGCCGGCGGCGTCGGACGCGGGTTCTGCGGACCCGCACGACGGCGACGAGTAGGGCAAGGAAGAGTAGGGGAGAGTTATGGCAGGCCTGTTCAACATCCTTAAGGTCACCGTCAGCGAGGACAAGATTTGCGCGCATGTGCTGGTGAACCCCGGCATGCCGCTGATGACCTCGGAGGACATCGAGGCCACGGCGCGCGTGTACTACCTGGTACCCGCGATTGCCAAGCACCTGTGCCTGGGCGATTCCGGTCGCGAGTTCCAGGACTGCATGGGTCAGACCGAGCTCTGCCACCTGCTGGAGCACGTGACGGTCGAGCTCATGAACGAGACCGGTCTTGCCGGTAGCATCTCGTGCGGCCGCACGCGCGTAAGCGAGCACGACGAGCGCGTTTTTGAGGTTGAGCTTTCGTGCCCCGACGACGCGCTGGCCATCGGTGCGCTGTCTTCGGCCACCTTTATGATGGACTGGGCGTACCTGCACGCCGACCAGCCTGCCCCCGACGTGGAAGGCACGGTCGCGGGCCTGCGCAACCTGGTACTGGGCATGCGCGCCGAGGCCGAGGGCAAGGATCCTCACGAGGCCGTCGCCGCTGCGAACGGCGAAGATGCTGCCGAGGACGAGGGCGATGTGCCGGCCGACGCCGAGCCCGTTGCCGATGCGACCGCCGAGCCCGTTCCCACCGAGCCCCAGGGCGTCCCCAGCTTTGACGACGAGCCCCAGGTGGCGATTGATACCGAGGGCGCGGTTGCCGAGAACCACGAGGCCTCCGCTGCCGTCTTTGGCGGTGCGGCGACGGTTCCGGCGGGACCTGCGCATGAGGGCGGCCTGCCGCTCGTGGACGGCGCCGGCGAGGACCCGGGTGCCACAGTGGCCATGCCGGCTATGCCCCAGGAGTAGGCCTACGCGTTTATCACCATCACGTACCTGCGCCTTTACCGTACGCAGATGAGCGGAGCGGCAAGTGATGCGCTGCGGGTATAATGGACAGCATTCAAACGGTGGGCACCGACGTGCCCGCAGGAGAGGAATGATCATGGGTAAGACTTTCAGCTTTGTCTCCGGCGCACTTTTTGGTGCCGCTGCCGGCGCTATTGTCGGCGTTGCTCTGGCCCCGCGCTCGGGCGCCGAGACCCGCGCCATGGCTGCCGATATCGCCAACGACGCCTGGGACAATATGCGCGACACCTACGAGCACAGCGCCGAGGAGGCCCGTGCTGCGGTGAATGACTTTGGCCCGATGGTCGACGCCAAGACCGACGACCTGCGCGCCAAGGTTGACCTTGCCCGCGAGCGCATGGACCAGCTGCGCGAGCAGCTCAACGATGCCATTTCGGGCGGCAACGTGACGCCTGCCGCCGACGTCGTGGTCGAGAACGCCGTCGAGGCTGATACCGAGGCTGCGGAGCCCTCGACCGAGGCATAATGCGCGCCGGGGATTTTGTCGGCGCCAAGATCTATCGCAAGCCTACCGAGGACAAGCGCACCAAAAAGGACGGCACGCCGCGCAGCCCTAAAAAGCTCGGAAAGATTCACTTTCCGGTCTTTACCCCGGGCGGTACGCGCGTGGTCGGCTTTATGGTCCGCCAGTCCGATATCGCGGGCATGATCGAGCGTCCCGACCGATTCGTAGCGCTCGACGCCATTGGTGTCTACGAGGGCGCTATTGCGGTCGATGACGTCAAGGACACGTACGATGCCGCCGCCGCCAAGCGCCTCGACATCAACCTGGACGATTGCATCATCTGGGTCGGTATGGACGTGCGCACGGAATCGGGCGACGTCGTGGGCTATTGCTCGGACGTTGAGTTCAAGCCACGCTCGGGCATCGTGCAGGTATTCTATGTGACTGCCGGTGCTGCTTCGAGTGTTTTGGTTGGTGACACGCAGGTGCCGCCGACGATGCTGCGCGGCTACGAGAACGGCGCGATGGTCGTCTCGGACGAGGTCAAGTCGCTCGGGTATTCGGGCGGTGCGGCTGCCAAGGCCGCCGAGGCCAGCGTCGTGGTGGGCGACAAGGTCAAAAAGGGTGCCAAGGTGCTCGACGACAAGGGGTCGGTTGCCGTGGACAAAGGCAGTCGCGCACTGGGCAAGCAGCTCGGCAAGACGCGCGGCATGTTCAAGGCCTTTAAGGACGAATACCAAAAGGCGAGCGGAGGCTCGTCAAAAGCTACAAAATAGCGACGTACCAAATGATGGGAGGCAAGCCGGAGACCTGTTGCTCCGGCTTGCTGTGTTTATGGGGGAGGGCACATGCGCCAAAACGGATCCAACTTAAACGGGCGTTCGGGTGCGCGTCCGACGGCGCGCCGCGATTTGGGGCAGCTGCCCAGCGGTCAGCGCAAGCGTCACCGTAAGCCCGGCGCGATGTACCTCAACCATAGCCGCGGGTTTAGCGACCGCAGTGCGCGCATCGGCAACAGCCGTACGCCCCGTCGTTCGTCTCGCCTGCCCTACGCGCTCATCGCCGTGGGTTGCGCGCTCGTGCTGTTTATCGCTGCCGTCGTGGGCTACGTCAACCGCAGTGTGGACGTGGAGCTCAACGGCCAGAAGACCGCGGTGCGTGTGGGCTCTACGCTGCAGAATCTCATCGACGACCAGGAGTTGACTGACACCTACGACGCAGGCGACCTGCTGGCCGTCGATGACAGCGTGCTCAAGCGCCATGGGGGCGAAAAACTGTCGGTGAAGGTCGACGGCAAGCGCGTGAAACAGGGCAAATGGGATAGCCGCGAACTTGAGGGCGGCGAGAAGGTGACGGTCAAGGATGGCCGTAACACCTACGAGAAGCACGAGGTTCAGGCTACGGTTATCGAGCCCAAGCTCAAGGTCGAGGGTACGGGCGCTATCGAGTATGTGCAGACATGGGGTGTCCAGGGCCGATCCGAGGTGTGGGTTGGTGAGCAGTCGGGCAAGACGCAAGACCGCGGGGAGGTTGTGCCCGCCACCGATTGCGTTGTTGCGTGCGCCAGCGTGGCGCCCAAGGGCAACAAAAAGTACGTGGCACTGACGTTTGACGAGGGTCCGAGCGGCGCCACCAAACAGATCTTGCAGGTGCTCAAGGAAAAGGGCGTCACCGCGACGTTCTTCCTTTCGGGCGATGCGGCCGAGGCCTCGCCTGCCACGGCCAAGGCGGTTGTCGATGCCGGGTGCGAGATCGGATCCAACAGCTACAGCGACGATTCGTTCAAGGGTCAGGACCGTGAGGCGGTACGCGAACAGATCACGAAAGGCACCGATGCGATTAAGTCGGCGACCGGCGTGAAGACGATGCTGCTGCGTGCTCCCTACGCTGCCTTTGACGAGCAAAACTGGATTGATGCGATGGACCTGGTCTCCGCCGTGGTCTCGTGGAATATTGACTCGGGCGACTGGCTGCTCAACGGTGCCGACGAGCAGGTCTCGACGGTGCTCGATTCGGTGACGCCGGGCAATATCGTGCTGCTCACCGATAGAGACGAATGCGCCGAGCAGACGCTCGAGGCGCTGCCGCAGATTATCGACGGCCTCATTGCCGACGGCTACAAGATCGTGACGCTCAGCGACCTGGTCAAGACGGACACGTCGCTGAGCAAAAAGCTCACCTCGCTGACGAAGGCCACCATGCCCAAGGACGCCGTGTTCCCCCAACTTGCCGAGGACAACGACACCACAGAGTAGTTATTGGGTAGTCATTTAAGAACGTCCCCAATGACTATGTCACGGATGCGTCAGCGTTTGGTATGCCTGCAATGTGCAGCGCATAAATTCGGTGCCGCAGCGCGATGCTGATGCTATAGTTACTGCGGTTAATGAGGGTCAAGAGAAAGGTTACAGGTGAAATCCAAACCTCGACCATACAGTCGATGACCCCATGCAGGTGCTTTCTGCGCGTGCACGGGGTGTGAGCGTCGAGCGGCGTGCCGCCCGCGCATGCGTATACATGTCTAAAAGTCCACGGATTGCGTGCCGGCATGGCCACGCGGTCCGCAGGAATAATGATGGGGAGCACCATTGAATTATCTGAGTGAGATGCTCAAATTGCCGGTCTTGGACGTCGATGGCGAAAAGCTCGGCGTTGTGAACGATTTTGGCATTGCAACCGGCGAAGTTTTTCCGCACGTGACGTCGCTCGCGTTCCGTGGTCCCGGCAAGACGCCGTTTATGATCAGCTGGCGCAAATGGGTCGACCGTATCGACGAGACGGGCGTTCATCTTAAGTCGCCGGCCACCGAAATCCGTTTTTCGTACCTGCAGCCGACCGAGCTGTTACTGGCTCGCGACGTGCTCAACAAACAGATTGTCGACACGCAGGGCATGAAAGTCGTGCGCGTCAACGACATCAAGTTCTCCATGTCGGGCGAAAATCAGTTGCGCCTGCTGGGTGCTGAGGTCGGCGCCCGCGGTCTGCTGCGTGCAATCAGCCCCGCGCTCGAGCACGTCGTCGAGGGCTTTATGAAGCACTTGGGCAAGCCGCTCAGCGAGGACATTATCGCCTGGTCTTACATGGACCTGCTCGATCGCTCGACTAAGAACATCCAGCTCTCGGTGTCGCACAAGACGCTTGGCGAGCTGCATCCTGCCGACATCGCCGACATCATCGAGCAGCTCGACCCGCGCCTGCGCGCGCAGGTGTTCGCGCAGCTCGATACTGCCCAGGCCGCCGAGGCCATCTCGGAGTTCGATGACGACGAGCTCATGACCGAGATGCTCGAGGGCCTGTCCGACACGGACGCATCGTCGATGCTGGCCATGATGGACCCGGATGACGCTGCCGACCTGATCGACGAGCTCGATTACGAGAAGGCCGAGAAGCTCCTGCGCCTGATGGGCGTCAAGGAAGAGAAAGCGATTCGTAACCTGCTGGGGTATGAGGACAACACCGCCGGCCGTATCATGACCTCGGAGTTTGTCTCCCTGCCCGCCACGGCAACGGTCGGTGACGCCATCGAGGCGATTCGCGAGCTCGACGAGGACTTCGAGAGCGTCTACTACGTCTATACCGAGGATCCGAGCGGCATGCTGACCGGCGTGCTTTCGCTGCGCACGCTGATCGTAGCCGACCGCGACGCCACGCTGGGTCAGCTGGCTTATCGCGACCTGGTCTATGTGTCGCCCGACGAGGACCAGGAAGACGTAACGGACGAGATGACCAAGTACGACCTGGTTGCCATCCCTGTCTGCGACGAGAACCGTCATATCCTGGGTATCGTGACCTTCGACGACGCCATGGACGTTATCGCCGAGGAGCACCAGGAGGACCTGCAGATCGCCGGTGTCGGCTCGGGTGATAGCGCATCGGACGACTCGACGAACGTGCTCAGCTGGTTCGTACATCGCCAGTACTGGGTTGTTGTATGGGGCGTCGCGTCGTGCATCATGGCGACCGTGCTGGGAACGGCGCTCGGCTCCGCGCATTTGGTGGTGTTCCCCATGTGCGCCATGCCGCTCGTGCTGCTGGCGGCCTCGCGCATGGTGTCGTTCGTCAAGAACTACTTCCTGGAGTATGACGGTCACGACGACGAGCCCAAGCCGTATCTGGGGTTCTTCTTCCAGAGCACGGGCATGGGCCTGATTCTGTCACTCGTGACCTACCTGTGCGCCCAGCTGGTGCGCACCGCTGCGTTTCCCGATGCGTCCATGTTTGAGGAGCAGCTCTTTACCGGGTGCTTTAATATCGCTGCCATCATTTGCCTGGTTGGCAACATGAGCGCCGTGATTTACCTGATGGTGCTGTTCTGGCGTGACGAGCATGACCTCAACACGTCGGGCACCGCCATGAACGTTATTGCCGTCATGATCTCGTGCGTAGCGTACTGCGCCGCTGCGGTGCTGCTCACCATGTCGGTCATGGGTTAGGTGGTCGCGTGCAAAATACCAAGCAAAAGTCGGGCACCAAGCAAAAGTTGACCATCGCGGCCATCTTTGGCGCTATGGGTCCCGGTCTGCTGGCGGCGCTTTCGGGCAATGACGCCGGCGGCATTGCAACGTATTCCAGCGCGGGCGCCAGCTATGGCTACAAGATGCTCTGGATGCTTCCCGTCATGACCGTGCTGCTCATCGTGACGCAGGAGACCGCGGCGCGCTGTGGCTGCGTCACGGGCAAGGGCCTGGCATCGCTCATTCGCGAGCGCTTTGGCGTGCGCAAGAGTGTACTTGCTATGGCGGCGCTGTTGATCGCCAACACGGCTGTGACCATTTCGGAGTTTGCAGGCATCGCCAGCGGCCTTGCTCTCTTTGGCGTGCCGGCGAGCATCTCGGTGCCGTTGGTGGCGCTGCTGGTGTGGATGCTTACCATGTCGGGTAGTTTCCAGCGCATCGAGAAGATTCTGCTGCTGGTGAGCTGCGTATTCGTGACCTATATTGTCGCCGCGTTTATGGCTGGCCCCAACTGGGGTGAGGTCGCGGTCGACCTGGTCGTGCCCAACATTCAAAATGACCCCAGCTACGTGTCGCTCGTGGTCGCAACGATCGGTACCACCATCGCGCCGTGGATGATTTTCTTGGCGCAGAACAACGTGGTCGATAAGAACGCGGGCGAGGACGATATCGTGCTGCAGCGCATTGATACCGTGAGCGGCTCGCTTGCCGCTGATGTCATTGCCGGCTTTATTATCATCACGACCGGTACGGTGTTGTTCCCGGCGGGTATTCAGATTAGCGATGCTGCCGATGCTGCCCGCGCGCTGGAGCCTATTGCGGGTCAGTGGTCCACGGTGCTGTTTGCCTCGGGCCTGGTCGCAGCGAGCTTCTTGGCTGCCTGTGTGCTGCCGGGCGTTACGTCGAGCGCTATCTGCGAGGCATTTGGCTGGGAGCGCGGTGCCGACCGCAGCTGGGACGAGGCCCCGGTCTATCGCGGCATCATTACGGCCATCATCGGTATCTCTGCCGTGCTGGTGCTTATGCCCGGCGTCGATCTGTTCCAGATTATGATGACCTCGCAGGTCATCAATGGCGTGCTACTGCCCGTGGTTCTGGTGTTCCAGGTGGTTATTGCCGCTGACCGTCACATTATGGGCACTAACCGCAACGGCCGCGTGTGGAACGTGCTCACTTGGGCGACTATCGGCGTGATTACGGTGCTGACGGTCGTCATGTTTGTGCTGCAAGCGATGGGCTACAGCGCTTAACGCCTCTTTTGGACTCCAAACAGGCCGCAGCGATGGACTGCGGCCTGTTTTTTGCCCACGACCTCTTGGGGCCGGCTCTAAAAGAGTGATTTTGGGTTGTTTGCTGCAAGTTACTTGTCGGTGCCCAACTTGTGTGGCTTGAGAGCGAGCGCATTGACGAGCGCGTCGGTGGCAGACTTGACGGCTGCCGGTTGCGGATCGTTGACGTGATCCTCGGGATGCACGGGCAGGTCCTTCTTGACTGCATCGTGGATCAAGTTGAGGTACTCAGTCACGCCAGTGGTCGATAGATGCGTGCCATCGCCATCGAACAGGTCGTTGCGGTTGGCACTGTATCCGTACCAGTCGATAACGCGCACGTTCTTGTAGCGCGTAGCGGCGTTGGCGATGGCCTGGTTGGTAGAGCCAACCCACGGCTGCGGGCTGCGCGTGTTCACAAACGCCACAATACGCTTATCTCCTGCATCGGCCATGATGGCGTCGATCTGGTCGTCGGTTACCAAGCCGTTGGTGCCCAGGGCAAAGACCACGATCTTGCCGGCAAGGTTCTGTTGGAGATAGCCCTCAAATGTCGCACGGCCCGCATCGAACTGGCGGCCCTTTTCGGCATCGATATGGCTGTGCGGGAACACGCCGTCAAAGGTGTCCACGGCACGCAGCGACACGGAGTCGCCGATCATAAGCAGATCGTAGGAGCCATCGGGGAAGCCGTCGTTGTCCTTGTCGGTGTCGTCGGCCGCCTGCTGGTCGGTGGGCGCGGTGTTCTTGGCTTCCTTGTTCAAAACTTCGGCGCCCTCGCCGCTCAGTGCAGACGTCTCGGGCACAAAGATCAGGCCGCCCAGTGCAACGACCAACACGACAGTGCAGGTTGCGCAGGCAGGGACGTGCGCGCGCACCCAGTTGGCGGGCGTGGCGGTGCCGTCGCGGAACTCGGATACGGTGCGCCCAAAGGCGCCCTTCCTAAACGGAGTCTCGATAAAGCGATAGCAGCACCCTGCCACGGCGACCACCACAAGTACCTGCAAGATATACTGCCACCAGGGCGTGTCGTTGATGTTGGCGACCGGGTTCATGAGCAACAGCAGGGGATAGTGCCACAGGTAGATGCTGTACGAGCGCTTGCCAACCCACACGAGCGGCTCGGCGGACAGCGCGCGGGCAACCATTCCCTGGGGCTGCACGCAGGCGGCAATGACCATGAGCGTGAGGATCGAGCACAGCAGCGTGCCGCCGCGATACTGGAAGGCGGTGTAGCCGTTGGTGAGCGCGACCATGGCGGCAAGGCCAACCAGACCCACGACGCCCAACACATCGATGGATGCGGGCGAGGACCAAAAACGCACGAGGGCGCTCGGCTGTGCCGGGACGGTCTCGGCTGCTTCGTCGGCCTTCTCGCCAGGCTTGCCCTCGGCGTTCTTGCCGTGCTTGGCGGCGCCAGCTAGGCGATTGAGCCCCAAACGACGAGCGAGACGCACCGGCGCCAGGTCGCGATCGGGGATAAAGGCCATCCAGGCACCCAGCAGCAGCGAGAACACACGGGTGTCGGTGCCGTAGTACACGCGGCTGGGGTCGGCGGCAGGGTTGTAAAGCACCATCATGGCTAGGGCAGATACCGCGGCAAGGCCCAGAACCACGCGGCGCGTGTTGGGCTTGCTCACATGCATGGATACCATGGCAAACAGCAGTGGCGGCCAAATCAGGTAGAACTGTTCCTCGATGGCAAGCGACCAAAAGTGCGTGAGCGGCGAGGGGTCGCCCAGAGCATTGAAGTACGAGACGTTTTGGGCAATCTGCCACCAGTTGTTGAAGAACAGCAGCGACGGCAGGATGTCGGGGCGCATCTTGGTGAGCATCACGTGGTTAAAGATAGTGCACAGCGCGCAGGTTACAAACACTACCGTTACCACGGCGGGGACCAGGCGACGGATGCGGCGAATCCAGAAGCTCTTGAGGTCGATGCGTCCGGTCTTAGCGACTTCGTTGAGCAGCAAGCGCGTGATCAGATAGCCCGAAAGCACAAAGAAGATCGTGACGCCAAGCAGGCCGCCCTGAGCCCACGTGAGGTTAAGGTGATAGAGCACCACCGCGACGACGGCAAGCGTACGCAGACCGTCGAGTGCAGGGATGTAGCGGGACTTGGGGCGAGCGGGCGTCTGCTCCGCGGCGGGAGTGTTGGCGCGGCCCGCGTTGTTGGCAGAAGCGCGATGGGGGCTCGCGGTGCGTCGCGGCTCGTTGGCACGGCGTTCGCCCTTCACGCGTTCGTGCGGTGCCGGCTCGCTGCCCGTGCGGCGTCGACCGCGCGAGCCCGATTGCGAGAATTGTTCCATAAAACATCATCCAATGACGAGAATAATCAGCATGTATTTATTGTAGCTGCCTGCTCCTGTGAATGCTTGCTGCTGGCGCAAGCTCAAGCGTGCGTCCACATCAAAGTGAACTAAAGTTATAGGGGGTTCGAGGGCGCACAATCGATGGTCGACGGTGGGCGCAAAGCCTAAAGACGAGGAGGTTTCCATGGCGGATCACAGCATCGTTGCGGTGTTCGGCAGCATGAACATGGACCTTTCGGTGGCGTGCGAGCGCATGCCGCGCGCGGGCGAGACGGTCGATGGCAGTGGTTTTATCACCAACGCCGGCGGCAAGGGCGCCAACCAGGCCGTCGCCGCTGCGCGCATGGGTGCGCGCACGTGCATGATCGGCGCTGTTGGGCGCGATACCTTTGGCGATGCGCTTGTGGCAGGGCTCCAGGATGCCGGCGTGAGTGTTGAGTTCGTGGCGCTTCGCGATGACGTGGAGACCGGCACCGCGACTATCATTCGCTGCGAGGGCGACAACCGCATCGTGCTGTCGCCGGGCGCCAACCATGCGCTTGCGGGCGAGGACGTTGCCCGCGCACTGAGGCGCTTGGTGACCGACGAGCTCGACGGCGATGCCAGCGAGATTGCCCCGGCTGTCGGAAGCGTCTTTATTGCCCAGGGCGAATGTGACCTTGCGGCGACGGCCGAGGCGCTTGCTTGTGCTCACGAGCTGGGGTTCTATACGATCTTTAACCCGGCGCCCGCCTGCGACCTGCCGGCAGGAGCGTGGCCTGCGGTCGACCTGGTCTGCCCCAACGAGACCGAGTGCCAGATGCTGACGGGCATCTTGCCCGCGGATGATGCGAGCTGCGTCGCGGCGCTCAATGCCCTGCTCGCCAAGGGTGCCGGAGCTGTGGTCATCACGCTGGGCGGTGCCGGCTCGGTTACGCTCGGCGATGACGGTGAGCTGCTGCGCATGCCGGCACTTTCGAGCACGGTAGTCGATACCACGGCCGCCGGCGATACGTTTATCGGCGCGTTGGCGGCGGCTCGCCTAGAGGGCTTGCCGCTCTTTGAGTGCATGGCCGCGGGCGCTCGCGCCTCGGCAGTGACGGTGTCGCGCCTGGGCGCTCAGCAATCGATTCCCACGCGCGCCGAAGTTGAACATTGGTTTGGTTAAACGATAAAGACGGAGAAGCGGAGTAAAACAATGGCAACCAAGAAGCTGATCCTTGATCTGGATATGGGTGTGGACGATGCGATGGCGCTCGCCTATGCCATCGCGAGTCCCGAGGTGGAGCTCGTGGGCATCACCACGTGCTTTGGCAACGTGCGCGTCGAGCAATCGGCGCACAATTGCCTGGCGGTGCTCGATCTGCTGGGTCGCCCCGAGGTTCCGGTGTACCTGGGTGCCGACCGTCCTCTGCAGGCGACTGAGCCCTATACGCCGCCGGCGTCCACCGCGCTCATTCACGGCAAGAACGGCATCGGCGGCGCGAGCGTGCCCGCGTCGCCCTACGAGCCGGTGGGGGCGACCTCGGCCGACGGTAACGCTGCGGTCGATTATCTGATCGATGCCGCGCGCACCTATGGTCCCGATCTGATTTACGTGGCGACCGGCCCGCTCTCCAACCTGGCGCTCGCCCTGGAGCGCGATGCGGCGGCAATGATGTCCATCGGCCGCGTGGTCGTGATGGGCGGCGCCCTTACCGTGCCCGGTAACGTGAGCGCGGGCGCCGAGGCCAACATGGCGAGCGACCCCGAGGCAGCCGACGCGGTGCTGCGCTCGGGCCGTAAGCTCACCATGGTGGGTCTGGACGTGACGCATCGCGTGGTGCTCACACGCCGCGACATTGCCGGCTGGACGGGCTCGGGCACCATGGCGGGCTGCGC
This sequence comes from uncultured Collinsella sp., assembly GCA_959020715.1. Lineage (GTDB taxonomy): Bacteria > Actinomycetota > Coriobacteriia > Coriobacteriales > Coriobacteriaceae > Collinsella. The sequence continues at coordinate 5,233 of CAUESV010000010.1, read as the reverse complement.
ATTTGCGAGCATGGTCGAGCACTACATTGGCTCGTACGAGATGAACGCCCCCTACCTGGGCGGCTGCGCGCTGCACGACCCGTTAGCCGTCGCCGTGGCAATCGATCCCACGCTCGTGGGTGCGCTCGGCTGTAACCTGCGTGTTGATCTGCTGGGCGAGTACCGCGGTCGCACCATCTGCGATGAGCGCCGCCTGTCCGATCCGGACAAGAGCGCGCTTGTGGCACTGACCGTGGATGCTCCGCGCTTCCTGTCCGAGTTCAAGACGCGTATGGCCCGTGTCCTTGGCTAAGTTGTCTTTTTGGGACGGGGCTTTTTTGACTGGTATGATTGGTGCGACCATTCGAACCAGCTAAAAGAGCCCCGTCCCAATTTGACTATCGAGAGGATCTGCCATGGAGCGCATCGCGAGCTTTTCCGTTGACCATCTGCTGCTTGAGCCCGGCGTGTACGTGAGCCGCATCGACCGCGATCCGGCGACCGGCGCCGCCGTCACCACCTTTGACCTACGCCTGACCACGCCCAATAAGGAGCCGGTCATGAACACGGCCGAGTGCCACACTATCGAGCATCTGGGCGCGACGTTCCTCCGCAATCATGCCGAGTGGTCGAGCCGCATTGTCTACTTTGGGCCCATGGGCTGCCGCACGGGCTTTTACCTGGTTGTCTTTGGCGAGCTGACGAGTGAGAAGATCTTGCCGCTCGTCCGCGAGCTGTTTGAGTTTGTCGCCGGCTTCGAGGGCGATGTCCCCGGTGCCGCTCCCGAGGAGTGCGGTAACTACCTGGACCAGAACCTTCCTATGGCTAACTGGCTCGCACGCCGTTACCTCGACCGCGACCTGGCCGATATCGACGAGAAGCACCTGCACTATCAGCAGGCGTAAGAGCTTTATCGCCCAAAACGAGCGCATTGGGCGCCTTCGCTTATGCGGGGGCGCCTTTTTGTTGATTGGTCGGGACGAGCGTTCAAAATCGCTCATGTTTGTTCTAGAATGTTCGTATAGTCACATTTACGAACAGGAGTGAACATGCATATCTACTCTGTCAACGATCCCGAGTTCAAATCCTATGGCAACGTTTGGGATGGCGTTTCGTCCGAGCTCACGTCGCCCGTGCTCGAGGCGCTCTCTGCCACGCCCATTCCCGAGGGCAGCAAATACGTGGCGAGCGCGCCCGAGCTCGAGAGCGTCAAGGATGCCGATAAGTTGGGCTTCCTCATGTTTGGCGGCCGTCCCTTCCAGCTCGGCTGGTGCAACGGCCACAACACGCGCCTCAACTGCCTGGAGTACCACCGCGCGAGCGAGTTCAACCTGGGTGCTCGCGATTTTATCCTGCTCGTGGCGCATCGCTGGGAGATCGAGGACGGTAAGCTCGACACCGCGTGCGTCAAGGCGTTCCGCGTGCCGGCGGGCAAGGTTGTCGAGGTTTTCAACACCACGCTTCACTACACGCCGTGCATGGTCGACGATGGGGGCTTCCAGGTGATGGTGGCACTGCCGGCGGGCACCAACGGCCCGCGCCCCGAGGCTGCGGCCGACATGTCCGCGGCTGGCGACAGCTACTGCTACTGGAAGGCTGACAAGTGGGTCCTCTGCCACGCCGACAGCCCCAAGGCAGCCGAAGGCGGCTACGTGGGCCTCGTCGGCAAGAACCTCGACATCGCCTGCGACTAGAATCTTCTGTCTCGATCTGTAACATCTAGCGGGCTAAATCGTCTCTACCTGTTACAGATCGAGACAAACCGCCCCCAACCACCACAAAGGTGCCTGTCCCCGTTGTGGTGGCTGCCTAGAGTTGGCTGCGCAGATAGTCAGCCATATATGGAACGGCGAAACGCACGTAACCGCGGCGCGCCTGTTCGATTACGCCGGCGTCGATGAGGCGCCGGCGATACTTTTGCGCATAGTCGGGTGTGACTGACATACGTTTCGCTACATCGGAAATGCGCGAAACGGCGTCTTCGTCATCAGTCATTGCGTCGAGAAACGCGACGTCTTGGTCCGATAGCGCGGCGAGCGTCGTTTCACAAACATCGTTTTCGAAATCGGCTTTTGATGCTTCGATAGCTCCGTCGACTTGCTCTGGCGTTACGTGTTCTCCTGTCTTGCAGCGATTGCCGATGTTATAGCCGATGAGCTGCAGCATATAGGGCGAGCCTTGGGTTGCGCGAGCGGCACGGAGGCGAAGATCGCCTGGAATATCAAGGTCGAGCTCTTCGAAAGCCCGCTGATAATAGGCATCGACATCTCCGACTGAAAGCGGTTCGAGCGTGACCTTGCGAGCGCGGTTGAGAAATGTCAGCACGCGGTCATTGAGCGTTGCACAGACGGCTCCCGGGAGACCTGCCATTACAAGCGCGACGTTGAGTCCCTCACCGACCAGCTCTTGATAGGCGGTGACGAGCTGTCTAATCTCAGGTGAATTAGCTTGGAGCTCATCGATAAGGATGAGGATGCCGTGCCCCTGCTCGGTCAGCTTGCGCGCCAGCTGCGTGAGTTTGAACTGGAAACTCTTGGTCTCCTGCACATCGCGTGTGAACTCGAGACCGGCTGAGAAGCCGAAGACGCTCAAGCTACCGCCAGAAAGTTTGGGGAGATGACGCTTGCTGACATAAGGCTCGCCTGCTTCTTGGATTTTTTCAACAATGCGCTCAAGCATATCTTCGGAGGCTACGGTGGGTGTGGCGACAACAAAACCGAGCTTGCGTGCGCGGTCGGCAAGTTCCCACAGAAGAACCGTCTTGCCGCTGCCTCGCTGGCCGAGCATGAGCATGGCTCGGTCTCGATTGCCCGGCTCCTGCTCAAGACCGGAGATGAATGTCGAAATCACGTTCCCGCGACCCACCAGATAGGACGGGCGATTTCCAAATGAGGGGGAGAAGATGGTTTCAGTCATAAGTCTCCTTTCCTTTTTTTCCTATTTTTTCCTTTCTTTCCTATTCAGTCAAATGAATTGCTGAGCGAAGGCGGTTACGTAGGCCTCGTCGGCAAAACCTCGACATCGCCTGCGACTAGAATCTTCTGTCTCGATCTGTAACATCTAGCGGGCTAAATCGTCTCTACCTGTTACAGATTTAGACAAACTGCAGGGGACAGACCGAACAATCTCGATCTGTAACACCAGGCCCGGTTTTGGCTGCCTACCTGTTACAGATCGAGACAAACCGTCCCCAACCACCACAAAGGTGCCTGTCCCCTTTGTGGTGGTGTGGGGCGGCGGTATCAGAAAGTGTCAGACGGGGGCGGCTGCGGGGCGCCTGTGCGCGAAAAGAAGTGTCGACCTGCGCCGTTGCCGTTGAGTAGCGCGCTGCTTACGGGGATACTGAAGCCACGACAAACAGCGTGTGAAAGGATTGATGCATGGCTTTCCGTAAAGACTTCCTGTGGGGCGGCGCAACGGCTGCCAACCAGTGCGAGGGTGCCTACGACGTGGACGGCCGCGGCCTGGCCAACGTGGATGTGGCCCCGCACGGCCCCGAGCGCTATGCGGTGGTCTCCGGCCAGCGCAAGATGCTCGACTTCGAGGACGGCTATTACTACCCCGCGCAGACCGGCATCGATTTCTATCACCACTACAAGGAGGACATCGCCCTCTTTGCCGAGATGGGCTTTAAGACCTTCCGCATGAGCCTGGCCTGGACCCGCATCTTCCCCAACGGCGACGAGACTGAGCCCAACGAGGCCGGCCTGGCCTTCTACGAGGACGTGTTCCGCGAGTGTCAGGCGCACGGCATCGAGCCGCTCGTGACCATCACGCACTTCGACTGCCCGATTCACCTCATCAAGGAGTACGGCGGCTGGCGCAACCGCAAGCTCATCGACTTCTACAAGAACCTCGCGACCACGATCTTCACCCGCTACAAGGGCCTGGTAAAGTACTGGCTTACCTTCAACGAGATCAATATGATCTTGCACCTGCCGTTTATGGGTGCCGGTCTGGTCTTTGAGGAGGGCGAGAACAAGGAGGCCGTCGAGTACCTGGCCGCCCACAACGAGCTCGTCGCCAGCGCTTGGGCAACCAAGATCGCCCACGAGATCGACCCCGAGGTCAAGATCGGCTGCATGCTCGCCGCGGGCAGCTGCTATCCCTACAGCTGCCGTCCGGGCGATGTGCGCCAGGCGCAGCTCGACAACCAGGACAACTACTTCTTTGTCGACGTCCAGAGCCGCGGCTACTACCCGGCTTATGCCGTCAAGAAGCTCGAGCGTCTGGGCATCGACGTCGGCATGACTGACGAGGACCGCGAGATCCTGGCCGAAAACACCGTCGACTTCATCAGCTTTAGCTATTACAGCACCCGTTGTTCCGCCGGTGCCGATAACCCTGATGTCGAGCGCACCCAGGGCAACGCCTTCGCCGGCGCCAAGAACCCCTACCTGCAGGAGAGCCAGTGGGGCTGGGCCATCGATCCGCTGGGCTTCCGCATCACCCTCAACGACCTGTACGACCGCTATCAGAAGCCGCTGTTTGTGGTCGAGAACGGTCTGGGCGCCAAGGATGTTGTCGAGGAGGATGGCTCCATCAACGACGACTACCGTATCGACTTCCTGCGTCAGCATATTGCCGCGATGCGCGATGCGGTGACCGAGGACGGCGTTGACCTGCTGGGCTACACCACCTGGGGCCCGATCGACCTGGTCTCGGCCGGTACGGGCGAGATGTCCAAGCGCTACGGCTTTATCTATGTGGACCGCGACGACGCCGGCAACGGCACCCTCAAGCGTTCCAAGAAGAAGAGCTTCGACTGGTATAAGAAGGTTATCGCCACCAACGGCGAAGACCTGGCCTAGGGTTTCCCAACAGCAATAGCTTCCTAACCAAGGCACCCGGCGAGCAACTTATGCCCGCCGGGCGCCTTGTTAAAAGAAGTGAAAGAAAGCAAAAGAAGTTAAAACTTGCAAAAGAAGTGAAAGCAGGATGGCAGTAGTCATTGGGGACGTTCTTAAACGACCGGTCGCCGGGGACACTCTTTGCCGGGTTGGCAGTCTACGTCGTGCCCCTTCTGGGCCGGGTGGCTCAAAAACGCTGCACGCCGCGGACTACTGGGGTCAAATATGCGGCATTTCGAGCTCGATTTTGATATTGGGACTGGTTCTCTATTAGAATTGATTTCCAGACATTTGAGTGCGCGCGGGGGGGGGGGGGCATATGCTCTGGGCATGTTGGTGCAGGCGCGCACCCGCATGAGACCTGAAGGGCGTCGTGTAGGGAAAGAGTGTCGATCTGGGGGGTG
>CAUESV010000009.1 GCA_959020715.1 uncultured Collinsella sp. | reverse complement strand
ACTCCCGAGCAGCCCGGCACTCCCGAGCAGCCCGGCACTCCCGAGCAGCCCGGCAAGCCCGAACAGCCCAGCACCCCCGAGCAGCCTGAGCAGCCCACTAAGCCCGAGCAGCCCGCTGCCAAGCCTGAGAAGCCTGGCAAGTCGGACAACACCACGACTACGGTAACCACCAACAAGACGAACACCAAGGGCGGCCTGCCCACCACTGGCGATCGTTTTGATGGCCGCATGGTGGCCGCATTCGCCATCGCTGGCGTTGCCGTCATCTCCGCAGGCGGCTATATCCTCTATCGCCGCAACAAGGAGTAATCCCTCACTGGTGCGGGCGGGATGGCACGGTTCGTCCCGCCCGCCTTTTTGACCGACGGGAAACCCGCCTGAAATCTTTTTAAAAAAGATTTCCCCGCACACACTTTGCTGTGCTATAGTGCAGCGCAACAGCAACTAGGTGCGACCGCGCCGCGGCATCACGAAAGGAGCCACCAACATGAAGAACACGATGAAGTCTCTCAACAACTGGTGGTGGCGTGATGTGAATACGATCGGTCGACAGTGAGTCCCTCACGCCTGTTTTTGCGCTCTAGGTGATTGGAAGGCCTCCGGTTTCGACCGGGGGCCTTTTTCTATCTCGAGCCCGATCGCATTCGCATCACGCGCCTCCGCTTTTCTCTTGCACTCCCCTTCCGAAAGGATTTTCACCATGTCTCAGAACACCACCGCCACCCAGCCCCGCACCGTCCAGACCGCCGACCGCGGCAAACTCGATGTCCGCGCCCTCGTCCTGCTCGCCATCCTGCTCGCCGCCGGCTTCATCCTCAACTTCACCGTCGGCAAGGCAATCTCGGGCATCTCGGGCGGCATGATCAGCCCCGAGTTCATCATCTCGGCCTTCTGCCTCACCATCCTGGTCGTTCGCCCCAACATCGGCCAGGCGCTCGTCATCGGCCTCATCTCGGCTGCCGTGATCCAGATCACCACCACTTCGCCGTTCGTCGATTTTGCCGCCGAGGGCATCGCCGCCATGCTCATGGCCGTCATCGTCAACGCTGCTGCCAAGGACGGACAGGTCAAGTCTGCCGTCGCCATCGTCGCAACGTTCGTGACCACCTTTGTCTCGGGCGTCATCTTCATGGTCATCAAGATGGCCATGCTCGGCGTGGTGGGCGAGCTCGCCGCCGCTATGCTGCCCGTCGTCGCCATGACCGCCGTCTTTAACGCCATTCTGGTCGGCGCCCTCTACTTGCCCATCCAGAAGGCCCTTAAGCTCAACTAACCTGCTCGGCTTTACGAGCCACCCCATCTTGGCGTTCATTCGTCGCTCGCGTACCCAAGTACGCTTCGTTCCTCTTTCGCGCCAACCTGGGGCACCTCGTAAAGCCGTCTCCGTGCTTCACCACCAAAGACCGTCCCAAACAACGAGCTTTTTTGGGACGTTCTTAAACGACTGGTCATTTAAGACTGTCCCCAATGACTATGAAAGGTATCCATGGAAACGATCATCAACGTCGACGATGTCTCGTTCTCCTATGGCACGCAGACCGAGCAGGCGCTCAGCCACATCTCGCTCAGCGTGAACAAGGGAGATTTCATCGGCATCATCGGGCCCTCGGGTGCCGGCAAGTCCACGCTTGCCGCCTGCCTGTCGGGTGCCGTGCCCCACCACTACACCGGCACGTTCTTTGGGTCCGTCATGGTCGACGGCCACGACACCTGCGAAGTCTCGCTCACCGACGTGTCGCAAATCGTCGGCAGTGTGCTGCAGGATATCGACACGCAGATGGTCGCTTCGGTCGTCGAGGACGAGATGCTCTTTGGCCTCGAGAACTTTGGCGTTCCCCACGACCAGATCGAGCAGCGCGTGAGCGAAACGCTCGAGACCGTCGGCATCAGCGACCTGCGCGACCGCGAGATCGCCACCCTCTCGGGCGGACAGAAGCAAAAGGTAGCCATCGCCGCCATCCTCGCCATGCGTCCGCGCGTCTTGGTTCTCGACGAGCCCACCGCGGCACTCGACCCCGCTAGCTCCACGTTGGTCTTCGAGACGCTGCGTGAGGCAAACCGCGCACTTGGAATCACCATCGTCGTCGTTGAGCAAAAGGTCGCCCTGCTCTCGGAGTACTGCAACCGCGTGCTCGTGCTCAACCATGGCGAAATTGCGCTGCAGGGCGAGCCACACGAGGTCTTCGCGCATACCGACGAGCTCCGTGCCATCGGCGTCGACTGCCCTCGCGTCACGCGTATCTTCAATAGCCTCCAAACCGATGGCCTGGTAAGCGGTACCCCCTGCTTGGATGTCGATGAGGCTGAGCGCCTGATTTCGGGCATCGTCGACCCCGCACACGCGGCCATCGAAGCCCAGGCACCCGCCGGTTCCCCGCATGCACCGTCGTTGCGTCCTCATGCCAAGGACGCCGAACCCGTACTCACCTTCGACCATGTTGAGTTTGCCTACCCCAATGGCGGCGCCGCCGTACACGACCTTAGCCTGACGCTCTATCCTGGCGAGCTCGTGGGCATCGTCGGCCAAAACGGCGCCGGCAAGACCACGCTCACCAAACTGCTCACGGGCCTGCTTAAGCCCGCCTCGGGCAGCGTGCGCGTCACGGGACTGGATACCGCAGCCGTTCCCACGAGCCGCATCGCTCGCGAGGTCGCGACCCTCTTCCAAAACCCTGACCGTCAGATCTGCAAGGACACCGTGCTCGACGAGGTCGCCTTTGGCTTGGAGCTTGGCGGCATGGACCGTGCCGAGGCTCTGCGTCGTGCCCAACTCGTCATCGACCGCTTTGGCCTGCCTGCCGATGAGGCACCGTTCTCGCTTTCGCGTGGCCAGCGACAAATGGTGGCGCTTGCCTCCGTCGTAGTGGTGGAGCCCAAGATCGTCGTACTCGACGAGCCCACGAGCGGCCTTGATTACCGCGAATGCATGACCGTCATGGAAACAGTGCGCACCATGGCCGAGCGTGGTTGCGCCGTTATCATGGTCTGCCACGATATGGAAGTCGTCTCGGATTTTGCCGAGCGCATTGTGGTAATGGCCGACGGTCGCATCCTCGACCGCGGCCGCACGCACGAGCTATTCTCGAACATCGATCTCATGCGGCGTGCCTACGTGGAGCCTCCCCAGGTTATTGAACTCTCGCGCCGTCTGGCATCTTCCGTCTCTCCCGCTTTTGCGCAGGTGAGCGAGGTCACCGATGTCGTTCGAATTACCAAGGAGATGGTCCACCGTGGTTAACGTCATCGACTACATGCCGGGCGATACGCTGCTGCATCGCCTGAATCCCGTCGTCAAACTGGGCCTCGCCGCCGCCATCATCGTCGGCATCTTCTTGTCCGACACCTACGTGGCGCTGCTGGGCTTTTTGGCACTCACCCTTGCGCTGGGTGCCTATGCCGGCGTCGTCGACCGTCTGTTCTCGCTGCTCAAGTTGCTGATCCCGCTCGCGCTTATCATGCTGGTGCTCCAGCTGGCCTTTATGCGCGATGGCAACGTGGTGTGGGGCTTTATCACCGACACGGGCCTCATCACAGGATCGAAGGCCTGTCTGCGCCTACTGGGTGTGGCGTTACCACTCATCCTCATGCTCATGGTGACCAAGCTCAACGACCTTGCCAACGCCTGCGTCGAGGTGCTGCACGTACCGTATCGCTATGCCTTCACCTTTACCACGGCGCTGCGCTTTGTGCCGGTGTTTGGTCAGGAGATGAACGCCATCATGGAGGCGCAGACCGCACGCGGCGTCGAGTACGACACCAAGAACCCCATCAAGAAGCTTAAGCTCATGCTGCCACTGTGCGTGCCACTGCTCATCTCGAGCGTGGGCAAGACCGATGCCACAGCCTTGGCGGCAGAACAGCGCGGCTTCTATCTGCGTACGCGCACCAGCTCGTACAAGCGCTACCCCATCAAGGGTCTGGACATCGCCGTGCTCATCGTCAGCATCGCCCTCATCGCCATCGGCTTCCTGTTCTAGTTCACCACCGACAGCAACAGCCCAACGCAAAAGGCCTCGGCTCGCACCAAACGAGCCGAGGCCTTTACTGTTTCACCAGATAAAACCTACCAAAATTAACCTGTCCCTTTTTGACAGGTCGAAAGCTAGAGGCGGTAGGGGGCGCCGCTGCGGATGATGGATTCGCGCACCAGGACATCCATGGCGTCGAGGGTGATCTCGGGCATCTCTCGGTACTTCTGTAGCACCGAGAGCTCGGTGCAGGCCAGAATGACGCGGTCGCAGCCGCTACGGGCGAACTCCCACATCACGCGGTCGAACTTATCCATATCGGGCTCACGTCCGGCCTTCACATCATCGTAGATAAGCGACATCACATCGTTCTGACGTTTCTCGCTGGGATAGACGACCTCAACACCCGCAGCCTTACATTCGCGGCCGTAGACGCCCGCGCCCACGGTTCCGTCGGTGCCCATGATGCCAATCTTGTGCACCGGCTCGGCCGGCATACTCAGGTTGGGGTCGAACTCGCACTCCCCCATCACCGCACCGGCCAGAGCATAGCGCACCGACTCACGCGGCATATGGATAATCGGCACCTTCGTAAACGACTGGATCTGGTCATAGAAGTAGTGTGACGTGTTGCAGGGAATGGCAATGTGTGCACAGCCCAGCGACTCGAGTGCCTGGGCGCACTCTTTCATGGTCGCCAGCAGCTTAGCATGCTCGCCGGTCTTAATGGCCAACGTGCGGTCGGGCATGGTCGACTTGGAGAGTACCACCATGTCGATATGTTCCTGATCGCAGGCAGCAGCCGTATGACGCACCACCTGGTCGTAGTAATACGACGTGGCCTCGGCGCCCATGCCGCCGATAACTCCCAGCTTTTCCATCGCCGCCTCCTTGGTGACGCTTGCGCAATTGCGCGTATCATACCCGCGCCCGCCCGATGTAAACCGGACGGGCGCCGCACTCATCTACTTGTAATACGTCTTGAACAGCTTAAAGTGGCGCAGCTTGGTGTGCCACATGCGCAGCCAGCGGTTAAAGACAAAGTCGCCCTTCATAAACGAAGGGTCGGCGCCCTTGCCCTCCTTGTCCAGGCGATGCACCTTCGCGCGCAACTCGGGATCCTTGACGTACTTGTCGACGACGCCCATGGGAACGACCATCCACAGCGCCTCGTCCTGCGCCGTCACAAACTCCGGCTCAAATGGACGGTTGAACACATACTCGTCCACCACATACTTGGCAACGTTAAAGCCACTGTTAGTGACGTAGTAGTTACTGCGGCCCTGGCGCGTGTTGAAATCGAAGAACTTAAACGAGCCGTCGCGCTCGTCGTACTTAACGTCAAAGTTGGAATAGCCCACAAAGTGAAGGTCCTCGAGCAACTTGCGCACGCCGCCCATGAGCTCGTCGTTGGGCTCGGTAATGATACAGGCATGGTTGCCGACACCGTGGGGCTGATGCTCCTCGAGCAGCACGTGACCCAGGCACATCATGCGCACCTTGCCGTTGCGGTCGGAATAACTGGTGAGCACGCGCATGTACTCGTCGTTGCCGGGCACGCGATCCTGCAAGATCAGGTCGTCGGTGTAGCCGCTGGCATACGAATCGCGAATGACCTGTTCCAGCTCGGCGCGGTCGGCAATCTCATAGGCCTTCTTCTGGCCCTCGAACTCGTGCTGCCACCACATGATGCCGTCAGAAGGCTTCAGAATCATCGGGTAGGGAAAATCGATCTGATCGAGCACCTCGGCAGGTGCCTCGCCTTGGTCGTTCAGCATCGCCATGGTGAAGGTAAAGGTATGCGGATAAGGCACGCCATGCTTCTCGCACAGCTCGTAGAAGATCTCCTTCTTCTGGCACTGCTCGAGCATGCTATAGGGAGCGTAAGGCGCGACGATGTTATCCGCCAACTCATGGGCATCCTTGGCCTGAGCCACGAGGGCAACATAGTTGTCGCCACAGCCCACAAGGACAATCGTCTTGTCGGCATGCGCTTGGGCAATGCCGTTGACGGTTTTGAGCATCACGGGCATGGTGTCGATATCCACGTTGGGCGTGTAGTCGATAATCTGGCTGCGGTACGCGGGACCCGTCTGATACTTGCCAAAGACCAGGCTCTTGACCTGGTACTCCTCGTAGAAGGCGCGCGCCACCGAATAGGCGTTGATGTCGCCACCGAGCAGCACAGGAATGAACTCGCGCTCTGTAAATTGCAATGCCATGGAAACTTCCTATCATGAACTGCCCACACAACGGGCGGTCTTTGCGCAACTGATTTATTTTAGCGTGCCAAGCCGCCGGCGCCCAAAGCTCCACCGTATCTATGGCAATCGACGTAATCGTCCAGCACGAAGGCGGCGATCACCGGTGTACGACAACGGGCAATGAACCTACCGTTGTTGTAGGATTCAACATGTTGCCCGCCCCGTCGAAAGGTGCACCGTGCCCCAGGCTCATCCGATCAACAACCCCATCATTGACGCCGCCAAGCGCGAACTTGCGGATCGTGCCCGGACGGCAGCTCCCCTACGCACCGCAAACGATGCTTACAACGGGCCCGCTCGTATCGTCTCAATCAACACGTCGGAGCACAAAGGCACTCGCAAGTCGCCCGTCGCCGATGGACGCGACACCGTCATCGAGCAATTTGGCCTCGCTACCGATGCGCACGCCGGACATTGGCACCGCCAGGTCTCTTTTTTAGCCGCGGAGTCCATCCAGACGGCGCAGGCACGCGGGCTCGACGTACACGAGGGTGACTTTGGAGAGAACTTCACAACCCGGGGCATCAACCTGCTCTCGCTCCCCTTGGGCACGCAGCTCAAGCTTGGCAGCGAGGTGCTTGTCGAAATCAGTCAGATCGGCAAGGTCTGCCACACACGCTGTGCCATCTACTATCTCGCCGGCGACTGCATCTTTCCCCACGAGGGCGTTTTTGGCGTGGTGCTAAAGGGCGGAGAGGTCCATGCCGGTGACGACATCCAGGTGGTCAAGCTCGGCGACGGCACCTGTTCCTTCGCTCCCGCCGACGCACTCAAAGAGGTGGAGCAGGCTCGTCGCGAAGGAACCCTGTAGTTGTAAAACCCCACGTTGAGATAGCTTTTACGGCCCAGAACTCCTCTCAAACAGGCCCCATAACGTTAAAGTTGAACTCTATGGTTTCTCAACAATTCATCATAACTGCAGGTCAAAGCCAAAGCCTCAAGTTCAGCTTGACCCTTTGGAACCTTTAAGGTTCAAGTTGAGGTCGAAAGCAGTAGTAGAATACCGTTCGAACCATAACCTACGATTGATTGCAGAGGGACTGGATGCAGCATTCGAATCATCGCACCGCAGCGCTCGTTGCGTCGAAGCCGGCTCGTATCATCACGAGCGCCGCGCTCGCCGTTGCGCTGACGGCCACGCCGATGCTCTCCCCCGTTGCGGCGTATGCCGCCTCGCAGGCAACGCAGGACCAGCTTTCCGCAGCCCAGCAGAAGATCGAAGCCGCCACGAGCGCCTACAACGACGCCCGCACCAAGCTCGATGACCTGCAAAAGCAGATTGACTCCAATGAGGCAAGCATCGAGGAAATCGAGGCTAAGCTTCCCGAGCAGCAGGCCAAGGCAAGCTCCGCCATGCGCGATCTGTACAAGTATCAGAAGGGCACCAATCCCATCGTGAGCTTCCTGGTCAACGCGCAGAGCCTGGGTGAGTTCATCACGACCTGCAAATACACCAACCAGATCACGAGCTCGAGCGTCGACGAGATCGAAGAGCTCAATAACATGCAAACCGAACTCGAGCAGAACAAGGCCGAGCTCCAGCAGGCCAAGTCTCAGCTTGAGGCGGAGCAGAAAAACGCCGAGGATGCGCTGGCGCAGGCCCAGCAGCTTCGCAGCGAGGCACAGGCAAAAGCCGAGCAGGAAAATGCCGCCGAGCTTGCCAAGCTTGAGGCCGATAAGGCCGCTGCCGCCGAGAAGCTCTCGGGCGAGGGCGTAAGCGGCAGCAATTCCAGCAGCCAGGCCACCAACACCAACACCACCATCGACACCACGGTGAACAACGCCAATACCGGTAGCTCCGATTACGATTCGTTCATCAATGAGTGGACGAGCCGCATCGACAATTATCTCGCCGGCTCCCCCATGGCAGGCCAGGGCTATAACTTTGCCGTCGCCGCTTGGAATACCGGTGTCGACCCCCGTTGGTCCCCCGCCATCGCCTGCATCGAGAGCACCAAGGGTGCTTATTGCGCCAATTCTTACAACGCCTGGGGCTGGAGCGCCCGTGGCGGCGGTTGGCGCAGCTTTGGCAGCTGGAGCGAGGGCATCTCCGCTCACGTTGCCTATCTGGGCGCCAACTACGGCTCCACCCTTACCCCGGCAGCGGCCAAAAAGTACTGCCCGCCCACGTGGCAGGACTGGTACAACAAAGTCGCCGCTCAGATGAACCGCATCTAAGTGCAACTGCAAAGGGCCCCAACGGGGCCCTTTTCTTTTAGGTAGCGGAGGTATCGACGACGCCGGTCGCATTGGCAACCGCGACTATGACGATCATGCATAGGAGCAGCACACCCAATGCCTTGAGCCAGAGTTTCGCGAGTTTCTTGCCGCGATAGCTGTCGAGCAGTGCGAATCGCCGACGAAGACGGCGCTTATCGAGCAGCGCAAAATGCATAAGCACCATAAGGCCATCGACAAAGAAAAAATACTCGATTACGAGAAGCCACGTCGGGTAGCTTTGGTTTGCTCCCGTGGGGTGAAAGACGGCAAAGTGACTTCCGGCAAAGAACACAAGCATCGAGAAGCAGACGAGCGTATTCCAAATGCGCCCCAGAGACTCCGGAACGCGAGAGAGCAGACCGCATGCAGCGGAGGCGGCAGGCCTAGGAAGCCCTGCAGGGTTCTGGAGCCCTTGGGGCGTCAGCACCGTCTCCGAGGCCGGAGAACGGACAGGCGCAGGCGCAGGAGGCCGCACGGGGCGACTCAGATCGTATGCCGCGCGCGTCGCCCGTCCCAACGCTTCCGAACTCGCAAAACGCTTGGCCGGGTCGAGCGCCATCGACATGCAGACGGCATCGGCAAGTGGAGTGGGAATGTCGCGAGCCTCGCATTGCTCGCGCATGTCGAGCCCTGGTTTAGGATCGACTCCCGTCAAGCAGAAGAACAACAGGGCACCAAGTGCGTAGACGTCGCTTCGCACGCTCGTCTGCCCAAACCCATACTGCTCGGGCGGCGCATAGGGCCGTGTCCCAAACTTGACGGTATCGGCATCGGCGCCATCGCGCCATACGCGCGCGATCCCCAAGTCGATAATCACCAGCGATGAAAACGTCAGGCCGTCATCAGGCGTATAGTTGGCACCTGTCACGATGATATTCGACGGCTTGAGGTCGCGATGGATCACCGGCGCCGAAGTCTCCCCCGCCATTGCAAAACCGGCGTGGAGCTCGCCCACGGCATCGCATAGGGCAGGATACAATTCACGCGCATAATCGGGGGTGGCTCCCAGACGGTCCACCAGCGCCCCGAACGTCTCCCCTTCGATGTATTCCATAACCACGTTGAGCTCGTCGCCCACACGACGACAATCGACGATTCTGGGCAGGTGCTCAAAACGCCTGCCTGCCCGCTGAGCGGCAAACAGACGCTCGTATGCCCCGCCGATTTGAGCCGAAGCATCGATGCGTTTGCGGACAAAGGGGCCGAGCGAGCCACCGCCGGTTCCTTCAAAGTACACGAGCTCGGTTGCTTCAACGGACGAGCGCTTAAGTACACGCTCCACGCGATAGCTGTCGTCACGATCGAGCGACGCCAGGTGCTCGGCAAGCGCTGCGGTCAGCTCATCATCGGAATATGTTGGGGTCTGATTATCCATAGCCTCCATCATAGCGCAGGGCGCAGACACCCCATGGCATCCGCGCCCCGTTCGTTTGCATCGTTGTTCGGCAGCTCCGACAGCTCAGATATCAGCCGCTAACTCACCGTCTCCTCGCCAAAGCGATACAGCTCCTCGTTGACCTTTTGCAGACTGCAGCCGCGATCGATACAAAAGATGACAATCGCATCGCGACGGTCCTTGCAGTTAAGGACGCTTACCCCGGCAGCTGTCAGAGCGCGGTTGGTCTCCTTGAGCGTCAACGCCATCGCAAAGGCAATCTGCAGCACCTTATTACGGCTTGGGTGGCGCGCACCGGTAAAAATCTGATAGCCAAAGGTCTCATTGAGATCGGCCATACGAACCACGCGCGAGCGCTCCAAGCCCTTTTCCTGCAGCAGTTGCTTCAGGTAGTCCGAAAGCGACGGGGTGGCAAAGTCGTGCTCCTTGATATAGCCATCGATGTTTGGCGCGTCGAGAAGCTCATTGAGTAACTCGTCAGTCAGCTTTTTATCGGGCATACGACCTCACCTCCCCCAGTGCATGCAACATGCTAGAAACCGCTTACGTCCGAACGCTCCCAGCTAGCAACCTGGTCGGGAGACACCGTACCCAGCGCCTCAAACTTCCAGGAGCCGCCCGCCTTCAGATGATTGGTGTTTGCAAGAGCCGTTCCAACCTGATTGCCATCGGCATCATACAGAACATATTCAATCTGAATGTAGCTCTTTTCCTTGTCCGTGTTATTGGTCAGCGTGCCCGTGATCTTATAGGTAAACTGATTGGAAGTGTCTTCAGCCTCGTCAGCAATGGTATACGGTTCTTGCGGTTCTTTTTGCTCCTCAGCCTGCTGTGTCGTCTCGGCAGGTTTTGCCGAATCGCTCGCAGACGAATCGGTTGAGTTGCCGCCCATAGAGCCCACGGCACCGACAATAACCAGCACCACGATGATGCCTAGGACAATCTTGCCGATCGGCTTCTTTCCCTCTTTTGCCATTATTCATCCTTCCTACGATCCGGCTACCGTGCCGGCACACAGCACATCGTAGGAAGGATTGAACTTGAATTCATTAGCTGAGAGCTAAGGTTGCGGTAAACGGCCAATGCAGTTATCCAAACGCCGAGCAAACGCACTTTGCGCGACCGTCTGCCAGCAGTGATCAACCCACCGTGACGGATTCCCCGGTAAAAGCACTGATCATCAACAGGACAAAGAAAACAAGGTAGCTGACACTCATCGGGTACACCATGATCAGAAAGACGACCCAGCCGACATTGGTTTTACCGTCGGCACGGCGTTGCTCGCGATTGCGGCAGAGCCAAATCGTCACGCCGATGGCAGTGATAAACAGCACGAGCGCCGCCGCGGCAAGCCCAGCAAGCGCAAACATCACGCCAATGCTCACAGCGATGACCGGAAGCAGCAGCAAGCCGCACCCACATCCACCCGGACTATATACGGCAGACTGTCGGCGTCGCTTCATCGCCGCGCCACCCCCATCATCTCTGAGCACTACAGTGCGATGGCCTGCTGAACAGGAACGATCTTATCGAGTTCCGGTTCGATCCGCCTTTTCTCGGCCTCAAGGTCAAACGCCATCTGTGCGCGCAGCCAATAACCATCCGTCAGGCCAAAATAACGGCAAAGACGGAGGTCGGTGTCGGCCGTCACGCGACGTTTTCCCAAGACAATCTGTCCGATACGCTGAGCCGGAATCCCGGTCTCTTTCGCAAGGCGATATTGAGAAATGCCCATGGGAACAAGAAACTCCTCTTTGAGAAGCTCGCCAGGAGTCACCGGCGACAGCAAATCGGCCGAGGTCTCATCACTTGTGATAATCGACGATTTCGACATTCCAAGCCATCTCCTGTCTCCACTCAAAACAGACCCGATAGCGCTCGTTAACACGGATGCTATATTGCCCGGCACGATCGCCCTTCAAAGCTTCCAGGCGGTTGCCCGGTGGAACGCGAAGATCATCAAGCGAAGCACAAACCTGCAGTTGGCGAATCTTCCTCAACGCAACGCGCTCAAAGGGCACGAACCTCCTGACCCGCACACCCATGGCAAAGCGTTCGGTATCCTTATCTTTATACGATGCAATCATAGTATCGCCTTACGTTAGTAACGTCAAACGTTTCTATAGACTTACATCTCTATTATATCGTACGTTTGTTCGTGTTTTCTAGAACAAATAGTCCTTCAGGCCTTAGTCAAGCGAAAGCAATCGTTTGTAGACATCGAGGCCCTTGAGCAAAATTTCCTCGTCAAAGAGCATGGCGTCAGTGTGAAGGGCGCTCATCGCATAAGCTGGGCAGCCGTCTGCGTCGATCGGGTTTTCTTGCGCCTCTGGCACGCCCGTGCCCAGCAAGAAGAACACGCCCGGCAGATGGCGCTGATAGAAAGCAAAGTCCTCGGCAATTAACAGCGGCTCCTCCACAAGCTGCAGCCCGGGCAAGGCAGGCGCGACACAGGCAAACAACTCAGGGTCGTTGTCGACCGGCGGATAGCCCTCGGCAAAGTCGAGATCGTACGTGCAGCCCGTTGCAGCGCATGCCTCGTCGAGTACACGGCGCACGCCCTCGCGCGCGCGGTCGAACATGTCGTCCGTAAACACACGCAGGCTGCCGGCCACGTGGGCCTCCCCCGCCACCGCATTGCAGACGGTACCGGCCTGCAGCAGGCCGAACTTACCAATGCAGGGTTCATCGACACCCAACTCGTCCATCAGCTCGCGCTCGGCAACCAAGAATTTGGCAGCCGCCAGCGCCGTATCGTGCGATTCCTCGACCGGAACCCCATAGGTCTTGGCGATATGGATGCTCGTCCCGTGAATGTGCACATGCGTCTCGCTCGAACGCGCCAGCAGCGGACCGGGACAGCTCGCCAACGTGCCGGCAGGAAGGTCGGGCCACACGTGAAAGCCAAAGATGCGGTCGACCCCGTAGCGCTCGAACACACCGCTCTCGCATACCGTCTTGGCACCACCAGTCGTCTCCTCGGCCGGCTGAAACACAAAGAGCACGTTACGCTTAATGGTGCCCGGCTGCTCGCGAATCGTACGGTCGACATACGTCGCGGCGGCAAGTGCCATGGCCATGTGCCCATCGTGCCCGCAAGCGTGCATCTTGCCGGGATGAGACGAGGCGAAGGTCGCGCCTGTGGCCTCGGCAATGGGCAGTGCATCCATGTCGGCACGAATCGCTGTGGCACACGCGGCACCAACGCCAGCGTCAAAGAAAGCGCAAACGCAGCTGGAGCACGGATGGATCACCTCGCAGGCAAGCGGCGCCAACACGCCCTCGATATAGGCGATAGTCTGCGGAAGATCGAAGTCGAGCTCCGGGATCCTGTGCAAGTCGCGCCGATAGCGACGGAGTTCTTGGAGCTCGGTCATAGAGGTTCCTTTCATAGGTGTGCGCCGGTTGCTATCTATTGTGCCGCAAGATCACCACACCCTTATTTCCAGCATATCCCTGCATTTTTTAAACGTTATATACGAATACTCTTGTTTGGTAAAGTGCAACGTGGTAGGGTCGTTACCACTTGATAGAGGCGCGGGCACGAAGAACCGCGGGCGAGCCGGCAGGCTTTGACCCCGTGGGGAGGCGAAACCCGCCGAACTGGGCTTTTCGGGCACGAACAACCTGGTGGGCCTGTGGGAAACACCCACAGGACTGTCTGCAGCAATGCGGGAGCGCTATCCGGACATTGGGTCCACGCTATGCGGATTCGATGCGCAGATGGCGCCGTCTGGATAGCGAGGTTTACGGGACATGGCATTGACCCCCAATGAGGCATATGCGGCCAAGCAGCCGTTTGTGGACAAGGAGACACTCGAGCATATCGTCGAGCAGTTCCCCACGCCGTTTCATCTATACGACGAGGCGGGCATCCGCCGCAACATGCAAGAAGTGCGCGACGCCTTTGCATGGAACCCGGGCTTTAAGGAATACTTTGCCGTCAAGGCCAACCCCAACCCGGCGCTCATCTCCATTCTCAACGAATACGGCTGCGGCTGCGATTGCTCGAGCTATACCGAGCTCATGATCGCACGATCGCTGGGTATCACGGGACACGACATCATGTTCTCGTCCAACGACACGCCGGCTGCCGACTTTGAGCTCGCCGACAAGCTGGGCGCCATCGTCAACTTTGACGACATCAGCCACATCGAGTTCTTTGAGCGTGTTGCGGGGCCCATCCCCAAGACGGTCAGCTGCCGCTTTAATCCGGGCGGACTGTTTCAGCTCTCCAACGGCATCATGGACAACCCGGGCGACTCCAAATATGGCATGACCACCGAGCAGCTCTTCGAGGCCTTTCGTATGCTCAAGGCCAAGGGCGCCGAGGACTTTGGCATCCACGCATTCCTTGCCAGCAACACCGTCACCAACGACTACTACCCCAAGCTCGCACGCATCCTCTTTGAGCTTGCCGTACGCCTGGAGCGCGAGACCGGCGCACACGTCGCCTTCATCAATCTGTCCGGCGGCGTCGGCATCCCCTATCTGCCCGAGCAGCAGGCCAACGACATTCACGCCATCGGCGAGGGAGTACACGCGGCATACGACGAGATCCTGGTTCCCGCCAGCATGGGCGATGTGGCCATCTGCACCGAGATGGGCCGCTTTATGATGGGCCCCTATGGGTGCCTGGTCACCAAGGCCATCCACGAGAAGCAAATCTACAAGGACTATATCGGCGTGGACGCCAGTGCCGTCGACCTCATTCGTCCCGCCATGTATGGCGCTTACCACCACATCACGGTGATGGGTCAGCCGGACGGTCCCGATAAAACCGCAGCCCCCGTCACGAACACGTACGACATCACGGGTAATCTGTGCGAGAACAATGACAAGTTCGCCATCGATCGTGAGCTGCCGCATATCGACATAGGCGACCTGCTTGTGATCCACGATACCGGCGCACATGGCTACTCCATGGGCTACAACTACAACGGACGTCTGCGCTCCGCCGAGGTCCTACTGCGTCCCGATGGCTCGGCCGACCTCATCCGCCGCGCCGAGCGCCCGGTCGATTACTTTGCCACACTCGACGTGCTGCCGTGCGGCCGCGAGCTGCTGGCCAAATCGCGCGCCGATGCCGCCCGCCGTCGCGCTCAGGACGAGCGCCTAGCAGTCGCCGCCCAATGGAACAAACGCATCCAGATCGCGGAAGCGAAGGAGAAGGACATGGACATCCGCAATCTCGAGGGTTCAATCGTCGCCCTTGTTACGCCGTTTAAAAAGGACGGCAGTGTCGACTTTGACGCGCTTGGGCGCCTTATCGATTTCCACCTGCAAAACGGCACCGACGCCATCCTCACCCTGGGCACCACCGGCGAGAGCGCCACGATGACCGACGACGAGGACAACTCCGTTGTCGCCGCGGTGGTTAAGCAAGTTGCAGGACGCGTCCCCGTCATCGCCGGCTCGGGCTCCAACTCCACGCAGACTATGCTCACCAAGTCGCTTACTTACCAGGGCTTGGGAGCCGACGGCCTGCTGCTCATTACCCCCTACTACAACAAGTCCAACGAAGAGGGTATCTACCAGCACTTTAAGACCGTCGCCGATGCCGTGGACATCCCCTGCATCCTGTACAACATCCCCGGCCGCTGCGGCTGCGGCATCAGCGAGCGCAACGTAGAGCGCTTGGCCGCGCACCCCAACATCATAGGCATCAAGGAGGCCTCGGGCAACGTCGCCTACGCGGCCAAGATCGCCCACCTGCTGTCCGATGACTTCCGCATGTACTCGGGCGAGGATGCACTCACAGTGCCGCTCATGAGCCTGGGCGCTTCGGGCACCATCAGCGTGTGGGCCGACGTGCAGCCGCAGCTCGTGCACGACATGTGCCGCGCCTATCTGGACGGTGACGTGGAGCGCGCCCGCGATATCCAGATTGCCGGTCAGCCGCTCATCAACGCCCTCTTTAGCGAGGTCAACCCCATCCCCGTCAAGGAAGCGCTCGCCCAGATGGGTATGATCGAGGCAAACTACCGTATGCCGCTGTGCCCCATGGCAGACGACACGCGAGCCGCACTTACCGATGCTCTGAAGGGAGCTGGTCTGCTTGATTAAGACCGTCATTATAGGAACGGGCCGCATGGGCTCGCTCATCCGCACTACCGCCGAAGGCATTGTCGACGCCGGCGGGCAGCCCGTTTTTGATATCGTCGCCCAGATCGGTTTTGATCTGTCCGAGCTCGAGAGCGCCCCGGCGGCCGACGTTATCATCGACTTCTCGAACGTCGTGACCTTCGATGCCGTCGTCGCCTATGTCGAGCGCACGGGCGCCGCGTTGGTCTCGGGCACCACGGGCTACACACCCGATCAGATGGACCGCCTGCGTGAGCTGGGTCAGAACGCCCGCGTCATGCACTCCGGCAATTACTCCATCGGCATCGCAGCCCTGCGTCATCTAGTGGCCCAGGCCACGCGTGAGCTGCCCGGCTTTGACTGCGAGATTGTCGAGACTCACCACAACCAAAAGGTCGACGCCCCCAGCGGCACCGCAAAGCTGCTGCTCGATGCCATAGTCGAAGCCGAGCCCGAGGCAGGCTACCACCCCGTCTATGGCCGCGAGGGCATGTGCGGCGCGCGTGACCCCAAGGAGATCGGAATGCACTCGCTGCGCGGCGGCACCGTCGCCGGCGTGCACGAGGTGAGTTTCTTTGGCCAGAACGAGGAGGTCACGCTCACCCACCGCGCCACGAGCCGTCAGATCTTCGTCAACGGCGCCCTGGCAGCCGCGCAGAAGCTCGTCGCCCGCGAACCCGGCTTCTATACGTTCGACCAGGTCATGTTTGCCTAACCAGGTATCAACCGAATCCACCTAAAGGAGAGATAGCAAATGAGCAACGCAGCCGAGATGGATGCACAGGAGATTATCAACTACATCGCCACCGCGCCCAAAAAGACGCCCGTCAAGCTGTACGTGCGCGAGAAGCCGGGCATGAAGGTTGCCTGGGGCGACGCACATGTCTACGGCGGTCGTCGTGGCAAGACCGTCTTTGGCGACTGGGATGAGCTCAAGGCCATCCTCGATGCCAATGCCGACTCCATCGACTACTACGACGTCGAGAATGACTGCCGCAACTCCGCCGTCCCCATGCTCGACCTTAAGGGCATCAACGCCCGCATTGAGCCGGGCGCGATCATCCGCGACCGCGTCGAAATCGGCGACCGCGCCGTCATCATGATGGGCGCCATCATCAACATCGGCTCCGTCATTGGTGAAGGCTCCATGATCGACATGGGCGCCGTGCTGGGCGGCCGCGCCACCGTGGGCAAGAACTGCCACATCGGCGCCGGCACCGTGCTGGCAGGCGTCGTGGAGCCCGCAAGCGCCACGCCTGTCATCATCGAGGACGATGTCATGATCGGCGCTAATGCTGTGGTCCTGGAGGGCGTGCACGTGGGCAAGGGTGCTGTCGTTGCCGCCGGCGCCGTGTGCGTCGAGGACGTCCCCGCCGGCGCCGTCGTGGCCGGTGTCCCCGCCCGCGTCATCAAGATGCGCGACGAGAAGACCGACAGCAAGACCGGCCTGGAAGAGGGCTTACGTCAGCTGTAGAAGTTACGCAGTTTTACCAAACCGCGTAACGGCTCGACGCTGCAAACGCCCCTAAGCGGCAATCTGACGTTCAATCGTCGGTCGCGTACCGAAGTACGCTTCCCTCCTCTTTCACGTCACCTTGCTCGCCTAGGGGCGTTTTCGCTGACGTATGCTCAGTCTGCAACTCAATTCAGCTCCAAGCAAAAAGGCCGAAGTCCCGAAGGGTTTCGACCTTTGTTTTTCTGCAACGTCCAAGAGCAGTTTATCGATTCTCGATGCTGCCGATATTCTTGAGTTCGATGGAGATGAGGCCGTTGGGCTCATTGACGAACTCGATGTACTCGGAGTTCGAACCCATCTCGGCCGGGAAGCTGATCTCGATACCCGTGTCGGTACGGATCTTGTGATTACGCACGGCCGCGCGCTCGACCTGCTTGCGCTCCACGGGAACGCGATCAGGCACCTTCTCCTCGGTCAGCGCCGCACGCACGCTCTCCTTGATGACCGGCTCGTCCTCAAAGACCTCATCGACAATATCCCAAGGCGGCAGCTCCTCGTCATCCTCAACCTTCTCGGCAACGGCAGCCTTAACCTTAGCGAGCGCTACGGCCGTATTGGCACCGTGCTCCTCGGCGACCTCCTCGACCACACGCGTCACGGTGTCGATGACCTCCTTGCCCGATACGCCCGTGTCGCACTGAAGCAGGCCATCGGGGATAAGCATACGGTCCTCGCCGGCAATCTTGCGCTTCTTGTCCACGTAGCCGATCTCCATGGTGCTCGCGCGCACGATGGCATAGCTCGGCACCTTTTGCGAAGGGTTCGGCAGAATGGCGTAGTGACGCGCGATGTCGTTGCGTACCTCGCCCTCCTCGCGGCCCACTTCGTGCATAAAGGCCTGTTTGGAGCCCAGCAGCATCACGGCAAACCAGCGGGCATCCTCATCGTCATCAAAGTCCGCCACAAGCACGTCAGTGGACTCGGCTTTCTCGGCCTTGGTAAGTTCGGAAGAGATGAACTCCGCAATCTGCTGAGACAGGTCCACGAACTCACGCTCACCAAAGAAATAGCCCTTGAGCTCGCCGCCGAATGCGGAGTTCTCGGCAAACGTGGCACGCTTGTTATCAGCCGAGGTACGAGCGCGCCGCAAGTGCGTGGTTACGAAATTACGCACGGTGCGGCTCTCGATATCGAGCTCGCGTTGACTCATGACGTTGACGGCAGAGTCAAAGTCCAGGATATGCAGAATCGCGTGATTGATTTTCATATACGGCATTCCGTTCTAGATCGATTTGAGCACGAATCAGTATAGCGGTCGAGCCCGCCCCAGGCGCATCGAAGCTTGATGCATCGGGGACAGGTTGCTTTGCACCAATGGTTAGCGCAGGAGCTCGGACTGCCAAGCCTCGAGCTGTTCTGCCAAACTCTTGCCGGCAGCGGGCATGTCGATTTGGGGTCGTTTGGGCAGCAGTGCGCATTTAAGGATTGCCACGATGGTCTGCGAGACAAAGCGTCGCGTATCCTCGTCAAAGCCTTGCGCAGCCTGGAGCATCACGGGCAGGCTCTCGCGCAGATTCCCGGCGATATCCGCAAACCGCTCAGCACCCGTAGCCTCAAACACGGAGAACAACGCATCTACAAAACGCTCGCGCTCGCTAGGTGACACTGCAAGCAGCATCTCGCGAATGGAGCCATCAACGTATCGAGCACCGGCGGACAGGCGCTCACAGTACACGAAGTCGCGACCATCAACCACCCAGCTAAAGGGATTATGCTGCAGCAGGCTGAACTCGGTGCTCTCAACGATGGCATAGTCCTCCTGTGTCTCGAACATCATGCCAAAGATCGACGACCGAGGTAGCGTCTTGTCGATTCGACCGGAAAGATCGGCAAAGGCGTTGCCGTTCAGAAACTCCTCGACGAAGCCCGGACCATCATGGGAATACACCCGTTCAATTCGCTCACGGGCGACATCGGAGCACATCGCCGCACCGTACACCGCAAGGTTTCCACCCTTGGAATGACCTCCGCACAAAAGTGGCCCGTCAATCGCATCCACCGCCTCGTCCACATAACG
This sequence comes from uncultured Collinsella sp., assembly GCA_959020715.1. Taxonomy (GTDB): domain Bacteria; phylum Actinomycetota; class Coriobacteriia; order Coriobacteriales; family Coriobacteriaceae; genus Collinsella. The sequence goes on along the minus strand of CAUESV010000009.1, from coordinate 64,313 downwards.
CGCCGCGGATTCCTGGGCCGGCACAGGACACCGGAATGCCATGTTAAAGTCCTCTTTCCAGCCCACAATCGTACTGTCGGTCCCCCGGAAGGAAAGATAACTAAACCCCGCCGGAAACCGGAACGCCATGGCTGCAAACTGCTCTGTCGCCACCACATCGCTCACGGCACGATAGCCGCAAACGCGCACGCCACGGTAACGAGGGCTTGCTGCCACGGCCTCCAACAAGGCCCTGCTCCCCTCTGGGTCCCACAAGTCACCAATCATGTCCCGGTAGCACTCGGCACGCAGCAACTCGCGTACGTCTAGGCCCTGCCAGTTCGTCAGCTCCGCCATATCACCCGGCAAACGCAAATAGGACAACCACGCAAAGACCAGGCTATCCACCGCACAGAACGGCTGCTCCTCAAACGGATAAAACGCCGTCTGAGCATAGGTCAAAAAATTAGGCAAATCCGACATGGCCCTCCCATCAACTATGCTGCATTGGGGTCAGGTTACTTTGCACCAAAAAGGCGCCCGGGCCGTGTGGGCTCGGACGCTTTCATTGTAGCTTTTCGCTCTAGCGAGCTTGATTTAGCAGGAGAAGTCGACGCTGTCGATGATGTCCTTGAGGGCCTTTGCGGAGGCGGTGAGCTCATGCTGCTCGTCATCGTTCAGCGGCACGGGGACGCGGCAGACAACGCCATCGCGGCCAACGACCGTCGGCATGGAGATGGCCAGATCGGACAGGCCATACTCGCCCACCATGAGCGAGGAGACAGGCAGAACGGTCTGCTCATCGCGCATGACGGCAGTGCAGATGCGCTTGACGGCCATGGCAACGCCATAGTAGGTAGCGTGCTTCTTCTCGATGATGGTGTAGGCGGAGTTCTTGACGTCCTCGGCGATACGCTTCTCGGCAGCTTCGTGCTCCAGATGACCGTGAAGCTCGCAGAAGGTGTTCAGCGGAACGCCGGCAACCTGAGCGCTGGACCAAGCGACAAACTCGGAGTCGCCGTGCTCGCCCATGACATAGGCCTGGACATCGCGCGGGTCAACCTCGACGTGGGCACCAAGCATCTGCTGCAGACGGCCAGTGTCGAGCACGGTGCCGGAGCCGATGACATGGCCCTCGGGCAGGCCGGACATCTTGATGGCAGCATAGGTCAGAACATCAACCGGGTTGGAGACGATTAGCAGAATGCCGTCGAAGCCGGACTTCTTAATCTCGGGGATAATGGACTTAAAGATGTTTACGTTCTTGTTGACCAGGTCCAGGCGGGTCTCACCGGGCTTCTGGGCAGCGCCAGCGGTGACGACGATCATGGCGGCGTCGGCGACATCGGAATAATCGCCGGCGTAGATCTTCATCGGCTCGGCAAACGTCATGCCGTGCGCGATATCCAGGGCCTCACCCTCGGCACGGTTCTTGTCCACGTCGATGAGGACCATCTCGGAGAACAGACCACTCTGCATCAGTGCGAACGCCGAAGACGAACCGACGAAACCGCAGCCGACAATAGCGACCTTCTTCTCGTTAACCATTAGAAACTCCCATCTCTCTCCACAAACAAGCCGCCCGGGAACGACCCGAGCGGCTTGCCGTAATCCCAATACATCCAATCGGGACTTTGATTATGCCCCTATTCGCAGCCAAAAATCGACCGTTTACCGAAATTGTTTGCAGTATTCGTAAAATAACTGCACGAAATCGGTTTCGGGCTATTGACGAGTCGAAATACCTTTCTAATACAGGCCCGCCTCGCGAATGGCCTCGACAGCCAAAGCAATCTGGTCGGGCGGCAGGACCAGCGCCATGCGCACGTGTCCCTCGCCCGAAGGACCAAAGCTCGCGCCCGGCGTCACCACAACGCCGGCCTTCTCCATGAGCTCCTCGCAAAACGCCATGGAATCGGTGCGACCACCGGGAAGCTTGGCCCACACAAACATAGAGCCATGCGCGTTGGGACGCTCCCAGCCCAGACCCTCAAGACCGTCGCACAGGGCATCGCGGCGCTCCTGGTACTTCAGACGCTGCGCCTCGACCTCATCGCGCGGACCGTTCAGGCAGGCGATAGCAGCCTTCTGGATCGGGAAGAACATACCAAAGTCGATCTGGCCGCGCAGCTTGGCAAAGGCCGAGACCACATCCTCGCGACCGACCAAAAAGCCGATGCGGGCACCGGTGACGTTAAACGACTTGGAAAGCGAGAAGAACTCCACGCCCACCTCAAGCGCACCGGGATACTGCAAGAAGCTGCCGCCGGGCTCGCCGTCAAACACGATGTCGGAGTACGCGTTGTCATGAACGATCAACAAATCATGCTCGCGGGCAAAGGCGATAATCTCCTCGTAGACCTCGGGCGTGCCCACCGAGCCGACCGGGTTCGCGGGCAGCGACACGATCATATACTTGGCACGATCGGCCACCTCGGGATCGATACCCACCACATAGGGCAGGTAATTATGCTCGGCAACCAGCGGATAGTATTCGAGCTTGGCATCGGCGATCTTGGCACCCGCCTCAAAGACCGGGTAGCACGGATCGGGAACCAGAATGGTGTCACCCGGATCGAGCAGGGCCAGGCCCAAATGGCCCACGCCCTCCTGCGTGCCGTTGCACGACTGCACCATAGACGGCGTAATGCCCGAAACGCCAAAGCGACGCTCATAGTAATCGCACACGGCTTGCTTGAGTTCGGGCAGGTCGCGCAGGGCATACTTCCACATCTCGGGATCTTGGGCTGCCTGCGTGAGCGCCTCGACCACGTGGTCGTACGGCTTAAAGTCGGGCGTGCCCACGCTCATGTTGTAAATGGTCTTGCCCTGAGCCTTCAGCGCGAGAAGCTTGTTGTTGAGCGAGGCGAAGACCTCCGCGCCAAAGCGGTCGAGACGTTGCGATGCCTGCATGGTGCCACCTTTCGATATAAAAAACGCGGCGCTCCGACAAGAGCGCCGCGCGATACGGGCCATCAGATTGCAAAAGTGTAACGCTTGCAACCCCCGTATTGGTTCAATTTAGCCAACCTTAGTCAACTGGATTGAGCGCGTCGATCTGCGCAAGCCACAGACGCGAGCTAGCGTCACTCGGCATACGCCAATCGCCGCGCGGGCTGAGCGTCACCGAGCCCACCTTGGGACCATCGGGCAGGCAGCTGCGCTTAAACTGCTGGGCAAAGAAGCGACGGTAGAACGTACGTAGCCACGTGTGGACGGTCTTGGCGTCGTAGACGCCCTCGAAGCTCTTGAGCGCCATGCGGTAGATCTTGCCAGGCTCAAAGCCAAAACGCAGCAGGTAGTAGAGGAAGTAGTCGTGCAGCTCGTACGGGCCCACCAAATCCTCGGTCTTCTGCGCAATCTCGCCGTCGCCCGTGGGCGGCAGAAGCTCGGGGGACACCGGCGTATCGAGGATATCGAGCAAGACCTCGGCAATGCGCCCGCCAAAGACATCGGCGGCATAGCGCACCAGATGGCGCACAAGCGTCTTGGGCACGCTCGCGTTGACGGCGTACATGCTCATGTGGTCGCCGTTATAGGTAGCCCAGCCGAGCGCCAGCTCCGACAGGTCGCCCGTGCCGATGACAAAACCGCCAGCCTGGTTGGCCAGATCCATCAGAATCTGCGTACGCTCGCGCGCCTGGCTGTTCTCGTAGGTCACGTCCTGCACGGCCGGATCATGCTCGATATCCTTAAAGTGCTGTTCCACGGCAGCATGGATCGAGACCTCGCGGAAGCTCACACCCAAGTCAAGAGAGAGCGACTCGGCATTCGACTTGGTGCGGTGCGTCGTGCCAAAGCCGGGCATGGACACGGCCGTGATACCAGTGCGCGGCAGGCCCAAGGCGTCGAACGCACGCACGGTCACGAGGAGCGCCAGCGTAGAATCAAGGCCGCCCGAAAGGCCGATGACGGCCGCCTTGGTACCCGTATGGGCAAGGCGGGTCTTGAGGCCCGCGGTCTGCAGGTCGAGGATGGTCTCGCAGCGCTCAGCCAGGTCACCATGGTCGGCAGGCACGAAGGGCGCGCGGGGGAAGACGCGGTCGATATCGCAGGCATCGCGCAGGACAGGTTCTTCGGCCAGCACGCCCTCAAACGAAAACTCAACGGTCGTGGGCTCCGGTGCATCGTCCGTGCGTGTCCACGTCGTCGAGCGACGGCGCTCAGCCACCAGACGGTCAAGATCGACGTCGGCGACGGCCATATCGCAAGTGAGGAGCTTCGTCGCGGCGAGCTTAGAGCCGTTTTCGTAGACGAGGTTCTCCCCCGCAAAGACCATGTCGGTCGTAGACTCGCCCTCGCTCGCGTCCGCATAGGCATAGGCGCAGTACAGGCGCGCGCTTTGGTTAGAGATAAGGCTGCGGCGATAGTCCGCCTTACCGATAATCTCGTCCGAGGCCGACGGGTTGAGAATCACCGTCGCACCGGTAAGCGCCATCTCGGTCGAAGGGGGCGCCGGCACCCACAGGTCCTCGCAAACCTCAACGCCCAGCACCAGGCCCTCGGCGCCCTCATCACAGCAACGGTAGACAAGCCCCGAACCCAGCGGAACCGGACCCTGACCGGCAAATTCAACCCACACGGGATCCGCAGGCGCCGGAGCAAACCAGCGACGCTCATAGAACTCGCCATAGTTGGGCAGATACTTCTTGGCCGTGAGGCCCAAAAGCTCGCCCGCGCAGCACACGGCGGCGCAGTTGTAGATATTCTCGGCAACTGCAACGGGAAGGCCGATGGTAAAGACAATCGGCAGCTCACGAGTCTCATCGAGGATATGCGCCAGAGCAGCCTCGCAGGCATGCAGCAGCGTGCGATTATGGAACAGGTCGGCCGCGGTATAGCCGGTCAGGTTAAGCTCGGGCAGCACCAGCGCGCGAACGCCGCGCTCGGCAGCCTCGCGAACAGCCGTCAGCGCAACCTCGGCATTGCCCTCGACATCGGCCACGCGAATCCGCGGCGACGCCGCCGCCACACGCAAAAAGCCATCGTTCTCAACTTGACCGTTTAGAAAATCGTTCATGCGAGCTCCAACACATCCGTTTAGCCGCAACGAGCGGCGGCGATAAAGTCCGCCTCCATTGTACTGTCAAGTTCAATCAGTGCTGATGGGGCGGGCTCATGATTAAAATTGGAAAAGAGAAGTCAGAATAGCGTTTAGCAGTAGAACGAGATCTCATCCACAAGGAAAAACGCCCGATAGCCGCCAATAAGAAATAGGCTAGGCAACTTTTGCTCCTCCGTTTGCGGCGTAGCGATACAGCAGATGGGCGTTATTGCTCAGAAAAGTCTCAAAGCCTCGCTTCTCCTCGTCGGTGAAACGCCCCTCCCACATGGTCCAATTGTAAGAAGGCAGCTCACAACGAGCGGAGTCAAAGCCCTCTGCCGTCGGTCGTTCAAAATGCACGATAACCTTTTCGATATCGCCATCTGTAATCAGGTCAGAATGAATGACCTCGGTTCCATCTTCGAATGTCATATACGGGTACATCACGTAAACCACCTCGCAAACATAAATCCAGTTTAGCATCAAGCTATTGCACCAAAGACAGCAAGCCCCCTTGATGAGTTGATGGTATCTGTTAAATGTCACGTACGATTCACATCTGGTGGGTACCCTGATGGCTACACGAAACGAAGCAGATTTACACCGGGAGGACCCCGTATGACAACCAAGTACACCGACGCGCCGCGTACACGCGTCATGACTCCCGCCGCACTGAACAACGGCGTTCACGAAAACCATTCCATCGGCCAGACCATGGCCATCGCGCCCAAAAAGGGCCTGTTCGACGACATTTCCATTCCCCAAATCATCGCCGGTGCCGCAGCTGCCGCAACGAGTGTCGCGCTTGCTTCCAAGATCGGCATCGCTGGATCGGTGATCGGCGCCGCCGTAAGCTCGGTCATCACCGTTGTATCCTCGCAGGTCTACCGCCACTTTATCTCCGCCAGCGCCGAAGCAATCAAGGGCACGCATGCCGCTGTCGACTACCCTACCGGCGCCTACGAGCCCGTTGAGCCCAATGTCGAGGAGCACCTAGGTGGCGCCGCAACCACGCAGGAAATGCGCCAGGTTGCGGGACGCGCGACCACGGCGCGCGTCGCTCCCAACAGCCTGCGCGCCAAGGCGGCGGCTGAGCGCAGCCAGACGCAAAAGAAGGTCATCATCTTCTCAATCGCCATCGCCATCGTCGCAGTCATCGCCTGCGCCGGCGCCATCCTTATCACCACCGCCGGTGAGGGTCTGGGCGAGCGCCCCGAGCCAATCCTGTCGTCGCGCACGACCGAGAGCGATGCAAATGGCAACACCCAGTCGCAGGATCAGCAGGCACAGACGGACGATACGCGAGACAGTTCTACCTCTGCCAATTCGTCCTCGAACGCCCAAAACCAATCGCAGGGCACCGATTCCTCTGCGGCCAACAGCAGCACGCCGTCCGGCACGACCGACTCAAGCCAAACGACTGACGGTTCGCAGCCGAGCACGGGCGGCCAGACAAGCGACACCACTTCGGGAACGGGCACAGCAGACAGCAGCAACACCAACAGCTCGAACAGCTCGAGTGGAACCGCGTCCGGCACGGCATCTGACAACTCGAGCCAAGGCACGGCATCGGGCAACTAAGTACATTTGCCTCTCATAGATAACCGACCTGTACAACGGGCGCGAATCGAAAGCGGTTCGCGCCCGTTTGCCTTGGGCGCCGCCATGGCGAACGCTATGCGATGGTAAGATGCTTTACATGTGTAAAGAGGAGATTTGCCATGAGCAAGACAATAGTTAGGCCCACGCTTTCGCTGGGCAACCACATCTATCTGTATCGCCTGCTGCGCGACGCGATTGGGTGCGGCAAGCAAACGTTTATGACACAGGTCGAGGAGGCGCTCGCCGCCGGCGACATGACCGCTTATGACCTGGGCTTTGAGTCCACGCGTGAGCTGCTCGAGGAGCTCGACGACTGCATTAAGCTGACCGTCTTTAAGGGCGGTCGCCTGTATGCCACCGTCATCGCCAACGAGGCTTGGGATGCCGCCCTTGCCAAGGGCGAGGACAAGCCCAAGGCAGCCAAGGGAGCCAAGCAGTCCTACAAAAAGAAAAAGCGCGGCGAGAAGGACCTCAAGGCCGTGCGTCCCAAGCACGTTAAACGTCCCAAGCCAGAAACCATGGTTGAAGCCGTGCCGGAGCCCGAGCCCGAGGCAGAGATCGAAGTCGCTATTGAGGTAACAGCAGAAACCGAAATCACCGCCACGACCGATCCCGAAGTCATATCTGAGCAGGAAACCACTGCGGAGCTCAACGAAGCTCCCAAGTCGACAACCGAAGAAGCCGCTGACCAGCCCGAGACGTCTGCATTCCAAAACAGCGATGTCTTTGGTGACAAGGCCGAGGACGATCAGTCCGACGAGCCCGCAGATCAAGACGCTACCGAGTCGACGCCGGAGCCCGAGGCACCGCAGCCCGCCATCTCGCTCACGGTCGTCTATGACCCCGAGAACGCAAACGCCGGCATCACCACCATGGCATCCACGCCCATCGAGGCAAAGTCGAGCGTCGAGAATCAGAGCGCTCCGCAAGTCGAGTTCGACACCGCGACCGCAGACGCACCTGCCATCGTCGAGCCCGCAGATTCCGCGGCGATGCCGAAAGCGGACACCGAATCAGTACTCGGCGCCGAACCCGCGCCCGTCATCGAGGTGACGCCCGTCAATGAGCAGACCTTCGCACCGACGATGGTACCGGCCCCCGCACCCGTAGCGCCCGCCATCCCCGAGGACTTCCCCATCGATTTCGCAACCGAGGTCTTCTGCCCCGGTCCATTGCTACACCAGTTGTCGACCTATCTCCCCTACGGCGCCGATACCCTCGGCATCGTCGGCGAGTACTACTGGATCGCCCGCGAGCGCGGTACCATCGAGGCCGCGCGAAACCGCGCAAGCTTCCCCCTGCGCTACACGCAGGCCGGCGAGCGTCGCGAGGTTGCCGTGCGCATCCGCCGCAACACCACCGGTGGTCTCGGATCCACCTGGGTCATCGATAAAGTCGAAGAACCCGAGCAGTAACGACAAACGGCTCAAATCCAAATCAGGATTTGAGCCGTTTTTATTTGTTGATGTTGCGTAACCAACAGCGAGCGGGCCGCAAGTGCCCCAGGTTGCCGTGAAAGAGGGGCGACGCGTACTTCGGTACGCGAGCGACGGCTTGAACGGCAAGATGGGGTGCTTGCGACCCGCGCAGCGTCGAGCAGTTACGCGGTTTGGAAAACCGCGCAACGATCTAGTCGCGCGTCAGCTTACGGTGGATACGATGCGGCTGGGCCGCGTCCTCGCCCAAGCGCTCGATGCGATTGGCCTGATAGGCCTCGAAGTTGCCCTCGAACCAATACCAGTTGCCCGGATTCTCGTCGGTGCCCTCCCACGCCAGAATGTGTGTGGCGACGCGGTCCAGGAACATACGGTCGTGGCTAATGACCACCGAGCAGCCCGGGAACTCGAGCAGCGCCGCTTCGAGTGAGGACAGCGTCTCGACGTCGAGATCGTTCGTGGGCTCGTCGAGGAGCAGCAGGTTGCCGCCCTGCTTGAGCGTGAGCGCCAGGTTCAGACGATTGCGCTCACCACCGGAGAGTACGCCAGCGCGCTTCTGCTGGTCCTGACCCTTAAAGCCAAAGCTCGCCACGTACGCGCGGCTGGGGACCTCGGTCTCGCCGACCATCATGTGGTCCAGGCCATCCGAGACGACCTCCCACAGGTTCTTATCGGGATCGATGCCAGAACGGTTCTGATCGACATAGGAGATCTTGACGGTCTCGCCCACCTCGAGCTCGCCCGAAGTCAGCGGCTCCAGGCCCACGATGGTCTTGAAGAGCGTAGTCTTGCCCACACCGTTGGGGCCGATGACGCCCACGATGCCGTTACGCGGCAGGGTGAAAGAAAGGTCGTCGATGAGCACGCGACCGTCGAATTCCTTGTGCAGGTGATGGGCCTCGAGCACCTTGTTACCCAAACGCGGGCCCACAGGGATGCGGATATCGGTCCAGTCGAGTTTCTGGCTTGCGCGGGCCTCGGCCTCCATCTCCTCGTAGCGAGCCAGACGAGCCTTGTTCTTGGCCTGGCGAGCCTTGGGCGAACTGCGTACCCACTCGAGCTCGGCCTCCATGCGCTTGGCGAGCTTGGCGTCGCGGTTGCCCTGCGCCTCGATACGGGCGGCCTTGGTCTCCAGATACGTGGAGTAGTTGCCCTTGTAGGGATAAAGGTGACCGCGGTCGACCTCGCAGATCCACTCGGCAACGTTATCCAGGAAGTAGCGATCGTGCGTGACGGCAAGCACCGCGCCCTGGTAGTTGTGAAGGAAGTGCTCGAGCCACAGGATCGACTCAGCGTCTAGGTGGTTTGTGGGCTCGTCAAGCAGCAGCAGGTCGGGAGCCTCGAGCAGCAGCTTGCACAGGGCCACGCGGCGGCGCTCGCCGCCGGAAAGCACGTTGACCGGCATATCGGAATCGGGCAGCTGCAGGGCATCCATGGCCTGGCCGAGCTTGGAATCGATATCCCAGCCGTCGGCGGCATCAATCTCGTCCTGGAGCTTGCCCATCTCGGCCATGAGGGCGTCCATGTCGCAATCCGGGTCGCACATCTCCTCGCCGATCTTATTGAAGCGATCGACCTTGGCGATCATATCGCCAAACGCCATGCGCACGTTCTCGATAACGGTCTTGTCGTCGTCGAGCGGCGGCTCCTGCTGCAGGATGCCCACGGTGTAGCCGGGGGTGAGCCTGGCATCGCCGTTGGAGACCTCCTCGATGCCGGCCATGATCTTGAGCAAGGTCGACTTGCCCATGCCGTTGGGACCCACGACGCCGATCTTGGCACCGGGGTAGAAGCTCAGGGTCACGTCGTCAAGGATTACCTTGTCGCCATGGGCCTTGCGAGCCTGATACATCTGGTAGATAAACTCCGCCATATGTCTGTTCTATCCTTTCTACCTGCTGTTTCCCTATTCTTGATTCGCTTTAGTGGAAACGAAATGAGGGAACCAGCTCTGAAACGTAACGAAAAAGGGGCATGGTTGCCCACACCCCCTAATACTACCTGGGAAAAGTCCCCCGGAACATACTATGAACTGCGTACGCTAGTTTTCCGCAACCTTAACGAGCGACTCGCTGCGATTTGCGCCATAGCAGATACGAGTAGACGTAGACGGCTCCGACCGAACCAAACGCCAGAACCGCAATCACCGCGGCGACGACTTCACTCGAAAGCACGCTGCCTGCCACGCCCATCACAATCAGGCCAATACCCAGCACCATAAAGCAGGCGCCGCCAAAACGCTGCGTACGGCGCCAGTTTTCGGGATCGGCAAGCGCCCAAGGTGTCTTGATACCGAGCGTATAGTTCTGCTTCACACGCGGCAAGTAGTTGCCTACGCCGATGAACAGCAAACCGACAACACCGGAAATCAGCACGTTGACCGAACCGACCGCCGGCACCACGCCCCAGACCGTAAGCTCTCCCAGCCAGCTTATGGCGCACATGAACAAGGTGAAGGCGATTACGAAGCCCTGGTAGAACTTGCCCGAGGTTCGATATGCCTCACCTTTGGGGTCGATGCGCGGCGCCACGCAGAACATTGCGAGAAGCGCCAGAGGCAGCACGCCGAGCGCGGAGGCCATCCAGCTAGGACCCCAACCGTCGACGGCGCCGTTCGCGCCCCAGTGCGTGGGAATCTGCGCAGGCAAGCTCGGCATCACCATGAGATGCGCTACGACATTGGCGACGCACAGAGCGACCAGCGCAATCCACACGCGCGACGATACCCCCGTGGGGTGAATGCCCTTGTTTTCGTTATTCATCCTTATCACCTTCAGTGTTTGTAAAGCCCATAAACCAGCCTATTAAATCCTGCATGACGGTGGTGTTTAAGCTGTAAACGATGCTTTGGCCATGACGTTCGTCGGTCACCAACCCGGCGCTTTTGAGCGTCGCCAAGTGATGGCTCAACGACGGCTTGCTGATGTCAAAATGCTCAGCAAGCTCCCCGGCCGTGCAATTGCCCTCGCGCAGCAGTTCCAAAATGCGCCGCCGCGTAGGATCGGCCAGCGCCTTAAAACCCTCTCCCGGCATAAGACCTCCTCTCACCATCTCTCATGACGCGCACACTATACTCGATATTTAGATGTTTGTCTAACTATCTAATCTTGTACTCAAAAAAATAGCCGCCTCCGCGTAATGCGAAGACGGCCACTTCTCACGCCAAAAACGTGTTTCGGAGTTGGCTAACCCGCGGCAACGGGTGCCATCTGCTTCATCTTATGCGAATCCCTGCCCATTTCAACAATCACCTAGGGCTCAAATGGAATCGTAATAATACCTATAATGGCGATAGCTAAAACACGACCTGCTTCCCCATCGGAGGATATTTATGACCGAAACCGCTGCCGCAGCCGCCATCGAGACACGCGACACCAAGCTCGAGATCATCATGGGCCACGAGGCACTCGATAAGCTCGCCGATGCTACGGTGCTGGTGCTCGGCTGCGGAGGTGTGGGCTCCAATTGCTGCGAGGCACTTGCCCGCGGCGGTATCGGTCATTTCGTCATTCTGGACAAGGACATCATCGCGCCCAGCAATATCAATCGCCAGGCCATCGCCTTTCACAGCACCGTCGGCAAGCGCAAGGTTGACGTGATGGAAGCCATGATCCACGACATCAATCCCGCCGCCATCGTCATCAAGCGAACTGAATACTTGCTGAGCGACAACATCGACGATTTCTTCGCGAGCGTTTTGGAGCAGACAGGTGGCAAGCTCGACTACGTCGTCGACGCCATCGACACCATCTCGGCCAAGCTCACCATTGCTAAATATGCTCAGGACCACGACATTCGTTTGGTTAGCTCCATGGGCGGGGCCAACAAGCTCCATCCCGAGTGCCTCCGCTTTGCCGACATTTTCGATACGGTACGTGACCCCATGAGCCGCATTATGCGCAAAGAATGCAAGAAGCGCGGCATCAAGAGCCTGCATGTACTGTTTAGCTGCGAGGAATCGGTTAAGACACAGCCCCGCGACCCTTCCAACATCCATGAGCGTACCGAGCTCGGAACCGCCAGTTTTATGCCGCCCATCATGGGTCAGATGATCGCCGGCGAGGTTATCCGCCAGATCAGTGGCCGCGGCACCGAGCGCGTACGCTCCGATGGCCAACGTCTGGACTAGCGGAGCGCGCCGAGATGGAGCCCCGGTTATTTGATGCACACTGCCATCTTGATTTAATGGCTCACCCGGACGCCGTTGCCGATGAGGCGACGGCGCTGGGCTTGGGTCTATTTGATTGCGGCGTCGATCCACGCGACTTCGCTAGCGCAAACGAGCGCGCCCGTCGCCTACCAGGCATCATCGCTGGCGTTGGGCTCCACCCCTGGTGGCTCGCCGACGGCCGCTGCGGTCCTGCCGAAGTCGATCTGCTTTGCGAAGTTGCTGCCCAAGAGCGCTACATCGGCGAGGTGGGACTCGACTTTTCCGCACACTTTGCAGGAAGCGAGCCGCTACAAATACAGGCGCTTGACCGGCTCTACGATGCGCTCGTGCAGCATCCTCTTGTCGGGCGTGTGATATCAATTCACGCCGTTCGTTCGGCAGGAGCCGTACTGGACATCCTCGAATTGCATGGACTGCTCATCCCAAACCCCGACTCCCCCGCTAGCATCTTCCACTGGTTTAGCGGCACTTCGGACGAACTCGCCCGCGCGCGAAACGCAGGCTGCTATTTTTCCGTGAACGAGCGTATGCTCGCCACCAAGCGCGGTCGCGAATATGCCCGACAGATTCCACTCGACCGTCTACTGCTCGAGACCGATGCGCCGGCCGAGCCAAACACAGAAACAAGCGCGCAGTCGCTCATCAGATCGCTCGCAAGGACCTCGATGCGCATTGCCTCACTCAAAAACTGTGACGCAAAGCGCATCGAGTCGGTAGTTTTAGCAAATGCGCACTCTGTTTTTGACCTTCGCTAACCCCTGTGGGCAAAAATGCCAAGGGACATGCGAATCGCACAACGCAGTCCCTATTGGTAGGCAGTACAATTCGGCAGCATTACACCAATTCGTGCATGAGATCACGATTACGTGCATACAATTCGTCAAAGATATGACGACGCGACGCATATAACTCGTGGGCAGCCATATCGGGCACGATTGTTTGCGCAACGCCAAGGACTTGGGCGAGCTCATCCCATGATGCATAGGCGCCACCTGCGAGAGCTGCCATGATGGCATCACCGAAACATGCGCCCACCGTAACCTTGGCAACCGAGACCTCGCGCCCGCATACGTCGGCGATAGCCTGCATCCAAACTGGATTCTTGGTTCCACCTCCGACAAGCATAATGCGCCCAATTGGCAGTCCATGCTCTCGCTCGATAATGTCGACATGGGATGCAACGGTATACGCGACGCCTTCCAAGGCGGCGCGAACCATATGGGCTCGCGTATGCCTTCCGGTCAGGCCAAAGAAGACGCCACGCGCCTCGGGATCGTTGAGCGGAGTACGCTCCCCCGCAAAGTACGGCAGACACAGGAGCCCATCGGCACCCGGCGCCACGTCGGCGGCATCATGCGCCATAACCGAATATACATCGGGGCCACCGTGGCCCTCGGCCTCTACGGCGTCGCGATACAGCTCTTGGCGCAGCCACGATGTGAGCGCACCCGCCGTATTGGTCCCCGCGCAGATCCCGTAAGTTCCGGGAATGATAAACGTCCCTGGCCACAGACGGGCATCATCGACCATATGATCAGCTAGGTAGATGAAATACGCCGTACTCCCCAACTGAACCATCATATCGCCGGGACGGAATACACCCGTCGAAATGGCCTCGGCACCAGAGTCGCCCGTTCCCACTAAGACAGGTGTCCCTGCCGCGAGCCCCGTCGCCTCAGCCGCACGTTGCGTAATCACCCCGGCAATATCGGTAGCCGACATTACCTCCGCCATCTGGTCAGGCCGGCAGAAACGAGCACATTCCCGAGCATCAACCTTCCAAGTGTAGCGGTCATATAGGGGAAGAAAATCCTCCGCCAAATAACGGTCCACCGTAAAACGCCCCGTCAACTTTGCGCACAGAAACGATGACGCCGTCAGGAACTTCGCGGCACGTTCGTGCACCTCGGGCATATTCTCCTTAAACCACAAGATCTTAGGAGCAATATCTGACGAACAGGGATCGTGCCCGAAAAGCTCGCGCGCGCGATCTGACCCATATTCGGAAAGAAGCTCGTCAATCTGCGGCTTCGAACGTGCATCGACTCCATACAAAATCGCGGGCGCCAGCGCGTTGCACTCGGTATCGACCGGCACACAGTCGCAACCCAATGCGGAAAGGCCCACGCATCCGATCTGTGCCGCGTTAACCCCCGATCGCGCCACCAGCTCGCGCGACAGGCGGCAAAAATCGCCCCACCAAACTGCCTCCGCATCATGCTGGTACCATCCATCACACGGGTTGTCCGTCTCGTGTCCACAAGAGGCTTGGCAAACGATGTTGCATCGATCATCGATTAAAACGCCTTTAGAGGCGCTTGTCCCAATATCAATACCCAGATAGAGCGCCATAGGTGCCTACTCCCCTCGCGCCGTACGAGCGGCAGCCATAAAACGAGCTACCCGCTCAACATCAACCGGGGCATCCAGCTTTCCGTCGCGCTTTAAGCACGTGCCGACAAACGCGCCATCGTAGTGAGCAAATACGTCAGCCACGGTATTTTCGCGACAACCGGTGCCACATACCACGGGCACTTCGCCAACACGCTCGCGGACCTCATCGGCAAGCTCGCCCGAAGCGCCACGACCGGCAGCCGAACCGCCGATGACCATCGCATCCGGTAGGCAATTAAAGAGAAGTGAATCGGCAATGTCCGCAGTCGTGCGGTCGTTGAGATAAACCTCCCCCTCGCTCGTGATGAAGTGAAAAAGCTTGAGGTCGTCCAAGCGCAGCGCCGCCTTGCGACGCATGGTGTGCGCGAAATCTCGGTTAATCAGCCCGAGATCACCGGCCCAGGCACCGCAAAAATTGCAGCGCGTGAACTGCGCATCGACGGCAGCGCACAGCTCGATTGTGGCATCACCATCGTAAATAGCCTCAGCTCCCCAAGGAGTCGACAGATCATGGGACAGAGCCCCGATTACATAGCCCATCGATGCAAGGGTTGAGGGAGAAACGTGCTGCTCATAGGGCATCGAGAGCTCATTGGTAATCAAAATGCCATCGACACCGCCCTGCTGCAACGCTTCGAGATCGCGCTTGGCGGCTTCCACGACCTGCGATACGATTCCACCCGGATAAAACAGTGGATCGCCCGGCAGAGGACGCAGGTGCAGCATTCCGATAACCGGCTTTTCGGTCTTGAACATCGAAGTTAGAAACGACATAACGTGCTCCTTCATAGGGCTATTGCAGGGGCGTTACTCCCCCAACACCTCGACGTACACTTTTCGCTTCTGCGGACCGTCAAACTCCGCAAGATAGATGTTCTGGGCACCTCCGCACACGATATGGCCATCTTGGACGGGAAAGAAACAACTGTTTCCACAAATCATGCTCTTGATATGCCCGCAGGAGTTGTTGCCGGTAGCTCCATAGCTCGGCAGAAAGTGTGCATGCGCATAGGGGGCATCGAGCGGGGCGATGCGATCAAGCGTCTCCATAAGATCCGTCTCCACGCAGGGCAGCCCCTCGTTTACCACGATTCCACAGGTCGTATGCGACAAAATAATCGCTGCCAAGCCATTCGTCACCGAGCTGCGTTCGATGGCAGCGTGCACGTCTTCGGTAATATCGATGAACTGGTCCGGAGCAGTCGATAGATAGCTCAATGTCTCGAGCGTCACCATGTTCACTCATCCCCTTCAAGAAAACGCAGGGCATTACCCCAGTAGAGCCTTTCTCGCGCATCATCGCGCATGGACACGGTATCGAGCGCCCGCTTGAGTTTGAACGCACGGAAGCGTGGCGTATTGCTGGCGAACATCACTTGATGCGATAGCGCGCGCTCATACCACAGCGGCCCCATATCGACCGTGAAAAGACGCTGCATCATCTCCTCGGGCGAATCGATGTAAGTGATAGAGGTGTCCGCGTAGCAGTTGGGATACTTGAGCAGCATCGCCACGGTCTCGCGCACCCAGGGCCAGCCAAAGTGGGTTAAACTAAAGCGCACATTTGGATGCGTTGCGATTGTGTGCTCAAATGCAAGCGGGTTACTGCGCGAGAGCTCTGCACCCGGTTCCCAAGACATACCGGCATGGAAAACCACCGGCTTGTTATAACGCTCGCACAGCTCGTAAAGCGGCTCGGCCACAGCATCATCGGGGGCAAAACCCTGCTTTGCCGGATGCAGGCAAAGCCCCTTTGCCCCCAACTCGGTAAAGGCGCGTTCCAATTCGCCTGCGGCACCGCTCACCTGCGGATCTACGCTCGCAAATCCCCACAGATGATCGGGATGCGCGGCAACCAGCATGGCAATCTGGTCATTGGTGCCAAAATGCCCCCCGCATGCCGTGGTTACATCGAGCGGCATGAGCACGCTCTTCTGCACATCGCAGACGTCCATCTCGACTTGAAGCTCATCCCAATCCATGGGGCCCATATGCCCCATACCAAATTCTCGTGACCAAAAACCGAATCCATCAGGCTCATCACCCGGCGTACAGATCTCGCCGTAGAGCATGGGCTGAACCAACATGTCGATAACCATTTCGTACTCCTTTCCAGGCATTTGACCCTAGTACGGCTCAAACGAACCAATCACTCGGGACGACAGCTCAGCGCCCGCCTTCATACACGCCGGAATATCAAGGCCATCGATCACGCCCTTGGTAAACCCGGCAATATACGAGTCGCCGGCACCCACGGTATTAACGACCTTCTCCGCCGGTACGATCCCGCACTCATAGAAGCGCTCACCGTCATAGGCAATGCTTCCCTTCTCGCCAAGCGTGGCAACCGCAACGCGCGGTCCCAATCCCTGCACGTGGCGTACCCAGTCTCGTAGCTCCGGAGTGTCCTCTTCAAACGACATGAACGCATAGTCTACGTAAGGAAAATGAGCCTCACATGCATATTCGGGATCCTGGCTGAACACCGAGAAGTCCATAACCACTGTCTTGCCCGCATCATGCCATTCGGGCAGGAGGTCCAAACAATTGCCAAACAGGTCGATATGAATGATGTCATGCTCCAGGATAAACGCCCGGTCGTCTTCATTCGGTCGATATGTCTCCATTACGCCATCGATTGCCTCGAGATGCACGCGATCGACGCCGTCTTTCAATGCCATGAGCATCACCGAGGTGTCGCCATCCTCCACCCGCAGATGTGAGATATCGAACCCCTCGGCGGCCAGCGCCTCTCTCATCTTGTCTCCGTACTCGTCCTTGCCGACAACCGACACGGCGGATACCGAAACGCCCATTCGTGCAAGATGGATACCCCAGTCAATGCCATTACCAGTCGGATAGAACACGCCGATGTTTTGATAGACGTCCGCACAGCAAAAACCAGCCGCACACGCTTTAATACCCATGGTCTTCTCCAATGTTCAAAAGGGGACCCACCACATGGCGAGCCCCCTTTTCGCGTTTCGCTTATTGTTTTGCATCGGCTGTCCAAGGCCTCATAGCCAGACCGCCGTACGCTTTCTTAAGCTATTCGACGATTGGTGCTCCGTGGCCCCAAGAACCTTCCATGCCGCACACGGTCGAGGCAAACCCGGCAGCAAAGTCGAGCGCGCGCTCGATGGCCTCGGCGCCATCCTCACCACGCTTGGCGGAATCGAGATAGCACATCAAAAACGAGGTGAGGAACGAGTCGCCCGCCCCCATGGTGTCCTTCATGTCCGTTACCGGTTTAGCCAGCTGGCGGTAATAACGCTCGCCGTCGTAAGCAATGCAGCCCTCGGCGCCCGCCGTAGCCGACACAAAACGCGGACCCAGGCCCTTCACCCATGCCAGACGCTCGCGAATCTCGTCCTCGCTCGCGGCATCCGCCGCACTAAAGAAAGCAAAATCGACGTAGGGCGCAATCTGCTCGTAGTACTCGTCGGTGGAGTCGTCCGAAAAGTCAAAAGAAACCGTGACGCCCGCAGCCTTCAGCTTGGGCAGCTCGCGCTCGGTAAAGCAATAGTTGCCCGAATGAACCACATCGAACTGCTTCATGTACGCAAGGTCAAAGCGATCGAGGACATAGCGCGCATCGCCACGGATACCGCCCTCGTTAGAGCCAAGGAAGACACGGTCACCGTCAACGACGGTCACGCGAGCCGCTCCGTTCTCGCCAATCATCTGCTCGCACTTGTCAAGCTCGATACCCTCATCCTCGAGGCTTGCAATGACATGCTCGGCAGCGGCGTCATTGCCAAAAATGCCCATGTATGCGGAGCGTGCGGCACCGCATTTCTTGGCATAGACGGCAAAGTTCACCGCATTGCCGCCAGGATACATGGTGTGGATATGCTCGTAGCGATCGACGACGTTGTCGCCAAATCCGAGCGCGTTAACGTTAAATGCCATGGCCTTTGCCCCTTCTAGTACTCGACAACACCCATATAGCGACGGAAATCGGGATCGTGATCAAACACCTTGCCGCGTGCGGCACGCAGCTCGCAGTTCATGGCGTAGAACAGCACCGGGTCCAGATAGGCACGGACGCTCGCCGGCACGGCTTCCATACCGTACTCCTTGGCATCGAGCACCATCAGCGTATCGGTATGCGTCTTAAGGAACGCCAGGGCGCGCTCGTCCATAGCACGGCACTCGCTGGAGCCCATCTGCAGGAAGTAAAAAACGCCATCCTGAGTAGCCTCGAAGGGGCCGTGGAAGTACTCGGCAGAGTGGATGTAGCTGCAGTGCTGCCACTGCATCTCCATAAGAGAGCAGATAGCGAAACCGTAGGTCTGGCTAAAGTTGGGACCGCTGCCCAGAATGTAGAAGAACTCGTGCTCCTGGCAAAGCTTGGCAAAACGATCGCCCAGCTCGGCATTTACCTTCTCACGTGCCGGGGGAAGAATCTTATCCATCTCGGCGATACCGGCATACATATCGGCAAGATCGGCGTAGCCCTCCTGCTGATCGAGCAGCTCTGCCGCAAGCGACAGCGAAATGCCAGCGGGGACCTCGGCCTGCGGCACGCCCTCGCCCCACGGGTAGACCCACGTGGTCCACTTGCCGGAGTCAATCTTGGATCCAGCGTTGTCGGTCTGGGCGATTATCGTAGCGCCGGCAGCAAGGGCAATCTCACAGCCCTCGACGACCTCGGGGGTGTTGCCACTGTGGCTGCAAGCAATGACCAGGGATTTCTCACCCAAGCGGCGTGGACGCATGATATCAAACTCGCGAGCCGTATAGATATATGAAGTGAAGGTGGTTGCCTCGCGCTGCAGAAGCTCATGAGCCGGGATCAAATCGATCATGGAGCCACCGCAAGCAATCCAGTAGACGCTGTCGAACTTGCCCTTCTCGTCAATTGCCTCTTTGATCAGATCGTGTGCGTTCATATCCAGTTCCTTTCTTGTTTGGTCCGCAATCAATGACGTTGGCTGCGTGGCCGATAGCTGTTTTAGTCAATCAGATATTTCTCGAATGCGGCCATGTTCTTGGCATCTGCCGCCGCCGGGTCATCGTAGTAACGGCCGTCCGTGATTTCCTGGCCCAGCATGCCGTCGAAACCATGGGCGTTGAGTGTGGCGACGAAGGCGTCCATATCGTGCTTGCCATCGCCCCACACCAGATGGCCATACGGGTCGCCGTCGATAAAGTGCATCTCGTGAATTGCCCCATCACCAAAGGCGGCAAACCAGTCCTCGAGCGTCTCGCCCGCAACGCCCATCGCGGTTGTATCAACCATGGGCTGTAAGTACGGGCTCGCGACCTCGTCAATCATGCGCTTCGCATCGGAAACCGTCGTCACAAGGTTGCTCTCCTCGGGACGCAGGCTTTCCATCGTAAGCACCAGACCGTGCTCGCCGGCATACTCCGCCAGAATGGACAAGTGCTCGCGGCTGCGCTCCCAGGCTTCCTCGCGGTCCTCGTCCCAGTCGCCCCAGCCCGAGTTGACGGACATACGGTCGCACCCAAGTACCTCGGCAAGCTCAATGCCGTGCTTAAAGTACGCCAGGCTGCGCTGTTCATGCAGCGGTTTGCGTGCGCAGTACTGCCAAGGATAGACAACATTCTCGGGGCACAGAGTACGATACCTAAGCCCACGGTCTGCAGCCTTTTTCGCCAGGACCTCAGCCTCAAAGTAGCCCGTATGGTCGAGTGTCACATGCGGCTCTGCACACCACAGCTCAATGGACTCAAAGCCCAAACGCTGCTGCACATCAAGGAAGTAATCGAGCGACCACATGATGTAGTGGATATTCATGCCCGCAATCTGTTCGCGGCGCAGCGTCGGTTTGGATTCAGACATCTTATGCCTCCTTATTTCGATCGAACACGATTTGTCCGTCCGACATCGTCATATCAACCGAAAGATCGCGTGCGTCGCGATAATCGAGGTCGAACACATCCCGATCGAGCACGCAGATATCGGCAAGCTTGCCGACCTCGAGCGTACCCAGTTCGTCTTCGCGCATCAGATCGTACGCGCCCCCGGCAGTCCAAGCGCGCAAGAGCTCGACAAGTGTCAGCGCGTTGGCCTCATTCACGGGCAGTCCATCGTCGAAGTATCCGCCGCACGCGCTGTAGATTGACTCGCCCAGGCTCGGAATCAGCAGCGGCAAATCCGTACCACAGCACACCGTGCATCCGGAATCTTCCATGCCGCGGCGATTCCAGCTGTGCAAAAGTCGCGTCTCGCCAATTTGTCGACGCATCATCGACAGGCAATCCTCGCGCCGGTCCAGCGTCAAAATCTGCGGATAGACCTCGCAAATTCCACCTAACTTGCCAAACTCGACAAGATCGGTCGGATCAGAGTTCTCGAGATCGGTAATCGCATGGCGGCGAAGCAACCGTCCATGCTCGTCTCGAGGCAGCGAGGCATAGAGCGCCACGGTGCGACGAACGGCTCCATCGCCCTGGCAATGCAAGGAATATCGGAAGCCGTCAGCATCAATTGCGCGCAGCTCGTTCTCAATCAGATCCCACTCGGGCTCCTCGACAACCGTCTTGCCGGCAGCGCCCGCATCGGCCGTGTCCTCATAGGGGTCAATCATCTCAGCAAGCCCCGCCCATACGCCGCGATCGGTCATACGGTTGAAGCCAGAAAAACGAACGAACGGTCCCCGGAAGCGCTCTCGTGCCTCGCGAGCATACGACAGATTTGCACCGGCACCCACCGGCTGCGACATCATAGAGACGCGAACCGTCAGCTCACCAGATTCCTCACGGCGAGCCATTTCGTCGGCAAAACCGTAGTAGTCATCAAACGCCATCTCCTTGATGGCGGTAACGCCGCGCTCGTTAAGCATGCTCATGTAGTCCGAATACCCGGCACGCACCTCGAGCAGCGCGAGAAAATCGCTCATCATGCGCCAGATCTTCTCGGCATAGCACGCCTGGGGTGTAAAGCCGTATCGCGCACTGGCAGCAGCATTGAGAACGCAGGTCTCCGCACCCGGTGTAAAGCAGACGACAGGGATATCGCCAAAACAATCGTCAAACACAGCTGCCGTATTTGCGTTCTCGGCATCCGATGCCAACGTTTCGGGTAGGCTGTGTCCAAAAGCCGCCGCGCAATCCGGATGATCTTCTTTCCATGCACGCAAGAGCGACACGGCCTCTTTGGCATCAGCGATGCCGGACAAATCAGACCCCAACGTCCGCAGCGCCCAGCCTGTATAGAAGGTATGCACATCGATCAGGCCAGGCATGACGGTGCGGTCGCCCAGGTCAACTACCTCGTCCGCCTGGGTCAAATACGAAGCTGCCTCACACTTGGTGCCAACCGCCTCAATTCGATTGCCACGGACCGCTACGAAACCTTCAAACGGCAGGTCCCCCGTACCGGTAAAGACGCTCTTAGACGTCAGGACCGTCAAACGATCAGACATCACAACCACCTACACCGGAAGCATGCCAGAGATTGCCGTTACAATCAGGCCAAAGACGACCATGAAAATGAAGAACTTCCAAATGGTCTTCCACCATTGGCCAAACGAAATCTTAGCCACGGCAAGACCGGCAACCGTCATGCCCGCCACGGGGCTGATGGTGTTGATGGTCTGGTTGGCAAACTGGAGCGCGGTGACGGCCGCCTCGGGATTGAGGCCCATGAGCTCGGTCAGGGGGCCCATAACGGGCATGGTGAGCGCCGCCAGGCCAGAACTCGAGGGAACCAGCAAAGAGAGCAGGCCAAGGACGATATACATAAACGTGGTGTAGACGGCGGCGGGTGCACCGGCGAGCGCAGTAGCGAGCGCCTGGAGAATGGTGTCGATGATCATGCCACCCTCGGCGATGACAAGAATGCCGCGAGCGATACCGATAACGATGGCGGCGTACGCAAAGTCGGCGAGACCCTTAACGAACTCCTCAGCGATCGTCTGCTGGTCAAGACCGCCCAGGATACCGGCAAGCAAGCCCATGCCAAGGAACACGGCGGAAATCTCATTCATGTACCAGCCCTGGGTAACAAGACCCCAGACGATGATGCCCATACCGCAAGCAAAATCGATAAGCACGAGCTTCTGACGGATAGTGAACTCTTCCTCGATGGAGGCATCGGTCACGGAAAACTCAACACGCTTGAGCTTATCGTCCTCGTACGTAATGGACGACTCGGGATTTTTCTTTACACGCATGGCGTAGCGCATGGCCCATGCGATACCGACGGCAGTGAAGATGACCCAAGAAACGGCGCGCAGCCACAGCTGAGGATTGCCCTCGATACCAATGATGCCTTGGGCGATCAAAACATTAAACGGGTCGATGGTCGAAGCACAATATCCCAGGTTAGGACCAAGGAAGCAGATGATAAACGCCGTCATCGAGTCATACCCGATACCCATCATGATGGGAATGAAGATGGCATAGAACGGTAGGGCTTCCTCAGACATACCAAACGTAGTGCCGCAAATGGACAGCAGCGTCATCGTGATGGGAATGATGAGGATGTCCTTGTTCTTGAGCTTTTTAATCACACGGCTCATGCCGGCATTCAAAGCGTTGGTCTTGGTGATGATTGCGAACGATCCGCCAATCAATAAGACGAACGCAACGACGTCGGCAGCCTCCTGGATGCCCTTGGTGGGCGCTTGCAGGACCGCGAAGATATCCTGACCCAGATTGATGGTCTCGCCGGTCTCGGAATCGGTGTAGTTCTTATCGACCTGTTCATAGGTTCCAGCAACGGCGACTTCACGCTCGCCCGCCGCTGTCGAAATCGTCTTGCGCTGATACTGACCGGAGGGAACGATCCAAGTCAGAACCGCGAAGACAACGATCAGCAAGAACATGATCGTATAGACATGCGGTAATTTGAACTTAAAACGTCTGTTTGTCTTCTTCGCCTTCGTATCTGACATAGATACCTCCAAAGAACTCGAGACTGCATCGCATCTCGCTTCAACGCTTGCACAAGGCAAACGTTCTATGACGTCCCATAGATTACCAGCAGCTTTTCTCGTCATCAAGATAATTTCAAACTGATTGCCGCAACGCGGTTGAACGGTTGCGTTTGCGCCGTGAACGGTATGGAAACGCCCGGTGAGATGATCCACCGGGCGCTTCCATTCGCAATGTCCTAGATGTCAAAAACGTAGCGAGACCCAACGATCCGCTGACGACCGATGATAAACGGCCGCCGCTGCTCATCGAAAAAGAAGGCTTCCATATAAAACAAGGGTTCGCCAACGGGAACTGCCAACAACCGAGCGACCTCGGGCGATGCGCACGCGATCTCGAGCGTGCACGGGTCGGTAAACGCGGGCGTGCGGCCCGTCCGGTTGCACACGAACTCAAAAATGGATTGGTTAGATAGAGGTGCCGTTGATAGATAGGCGTTGTCCTCGTAAACATATATGTTGTTCTCGAGCATGACAGGGACGCCATCGGCAGTACGCACGCGCTCAACGCAAATCAAGTCAGTTCCAACGGGAACACCAAAGAACTGTGCTTCGGTGGAATCCGCCGGCAGTATCTTTCTCGAAATGACACGCGCCCCCGGTTCCATTCCGTTAACGCGGCATGCGTCCGAAAAACTCTGGACGTCATCCTTCTGGCGAATCTTGCGCTTGAGCTTGGGGGCATTGACAAACGTGCCTTTCCCCTGTCGCTTCGTTAGATAGCCCTGTTGGACGAGCTCCTCAATAGCGCGTCGCACGGTAACGCGGCCAACTTTATAGCTCTCAGCCAATTCGAATTCGTTGGGTATCCGCGCACCTGCCTTGTAGGCACCGGAGTTGATTTCATTTTTGATGATATCGATAACCTGTTGGTACAGCGGTATCGCTGCTTTACCGTCAGTTAGCCCTTCAGTCGGTGGCATATACCCTCTCCAAGCACAATTAAGTCTAAAGCGGGCCCAAGGGCATTCAACAAGTCCTTAAACCCGCATTAGCTTAAAGTATGCTAGGTGTCGCACCAAAATGTCGGCTATTTACTCATCAGACCCGAAAAACGCGCAACTACCGCGCTCCTAAGAAAGCGTGAGCAGCTCCGGCAGCTGGTCGATAATCTTGTCCGCGGCATCCTGGCTAAAGCCAAAGCGCTCCTCGCGCTTGGCAATGACTGTCAGGCCGGCTCGCTTGCCGGCAGTGATGCCAGGCACCGAATCCTCAACGCAGCAGCAGCGATTCGCGGGCAGCCCCAGCAGGTCCAGCGCATGCAGGTAGATGTCGGGCTCGGGCTTGCTCTCCTTAAACTGCTCGCCGCTCACCACATACTCAAAGGCATCCGACAGCCCGCATGCGTTGAGCACTTCCTCGATGCTATCCATGGGAGACGAGCTGGCAAGCGCCACGCGAACGCCGCGGCGCGGCAGCTCTCGAATCGTATCCACGGCGCCTGGGTTAATCAAAGCCTGATAGTCGCGCGGACGCTCATGCGCCCACTCGTCCCAACGGGCCAACGCTTCCTCGCCAGTGAAATGCCCCTTACCGGCGCGCTCAAACCAATCGACCAACATATGCAGGAAGAACTGATGCGAGGTACCGACCTGCCCATTCAACTCCTCTTGAGTCAGGTTCAACCCAAGCTCCTTGGCAAAAGCTGCGGTCTCGCCCAGGTAGTAATACTCGGTATCGACAATGACACCGTCCATGTCAAAGATAACGGCGTCGAACGGAAATGCGGACACGGCACCCTCCCTAACAAAAGGGCGCCTGTAAGCAGGCGCCCGAACCATGCATTATCGGCGATTCTAGCCCAGCAGCTTATCCAGCGCCACCGCAATACCGTCTTCGTTGTTATTGGCGGTCACCATCTGGGCCACAGCCTTAACCTCATCGACGGCGTTGCCCATGGCGACACCGGTGCCGGCCCACTCAATCATGGACTTGTCGTTCTGGCCGTCGCCAAACGATACGACCTCACTGGCATCGATGCCGAGCTTGGGCAGGGCACCCTCGAGTGCACGGGCCTTGTCGATACCGGGCGCCGTGTACTCAAAGTACCAGTCGGCCGTAAACATGCCCGAAAGCGTCTGCTTAAAGGGCGCATACATCTCCTCGTAATGCGCCTGCAGGTAGGCCGGATCGCCCGCCGTCAGCAGCTTGTCCACGGGATAAGCATCAGCGACCTCATGCAGGCTCTCCACCTCGCGAATTTTAAGATCGCACGCATCGCGCTCGTATTTGACGATGTTTTTCTGCGAGCCGTCAGGCAGCGTGATCATGCAGTGATACGAATCCACGACATGCAAATCGCGACCGAGCGAAATCATAGGGATCACGTCAAAATTACGCAGGTGATCAATCAGACGGTGCAGCTCGTCAGCCGGCATAGCCTGGTCAAAAAGGACCTCATCGGTCTGAGCGTCGACCACATGCGCGCCATTAAAGGCAACCAGCAGACCGTCATGGTTTTGAAGGTCGAGCTCCTGCGCCAAGGCGTGCAGTCCCCATGCGGGACGGCCCGAAGCCAAAATGAGCTTAATGCCCGACTCCTGCGCCGCGAGCAGCTTCTCGCGCGTACGCGGGCTGATGACCTTTTGGTCGTTGGTGAGCGTACCGTCGATATCCATTGCGATGGCTTTGATTGCCATATATGCCTCCCTGTCATTGAACAACCTTGTCTGAGCCATCATACAGAACACCTACTGCGGCTCTGTCTGCAACGGGTAAAAAGTCATATTGTCCCGAACATGAACGGCGCGTGGTCGTGAAGCTTTATCGCTCAGGTCAAATACGTCTGCTAGCGACGCTCCTCCGTCGGTGCTCCCTCGACGATCGCGATGCCCGCCGATGCACCCAGCGCGCTGGCGCCGGCCTCGATGAATGCGCAAGCCTCTTCGTAATTATGGATACCGCCCGCCGCCTTGATTGCCACGGCATCGCCGAGCACCTCGTGCATCAGCCGCACGTCCTCGAGCTTAGCGCCGCCAAAGCTTCTGCCAGTCGATGTCTTAAGGAATCCCGGCTTAGCCTCCAGCGCAATCTCGCATACAAGGCGCTTGGCGGCGTCGTCGCCGTCCAGCTTGCACATCTCGACGATTACCTTGTCAGTGATGCCACGCGCGCGACAAAAATCAGCAATGGTAGTCATCTCGCGCTCGATGGCATCAAAATCGCGGTTCTCGATCGACCCCTGATTCAAAACGTAGTCAATCTCGGTAAAGCCACACGCAGCGTATTCCTCAAACCTCGCAAGCTTCTCCTCAAGCGTCATAGTGCCCTGGGGAAAGTCGATGGCGCCGGCAAGGATGATGTCAGAGCCCTCGAGCATGGCGCGGCCCGTCTCGTACTCCTGAAGGTTCGCAAATACGCAGCGAAAGTTGTACTTTAACGCCTTCTCGACATACTGCTCAAACGTGTCCTCGGGGGCATCGATATAGTCGATGTATTTATTGATGGGTTTGGCAAGCGTCATGCTGGGCCTCCTTGTTCAGGACTGACAACCGATTCGTGGTTTCACACGAAAAACCACGTTCAATGTACGCCCAGCATACAAGGACAGCGTCCTCATTCCGACAGGTGGTATGAAATTAGCTGTAAACGTATATTTACAGACAGCGAATGGCACCGCACGCGGATGCCGACAGCAAGACATCCCCCCCTCAATACACCCTCATGCCCCTTTACTGTTTGCGACCAGAAATGATGGGCTGCACAACGTCGTTAGCGGTCGAATTCGACCTCTGACGACGTCACGCGACCCATCGTATCTGGCCGACAACAGAAAAGGGGCACGTTCGCATAGCGTGGCGCGTGACGGTTGCAAAACCACCCCATTTGAAACAAACGCAAAAAAGTACTTGCAAAGACACGTTCCGACATATAAGTTGATAAAAGACCGCCGTTGCGGTTTTAAGTAGATCGAGCATATTCAGTTTCAGTTTTCAGCGTGTAAGAGAAAGAGGATCGGCAAAGTACAGCCCCAAACGCAATGACAACTTAATGAGGTAACTGCCACATGTGAGGCACCCAGGGCATTGCTGTCTCGATTTTGAGCACGATGCCTTCCGCCTTGCATGGGCCGTTCCATCCCGCCCCTGCAGCAACTGTCTCACGGGCTCATTGAAAACCGCATAGCACCCCAACGTCAGCACATCACCCACGGCAAGCACATCACTCACGACAACCAACACATCAACAAACAGCACGAACATCAACCGATTGGAGAAGCTATGACAAACCACCACGCTGAAGACGGCGATAAGAAAAGCATTCTGGATGCCCGCATTGAGCGAGCATATGCAAACGAATATGACGCCGCCTTTGCCGCCGCGACCATCAAGAACTACGCGTCGCTACCGCTCGCGACAATCTTGGCCGACCACCCTCAACTGCTGAAGCGCTGCACAAAGATCATGGGCGACCCCGACATTCGCAAGCTGACAGACCCCTATGCCCCAAAACGCAACAACGATTCGTACGTTCTTACCGTAGGCTGCCTAGCCCATATGCTTACGGCGCTCGACACGAAACTCAAGCTCGAATGGGAACCCGACGAGCGTGATGAACTCGAAAGCAAGCGGAACACCCTGCGCACCGCACTGTTCCTTCCGTTGGACGGCCTCAAGCGCTGCAACGTCGAGCTCGATACACAGGCCCGGCAAAAGCCCGGCGCTGCGGGGCAGAAAACTCCAAGACCCCATGCGGCCATCGTCGACCGCAACCGATATAACCGCATGACCGCGCACTTTTCCGCCGAGGGAGCAGCCATAAGGACACTAATCGACCTGCTGTGCCTCCTGAGCGTCAACGAGCTATTTGAGGGCTATCTCGCCCTTGTTCCCGCGACGGCATCCAAGTCGGTAGCAAAGATCATCGAGACCTGCAGACGCCAGTTTGAGCGCCATCGCAATGGCAGCGAGATGAACGCCAGCATCGCGCAGTACTACACGGCCCATTACAAAAAAGACGGATGTGCCCCTGTCGAGCATCAGCTGCGGCTCGCCTATACCACGCCCGTCGCAACGCTCCATCGCTTTGGAGCCCTTGGCGCTTGTGAGCCGCACGGACAGGCAGCCTGCCCCACAACCGAGCTCGATCTCAGGCTCGGACGAACCCTGTAGCCCACCAGCCTCTGCGCGGGCTATAACCCTATTCCACAACACAACCAACAGAAAGGAGTCCCCATGGACACCAATCATTCCCCCATCATCAGTCCCCTCACCATGCGTGAATCCGCCCGAGGTATCACGCTCACCAGCATTTACGATGAGATGCTCGCCCGTCGCGAGCTCTCCGTCATGGGAAACATCGAAACCCCGATGGCCCACGACCTATGCCAGCAGATCCGCCTGCTCGATGCCACCGACCCCAGCCGCCCCATCACCATATTTGTCGCCAGCGCCGGCGGAAGCGTGCGATCGGGTCTTGCGATCTATGACGCCATGCGCCTCGCATCGTGCCCCATCCGCACCGTCTGTCTGGAATTCGCCGCGTCCATGGGCGCCGTGATCTTTATGGGCGGCGACGATCGCCGTATGGCGCCCCATGCAGAGCTCATGATTCACGACCCGCTGATCCCCCAGGGGGCAGGCGGCTCGGCACTTGCGCTGCAGGAAACCAGCCGGCGTCTCATGCAGACCCGCAAGACCCTCACGCAAATCCTCTCGGACCGTAGCGGCCTCACGCCCAAGCGCATCCAGTCCCTCACTGCAAAAGACACCTACCTTTCGGCCGAGCGCGCCGTCGAGCTCGGCTTTGCCCACGAAATCCTCTCGACCACCAAGGAGGTCGCCCATGTCTAACCTCGCCAGCCGCCTCGCCGCATCTGAGTCCGCATCGTCCACCATCCTCGCCAAGGATCGAACGCTTTCCTGCGACACCCGCCAAACGGGACTCAACAACAACGCACTTGTGATCGGCCCCTCGGGAGCTGGCAAAACCCGAAACGTCCTCAAGCCCAACCTGCTGCAAATGAACGCAAGCTACATCGTGCTCGACACCAAAGGCACGCTCTGTCGCGAAGTGGGACCCGTGCTGGCAGCCCACGGCCACCGCGTGCAATGTCTCAACTTCGCCGACCTCAACACCGTCCCGGCCCTTGCATGCGGCATCGAGCGCTGCGGCTACAACCCCTTAAGGCACATTCGCCGCAAGGCGGACGGCAGGCCCAACCAGCAGGACATCCTCTCGGTGGCAAAGGCCATCTGCCCCATCGAGGACAACAACCAGCCTTTTTGGGATCATGCGGCGGCAAACCTGCTGTCGTGTCTTATCGCCTACGTCACCGAACAGCTGCCCGCCGACGAGCAGACGATCAGCTCGGCCATCAAGCTGATCGAGCACCTGCAGGACGGTGCCACGGGCCGATTGTTTGACGACCTGATCACGACCGACCCCCAAAGCTATGCCCTCTCGCTATGGCGGCGCTACGCCATTACGCAAAATGCCGAGCGCATGCACGCGAGCATCGTCGGCATCCTTGCCGAAAAGGTCATGTGTCTGGGATTCGACGGTGCGGCACAGCTCTATCGTGAGTGCCATCAGGTGGACTTCGCTTCCATGGGACACGCCCCCTGCGCCCTGTTTGTAACCGTGAGCGATATTGACCGCAATCTCGATCCGCTGACCGGCCTCTTTATTTCGCAGGCGTTTATGGGCCTCATTCGTGAGGCCGATAGGCAGCCCGACGGCAGCCTGCCCGTTCCCGTGCGCTTTATGCTCGATGACTTCGCAAATCTGCAGATCCCCCAGATCGACAACGTGCTCTCGATTATCCGAAGCCGCAACATCTGGGCAACGCTGCTGCTGCAGTCGACCAACCAGCTCGATGCGCTCTATGGCGAGGCACGCGCACGCTCCATCATGGGTAACTGCGACACGCATCTGGTGCTGGCGTTCCAGGATCCCGAGAGTGCCCGGGTGTTTTCCGACCGCGCCGACGCGCTGCCCAGCACGCTCATGGCGACGCCGATCGATCGCTCGTGGCTCTTTGTACGCGGTCGCACTCCCGAACAGGTCGAGCGCTTTAGGCTCGAAGACCATCCGCTCTACGGGGAGCTGCCCGAGGCGCAGCGAGGCCATGCGGAGGCCGAGATCTAGGCGCAGGGTTCTCGCAGCGCGCGACGCCCCGGCGATGTTCCACAAAGGCCGTGCGCCCCGGGGCCACGGCAAAGCAAAGGGGCCCGCATCCGATGGGATACGGGCCCCTGGCTATAAGGCACGATGCGTTAACAGCAGCGACTACTTGCGGTGCGCGCGATAGAACTCGATGAGCGCCTGGGTCGAAGCGTCCTGCTCGGCCTTGGCGGCATCGTCGTGGAAGGCCGGGGTGATCTGCTTGGCAAGCTGCTTGCCCAGCTCGACGCCCCACTGGTCGTAGGAGTCGATGCCCCAGACCGTGCCCTCGACAAACGTGATGTGCTCGTACAGGGCGATGAGCTCGCCGAGTGCGAACGGGGTCAACGTGTCGCCGAAGATCGAGGTCGTCGGGCGGTTGCCCTCAAAGCAACGGGCCGGGACGATCTGCTCGGGCGTGCCCTCGGCACGAACCTCGTCGGCAGTCTTGCCAAAGGCGAGCGCCTTGGTCTGGGCCAGGAAGTTGCCCAGGAACAGCTCATGCACGTCCTGGCCGCTGTCGGTCGCAGGGTTGGCGGTATTGGCGAAGGCAATGAAATCGGCCGGGACCACCACGGTGCCCTGGTGCAGCAGCTGGTAGAAGGCGTGCTGACCGTTGGTGCCGGGCTCGCCCCAGAAGATTTCACCGGTGTCGGAGGTCACGGCGCTGCCGTCCCAGCGGACATGCTTGCCGTTGGACTCCATGGTGAGCTGCTGCAGGTAGGCCGGGAAACGATGCAGGTACTGGCAGTACGGCAGCACGGCGTGGCTCTTGGAACCGAAGAAGTTGACGTACCAGACGTTGAGCAGGCCCATCAGCGCGACGGCGTTGTTCTCGAGCGGCGTGTTGCAGAAGTACTCGTCGATGGCATGGAAGCCCTCGAGGAACTGCTGGAAACGCTCAGGGCCGAGCACGACGATCAGCGACAGGCCCACAGCGGAGTCGACGGAGTAGCGGCCGCCGACCCAATTCCAGAAACCAAAGGCGTTAGCGGGGTCGATACCGAAGGCCTCGACCTTCTCGAGTGCGGTGGAAACGGCGACGAAGTGCTTGGCAACGGCGTCGGCGTTCTGCTCATCGGAACCGTCGATGGCGCCCTGAGCCTTGAGCTGCTCGAGCATCCAGGTCTTGACCTCGCGAGCGTTGGTGAGGGTCTCGAGCGTGGTGAAGGTCTTGGACACGATGATCACGAGCGTGGTCTCGGGATCGAGGCCCTTAAGCTTCTCTGCCTGATCGTTGGGGTCGATGTTGGAGATATAGCGGCAGTCGATACCGGCGTCGGCATAGGGACGCAGGGCCTCGTAAGCCATGACCGGGCCCAAATCGGAGCCGCCGATGCCGATAGACACCAGGTGCTCGATCTTCTTGCCGGTAACGCCCTTCCACTCACCGGAGCGCACGCGCTCGGCGAAGGCATACATGCGATCGAGGACCTCGTGCACGTCGGCGACGACATCCTGGCCGTCGACGATAAGCTGGCCCTTCTCGCTTGCCGGACGGCGCAGCGCGGTGTGCAGGACGGCGCGGTCCTCGGTGGTGTTGATGTGCTCGCCGGAGAACATGGCGTCGCGGCGCTCCTCGAGCTTCACCTCGCGGGCAAGATCGCACAGCAGTTTGACGGTCTCATCGGTCACCAGGTTCTTCGACAGATCGAAGTGCAGGTCACCGGCGTCAAAGCTCAGCTTGTTCACGCGCTCGGCATCGGCGGCGAACCAGGCCTTGAGGTCGATACCCTCGGCCTCGAGCTTCTCCTGATGAGCCTCGAGTGCCTTCCAAGCGGCAGTCGACGTAGCATCGATAGGTGCGGCAACAGTTGCCATAGAGTCCTCCTCAGCATACGGGCGCACGCCTCCATGCGCCCGGACATTCAGATGCCACTATTCTAGCGCAGGTCAAGACTACAATCAGCGAGCGTTGCCAATCGGCCCCCAAACGGCAACCGATCAAAAAGGGACAGGTTTATTTTGGCAGGTCAAACGCTTTACCTACCAAAATTAACCTGTCCCTTTATGGCAGATATTAGGCCGCAGCGCAGACGCTACCGAGCAACTCACGCAGAGGAGACCCGATGCCCTCCAGCAGTTCGGGCGCGATAATGGCAAAAACGGGAACCTCGCCGGTGCCCACGACAGCAGGCACCTTGCCCTCCGAGACAATGCATCCATAAGGCACAAAGCCGTCTTCGCCGGCATCGAGCGCCGCCATGCGACGCGCGAGCTCGCGCGCAAAGCCAGCAGTATCGGCATCGCCAATCGCCAGGACAAAGTCCACGCCTTCGTCGGTTGCATGGGCCACGGCTTCGTCGATCAGCTCGTCTCCCCCGTCGCCCTCAAACGAGCTGCAGCGGAAAAGCACACGCTCGAGTAGGGCTCGATCAAGCGAGCCAAGTGCCGCCGAGACAAGCTCATCGCGCGTATGCTTGTCACCGCCCAGCACAACCAGCGCCTTGGTGCCTCCGTAGTGAGCGACCAATCGTCCGCACCAGCGAGCCACGTCTCCATCCGCAACAAGGCGCGTCGGCATACCAAACCCATAATTGACCATCTTTTCCACAACCTTTCCGTGCGTATAGGCGGTATCAATCGTTAGGCCCATGCTACGAAGCGAGGTTTTCCGAGCTGTTTCGCACTCTTTAGAGCTGCGTTAAAACCCAATCCAACCGCACGACCATACCTGCCAAAAAGGGACAGGTTTTGACGATGTCCGAATGAGCGGGTATTATCGAACAGATATTCGATAAGAACATGTGTTTGATGAAAGGACACGGATGGCGCACGAGCAGCACACCTATATCTGCATCGACCTCAAGACGTTTTATGCCAGCGTCGAGTGCGTCGACCGTGGGCTCGATCCGCTCACCACCAACCTGGTCGTTGCCGACGAATCGCGCGGGCGCACGACCATCTGCCTCGCCATCACACAGGCTATGAAGGACTTAGGGATTCACAATCGCTGCCGCCTATTCGAGATTCCCGATGGCATCGACTACATCACGGCCGTACCGCGCATGCAGCACTATATGGAGGTGTCGGCGCAAATCTACGGCATCTATCTGGAATACGTAAGTCCGCAAGACATTCACGTCTATTCAATCGATGAATGCTTTATCGACGTGACGCCCTATCTGGACCTCTATCACACAGATGCGGAAGGGTTCGCCTGCACGCTGCGCGACGAGGTCCTCGCGCGCACCGGCATCACGGCGACGGTCGGCATCGGCCCCAACCTATTCCAGGCCAAGGTAGCGCTCGACATTACCGCCAAGCACGTACCCAGCCGCATCGGCATACTCGACGACGAGACCTTTCGCAAGGAGATCTGGCCCCATCGTCCCATCACCGATATCTGGGGCATCGGTCCCGGCGTGGCAGCCCGCCTCGAGAAATACGGCGTCTACGATCTGATGGGCGTCGCGGCGCTCGACGAAAACCTGCTTTACGACGAGCTCGGCGTCAATGCCGAATATCTCATCGACCATGCCTTCGGGCGCGAGCCGACAACCATCGCCGATATCCAAGCCTATCGCCCGCAAGCAACTTCGACCACCACAGGACAGGTGCTCTCGAAGGGTTATGCCTACGAACAGGCCTATACCGTCTTGCGCGAGATGGTCGACAATGCCGTTTTAGACTTGGTCGATAAACACGTGGTCTGTGACAGCATCTCGCTCTTTGTGGGCTACGCGAGCGAACGCGCCGACATACGCCGCCTCGACGCCAGCGGTACAGCGCAGTATGTGGACGGATGCGGGCACCTGCGCTCGAGCACATCGAGTATCGAACCCACCGCAACCGCCGGCCCCGAG
Organism: uncultured Collinsella sp.; assembly: GCA_959020715.1. GTDB lineage: Bacteria > Actinomycetota > Coriobacteriia > Coriobacteriales > Coriobacteriaceae > Collinsella. The sequence goes on along the minus strand of CAUESV010000009.1, from coordinate 29,871 downwards.
CTCGCGCCCCGTGCGCCCAAGCCCGTCCAGCGCGATGACGAACGGCGTCGCCTGGTGCGCGAAGCGCAGGCAATCGATGGCATCTTTGTGGGAGAGCATGGCGGCAAACCGCGCGGTGGCTATGCCGCACTCTTTGCGCACTCTAACGCCTCGCGAAAGCTGCCCGAGCGTACCAATTCGTTTAAGAAGATCATGGGCTATTTCGATGAGCTCTGGGCGCAGGCTGTCGATCCCAAACGACCGGTCAAGCGTATCAACCTGGGCTTTGGCAACCTCATGCCCGAGGAATTTGCCACCATCAACCTATTTAGCGATGTTAAGGCCGATGAGCGCGAGCGCGACCTGGCGCGCGCCGTCCTGGCCGTAAAGGGTAAGTACGGCAAGAACGCACTCGTCAAGGGATTAAGCTTTACCGCCGGCGCCACCGCACGCGAACGCAACGATCAGGTAGGAGGACATCGTGCCTAAGCCCCAACAACAGCCGATGCGGCCACCGACGCCTTTTGAACGTCTAGCGGACCCCGAGGGAAGACGTCGCTCCGCCGACCCCAAGCTCACCGCCAACGGCGCCATCCGCGCCGGCCGTGCCGCGCAGTTTATGCCCTTTGCCGCCCTCACGGGATACTACGAGCTTGTGCGCAAACAAGAGATCACTGTTGAGCCCAAATGCGAACTCACAGAAGAAAAAGCCCTCGAGCTTTCGAAAAAGCTCGAGGGCCTCAAACGCGGCGACCTGGTACGCGTCACCTATTACGATATGTACGGCTATCGTAGCCGCACGGGCATTCTCGACGAAGTGTTACCCGCATTCAAGCTGCTCAAACTCAGAGATATCGCCATCGACTTCGACGACATCCAGGACATTGAGCTACGCGGACGAGCCTAGACAAGGACGCGCATCCAAGGCAAGGCCTACAGCGTCATGACGTAGTAGCCTGCATCTCTCACGGCCGTCTCAATGACACCGCGATCGATCGGCCGCTTGGAGCGCACGCGCGCTGCGTGGTCCGCGTACGTTACCGTTGCCCACACGCCGTCCAGCGCATTGAGGGCATTCTCAACATTTTGAGCACAGCCATCGCAGCTCATGCCGCCGATGAGCAACTCATCGCTATAGGGGTAGTGGGACGGATCGGTATCCGCAACCACCACCTTCTTGGCCTTCTTACCGCTCGCGCCATCGCTGCAACAACTCTTCCCATGTGTCGAAGCGGCAATGCGACGCAGTCCAAAAAACATGCCGACGGCAATGACGGCCAGCACGATGAGATTCGCAGGGCTGAGCAAGTCACTCATGCGTTCCCCTTTCAAGTAGCCCTATCTAGATACCCCCATGGGGTGTCCCCATCTTAACCCAAAATCATGTCTGTTCGGTCAATTAGTTTCCCTCTTCAAACTTTTTTGTTGACCATGGCTTACTTTCGTGTATAAGTTTTCCTAGGCTAACAGCTGAGGAACCGAAAGGGGCATCGTGACTCGAACCATTGACATCCCAACATACCAAACGGCTGTCGTGCGCAACTGCTCCCCTACGCTCGCAGGTATCAAGCCGGCTTCGCTCTTTACCTATCCCGGCGTTTACGCCAACCAAAACGGAAAGCCCGGCGCCACCCATATCGAAGAGCGACGCTCTCGCCTGCTCGCCGTCATAGCCCAATGCAACCGCGAGCTCCAGCCACTCGGGATCCATATGAGCGTTTTGGTCTGGCGCCCCTGCGGAGCGCTCATCTATGTGTACCGCCCTGCAGACCTCATGCGATACCTCTCCGACCCCCGCGCCACGACGGCGCTTGCCGCCGAAGGTTACGATGTCCACAACCTGCCCGCGTCCCTGGTGCATCTCGCCGCGCGCATCACGCTGGCAAGCAGCAATGCCGCAGAGAGTGCCTATGACGGCAGCGTCTGCGCGCTCGCGCGAAATAGGCACTGCGATACGGGGTGCATGTGCGAGTTCCCCCACGAAATTGGCTATTTTTTGGGCTATCCCTACGAAGATGTCCATCAGTTTATCGTCCAGCACGGCGAAAACTATAAGGTCTTTGGCGCATGGAAGGCATACACAAACGTTGAGCAGGCGCTCACGACCTTCGATTCCTATCGCGCATGCACGCAATACCTTACCTACATCTATCAACAGGGCTGCACTCTGGGACAACTTGTCCAAGCAACCCGATAGAGCATACAAAACGCGGCCGCACGCCGCACAACCGAAAGGAAGACATATGAGCAAGATCGCAGTCGTCTACTGGAGCGGTACAGGCAACACCGAGGCCATGGCAAACTTCGTTGCCGAGGGCGCAACCGGTGCCGGCGCCGAGGCAGAGGTCATCTCCTGCGCCGACTTCTCCGCAGACAAGGCCGCCAGCTATGACGCCATTGCCTTCGGCTGCCCCGCCATGGGCTCCGAGGAACTCGAGTATGACGAGTTCCAGCCTATGTGGGACGAGGTCAAAGAGACCCTCGACGACAAGAAGGTCGTCCTCTTTGGCTCTTATTCGTGGGCCGAGGGCGAATGGATGGACAACTGGAAGGCCGATGCCGACGAGGCAGGTGTCAACGTCGTCGATTCCGTCATTTGCTACGATGCGCCCGACGATGAGGGCGAGGCGGCCTGCAAGGCTCTGGGAACGGAGCTGGCCTAACGAAGCCGTCAGAAAGTCGCAAGACAACTGACAGCCGAGTACCGCATAACAACAGTCGCTCATGCCCAAACAAAAACGGGGGCCGGATACTATCCGGTCCCCGTTTGTTATATCGACTACTTCGACGCGCCGCTACGAGATATTGCCCAAAAACGCCTTGGTGCGCTCGCTCTTGGGGTGGTCGAAGACCTCGCTCGGCGTACCCTCTTCCACGATAACGCCGCCGTCCATAAAGACGACGCGATCGGCAACGTCGCGGGCAAAGCCCATCTCGTGCGTCACGACGATCATGGTCATACCGTCACGTGCAAGATCACGCATGACGCCAAGGACGTCGCGAACCAGCTCGGGGTCGAGCGCCGACGTGGCCTCGTCAAAGAGCATGACGTGCGGGTTCATCGACAGGGCGCGGGCGATGGCAACGCGCTGCTGCTGGCCGCCCGAGAGCTGGCTCGGCATAAAGTCGATACGCTCGGCAAGACCGACCTTGGTCAGTTCCTCGACGGCAATCTTCTCGGCCTCTTCCTTGCTGCGCTTGAGCACCTTTTGCTGCGCGAGCATGACGTTCTTTTTAACTGACAGGTGCGGGAACAAATTGAACTGCTGGAACACCATACCCAGATGCGTACGTACCTTGTTAAGGTCGACGCCCTTGGCGCACACGTCCACGCCCTCAACGACAATCGAGCCGCTCGTGGGATGCTCCAGACGATTGATGCAGCGAAGCATCGTCGACTTGCCCGAGCCCGAAGGACCCAGGACTACGACAACCTCGCCCTTGTGCACATCCAGATCGATATCGCGCAGGACCACGTTATCGCCAAAGGCCTTCTGGAGATTCTTGATGCTGACGACGACCTCGTTGGAATTCGTTTCACTCATGACAGGACCTCCTTACAGACCGGCGATGTGATCGGCGGGCGTCGCGACAACCTGTCCGGCGCTCTTGGCGGGACGCTTCTTCTTGGTCTCGGCCGTCCCCAGAAGTCTCGCCTCAAGACCGCTCACCAAGCGCGCAAGCGGCAGGGTGATGACCAGGTAGAACAGGGCGGCAACCACATACGGCGTGATGGAGCCCGTCGTGGCCACGATGGTGCGGGCATTCATGACGATCTCGACCACGCCCACGGCCGCGAGCAGCGACGTATCCTTGTAAAGCAAGATGAACTCACTGGTCAACGTAGGCAGGACATTGCGGAACGTCTGCGGAATCATAATGTAGAGCAGCGTCTGGAAGGCATTCATGCCCAGCGAGCGCGCGGCCTCGTTCTGGCCCTTGGGGATCGACTGAATACCGGCGCGGAAGATCTCGCACAGGTACGCAGACGAGTTCATGGCCATGACGATGACGCCCAAGACGTAGTCGTCCACCTTGACGCCGGCAAGCGGCAGGCCAAAGAATGCAATGTAAATCTGCAGGAACGCCGGCGTACCGCGGATGATATTCACATAGATGCCGGCAAGACAACGCAGGATGCGCGACTTGGAAATGCGCATGAGCGACAGCGCAAAGCCAAAGGGAATGGCCAACGGAAACGCCACAAGCACGATCGAGAGCGACATAAGGAAGCCCTTAAAGACGATCGGCAGGCTCTGGACCAAAATGACCGGGTTCAGGAACAGGCGGAGGAACATATTGGAGTTCCACGCCTCGACCCACGGCTGCTCTTTAAGGTCGGCCAGGAAGTTATCGAAGGCCGTCACGCCCTTGATCTCCACCGAGGGAATCTTGGAAATCTTCTTGGTCGAACCGTCGGCGAGCGTATAGGTGCCGCTGAAGGCCTCATCGCCGCCCTCGACGGGAAACGTCACGCCGTAAACCTCGACACGGAAAAAGCCGCCGGCAGGCGCCGTCTCGCCAAAGTCAATCTTGAGCGTCTGGCCGTCAGCCTTGCACGTGGGCTTCATGGGCGTACGATCCATGAGGTCCTCGCCCGAGAGCATCGTCAATCGCGTGTCATCGGTACCAAACGTCGTGCCGTCGACAAACGTCAAAGAAAGACCGCTCAGCTCCTCGTCGGCATCGGCCTGAACTTCCCAGGTAATGCGCGTCTCGGTGCCGCCGACCACAGCGCTGCCCGAACCGGTGTTGGGTCGGGCGGTAATCTTTGCGGTCTCAAGCGCCTGGGCGGTCGTGGGCGCATATGCCCCCGCGCACGCCAGCGCGAGCGCCACGGCCATGGCGCAGGCTAGCTTTTGGAGCAAGACGGGCAGTGGAAAACGCTGCTCCGCGGCCCCTTTGTTTAGTCGAGACAAGGTGGCTCCTATCGTAGAAGTTGCCGGCAAAACGAGACGGAAATGCTCTCCGTCAAGAGAAGCGCAAAGGCCCTCTCCGCCAAAACGGAAAGGGCCTTTGCGCAATCAAGTAGTTATTTTACTTGATATTGTACTTAGCCATGAGGGCGTCGACGGTACCGTCATCGGTCAGGTCCTTGATGGCCTGGTTGATGTCGTCCTTGAGCTTGGTGTTGCCCTGGTTGATGGCGATGGCGTACTCCTCGCCGGTGCTGATCTGCTTGATGGTCTGGCAGGTGTTGAACTGCTCGGCGGTCAGCTGGCTGGCAACGGAGCGGTTGGTAACTACGGCGTCGCCCTTATCGGACTGCAGGGCGCTGAAGCACTCGGTGGCGTCCTTGTAGGGGACGATCTTGGCCTTGGGGAAGTTCTCCTGGGCAAAGGCCTCGGCGGTCGAGCCAGACTGGACGATGATAGTAGCGTCGGAATTGTTGAGCTTCTCGCTAAAGTTATCGGCCGTGATGTCGGTGTTATCGACCTTGGTCACGATAGCCTGATCGTCCATGTAGTAGGAATCAGAGAAAGTGACTTCCTTCTCACGCTCGGGCGTGTCGGTGATAGCCGCGATGGAAACGTCATACTTGGCGCCCGAAGCGACGCCCGGAACCAGCGTGTCAAAGTCATTGTTGACATACTCGACATCCAGGCCCAGCTTGTCGCCGATAGCCTTGATGAGCTCAAGGTCAAAGCCCTGGTAGTCGCCGTTGTCATCCTTGTACTCAAACGGAGCGTACTCGGCAGAGGTGCCGACGGTCAGCGTACCGTCCTTGACGAGCGCGTACTCCTTGGAGCCGTCGACCTTCTCGACCTTAGCGTCGTCAGAGCTGCTGGAACCGGCATCAGAACCAGAGGTGGCGTTGGACGAGCCGCAGCCCGTCAGAGCAAGGGCGAGCGCCATAGCACCCGTGGCGGCAAATGCGCCGAGCTTCTTCAGCTTCATAATCAGTCTCCTTCCGGTGACCTCGTTTGATTCAGAGGTCTGCAAAAACTGTTGGCTATTATGCACCCGGAATTACGAATCTGCAATGAGAAAACTGATTGAAACAAACCCATAACGTGAATGGAATACTCTACTTTGTGACAGTCATTACTGCTGCAATGACCTTAATAGTCTAATTTCAGCTGCATAACCTGCAAGTTCGTTCGGAGTCTCCAAAATAAACGGTAGCGAACGCAAACGGCTATTCGATACAATATTCTGCATAACCTGCATACCGCCACCAAATTCCTCGCTGCCAAGGTATCCCTTGCCGATGCACTCGTGACGATCTTTATGGGCGCCGCAGGGGTTCTTGGAATCATTGATGTGTACGGCATGCAAGCGGTCGATACCCACCACGCGGTCGAACTCGTCGAGTACGCCGTCCAGATCATGGATGATGTCGTAGCCGGCGTCATTCACATGGCAGGTGTCCAGGCAAACGCCCAACTTGGCCGACAGCTCGGGGCGCTTGTCGGCAACGCCCTCAATGATGAGCGCCAGTTCCTCAAAGCTGCGGCCCAGCTCGGTGCCCTTGCCGGCCATGGTCTCGAGCAGCACCGTCGTCTGCTGGCCCTCAAACATCACCTGACACAGGGTGTCGACGATCATCTGAATGCCGGCATCTGCCCCCTGTCCCACATGCGCACCGGGGTGGAAGTTGTAGTAGTTGCCGGGCAGTGCTTCCAGACGCTGCAAGTCCTCGGCCATTGCCTCCAAGGCAAACTCGCGCGCCCGCTCTTTGGCAGAGCAGGGGTTGTAGGTATACGGGGCATGCGCCACCAGCGGTCCAAAGTCGTTTTGCGCCATAAGCTCGCGCAGAGCCGCCACGTCATCCATGTCAAGTTCTTTTGCCTTGCCACCGCGCGGGTTGCGCGTAAAGAACGCAAAGGTATTGGCGCCAATGGACAACGCCGTCTCCCCCATTGCCCGATAGCCCTTCGTCGTCGAAAGATGACACCCGATCGTCAGCATTTCCAGCTCCCTCCTCATCAGTTGCGGTGAAATACGGTCTATTGGTGCCCTATTTTGGCGCAAACAGACCGTATTCCACCGCAAGTTATAAAAGGGGCATCAGGGGCAAAGGCCTCCAGGCATTCCAAGCGCTGGCGCCATGCCCCCGCGCCCTAAAGTTTCAAACGAATCGCATCGATGATGCGTGCGCAGCGCCGTGTGGCGGCTAGGGACATGATGGGGCTTTCGAGTTTCCCCGCCTGAATGAGCTGCGTCGCATGCGATGTCTCACCGTAAAAATCATCGACCTCAAATGGTGCATCGATTTCGAGTACTCGACCGTCGGAGTACTTCACATGGGCGAGCTCGGGGCGATGGAGACGCTCGATTTCCAACGAGCCCCGCTCACAGGCAATCGTTAAGCGGCTTTCATATGCTGCTTTGCCGTCGCACACCATATGAATGGGTATACCTCCGACGCTCATATGGATCTCGTCGGCCCAATCGACACGGCCGCCTGATACGTCACGCCAGCGAACTTCACGGGACGAAACCTCGCACGCGCCCGCGAGCAAATCCTCAAACCAACCGACCGCATAACAGCCCATGTCATATAGACAGCCGCCCTGCAGCGAATCAAGCAGATAGCCCGAAGGAGACTCGCCGTAATCGAGCTTTTGCACGCTTTCAATCGAGACAATACGGCCAAGCTCACCCGACGCAAGAAAGTCTTTCACGCGAGTGCGCATCGGGCAAAACCGATTCTTCATCGCCTCCATAAACAGCACGCCGCGCTCGCGAGAGGTGGAGGCGATCGAGAGAGCCTCTTCCTCACTCAAAACGGCCGGCTTTTCGCACAGCGCGGCCTTTCCGGCGCACAGCGCGCGACAGGCCCAACGCGTATGCATGCCATGCGGAAGAGCCAAGTAGATTGCGTCGACATCGGGGTCGGCAACCAGCGCGTCATAAGCCGCATCGCCGCTATCGTCGGCCGAGGCATGGCCATGCGCAGCATCGATCGAAAACGCTCGGCAAAATTCCTCGACATGTGCAGGAGTGCGGCCGGCCGCAGCCACCAGCCGTGCCCCGTCGACCTTCTTGAGCGACGACGCAAATCGATGAGAAATGTGCCCAGCGCCCAAAATGCCCCAACGAACCTCACGCGAATCATTTCGTAAACCTCGGTCACCCACGATAGCCTCCTATCAGTTGCGGCGAAATAGTTCCTGCTATCGCCCTATTCTGCCGCAAACAGGAACTATTCCATCACAAGATATAAAAGGGTCATGAGGAGCGTGTTTTACCGAAGACTTTAAGCATGGCCGTTACGGGGCCCGGCTGGAAGCGTCGGCGCACGTCATCGAGACGCTCGGGGATATCGATATGCTGCGGGCAGTGGCGCGCGCATTTGCCGCACTTGACGCAATTGCTCACCAGCTTGGGCTCGCTCGTGCGCACCGCACTCGCCGTAAAGTATTGCGACAGCCCCGTAAACCAGCTGTGCGCATAGCTCGCGTTGTAGGCGGCAAAACATCCAGGGATATTGATGCCTTTAGGACACGGCATGCAATAGCCGCATCCCGTGCAGGGCACGCGATTCGACTTTTCAAACTCTTCCAGCACGCGTGCGATGGTATCGAGCTGAGTCGCTGTCATCGAATCCGGCAGGGCTCGATCGGCCAACGCCGCGTTCTCATCCACCTGCGCGGTATCGGTCATACCCGATAGCAGCATCGTCACCTGAGGATGGTTCCACACCCACGAAAGCCCCCAGGCAGCAGGGGTGCGCAAATGCGGGTCACGAGCGCTCTCGAGCACAGCGCGGGCCCGCGGCGGCAGCTTGCCCGCCAGACGCCCGCCTAGCAGCGGCTCCATCACAAACACCGCGAGCCCGCGCTCCGCAGCCGCCATGAGTCCTGCCGTTCCCGCTTGATATCGTTCTCCAGCGTAGTTGTACTGGATCTGGCAAAAATCCCAGTCATACGCATCGAGCATCGTAAGGAAGTCCGCCGCGCTGCCGTGGTACGAAAAGCCTATCTGACGAATACGCCCTGCAGCCTTTTGGCGCGCAATCCAGTCCTCGATGCCCAACGCCACCACGCGCTCCCACTGGGCGGGCGAGGTGATGTTGTGCATGAGGTAATAGTCGATATGGTCGGTCCGCAGGCGGCGCAGTTGCTCGTCGAAGAACCGGTCGAAATCATCCGCGCACTTGCACGAAGCGTGCGGCAGCTTGGTCGCGAGCAAAACCTGATCGCGCAAGCCCAGGCGCTCAAGCGAAGCGCCCACGCAAGCCTCGTTGCCGGGATAGAGATAGGCCGTGTCCAGGTAGTTAATCCCCTGCTCCACCGCACGGGAAATGATGGCATCGGCTGTCTTCGCATCCGGACGTCCCGGCGCACCGGGAAACCTCATGCAGCCCAGGCCCAGAGCGGATATTCGGTTACCACTTTTGGGGTCAACGCGGTATTGCACGGCCCCTCCCCTCCCATCGAAGCCCTGACAAGGCGAAACAAACCTGTCACGTCATCGAAACACATCGGAATCGCAATTGAGAACGTATCGTAACGCAGCAGAAATCAGGCCGTCACGGCACCGCTTTAACATCAGCAAAAAGCCCGATGAAAGGAGTCGCCCATGCCCGCGCTCGACCTTTGGAACCTCGCATCCCAGCTCAAAAGCATCGATTATCGCTGGGTCGACCTCACCCACACGCTCTCGTGCGACACCCCGCACTGGTTTGGCTTTAAGCCGTTTGAGTCCACCAAGCTCTTCGACTATCTGCCAAACACGCCCGGGGACATGCTCGCGCCCATGCGCTGCTTTCAATATTCGGTCGCCTCGCAATACGGCACCCACGTCGATGCACCGCGCCACTTCCATGTCGACGGCCGCTCCCTTGGCGAGATCGAGCCCATCGAGTTTATGCATCCGCTCTGCGTGATCGACAAGCACGAGGAATGCGCCGCAAATCCCGACTTTATCCTAACCGTCGATGACCTCAAAACTTGGGAGGACGAGCACGGTCGCATTCCCGAGGACGCTTTCGTCGCCTTCCGCTCCGACTGGTCCAAGCTCGCCGATCTGGAAAACAAGGACGAGGACGGCCAGCCCCACTACCCCGGCTGGGACCTCGATGCCATCAAGTGGCTTGTAGAGGAACGCAATATCGGCGCCATCGGCCACGAGCCCGCAGATACCGATCCGGCGACCATCACCACGCGCGAGGACGCCTACCCCTACCCCGGCGAGCAATACATCCTCTCGGTCGACCGCTATCAGATCGAAGTCATGGACCATCTGGACGAGCTTCCCGCCACGGGTGCCGTCATCTTCTGCACCTTTCCCAAGGTCCGCGATGGCGTCGGATACCCCGCCCGCGTCTTTGCGGTCTGCACCGCGGCATAAGCGCACAGCGCAATAGTTTCTTTTTCATAACAGCCGCCCCGCGCACCCACCAATCACCCTGGCAGCATACAATCCATCAGGTGCCCCTTACGCGGGCGCCTTTTATATGGGGAGATGATTCACATGCAGATCAACAAGGTCGCTTTTATCGGCAAGGGCGGCGTCGGCCTGCTCTACGGCAGCATGATTGCCAAGGCCCTCGGCAATGACGCCGTCGAATACGTTATGGATGACGCCCGTTTTGAGCGTCACGCGGGCGATGCGCTCACCGTCAACGGAAAGCCTTGCGATCTCACGTCCGTCCGCGCCAGCGAGGCAGCGCCCGCCGATCTGGTCATCCTGACAGTCAAGACCACCGGTCTCGACCAAGCACTCAAGACTATGGAACGTGTCGTGGGACCCAACACGCTCATCGCCTCGCTGTGCAACGGCATTACGAGCGAGCAAAAGATTGCCGAACGCTTTGGCTGGGAGCATACCGTCCTGGGTATCTGCCAGGGCATGGACGCCGTATTCCTCGACGGCGCGCTCACCTTTACCAATGCGGGCGAAATCCGCTTTGGTGCAGCCGCCGGCACCGACCCCGCGACCGTCGCCGCTATCGACGAGCTCTATACGCGCTGCGGCATCGCCCATACCGTCGAGGACGACATCGCCCACCGCATGTGGGCCAAACTCATGCTCAACGACGGCATCAACCAGACCTGCATGGCCTACGGCGGGACCTACGGAAGCGCCACGGAGCCGGGCTCCGAGCAGCGTCGCTGCTTTGTTTCCGCCATGCGCGAAACGCTTGCGGTCGCCAACGCCGAGGGCGTTGAGCTGACCGAGGCAGACCTGACGCAAATGGTGCACCTCATCGAGGGAATCGACCCCGCTGGTATGCCCTCGATGGCTCAAGACCGCATCGCAAGGCGCAAAACCGAGGTTGATGAGTTCGCGGGCACCATCTGCCGCCTCGCAGCCAAACACCATATCCAGGCACCGCAAAACGAGTGGCTCTATCGGCGCATCCGCGATATCGAGAAAAGCTGGTAGCGCCAACGCGCCGCATTCAACAGTCTTAACAGCAAAACCGCCGCAAGGGGACCTTTCCCCTGCGGCGGCCTTCATCTTCGTCTATGACCGGCGGCCAATCTCACAACAGCTAGCGTTGCGACTCCGGCACCTCGTCCTCGTCATCGCGGCAAAGAACCACGCCCGCGCTTCCCATCAGCGTGGCCGCGATCAGCGCGCCGACCACAATAGGAGCAGCCCCGCATGTCCCCTGCATGCCCGCGACGAGCGCGGCCGTGGGACCAAGGCAGCCAAGCGTCAACGCGACGGCGGCAACGGCGATATCTCGAGCATTCACAAGACCACTTCCTCCAAGAGAAAGACTTTATTTCTCAAGAACCAGTGTGCCCCGCATCCATACGCCCAGCGTACCGCCACGGTAAGGGCTCTGTTAACTCAAACGCATACATAGAACGGACGTCCTTACGTTGCCCTAAAGCTCGGTAAAGATGCCCGTCCGCCAGATATCCGTGATGCAGAAAAATTACCAACCGGTGTAGTAGTCGGTGGTTCCGGCAGCGCAGCCGGAGTCATAGACCTTGCAATCACCCTTGGAGCCCGTAAAGGTCGAGCCCTGGGCCATATCGCCCGCGGCAACAACGTAATAGCCGTCGGAATCGCGCCAGAAGCCCTCAGAATCCTGAGTCCATTCGCCCGTGCGATAGTGATAAAGCACATTGCTGCTGTAATAGGTCTCGCGGCGCCCGTTGTAGTTATTGACACCCGCAGAGCGCGTCAGGCCCGATCCGTTCGCGTAGGACGCGGCAGACGCGTAGGACGGAGTGTAACCGGCGTTGTAGTACGAAGCCTGGGCGACCTCGGCAGCCTCCGCCTCGGCGGCAGCCTCGAGCGCTTCGCGCTTGGCATCCTCAAGCGCAGTGCGCAGCTCATCGAGCTCGGTCGACTTGGCGTCGACCTCCCCCATCGTCAACAGGTTACCCGCACCGTCGATGCAGCCCTGCAGCACAGCGCGCTCGTCATCGGTGGCATAGTCGCCATACATATTCATAATGATCTGAGCGCGCATCTCCAGGGAATCGCGCTTGGCCCCCATAGAGGCGTTCCACTCTTGCATGGAGCCAAAGCCGTCGCCGCGATAGTCGACGGGCTGCATCAGCGTCGCCTCGGACGGCGTGGATCCGACCGTGTCGGACAGTGTTGCCGCGTGGGCATCGGTTGCGCCGGCGCCCGCCAAAAGTGCCACGGTCAGAGCGGCGGAAAGGGCGGCGACTTTCGGTTTTCGTGAATCGATCCTCATGTAGCTGGAAACCTCCGTAAGTGCGTTTTTGCTGCGTTTGAGCTGCGTGTGATTCGATCGCGCTGCATAGTACCCCGAGCAAATCGCGACCTGCGGTTTTTCTCAAAAGGTGCACGTCATTTGCGTAAAACTCACATCCTCTCAACAGGAGTTTTCCACATCTCGACTGCATAAAGCATGCCAAAAACCCTGTAATAGCGCCCTGCTTATGCAAAAAAGGCGCCTGCGCAACCATTGTTCGCACAGGCGCCTTGAGCAGGCATTTTATGCAGTTATACCTATCGAGTCGCAAGGGGTCCTTGCACAAGTCGCCTTACTCGTCCAGCACGGCGAAGGCCTGCTTCAGATCCCAAATGATGTCCTCGGCGTTCTCAGTACCGATGGAAAGACGGATCGTGGAGGGCGTGATGTTCTGCTCGGCGAGCTCCTCGGCAGAGAGCTGGGAGTGCGTAGTCGTAGCCGGGTGCACGACAAGCGACTTGACGTCGGCCACGTTGGCGAGCAGCGAGAACACCTGCAGATGATCGATGAACTTCCAAGCTGCCTCCTGGCCGCCCTTGATCTCAAAGGTAAAGATCGAGGCACCGCCACGTGGGAAGTACTTCTGATAGAGCTCGTGATCGGGGTGCTCAGGCAGGCTCGGGTGGTTCACCTTGGCGACGTGGCTGTCACCAGCCAGGAACTCAACGACCTTCTTGGTGTTCTCAACATGACGGTCAACGCGCAGCGACAGAGTCTCGGTGCCCTGGAGCAGGACCCAGGCGTTGAACGGGCTGATGCAGGCACCCTCGTCACGCAGCAGGATAGCGCGGACATAGGTCGCGAAGGCGGCGGGACCGGCAGCCTCGGCAAACGAAACGCCGTGGTAGGAGGGGTTGGGCTCAGCGATCTGGGCGTACTTGCCGCTCGCCTTCCAATCGAAGTTACCGCCGTCGACGATCACACCGCCCAGCGAGGTGCCGTGGCCGCCGATGAACTTGGTTGCGGAGTGGACGACGATGTTGGCACCATGCTCCAGCGGACGGAACAGGTACGGGGTGCCGAAGGTGTTGTCGACGACAACCGGCAGACCGTGCTTCTTGGCGATCTCGGAGATGGCGTCGATGTTGGGAATGTCGGAGTTGGGGTTGCCGAGCGTCTCGAGATAGATGACCGTGGTGTTGTCCTTGATGGCGCTCTCGACCTCGTCCAGGTTATGAGCGTCGACAAACGTGGTCTCGACGCCAAACTGGGAGAGCGTATGCTCCAGCAGGTTGTAGGAGCCACCGTAGATGGTCTTCTGGGCAACCACATGGTCACCGGCCTGGGCAAGTGCCTGCAGGGTATAGGTGATGGCAGCAGCACCGGAGGCGACGGCGAGGCCAACAACGCCGCCCTCGAGCGCAGCGATACGGTCCTCAAAGACGCCCTGGGTGGAGTTGGTCAGACGACCGTAGATGTTACCGGCGTCGGCAAGGCCAAAGCGGTCAGCGGCGTGCTGGGAGTTGCGGAACACATAGCTCGTGGTCTGGTAGATAGGCACGGCGCGGGAGTCGGATGCGGGATCGGCGCTCTCCTGGCCAACGTGAAGCTGCAGGGTATCGAAACCAAAGGTGTGCTCGGGGTTGTTGATGAACTGGCTCATGATGATCTCCTTGATCGAACAAAAGTAAATAAATTAGAGAGAAGTAAGTCGCTGCCTCCTGATCACGCCGACGGGCGCAAACAGGAGCCCGGCATTCGTCTTGGTAAGCAATTCATATGCGGGCCTCCTTTCGCATCCCGGTTCCGTGGTCGGTTTAATTACCTACCGCCTTTGTGTGTTTTGAATAGTACGAGCATTGTTTCGCTCGGTCAATCACTTAAAAGCGCTAACCTGTTATCGGTTTTGTAGATAGCAATCGAAAGGATGGCGTCGATGACCCTTCAGCAGCTTCGTTTTCTGATTGCCGTGGCAGAGTCCGGCTCAATCAACGCCGCAGCTCAGCGCCTCTATACCGCTCAGTCCAATATCTCAAACGCCGTCAAAAGCCTGGAACAGGAGCTCCATCTGGAGATCTTTACGCGCTCCAGCCGCGGCGTCACGCTCACTAACGACGGCACCGAGCTTTTGGGCTATGCGCGCCAGGTCGTAGAGCAGGCCGACATGCTCGAGGCGCGCTACGAGGACGGCGGCACCCCGCAAGCCCGCCTCGCCATTTCCGCCCAGCACTACGCCTTTTCGGTCGAGGCCTTTGTCAACGTGGTCGAGCGCTGCCGCGACAGCAAATTCGAGTTCATCATGCGCGAGACCACCACATCGCAGATCATCGATGACGTCCGCGCATTTCGCAGCGACATCGGCATCCTCTATCTGGACGACTTTAACGCCCGCGTTCTGCAGAAGGCTTTTGCCGATGCGCGCGCGAGCTTCCATCCCCTCTTCGACGCGACGGTCCACGTCTTCGTTAGCGAGCGCCACCCGCTTGCCCGCCGCCCGCAGCTGTCCCTTGCCGACCTCACACCATATACGCGCTACAGCTTTGAACAGGGGACCTCAAACTCCTTCTATTACGCCGAGGAACCTTTTAGCTATATCCCTTGCGACCGCAACATACGAATCTCGGACCGCGGAACACTTACTAACTTACTTATCACGTCGAACGGCTACACCCTGTCGACCGGTGTCCTCTCCAATGAAATGCAATGGGGTATGGCATCGATCCCGTTAGCAGACGCCCCAACGATGCACGTAGGCTATATCATGCACGACGAGCGCAAGCCCTCTCCCCTCTTGCAGCAATACCTCGACGAGCTCAACCGCATCATCCATGCCAACTAACTGTCGGAAGACGGGGTAGAAATCGTAGATTGCTAGCCCCCGGCGGGCATGGCGCTACAATGGTCACTCACACGAAACGTACCCAACGAAAGGAAGCCCGTGAAGGTCATCATCTATACCGACGGCTCGGCCCGATCAAATCCGGGACGCGGCGGCTACGGCGCCGTGCTCAAATACACCAACCCCGCCGGCAAGACCTTCACCTCCGAGCTTTCGCGCGGCTACGCCAAGACCACCAACAACCGCATGGAGCTCATGGCGGTCATCGTGGCGCTCGAGGCACTTAACCGCCCCTGCGAGGTCGAGGTCCATTCCGATTCGCAGTACGTCGTCAACGCCTTTAACAAGCACTGGATCGACGGCTGGAAAAAGCGCGGATGGAAAACCGCCAACAAGCAGCCCGTCAAGAACCGCGACCTGTGGGAGCGCCTACTCACCGCCAAAAGCAAGCACAAGGTTGAGTTCATCTGGGTTAAGGGTCACGCCGGCCACGAGCTCAACGAACGCTGCGATGAGCTCGCCACCACGGCGGCCGACGGCAGCAACCTCGATATCGATACCGGCTTTAACGAGAGCGACCTGTAACGGCGTTTTCGCACGCTATTTCCTGCCCCCTCGCGCTACACTCATCCTGTAAACCGAACGGCACGAGGGGGATACATGCTGCGTATAGCGACCATCGGCACATCCATGATTACCGACGACTTTATCCAGGTCGTCAACGCCAACGACCAAGCCGCGTTTGTGGGCACGCTCTCGCGCGATGCCGAGCGCGGCGCCGCCTTTACCGCCGAACACGGCGGCGAGCGTAACTTCACCGCACTTGACGAGCTTGCGTCCGCCGACGACGTCGACGCCGTCTACATCGGCAGCCCCAATGCGCTCCACTACGAGCAGGCCCTTGCCTGCATCGCCGGTGGCAAGCACGTCATCGTCGAGAAACCCTTCTGCGCCACCGAAGCGCAGGCGCTGGAAGTCTTCCGCGCTGCCGAGGCAGCAGGTGTCGTGGCCCTCGAGGCCATGCGTCCCCTCCACGATCCCGCCTTCCACGCCATCGAGGACGCCCTGGGCGAGATCGCCCCCATCCGCCGCGCCTCATTGCGCTTTGGCAAGTATTCCTCGCGCTACAACGAGATTCTCGCGGGACGCGCCACCAATATCTTCGACTGCAATATGGCATCGGGTTCCCTCATGGACATTGGCGTCTATACCGTCGAGCCCATGGTCGAGATCTTTGGCATGCCCTCCGGCCTTACGAGCATGACCACTCTGCTCGATCCCACCACGCGACAGCTCACGCACGGCCCCATCGATGGCTGCGGTTCCATCCTCGCCAGCTACGGCGGTGGCCGTATCTCCGTCGAGCTCACGCACTCCAAAATTACGAATGACCTGCTGCCCTCGCAGATCGAAGGCGAGCGTGGCACTATCCAGATCGACCATCTGTCCACGCCCCGCAACGTCCGCATCGACTATCGCGGCGACGTCGTACGCGGCTCGGCGACCGAGGCACCGCGCGAACAGGGAGACAACGGCCGCGTGCTCGACCTGCCCAAATCGAGCAACACTATGGAATACGAACTCACAGACTTTATCACCGCCATCGGCGGCATCGATAACGTTAAGGAAGAGATTTGGGAGACCCCGGCGGGACGCCACGAGCTTGGCCACTACCGCGATGTCACACTCGTCTCACTGCGCATCATGGATGCCGTGCGCCAGCAGGCCGGCATAACCTTCCCGGCCGACGCAGGCAAGCAGGCATAGCTATGGGCCTCTTCGATACGTTCTTCTCCAGCGTCACCGGCGGCAGTCGAGAGCCTCAAAAACCATCAAACGTCGAGCTCGAGCTGCGCCGCAGGCTTACTGTGCTCGCAAGCGACGAGGCCACTCAAGACACTCCCCTGCGCTATTTCCTGCGCTGGGCGGGGCAAGTCCAGGGCGTTGGCTTTCGCTTTACCAACACCAACCTCGCGCAGGCACGCGCGCTCACCGGCTGGGTGCGTAACATGGAAGACGGCTCAGTCGAGATGGAGATACAGGGGGCTCCGGCAAATATCCTATCTCATCTCGAGGCGCTTCATGCCTCCTACGAGCGTATGGGAACGCGTTTTCGCCTCGTAGACGCCCAGGCCCGAGCCCCACTTGCCAATGAAGACGGTTTCACGCCTCGTTATTAGTATTGTGTGCTAAATACGGTATCATTTACCTACGACCGTTGATAGAAAAGAGGCGAGGCGCATGGCGGTGCAAAGAAGGAATACCAGGCAGCGAAAGCTGGTTCTTGACGCCGTGCGCCAAAGCTATAACCATCCCACCGCCGACGAAATCTACAACGTCGTGCGCGCGCAGGATGACAAAATCAGCCGCGGTACGGTCTACCGCAATCTCAATCTCTTGGCCGACGCCGGCGAGATTCTCTCCATCAAGACGCCGGGCGGTAGCCGCTTCGATCGCACGATCGAGCCGCATGCACATATCATCTGCACCTCGTGCAGCCGCGTCATCGACGTACCGCTCCCCTTCGATGCCCAGCTCGACGCCAAGGCGTCCGAGCAAATCGGCTGGCACGTCACGTCGCACTACACCATCTTCGAGGGTCTCTGCCCCGACTGCCGGTAGATGTTTGGGACATGCCTTAAAATCCACCTTTCTGCACTCTGCAGCAAAAAGAGATTCCTAGGCATGCCACATATATCTACTCGGCGAGCAGGCGGCGCAGTTCTTCTTCGACCGTGCGCGCGTAGCGGACGCGGTCGTTGATGCCGCGCATAGAGGGATTGCAGCTCTCCATTAGATAAGGATGGCCCACTACGTTGAGCATGTCGCGGTCGTTTTCGTTATCGCCAAACGCCATCATCTCATCGGGCGAAATTCCCAGGGCACGACCGTAATCGGCAAGCGCGGAACCCTTGCCCGAACCAAAGCCGATAAAGTCCGTCCACTCGGTTCCCGACGTCATCACATCAACCCGATCGCTAAAGCGACGCACAAAATACTCCAGCGCCGCCGGCTGATTCACCTCGGGCGTCTGGAAGGCAATCTTAATGACGTCCTCGTCAATGTCTTCGGGACGGTCGACTACCGCCACATCACAATGGACCTCATAGCGCAAATGGTCGACGAACGCATCGTTGCCGCTCATGGTGTAGAGGTGTCCCTCACACGAAAGGGTCACGTCGGCATGGGGATACGCAACCACGGCATTCGCGATATCCATAGCAAGGCTACGCTCCATGGAACGCTTGACAACGGCACGCCCCTCGCTCATCACCAGGGCTCCGTTTTCGCATACATAGGCGAGCTCATCGGCCACCGGGGCAAACAGGTAGCGCAGGCTCGCATATTGACGGCCGCTCGCCGGCATAAACACGATACCGCGACGATGCAGCTCATCGATGAGTTCAAAGGCCTCGGAACGCGGCTCGCGCTCCCCCGGATGCAGCAACGTGCCGTCCAAATCGCATGCAATCAGCTTGATTCCCTCAAGACCCATATGCTTCCCCCAAAGCCTCCTATCAACAGTAAGACGGACTTTGAATAGCCGCCTCTCAAAGTCCGTCTTACTCATACGCACGTTAACCGCGCGCCTTTTTTACGATCGTAAAGTCTGGAGCCATACTCACAACGGCATCCGCCGCACTCGACGCAAAGCGCCGGTCCGAATCGAGTTCACGGGTAACCACCGAGAGCCGAACGCCCTCGACGCCCCGGAGCATGCGGCCCAAAACAGGCTGCACCGGCGTATACATGCGCACGGTATGCTCGTCCGAATCGCCTCGGAAAAGCGGCGTATGCATATTGCCGATCTCCCAGCACGCATGCGCGAGCGCAATCGGGTCCATGCGGTCAACTTCGACCAAATAAACCTCGGCGCTGCGCAGACGTACGACAACCACCACGGGCACCGCACCCGTGTGGTCGATAGCGAGCACGTCACCGTCGGCAAGACGACCGCCGTCGGCAGTATCCAGCCGAACATCGACCGTGCGCCCCAGCTCCGTCACGCCCACAAGCGCGCATACATCAGCCTGGTCCCAATCGAGCAGCAGCTCGTCAACTTCAAAGACGCCGCCCAACTTCCGGCGAAGCAGGAGTTCATAAGACGGATCGTTGAGATTTCCCAAGCATGTCGTCGAAACCAAGCGTTCAGGCATACTCTAACCCTCGACCTCGACGAGCTCGATATCAAAGTTGAGGTCCTTGCCGGCCAGCTCGTGGTTGGCGTCGAGCGTCACAGCCTCGGGCGTCACGTCAATGACGACGGCGGGGACGGGCATACCGCTCGGCGTGGACAGGAAGAGCTTCATGCCCTTCTCGATCTGCTCGATGTTGGGAACCTGCTCGGCCGGGAAGGTAATAACCATCTCGGGATTGTGCTCGCCGTAGGCATCGGCAGCAGGAATGTGCACGGTCTTCTTCTCGCCCACCTGCATGTCGACAACAGCGGCGTCGAAGCCCTTGATCATCTGACCGGCGCCGCAGGTGAACTCCAGCGGCTCGCCGCGATCGTAGGAGCTATCGAACTGCGTGCCGTCGTCGAGCGTGCCGCGATAATGAGTCTTGACCTTCTTGCCCTGGTTGGACATGGTAACCTCCGTGATAAGGGCGGCGCGCAACGCGGGCCGCCGTGAACATATGGCGCTAACTATACCCTAGTCATACAATTCAATGACAGTTTGCAAAGAAACGCTGCAACCGGAGGAACCATGGCATATCCCGTATTTGACCTACACTGCGACACCGCCGACCGCATCGGCTGGGCCACGCTCGATCTCGACCTGCGCTTTACCGCCGGCACCGACGGTTATTTCCCCGGCGACGAAACGCATCCGCAAGATTTCGACCTCATCGAGGGCAACGCCTGCGCCATCTCGCTCGCAAAGATCGGCAACACGCCATGGGCACAGTGCTTCGCCACGTTTGTCCCCGATGAGATTCCCACCGCCCACGCCGCGCGCTTCCAGGCGCAGATCATGGCGCATATGAGCGGCCAGGCAATGCTCAACCACGACCGCATGGTCAACGTACGCAGCGCGGCAGACATTCGCCCCGCGCTCAAAGACGGCAAGGTCGCCTGCATCCACACCATCGAAAACGCCACGTTCTTTGCCGAGGACCCCGCGCTGATCGAGGTGCTCAAGAGCTTGGGCGTACTCATGTCATCGCTCAGCTGGAATGCGCAGGGACCGCTCGCGAGCGGACACGATACCCACGCCGGCCTCACCGCCGCCGGCATCGAGGCACTTACGCAGATGGAGCACGCCGGCATGGTGCTTGACGTCTCCCACCTCAACGATGAGTGCTTTGACGAGGTTGTCGCCCACGCCACACGTCCCTTCGTCGCCAGCCACTCCAACTCTCGTGCAGTTTGCGGCGTTAAGCGCAACCTCACCGACGACCAGTTCCGCACCATTCGCGACATGGGTGGCATCGTCGGCCTCAACTACTGCAGCGAGTTCCTTTCCAACGACGCAACCGACAAGACAGCCGCAGACGTCACCTTCGACCAGCTGGCGGCACATATCGAGCACTGGCTCGACCTGGGCGGCGAGGACGCCATCGCGCTCGGCGGCGACTGGGACGGTGCCACGGTGCCCGCCTTCCTCTCCGATGCCAGCAAGATGCCCGAGTTCCAGAACATGCTCTCCAAGCACTTTGGCAAGACCGTGATGCAGAAGCTCTGCAGCGATAATGCCCTTGCCTTCTTTGAGCGTTATTAATTTCACATCCCCTGAGCGGGCCGGCATGCCGAACGGTCGACATGCCGGCCCGTCCCCAATCTGAAGGACCACTTTTGACGCAGCAATTTACGCTTTTCCTACCCCAACCGGATGGGACTCCCATCCCCGTCGTCGTTACCAAAAAGCGCGTCAAAAACTTCAACCTGCGCGTCACATCGAGCGGTGAGGTCCACGCCAGCGCACCGCTCGGCGCCAGCCGCGAGCGTATCGAAGCGTTTGTGAAGCGCAACAGCGCCTGGATTATCAGACGACTTGCCCAGCGCGAGCAACGTCAGGCGACGGCGCGAGAGCCGCTCAGCCCCTCGTCCATCATTGCACTTTGGGGCAAGCCCATCACGGTACAAGATGCGCTCGATCGCAACTTTGCATCACCCGCACCGCGGCCCAAGCAGGCCACCTTCGCAAGTTTTATGGGTGCCGACAAATCGAACGAACGCCCACAGGCCAAGCGGCGCGCAACCCTCGACGGCCTGACGTCCGATGAGCTCCAGACCCGCATCGACCAGCTCTATGCATCCGAGGTCACCACGGCGCTGCGCGATATGGTGCGCGCGTACGAAATCGCAATGGGTGTCGCCGTTTCCCGCGTTTCCGTGCGCAGCATGAAAACGCGCTGGGGATCATGCACGCCCAAAACCGGCGCCATTCGCATCGCACGAGAACTTGCCGCCTACCCCGTCGAGTGCCTTGACATGGTTGTCGCCCACGAGCTCGTCCACCTGCTCGAACCGAGCCACAATCATCGGTTTCACGCGCTGCTCGACACGTACTGCCCCAACAACAGGGCTCTGTCGCAGCGGCTCAAAAAACCGCCCGCCAACGAGCTCTAGAGTCGGTTAGCGCACACGCTCGATCTCGACACCGCAGCTTGCCAGGGGAAGACCGACGGGCGCCCAAGGCTTATCGAGCTTAACGTGCACGCCAAGCAGCAGGGGGTAACGACGCAGCAGCATCTGGGCCACACCCTCGGCTGCAGCCTCGATGAGCTTAAACGTATGCTCGCGCAGATAGCCATCGACATCGTGGCACACCGAGCCGTAGTCAATCGAAGCGTCCAGGTTATCGTGCTCCCCCGCTGCACGCAGGTCGGCATAGAGCACCAAGGACACGATGAACTTCTGGCCCAGCGCGTTCTCTTCGGGATACACGCCGTGGTTGGCAAAGACCTCGAGACCGTCGATAGTAATGCGGTCAGCATGGCGCAGATCGTCATAGCTCACGTGGGGAACCGCCGTTGCGGTGGATATTTCGCCCCTTCCACGGCGGGCGAGCTCGGCGCCTTCAGTCTTGGTTGCATTCTCGGGCAGTTTCTTGTTGCTCATCGCGATCGTCTCCTTCGTTTAGAACCCCGACCGCGTAAACTAACTACACGCGAATCGACAGGTTCTTTTTATCATCGCTCCAGTTGCAAGCATTGCGCGCGGGGCATGCAAAGCAGGCGCGCGACGCTTTGTCGGCTGCATAGAGCAGGCGCTCGAGCGGTTGGCTGTTCACGCGCAGCTTTCGATGGCCCAGAATGGCCGTCTTAATGGCTGCGGCATCGGCCGGCTCAAACGCCACGTCATCGGGCATGCCGCCGAGAATTGCATCAGCGACGCGCTCGCTTGCAACATCATGGGATATACCCGATTCATACTGTTCATCTTTGCCGATATCGTGAAGAAGTGCCGTGGCGTAGATGACCTCGCGGTCAAATTCGAGCTGTTCCTCGAGATTCTTGATCCACATAATGCGAGCGACATCCAGCAGGTGGTCAATACCGTGGCGGCAGAAGATGCGCCCCGATTCCAACTGTGCAATGTTGCCCAGGTGCCGACGGAACAGCCCGTTGGCACAAATGTAATCAATGCGAGGCATGGCACCAAAGGGAGTCAGGCCCGAAGCCATAAAGCCGCGACGCGACGTCCCCTCATCGGTCTTCGATGTAAAGTCGTTGACGACCCTCATGCTAACGGCCCAGCATCCTAAAGAACCGCTCCTCGAGCGCGGGATCGGTCTCAAAGACGCCGCGGCGAGCGAGCGTCACGGTCTTGGTGCCGGGCTTTTGCACGCCGCGCATCGTCATGCACATGTGCTCGGCTTCCATCAGCACAATCGCCCCTTGGGGAGCAAGATATTCCATGAGAGCATCGGCAACCTGTGCACACAACTGCTCCTGCAGCTGCAGACGACGGGCATAGACTTCAACCGTGCGAGCGAGCTTAGACAGACCCGCCACGCGACCGTTAGGGATATAGCCGATCGCAGCCTTGCCATAAAACGGCAGCAGATGGTGCTCGCACAGCGAGTAAAACGTAATGTCGCGCTCAATGACCAAGTCGTTCGAAGCGACGGCAAAGGTTTTGGACAGGTGCTCCTCGGCACTCTGATCCATACCGCCGGCGATCTCACCATACATACGGGCAACGCGCGCCGGGGTCTCCAGCAGGCCCTCACGAGTTGGGTCCTCGCCTATGCCCTCAAGCAACAGCTTAATGGCGGCCTCGACTTTTTCCTGATCGACCATCTGGGCCTCACTTTTCCGATTTCACGTTCGCACTATGGTACCACGCCCTTTGGCATCGGCCACAAGCTACATAGTATGGGTCGAATAGACCGGATCGTCCCGCCAAAGCTCCACAGCGTCGCAAAGCGCAACGCCCTCGCGCACAGCACGGGCGCGCGTGGCGTTCATATCAATCACGCGCTGATTGCTCGAGCCCCTAAAGCGCAACGAGATATCGTACAAATCCTGAACGAACGGGCCGTCCACCAACATATCGAGGCAGGCAAGGATACGGTCCGTCGCCTCGGTATGGTGACGACCACCCGGCATAAGCTCCTCGAGCACGTCGCCGGTGAAGCACCAAATGGTCTTGCCCGACCCCGCGGGATAGGCCGCACGCACGCGTTCGATAAAGTCAACGAGCCCCGCCTGATTCTCGGGCTCCATAGGCTCGCCGCCCAGAATCGTCAGGCCATCGATAAAGGGATGATCGAGACTCTCGATAATCTTGTCCTCGACGGCACGATCGAACGGCTCACCCGCAGCAAAGTCCCACGCGACAGAGTTAAAGCAATTCTTGCACCCACGACGGCACCCGCTCACAAACAGAGAAGTACGAACGCCTTCCCCATCAGCAATGTCGAAATACTTAATGTTCGCGTAGTTCATAGGTAACTCTCCCGGGAGGCCGGGACATATCATCCCGTCCTCAAACATTCTCGGCCTTCGGCCTGCGAAACTGCGGGCGGGACGATATGTCCCGGCCTCATGCAAAGGGTAACTCAATGAACGAAGCGAACATCGAGTATAGGGTTCGAGGTCTAATAAAAACTGGGTTGCGGCTCAACCGCCATCGCAAGTAAATCGCAGCTGCAGCTCGAATTATTTCCGCTAAGAACTTCGAGGAGTGAGCAGACCGCGAACCGCATCTCCGCTACGTCAACTTGGCCGCCCCGTAGCGAGGCCCCGGACCTTTGCTCGATATGAGTTCCGCACGAACAGGAGGCGCCAGTGGCGCCTCCGTCGTGAGCCAGGACTGTCCGAAATAGCGAGTAAAGGTCCGGGGCCTCGCTACGGGGCGGCCTGGGATGGTTATTAGAGATGCAGCACGCGGTCGCGGATCTCCTCGGTTCGACCCTGGTTCCAGAACTGGGTACCGATGTAACCGCACGTGCGACGGGCGACATTCATCTTCTCCTGGTCACGATTGCCGCAGTTGGGGCACTCCCACACCAGTTTGCCGTCATCCTCGACAATCTTGATCTCACCGTCATAGCCGCACACCTGGCAGTAGTCGCTCTTGGTGTTGAGCTCGGCGTACATGATGTTGTCGTAGATGTACTGCATCACGCGAATGACAGCCTTGAGGTTGTCCTGCATGTTGGGAACCTCGACGTAGGAGATGGCACCGCCCGGCGAAAGCTGCTGGAACATACCCTCGAACTTGAGCTTGTCGAATGCGTCGATCTCCTCGGACACGTGGACGTGGTAGCTGTTGGTGATGTAGCCCTTGTCCGTCACGCCCGGGATAATGCCAAAACGGCGCTGCAGGCACTTGGCGAACTTGTAGGTCGTCGACTCCAACGGCGTGCCGTACAGCGAGAAATCGATGTCGCTTGCAGCCTTCCACTCCGCGCACCTGTCGTTCATGCGCTGCATGACGGCCATGGCAAAGGGCGTGCCCTCCTTCTCGGTGTGGCTGTGGCCCGTCATGTACTTGACGCACTCATACAGGCCGGCATAACCCAGACTAATGGTGGAGTAACCGCCCACGAGCAGCTTGTCGATCGTCTCGCCCTTCTTCAGGCGGGCGAGGGCACCGTACTGCCAAAGAATCGGTGCGGCATCCGAAAGCGTGCCCATCAGACGCTCATGACGGCACAGCAGGGCGCGGTGGCACAGCTCAAGGCGCTCGTCGAAGATCTTCCAGAACTTATCCATGTCCTGATGCGAGCTCAGCGCGACATCGGGCAGGTTGATGGTCACAACGCCCTGGTTAAAGCGACCGTAGTACTTGGGCTTGTTCGGGTCATAGTTCAGCGCGTTGGCCACGTTGTTAAATCCGTTACCGGAGCGGTCGGGCGTCAGGAAGCTGCGGCAACCCATGCAGGTATAGCAGTCGCCGTTGCCCGCGGTCTCGCCCTTCGACAGCTTGAGCTCGCGCATCTTCTTCTCGGAGATGTAGTCGGGCACCATGCGCTTGGCGGTGCACTTAGCAGCCAGCTGGGTCAGGTAGAAGTACGGGGAATTCTCGTGAACGTTATCGTCCTCGAGCACGTAGATGAGCTTGGGGAACGCCGGGGTGATCCACACGCCGGCTTCGTTCTTAACGCCCTCATAGCGCTGACGAAGCGTCTCCTCCACAATCATGGCAAGGTCGTGCTTCTCCTGGGGCGTACGGGCCTCATTGAGATACATAAAGACCGTCACGAACGGCGCCTGGCCATTCGTGGTCATAAGGGTCACGACCTGATACTGAATCGTCTGAACGCCGCGACGGATCTCGTCACGCAGGCGGTCCTCAACAACCTCGCGGACCTTTTCGGGAGATGCGGAAACGCCAAGCTCCTCGAGCTCGCGGGCGACCTCGCCGCGAATCTTTTGACGGCTCACCTCGACGAACGGGGCAAGATGGGTCAGCGAAATCGACTGGCCACCGTACTGGGAGGAAGCAACCTGAGCGATGATCTGCGTCGCGATGTTGCAGGCAGTCGAGAAGCTGTGCGGCTTCTCGATCAGCGTGCCCGAAATAACAGTACCGTTCTGGAGCATATCCTCCAGGTTCACCAGGTCGCAGTTATGCATGTGCTGGGCAAAGTAGTCCGAATCATGGAAGTGAATCAGACCCTCATTGTGAGCATCCACAATCTCCTGGGGCAGCAGCACACGCTGGGTCAGGTCCTTGGAGATCTCGCCGGCCATGTAGTCACGCTGAACGGAATTGACGGTCGGGTTCTTGTTGGAGTTCTCCTGCTTAACCTCTTCGTTGTTGCACTCGATCAGCGACAGGATCTTGTCATCGGTCGTGTTCTTCTGGCGCTTCAGGCTCTGAACATAGCGATAGATGATGTAGTGGCGGGCAACCTCGTAGCAGTCGAGACGCATGATCTCGTCCTCGACCAAATCCTGAATCTCCTCGACCGAAACAGTGTGGCCCGCGTTCTCGCATGCCTCGGCGACGTTTTGTGCCGCGTAAACCACCTGGCGGTCGGTAAGACGAGAGCTCTCCTCGACCTCCAAGTTTGCGGCACGGATGGCATTGACGATCTTATCGATGTCAAAGACAACCTCGGTGCCGCTGCGCTTGATGATCTTCATCCTCTTGCCTCTTTCGCGTCGTAGTCTCATTGCGCTTCAGAGCCAAACGATGCCCGGCAGGGCGTGCCCCTGTCTTGCGGCGCCGTCGCGCAATCTGTGTTCTCGATAACCATAGTCCCTCATGCGGACAATCCTCGCAGCCAATCAAGGGGCTCAAAGATCTATCCAAATGGGGCGAATAAGGTTCTCGTTCTCTGTCCGCCATCTATCATACGACAAAGAGGCATCTATATCCTGTATTCTTTTTTTAGGTCAAACACAACATATAGTGTTTCAGCAGGTCAAAGCAATTAGTCATTTTGCAGACGCATTAATTATGAGGGGTTCTTGGCAAGTCGGTAAAACGTTACCAACACGGCTACCTGCATGGCAGTTATAAAACCCCCTTAGTCAAGCCGCTGACAAATCCTACCAAAACCAAGCCGCTCACGCCAAAAGAATCCAAAAGATTATGCTTGACCAACATGTTGCGGTCGTGCCTTGCCAAGCCTCATGCAACCGCGGTACGAATCCTTGAAAGATATATGCATGCAAACGGAGAAGATGAGAGTTTCCTCGGATGACTACTGAGAAGCATCCCGGAAGATCAAAAAAGTCGAATTTTGGTGGTCTATTTTGTGGTGCGTTTTATGGTAAAACAAAACAGCCCAGAGGACATAGCCTCTGAGCTGCGAACATTTGGTGGGCGTTAGAAGATTTGAACTTCTGACCTCTTCCGTGTCAGGGAAGCGCTCTCCCCCTGAGCTAAACGCCCAAATGGAGCGGACAACGGGGCTCGAACCCGCGACCCCAACCTTGGCAAGGTTGTGCTCTACCAACTGAGCCATGTCCGCTTACGAGGATTAATCTTACGTGATGCCCGCATCCTATGCAAGAACTTTTTTTGAAAAGTTTTGCGACGCTCTCGCGAGGGCATCAGTCGTCACGAAAGGCGCGAACAAACGCAGGCTCGCAGCGAGATGCCCCTACATCTCACCGAGCATGATCCAGGCAGAGCTGTCCTGCGCGAGCCTGCCGTCTGCAAGCGGTGATGAGGTGAGCAGGACCCTGCCCGCCGGCAGCTCCACGGGTGCTGCACCGAAGTTCGTCACACACGCCCAGCCGTTATCGCGGCGATAGGCGATGACGCCGCCCTCAGCGCCCTCGGCACCATCCGCAAGACCGGTGCGCCCGTCAAGATCGAGCCACGCAAGATCGTTGGCGCACCCGCGCAGCTTGCGCCGCAGCCAGAGGGCGTCACGATAGAGCGCAAGCATCGATGTCGGGTCCGTTTCTTCCTTATCGGCAGCATAATCGGAAAACCATGCAGGCTGCGGCAGATGGGGCGCCGCATCGGCGTCTGCCGGCGAAAACCCAAACGATCCGCCCTGCGCGGGATCGTCCGCCGCCACCCACGGCAGGGGCACGCGACAGCCGTCGCGCCCCTTCTCGCGCTTCGGTCCGTGCGTATTGGCCGCACTGGGATCTTCGAGTGCGGCCCACGGAATGTCAGCCACCTCAAAAAGGCCGAGCTCCTCACCCTGATACATGTATGCCGAGCCCGGAAGCGCCAGCTCAAGCAAAAGGGCTGCCCGCGCGCGGCGCTCGCCGAGTTCACGGTCCTCGTCATAAGACGACCCGTCGCGTAAGAGCCAGTCGAGCGCAATCTGGTGGTAGCGCGTCGCCTTGATTTGCGGCAGGGCATAGCGTGTCGCCACGCGCGGCACGTCGTGGTTGGAGAGTACCCAGGTCGAGGCGGAATCGGATTCGACGGCTGCCTTCAAGCCCTTCTCGATTGCAGTGTGCATGTCATCATAGGTCCAAGTGGCCTTGGCAAACTCAAAGTTGAATGTCTGGCCAAGCTCGCTGGGACGCGCATAGAGATACTGGCGCTCGGGCAGCACCCACGCCTCGGCAACGGCACTGCGCGGCGGATTATAGCGGTCGAACACGCGGCGCCACTCGCGATAGATCTCGTGGACCTCATTGCGGTCCCACAGCGGATGGGTGCCGTCGTCAACCATGTCATCGCCCTCGGCGAGATGCCACCGGTCGAGGTCATCGCGGTCGAGATCCTTGGCGAGACCTTGCGCCACATCAATGCGAAAGCCATCGACGCCTCGATCGCTCCAAAACGCCAGGACGTCGCAAAAGAGCGCATGAACCTCGGGGCATGACCAGTCAAAGTCCGGCTGCTCGGGCGTAAACATGTGCAGATACCACTGACCGTCCGCAACACGCGTCCAAGCGGGGCCGCCAAAGTTGGCATTCCAATTGGTGGGAGGCAGCTCACCGTGCTCGCCGCGACCATCGCGGAAGATATAACGGGCGCGTTCGGGCGATCCGGGGCCGGCGGCAAGAGCGGCTTTGAACCAGGGGTGCTGGTTGGATGAATGGTTGGGCACGATGTCGACGATGACCTTGATGCCGCGCGCGTGAGCCGCAGCGATCATGTCATCAAAGTCGTCAAGCGAGCCGAGACGTGGGTCGACATCGCAGTAGTCCGCCACATCATAGCCACCATCGACAAGAGGCGATGGGTAAAACGGGCTCAGCCAGATGGCCTCGATACCCAGTCGCTCAAGATAGTCCATCTGCTGGGTAATGCCCGCGATATCGCCCAGACCCGAACCAGTCGAATCCTTAAACGAGCGCGGGTAGATCTGATAGATCGCGGCGTCGGACATCCATGAGCGCGAAGAAGACTTTTCTGTAGCCATGGGGCGCATCTCCCTTGCAACGAGGTTTTGCGAGATCCCCACGATGATACGCCCAAAGCGGACATTCGCGGCAAACAACGCCACAGCCACGACCCAAAACGCTCGCTCCCTCTCGGGTTCGAGCCCAGGCGATGGGTACGAAAAAGCCCGGCTACCGTAGTAGTCGGGCTGCTGCGTTTGGAGCGGACAACGGGGCTCGAACCCGCGACCCCAACCTTGGCAAGGTTGTGCTC
>CAUESV010000008.1 GCA_959020715.1 uncultured Collinsella sp. | reverse complement strand
GCGACACTGAAGTAAGTGCCCATCCTCGCAGTATCCGGTTCTCAAGGTGCACGCCCCGCGGCTGATCCGGTCCGACCGGGCCGCGCGGCAAGGAGATATATTGCCAGACCGGAGGGGCCCCGTGGGCGGGAATCGCGCACTCCATATTTTGTTCACAAATAAATAGGTCCCTCAGTCGCATCACTGAGGTTAAAACTGAAGCATTGACTTCTGATATTGGCGATGACCAGCTGTTTTATGAGTATTGAGACATCGGTCATCTCTGGAGCGCTACTTTACTCCAAAGGCATCAGCTATTTGTTTCCCATCGGTAAAAGGCGGGTTTTGTTCGCCAAGCGTTCTTATATATAGATGGATACGGGTTCGAACCCATGAAAGGGCGACAAAAAAGACGGCCAACCGAAGTTGACCGCTTTCTATTCTGTGCTGGAGCATCCAGAGGGTGCTTCCGAACTCGTTTTCTCGCTGCCATTCATGCTTTCGAAGCATCTTTCGACCTTCGCAGTCTCATGTTTTGAGAATCTGCCGTGTTTATCACTGTTATCAATGAGTGTGTGGAAGTGATCCTCATACAGATTCATGCGATCCGCCAGAGAACTGAGAAGCATCTTTCTGCAGCCCTCGTTGTCTACCCTCGCATCTCTCAGGTCTTCCGGAAATTCACAAGCAGTCTTAGGGTCAATTTGTTTCTGCTTTCAGAGACTTGTTTGAGAGTTTTTAAAGACAGTTCAAAACAATAAGCGAGACACCATAAAGCAGAGCAAGATGTGCCGGATAGAAAATGTAGAAGAAATATTTCAGCTTCAGCCCTCGCTTGCCATTATAAAGATTGATAAGCAACAACGAAATTATCGCGGCGGCAACATCAGGATTAAAAATATTAGCTGTAGTGAACTCAAATCCGCCGCCAATTATATGGCATGACGAAAGGAGCACTGCACATACTGCAGCAAAGAACATCTTAGCTTTGCTGTCGTGGAATAAATAGAATGCAGCCACAAGCAGAATGCCATACACACCGCCATCCAGCTTAGTGTATTCAGCTGCCAGTGCTGTCAAAACAATCAGAGCAATTTCTGCAATGTGCCTCTTCCATTTTGAAAGACTTTGTATCTTTTCCAGAATAATCAAAAAGACCAAGGAAAGCAGGAGCTCATACATAACATTCTGTTGCCGAAGGTCAAATAGCTGCCCGGTTTGAACGAAATCGTATATGGGCTCCGCAATGATTGCGAAGACAAGCATATTTCGCAGGTACTTCTTTATGTCATGAGTATGCAAAAATCCCTCAACTATCAAAAAGCAAAATAAGGGAAATGCAATTCTGCCAAAAACATGAAGCACATCCGAAGCCTCGCTTAGAATCGCCCACTGTTCGTCTGATATCTGATTGTACGATGCGTGAGTCATGATTCCATTGGTCAGGACGATCCTGCTTACATGATCGAGAACCATCGAGATGGCCGCTATTATCTTTAATGTGCTGCCGCTAATTCCGTATCTATCTGTTTTCATTTCTTTTTCCTTTCTTTGGGTGGGCCGTCAGGGGTTCAGCCTGCTCCGCAGGCGGCCGCTGCGGCGCTTTCGCGCCTTGCGCGCTGCACTGGCAAACGCTCACGCGTTTACTCAGCTCCGCGCCCCGACGGGTTCGAACCCGTGCACCGGCAACAAAAAAGACGGCCAACCGGAGTTGACCGTCTCAACAATCTTGGGTGGGCCGTCAGGGGTTCGAACCCTGGACCTTGGGATTAAAAGTCCCCTGCTCTGCCAGCTGAGCTAACGGCCCGCGGGTGGCATTGTACCACGGTCTGGGACTATTCCCAACTCCATTGGCCGTTCTGGAAAATCACAACTTCACGTCCATCAGGCGTAATGCCCGCAATATCGATGTCGTCCGTGCCGATCATAAAATCGACGTGCGTGCTCGAGACGTTAACGCCATGCTCCAGGAGCTCCTCCTTGGACATGTCATACCCACCCTCGATACATTCGGGGAAACCGACACCTAGCGCGAGATGGCAGCTAGCGTTCTCGTCATAGAGCGTATCGTAGAACAGAACACCACTTTCGCGGATCGGCGTGTTCTTGGAAATGAGCGCGACCTCTCCCAGGTGAGCAGCGCCCTCGTCAGTATCGATGATACTTGCGAGCGTTGCCTTGCCCACGCGGGCGTCGTAGCCCACCACGCGGCCGCCCTCGAACTTAATCCAAAAATCGTCGACTTTATTGCCGTGGTGGATGAGCGGCATGGCCGAGTACACGATACCGTCGGCGCGCATGCGATCGGGCGAAGTGAAGACTTCCTCGGTGGGAATGTTGGGGAAGAAGGGGTGCCCATCGGGCGTCTTGCCCTTGCCGCCGGCCCACTCGTGACCCTTCGTCATGCCAATCGTCAGATCGGTTCCATTTGCCGCGGTGTAATGCAGGCGGTCGAAACGATTGTCGTTCAGGAAACGCAGGTTCTTTTCGAATGCGGCGTCATGGAGTTCCCAGTTGCTCTCTGGGTCCTGGCCATCGGCGCGAGCGGTGTGCAGAATCGCATTCCACAGCTTATAGATTGCAACCTCATCGGCGTCTCCCGGGAACACCTCGTGCGCCCAAGCCACGACCGGAGCGCCGGCGATGCACCACGGATTGATGTTGTAATCCAGTCCACGGCGGAAAACTTTGCACTGCGTATTCCTCGCCTTGGATGCCGCGGCCGGCTTGACTGGATCGATGCCCTTGAGGGCCGCAGGATCCGCACCCTCGATAAAGACAAAGCAGGCACCATCCTGGGCCAAGGAATCCAGCTGCATGCGTTTCCACTCGGGCGTCTGCTCAAAATAGCCTTTCTCGACATGCTCGTACGTGAGCCTCGTCACGGCATCATCGGCCCAAATGACCGTCACGTGGCCGGCGCCGGCAGCATAGGCCTCCGCGACCACCACGCGCGCAAACGGCGCGCACTCGACCGGAGACTGAACGACGACCTCCTGGCCGGGCTTGACGTTTACGCCCTTGCGGACGACCAGGCGCGCGTAGTTTTTAATCTTGGGCTCCAGGGCCTTCATACCCTCCAGAGCCTCTTCGACCGTCAGGGCAGCTCGAATCATGTGCCACTCCATCTATCTATAGAACAGTAAAAAGGCGCGCCGCAAAAACGACGCGCCTTATATCTTAGCGATAAGTATGTATGCAAACGCTACTTCTTCTTGGAGTCCTTCTTGTCCTCCTCGGCAGCTGCGCGCTCGATAAGAGCGTTGAGCTTGTTCTCGGACATGCCCTCGGCCTGCGTGCGGTACATGTTGCGCAGGGGACGAATACGAACGAAGTCATAGATAAAATCACCCAGAATGATGACATAGGACAAAACGATGCCGACCATCTGGACGGGACTGGACACCGTGCCGCCGGGAGCGAAGTAGAGCGAAGCCCCAATTGCCACGACGAGTACCATGCCGATGGCGAGCACGGCCCACCAGATACGACGGCGCTTGGTGTAGTCCTCGTCCTGCTTGAGGAGAATATTCGACACCGTGTAGATACGATCCTCGCGAGCACGCTGTTTGGCCTTGCGGGCGCGCTTCTCCTCC
The DNA here is from genome assembly GCA_959020715.1 of uncultured Collinsella sp. GTDB lineage: Bacteria > Actinomycetota > Coriobacteriia > Coriobacteriales > Coriobacteriaceae > Collinsella. The sequence goes on along the minus strand of CAUESV010000008.1, from coordinate 87,872 downwards.
TTGGAAAGGCCTTCCAGGTTTTCACCCTTCTCGAGCTCTTTGCGGCGAGCTTTAGACGAAGCCGGCACGACGCGAACGGAGCTCGCTGCCTGGCGGGCGGGTTTAGCAGATGCGGCGGACTTGCGCGCAACCCCGGTAACCTCGTGGGATTGCGTGCGCTTGTTCGTGGCGCTACGGGTACTCACTTATGCGTTCTCCTTCATGCTTGTGAACTGGGACCCCGTGATGATCTGGAAGGCCTCGCGATAGCGCTCGGACGTGCCATCGATGACCTCGGCGGGCAGGTGCGGGGTCTCCCCCGTCATATCCCAGTTGGCCTTGAGCCAATTGCGGACGAATTGCTTGTCGTAGCTAGGCTGGATCTTGCCCTCCTCGTAGCTGGCAGCAGGCCAGAAACGGCTGGAGTCGGGCGTGAGGCACTCGTCGATCAGCGTGACCTTGCCATCAATAACACCAAACTCGAACTTGGTGTCGGCAATGATGATGCCACGGGTCGCGGCGTACTCGGCAGCGGCCTTGTAGATCTTGAGGGAAAGGTCACGAATCTGCGTGGCGATGTCCTCGCCCACGATCTCGCAGCAACGCTCGAACGAGATGTTCTCGTCGTGGTCACCGATCTCGGCCTTCGTGGACGGCGTGAACAGCGGCTCAGGAAGCTTGGAAGCCTCGGTCAGGCCCTCAGGCAGCTGGATGCCGCAGACGGTGCCGTTCTCGTCGTAGGTCTTCTTGCCCGAACCGGTCAGATAGCCGCGGACGATGCACTCGATAGGAATCGTCTGGGCCTTCTTAACCAGCATGGCGCGGCCAGCGAGGTAGTCACGATACTCGGCAAACTCCTCGGGGAAATCAGCCGGGTCGATGGAAACGAGATGGTTGGGGACGATGTCGGCAAACTTATCGAACCAGAATGCCGAGATGCGATTGAGCACCTCTCCCTTAAACGGAATCTCGTCGGGAAGAATGAAGTCGAACGCAGAAATGCGGTCGGTGGCGACCATCAGCAGGTTTTCACCGGCATCGTAAATATCACGAACCTTGCCACGGGAATCCGGACGACGCTCCATCGTTGTCACGTGAGTCACTCCTTACCTAAATACGACAGAAATGCGGGTTCTTTCCCGCATGTTTTCGCAAACTCGGAGCGGCAGGGACGCGGCCCCTCCTTCACCGAATAGCGAAAAGCTAGTGCTCCATTGTAGTAGATGCCGCGTCCGCCGTGTGCTCGCGGGGCAGATGAATTGTAAAAGTCGTACCCTTTCCAAGCTCCGACTCCACGGATATGTAGCCATGGTGACGCTCGACGATCTGCTTGGTCACGGCGAGGCCAACGCCCAGGCCGCCAGCTTCGCGGGCGCGGCTGGCATCGGCGCGCCAAAACCGCCCGAAGATGCGCGACAGATCGTCCTTGGCAATACCGATACCGGTATCCGAAACGGCAATACTGACATGCTTGCGGTCACTGAGCACCGACACCACGACCCAACCGCCCTCGGGGGTGTAGCGCATGGCGTTGCTCATGAGGTTGATGACGCATTGCGTGATCATGTCGGGATCGGCTTCGACGACATCGTCGTGACCCTGGGTCTCGTCCGCAAAACGCAGGCGCAGATCGCGGTCGACAAACAGACGCTCCTGGCCGTTCACAATCGATCGCACGAAAGGAACCATGTCCACCGGCTCAAGGTTGAGCGGAGCCGTGCTGTTTTCCATGCGCGACAGGTCGAGCATCTGCTGCACCAGACGAGCCAGGCGACGCGTCTCGGAAGCAACGGTCTCCAAATGCTCATCGTCAGTGGGATACACACCATCCTGCATGGCCTCGACCGTTGCGAGCATGGCCATAAGCGGCGTGCGAAGCTCGTGTGCAACGTCTGAGGTCAGGCGCTTCTCGTGTTTCATATCCTTCTCGAGCGAGGTTGCCATCTCATCGAAGGTCTCACCCAGCTGATCGATCTCGTCATCACCGCGCAGTCCCGTGCGAGCCGACAGGTCGCCGTCACGGATTTGCTTTGCGGTACTGGTGATGCGATGAATCGGCTTGGTGAGCATGCGCGACACGAGCGATCCGATAACGACCGAAATGCAGATTGCAACAACCGCGGCGAGGGCCATGGCGTTAAAGGTCTTCTCCCTAAACGCAGAGTCCGCCTTGGTGAGCAGCGCGTCGGAGCCGATGGCCCACAGCTTTACCTGTCCGACATGCTCGCCGGAAGACGTTACAATCTCGACGTTAGCAACGCTATCGGAGTCGGTTGGAGCAGACGAGACCGGGCTATGCGATGCCCTCTTGCCGCTCGTGTCGTCGGTCGTAGCCTGGTTTTCGCGCACATCGGCGGTGGCGCTTGCCGAGGGCCAGGAATCGTCATAAACGATCACGCCCTTTTTATTGACGACCTGCATGCCCAGATCGTCGGAAACCAAACTCGACGTTGCGACCGTGCGCAGTTCTCCCGCGGTCCAAGAGCCGTTTTCCTCATATGAGGTCGCCAACTTCTCGGCAGCGGAATTTGCGATTTCGACGATATTGGAGCGTGTGTAATCCGAAAAGACCGTGCCCCACACAACAGAGACAACGCCCACCAGCACCAATACCGTCATGAGCGATGTCAGAGCAAAAGCAAGTGCCATGCGCGAGGGATAGCTCATCGTTGGCCGTGAATCGGAACGAGGCGTGTTCCAACTAGCCTTGGAACCCGCCTCGCTCTCCTGCTTGTGCTTTTGTCCGATTTCAAAGCGCGCAGGTGTCATATGTGATTTCCCTATTTCTCGTCCGACTTATCGGTCTTAGCCGGAGCCTCGAAGCGATAGCCGACACCATGGACGGTGTAGAGCCACTTGGGCTTCTTGGGATCATCGCCCAGCTTGGCGCGAAGGTTCTTCACGTGGCTATCGATGGTGCGCTCATAGCCCTCAAAGTCGTACCCGAGCACCTTCTCGACCAGCTCCATACGGTTGTAGACACGGCCGGGATGACGAGCAAGTGTGGTGAGCAGCTTGAACTCGGAAGCCGTCAGATCGACTTCCTTGCCCTCGACCAAGATCTTGTGGCCCGAAATATCGATGACCAGATCGCCGAAGTCGAGCACCTCGACGGCGGGCTCGTCGGCCTGGTGGGCACGGCGGAACAGAGCGCGAACGCGGGCGACGAGCTCGCGCGGCGAGAACGGCTTAATCAGATAGTCGTCGGCGCCGAGCTCAAGACCGATAATACGGTCCTCGATCTCGCCCTTAGCCGTCAGCATGATGATGGGGACATCCGAGGTATCGCGAATGGTGCGGCAAACGCGCTCGCCGGGAATCTTGGGGAGCATAAGATCGAGCACGACCAGGTCGAACTGATGCTTCTCGAACTCCTCGATCGCGGACTGGCCGTCGCCGACGCCCACAACCCAGTAGCCTTCGCGCTCGAGATAGGCAGCGACGGCGTCACGGATTGCCTTCTCATCCTCGACCAGCAGAATCTTTTTTGCATCTGAAGCCATAACACGGCCCCCCTGTCTCAATTAGCTAAGAACAAGCCCATTTTAACGCACCTGAGCCCGCCGGATGCCGCTATGACGCGGCAGCTCGGCGGGCGGTACTCACAATTACAACGCGCTTATTCCCCTGTTGGCGCCTTTTTAACCCCTCTAAGCTTAAAGAGAGAATAGGCGTGCAGTGACCGTCTCTGGTATACCCTGGCTGTTGCGCACCGTGGCGTACGTAAGGAATGAGTCCGATTTTCCCGCCGTAGCTGGATAATCGCCATACTCCAAAGCGCGGTCGGGCGACAGCAGTGAGCCATAGGTCTTGGCAGAGGTGTCGATCAGGAAATGCGACGCCTGTACCTTAACAAGGTATTTATTCTTCTTGCCAGCCGCACATGCGAGCGGCTCGCGTGACAGAAAGAGGTACGGCCCTCCCTCATTACCGATATACGTGCCCATGTTGCCCAGGCTGCCCACACCGCTATAGGTCGCCTCGATAGAAAACACGAAGGTATCGCCCATATATACGGCCTCGAAAGGCGAGACTGACGAGGGAAGGACCAGCTGGGCACGCTTGGTGTTGTTGCCGTCGGTCAGATCGATTGCCGTTATGCCGTAGTAGACGCCCTCGTCGTTGCGGACACGCGGCGAGATGGTCAAAATGCCGTCGCTCGCGCGCGGGGCCGATGCAAAGCGGCCCGTCGATTTCCAAATTACCTCGGCCTTGGATTCATCAAGCGAGCGACGATAGCAAAACGAATCACTACTCGTTTTATTGCCGCCTGCCGAAGGCATTTTATACCAGATAACCGATGACCCGAACGCCGTAAACAGTGGCGGATCATAGTCCTTGCCACCTCGATCGAGCTCAGCCACATCGCCAGAGAGCGAAGCGCCCGACAGATTTTGAGCGTAGAGCTTCCACGATGAATTGGCAAAGTTCATCTCAACCCACGCGAATACGCCGTCGCCGGCACGGACATCGTAGAATGCATATCCCGTGCCCTCGACAGGATCTTCGATTAATGTGGTAAGCGAGCCATCGCCCAGGTTGAGCACACCGAGCGTGTTGGCGTGCAGTGCCGATGCGGGCGCCATCATCGCCGCGGCGTAATCGCCGTCGCAGTAGTACAGCAGCGTACCCAGTGGCAGCGTCCACGACGCCGCCGGCTCAAGATCGATGTCGACTGCCTCGTACTCATCCGTAATCGAGATGATTTTGGAATCGTCCTTGATAACCTGCGGCTCGCCGGCAGCATCATCGCTGGTGCCCGTTTTTTTCGAGCATCCGGCAAGCACCGTGGCAGCGCCCGCGGCAGCCCCACCGAGTACAAAGCCGCGACGCGATATTCCGTTCTTGATGTGATCGGCGATACCCATTAGGCGATCTCGGCGCGAGCGGCCTCGATAGCGCGCGTAAGCTGGTCGGCGCAGGAGGTCTTTTTCATACCGCAGGTATTACCGGCGAGAACCTCGATTACGCGATCGGCAGGAGCGCCCTCGACCAGCTTGGAGATTGCCTTGAGATTGCCGTCGCAGCCACCGGTAAACTCAACGCCCATCACCTTGTTGCCGTCATCGGAAAGGTCAAGGTGAATATTGCGAGCACACACGCCCTGAGGCTTGTAATCAAACGAAATCATGCGATCCCCTCTCAGAATGTTATTCGAGACGACTATTATCCCCGTCTTTCCCTAAATGCAACGAGGCGCTTTGCCGGCAATACACATTACCAGCAAAGCGCCCTAAAAAGCTAACGTTATGCCCGAACCTACTCGAAGCTCAGCTGCTCCAGACGATCAAAGACTGTGTCGATACGGGTGAGGAAGTCCCACGGATCAAAAATCTCGTCGAGCTTCTCCTGGCTGACGGTGCAGCGCGGGTCGGCCTCGAGACGTTCCTTAAAGGTGGGGCCGGAGACACAATCCTGTACCTCGCGCCAGGTTGCCATGGCGTTCTCCTGCACAATGGCGTACGCGTCCTCGCGGGTGATACCCGTGTCGACGAGGGCGAGCAGCACCTTGGAGGAGAAGATGAGGCCGCGGGTCTTATTGAGGTTGGCCATCATGCGAGCGGGATACAGCTGCAGGCCGTCGATAACGCGGATGAGGCACTGGAACATGTGGTCGAGTGCGATGAAGCTATCGGCCTGGGCGACACGCTCGGCAGAGGAGTGCGAAATGTCACGCTCGTGCCACAGGGCGACGTTGTCGAAGGCAACCTGCGCGTTGGCCTTCACGACGCGCGACAGGCCGCAGACCTTCTCCATGGTGATGGGGTTGCGCTTGTGCGGCATGGCGGAGCTGCCCTTTTGACCCTTACGGAACGGCTCCTCGGCCTCGAGTGTATCGGTCTTCTGCAGATTGCGAACCTCGGTAGCGATGCGCTCACAAGTGGCCGAGGTGGTGGCAAGAACGCCGGCGAGGTAGGCGTGATGATCGCGGCTAATAACCTGCGTGGACAGCGGGTCGTGAACCAGGCCCAGGTGCTCGCAGACATATTCCTCGACAAACGGCTCGATGGAGCTGTACGTGCCGACAGCGCCCGAGATGGCACCGAAGGCAACATTCTTGCGGGCGTCCTCAAGACGGTCCAGATCGCGCTTGAGCTCCCAGGCCCAAGAGCCAAACTTCATGCCGAAGGTCATCGGCTCGGCATGGATGCCATGAGTACGTCCGGCACAGAGCGTGTTGCGCTCCTCGAAGGCACGACGCTTGCAGATCTCGCCGAGTTTCTTGACGTCCTCGATGATCAGGTCGCAGGCCTGGGTGAGCTGGTAGCACAGGGCCGTGTCGCCCAGATCGGAGCTGGTCATGCCATAGTGAACCCAGCGGCTGGGCTTGGGGTCGCCCTCGGGAACATCGGCATCGATGTACTCCTTCATGTTGGTCAGGAAGGCAATGACGTCGTGGCGCGTGACTTCCTCGATCTCATCGACCTTCGCCTTCTCAAAGCTGGCATGGTCGCGGATCCACTGGGCCTCGTCTTTGGAAATACCGATCTTGCCGAGCTCCGCCTGGGCCTCGCAGGCCAGAACCTCGATTTCCTGCCAAATGGCATACTTGTTCTCGAGGGAGAAAATGTGTCCCATCTCCGGGCGGGTATAGCGATCGATCATAGCGGCTCCTTTTTGGTTATTGGCACGTTGGTCGTAACCCAACCATTGTACCGTGCGCAGGTGCAAGTATGGGCAGCAGGCATTAACCTAACATTTTGCCGCAGGAGCGGCCATGGGGACGTCCGCGTATTTGCTTCGCAAATCCGCACCGGCTTCAGTGGCATACCGAGATCCGGGGAAGTGCGGGAGCAAAGCGGGCTGAATCTACCATTCCCGAAATCTTCCTTGCTCCATGGAGCGGGCAACGGGACGTCCGCGCGCCCGCGTCGCGGACGCGCACCGGCTGCGGCGATCTCCTCGGATTCACGGAGACGATGGGGAAAACTTTGTTGAATTGGCCGTCCCGAGTTCTCCCGCGCTCGGTGGAGCGGGCAACGGGACGTCCGCGTATTTGCTTCGCAAATCCGCACCGGCTTCAGGCGCCTGTCGGCGCCTTCGCCTGCTCGCTACAAACGCTTCGCGTTTGCTTAACGCTCGCACCCTGTCGGGTTCGAGTCCCGGCACTTTATTGAAAAAAGCACGGCACCGTGATGGTGCCGTGCTTGTGCTCTTAACTGGAGCGGGCAACGGGACTCGAACCCGCGAGTGTCAGCTTGGGAAGCTGATGCCTTACCACTTGGCGATGCCCGCTTGTGTGTTGGCTAGTATAACGCGGTTGTCTTGTTCGATACAAGGGTGGTGATGCTTGTTTTAGCTGTGGAGATTCGTTTGAAAATCGCGTCAATTGTGGAGACGAGGACCTTTGACTTCCTGTTCCCCTTATCTTCTACCTGCGCTTTTGCTTGATTGTTGTATTTGAGCTCAATTTGTCAGGAATTGGGCAAGCTTTTGGTCAGGCTCCGGTACTTACCCGCATGAACCTCGGGGGTAGCCTCATCCTACGCGTCGCAGCCTCCCCGTGCGGCGCACGAGGGATAAGGAGCAGCCATGTCCAACGCACCCACGCACTCTGTCCACAGCGCAATCGCAACAGGTCCGCTGCTCCTGCTCCTCTTCCTGCTTTTCGGCTGCCTGGCACCGGGAGCCGCATTTGCCGTCGATGGCTATGACCAGCTCGGCTTCCGCACTATTAGCGATGATTGTGGACCCTTCTTCATCGGCAAGTATGAAGCTCAAGACACCTCGATTGCCTACTGCATGAACCAGGAGCGCCCCGGCCCCACCAAGCCGGGCGGCCCATGGCTCAACTTTGATCAAGGCTGGGCGTGGCTCGACGACGAGTTCGCGGCAATCGTTTGTCACGGATATCCTACCGCCACGTCATTTGGCGGTTACCATCTTTCACCCGATCGCGCCCGCGCCGCCACCCAGCTTGCCGTATGGATGCTCAACGGCACTACCCATGTCGACGGCACCTACTCCTACACGACCGCTCAGGGCAAAACCAAGAGCGGACACTTTACCGCCGACAATGAAGTCGTGGCGGCTGCGCGGTGGCTCCACGACAGCGCAAAATCAGGAAGCATCAAAGCCGCTCCGCACCGCGCGCGACGCTATCTAGGAGCCGTATCGGGCGGCAGCAAACGTCAAGACATGCTCTATGTACTGCCGGCGGTCTCTGTTTCCTTCCAAAAGCAGTCTGCTAACACCGTTATTACCAGCGGAAACAATACCTATCAGTTTACCGGGGCAACATTCGATATTTTTGAGAGCGCCAGCGGCGCACGTGTCGGCACCATCAAGATGGACAGCAACGGTCGAGCGCAAGCAACACTTCTGCCCAACACGGCATACTACCTAGTTGAAACGAAGGCGCCGGCCGGCTATGTCCCCCGCCACGATCGTATTGCCTTTACCACGGGGAATGACGGCGGGCGGGTCGCCATTGATGAACAGCCCGGCACCATCAACCTGCGTATCGTAAAACTCGATGCCGCGACGAATGCCGGCCCCCAGGTGGGATCTTCACTCGCAGGAGCAGGGTTCACGTGCGTATCACAATCAACCCCTGGATGGGCGCAAATCCTCACGACCGACGAAAGCGGTCGGGCCACTCTCGCCGATGTCCCCTTAGGAACCTTTACCATCTACGAATCAAAAGGCCCCGAGGGCTACCTGCCATCCAACGACAGCTGGACCTATACCGTTGGAGCCGACCAGCTCGGCGATTCAGGCGTGGTCGAGATCGAATCTCGCGTTTCCGATATCCCCATTGCGTTTGACCTTGAGATTTCCAAATTCAAGGATTACGGCAGTAGCGACCAATCCGGCCTAGAGCAGCCGGCGGGAGGTGTTGTCTTTGAGGTTGTCAGCAACAGCTCTCATCAGGTTGTTGGCACACTGACCACAAACATCTATGGCTTTGCCTCCACCAAAGATCAGCCCGAAGCATGGTTCGGCACAGGCAAGCGACCCGCCGGTGTCCACGGAGCCGTCCCATACGACCGTGCCGGCTACACGGTTCGCGAGGTTCCGGAAACCGTCCCCGAGGGTTTTAAACGTGCAGGGGAATGGACCGTCGGGGCCAATCAGATTTCCGACGGCGCCGAGCTTCAATATATCGTGGACAACCACGCTCTGTCGACGCATCTCCAGATTGTAAAACGCGATGCCCAAACAGGCGCTTCTGTTCCCCTAGCCGGATTCACCTTCCAACTCCTCGACAGCAATCACGAACCTGTCTCACAAACTTGCTGGTATCCAGCACATAACGTAATGGACACCTTTACGACTGACGCGACCGGGACCGTCACACTGCCCGAATCGCTCGTGCCGGGCACCTATTATGTACGCGAAACCTCGGCCAAAGAGCCCTATCTTATCGGCGAAGAAATCGAGGTAAACATACCCGCCGACATGAACCTAACGCCCGTTGCAATCGCCTCGTATTATGACCACGCCGCGACCGGAAATATCAGGTTCGTTAAAACCGATGCCGTAGACGGCAGCAGCCTCGCGGGCGCCATCTTTGAGATCCGTGCCTCGGGTGATATCGTGCGCCCCGACGGTAGCATTGCCGCACTCGACGGTGAGACTGTCGCTACCGTCACGACGGATGAAACTGGAGAAGCACGCGCGGACAACCTCCCACTGGGATCTGGCACCGCACGCTACGAGGTTGTCGAGACTCAAGCGCCGGCAGGCTTCTTGCTCGATCAGACAACCCATATTGTCGACCTTACTTATGCCGACCAGAAAACACCCGTTGTAGAAGCACGGCTTAACGTATCCGACGATTACACCAAGGTTGATATCTCCAAGGTCGATGCAAGCGGTGAGCAGGAAGTAGAAGGCGCACGGCTCACCTTATATGGTCCCGATAAAACCGAAATAGACTCCTGGACCTCATCCGACAAGCCACACCGCGTCGAACATCTTGCACCCGGCACCTACTCGTTGCGCGAAATGATGTCTCCGCGGACCTATGACCTTGCCGAGGAGATAACGTTTGAAATAAAGGATACGGGAGAAGTCCAATCCGTCGCGATGAAGGATGTGCCCATCGAGATCAAGGGGCAGGTCGACAAGCGTCAGGAACTTGTCCAACCTATCGAAAAGGGCCTGTTGGCTAACGGCGATGGTAAAAACCGTGCCGCGATGCAAACCAATACGGATGGGCTTTTCTCCTATACCATCGACGCTCGAAACGATTCAACTACCTGGGTTGATGAGTTTACAATTACCGATGATCTTGAGTGTGCCGAGGACGATACGGCGAGATTCGTCTCAATCGAAACCCCCGTCGCCATCGGCGACCTCAATGGTCTGTGCAACGTATGGTATCGCACGACGCCGTTGGACTCAACAGACGTCGATGAGCCGGCAAACGCGACACTTGACGATGGGCACGAAAATCCTTGGCTTGAGTCCGACGAAGTAAAAGAGAGCCTGGGTGAGGACTGTCGCCTCGTCGATTACGACGGTTGGCACCTCTGGAAGGCGGATATCTCGACCACGGAATCCACCACACTCGAGGCGAAAGAACTCGACCTTGCATCCAATACCGTCGTAACGGGCATTCGAATTGAATACGGTGCGGTAGCCGCCGACTTTACGACTCGAAGCGATGCGGATTCTTGGACCCGCGATAATCTCAAAGATGAGCACGACGACCTTGACGATGCCAAAGCAATCCTTGGCACAGACGCTCGGGGCGCAGTCGTACACATGCAGGCAACGTCGGCTTATACGCACCAAACCGCACTCACCAACAGCGCGCGCGTCGATCTTTGCCGCAACGGTGGCGGCGATAAACTTGAGTCACATGACGAGGACAGCGTCATTCAACGCTGTACCCTACCGCAGGACCTACCGGCAACAGGATCAGTTCCCATCGCCGCTTGCATCACCGCGCTCCTGACCTCGGGTGCCGCAGCCCTATGGTTCGCTCGCCTTAGGTCGATCCCAAAGAAGCGCTAGCGCGATGAAAAAGCGGGCGAGCCAGTCCCCTGGCTCGCCCGCTTTCAATCATGTAAATCGCCGTATCTACTCTGCAGACGAAGATCCACCATCAACGATTGCCTGCTCGGACTCAGGAATCCCATCGGCACCCGTACTCTGTTCTTGCTCCACCTCTTCGCTGATTGCGGAGGCGGGGGTCGAGCCCTTTGCACCCACGATGTAGGCAGCCCCAAATCCTAACGCAATGGCAATCAAGGTCAAAATCACGTAGACAGGCCAATGGCGCTTAATATACGAAAACACGTTGACTCCTTAGAGCTCCGTCTACGAACGGCGGATAACCTCGGTCACGACCTCGGATACCGTGGCAATGTTCGTCGGGTTGACATTGTGGGGCAGGTCGTCCTCGGTACGAGCGCAAGCCAGACGCGTGCCGTCCACGCCGGCGATGGTGAGGGCTCGGCGGCTCGCCTCGAGCGCGGCATAGGCATCGGTCTTGGCATAGGGCATCTCGAGCGCGCCACAATCGACATGGAACGACTTGCACACCTTGCTGACCAGGTTCATGATGCGGCGATCGCCCTTGAGCAGCTGCTGTTCGCCCTCGACCGTCACCACCGAAAGCCTACCGGCGCCGACGGATTCAAGATTGATGAAGAATACGCCACGGAGCTTGTCGCGATGCGATGCCAAGAAGGCCTTCATACCGGCGCCATCACAATCCGAGGCGCCCGTTGCCACAAACCAGATATCGTGACCGAGCAGCTCATCATCGCCCATAGAGGCGACAGCCGAGAGCATATCTTCGGAAGAAGCGCCATCGGAAGACGTAGCGCCGCCCTTCCAGCCATCGTTATCGTCCTCGAAGTTATCCCACGAACCGATACCGCGACCGGACTTCTTGGCATCGTAATCGTCTTCGACGCCCAGCCAGTCGCTCATGCTATCCTGCTCGTTTTTCTTTTTACGACCGAACAGGCCACCCAGGCCGCGCTTACGAGACTTGGGTGCCGCCGGGGCGGGAGCCGAAATGGTCTCGATCGGCTGCGCGCCCGACGCAACGGGCATAGGAGGCGCAACGGGTGCCGATGTGGGTTCGGGACCCTGGGCAGTAGCAAAGGGGTCGTTGACCTGGGCAGAGGGATCGGGAAGGTCGAACAGCGACGTGCGAGACGCAACGTTTGCCTGCTTCATAGACGGCAGCGACGGATCGGGGACCGAAGCCAGCGGAGACGAGGAAGGTGCAGGCGACGGTGCCGACGCCGGATCGGGAACATTCATCTGCGGACGCGGTGATGCCTGGGAGGAAATCTGGGCCATAAGGGAATCGACCGTTTCGTCCTGGGTGGGAGCAACATCGGCAACCGTGGCACCGGAACCACTCGGAGTCGGCATGGTGAAAATCTGCGTGGAGTAAGGCCTCGACTCATCTGTCTCGGGAGCCTCGGAAACCGCAGACACTTCCTCCTGCTCGACCTCGGTCGAATCATCTTGCTCGGCTGCCGCGTACTGCTCTTCGTCAGAGTTGACCTCGACGGGCTCGTCCTCGGTCGCATCCTGAATTTCGGCAGCATCAATGGGCTCGCCATCATCTGCCGCGTCGTCCTGCTCATCGGAAGCAGGAAGGGGCTCGGCAATCGCGGTGCCTTGCTTTTCAAACGTTATCGTGGAATCGAACTGCGCGGCATCAAACGACATGGTGCTATCGACGTGCTGCTGAGCCTCGAAAGACGTTGTTGCCTCAACAACATCCGCTGACGTCGGTTGCTGGGACTCAAAGGACGTCGTAGCTTCGGCAGCGTCGACGGGCCCGGACTGCATAGCCTCGTTCTGCTCAAACTCTTGCGCCGCGCGCTCACGTGCCGCCTCGGCTGCCTGCTGCTGAGCGATAGCCTCCTGCTCGGCAGCCTCGCGTGCGGCAGCGCGCTTCTCCTCGAAATCGTCGACAAATTTCCTGCCCTTTGCAAGCGCACCCTTAAAGAAGCTGGAAGCGCTGGCGCCAATCGAAGAGAACGCGGATGCAATATCGGCATGGGGCGTTGCCGCGGGAATCTCGGCAGAGAAATCAGTATCGCTCTCGTAAGACACGCGCCTCGGCTGTTCAACGTAATCGTCGTCAGACTCGTCCGCAACGTCTTGCGCCGGCGCGGCGGGAGCCAAAATGTCCAGTCCTGCCGCGGGATCGATCGCAGACACCGCCTCGGGCTCGGCAACGGCAGCGGTAACCGCGGCAGACTCATCATTCGCAGTGACAACGGGCGCAGGCTCGGGCTCAAACGTCGGCTCCTCGCCCTCCTCGTAATCGAGCGTGCAGGACTCGGGAAGCATTCCGAGCGCACGGATGGCATCCGAACCAAAGCGGATGTTGCCGGCGGCGTTGCGATAGAGCTTGGGCTCGGGCTCGGCCGCGGCAGGCTCCTCCGCCGACTCAGCAGCGGGAACCTCGTCATTGAACTCTTCGGCCTGGACAGCCTGATTCTGATCCTCGGGCACGATGGCGCCAATCAGCGTCTCGTCGGCAGACGCACCCTCAAAGCCCTCGATCTGCTCGTCAAAAGCCTCGCCCTGTTCGGGCTCGGTTTGAGCGTCGGGAGCAATCGGCTGACCGAACTCGTCCTCGGCGTAGGTAGGCTCTTCGTACTCGATGGTGTTGCCGTAGTCGTTTTGCTGCTGGGCCGCGGCATACTCCGCCGCCGCGCGCGCCATTTCCTCGGCACGACGTTTCTGCTCCCCAAAATAGGTATCGAACGGAACATCGTCGGGAAACTCGTTCTCGCCCTGGAAGGGAGCAACGTTGTCCATAACGCCGAGCATAGCGGCGACAGAAGACTTGTTGCACACCGCGCCGGACGTATAGGGAAGAATGTGGCGGTTAGAGATGATGTTTGCCGCGTTGGCAAGTGCAACGAGGGAAGCGAGGATCGCGACAATCCACAGCAGAACCTTGAGCGCGCCGGGGAGCGGCAGGATACGCAGGATGGCAACGGCAGCAGGGGCAACCGTGGCAACGGGCAACAGCTTGGCGATGAGCGCACGATACGAAGCATAGGGCTCGCGGGCGAGCAGCTCAGCACGGGGAGAGTCGTAGTGTGCGACAACGACCACCGGGCGGTTGCGCGGAGACGCGAGCGGGCCCGAGGCCTTGTGGTAGGCGATGACATTTTGGCTCACGCCCGTCTTGCCCAGGCGCGAAACCACGGGGTGGCCCGTGCGCTCGAGCACGTAAAGAACGGCGCCGACAATGGCCAGCAAGGTGCCGACCAAGCCGATACCGCCGCCGATGCCCATCAGCAGGGCGCCGGCAAACGCAAGAATACCGGTAACGGCAAATGCCAATCTACTGGGCGCCGGGGCATTGAACTCCTGAACCTCGGGGTCAAAGCCGTGGTTGCGGAAGATCTGAGCGATATCCTCGGCAGCCAAGCGCTCTTCTTCGCTGCATGCCGGCGTAATGCCGGTGTTCTGCAGCAGGTGGTTAATATAGTTCTGGGTGTTCGCCATGTGCGCTCCACATCCATAATCCGACAAATAGGCCCAATGCATGCACATTAGAACCGTATATAGTCGAAAGTATACCCCGAGCGAGCGCAAACGACCGAATTCGGGCCATCTTAACGCCCCGAGCGGACAAGGATATAGCCTAATCTCCATATCGGACTAAAATCATGGCAGCAAACCACCTTCTCATGCGAGGACTCTATGACGGCAAGCGACGCGACCGCAACAATTAAAAAGGGGAATTCGGAGCCCGGTTTCGATAAAACGGCTCAGCGCATCCTCAATCTTTTCTTTGTGCTCAACAGCTCCCCCGAACCGCTGACGACCGAGCAGATCGTCTTGGATTCTGACCTGGGATATGGCTCGGGCAACATCGACTCGGATAAGCGCAAGTTTCGGCGCGATCGTGACAAACTGCTCGAGCGTGGCATCTTAATCAAGGAGGTTCACCCCGCCGGTGCGCAGGAGACCGAGGAAAGCTCGTGGACAATCGACCGCGAGCACACGTTTGCTGCAAGCGGCCTCATCACCGCAGACGACGCCGACATCCTACTCAACGCCATCGACCAGACGCTAGCGGCCGGCTCTTCCACTTTTGCCGCGCCGCTTGCCGATATTCGCTCCAAAATTGCCTACCTCACCGGCATGTCGGCGGTGGACGAAGCACCGATCCGCCGCTCTCCCACCGTCGATGCGGTATGGAGCGCCTTTGCCGAGCGATGCGCGCTGCGATTTTCATATCAGAACGGACGCGGCGAGCAGAAAGAACGTACCGTCTGTGTCTACGGCATGTTCGAACGCGAGGGCGTGGCGTACTTCTGCGGCCTCGACAATGTCACCGACGTCATCAGGACATTCCGCTGCGACCGTATCGTTCGCGCTTGGCGTCCTTCGAAGGTCTACGCCATCCCTGCGGACTTCAATCTCAACGACTATCTGTTCTTTGAATTCGATTTCGCCGACCGACCGCCCGTTGCAGCCACGTTCTCGTTCGCCCCTCAGACGCAGATCGATATGATCAACGGCCTCACGCGCGGGCGAGGTGAGCTCGCACACACCGATGCGGGATGGACCTGGAGCGTTGACGTGCGCGACCTTGAAGCCGCCGCCTCATTTTGCATGGCCCACGCCATGGACGGTATGAGGCCCATGGCCCCCAAATCGCTCAAGCAGGCGTGGAACCACCTCATCGGAAGGACGGTGCACGAGCATGCCCGTGCGTAAACTCACCAGCGAGCAGAGACTCTCGCGCGCCATCGACATCATGGAGGCCCTCTACGCCGCCGGCGAGAGCGGCATGACACGAACCGAGATTTGCGGCCGCTTTGACATCACGGGAGTATCGCTCGACGAGATTCTCGAGATCGTCTCGACGCTCGCGGACCGAGAATCGGGTGCGCGCATCATCTGCGAATGCCACGGCGAGCGTGTGGTCCTCACCGGTAACGCCGGACGTGTGCTACCGCTGCGCCTGAGTGCCGCCGAAGGCGCTGTGCTCAACCACGAACTTGAATCGTTGGGGATCGAGCCGCAGACGGCAGCTCGGATTCGACATGCCCTTCTGCCCGAAGAGCTCGGCTATAACCAGCGCGTCTTTGACACCGTCAACCACGGGTCGCACTGGCAGCAGCTGAGCTGCGCTATTCAGGACGGTGTTCGCTGCCGCATCTCGTATCGCTCGATGGACGATGCGCGGCCACGCGAGCGTCTGGTCGACCCCTTGCGCATTACGGTAAACGGCGACCAAACATACCTGATTGCCTGGGACATCGCGGTCGATGAGCAGCGCACCTATCGCATGGATAAAATCGAGGGACTCACCTTGACGGAAGACTCCGTCGTGCCTCACACACCGGGCGTCGCATCCCTCCACGATTCCCTTGCCCGGACGCAGCGTAGCGCAAAGCTCTTGATGCCATTCGATATGGCGGAGCATCTGGACTGGGCCGGCATCACCCTAATCGAGCGCAGCGGGGCAGACATGGCAACGGTAACCGTGCATTACGGCTCCGAGCGTTGGCTTCTGAGCCAGATAATCGCAGCGGGCGGAGCCATCCGCATCTTGGATGACCCCGCCCTGTCAAAGCGTCTGTGCGATATGGCAAAAACCCTCGTCTGTCCGCTTTAGCGCCGCCGCTCGTGGTGTGCGCGCCACAGTTGCAGATAGTGACCGATCTGCGCCGATTCGATGCGCTGGTAGGAGCTCGTGGGCAGCGACGTTAAGAACTTCTTCCCGTAGCCCTTCGTCACCAGGCGCGGGTCGGCCAGAATCAGCACGCCGCAATCGGTCGACGAGCGGATAAGGCGGCCGGCCGCCTGCTTAACCTCGAGCACCGCCTCGGGCAGCGAATAGCGCGCCCAAGCGCGGTCTTCGCGCAGGTTGCGCTCGCACGAGAGCGGGTCCGTGGGGCTCGAGAACGGCAGCTTGGGAATGATGACGCAACGCAGCGTCTCGCCGCTGGCGTCAAACCCCTCCCAGAAGGCCTTAAGCGCAAAAAGCGACGAGGTCGGCTCGTTGATAAACCGGTCGCGCAGGCGACGAGGAGATGAGTTGCGCTGCTGGCAGTTGAGCTCCAGACCCGCACGGGCCATCTTGGGCTCAACGCGGGCGTACAGGTCTTCCATGTCGCGCCGATTGGTGAACAACGTGAGCACCGATCCGCCCATGGCAAGATGGGCGTCGACCAGCACGCGCTCGAGCGCCGTAAGATAGCTCTCACGATCGCGCGGATCGGGGATATCGCCGGCAACGACTACAGCCATGTTCGAATCGAAGTCGTAGCTCGAGTCCAAGTGCAGCGATGAGGATGTTGAAGCACCGATGCGATCGAGGCCGACCGCATGGTTAAAGTGTTCAAAGCTTTTGGACACCGTCATAGTCGCCGAGGCAAAGATAGCCGTGTGAACCTCGGGCAGCCACTCGGTTGCCAAGGCCTCGCCAATGTCGATGCGCTCTGCGGTCATCGACTCTCCGCCGGCACGCAGCCTGCGATTGACCTGCAGCGAATACACGTAGTGTTCATCGGTGCCATCAATGATGAGTTTGAGGTTCTCGACCAGCTCGTGCAGACGGCGCGAGATATCACCCAGGTCGACAACAACCTCGGGCTTGTCGGCGGCGACGGCTTGCACCAGCGCGTCGGCGCTCTTGTCAGCTTGTTCCAATGCGTCGATGCCAGTGTAGGCCGACTGTAAGAAATCATGCCAGTCGTCAGATTCGCGCAGCTCGGGGCCAATCCATAGATTGGCATTGTCATAACCCCCACGCGCACGGCGGCCGAGCTCGCGAACGCCATCGAACACGTCGGCGATTGCCATGCTCGCGCGCGCAACCGTCGACGTCGCCTTGGCAGTAAGGCCCAGATAGAGCGTAGAGCCTTCGGAGGTTGCCAAATCACGGGAAACCTGGCTTAGCGCGCCGGCGCTCGAGCCACCCAGGCGCTCAAACAGAACGCGCGATTCATCCGCCGACACCACGCGCGCCCACTGACGGCGCGCCTCGCGCTCGATGGAATGGGCTTCGTCGATTACCCAATGACGAATCGGAGGTAAAATCCTGCCCTCGGCCGCGACATTGCGGAACAGCAGGGAATGGTTGGTGACCACCACATCGGCATGCGCCGCACGACGGCGAGCGCCGTGGACCAAACATTTATCAGGGAAAAACGGGCAGAGGCGACGAGCACACTCGCGCGAGGCCGTCGTAAAGTCGGGGCGGTTGACGCTGCGCCACCGAATGCCGAGCGAGTCGAGGTCGCCATCGGCTGATTGGCAGACGTACGCCATAATGACCGCGACCGCCGTGAGCGTGTCCGCCGGATCGCGCTTGGTGGTAATCTCGACCTGGCCTCGGCTCATGCGCTCGAGCTTGCGCAGGCACGGATAGTGGTCATAGCCCTTGAGGGCGCAAAATGACAGACCACCGTCCAGTTGCTCGGCAAGTTTTGGCAGCTCATGGTACATGAGCTGGTCGGCAAGATTGTTCGATTTGGTCGCAATACCAACCGTGATGTTGTTACGGCGCGCTGCCTCGGCAAAAGGCACCAGATAGGCCATCGATTTGCCGACGCCCGTGCCCGCCTCAATTACACGATGAGTGCCCGTGACCAGCGCATCGCGGACCTCGAGCGCCATCGCGATCTGCTCATCACGCGGCTCGTAGGTAGGATACATGCGATTGACCAGGCCACCCGGCGCATAGTCTGCCTCAATCTCCTCACGACTCGGCATCTTGAGGACCGGCAGTTCGTCGGCGTCCACCCGATCGTCGGCGCGATCGGCCCTGAGAACGTCAGCACGAGCGGCGCTGAGAGAGAAGATAGAACCAGGGTTCTGGCCCGCCAAGAATGAGAAGATAGGACGATAGGACCAAGGCACATCCGGATGCATGTCGGCTAGGCGCGCCATGAGGCCCTGGGGCAAGTCGGTGAGCGCCACGAGCAACACACGCCATACGCCACACAGGGCGTCGACGTCGGCATTGGCGCGGTGTGATACCGAGTCACAGCCAAACAGATCGGCCATAAAAGACAGCTTGTGCGAGGCCAGGCGCGGAAGCGCGATGCGCGACAGCGCCAGCGAATCGATCCAAATATCGCTCACGTTGACGCCGCCTTTGACCGACTCGATAAACGAGCGATCGAACGTGGCGTTATGTGCGATCACCGGGCAACCACCGACAAAATCGGCGAGAGCGGCGACGGCCTCAACGGCCGACGGGGCATCTGCCACATCGGCATTTGTAATGCTCGTGAGCTCGGTAATCTCGGCGGGAATTAGCTGCTTGGGATGCACGAAGGTATCGAAGCGGTCGACGATCTCGCGGCCCGAAAGACGGGCCGCCGAGATCTCGATCAGCTCATTGTCCTGCACCGAAAGACCCGTGGTCTCGGTATCGAGGACGATCACATCTTCCTCGATAAGGCCGAAGGACTGCGTTTTGGCGCGCTCGGCAAGCGTGGCATAGGAGTCGATGACAAACTGCGGCGTTCCTGACGAAACCGCGTCCTCGATTAGCATGCAATGCCCGCTCGACGAAGACCCATACGGATCAGGCTGTCACAGACCTGCGGGAACGTCATGTCGTCGGTGTGGCGGATCTCATCCGGATACAGCGACGTATCGGTCATGCCGGGAATGGTATTGGTCTCGAGGATAACGGGGCCGTCCTCGCTCACGATAAAATCGCTGCGCGAGATGCCCAGGCAACCGAGGGCCTTGTGAGCGGCACAGGCAAGCTCCTGGGCACGAGCATAGTTCTCGGGTGAAATCTGCGCCGGAATGCGATGGATGTCCGTAGGGTCGACATATTTCACGTCCAGATCGTAGAACTCGCAGTCCTCGGGCTTACGGATCTCGACAATCGGCAGGGCGCGCACGTCGTCCTCGCCGTACACGCCGACGGTGATCTCGGTACCCTCGATGCACTTCTCGACCAGCACTTTGTCGCCGTACTCAAACGCCTTGGCGATTGCCGTGGGCAGCTCGAAGGGCTCATGGACCAGGGAAATGCCATAGCTGGAACCGTTGACGGCCGGCTTCACAAAGCTGCGCTCGCCACAAACCTCGACGATATGATCGATATCGACTTCATCGCCCACCTCGAGTGCAAGGCCGGGGGCAATGGGAATGCCCGCCTTGGCGTACAGGAGCTTAGAGACCTCTTTGTCGGCACCGCAGGCGCTAGCAAGCACGCCCGAGGCCGTGTAGGGGATACCCAGGGTCTCCATGGCGCCCTGCATGGCACCATCCTCGCCGCCGGCACCGTGCATGGCGATAAACGCCACGTCAAAGCCGCCGGTTGCCATGGTTACCATAAAGTCATCAGCGGCCGTATCGAGCAGCTCCACCGAGGTGTAGCCGGCTTCCTTCAGTGCCACCACAACGTTCTTTCCCGAATTGAGCGAGATCTCGCGCTCAGCGGAATGACCACCCGCCAAGACCGCTACGTGCATGTTCTCTAGGCTTTTACCCGGCATGGGCAGACTCCTCCTCTATAATTTCTGCAGCTGATACCATATTGTAGCGATACCCTCTACGTTTCCCCAAAATCGAAAGGCTTCCATGAATCCCAGGACTAAATCTCAGGACATTCGCGACTTGAGCCAAAACGATATTCGTGAGCTCGTGGCCGAACTTGGCCAGCCCGCCTTCCGCGCGAAGCAGCTCATCGAATGGGTCTTTGAGAAGAACGTTTGTTCGTTCGACGACATGACCAACCTTCCCAAGGCTTTCCGCGAGCAGCTTAAAGAGGCCTTTGCCTTTGACACGCCCACTGAACTCACCAAGCAGGTTTCCAAAGATGGCTCTCGCAAGTACCTGCTCGAGTACCACGACGGCATTTCCGTCGAGACCGTCGGCATGCCCCGTCGCAACAAGCTTTCCGTCTGCGTTTCCACCCAGGCAGGCTGTGGCATGGGCTGCGCCTTTTGCGCTACCGGTCTCAACGGCCTCAAGCGTTCTCTGACCGCTCAAGAGATCGTCGACCAGGTACTTCATGTATCCAACGACTTTGGCGAGCGCGCCACGAGCGTTGTCTTCATGGGCCAGGGCGAGCCGTTTGCCAACTACGACGAGGTTCTCAAGGCGCTGCGGATCCTCAACGACCCCGACGGCATCGGTATCGGCGCTCGTCACCTCACCGTCTCTACCAGCGGCGTTATTCCCGGTATTCGCAAATTTGCCGACATCCCCGAGCAATTCACGCTTGCCGTTTCCCTGCATTCCGCCATCCAGTCGACGCGCAATAAGCTCATGCCCGGTGTTAAGAAGTATACGCTGCTTCGCCTTCACGAGGCGCTTCAACTCTACACCGAGAAGACTGGCCGCCGCCCGACCTATGAGTATGCCATGATCGAAGGCGTCAACGATACGAATCCCGAGATGCAGGCGCTCTGCGACTTCTGCGAGGGAACGCTGTGCCACGTTAACCTCATTCAGCTTAACGACATCGAGGGTAGCCCGCTCAAGCCGTCGCCGATTCATAAGGTTGAGGATCTCCAGCGTCGTCTTGAGTCCCGTGGCATCGAGACCACGATTCGTAACTCCCGTGGTAACGATATTGACGCCGCTTGCGGACAGCTGAAGCAGCGCTTCAAAGTTCAGAAGAACGCATAGGGGAGTCGCACCCCAAAACGTTTCATGTGAAACATCGAACGACCCCGGTTGCAGAATATGCAACCAGGGTCGTTTCATTTATTGACCTTAATTTTGAATCAGCTGCTACCTGTCCCATTTATTACGGCCAAAATAAGGGGTCCTTGTCTCATGATTCAGACAAGGACCCTTCAAAATATAGCGGGTAATTGTTAGGTACCTAATAGCCTACATTTTCCCATTGGTTGCTAACCCAACCTTGATTAATCTTGGGATTCTTCGTTACCTGAGCAGTACGCATGGCAACATCTTCGGTCATAACATCCATTTTTTTCTTGGAAGTATCGACGATATCTTGCGCACCACGAAGCAAACGAACTCTAAGTTCATCGTCTGTCGCGATCTTATATCCAGCAAAGGCACCAGCCGCAATAGTCGTCGCCAATGCAATCGCTGTTAAAATCTTATTCCTCATCTTGGCCTCCTTGATCAAACTGAATCATTTCGCCAAGAATACGAGAGAGCTCTTCCTCGTCTTTAAACTCAATCTCAATCTTATTCTTTCCACGCGAGCTCTTCACACGCACGTTAGTATTAAATACCTGACGAAGCACACGGGCAGCCTTTTTAAAAGACTGAGGCGTTGCAGGCCTAGGCGTCTTAGGTGTCTCTCCGGCAGAAAACAACGGAGCAAGATTTTCTGTCGCTCTTACGGAAAGGCCCTCCGCAACAACCTTCTCTGCAAGTCGAATACGCGCGTCCTCATAGGGAACTGCAAGAATCGCACGTGCATGACCAGCAGTAAGTTTGCCCTCAAAAATCATCTGCTGAACTACCTCGGGGAGATCGAGAAGACGCAGTGAGTTTGTAATTGCAGAGCGTGACTTGCTTACCGCCTTCGACAATGCCTCCTGGGTCATACCACTGGCATCGATAAGCTGGCGATAGCCCTTAGCCTCTTCGACGGGATTCAGATCAGAACGCTGAAGGTTTTCGATAAGAGCAAGAGCCAGCATCTCTTCATCATTAACATCTTTAATGATGACAGGCAGCTCCTCAAGACCAGCAAGCTTCGACGCCTGGTAACGACGCTCTCCAGCGATGATCTCATAGCCGTTTCCATGCTTGCGAACCAAAAGAGGCTGCAAAACGCCATGTTCTTGGATTGACTCGCTCAACTCGCGAAGTTCAGTTTCGTTAAAGTGAATTCGTGGCTGGTTAGGGTTGGGAACAATATCCTCAATAGGTAGTTTCGTTTCAGATGCAGCCTTTGAAGCGGATGCAGCCGAACCACCGGTCTCATACTCGGCCTCTGAGACCAAAGCATTGAGTCCACGTCCCAATCCGCCGCGTTTTTTTGCACTAGGCACGCTTGATCACCTCTTTTGCAAGGTTCATATACGCTTTTGCACCCTTATTCTGAGGTGCATAGGTAATTACCGGTTCTCCAAAAGACGGAGCTTCGGAGATTTTAACCGTACGAGGGACTAGCGTCTTAAACGCCTTATCACCAAAGTACGATTGAACCTCCTCAACAACCTGATTCGATAGAGAGGTACGCGAGTCATACATGGTCATAAGCACACCATAGGTGTCTAAACCCTTGTTCAGACGTGATTTGACCATTTTCATTGACTCAAGCAGCTTCGTAACGCCCTCGAGTGCGTAATACTCGCACTGGATCGGAATCAAAACGCTGTCTGCTGCGGTCAAGGCATTGATAGTAAGCAGGCCGAGCGAAGGAGGACAGTCAATGAAAATGAAATCGAACTCGTCCTGAATCGGCTCAAGCAAATCCTTGAGGCGGGTTTCACGAGCAATTGCGCTTACGAGCTCAATTTCGGCGCCTGCAAGCTGAATTGTTGCCGGAATTACGAATACCTTTTTGCAATTTGTATCAAGAACAAGCGATTCTGCCGGCACATCATTCAACAATGCATCATAGATGCAGTGATCAAGGTCTTCTTTTTCAATTCCAAATCCACTGGTGCTGTTTCCCTGTGGATCAAAATCGACAATCAGTGTCTTACGACCCTGCTCACCAAGTGCTGCTGCAAGATTTACAGCTGTCGTTGACTTACCGACGCCGCCTTTTTGATTGATGATTGCAATGATACGCGTGTCTTTTGCGCTCTTAGAACGCTTAACGTCGCGAAATCCCACGGTCCCTCCTGGTGTGTATTAAAGCTGTCAAACGGAGGATGTTTCACGTGAAACATTCCGAATCGATATCAACCGCCATGTTTCACGTGAAACACTGCAAGTTGTTAATATCTATTATGTTTCACGTGAAACATCTAGGCAAGCGGATTCTTCTTTGCCATGCCATTTGCACGAGGCAATGAAACGGATGCTGAATGACTCTTCTTAAGAACAATGAACTCCCTGTGACCCAGGCCTTCAGGCAAATCGATTGCGTCATTCAGAAGCGAAGTGAAACCGCAGATCTTAGCAGCTGACATGCCAGAGGCAAGCTCCTCTTCTGATGGATTGCCCTTGGTGATAACAAATAACCCTCCATCCTTGAGGTACGGAGCCGCATACTCAACAAGAATCGGTAGAGGGGCCAGTGCGCGGGCGGTTACGACAGAGAACTGTTTCTTATGGCTTCGAGCATATTCTTCAAGACGATCATGAACGGCATGAGCATGTTTCAATCCAAGAACATGGACAAAAGAATTGACAGCATCAACCTTCTTGCCAACAGAGTCAATATAAGTAGCTTTACGATGCGTGGTTATGGTTAACGGAATACCAGGGAAGCCCGCACCTGTTCCCATATCGAGCAAAGCTCCCTCAGGAGCCTTATTGATATAGGGAAGCAAAACAAGTGAGTCAAGGATATGAAGTACCGCAGCATCTTCTACGTTAAGAATACGGGTAAGATTCGTAGTCTTATTTGTTTCCAGAACCAAATCCAAATGCTGAATACATTTCCTCAGTTCAACATCAGTTACGCTCAAGGAATACTCTTTGCAATAGGAAGTTAGACGGTTCAACATCTCGTCAGCCTGCTGATCAGTAAGTACTAACAACGAAAGCTCCTTTCTGACAAAAATCAGTGTATCGAGAACTTTTGACAAAAAAAGGGGACGTGGAAACCACGTCCCCTAAGCATAAGCTCGAGTAGATTATCGAGCAACAATCACCACATGGCGATCAGGGTCAGAACCCTCAGAATGAGTATCGACGGCATCATTGCCACGAAGTGCAATGTGAACCAGTCGGCGCTCATAGGCATTCATGGGCGGAAGCGAAACACTCTTATGAGTGCGGATGGCACGCTCGGCAGCAGACTGAGCCATGGAGGCAACCTTGTCCTGACGGCGGCTCTTGTATCCCTCGACGTCCACTACAACCGGATACCTAAAGCCAAGCTTGCGGCTCACCAGCAAAGAGAACATAACCTGAAGGGCATCAAGAGTGCGACCATGACGGCCAATAAGAACAGCAAGGTCGGGAGCCGTTACATCCAAAATCAGCTCACCCTCGTCGCCCTCATACTCATCGATAGGAGAGTTGGCGGCATCGAAGTGCGAAAGGATGGAACGCAGGATGGAAATCGCAACATCGGCAATGGTGTCGAGCTCCTCATCGGTCAGCTCTTCACCAGCCTTGTAGCGCTGTGCAATCTCGGGATAATCGCCCGCAACCTGCGGGGCAACCTCCTCAAGCATATCCTCGATGATCTCTTCAGACATAACGTACTCCAAAAGTTAGGTACCTAAATAAGATTGATATCCCACTACTTCTTCTTGTGCGGGCGCGGCTTCTTCTCGCGACGAGTGACCTCAACCTGCAGCGGAGCGTTCTTAAGACGCTCCTCCTCATCGGACTTAGCCTTGTCGATAACCTTCTGCGTCACGAAGATCTGCTGGATAACCTGCCAGGCAGAAGACACATCGTAGTACAGCAGAACGCCGACGGGCAGGCTCCAACCCATCCAAAGCATCATGACGGTCATGACGACGGCCATCATGCGCATGCTTTGGGCCTGCTGGCCAGTTTGATTGCGCGACATATAAAGCTGCGGAATCAAGGTGAGAACGGCAAACAGAATCAGGCAAACCAGCGCAGGCAGCGCAACCATAAAGCCATCGGCAAAGGAAGCGCTCGGCGTGGTGGTCAGGTCGGGCAGGATGTTGAAGAACGAGAACGTGCCGTCGTTAAAGTACTGCGGCAGGTTACGCAGCAGCGTAAACAGGGCGAACAGGATAGGCATCTGAATCAGAAGCGGCAGACAGCCGGCCAGCGGATTGAACTTGTTCTCGCTGTAGAACTTCTGCATCTCCTCGGCCTGACGCTGAGGATCGTCGGCATAGCGCTCCTGAATCTCGAGCATCTTGGGCTGCAGCACCTGCATACGAGCCGTCGACTTAGTCGACTTGAGCATGAGCGGCGTCAACAGCAGACGGATGATGACCACCAGGATGATGATGGACAGGCCCCAGTCGACCGCAAAGGTCTGGATGAGCTTGAGCAGCTCGAAAAGGATGTTAACGATCCAATCCCACATGTAAGTTTTCCTCCGATAGCGAGTGCCCGCTAGGGCACAGGGTCATAACCGCCGACGTGCAGGGGATTGCAGCGAGCGATGCGCCTCACGGCAAGCCAGCAGCCTCTCAAAACGCCGTGCTTCTCAATCGCCTGGACGGCGTATTGCGAGCACGTTGGGTAATAAATGCAGGCGTCAGGCAATAAGGGCGAAATAACCTGTTGATATATGCGAATAGGAGCGATGGCAACACGTCGCAAAACGTGATTGCTCATCGCTCCTCCCCGGCAACGCCGGCGCGTTTCATAAGCGAACGCAACGCCTTGTCCATCTCCTGCGGCGAGGAAACCCTCGTCTTGGGAGTTGCGAACAAGATGATGTCATAACCCGCAACGGGAAATCCACAGCTGCGGGCGGCCTCGCGCATCACACGCTTAGAACGGTTGCGCACGACAGCACAACCGAGCCGTTTAGCACCAACGAAGGCGACCCTTCCGGAGTCGCCTTCGCCAACCGATTCACATATGGTCATTCGAATCAGAGGGTGATTGAAACGACGCCCCTGACTGAACACATGCTCGAAATCTTGCCGAGACTTAATAGTCTTCATGCGAGATGTGTGTATCGCTGCTAGACAGTGAGACGCTTGCGGCCCTTGGCGCGACGACGGGCGAGCACGGCACGACCACCCTTAGTGGCCATACGGGCACGGAAGCCATGGGTCTTGGCACGCTTACGCTTATTAGGCTGATACGTACGCTTCATCTTAAGTTCCTCCTGCTGCATTTCGAGTGTCCGCGGGGGCGCGGACGCAGATATAGACACGTGAGCTTGAAGATTGTAGGGAAATCAATGTTCAAATGTCAAGAAATCAAAGGTAAAAGGTTGCGCAGTTCACACGGTTCCCGCATAAGCCGAGCTCGATTTAGCGGTGTATGACAACTTTTCACGATATTTCATCGAGTTTTCAACAGGTCATGTTGGCAATGTTGAGAACTTTTCGTCCGTTTTCCAAAGTTTTCAACAGGTTTTGAAAAGTTGTCGAAAGATGAGAAACATTGCACAGTGAGCTACTATTTGTTCGAAACCTTTTGAAAGATTGCGAGCGGCATGTCTGACGACTTTTACACCATGGTCGATTCCGGAGACCCGGCACCCGACAACGAGCACATCACCGGCGTGCGCGAAGAGCGTGAGGAAGGCGAGCAGACGACCACGCAGGCGCCAAAAGCCATGTACGCCGCGCGCATCGCCGTCTATGACGACATGCTGTCGACACCGCGTGTGATCGTCATTGATCCGCAAGATGTCCGCACGTATTTGGAAGAGACGACCAACACCGTCTACCAGTGCATGAAAGAACAAGGTGGCCATATCTCGCTCATGGTCATCCGCGAGATTGTCGAAAACTTTATCCACGCACACTTTGCCGAGCCCATCATCTCGATTCTGGACGGCGGAGACACCATCCGCTTTGCTGAC
Source organism: uncultured Collinsella sp. (assembly GCA_959020715.1). Lineage (GTDB taxonomy): Bacteria > Actinomycetota > Coriobacteriia > Coriobacteriales > Coriobacteriaceae > Collinsella. Next base: position 60,376 of record CAUESV010000008.1, on the reverse strand, counting down.
CAAGGACCCGGCATCGACGACAAGGAACGTGCTTTCGACTTTGGCGTTACCAGCGCAAACAGCAAGATGAAGCGCTATATCCGTGGAACCGGAGCAGGGTTTCCCATGGTGCAGGAGTATTTGGAAAACGCCGGCGGCGCCGTATCCATCGAGGACAACATGGGCAACGGCACCGTGGTTACGGTAAGCCTGAACCCTAAACGCGTGCAGGAAATCGAGCGTGCCGGCGGACGCGGTGCTGCTGTACGGCCCGAGACGGAGCATCCCACATATCCCCTGCCGGGAGCTTTTGCGCAGCAGCCCATGGCAACGCAGCAGATGCAGCCCCCCGTGGGACAGATGCAGCAGGCCGGAATGCTTCCTACACAAGAGCCCCAGGCGGCATCGATGTCGATGCCGCCAAACATGCCAGAGGCCATGCCGCTGGCGGATCAGGATACAGCAACAATGCAGCAGGCGACGGGGGCACCGGGTGGCCAGCAAATGGGTTATCAGCCGAACCAACAGGGATATCCATATCATCAGATGCCGCCACTGGGTTATGGCCAGCAGTTCCCGCAGCAGTACCAGCAGGGATATCAGCAGCCGTACCAGCAGATGCCACAGCAGCAGTACAACCTCTGGGCCCAGCAGGTGCCTCCGCAGCCTTACCAACAGTGGCCTCAAAGTTTTCAACAGCAAATGCCGCCGGTGCAGAGTTCTCAACAACCAGCAGCTCAAATGATGTATCCTAATGCAGCAAATCAGTATGCGCAGCCAAAACCGGACGTGTTCGTAAGCGATCGCGGCAACGCCGCGCTGGGCTATCTGGCACAAAATCAAGCGTGCGGTGCAACCGATCTGGCGAGGGCGTTTGGAAACTCGGCCCCCACTTGGTCACGCACGCTCAATGACTTGGCGCAGGCCGGCTTGGTCATCAAGCATGGCCAGAAATACCATCTGACCGAACTCGGCGCCGCTCGCGTGCGAGCTCAGAGCTAAAGAACGGGAGAGACAGTGGACGAGGAAGCAAGCATCATCCTGGGGGATGCCATCGCCTTTTGCCAGCGCGACGGCCAAGATGCACGCCTCATCAACATGTTGGGGCAATCGCGCGCCATAAGCCTGACCGAAGATACGCTCACGATCGAGGCCCCCTCGCGCTTTGCCATCGCGCAGCTCAAAAAGCATCAGCCGACTATTGAGGCCTATCTGGAAGAAATCGCCTTTGCACCGATTGCGCTCGACATCGTGGCGCCGCAAGGCGCCGCGACGGAATCCGCTGCCGCGACGGCGGCCGCCACGGCTCCCGCTGCTTCCCCGGCGGTGCCGGCCTCCGCAGGCGACGTGCCGACAATCGAGCACCAGCACAGCGATGTTTCCCGTGAAACCATGACACCGTTGCCGACCGCGGCGGCGACGTCAACGAACGCACCCGTCACGCACATGCCCATCGCCCACGACGCAGCGGCGGGCGCGGATTCGGGCATTGCAATCAAGAACACGCTCTCGGCCGATGATTTTCGTCGCATGATGAACCAGATGAAGGGCGGAACGCCGACTAAATCCACGCAAGCTGCGGCCCCCGCTTCACCCATGCCAGCGCCGGCCGAGCAGAATACGGATGGAGCCCCACTCGCCGCGAACTCAAAATTTACCTTCGAAAACTTTGTCTACGGTCCCGAGAACAGCCATGCCTATCGCTCGGCACTCAAGTTTGCCGCCCTCGCGGACGAACGCGGCACGTGCACATCACTGTTCATCTACGGCAAATCGGGCTTGGGCAAGACCCACCTGCTGCTTGCCATCAAAAACGAGCTCGCCGAGAAGTCGCCCGAGATCAAGGTCAAGTATGCCAACTCCCAGGCATATCTGGACGACCTGATGACCGAGTTCGACCGCCAAAAGAAGAGCAACGCCCCCATCATGCAGGCGTACCACGGCGTGGACGTGCTCATCATCGATGACATCCAAAACATCATCGGCAAGCGCGCGAGCGTGGACTACTTTTTCCAGCTCATGGACGAGTTCATCCGCAACAACAAGAAGGTCGTCATCGCGGCAGACCGCGCCCCCAAGGACCTGAGCATGGACGAGCGTCTGACCAGCCGCTTCAACGCCGGCATGCTCTGCCTGGTCGCAGAGCCCAGCTACGAGATGAAATACAAGATCTTGCAGCGCTATTACGAGAACACCATCGTCGCCGCTCCCGAGGCAGGCGACGACTCACTGCTGGCGGCCTACGGGGGCGACGGCGGGCACCTGACCGATGAGCACTTTAAGCACATGGCAGAGGTGTCGGGCACCAACATCCGCGAACTCGAGAGCTTCTGCGAGCGCTGCGCCGGCGAGGCGGGCGACCGCGAGCGCGAGGGCGGGGAGCTCACCTTTGACGATATCGACGCCATCGCCAGCCAGTACTTCGACACATCGGCCAAAAAGATCAACGTGCAAACGGTTCAGTCCGTCATCGAAGAGCAGTACGGCGTGACGCACGAGGAGCTCATCGGCCCGCGTCGCAACGCCAATATAGCCAAAGCACGCCACATTGCCATCTATCTGGCCATCGAGATGTGCGAGATGACGACCACGGCGGCAGGCGCCGAATTTGGCAACCGCAACCACTCGACCGTCAGCACGAGTTACAAAAAGGTCCAGAAGATGATCCAGGAAGACCGCACCGTCACCGAAGACCTCAAGTCGCTGCGCGATAAAATTACACTGCGCTCATAGGGAAATAGAGACACCTGTTGAAAACTTGTCGAAACCACGGGCATAAGGTGTCTAAAACCCAATCCGCGGTGATGAAAAGTTTTGCGCAGGTTTTGAACGTGGAAAACCACCCCTGTTGCACACAGGTTGCTGTCGATTCTCTTTCTGGGTCTGACCTGCGTCTTTGGAAGTAATCAACAGTTTCGTCAGTGCTATTACTATTATTAAGATATTTATATCTATAGAAAGGTATTAAAGATGAAGTTCACCGTCAGCCAGAGCTCGCTTACACAAGCCATCGGCGTCGTTATGAAGGGTGTCGCTTCGGCATCCACCCTTCCCATCCTGTCGGGCGTGCTCGTCAAGGCGCAAGACGGCATCTTGGAATTCCAGACCTCTAACTACACCATCTCGATCCGTCATCGCATCGCGGCGCATGTCGAAGAAGAGGGCGAGATGGTTATCCCCTGTAAGATGCTCTCCAATATCACCAAGACTCTCCCCGATGCCCCGGTCACCTTTGAGCTGTCCGAGCGCCAGGTACTGATCAGTTGCGAGAAGAGCTCGTTCCGCCTGAACACGCTCGATGCCAATGACTTCCCTGAGTTTCCGGCCTATGCCATCGAGAGTGCCGTGGAGCTGCCGACCGATATCTTGTCCGAGATGGTCGGCCGCGTGTGGCGCGTCACCTCGACCGACAAGGCTCGCCCCATCCTGGGCGGCGTGCACATGAAGGTCGAGAACAACACCGTGCGCCTGGTGGCGACCGACTCCTTCCGCTTGGCCGTGTGCGATACGCAGGTCGAGACCTCGACCCTCGAGGGCTCCTTTGAGCTCAACGTTCCGGCTGACGCCTTTAACGACGCACTGAACATCATGGCCAGCCAGGCGACCATCATGATCGGGGCTACCGACACCCAGGTCGTCTTTGAGGCCGGCAACACCACCTACGTGTCGCGTCGTATCGAGGGCGTGTACCCCAACTACAAGCAGCTCATCCCCGATTCGTGCGTGACGAGCGTCAAGATCGACGTCGCCGCCTTTAACGCCGCCCTCAAGCGCGTGGCCGTTATCGCGAGCGCCAACCCCGCCGTCAAGTTCGAGATCGATGTCGAGAACGGGCAGATGGGCCTGTCCTCCATTTCCAATGACCAGGACCTTGCACAGGAGACGATCGATGTCGAGGCCGAGGGCGAGTCGGGCACCATCGCCTTCAACTACCACTACATCTTCGGCTGCCTCAACGCCCTGTCCAAGGAGAAGGAGATCACGCTGGAGCTCAAGAGCTACTCGCAGGCGGGCATCTTCAAGTCCTACGACAAGATCAACTACCTGTACCTGGTCATGCCGGTCCGCATCTAGCAACCGCCCCATGACCATGTTCGCCCGCGATCTTTCCGTCGCGCACTACCGCAGCTTCGATAGCTATCGCCTTGCCCTGGACGAGGGCGTGACGATACTTGCGGGACCCAACGCAGCGGGAAAGACCAATCTCATAGAGGCGCTGCAGCTGCTGACGAGCGGTGCCTCGTTTAGGCATCCGACCGCAGCCGAGCTCGTCCATGACGGCGTGGGCTCGTGCAAGGTCGAGCTGAGGCTCGAGGGCGACGGCCGCGTGCTTGATATGGGATTGAGCGCGGGGGACGGTAAGCGCTCGTTTAGCCGCAACGGCAAGAGATGCTCCGCCGCCGGTGTGCGCGGGGTTCTGCCGAGCGTGCTGTTTTGTCCCGACCATCTGGACATGGTTAAGCGAGGCGCCAGTGTGCGCCGCGCCGCCCTCGATGACTTTGGCATGCAACTGAGCGCACGCTATGCCGATCTTGCGAATACCTATGGGCGTTGCGTGACCCAGCGTAATGCCTTGCTCAAGGAGACCTGGTGCTGCCGCGAGATGCTCGGCGCGTGGAACGATTCGATTGCCCGCGCGGGCTCGGCCCTGCTCGTGCACCGGTTGGCCCTACTCGACCGGCTGGCGGGCCATGTGCGCGCTGCCTACGGGCAAGTGGCGTCCGGTGAGGCCGCCAACGTGTCCTATGCGTCCACGCTGGGGGATTTGCCCCAGGTCGAGGATCGCGAAGAGCTGAAGGGCTGGGCGTACGAGCGCATGCTGGCTGCCCTCGATGAGCACGCCGACGAGGAAATTCGCCGCGGCGTGACGCTGGTGGGACCGCATCGCGACGAGATTGAGTTTACCGTGGCGGGTCGCTCCGCCCGTTCGTTTGCCAGCCAAGGACAGCAGCGAACGTTGGTGCTGTCCTGGAAGGTGGCGGAGGTGGCCGTGGCTCGCGATGTCCTGGGCACCGCCCCACTGCTGCTTTTGGACGACGTGATGAGCGAACTCGACGGCGAGCGCCGCGCCGCTTTTCTGCGGCTGATCGGAGATGATATCCAGACGGTCATAACCACGACCAACCTGGGGTACTTTACCGATGACCTGCTTGATCGAGCCAAGGTGGTGAGCATGGGTGAGACGTGCTAATTACGAGCGCGAGAGCGAAACGGTCGCCTTCAGTGGCTTTTTGAACGCAGAGCGCCAACGCATCCTGGCGGCTGCGACCCCTGAGCGCCGTGCGCAGATGGAGGCTGCCGAGGAGTCGCGCGCGGTCTATCGCGCGTGGAACGCGGTGTGCTCGGGCACGCGCGAGGGGCGGCATGTGACGGGGCTGCGTTACCTGCCCGAGTCCAATGAACTGCTGGTGTATCTCGACTCGCCCTCGTGGACGCAGGAAATGACGCTGTTGCGCGAGATCATCCGCGCGCGCATGGAGCGCGCCGGTGCGCATGTGGACGGCCTGGTGTTCAAAACCACCGCACCCGGTCACACGCCGCCCGCCGCCAAGGAGCGCCTGCGCCCGGCGACGACAGAGCGCCCGCCGGCCCCGCATGCCGACCTCAGCGATGCCGAGCGCACCGAGATTGAGTGCCAAGTGGCGCCCATCGAAGACCAAAAACTGCGCGAGGCCCTCGAGAACGCCATGAGAGCCAGTGCCGAGTGGGCCAAGGGCGTGCAAAGCAAAAAAGAGCCTTAAATCGCATCTGGTGGCCTTGTAGAGCCAAATACCCTCGTTCCCGAGGGTATTTTTTTACGATAAACTAGTAAGGCTGTACACATTTTCTTGACTGAAGGAGGACGTGTGGCAAACGAAAACGATTACGATGGCGGCGAGATTAAGATTCTCGAAGGTCTCGAGGCTGTTCGTAAGCGCCCGGGCATGTATATCGGCTCGACGAGCGCCAGCGGTCTGCATCACCTGGTGTGGGAGATCGTTGACAACTCCGTCGACGAGGCCATGGCCGGTTTCTGCACCGAGATCCAGGTGACGGTCCACGCCGACAACTCCATCACGGTCGTCGACAACGGTCGCGGTATCCCCGTCGACGAGCACCCTGTTAAAAAGATCCCGACGCTCGAGGTCGTCATGACGATCTTGCACGCCGGCGGTAAGTTCGATAACTCGGCCTATAAGGTCTCGGGCGGCCTGCACGGCGTGGGCATCTCCGTCGTCAACGCACTGTCCAAGCGCGTGGTCGTTCAGGTTCGTCGCGATGGCAACACCTACGAGATGGAGTTCTCGCGCGGCAAGACCGTCAAGAAGATGGAAGTCGTGGGCACCTCGGATTCGACGGGCACCACCGTCACTTTCTGGCCCGACGACGAGATCTTCGAGACCTGCATCTATGATTTCGATACGCTGCACAACCGTCTGCAGGAGACGGCGTTCCTCAATAAGAACCTCAAAATCGTGCTGACCGACGAGCGCGAGGCGACTCCCCATGTGGAGGAGTTTTGCTACGAGGGCGGCATCATCGACTTCGTCAAGTTCCTCAACGAGGGCAAGGACGTCCCCGAGGCCTTTAAGGAGCCCATCTACATCGAGGGCAAATCGGACCCGGACGCGCCTGTGGCCAAGATGGGCGAGGTCGAGGTTTCCCTGCAGTGGAATAGCGGCTACGGCGAGAACGTCATGTCGTTCGCCAACGACATCTACACTCCCGAGGGCGGCATGCACCTTGAGGGCTTCCGCACCGCGCTCACCCGCGTGATCAACGATTACGCGCGCAAGCAGAACCTGCTCAAGGAAAAAGATGCCAACCTGACCGGCGACGATGTGCGCGAGGGCCTTTCGGCCGTTATCTCGGTCAAGCTGCCCGATCCGCAGTTTGAGGGCCAGACCAAGGCCAAGCTCGGCAGCTCCTATATGCGCGCGCTCACGCTCAAGATTGTGACCGACGGCCTCGCCGATTACCTCGAGGAGCACCCTAAGCCCGCTCGCGAGATCGTCAAGAAGGCGCAGCAGGCCTGCAAGGCGCGCAATGCCGCCCGCAAGGCGCGCGAGGCGACCCGCCGCAAGAGCCTGCTCGAGACGGCGTCCCTGCCCGGTAAGCTCGCCGACTGCTCGGTGCGCGATGCCGAGCTGACCGAGCTCTTCATCGTAGAGGGCGACTCGGCAGGCGGTTCGGCCAAGGACGGCCGTCGCCGAGACATCCAGGCGATTCTGCCCCTGCGCGGTAAGATTTTGAACGTCGAGCGCGTGGGCGACCACCGCGCGTTCTCGAGTGACACCATCCAGTCGCTGATTACCGCAATCGGCTGCGGCGTTACGACGAGCGCCGGCGACGGCGGCGACTTCGATATCACCAAGGCGCGCTACCACAAGATCATCATCATGACCGATGCAGACGTTGACGGTGCGCATATCCGCATCCTGCTGCTGACGTTCTTCTACAAGTACATGCGTCCGCTGATCGATGCCGGCTACGTCTATGTTGCCTGCCCGCCCATCTTTGGCATTAAGGTGCGCAACAAGATCCACTACGTGTATCCCAACGGCCGCCAGCCCGAAGACGAGATCCTGCGCGACACCATCCAGAGCCTGGGCCTGAACCCCGACGACAACGACGAGGACGGCAAGGCCAAGGATGGCAAGATTACCAAGAAGCGCAAGGGCTATACCGTCCAGCGCTACAAGGGTCTGGGCGAGATGGACCCCAAGCAGCTTGCCTCGACGACGATGGACCCCAAGACCCGCATCCTGCAGCGCGTGTCGATCGAGGACGCCGTGGTGGCGGACCGCGCCGTGCGTGAGCTGATGGGTTCCGAGGTCGGCTATCGCCGCGAGTACATTGAAAAACATGCGCATGATGCACGATTCCTTGACGCTTAAGAGGAGGTAACGTGGCAGACGATATCAACAACAATGAGGGTATGGACGAGGCTGGCGATGCCGGCATGCCCGATGATCTGAAGCGCCTGCTCGCCCGTGCTGAGCAGGGCGAGGACGGCGATCCGGACGCCTATAACCCCGATGCCGATGATGAGGAGGAAGAGGACGACGACGCCGAGCTCGAGGAGAGCTTTGGCGAAGTCGACCGTGGCGCCTCGGCCGGCGAGGATATCAACGGCGGCCAGCTCCAGATTTCGGAGTTCGGTCGCGAGATGAAGCAGTCGTTTATCGAGTATTCGATGTCGGTCATCACGGCGCGCGCCCTGCCGGACGTGCGCGACGGCTTAAAGCCGGTGCACCGCCGCATCCTGTACGCGATGAACGAGAGCGGCATCTACCCCAACCGCCCGCATAAGAAGTCGGCGTGGACGGTCGGCGAAGTTATCGGTAAGTACCACCCGCACGGCGATTTCGCGGTCTATGAGGCCATGGTTCGCCTGGCGCAGTGGTTCTCCATGCGCACGCCGCTCATCGACGGTCACGGCAACTTCGGTAACATCGACGGCGACGGCGCGGCGGCCATGCGTTACACCGAGAGCCGCCTGGCCAAGCCCGCCATGGAACTGCTGCGTGACTTGCAGAAGGATACCGTCGACTGGCAGCCCAACTACGACGAATCGCTCGCCGAGCCCGTGGCGCTGCCTGCACGCTTCCCCAACCTGCTGGTCAACGGCAGCCAGGGCATCGCCGTCGGCATGGCCACCAACATCGCTCCGCATAACCTCACCGAGGCGATCGAGGCCACCTGCTACCTGATCGACAACCCCGACGCCACCGTCGACGAGCTCATGCAGATCATGCCCGGTCCGGATTTCCCCACCGGCGCCATCATCATGGGCAGCGCCGGCATTAAGCAGAGCTACGAGACCGGCCGCGGCTCCATTACCGTGCGTGCCAAGGCACATGTGGAGTCCACCAAGACCGGTCGCAGCCGCTTGGTCTTTACCGAGATTCCCTACATGGTCAACAAGGGCACCCTGCAGGAGAAGATCGCCCAGCTCGTCAACGACAAGCGCATCGAGGGCATCTCGGATATGCGCGATGAGTCCAACCAGAAGGGTATCCGTCTGGTCATCGAGCTCAAGAAGGGCGTCATTCCGCAGGTCGTGCTCAACAACCTGTATAAGTACACCTCGCTGCAGACGACCTTTGGCGCCAACAACCTGGCGCTCGTCAACGGCGTTCCCAAATGCCTGAGCCTGCGCGAGATGCTGCAGCACTACATCGACCACCAGGTCGACGTAGTCACCCGCCGCACCCGCTTCGACCTTAAGAAGGCCCAGGCCCGCGCGCATATCCTTGAGGGCTACTTGATGGCTCTCGACCATATCGATGAGGTCATTAGCATCATCCGCTCCTCGCAGACCGACTCCGAGGCCAGCAGCCGCTTGATCGAGCGCTTTGGCTTTACGCCCGAGCAGACCACGGCCATCCTCGAGATGAAGCTGCGCCGCCTGACCGGCCTGGAGCGCGACAAGATTCAGGAAGAGTTGGACGGCCTGCGCCGCGCCATCGCCTACTACGAGGACCTGCTGGCGCATGAGGAGAAGATCCTGGGCGTCATCAAGGAAGAGATGCGCGAGATCTCCAAGAAGTTCGGCGACAAGCGCCGCACCGAGATCAGCCAGGTTGAGAAGGACCTGGATGTCGAGGACCTCATCGCCGACGAGGATATGGTCGTGACCATCACCCACACCGGCTACGTTAAGCGTATCCCGGTTGCCGCCTACCGCGCCCAAAAGCGCGGCGGCAAGGGCGTGTCGGGCGTCAACCTCAAAGAGGACGATGTCATCGATGAGATGTTCATCGCGTCCACGCACGAGTACGTGCTGTTCTTCTCGAGCAAGGGCAAGGTCTATCGCCTGAAGGTGCACGAGCTGCCGGTGGGTACGCGCCAGGCACGCGGTACCGCGATCGTCAACTTGCTGCCTTTCGAGGAGGGCGAGAAGATCGCGAGCGTCATCAGCTGCCGCGAGTTCCCTGCCGACGAGTACCTGATGTTTGCCACCAAGAGCGGCATGGTCAAGAAGACCGTGATGAGCGCATATGACCGCAGCCGTCGCGACGGCCTGATCGCTATCAACCTGCGTGACGACGACGCGCTGCTGAACGTGCGCCGCGTGCGCGAGGGCGACAAGATTATCCTGGCCACCACCGCGGGCAAGGCGATCATGTTCTCCGAGGAGCAGGTGCGCGCCACCGGCCGCGATACCAGCGGCGTTCGCGGTATCGGCATGAAGGACGGCGTGAGCGTTCTGGGCATGGAAGTCACTAACGGCAACGGCGATCTGTTCGTCATCACCGAGCGCGGCTACGGCAAGCGCACGCCGGTCGCGGACTACCCGGAGCAGAATCGCGGCGGCCAGGGCGTCTACACCATCCAAATGACCGAGCGTAAGGGTAACCTCGCGGCCATGAAGACGGTGGGCCCGCAGCACGAGCTGTTCATCGTGACGGAGGGCGCGACGGTCATTCGCGTCAAGACCGACGAGATCAGCCAGACCGGCCGCGCCACCCAGGGCGTCAAGATGATGACCGTCGACGACAACGATCGCATCTGCGCCGTAGCTCGCATGACAGCCGCCAAAGAGAAGCCCGAAGGCGAAGCCGCAGAAGACAGCTCTGTCCCCGAAGAAACCCCAGTCGACCTAGGCGACGGCAACGACATACCAGAAGATCTCCTAGACGAGTAAGAGGAACTAGCTGGTAGAAAATATCAGACCCCATATATCGGCGGTCGGCGCACCTGCGCGCCGACCGCTTTTTTGACAAGCTTGGAGCCCCGTGTCAGACGGCTGGGCGAGATGAGTTAGGTTTGTCGCGAGTTCCGCGCGCAAAGAAGGCCACTTAATGTGGCCTTCGTCTTGCGCAGGACTGCCCGAGCAGCAAACCTAACCCATCTCGCCCAGCCGTCTGACACACCCTCCAAAGATTTTCAAAAAAGTTGTTGACGCGCGCGTAACGACTCGTCTAATATATCCCTTGCGCGATGGACCTGTAGCTCAGTTGGTTAGAGCGTCCGGCTGATAACCGGGAGGTCACAAGTTCGAATCTTGTCAGGTCCACCACTTTCTTTCGCAATAAACACCCCAGCGAGAGCCGAGTCGCCGCTGGGGTGTTTATTACTGTCTCCGTGGGGGTTTAGCTCAGCTGGGAGAGCGCGGGCTTTGCAAGCCTGAGGTCAGGGGTTCGATCCCCCTAACCTCCACCATGATGGACCTGTAGCTCAGTTGGTTAGAGCGTCCGGCTGATAACCGGGAGGTCACAAGTTCGAATCTTGTCAGGTCCACCATCAAAACTGTGAAGAGCCCTGGGGCGTTGCCTCGGGGCTTTTTTCTTGTCTGCGATAAATCTCATTTTGGTTTTGTGTGCTGTGCGAAAGATTGGGTAGTATAGCTATTCAATGCGGCGGGCTGCCGCGTGTTAACCGCTACGTACCGGAGGTGTTCCATGGTTCGTGTCGACATAGAGACCATCGTCATGGCCGCCGGTCCCGTGCCATCGCTTATCGTGCTTCGCGAGCGCTGCAGCAAATCGGACTCGCCCGCGCCACTGCGTTCTCTTTCCATTCAGACTGGTTCGTTTGAAGCTGCTGCCATTAGCCGCGGCATCGATAGCGGCCGCGCCGAGCGCCCGATCACCCATGACCTGCTGCTCGATACCGTTGACGCCCTGGGCGCCAAGCTCGAGCGCATCGAGATCGTTCGCGCCGAGCCGCCGGTGTTCTACGCGACGATCGTCGTACTGGCCGATGGTGACGAGCGCAAGATCGACGCCCGCCCCAGTGATGCCATTGCCCTTGCCGTGCGCAGCAATGCCCCCATGTTTGTGGAGGACGACATCATGAATCGCCTGGGCACCGTTTCTGCCCATGCCGAGGAAGTCGACGACGAGCAGGAGTTCGAGAAGTTCGACGAGTTCATCCATACGCTCTCCCCCGATGACTTCTAAATGCGGGGTGGCTAGGATGCGGAGCGTTCGCTGATGGCCGGCGGTATGTCGGCCGAGGCGGCAGCCATTGCGCGTGAGGCCCAGATGCGCTCGGAGGCTTCTGAGGCGGCTCGCATTGCCTATGTGACACAGGCCCGCACGCTTCGCGAGCGCCGCGGCTCGTTTATCAAGATGGTTGTCATCTCCGCCCTTGTCGCGGCAATCTGCTCGCGCCTTCGTGGTACAGTTGGTGCGCTTGGGTTTTCGATCTCTACGGGCCTCGTGATCTGGGGCGTGGTCGATGCGGTAATGCTGACCAGTCAGATCAAGGTGCTCGACAAGCGCGCGATGGATATGATGTGCGCCCGCGACGCTGCCGCCAAGATCGCCGCCGAGGCGCAAGAACTGTAACGACGCCAGACTCGATGGGAAGGTCTAAAGATGGCACAGGATATGCAGGACGCCGGTAACGTCTCCGCCGAGCTCGACGCCATGGTGTGTGACCTGATCGGTGCGTTCTTGGATGACCTGGCCGCCGGTGAAAACCCTGGCGTGGTCGTGGCAATTGAGGATGCCGCTTCCAACCGTTATCTGGCGGCGCTCGATGAGGATGGCGAAGAGGCGTGCCTCGAGGCGGCTACCAACTTTATCTCCGAGCACAAGATGGGTCTTAAGGACGAGGGCCTGGGCCGTATCGCCCGCTATGCCATCGGCTACACCGGCTGCGTCGAGATTGACGGCGGCTATCACGATGCTCTGCTCGTGAGCTTCTTCGAAACCACGCTCGAGAGCGGTTTTTCGGCATATGTGCTGTATGAGGGCATGGGCGCCGGCGATGGTTTTATGTGGAGCGACCCTGAACCTGCAGGTGAGGAAACCCCTCTCATCTAAAATCGCTAAAATAAACGAGTTTTCGGTAAAAGGCTCAATATTCCCGCTGAGCGTTGTATCGCTGAGCGGGCCGCATACGCGTGCCGTTTGTATATGGATAGAAGATAGGGGAACTACATGCGCGTAGACAATCTGAGGAACATCGCCATCATCGCTCACGTCGACCACGGCAAGACGACGATGGTCGACAAGCTCCTGCGTGCCACGGACGCCTTCCGTGCCAACCAGCAGGTCGAGGACCGCGTCCTGGATTCCAACGACCAGGAGCGCGAGCGCGGCATTACGATTCTCGCCAAGAACATCTCTATCGAGTACAAGGACGTCAAGATCAACGTCATCGACACCCCGGGCCACGCCGACTTCGGCGGCGAGGTCGAGCGCGTGCTGCGTATGGCCGACGGCGCCCTGCTGCTGGTCGACGCCTTTGAGGGCCCCATGCCCCAGACCCGCTTCGTGCTGCGTCACGCCATCGACACCGGCCTTAAGATCATGATCGTCATCAACAAGATCGACCGTCCGGGTGCTAACCCCGAGAAGGCCTACAACGACTGCCTCGACCTTATGGCCGACCTGGGCGCCACCGACGACCAGCTTGAGTTTGCCATGGAGCACGTGGTCTACGCCAGCGCCATGAACGGCTTTGCCCGCCTCGACCCCAACGACGGCAACATGGACATGTATCCGCTGCTCGACATGATCATCGACGACATGCCCGCACCCGAGGTTGACGAGAACGCCCCGCTCGCCATGCAGTGCGTGACCATCGACCACTCCAACTTCGTTGGCCGTATCGGCATCGGTCGCGTGTACTCCGGCACCATCCATCAGGGCGATCAGATCCTGGTTGTCAAGAACGACGGCTCCAGCGCTACCGCCACCGTCAAGCAGCTCTTTACCTTCGACTACCTGGGTCGCACCGAGTGCCAGGAAGTCGGCGCCGGCGACATCGCCGCTGTCGTGGGCATCGACCGCACCGATATCGGCGATGTTTACACCGACCCCGAGAACCCCGTCGAGCTCGAGCCCATCGAGATCGACCCGCCGACCCTGTCCATCGTCTTTGAGGCCTCGACCTCCCCGCTCGTCGGTCGCGACGGCGACATCGTGGGCGCCCGTCAGCTCAAGGAGCGCCTGTTCAACGAGGCCGAGAACAACGTGACCATGAAGATCGAGGAGCTCGAGGACAAGAGCGGCGTCGAGGTCTCGGGCCGCGGCATTCTACACCTGTCCGTTTTGATGGAGTCCATGCGCCGCGAGGGCTTTGAGTTCCAGGTCGGCCGTCCCCGCGTTCTGTTTAAGAAGGACGAGAACGGCAACAAGATGGAGCCTGTCGAGCAGGCCGTCGTCGAGTGCCCGGACGAGTACTCGGGCAAGGTCGTTGAGGTCTTCGGCACCTCCGGCGGCATCATGACGAGCATGGATACCTCGGGCATCGTGACGCACCTTGAGTTCAAGATCCCGACCCGCGGCATCATGGGTCTTAAGAACCGCATCATGAACGTCACCCACGGCGAGGGCGTGTTCTACCACACCTTCTTGGAGTATGGTCCTTACGCCGGCGAGATCGGCAACCGTCAGAACGGCGCCATGATCTCCATGACCACCGAGAAGGCCGTTGCCTATGCCCTGGGTACGCTGCAGGAGCGCGGCCAGCTGTTTGTTGAGCCGGGCACCGAGTGCTATGAGGGCATGATCGTGGGCGAGCGCAGCAAGGCCGGCGACATGGTCGTCAACATCGCTCGTACCAAGAACCTGGGCAACCAGCGTTCCTCGACCTCCGATATCTCCGTCCAGCTGGTGCCGCCCCGCACCTTCTCGCTGGAGGAGGCGCTGGAGTACATCGCCGACGACGAGCTGGTCGAGATTACTCCCAAGAATATTCGTCTGCGCAAGCGTCTGCTCAATGCCACCGACCGCAAGAAGGCCGCCGTCCGCGCTGGCCAGGTAAACAAATAAGCGCTGGGCTTTATAGTGTTTAACAAGAAAGGGCGTCGACCGCGATGGTCGGCGCCCTTTTTGGTGCACGGGGATTGAGACGGCCTGCACCACCACAAAGGTGCCTGTCCCCTTTGTGGTAGTTGGTGGTTAAGCGGTGGGGAGTCCCGGCGTGTTAGCCGGCTGCTGCGGCTTGAGGTGGGCGTTGCGCCAGATGATCTGGATGATGTAGCCGAGTGTAAAGACGAAGGCCACGCCGCTGATGAAATCGCCTACGAGGGGGATTGCCGTAAGCGCACCCGCGGCGATGCCGCCCACGGCTGCCATGGCGTAGCGGTTCTGGTTGTGTCCGACCATGCGGGCGATCGCGCACCCCGCAAAGGCACTCGACACCAACGCGATGCCGATAACGCCGCACAAGAGGGTTCCGGCAAGCGACAGACCAGCGATAGAGATAATCAACAGTAGGACGGCGGGGGCGATAGCAATCGTGCCCAGAAGACCGCTCACCCACAGGGGCGTGGGGCGCTGGTGGAGCATGCCGGCGGCGCCGGCGGTCGCGCGCGGAAAGACGAGCTCGAGCAGCAGGGCGACAAAGCAGGTCGAGAGTGCCGCGGCGACGATACCGCCGATGACATCGTTAACGGTGGAAGTATCTTTGTTCTCGGTGCGGTCGATCTTGAGGGCACCGACCTCGGCTCCCGCGGCACGCTCGGGGTCCTCGGAGACGTGCGCGTTCACGGTGCCGGTGATGCGGGCGTTCTTGCCCAGGATGAGTTTGTCGGCCCAAACCTCGACATCGCCCTCGACGGTGCCATCGATGGTTACGGTGTCGCCGGCGAGCGCCGCCGATTTAGCGGAGCCGCGCAGGGCGACCGTCTCGCCTGCCGCGTAAAAACAGTTGGCGGTGCTACCGGTGTTAAGCACGACGTGCTGGCCGGCTACCGTCACGCTTCCATCGATTGCGGTTTTAGCGATATCGATGGTGCGCGCCGCCAGGCGAACGGCGCCGCCTACGGTGCAATCGCGAATCGACAGGCTCTCGCCCGCCGCGATAATATCGCGGTCGATGGAGGCATCGTCTAGGTTGAGGCTTTGGCCGGCCCAGTACAGGTCGCCCTCGACGCCGGACGGATTTGAGTCAACTTCGGTTGCGAGCATGTTGCCCGCGGTGTCGGTGCCGGCGAACGCCATGGTGGGGAGCGCGGTAAACGCCAGTGCGATAAGCGCGAATAGGATAGTGATGCGGGCCTGCGCTTTGTGGCGCCGGGCCGACGGTACTTGGTTGCAAGGCATGGTGAATCCTTCGTTAGATGCTCGACAGGTATCTAACAGGGTACCCAACGCGCAAGCGCTCTAAAAGAACCTCTCGGTTGCATTTCGAAGGGTTGGGCCGTGCTACCTATTTTTTACGGTGCAAAAAGCGT
Source organism: uncultured Collinsella sp. (assembly GCA_959020715.1). Taxonomy (GTDB): domain Bacteria; phylum Actinomycetota; class Coriobacteriia; order Coriobacteriales; family Coriobacteriaceae; genus Collinsella. The sequence continues at coordinate 44,277 of CAUESV010000008.1, read as the reverse complement.
GCGATGTCGTCCTCGGTGGGGCTTTTGATGTCAAAGCGCAGCGATAGCCAGCGCAGCCCCATGGTCACGATGACGCATACGACCAGCGCGGCAACATTGCTCACGAGGCCGCTCTTAACGAGGCTTACATAGCTTGCCGATCCGGCGATGGCTGCGATGGCATAAAAGTTAGTGCGTTGGAAAATGCCCGGCACCACGCCCATAAAGCCGTCGCGCAGCATGCCGCCGCCCACTGCGGTGAAGAAGCCCATCATGATGCACACGGCGGGCGCAAATCCGTAGACCAGCGCCTTGTCCGCGCCGGTTGCCGCATAGATGCCGACCGAGATGATGTCGAGCAGGGGAATGAGCTTGTCGGGCTTATCGACGATTGCCGGGAAGATATAGATGATGGCCGCCGTGGCGATGGAGAGCGGTAACGCCATGGGTTGGTTGAGGATGTAGACGTTGCCGACCTGGAGCGTCATATCGCGCAAAAGACCGCCGCCCAGACCGCAGACCACCGCGAGCGCGACCGCGCCCACCAGGTCGAGCTTGTGTTCACGCGCGACCAGCACACCCGAGATCGATGCCGCGACAACGGCGAACATCTCGAGCCAAAACGGGATAGCGACCATGGCATCCGAGGCGTGTGAAGTAACGGTCATAGCGGCGACGACGGGCAAGATGGGGTCCTTTGAGTTGTAGGTTTGAACAATGCCCGTACATAGTACATGGTTGGACGCCGTAGCGGCTTCATTGCTCGGCAAACGGTAGGGACTGGGCACGGGCGTGGCGTTGCTGGAATGCCAGGGGTCCAAAACATGTACGTCAGCCTCCAAAAACGACATTTTTCGACATCTTTGGAGGGTGACGTACATGTTTGGATTGGGCTCACAGCATGAGTGAGTTGATTTACTCACATCCGGTATATTTCCCCACTTCAACGGACATAAGAGTTGGATACCGGCTCAGAGCGAGAGGCCCTCAATGGATACCCCTGTTCTCATTTCGCATAAAACCGCATGGCTTGTCCATCATGCACCCCAGAATTTGGTTCAGTCTCTTGCGCGGCACGACTACCAGATAGGCGCACAAGGCATCTCCACCCAACAACGCGTTGCGCGCATACGACAGGCGCTTACCGACTGCGGCATTCCGTCCGATATGCTTAAGACTATCGATATCGCGGTTGTATTCGAATTCGAGCGAATTCGCACCAAAGGCGTCATTTGCCACATTCTTGGACAAAATCTTCCCTACGAGCATATTAACGAGTTGACGCCCGGAATCTTCATCACCGACGAAGCCTTCACCTTCGTGCTCGCTGCCGAGTGGATGGATAGGATCGAATATCTCGAATATGGCTATGAAGTTTGCGGCGATTATCGCATGAGGCTCAATCTCGCCGAACCTTATACCGAGCAACCAGCCACCACCTCCAAGGATGAAATAATCGAACTACTCGATCGGCACCCGGGCAAACCCGGTGCCACACGTGCACGGCTCGCGCTCAGGCACATCTACGATCGCTCGGCCTCTCCTATGGAGACCGCTTCGGCAATCGCCCTCTCACTCCCAACAAGCCAAGGCGGCGTTGGCATCCGAGGTATCGAACTCAACAAACCGCTCGAGATCCCTCAACGTCTCTGGCATTGCGCCAAAGCTCGAACACTCAAAATCGATGCGCTCGTTACCTACAAGCGCAGGGAGCTCGGTATCGAATATAAGGGCGGCTTTCACGATGAGTTCGAGCGCAAAGGAGCAGATGCGGAGCGAGAGGCCGTTCTCCCCCAAATGGGATATCGAATCGTTACGCTCACCTCGGCTCAGTTCGGCAGCCAGCTCGCCTTTCACCGCGCCATGAACAACATTCGCGAAGCACTCGGCATGCCTCGCTGTACCGACACCGGGCACCAGCGAGAGCAAAACGAACTACGCAAGGCGCTTATCCGCAACTGGAAAGGCATGCGAGACGAAGAGGCGCCTTCCGAATAGTGCCACTCCCGTGAGCTCAATCCAAACGTGTACGTCAGCCTTCAAAGATGTCGAAAAATGTCGGTTTTGGAGGGTGACGTACATGTTTTTGAGGGAAGGGCGGGTTTTGAATCCCTCCTCCTGCGCGTTATTGAAATGTGCCCAAAAAGAAAAAAGCCCCATTGCTGGGGCTTATACCATCTAATGGCGGAGGAGGAGGGATTCGAACCCTCGTGACCTTATACAGGCCAAACGGTTTTCGAGACCGCCGCATTCAACCACTCTGCCACCCCTCCGCGCGGGGTAAAAACAAAGCAGGCACTAAGGCCTGCTTTGGAATTAACTGGCGGAGAGTCAGGGATTTGAACCCTGGAGACGCTTTTGACGCCTACACGATTTCCAATCGTGCTCCTTCGGCCACTCGGACAACTCTCCGTTAAATGCGAAAGTCAGTATACACGAGGAATCGAAAAGTGCAAACAGAAAACTTGGCATTTTTTAAACCGCTCGCTCCGCGCTCGTATCCGGCATGTGCCGGATAAGTACTAAAAAAGCATCCTGACCAGCCAGATCCCGCTCGATGATCTGTTCAAAATAGGTATTCACCAATGACGTGGCAGCGAATTTAAAAATTTTGAGGCAATCGATCGAACCGGTGGTATGCATTTCGTGACCACAACCCTGCAATCGGCGACCTGCGGTTTGACTCAGGTTGTCCTCGCCGCAGCGTATCTTGCTATCGAATTCGTCAAGCTCTTGGTCAGCATTTGGTTGGAATACGCGAGAAGTGCCGTGTAAGCATGGGTATATGTGGAGGTCATGAGGTTGTAGCTGCATATTCTTGCAGCCTGGGAGGTTGAAAGATATTATTACCAAGTCTTTTCCTGCTTCAGGCGCACCTTCACGACCTGAAGCCACATTTGCCCAGAGGAGGTGACAATATGAAGGCTTATGAACTGCTGTTCTTTGTTGACCCGTCGCTCGACCCCGAGACTCGTCTCGCTGTTATGAAGCGTATCGATACCACGATCGCTGAGGGCGCTGGCAAGGTCGACTCCGTTGACGAGTGGGGCAAGCGCAAGCTCGCCTACGAGATCAACGACCTCACCGATGGTGACTACACCCTCATCAACTTCCACGCAGATCCTACCCAGATCGCCGAGCTTGATCGCGTCCTGCGCATCACCGACGCTGTGGTCCGCCACATGATCGTCCGTCGCGACGACCAGGAGTAAGACTGTCGTTTTGGACTGGGCTTGTGCCCCAAGAGGAAGTAGTGAGTTATGAGCATCAATCGAGTGAACATCACCGGTAACCTCACCCGCGATCCCGAGCTGCGCGCCACCGCCGGCGGAACCCAGGTTCTGTCCTTTGGCGTCGCCGTGAACGATCGTCGCCGCAACGCGCAGACTGGCGAGTGGGAGGACTATCCCAACTTTGTCGACTGCACTATGTTCGGCACCCGCGCCGAGGCCGTGAGCCGTTTCCTGGCAAAGGGAAACAAGGTCGCGATCGAGGGCAAGCTGCGCTACAGCTCTTGGGAGCGCGACGGTCAGCGCAGGAGCAAGCTTGAGGTCATCGTCGATGAGATCGAGTTTATGAGCTCCCGCGGTGGCCAGGGTGGCTACGATCAGGGCGGTTACGCCCCCGCAGCTCCCGCGCCCGCAGCACGTCCTGCCGCACCGGTGGCTACGCCGCCCGCGGTCGACGTCTACGATGAGGACATCCCGTTCTAAGGGTTGTTCACCTATTTTTGAGTGAGAGGCGGCTTCGGCTCGCCGAAGTTGCCAAATGAAAGGTATTTTGACATGGCTAATGATTATTCTGCACGTCAGCCGCGTCGTAAGTACTGCCAGTTCTGCAAGGAGAACACTGAGTTCATCGACTATAAGGACACTCAGCTTCTCCGTAAGTACATGACCGACCGTGGCAAGATCAAGCCCCGTCGCGTCACTGGCGCTTGCACGCAGCATCAGCATGACATCGCCAACGCCATCAAGCGAGCCCGCGAGATGGCTCTCCTGCCGTACACCGTCCCCGTGGTTTCCTCTCGTGGCAACCGCGACCGCGGCTAAGAAGGGAGACGCATCATGAAGGTTATTCTTCTCGATGAGATCAAGGGCAAGGGCGGCGAGGGTGACGTCGTAGAGGTCGCTCAGGGTTACGCTGAGAACTTCCTGTTCCCCAAGAAGCTCGCTGTTGCCGCCACCAAGGGCAACCTCAAGCAGCTTGACGAGCGTCGCAACAACATCGCCAAGCGCGAGGCCGTCCGTCTGGCTACCGCCAACGAGACCAAGGCTGCCTTCGAGGGCAAGCAGGTCACCGTTGACGTCAAGGTTGGCGACGAGGGCATCCTCTTTGGCTCCGTTACCGCCGCTATGATCGCTGACGCCATCAAGGATCAGCTCGGTATGGACATCGACCGCAAGCGCGTCGAGCTCGGTAAGCCCATCAAGGTTGCCGGTGCCCACACCGTCGCTATCTCGCTGTACCGCGAGATCAAGGCCGAGGTTGTCGTTCTCGTCGGCGTTACCGCCGAGGAGCTCGCTGCCGAGGCTGAGGTTGAGGAGACCGCTGAGGTCGCCGAGGCCGAGACCGCCGAGGTCGAGACCGAGGCTGCTGCCGAGTAGCATTTGCTGCAACGCAACAATCTTGTTCTAAGAAGGGCGCTCTGGGAGACCAGGGCGTCCTTTTATTTTTTGCGCTGGGTGAGTGTCGTGGCAGTCATTGAGATGCGGTCCCGTGTATGGGACCGTTCATCCGTTTGGTTCGGTGATGATTGCCAAGGCGCGGCTCGATTTATAGCCGCGGCTGATACTATGGATGCTCGCAAGCGATATGAATGAGGATGCTCATGGCATATGACGATAGGGAGACGGGGCTGACGGTCGAGGACCGTGGTTCCAAGCTGGGTCTCCCCCAAAACCAAGATGCAGAGGCCAACGTACTGGCTGCTATGCTGCTCTCGCCCGAGGTGGTCGAAGAGGCCCAGGTCGAGCTGCAGCCCGATGACTTCTACCGGCCCATTCATAAGACCATCTACACCGCGATGGTCGATATGTACAACAGCCGCATTCCCATCGACTCCATCTCACTGATCGATTACCTGCGCAGCATCAACAAGCTCGATGCCGTGGGCGGCGAGGCCTACATTTTGGAGCTGATGGGTCAGACCCTGTCGCTCGTGAACTGGCAGCACCATGCCGCCATCGTCCGTCGCGACTCGATGCTGCGCGAGCTGATTGGTGCCACCAACGAGATCAACGCGCTGGCCTATAACGCCCCTACCGACACCAAGGAGGTCGTGGAGCTGGCCGAGAGCAAGCTGCTCAAGGTCACGGCGCGCGAGGTCAAGTCGAGCTACAAGACGTTGACCGAGTTTATGGTCGAGGCCTATAACGAGGCTGAGGAAGTGTGCCAGGCCGGTGGCCAGGCTGCGGGCGTGCCCACGGGCTTCCCGTCGCTCGACCGCATGCTCATGGGTTTTCGCGAGGGTCAGCTCATCATTATCGGCGCCCGTCCTGCTGTAGGTAAGACGTCGTTCGCCCTGAATCTGGCGCTCAACGCTGCCGCCGCTGGTTATACCGTCGGCTTCTTCTCTCTGGAGATGTCGGGCAAGGAAATCGCGCAGCGCCTGATTTGCGCCTACGCCATGATTTCAATCAGTGACTTCCGTACGGGCCGCATTAGCCCCGAGCAGTGGGCCAATATCAACGAGGCCACGCAGACCTTGTCCAAGCTCGATATTCTGATTGACGATACGCCCGGCACCACGGTGACCGAGATCCGCGCCAAGAGCCGCCGCATGCTCCACAACAAGGAGAAGGCCATCATTATCCTGGACTACCTGCAGCTGGTGAGTCCTCCGCCGGGGCGTCGTTCCGAGAGCCGTACCGTCGAGGTTTCCGAGATGTCGCGTGGTTTAAAGATCATGGCCAAGGAGCTCAAGATTCCGCTGATCGCGCTATCGCAGCTGTCGCGTCAGGTCGAATCCCGCACCGGCAAGCGCCCGCAGCTGTCCGACCTGCGTGAATCGGGCTCCATCGAGCAGGACGCTGACATTGTTATGTTCTTGGACCGCTCCGCCGATGAGGCCGAGGCCTCGCGTGACGATCGACCCGACGAGGGCGTTACGCGTATCGTCGTGGCCAAGAACCGTTCGGGCCCGATCGGTGACGTCGACCTGATGTTCCTGCCGGCATCCACCAAGTTCTATGAGCTTGATGGGGCGCATACCGAGGAGTAGGACAGGCGCCCGTTGCACGGGTATACTGGGAATGTTTTGTGCTTCTGCGTGCCGGCGTGGCACGTAGACAGTCCATGAATGTAAGGAGTAAACATGCCGTCAACCGTTTTGGTCGGTGCCCAGTGGGGCGATGAGGGCAAGGGTAAGATTTGCGACCTGGTCGCCGGCGACTTCGATGCCGTCGTGCGCTATTCGGGCGGTAATAACGCCGGCCACACCATCGTCGTTAACGGCAAGAAGTACGGCCTGCACCAGGTGCCCTCCGGCATCATGTATTCCGACCATGTGTCGGTGATCGGTAACGGCTGCGTCGTCAACCCCAAGGTTGTCCTTGAAGAGATTGACATGTTCGAGGCCGACGGCATCACCACCAAGAACCTCAAGATCAGTGGCAACGCGCACATCATCATGCCGTACCACATCGATCTGGATGGTGCTTTTGAGCAGAAGCTCGGCAAGAAGAACATCGGTACCACCAAGCGCGGCATCGGTCCGTGCTACCAGGACAAGATGGCCCGCATCGGCCTGCGCATGCAGGACATGCTGGACGAGGCGCTGTTCCGCGACAAGCTGGAGACCGCTCTCGCCCGCGTGAACCCCGAGCTCGAGCTCATCTACAACCTGCCCACCTACACCGTGGACCAGATTTGCGACGAGTACCTGCCGATGGCCGAGCGCCTGCGCCCCTACATCACCGAGACGAGCCTGCTGCTCAACAACATGATCGATGAGGGTAAGGACCTGCTGTTTGAGGGCGCCCAGGCGACGCTGCTCGACATCGACCACGGCACCTATCCGTACGTGACGTCTTCCAACTGCACCGCCGGCGGCGCCATCACCGGCTCCGGCGTGGGCATGAAGAACGTCGACCGCGTGCTGGGCGTCATGAAGGCCTATATCACCCGCGTCGGTTCGGGCCCCATGCCCACCGAGCTTTCCTATGAGTCCGAGGCCGGCCACACGCTGACCGAGGAGGGCTATGAGTACGGCGTGACCACCGGTCGCCGTCGTCGTTGCGGCTGGTTTGACGGCCCTATCGCCAACTATGCCTCGCGCGTCAACGGCCTCACCGACATCGCCGTGACCAAGCTCGACGTGCTTTCGGCCTTCGACACCATCAAGGTGTGCGTGGCCTACGACGTCGATGGCGAGCGCTACACGAGCGTGCCCGAGCATCAGGTGCGCTTTGAGCACGCCAAGCCCATCTACGAGGAGCTCCCCGGCTGGAAGTGCGACATTACCGGTTGCCGCAGCTTTGACGAGCTGCCGCAAGAGGCTCAGGACTATGTGGCGTTTATCGAGGATCTGGCACACACCCGCGTGACGTTTATTGGCGTTGGCGCTGGTCGCGAGCAGATCATCAACCGATTCTGGAAGTAATCGGTTTATACGGTTATTGCGATATACCCCTTTGCAGCCCAGACGGGCGGCCGAGGGGTATATTTGCTTGCAAAGGGCTCGCGCGGAGCGGGCCATTCATCCATAGAGGAGGCACCCTTGAAGGCGGACACTCAAACCATCGACATCCTGTTGTTGGGCAGCGGCGGCCGTGAGCATGCTTTGGCAGCCAAGCTCGCAGCATCACCGCGCGCCGGCAAGCTCTACATCGCGCCGGGTAACGGCGGCACCGCGAGCTGCGGCGAGAACGTGGTTCTCGACGATTGCGATCCTGTGGCCGTGGCGGCGTTTGCCCAGAGCCATGGATGCGGACTCGTCGTGATTGGCCCCGAGGCTCCGCTCGTGGCGGGCGTTGCCGATGCCGTCCGCGCGGCGGGCATTCCCTGCTTTGGCCCGGGTGCCGAGGGCGCCCAGATGGAGGGCTCCAAGCTGTTCTCCAAGCAGCTCATGGAGCGCGCCGGTATCCCGACGGCAGCCTACGGCTCGTTTACCGACGAGGCTTCGGCTCTCGCCTACGTGCACGAGCAGGGCGCCCCGCTGGTCGTCAAGGCCGACGGCCTTGCCGCGGGCAAGGGCGTTATCGTGGCGACCGAACTTGAGCAGGCCGAGGAGGCCGTGCGCGAGTGCTTTGGCGGCACCTTTGGCGATGCCGGCAATACCGTGGTCATCGAGGAGATGCTGACCGGTCCCGAGTGCTCGCTGCTTGCCTTTACCGACGGCAAGACCGTGCGCCCCATGGCTACCTCGCAGGACCACAAGCGCGCGCTCGAGGGCGACAAGGGCCCCAACACCGGCGGCATGGGCGTCTACAGCCCGGTGCCCATCGTGACTGACGAGGAGCACGCCACCATGGTGAAGGTCATGGAGCAGACCGTGGCCGAGCTCGCTGCCGAGGGTATCGATTACCGCGGCTGCCTGTACGGTGGCTTTATGCTCACGCCTGCCGGTCCCAAGGTACTGGAGTTCAATGCCCGCTTTGGTGATCCCGAGACTCAGGTCGTGCTGCCGCGCCTTAAGAATGACCTAGTCGAGGTCATGCTTGCCTGCGCTAACTGCGAGCTCGACCAGATTGAGCTCGATTGGCGTGACGAGTGGGCCGTGGCCGTTGTCCTGACGAGCGCGGGCTACCCCGGCAGCTATGAGAAGGGCAAAGTCATCACCGGCATCGCCGACGCCGAGGCCATGGAGAACGTGACCGTGTACCATGCCGGCACCGCCGTGGTGGATGGTCAGCTCGTGACCAACGGTGGCCGCGTGCTTGCCGTGACCGCGCTGGGCGACACGTTTGAGAACGCTCGCAACCTTGCTTACGATGCCTGCGAGAAGATTGATTTTGAGGGCAAGACCCTGCGTCACGACATCGGCCTGCGCGCGCTGCGTGGCCGCGACGCCTGGGATGCCTAAAATCCGAGAGGAATGAGACGGATGGACGAGAAGAACGAAGAGCTCGTGGACGCGCAGATCGTCGAAGAGGACAGCCGCATGTATGGGCACGCCGAGGGCGAGCCTGGTGGCGAGGTCGCTGACGAGCCGGCGCTGGTGCTGGGTGACGACGACCCGCACGATGCCGAGCTGCACGAGAAGATTCTTTCGGAGGAGTGCGCCTGGAAGGGCAAGATCCTCGACGTCAACCGTCTTGAGGTTGAGCTGCCCAACGGTCGCCGCAGCGCCCGCGATATCGTTCGCCATCCGGGCGCGGCGGCCGTTGTGGCACTGACCGAGAGCGGCAAGATCGTACTGGTGCGTCAGTACCGCACCGCCATCGACCGCGTGACGGTCGAGATTCCCGCCGGCAAGCTCGATCCAGGCGAGGACCCGCTCGATTGTGCCAAGCGCGAGCTGCATGAGGAGACGGGCTTTAGGGCTGGCCGCATTCGCTTTTTGACGTCGATTGTCACGTCCTGCGGTTTTTGCGATGAGATCATTCACATCTACTTGGCTACCATGCTCGAGTTTGATGCGCCCAACCCCGATGATGACGAGTTTGTCAACGTGGACCTGGTGCCGCTGCACGAGCTGATTGACGCCGTGCTCGACGGCAAGATCGAAGACGCCAAGACCGTTGTAGGCGCCTTGGCCTGCGATAGCATCGCGCACCGCCTTGGGGGCGCGGAGCTTTAACGAGTGGGGATAGCCCTGGGACAAATATTACTGATTGTTTTGTCCCAGGGCCTTACGTTGCTGACATTTCTTTGAGGATCACATGCTGAAGCGTTTTCTGTCTTATTACGAGCCCCAGATGGGGCTTTTTGTTGCTGATACTGTTTGTGCTCTGGTGCTTGCCGCCATTGACCTGGCGTTCCCCATTATTCTGCGCAATTTGACCGGTGGGCTGTTTACTCAGGGTCAGGCTGCCATTATGCAGGCGCTCGGCATGATTGCGGTGGGCTTGGTGCTGATGTATGCCGTCCGCTGCGCCTGCCGCTATTTTGTGAGCTATTGGGGTCACGTGATGGGCGCGCGTATGGAGTCCAAAATGCGCGAGGACCTGTTCGACCAGTATGAGCGCTTTAGCTTTGCGTATTTCGATCGCAACAGCTCGGGCGACATGATGAGCCGCGTGGTCAACGACCTGTTCGATATCTGCGAGGCGGCGCATCACGTGCCCGAGTGGATCATTATTTGCGGCATCGAGATCATCGGTTCGTTTGTGATCCTATTTACCATCGCGCCGGTGCTTGCGCTCGCCATGGCTGTGGTGACGGTGGTGTTCGCGGTCATTATGTTTTGGCAGAATATGCGCATGCGCGAGGTCTTTAGCGATAACCGCAAAAAGATCAGCGGCATCAATGCGCAGCTGCAGGATTCGCTGGCGGGCATGCGCGTGGTAAAGAGTTTTGCGAACGAGGAGGCTGAGCGCTCCAAGTTCCGCGCCTCTAACGACCGCTATCTTTCGTCCAAGGAGAATATGTATCACGCCATGGGCGTCTACACTGCGGCGTATGGCCTGCTCTCGGGCGTGCTCTATGTGATCGTAGTGCTGCTGGGCGGCTGGCTGGTCGCCCAGGGACAGCTGCAGGCGGTCGATATGGCGACCTTCGCGCTTTACATTTCACTGTTCTGCACCCCGCTCGAGACGCTTGTGAACTCGGCTGAGACGTATCAGAAGGCCATCGCCGGCTTTAAGCGCATGGACGAGGTGCTTTCGACCGCCCCGGATATCCAGGATAAGCCGGATGCCGCGGACCTGCAGGTGACGGCCGGCGCGGTTGAATATCGCGACGTGTGCTTTAGCTACGAGGATGTTGAGTTGGGCGTGGGCGGCAGCGAAGAGGCTCGTCCCGTGATCGACCACATGGACCTGTCTATCAAGCCCGGCCAGACCATTGCCCTGGTTGGCCCCTCGGGCGGTGGCAAGTCCACAACGTGTTCGCTGCTGCCGCGCTTTTACGACGTGGCTGACGGATCCATCAGCATCGACGGGCAGGACGTGCGCGACGTGACGCAACAGAGTCTGCGCCGCGCCATTGGCCTGGTGCAGCAGGACGTCTACCTGTTTGACGGTACGATTGGCGAGAACATTGCCTACGGCAAGCCGGGCGCCACGGCAGAAGAGGTCGTCGAGGCCTCCCGCCGCGCCAATATCGATGCCTTCATTGAGTCGCTGCCGCAGGGCTACGACACGGTCGTGGGCGAGCGCGGCAGCCGTCTTTCGGGCGGCCAGAAGCAGCGCGTAGCCATTGCGCGTGTTTTTCTCAAGAACCCCAAGATCCTGATTCTGGACGAGGCGACGAGCGCTTTGGATAACGAGAGCGAGGAGGCGGTGCAGGAGTCGCTCGAGCGCCTGGCGCGCGGTCGCACCACGATCATCATCGCTCATCGTCTCTCGACCATTAAACATGCCGACGAGATTGCGACCGTCGAGCATGGTCGCGTTGTGGAACGTGGCACGCACGAGCAGCTTCTCGCCCGTGGCGGCACCTATGCCCGTTACTATCGAATGCAGTTCGAAGGTGCGCGCGCGCACGAGCTCGACTGATTGATATGACAGGAAGTATATGGCTGAGAAGAACCCTTTGACTCCGGAAGAAGTGACGGAGTTATTCTCCGAGATCGACGCATCCGGCGTTTTGGATCCGACGCTTGCCAAAAAGCGCACCGAGCGCATGCGCGAAAAAGAGGCTGCGGTCAAGCGCGGCGACAAGGCGGCGCTGGCGCAGCTTCGCAGCGAAGATCGCGCAAGCCAGACAAAGCAGGTTGACCCGCTGTCCGAGGACGACCCTTCGGGCTCACAGGTGAGCCATACCATTACGAAGACCGCCATGGCCGTGGTCATTGGCATTCTGGTGCTGATCGTGGGCATGCAGATCGGCTACGGCGTGATGCGCCGCTTGAACACTGCCAACCTGTCCGAGAGCGTTTCGGTGGATACCGTCTCCACGGCACTGAAGGGCGGCCTTGAGTGGGGTAACGGCTTTACGCAGTTCCCGCTCGACTTTAGCGTCGACGAGGCGGACGAGCGCACGGGTACGGTCGAGGTGACGGTGTTGGACACATCGTCTGCCAACGAGCTTGAGCTGCTGTCCAACGGGCAGATCCAGGCCGCGGCACTTGCGACCAACGCGTTGCTCAACGATAAGATCGACCGCGTGGTGTACAACGTACACGCCTATATCGATGAGGACAGCAATATCCAGCATGATTCCTTCTTTGGCATGTTTCCCGCACGGGGCCATCAGAGCGCCATTCTGACGTTCGTGTGGACCAAGAGCTCGTCAAATGCTACGAGTATCGACTGGAAGATGCGTATCGTGAGCATGGACGACACGATTGCCGAGCGCATCCAAAAGCAGGTGAACTCGGTGTCGTCGCTGATTGAGGACCCGGCGGTGAGCCAGACCAAGATCACGGAAGAAAAGGCCGAACGTGACCTGGAGCATCGCCTGCACGGCCGCGAGATCTTCCGCGGCGGCAAGCCCGACCGCACACCGTCCGATCTGCTGGAGCAGGACAAATAAGACGCCATCATCCCGCGTGAGCCACAAGCCCACGCGGGATGATTTTTAATCCCCGTCCCAGAAAAATCATTATGCATAGAAAGTCATAATCATCATTTCGTAAACATTTCGATGAAATTAACGCCATGGCGCATACTTGTGGTTAAAATACCGCAAGGCCTAACTACCAACCTTTAAGCCGGTCCGGAGAGACCGGGAAGGAGAATTATGGCGAACAACCATACTGCGGGCACTGCTGCCCGCACCTTCGCGCCCAGCGAGCTTTGCCAGCGCATGCTGGCCAAAACTAGCAAGGGCACCTGCGGTCCCTGCATCCTGTACCTTGAGGATGGGACCATTTTTTATGGCCGTGCATGCGGTGCCGAGGGCACCGCGACCGGCGAAGTCTGCTTCAACACCTCGCTTGAGGGCTATTTTGAGGTTATGACCGATCCGAGCTATGCCGGCCAAATCGTAACCATGACCTATCCGCAGATCGGCAACTACGGTATCGATGAGACTGACGTCCAGTCGGCCTTCCCCGGTGACGCCGCTCGCCCTGCGAGCGCTCCGGCCATGCGCGGCATGATCGTACGCGACATGTGCGCCACGCCTTCTAACTGGCGTTCTGCCGAAAGCGTGCCGGAGTACCTGCGCGCCCACGGTATCGTCGCCATCGAGGGCGTCGACACCCGCGCTCTGGTGCGCCACCTGCGGGACAACGGCTCCAAGATGGGCATTATCTCGACCGAGGTCTTTGACGTCGACGAACTTGCCGAGCGTCTGGCCGCAGCCCCCACGTTGGTGGGCGAGAACTTGGTCAAGACCGTGAGCTGCCCCGAGCCCCATGCCTTTACTGCGAGCGACCTGCCCGCTACGCATGACTTTGCGCTTGCCCCTGCCGCTCCTGCCTGCCACAAAGTGGTTGCCTACGACTGCGGCGTCAAGCGCGGCATTCTGGAGGGCCTTGTCCGCGCCGGCTGCGACCTTACTGTCGTGCCGTGGGATACGCCCGCGAGTGAGGTGCTCGACATGAATCCCGATGGCGTCTTTTTGTCCAACGGCCCCGGCGACCCCGACGCCGTGGTGGAGACCTACGAGCAGGTGCAGCAGCTGATCGGCAAGGTGCCGGTCTTTGGTATTTGTCTTGGTCACCAGATGATCAGCCTGGCCTGCGGCGCCCAGATGGAAAAGCTTAAGTTCGGTCACCGCGGTGGCAACCAGCCGGTCATGAACCTGGTAAGCCGTCGCGTGGAGATCACCGCACAAAACCATGGCTTTGGCCTGCTGTTCCCCAGCTTGGGCAAGCTTGTCCCCGAGCTTTCCGGCGGCGAGACCGAGCATGCGGCCGATGGAGATCTGCGCGTCTGGGTGCGCCGCGGAATCGCGCCGGTCGTGATGAACGAGCGATTCGGCCGCATTCGCCTAACACATGTGAACCTCAACGACGGCACCGCCGAGGGCATCCAGCTGCTCGACGCCCCGTGCTTCTCGGTCCAGTACCACCCCGAGGCCTCGCCTGGCCCCACCGATGCCCACTATCTCTTTACCGCCTTTACGCGACTCATGGACGGCGAGGAGAACTACCTGGACATCGACACCGCGAAGGACCGCCTGGCTGGCTGGAATTTCGCCGACGATGGTTCCGCCGTTCTACCGAACGGCGGACCGGTCGACGCTGCGGCTACATCTGGCACATCATCTTGCCGTTCTGCTTCGGACGCGCGGGCATAAGCCCAGCGCGCCCTCGCATCACGGCAACCTGATGCACCAGCTGCACCCTCGCTGACTTTTCCAAAACATTGAGTCAGCCTCTCTAGGAGGTTTTAAACATGCCTAAACGTACTGACATCAAGCGCATCCTCGTCATTGGTTCGGGCCCCATCGTTATCGGTCAGGCCTGTGAGTTTGACTACTCCGGCGCCCAGGCCTGCAAGGTGCTCAAGGAGGATGGTTTTGAGGTCATCCTGGTCAACTCTAACCCGGCGACCATCATGACCGACCCGGGTCTTGCCGACCGCACCTATGTCGAGCCCATCACCGCTGAGTTTATCGAGCGCGTGATCAAGAAAGAGCACCCGGACGCGCTGCTGCCCACGCTGGGCGGCCAGACCGGTCTGAACGCCGCCGTCGAGCTGGCAAAGGACGGTACGCTCGACAAGTACGGCGTCGAGATGATCGGCTGCGACCTGGCCGCTATCGAGCGCGGCGAGGACCGCAAGCTCTTTAACGAGGCCATGGCCGAGATCGGCCTGGAGGTCGCGCGCTCGGGCTATGCCTACAGCGTGGCTGACGCCGAGGCCATCGCCGAGCGCGTGGGCTATCCCTGCGTGCTGCGTCCGAGCTTTACCCTCGGTGGCGCCGGCGGCGGCATCGCACATACTCACGAGGAGCTCGTCTCCATCGTGAGCCAGGGCCTTGAACTTTCGCCTGCCCATGAGGTGCTGGTCGAGGAGTCCATCGAGGGTTGGAAAGAGTATGAGATGGAGGTCATGCGTGACCACGCCGGCAACGGCATCATCGTGTGCTCCATCGAGAATCTCGACCCCATGGGCGTGCACACCGGCGACTCCATCACCGTGGCGCCGGCGCAGACGCTCTCCGACCTTGAGTATCAGCGCATGCGCGTGGCCTCGCTCGCCATTCTGGAGAAGATTGGCGTCGAGACCGGTGGCTCCAACGTGCAGTTTGCCGTGAACCCCAACACCGGTCGCCTGATCGTTATCGAGATGAACCCGCGCGTGAGCCGTTCGTCCGCCCTCGCTTCCAAGGCCACGGGTTTCCCTATCGCCAAGGCCGCCGCGCGCCTGGCTGTGGGCTACACGCTCGACGAGATCGTCAACGACATCACCAAGGCAACGCCTGCCTGCTTTGAGCCCACGATTGACTACTGCGTGGTCAAGGTGCCGCGCTTTGCCTTCGAGAAGTTCAAGGGTACCGACCCCACGCTCACCACGCGCATGAAGGCCGTGGGCGAGATTATGGCGATCGGCCGCACCTTTGAGGAGGCCTTTGGCAAGGCCATGCGTTCGCTGGAGGACGGGCATCAGGGCATTTGTGCCGGTGGCAAGGAAGGTGCCGACAAGCTGAGCGACGATGAGCTCGCTCAGGCCGTGGCAACCCCGACCGAGCACCGCATCTTCTTTGTGGTCGAGGCCCTGCGCCGCAGCTGGGACATCGCTCGCATCCATGCCATCTGCGGTATCGATCCGTGGTACCTCAACCGTATCAACGATATGGTGCAGGTCCAGGAGAGCATCCGCGGCCTGCGTGTGGAGGATATCGACGCCGACGCGATGCGTCTGCTCAAGCAGTACGGTACGAGCGACGCCGAGATCGCCGCGCTGACCGGCTCGGACGAGCGCTTTGTGCGCGCCTATCGCAAGGGTCTGGGCGTGGTTCCCAGCATGAAGACGGTCGATACCTGCGCTGCGGAGTTCTCGAGCGCCACGGAGTACCACTACAAGACGTACGAGAACATCTACCGCACGAGCCCGGATGCCAAGAAGTGCGTGGCTCCCGACGAGACCACGCCGGCGGACAAGCCCAAGGCGATGATCCTGGGCGCCGGCCCCAACCGCATTGGCCAGGGCATCGAGTTCGATTACTGCTGCGTGCACGCGAGCTACGCGCTGGCGGCCCGCGGCTTTGAGACCATCATGGTCAACTGCAATCCCGAGACCGTCTCGACCGACTATGACACGTCCGACCGCCTGTACTTTGAGCCGCTCACCTACGAGGACGTCATGGACGTTATCGATGTTGAGCGCCCCGACGGCGTCGTGGTGACGCTCGGCGGCCAGACTCCGCTTAAGCTGGCGCGCATGCTCGAGGAGAGCGGCGTGAACATCATGGGCACCAAGCCCGATGCCATCGACTTTGCCGAGGACCGCGAGCGCTTCGCCGCTCTGCTCGACAAGTTAGGCATCATGTACCCGCCGGCGGGCCAGGCCACCTCGTTTGAGGAGGCCGAGGCCGTGGCCGCGCATATTGGCTACCCGCTGCTGGTGCGTCCGAGCTACGTGCTGGGCGGCCGCGGCATGATGATCGCCTACGATGCCGAGCATCTGCGCGATTACATGGCCGAGGCTGCGCGCATTAGCCCCGACTACCCGGTGTACCTCGATCGCTTCCTGGAGGGCGCGATCGAGTCCGATGTCGACGCCCTGTGCGATGGCGAAGAGGTCTACATCGGCGGCATTCTGGAGCATATCGAGGAGGCCGGTATTCACTCCGGCGACTCTGCGACCTGCATCCCGCCGTTCAGCTTTAGCGAGAGCCTGCAGGCAAAGCTTCGCGAGACCACACGCCGCATCGCGATGGCGCTGGGCGTACGCGGCCTGGTCAACGTGCAGTATGCCATCAAGGGCGAGACCGTCTACGTGATCGAGGCCAACCCGCGTGCCAGCCGTACCGTGCCGTTTATCTCCAAGGCCACCGGCGTGCCGCTGGCCAAGTGCGCGGCGCGTATCATGGCGGGCGATTCCATCGCCAGCCTGGGCCTGCCGAGCGACGAGCGTCAGCTGGACTGGTTCTGCATGAAGGAAGCCGTTATGCCCTGGGGTCGTTTCCCGGGAGCCGACGTTATCCTGGGGCCCGAGATGAAGTCGACGGGCGAGGTCATGGGTATCGCCAAGAGCTATCCCGAGGCATACGCCAAGACGCAGCTGGCGATCGATTACAAGCTGCCCGACCCGAGCGCCGGCAAGGTGTTCATTAGCGTGTGCGACCGCGACAAGCGCCACATCCTTTCGGTCGCGCGTATCCTGCGCTACCTGGGCTTTGATATCTGCTCCACCGAGGGCACGGCGCGCGTGCTGCGCGGCGGCAACGTGACCTGCGAGGTCGTGGAGAAGATTAGCGGCCCGCACGACGGCGAGCGCCCCAACATCGGTGACCTCATCGCCGACGGCAAGATTGCGGTGATCATCAACACGCCGTATGGTCCGGGTTCGCGTGGCGACGGCTATCTGTTGCGTACCGAGGCGGTGCGCCGCGGCGTGACCTGCGTGACGGCGATGTCTGCGGCCAACACCTACGTGAGTGCCATCGAGGCCGTGCGCGAGGACCAGCAGGGTCATGGCAGCGCCAATGACATGGGCATGGACGTCATCGCCCTGCAGGACCTGCCGCAGCACACGGTGTAGTTGACCTGGCCGGCCGGGGCGGCAGCCGGACACTTTCTCTCGGAAACTGGGCTTCGCGAAGTTTTCCGAGAGAAAGGACCGCCTCCCGCCCCGGCCTGCGGTGACTTGGCTGCACCGTGTGCTGCCGAAGGGGCTTTGCGCGATGACTAGGGCTGAAAAAGAAAGTGAGTGTGGGCCCTGCCGTTCGTTCGAGCGGCAGGGCCCACTCTTTGTATGGAGGCCTTTTTACTGTTAGTCGAGGACGCCTCTGGACAGTTAGTTCAAATTCGTGTTTTCTAGAGAGTAGGAGAAGATCGATTTGGACTCATTCAGCCTATTTTTGGCAATCTGAATCGATAAAGACGCTCTGTCAAGCTGGGAACGGCCCAATACTGGGTCCGCGCCGGCTTCCAAGCGGCAGTTTCGTGCCCAAGGCCACGGCCAAATTATACGTATCTGAACTAACTGCCCATCACTCTCCGCCAACCTTTTTATCCAAACCAAATCAGCCAACGTACGCCATGGCAACCCCCGGTAGGTCGCAGGGTGGCGGCTGAGCCTTTCCCTCGGGAAACTTCGCGAAGCCCAGTTCCCGAGGGAAAGGTATGGTCTGTGTAATACCAGATAAACAGTACATTTTTGCTAGATTGGTATTTGACTGAAGAACCAATTGGTATGGCTTATTAAGCCTACCTTGCCGTTGACGCTCATTTTACTGCCGTTGGTGGACTTCCGAACTTGGTTGCGCAAGTGCTCCCATATATTGATATGACCTAGTAGGTGGCTATCTGGTTACTACCAGTTGGCCCCTTGGTAACGGGTGGCCCCATTGTGCGGAATGTACCGAACATCCCCGTTTGATACGTTTTCCCATGCTGCCGGGGGGGGCGTCCTCGGCATGTCGGAAGAAAGGAGCCCAGGTGCGCAGGAATTCCATTTTTACGAAACGGTGGGTGAAGGGAAGCGCGGTCCTCGTTGCCACTGCAGCGACGCTCGTGTTTGCCAATCCCCAGCAGGCGATTGCCACGCCACTCAAGGGCGTCGACTCAGCGACCGTGTCCCAGTCTGCCTCGAATGTCGTCGACATCGATTTCGCTGACGGCATCAAGGGCCGTATTACGTTCCTCGAGGACGGTATTTTCCGTTATAACGTCGACCCCAAGGGTGAGTTTTCCGATTACGCCACACCGCGCAGTAAGTCCCACACGGCTAAAATCCAGGCTCAGCCCGATACCTCGGACACCTACAGCAAGCCGAGCGCGACGGTTGCCGACAAGGGCGACACTATCGAGATCACCGGCGGAAAGGCGACCGTGATCCTGGACAAGGCGACTGGCAAGATGAGTATCAAGTCAGGCGACCGTGTCGTGGTTTCCGAGTCCGCGTCCCTCGACCTTGATAAGAAGGGTACCGTCCAGACGCTCGCCAAGGAGAAGTCCGAGAACTTCTTTGGCGGCGGCACCCAGAACGGACGCTTCCTGCACACCAACCAGACCATCGCCATCTCCAACACGAACAACTGGACTGATGGCGGCGTTGCCTCGCCCAACCCGTTTTATTGGACGAGTGACGGCTACGGCGTACTCCGAAACACGTTTGCAGAGGGTTCCTACGACTTCGGTTCCACGGACTCATCGACGGTCACGACTTTGCACAGCGAGAATGAGTTTGATGCCTACTACTTCGTGGCGACCAACGAGGGCGCTTCGAACGTGGCAACCGAGATGCTGCAGGACTACTACAAGGTGACCGGTAACCCGGTACTGCTGCCTGAGTACGGGTTCTACCTTGGTCATCTTAATGCCTATAACCGTGATGGCTGGTCAACGACCTCGGGTCAAAAGAAGTGGGAGACCAAGGGCAGCAAGTCCTCGAGCGAGAAGGGCGACGTTAAGTACGAGTCTGGCATGTCGACGGGCTACAAGCTCGACGGCACACTTGCGGCCGAGACGCTCAACGGTGAGGGCCCTTCGGTTGATACCGAGAACATGAAAGCGACCGATTTCGACCGCCAGTTCTCTGCTCGGCAGGTTATCGATGACTACGAGGACAACGACATGCCGCTCGGTTGGTTCCTGCCGAACGACGGCTACGGCGCCGGCTATGGCCAGAACGGTTACTACAAGACCGGCGGCGTCAACTCCGACGGAACGAGCTCGGCCGACCGTCTTAACGCTGTGCGTGCCAATGTCGACAACCTTAAGAAGTTCACCGAGTATGCCAACTCCAAGGGTGTGAGCACGGGCTTGTGGACCCAGTCCAACCTTGAGCCCGACAGCAACTCCGAGACCCCGTGGCACCTGCTTCGCGACTTCGACGCCGAGGTCAAGACGGGAGGCATCTCTACCCTTAAGACCGACGTTGCCTGGGTTGGATCTGGCTACTCCTTTGGTCTTAATGGCATCAAGACAGCTTATGACACGGTGACGACCGGCGCTAACAAGCGCCCCAACATCATCACGCTCGATGGTTGGGCCGGCACGCAGCGCTTTGGTGGCATTTGGACCGGCGACCAGTATGGCGGTAACTGGGAGTACATTCGCTTCCATATCCCCACGTATATCGGTCAGAGTCTTTCGGGCAACCCCAACATCGGCTCCGACATGGATGGCATCTTTGGCGGCGACCCCATCATCTCTGCGCGTGACTACCAGTGGAAGACGTTCACGCCCTCTATGCTTGACATGGACGGTTGGGGCACCTACCGTAAATCGCCCATGACGCACGGCGATCCCTACACAGGCATCTCGCGCTTCTACCTCAAGCTCAAGGCGCAGCTCATGCCCTATATCTACACGAGCGCGGCCTCGGCGGCCAACATCGACACGGGTAACGGCGATGCCGGCCTGCCCATGATCCGCGCCATGCTGCTTTCCGACAACTCCGAGTACGCCGCAAGCACTTCGACGCAGTACCAGTATATGTTCGGTGAGAACTTCCTAGTGGCACCGGTGTATCAGGATACCCAGGCAGACGAGAACGGCAACGACATTCGCAATGGGATTTACCTCCCCAACTACGGCACCGACGAGAATCCCACCATCTGGATCGATTACTTCTCGGGTAAGCAGTATCGCGGCGGCCAGGTTCTCAACAACTACGAGGCTCCGCTTTGGAAGCTGCCGCTGTTTGTGAAGGCCAACGCTATCGTGCCGATGTACGCCGAGAACAACAACCCCGAGGCAGTGAGCGACACCAACACCAAGGGTACCGACCGCAGTCAGCGTATCGTCGAGTTCTTCGCCACCGAGGGCGACGGCACCTTTACGCAGTACGAGGACGACGGCTCCTCCATCGAAAACAACACGACTGAGGACGATTCCTACGGCACGATCGACAATATCTCCTACGGTGAGCATGTGAGCACCGTCTACAGCTCCAAGGCCGCAGGCGGCACCGCGACCTTTACCGCCGAGGCCTCGAAGGGCGGCTACAACGGCTACGACTCCAACCGCACCACGACCTTCGTGGCCAATGTGTCCGCCAAGCCCACGAGCGTTGTCGCCAAGAACGGCGGATCCGCACTCAACGTGGTTGAGGTCGACTCGCAGGAGACCTTTGACGCCGCGACCCCCGAGGCCG
The DNA here is from genome assembly GCA_959020715.1 of uncultured Collinsella sp. Taxonomy (GTDB): domain Bacteria; phylum Actinomycetota; class Coriobacteriia; order Coriobacteriales; family Coriobacteriaceae; genus Collinsella. The sequence goes on along the minus strand of CAUESV010000008.1, from coordinate 23,032 downwards.
GCCAGGCGGTCTACTTCTACAGCGAGACCCCCAACCTCAACCACTACGGCAGCGATGCGGACGGCACCGAGGCCGAGCAGGGCGAGAGCTTTAACAACACCAAGATCACCACGAACCCCAAGGTCTACGTCAAGTTCGCGAAGACCGATGTTGCTGCAGCGGCGCAGACGCTTGAGCTGGGCGGTTTCGTGAATGCCGACGCCACGCTCACAGCCGATCGCCTCAACGAGAACCTCTCCGCACCCACGAACCTTGCTGCCCCCGAGGACGTCACGACCCCAACGAGCATAAAGCTCACCTGGGGAAAGGTCGATGGTGCTACCTCCTACGACCTTAAGGTCGACGGCACTGTGTTTGCCGTGGGTGATGCGGCCGAGTTCACGCACACCGACCTCGCCTACAATAGCAAGCACACCTACCAGATTCGTTCGCGCAACGCCGAGGGTTACTCCGCCTGGAGCGATGTGCTCGAGGCGAACTCCGCACTCGATCCGTGGCGGAACGTCCCCGACGCCGAGGAAATCACCTGGGAGGGCTCACTTTACGGCAGCCATAAGGCCGAGCTTGCCTTCGACCATGAGTTCCAGTCGGGCGACGGCGGTTTCCACTCCGGTGGCAACGATCTGGGCAAGGCGCTTACCGTTGACTATGGACGCGCTTACAAGCTCGATAAGCTCGAGTACTATCCGCGCGATGACGCCGGCAACGGCACTGTGACCAAGATGCGTGTTGAGACGAGTCTCGATGGCGTCCACTGGACGAGCCAGGAGGTCGATTGGGCACGTTCCGCTGATTGTAAGACGGTAGCGTTTGACGGCACCGTGGCCGCCCGTTACGTGCGCATGACACCGCTCGCCTCGGTCGGCAATTTCTTCTCCGCGTCCGAGATTGCCATCTACAAGACCGACGGCACGGATGGCTTCGCCGTGGGCTCCAACCTCAACAAGGCCACGATCTCCGACGGAGACTACTCCAACATGAAGAACTATCTGGGCCTCGAGAACCGCGAGCCCGATACCCCGACGTTCGGTTCGCAGATCCGCGACCACTTCGCCGACCTCAACGATAACGGCGTTTACGACGTCTACGATTACTCGTTCACCATGGCGGGTCTTGACGGCGGCACTAAACAAAAGGGCAAGGTCGCAGGTTCGCTCGCGGTGATTCCGAGCAAGACCGAGGTCGAGGCCGGTGATGAGATCACCGTTGATGTCTATGCGGCCGACGCCAAGAACGTCAACGCCCTGGGCGCTCTCGTCAACTTCAAGAGCGACCAGTTCGAGTTTGTGTCCGAGAGCATCGCGCAGGACGGCTCGACTGCCGGCATGGAGAACCTGTCTCGCGAGAAGGTCCAGTTCGCGGACAGAACGCAGACTATCAATCTCGCCTTTGCCAACCGCGGCGATGGCAAGCTCTACAACGGTACCGGCGCGGTGGCGAGTTTCAAGCTCAAGGCCAAGACCGCCGGCAAGGTCGAACTGCCCTCGACATCTTGGCTCATCGGTCCGGCATGCGACGCACTTGAGTTTGCGAGCGACGGCACGGTGACGATGCCGGATGTTCCTCAGCCAACGGTCGCCGAGTACGGTCAGGATGCCTTCAACATCACGATGACCAACGATGAGCTCACGACCGACGACGGGACCAACGTCGAGAAACTTATCCAGCAGAAGAGCTATAACGCGCTGTTCGATAATAACGAGGGCGACAACGGCTTTGAGTTCCTATGGAACTGGAGCGGCAACTGGGACAGCGAGGGTAAGCTTCCGAGTTACGTGAAGCTTCCCACCACGATGACATTCGCATTTAAGACGCCTTCGAAACTCGATAGTGTCGAGGTCGTTAACCGCAACGGTGGCAACGGAACCGTGCAGAAGATCAAGGCTGTCGTGACGTTCGAGGATGGCTCGACCCAAGAGTTCGCGGGCGGGGAGTACGATTCCTTCCGGGCTCGCTACGCTTTTGGCCTCTCTGCCGAGAACAAGGGCAAGAAGGCGACCAAGGTCGAGGTCACGCCGCTTGAGGCATCGGGTGACCAGATGCTCACACTGCGTGAGGTCAACTTCAACTACACGCAGGGTGTCGAGGCCATCGAGGGTGTCGAGCTAGGCAAGAACCAGACCGAGTTCTTTGAAGGCGACGTTACGCTCGTCGACGCCAAGGCCACGCCTGAGAGCGCCGGCTACCCCTATGTGACGGTCGAGAGCTCCGACCCCTCTGTGGTAAGCGTCTCCGCTGTTCAGGCTGGCGATAGCGTGAGCTACTACCTGCGTGCCAACAAGGCCGGCAAGGCAAAGATCACGGTGGCGTCGGTACTCGACCCCTCCAAGACCGCATCCTATGAGGTCGAAGTCAAGGCTGGTGTCGATACCTCTGCGCTCGTGGCAGCGCTTTCCGAGGCCGCGGGCTACAGCGAATCCGTCTACACTAAGGATTCCTATGCAGCTCTCACCGCTGCGGTCGAGGCGGCTCAGAAGCTCCTCGACGGCGGCCAAGGCAGCTATAGCAAGAAGGATGTCGCAGACGCCACAGCCAAGATCGAGAAGGCAATCGACGGCCTCAAGATGCGCCCTGTCGATGAGAAGATTCTTATCAACACGCCCGAGAACCGCAAGAACGTCAAGGTGGCCGGCTTCTCGAGTGAGGCCGACTACGAGGGCAGCAACGCCGTCAACGCTCTCGACGGCGACGAGCGGACGCTTTGGCACAGCGACTGGGCCCATGGGACCGGTATGCCCCAGTATCTGAGTGTCGACCTGGGCCGCGACTACGATCTCACCGACGTTACATTCCTGCCGCGCCAGGACGGCGGCACTAACGGCGATATCTTCGAGGCCGAGATACTGGTCTCCGACACTGCCGACGGTTATGAGATGGGCACCGCCGCGTCGATGGGTACGTTCGCCTTCGACAATGACGGCCGCGTGCTCACCGACCGTGGCGACTGGAAACAGATGAGCTTTGGCGCCGCGCGCGGTCGCTACGTGACCGTCAAGGTGATTCACGCCGGCGGTGGCAACGTTGATGCCTACTGCAGCATGGCGGAGCTCAAGTTCTACGGTACGGCCGTCCCCGATCCGGTGGCGAAGGATGATCTCGCTACCGCGATCGAAAAGGTTGATGCCGAGGTTGCTGCCGGCGACCTCAAGGCCGGTGACTACACCGAGGCCTCCTGGACGGCGCTCGAGAACGCCCTGGCGAGCGCCCGCGCCATCTTGAGCGACGAGAAAGCCACGCAGGACGAGGTCGACCAGGCGCTCAGGGCGCTCGAGAGCGCCCGCGGCGCGCTCGAGAAGACCCCGGTGGCCCCGGTCGAGAAACCGACTAAGAAGCAGCTCAAGGCCCTGGTCAAGCAGGCGAAGGAGACTGACACTAGGGGCAAGACGGCCGAGTCTGTCAAGGCCCTGACGGATGCCATTACCTACGCCGAGGACGTCTTGGGTGCTGAGAATGCTTCCGACACCCAGCTCCAGGCGGCCTATGACCAGCTCAAGCTGGCTATTGAGAGCCTCAAGGATGCCGATTCCGGCAATCAGGGCGGCTCGGGCAACCAGGGTTCCGGCAATGGCTCGAACGGCGGCAACCAGGCGGGCAAGCCCGCAGGCGACAAGGCCCAGGGCAGCAAGAAGAACGGTTCGGCGATTCCCAATACCGGAGACCAGACGGCGGCGACCGTCGCGACCGTCGGTGGTCTTGGCGCCATCATCGCCGCGATCGGCGCTTTCTTCCATCGTCGCAGCAAGGCTAAGTAGCCCCAGCAACAGCTAAGCAAGCGTGCCCGCCGTCCCACCCAAGGACGGTGGGCACGCTTTTTGAATGTAGGCGGAAAGCTCCGACCCTTCGGCCTTAATCTCGCAAAGCGTTCCGTCTCCCGCCGAACACATCAGCATCGGCGGCTATACTTGAATTATTTGCAGTTAAGGGTCGCGGATTCGCCGCGTCACCGCTCTCAACAGGAGGTCTTTGTTTATGGCAGATCAAAAGCCGGTTGTCGGGATCATCATGGGTTCCAAGTCCGATCTGGGCGTTATGGAAGGCTGCACCGCCGAGCTCGAGGCACTGGGTGTGCCCTATGAGCTCGTGATCGCGAGCGCGCACCGCACGCCGGCGAAGGTCCACGAGTGGGCTTCGACTGCCGCCGATCGCGGTATCAAAGTGATTATCGCCGCCGCCGGCAAGGCCGCTCACCTGGGTGGTGTCGTGGCTGCCTTTACGCCGCTGCCGGTTATCGGCGTGCCTATGAAGACGAGTGACCTGGGCGGTATGGATTCGCTGCTGTCGATGGTGCAGATGCCTTCGGGCGTGCCCGTGGCCTGCGTTGCCATCAACGGTGCCAAGAACGCCGCCATCTATGCCACGCAGATTCTGGGTGCTTGCGACCCCGAGTACCGCAAGGTTATCGAGAAAATGAAGCAGGAGATGGCCGACGCCTAGGCGTTCCGCCGTTTCACCGCAGTATAAGGAGAGCCATGTCCGATTATCAGGGAAAACGATTCAAGGCTTCTCAGATTCCCGATCCGTCGAAGCCGGGTGCTGCCCATGCGGCACAGCAGGGTCGGACATCCTCTCCTCAGCAGCCGCGCGCGCCGCGTTCCGTAACGCCGACGTCCCATCGCCGTCAGGATACGCCTGCTGCTTATCGCCCTTCGTCATACAGTACGGCCAAGAAGTCACCTCGCTCTTCGGCGCATACCGCGCCATCGAGCTATACCGAGCCGCTGCGCAAAAAGCGCCGCTCCGTCATTCCCATTCTGCTCATCATCATTGGCATTGGCCTGATCGTTGCTGCGGCCGCCATCTTTATTAATGCCCAGATTGGCTACAAGCAGGCGAGCGAGTCGTATCAAAAAATCGAAAAGCAATATGTGAGCGACAAGGACGCCAGCGGCGTGCCGATTATCGACTTCAACGCGCTCGCCCAGACAAATCCCGAGGTTGTGGGTTGGATTTACGCGCCCGGCACCAACATCAACTACCCCGTGGTGCAGACCAACAACAACTCCAAGTACCTCAACACGCTGTTCGACGGTACGGCCAATGCCTCGGGAGCCATCTTCTTGGATAGCGACGACACCGCGCCGGGCATGGTGGATCAGCAGACCACGATTTACGGCCATCACATGAACGACGGTTCGATGTTCAACGTGATTTCGCGTACGACCGATCAGGCGACGTTCGACAGCATGGAATACGTGTACTACATCACGTGCGATGCGACGTATAAGTTGCGCCCGCTGGCGACCAAGGTGGTCGAGGACACGTATGCCAAGGCGCGCACGCCCAACTTTGAGGGCGATGACGGACTGAAGAATTACCTGTCCGAGATGCTCGACGGTGCCTCTGCCGTGGCGAGCGATGCCACCGACCGTGCCGCTTCGGCAACCAAGGTCGTAACGCTTGTGACCTGTCGCTCGCTGTCGCTGAGCAACACACGCGCCGTCATGGTGCTCACGCCGGTCGAGGAATAAAGTGTCCGGGAGCCCCGTCCCAAAAAGACTGCCCTGGAAATCAAAAGGAGAAATGATGTTTGAGAATGGCAAATCGATGCCTTCGGTTGATGCTTGGCTGCGCGAAGCCAAGGCCGATGTTTCGGCGGCTGATTGTGGGATGTACCTGACACACAACGGCGTGGTGCGCGCGACGCCCAAGGCCGAGGTGCGTGGGGTCGAGACCGATGGTGTGGCGCCTGGACATAAGGTGGGCGGCATGGCGTTTGGCTTCGATGCCGAAAAGGTGCAGGCCGCTATCGAGGCAACGCACGCGATGCCGGGTATCGGTTACGTGCGCGTGTGGTTGGCGAGTGGCGAGCTCGCCGTGGGCGACGACATCATGCTCGTGCTCATTGGCGGGGACATTCGCCCGCATGTGGTCGATGCGCTGCAGGCGCTCGTCGGTACCATCAAAAATGAGTGTGTGAGCGAGGTCGAGCGCGAGGCGTAGAGGCTTGCGTCGATAGAAGGCTCGTTTATAAAAATGCCCGCCGGTACGTGTGATACCGGCGGGCATTTTGTGTTTTGGGCGCGGTGGGCGCTACACGCGCGTCGCATCCTTGGGACTCATGGTCATGCTCTGGAAGCGGTTCTCCATGTAGTCGTTATCGAAATACTTGCCGTAGAACTGCGCGACGGGAATATCCGGCTCCGTGCCGTTGACGCGCTGGTACCAGTAGTCGAGCGACTGCAGCGTCATGACGCCGTCGACCAGCATAATGACGGTAAAGATGACGGTAGCCGAGTAGCGACTCTTCCACGGAATCATGTTGATGAGCTTGAGCAGCCTCGGCAACAGCAGCTTGATCCAGATAAGGCCACCCAGGCCCCACAGGCAGGCAAAGCCCGTGCAGGTGCGTCCGCCCGTAAGGACGGCGAGTGGGTCGGGCATGCCGAACAGCTTCATGTGCGAGTAGCTCCACGAGACCACGCCAAATGAGGTCTGCATAAACCAGCCCACGAACACCTCAAAGCTCGCGCCGAGCACAGCGCTTACCAGGAAAATGATGATGGGGTTCTTTTTATAGAAGCGGTTGAGCACCATGGTCATGAGTACGGCGCCAAAGCCATAGATGGGGCTGAAGGGACCAAACAGCATGCCGGCGCGGTTCTGGTAGACGCCCGGGTCGGCGACTGTCATATGCCAGATGTCCTCGGCGATCAGGCCGAGCACGCAGCAGACGAGGAATACCCAGAACAGGTTGAAGTAGTTGAGCTTGATGTAGCCCTCGCCGGTTTCATCGCGGCCGAGCATGCCCTCGGCGGCGGCGTCGCGGTCGAGCATCTCCTGCAGGCGGCGCTGCAGCTCGCGCTCCTGGCGCAGCGTGGGGTCGACGGTGGCCGAAAGCGCGACGAGGATGCCGAGCTGGATAGCAGGGCGAAGCAAGAAGGGCCCGATGCCCTGGAGCATCACGTCGACCAAAAGCTCGACGACGGTAAATGCAATAAGGATGTAGGACAGGCGGGCGGCGTTGCGGCGCTGGTTTTTGATAAGGTCCAGGCCAAAGATGATTAGGATGACGGCACTTGCCGCAGAGAGCATGATGCCGGCGACGATGAGTCCAACCGCGACCAGCATATTGTCGCCGAGCTTTTCGGCGACGTTTCCGTTAATGAGCGCGGTGATGACCTGCCACATAAAGGCGCCGACCGATGGGAGCGTGCCCACGCCGGACAGGATGCACAGGACGGCGTACACCTTAATGACGAGGGGGATCTTCTTGACCTCCGTGGCGCTGGGGACGCTGGGGTCGAGTTCGTTTCGATCCATACATAACCTTTCTCGTTTTGCTGTAGGTACAAGGATACGCCGCCGACCTGCCAAAAGACAGGACGAACGTCCCAATTGCAACAATGCAAGCCCCAACGGCGGGCGCGGCGGCCATATGGGGGCGTGGGCGCTTGCACTGGACAGACCGATAAAATGTTTGGCCGCAAAACGGATTATTAGCTCGGTGGGCTTTTAAAAAGCGCTGCTCATGCGCGGGGGAGCGCGTCGCGCCGTGCGTATAATAAGGCGGGTAACGCCAAAATACGAGGCTCTGAGGGGATGCCATGTCTCAAGAAACCATCCGCGCGGCCGAGCGTGCCGCGGGACAGGTGAACGCCATGTCGACGTATGATCCGGACTCCGACCAACTGCATGAGGAATGCGGCATTTTTGGTGTGTGGGCGCCCGATCGCGACGTGGCTCGACTGACGTACTTTGGCCTGCGTGCACTGCAGCACCGTGGCCAAGAATCGGCGGGAATCGCTGTTGGTGACGGCGGCACGGTTATGGTCCGCAAGGATCTGGGCCTGCTCGACCGCGTGTTCTCCAATGCCGACTTGTCGACGCTCTCCGGTCAGCTGGCCGTGGGTCATGTGCGCTACGGCACCGCCGGCGCCAAGAGCTGGGAAGCCTCTCAGCCACATCTTTCGACTATTAACAGCGTCATCATCGCGCTTGCGCACAACGGTACCCTCGTTAACACCGACGAGTTGCGCCGTCAGCTCATCGAGCTGGGTGTGCCGTTCCTCTCCAACTCGGATTCCGAGGTCGCGACCAAGCTCATCGGCTACTTTACTCAGCGTACAGGCCATCTGCGCGAGGGCATTCGCAAGACCATGGAGCTCGTGCGCGGCGGCTACGCCATGACGCTCATCAACGAGCAGGCGCTCTACGCATTCCGCGATCCGCACGGCATTCGCCCGCTCGTGCTGGGCAAGCTGGTGGACGAGGGCCTGGACCAGGCCGATGCCGCATCCGTTTCGCAGCTGCCGTCGCAGGACGGCGCCGCGACGGTCGACGCCACCACCCATGTCACCCGCGCCGGCGGCTGGGTCGTCGCCTCCGAAACTTGTGCGCTCGACATTGTGGGCGCCGAGTACGTCCGCGACGTCCGTCCCGGTGAGATTTTGCGCATCAGCGCCGAGGGCCTTGTGTCCGAGCAGGGCGTGCCTGCCGCCGAAGAGCCTGCTAACTGCATCTTTGAGCAGGTCTACTTCGCTCGTCCCGACTCCATCATGAACGGCAAGAGCGTCTATGCCTGCCGTTACGACATGGGTCGTCAGCTGGCACACGAGGAGCCCGTCGAGGCCGACCTGGTCATCGGCGTGCCCGACTCCGGCCTGCCGCCCGCGGAGGGGTATTCGCACGAGAGCGGTATTCCCTTTGGCGAGGGCCTCATCAAGAACCGCTACGTGGGCCGTACGTTTATCGAGCCCACGCAGGAGCTGCGCGCCATGGGCGTGCGCATGAAACTCAACCCGCTGCGCGACAACATCGAGGGCAAGCGCCTAGTCGTCATCGACGACTCCATCGTGCGCGGCACCACCATGGTGCAGCTCGTCAAGATGCTACGCAACGCTGGCGCCAAGGAGATTCATATCCGCATCAACTCGCCCGAGGTCATCTGGCCGTGCTTCTACGGTATCGATACCGACGTGCAGTCGCAGCTTATCAGCGCCAACAAGACGGTCGACGAGATTTGCGAGTACATTGGCGCCGATTCGCTGGCCTTCCTTTCGGTCGAGGGCCTGCTGAAGGTCATGCCCAAGGGCGGCTACTGCGATGCGTGCTTTACCGGACGCTATCCCGTGGCGATTCCAGAGAGCTTTGGCCGCGACAAGTTCATGGAGGGCTTTAAGCCCCGCAACCTGGATAAACCGCTGCATTTTGACGACGACGCCGTGGTCGAGAAATACGACGACCGCAGCTGGGAAGAGGAACACGGCGAGGCCTAAAACCTGCCATATAGGGACAGGTTTATTTTGGTAGGTTTTACCTGCTGTTTTGTTGATATGACGGCGCGTGCTGTTATGGCGCGCGCCGAAATGAACGCAACTATGAGTACCGTTTGGCGCCTGCGCGGCGCCACGGTAATGGGAGAGGAAGACTCAGATGAGCGACAGCAAGCATGTGACGTATGAGGATGCCGGCGTCGATACCGCCGAGGGCGGCCGCGCCGTTGACGCTATTAAGCAAATGGTTAAGGACACCAACCGCCCCGAGGTCATCGGCGGTATCGGTGGCTTTGGTGGCCTGTTCTCGGCCGCCGCGCTTAAGGATATGGAAGACCCGATTCTGATTAGCGGTACCGACGGCGTGGGCACCAAGCTCGTGCTCGCCCAGATCATGGACCGTCACGAGACGGTGGGCCAGGACCTGGTCGCTATGTGCGTCAACGACATTTTGGCTTCGGGCGCCGAGCCGCTGTTCTTCCTGGACTACGTTGCCATCGGTCACATCGAGGCCGAGCACATGGCAAAGATCATCAAGGGCGTGGCCGACGGCTGCAAGCTCGCGGGTTGCGCGCTCGTGGGCGGCGAGATGGCCGAGCACCCGGGCGTCATGGCTCCGGCCGACTACGACCTCGCCGGCTTTACCGTGGGCGTCGTCGACCGTCCCAAGATGCTCGACCCTGCGAACGTCCGCCCCGGCGACGTGATTCTGGGCCTGCCTTCCACCGGCGTGCACTCCAACGGCTACTCGCTCGTGCGCAAGGTCATTGGCGTCGACGGCATTAAGCCGGGCACGCCCGAGGCCGCCGCTAAGGCCGAGGAACTGAGCCGCCCGCTCGAGGAGCTCGGTGGCGCTTCGCTGGCTGACGCCCTGCTGGCCCCCACGCGCATTTATGTGAAGCCGATTCTGGAGCTGCTGCACGGCGGCGCCAACGTGCACGCCATCGCCCACATCACCGGCGGCGGTATTACCGAGAACCTCAACCGCGCGCTCGCCGACGACGTCGACGCTGTGGTCACCCGCAACGGTGCCGAGATGGGTTGGGACGTTCCGCCCGTCATCACCTACGTGTCGCGCCAGGCCGAGCTCGCGCCCAACGAGGCATGCAAGACCTTCAACATGGGCGTTGGCCTGTGCCTGATCGTCGCCCCCGAGGACGAGGCCGCGGTGACCGAGGCCCTGGTCGCGCTGGGCGAGAAGCCGTTCCGCGTGGGCGAGTGCGTCGAGGGTTCCGGTAAGGTCGTGTACTCCGATGAGCGCTAACGAGCAGATGACTGCTGCCGAGGGCCTGGACTTTGTGCCCTATACCCGTCCGACCGGCACCGATACGGCCGAGCCGCTCAAGATCGGTGTGCTCATCAGCGGTTCGGGTACCAACCTGCAGGCGCTGATCGATCTGATCGCCGCCGGCAAGCTCAACGCTTCGATTGAGCTTGTGGTGTCGAGCCGGCCTTCGGCTAAGGGTTTGCAGCGCGCTGAGCGCGCGGGCATCCAGACGCTCACGCTGTCCAAGGATGTCTATGCCGACCCCATCGCCGCCGACGAGATCATCGCGCACGAGCTTCTCGAGCGCGGCTGCGAGTATGTGGTCATGGCCGGCTACATGCGCATGGTGCACACGCCTCTGCTGGCGGCGTTTCCCAACCGCGTGGTCAACTTGCATCCGGCGCTGCTGCCGAGCTTTACCGGTGCGCATGCGATTGACGACGCCTTTGCGCGCGGCGTCAAGGTAACTGGCGTGACCGTGCATTTTGCCAACGAGATCTACGACAACGGTCCCATCATCGCCCAGCGTGCGCTGGCTGTTGAGGAGGGCTGGGATGCCGACACGCTCGAGGAGCACATCCACGCGATTGAGCACGTACTGTATCCCGAGGTCGTGCAAATGCTCGCCGACGGCCGCGTCCACGTGCTAGAGAGCGGCAAGGTCGCAATTGACGCGCCTCGCGGCTAGCGGCGCACAGTACAATTTAGCCGAGTAGTCAGGGTGGTCATTGGCGCCAAGGCGCACGTGGCCATCTTTTGTTTTGGGTAGTCATTGGGGACGTTCTTAAACGACTAGTCATTGGGGACGTTCTTGAATGACTAGTCGTTTAAGAACGTCCCAGGTGACTAGGTGAGAGAGGTGAGCGCATGGCGGATAACGAAGCGTTGTTTACGCCTGAGCTGGTGTTTTTTGATTGGGAGTGCGCGACGCCGGATGAGGTGTTTGCGCGGCTCGAGGGTGAGCTTGCCCCGCGCGGCTACATTGCCGAGGGTTGGCTCAACGCCGTCCGCACGCGCGAGGACGCCTATCCCACGGGTCTCGCTATGCCGGCGGCAAACATCGCCATCCCGCATACCGATCCGGGATTTGTGGCCAAGCCCTATATCGCAGTGGTAAAGCCCGCCGCACCTGTGACGTTCAACGCGATGGCGGGTATGGGCGCCCCGGTGCCGGCGCAGATTATCATCAATCTGGGCATTGCCGAGCCGGGCGGCCAGGTCGAGGCACTTCAGGCGCTTATGAATATCTTTATGGATGCCGACGCTGCAGCCGATGTACTCGGCCAGACCACGCCGCAGGGCATGGTCGACGCCATCCGCCGCCACTTCTAAGGTGGAGCTAAGCCGGTGGCACTCGGGGACGTTCCTTTTCTGCCGGCAGGTAGGGACTGTCCCTAACTGCCGGCAGAAAAGGAACGTCCCTAGCTGCCAACTGCCAGACCCGTCCCCTTTGCACCAAAATGGTGCAGATTAACCTGTCCCCCATGCACCAGGTGTGTCGCGGCGGCTGCGTTGTGACACAATGGCGTTTGTTCGATTCGTTATGCGAAAGGCCAACTATGGCAAATAAGAAAAAGAACTCCGAGGTCGCGCCGACGCCCGAGCAGCAGGCCCGCGCTGCCTCCAGCTCTCGCAAGAAGCAGCGCAAGACGTACGTGTCTAAGACCGTCAAGATCGTCCTGGTGGTCATCGGCGTGCTGGCGATGCTGCTTTCCGTCTCGGCGATGGCGTGCTCCGGCCTTATGTCGCAGGCCGAGGACACCTCGGGCTACAAGCTGACCGGCGGTGTTGCTGCTACTATCAACGGCACCAACCTCACCGAGGACACCGTGACCAAGCAGATCATGAGCATGCGCACGTCCTACGGCTACACCAAAGACAAGGACTGGGCGCAGTATCTGGTCGACAACGACCTCACGCCCAAGAAGTACCGCAAGCAACTCATCGACTCCTATACGCAGCAGATTCTGCTTCAACAGGCACAGAAGGAGAACGGCGTGACGGTGTCGGACGAGGAGGTCGAGAAGGCTTGGAAGGACGCGTGCAAGAGCGCGGGCGGTGCCAAGGCCTTTAAGAAGACCCTCAAGACCTACGGCTATACCGAGGACACCTACAAGGACTCACTCAAGGAGAGTCTGGCACAGCAAAAGCTTAAGGATGCCGTGGCGCCCACGAGCAAGCCCAAGGACAGCGAGATTGTCGATTACATCAACGAGAACCTGTCCAACTACAATGACGCCCGTCGCTCGTCGAATATTCTGATCAAGGTCGATTCCGACGCTTCCGACGAGGACAAGGCCGCCGCCAAGGCCAAAGCGCAGGAGTGCCTGGACAAGATCAACTCCGGTGAGCTGAGCTTTGAGGGCGCCGTTGAGCAGTACTCCGAGGACACCGGTTCCAAGGAGAAGAAGGGCGATGTGGGCTGGGATAAGCTCACCACTTTCGTCGACAGCTACCAGACGGCGCTCGAGGGACTCAACAAGGGCGACGTGAGCGAAGTCGTCGAGTCGACCTATGGCTACCACATCATCAAGTGCACCGACTACTTCCATGTCGATAATCAGGTTGATGACATCAACCAGGTGCCCAAGGCCATCAGGAAGTATGTCTCCAACGTGGTGAAGACGCAGACGGCCAGCACCGCGTACAGCGAGTGGCTGGAGCAGTACAAGAAGGATGCCGACATCACCGTCAACCCCATGCCCAAAGACGTACCCTATAACGTGAGCCTGAAGGGCGTCACCAAGAGTTCGACCGACGATTCGTCGACGACTGAGTAATCATGGGGCGGCGCTCGCGCGAGTACCGCCCACGCTATTAGAGAGGATTAGCAGATGACCAACGAAGAGCTGCAGAAGGAAATGATCGCGGCCATGAAGGCCAAGGACAAGGTTCGCCTGTCCATCATTCGCCAGGTCAAGGCCGAGGTGAAGAATATCGAGGTCAACGAGCGCCGCGATGTGACCGAGGAAGACGTCAACAGCATGATCAAGCGTCTGATCAAGCAGACGAGCGAGACGCTGGAGATGTCCATCAAGGCCGGCACCGACCAGGAGCGTACCGACAATCTGACCGAGCAGGTCAAGATTCTGGAGAGCCTGCTGCCCGCGCAGGTTTCGGGCGAGGAGCTCGAGGCCCTGATCGAGCAGGTTATCGCCGAGCTGGGCGCGACCTCTAAGAAGCAGATGGGCCAGGTTATGGGCGCACTCGGCAAGGCCACTGGCGGTAACTTCGATAAGCCTGCCGCGGCAAAGATCGTTGGAGCCAAACTCGCGTAATTTGTTACGCGGTTTTACCAAACCGCGTAACGGCTCGACGCTGCAAACCCGTACACGCGGCAATCTGACGTTCAATTTCAAGGGCGCGACCATAAGGTCTGCGCCCTTTCGTTTCACGTCACCTTGCTCGCGTGTACGGGTTTTCGCTGACTTATGCTCAACAAGGGCGGTTGTATTATTTTCGGCGCTCATTGGGGACAGACTTAAATGAGTGCCCAAGAGCGGGTACTCATTTAAGTCTGTCCCCAATGAGTGGGTGAAAGGTTGCGGGTTCTTTACGGGGGTGCAGTGTGGGCTGCGGAAACGCGATTCTTTCCGTACAATAGTTCAACTCGTGTAAACGCAGGGAAGGGACATTCATGGCAGACATGATCGAGATCAAGCATCTCAACAAGTACTTTGGCGACCTGCATGTGCTCAAAGATATCAATCTCACCGTCAAGCGCGGCGAGAAGCTCGTAATGATCGGGCCTTCCGGCTCGGGCAAGTCGACGCTCATCCGTTGCGTCGACTATCTGGAGGAGCCCACATCGGGCGAGGTCGTCATCGACGGTACGCCGCTCACCAAAAAGAATCACCTGGAGATGGCCCGCAAGTACAGCTCCATGGTGTTTCAACAGTTCAACCTGTATCCCAACATGACGGTGCTGGGCAACCTGACGCTCGCGCCCATCAAGCTGCAAAAGAAGAGCAAGGAGGAGGCGACCGAGATCGCCATCGCCGCGCTCAAGCGCGTCGGGATGGCGCATAAGGCCGGCGAGTATCCGCAAAATCTCTCGGGTGGTCAGCAGCAGCGCATCGCCATCGCCCGTGCCCTGTGCACCAAGCAGCCCATCATCCTGTTTGACGAGCCGACCTCGGCGCTCGACCCCGAGATGGTCCAGGAGGTCCTGGATGTTATGATTGAGCTCGCGCAGGAGGATATCACCATGATCTGCGTGACGCACGAGATGGGCTTTGCGCGCCAGGTGGCCGACCGCGTCATCTTTATGGAGGACGGTCGCATTCTGGAGGAGGGCACGCCCGAGCACTTCTTCGATAACCCCGAGAACCCGCGCTGCCGCGAGTTCCTGTCCAAGATTCTGCACTAGGCGCGGTGATGGACATGACGGATATGACGAGGGCGGCCGTGTCGCGCCGTCACTTTTTGCAGCTGGCTGGCGCCGGCATGCTTGCGCTGACGGGGACCGCGCTTGCCGGTTGTGGCAACTCCACCAGCGGCGAGGGCTCCGACAAGGGGTCCAAGCTTGCGGCCATCAAGTCGCGTGGCCATCTGAATGCCGGCGTTAAGAAGGACGTTCCCGGTTACGGCTATTACGACACCGCCAAGGGGCGCTTTGAGGGCATGGAAGTCGATTTGTGCTACCAGATCGCCGCTGCCGTCTTTGGCGTGAGCTACAAGGAGGCCCGCGCCCAGGAGCTGGTCGAGTTTACCGACGTAACGCCCAAGACGCGCGGCCCGCTGATCGATAACGGCCAACTCGACGTGGTCGCGGCGACCTACACCATCACCGACGAGCGCAAGAAGAGCTGGGATTTCTCGACGCCGTACCGCACCGACTACGTGGGACTCATGGTCAAGAAGCGTTCGGGCTTTACCTCGATTGAGGATCTGGATGGCAAGGTCATTGGCGTGAGCCAGGGTGCCACCACGCAGGGCCTGATCGAGCAGATGATCAAGGACAACGGCTTTAGCTGCAAGCCCGAGTTTAGGGCCTTTAGCGGCTACCCCATCATCAAGAGTTCGCTTGACGCCGGCAATATCGACGTCTTTGCCATGGACCGCTCCACGCTGGCCGGTTACATGAACGAGACCGTTGAGCTGCTGCAGCCCGAGGTCAAGTTTGGCGAGCAGGGCTACGGCGTGGCGACCAAGAAGGGCTGCGACCTTTCGGCCGTGGTCGATCAGGTGATTTGCGATCGCCTGGCCGATGGCTGGCTCGACCAAGAGGTCAAGACCTGGGGTCTCGTATAGGCGCATCGTCCAAGGAAGGAATCAAATGCTCGAAGGATTATTTGACGCCGACCGTTGGTCGACGACATTTCAAAACATGGGGCCCTTCTGGGAGGGCTTTGGCGTGACGCTGCAGGTGGTCGTTGCCGGTCTGCTGCTGTCGCTGGTGCTGGGCACGCTGCTGGGTGTGTTCTCTACCACCCGTTCGCGTGTGCTGCGTGCCATAAGCCGCGTGTACGTGGAGTTTTACCAGAACACCCCGTTGCCCGTACAGGTGCTCTTTATGTACATGGCCGGTCCGCAGTTTTTGCAGGCCATAACCGGTGCCGACCAGCCGGTGCGCATCGCGCCGTTCGTACTGGGCTTCTTGGGTGTGGGTCTGTATCACGCGGCCTACATCTCGGAGGTCATCCGCACCGGTATCGAGGCCGTTCCGCGCGGTCAGATGGAGGCGGCGCAGAGCCAGGGCTTTACCCGTGCGCAGGCCTACTGGTACATCGTGCTGCCCCAGACGTTCAAGATCATTCTGCCGCCGCTGTGTAACCAGGCGCTCAACCTGGTCAAGAACACGTCGGTACTGGCGCTTGTGGCCGGCGGCGACCTTATGTACCGTTCCGACAACTTTGTGAGTCTGTACGGTTACCTGCAGGGATACATCGTCTGCTGCCTTATGTACTTCATCATCTGCTTTCCGCTCGCCATGCTGGTGCAGTGGCTCGAGCGTCGCTCCAAGGAGCGTCCGCGCGGCGTGAGCCTGGCCGAGCTGGGGCTCGACAACGTAGAGGAGGCCTAGCGCATGGAAATCTTCAACGCGACCAACCTGCTCTACATTTGGGGCGGCTTTGTTAAGACCATAGAGATCTCGGCGCTGTCGATCTTTTTCTCGCTCATCTTTGGCACGGTGCTGGCGCTCGTTAAAAGCTATGCGCCCCGCCCGTTCCGTATTTTGGTGAGCGCCTATATCGAGCTGTTCCGTTGCACGCCGAACCTGCTGTGGATTCTGTTTATCTACTTTACGGTGCAGGGTTTGGACATTGTGATTTCGACCATCGCCTTTACGCTGTTTACCAGCGCCGTGATGGCCGAGATTGTGCGCGGCGGTCTCAACTCGATTCCGCGTGGCCAGTTTGAGGCGGCGCAGAGCCAAGGCTTTGGCTTCTTTGCCACCATGCGCTACATCATTCTGCCGCAGACGTTTAAGACGATCATTCCGGCGCTGTTTAGCCAGTGCACGACTGTCATCAAGGACAGCTCGTATCTTTCGGGCATTAACGTGGCCGAGCTCATGTACACGGCAAACGTCGTGATGGCCCACGCGATCGACCTGTCGCAGGTGCTTATGCTCTACGGCCTGGTGTTTGCGATGTACTTTGTGCTCAACTTTGGTATCTCGTTGCTGGTCCGCGCATATCAGAGGCGAATGGTGGCAGCGTAGAATGTGGCAAAGGGACAGCCCCTTTGTCACATAGAGAAAGGAATCGCGATGAGCGATCTGGAGAACAAGAAGAATCCTGTGGTCATTACCATCGCGCGCGACTTTGGCGCCGAGGGCCACGAGATTGGTCGCATGCTTGCCGACGAGTTGGGGATTCCGCTGTACGATAACGAGCTGCTGGTGCGTGCGTCGCTGCGCGCGGGCGAGTCGCTCGACAAGATGGCCGCCTACGACGAGCGCCTGGCCGTGGAGAACATGGCGTTTCTGCCCGACCGCTACGATGCGCGTTCGTACTCGGACAAGTTGTTCCAAAAGATGAGCCAGGTGATTTTGGATCTGGGCGAGACCGAGAGCTGCATTATCGAAGGCCGTCTGTCCGATTACCTGCTGCGCAACAACCCCAACCACATTGCCGTGCTGGTGACCGCACCCTTTGAGGACCGCGCCGAGATCGTGCGCAAGAAGCGCGGCCTTAACAAAAAGAAGGGCGCCAAGCTGGTCAAACAGCAGCAGAAGGCGCGCGAGGCGTTCTACAAGCGCTATAGCGCCGGAAAGTGGAAGATGACGAGCGGTAAAGACATCGTCGTCAACCGTGCCAAGCTGGGCCGCGAAGGCTGCAAGGACGTCATCGCCGCTGCCTACCGCTACAAGGTAGCGCAGCTCGAAGGCTAGCCGACCAAAACCACCACAAAGGGGACAGGCACCTTTGTGGTGGTTTTTGTTTTAGGCCGAGGGGAAGGTCTTGGTGAGACCAGCGCGCGTCTGCGTGTCGGTCTTTTGGTAGATGGAGCTCAGGTGGCGCTGCACCATGCGCATCGAGATGCCGAGTTCCTCGGCGACCTGCTTGAGTGGGCGTTCATCCTGGGTCACGGCTATGAGCACGTCGACTTCGCGTGGGGTGAGAGCGTGATCGGTGATGAAGACCTGACGCTGCTCCTCGATACTCGGTGCTGCCAGTGCCTCCTCGGCAAGCTGTTGATGTTCGCGCTCCTGCTCGGTTTGGGGCAGGCGGAACAAGCCGGCTGCCACGAATGCTGCGCAGGCGGCGACGAGAAGCACGACCGCGCCAATCATGATGAGGGCGACGTTGCCAGAGGTCACAAGCGCAAGCGAGACGCCCGACGTGGTGAACGCGCACACGTTATTGGCCGCACGGCCCATGCCGGCCCAGAAGGCGGGCACGTGCATGCGCGGTGCCAGCTGAGTAAACGTGGCGGTAAAGAACGTGACAAAAAAGCCCGAGCTCAGGTAAAAGACGACAAGGCCCAGGTTGGGATCGGCGCTGGCCTCCACGGCCAGGATGGAAATGGTCGAGAGCACGGCGATGCCGAGCATGACAAGTCCCATGTAGCGGCGCTCGGCAAGATCAAAGATAAGACCGGCGGCAAGGCCGCTTGCAGCCAAAAAGAGGCGCGGCCAGGTCTGCACGGCGATGGTGCCGTGGGCGTTGGAGAGTGTGACCACGTTGTCGAGGGTCGAGAACAAGCAGGCAAGAATCATGACGAGCGCGATGCTCCAGCATGCCTGTTTGGCGAGGGCATGAGAGGGCTCAACAAAGGGATTGATGGCAGGCCTTTCGGGGGGCGCGCTTGGCAATCGCATGCTCGTTGCCTTTTGCGCTGGCAGGTGCGCCACATGAGAATTTGTGCCCCGGGATCCGGATATCTTCCCGTAACATGGTGTTATAGAAGCACCCCTTACGACAAGGAGGCTCACATGCGAACGCAAATCCACGACAACCCAATCGACCACGACCGTGCGTGCTCGCTCTCCCACGGAACATGGCGCCGCGTGGGTGCAAAACTCGCCTGCGCGGGGGCCTGCGCGCTCATGGTCGGCCAGCTGCTGCTGCCGAGCGTGGCGCTCGCCGCCGAGTGGGTCAGCGTGGGCGGCACGCAGTACGACGCGGGCACCGCTGCCGGCGACGAGGCAGGAACCTGGTCCTGGGATGGCGCTAACGACATGAAGCTCAACGGCTACGACGGCGGCTCCATCGGCGCCAAGGGTAACCTCACCATCGGCGTGACGGGCACCAACACCGTCACGGCCGACGCCGGGCAGAGCGCCATTGCTGTCAAGAACGGCAACCTTGCCATTACCGGCGATGGCACCCTTAATGCGACGGCTCAGACCGATGTGATTGCGGCGGAAGGCGACGGCAATGCGGGTGGCGATGTGACCATCAGCGGCGCCAACGTCAACGTGACGGCTTCGGGCGCAGTGAACAGTGCGACGGGCATTCGCGCGACGGCCGGCAGCGTGACGATCGATAAGGGCGCCGATGTCAAAATCGAGGCAAAATCGGCGGAAGGATCTTGGCGTCCAACGGTGGGCACCTACGGTATCTTTGCCGATAACCTTCCCAGTAGACACGCTGCTCAGGAAAGCGAGCAGGAAGAACCGGATTATGTCTCCGTGCACGGGGGCGACGTCACGATCGATGCCGCCAACCTGTCGATCAAGACAGCCGATGCCTGGCAGGTTTCCGTGTGCATCAATACGGTCGGTATCAAAAAGAATACCCTCATGAAAATCGTCAACGGAGCCGATGTCGCGCTTTCCGCCGGCAGTGCGGCTTCGCTTTCGGCGGGCATCAGCGCGCGTTCGCAAAGCGGTGCGGTGTGGATGCTTGTCGAGGAGTCGAATCTTACGTCTCGAAGCCTGTCTGCTGCAAACGGCATCGATGCCGTCCGCAATCAAAGTTTTGGAATCATGGCAGAGGCAAACACCGGGTCGGAAACGCCTCGTATCAAGATTCGCAAATCGAAGATTGAGGCCTCGGGCGCGACTGCGGGAATCTATGCGATCAACTGCAACGACGCGACTGCGACGCTGTTCCGTGCCGCGATGATCGATTTACGAGGAAACGCGATGATTACGACTCCGACGGACGGTGCCGTGCGCGATGTGAAAAAGGTTGTCGATACGGGGAAATGGCCGAGCTCCCAGAACGGGCAGGTCGTCGGTGTTGCCGGTTCGTCTGCCATTACGGATATCGTCGGTTCTGCCGAGGTCGCCCATGATGTAGTGATTGATTTTGGAGACGGACAGGAGCCGGAGCCGACGCCCGATCCAGAGCCGACGCCGGAGCCCGATCCCGACCCCATACCCAATCCCGAGCAGAAGCCTGGCCTCAAGTCCGTAGACAAGGACGTAAAGACCACCACGGCGGTCACCAAGACCGTTACGACCAAGACTGCCGCCGGCGCCAAAAACGCTTCCGGTGTTCTGGCTGCCACAGGCGACAACGCTGCGATGGCGGCGGCAGCCCTCGGCATTGCCGGTGCGTCCGTCATCGGCGCCGGCTTCGTCGCGTCCAAGCGCCGCGACCGCTAGCGCAAGCTTCCGCAACATAAAACAGCGGAGGTACCCCTTACGACAAGGAGGCTCACATGCGAACGCAAATCCATGACAACTCAATCAACCACGGCCGTGCGTGCTCGTTCTCCCACGGAACATGGCGCCGCGTAGGCGCAAAACTCGCCTGCGCGGGGGCCTGCGTGCTCATGGCCGGCCAGCTGCTGCTGCCGAGCGTGGCACTCGCCGCCGAGTGGGTCAACGTGGGCGGCACGCAGTACAACAAGGCCGCCGGCGACGATGCCGGAACCTGGTCCTGGGACGGTGGCGACGACATGAAGCTCAACGGCTACGACGGCGCCGGCATCAGTGCCCAGGGCAACCTCAATATCGGCGTGACGGGCACCAACACCGTAACGGCCGATGCCTTACAGAGCGCTATCGAGGTCAAGGACGGCAACCTTGCCATCACGGGGGAGGGAACCCTCAACGCGACGGCTCAGGATAATGTGCTTACTGCGTCGGGCGATGGTGTCACGAATGGAGACATCACTATAAGTGGATCCAGTGTTAACGTGATATCTACGGGTAGCTTTTATTGCTCAAACGGTATTCGCGCGAAATCGGGCAACGTGAAAATCGACAAGGGCGCCGACGTTAAAATAGAGGCAAAGAAGGCGGATGGGCTACACCGGCCGCCGCAAAGCGCCTATGGCATCTTTGCCGATGGGAAGCCAGGCGGTCGCGTTGCTCGGGAAAGCGGTCAGGAAGAACCGGATTATGTCTCCGTGCACGGGGGCGACGTCACGATCGATGGCGCCAAGGTTGCAATTAAGACGGCGGACGGCCCGTATTATTCTGCAGGCATCCATACGCTTGGCATCAACAAGAACACGCTCTTGCAGATCGTCAACGGAGCTGATGTCGAGATACTTGCCGGCGATGCGGTGCTGTCTTCGAGGGGCATTGACGCGCAGGCGGAGGGCGGTTCGACGTGGATGCTTGTCCAAAAATCGAACCTCACAGTGCGTACTGGCGGAAATGTGAGCGAACCCAACCCTGGGCCTCGTCGAGAGGACTACGGAATCATCGCCGCAGGATATGACGATCTGGAAAGGCCCCAGATTAGGATTTTCAAATCGAATGTTGAGGCGTCGGGCCTGACAGCGGGGATCTATGTTGTCAACCGAAAGACCACGGGCGGGGGACCGTCTATGAATCCCGCACTCGATATCATGTACGGGTCGGTGATTACGACTCCCGCCGGCGGCACCGTGCGAGAAACTGCCGGAAACGGACTTGACTACGACACCGCCGGAAACGGACTCGTCATCGGCACCGCCGGGTCGTCCACTATCCAGGATATTAAGACCTCCAACGAGGTCGCCCGCAGCGTGGTGATCAGCTACGGGGATGCGGCCGAGCCCGAACCCACGCCGCAGCCCGATCCCGCGCCCGAGCCCACGCCGCAGCCTGAGCCCGCCCCGGCTCCTGCGCCGCAGCCAGGCGGTGGAAGTGAGACGGGCACGCCGTCCGTGACGCCGACTCAGGCGAGTTCCACGGCTGCTGCCTCCAAGCCGGCCGCAAAGGCAGTTGCGGCTCAGAAGTCCGTGGGCACTCTGGCCGCCACGGGCGACAACGCCGCGACGGCGGCAGCGGCCCTCGGCATCGCGGGCGCGTCCGTTATCGGCGCCGGCCTCATCGCGTCCAAGCGCCGCAGCAGCTAGCATTAGCTTTCACAGCCATTTTCAGCCGCTGTGTGGGCATAAGCGTCTTCGCGGCAGCTTTTTGTATTTTCGTAGGTAACAGCCCGGGCTCGCATGTACGAACCTAGGCGTACGGGGCCATTTGGCGCATCTTGGTTGTACAGGACCACCGCAAAGGGACAGGCGCCTTTGTAGTGGCGTTAATCCTTCGATTAGGGAGGCCGTTATGAACGGAAGCCACTTTGATAAGCAAACCCAGCGCGAGCGCGCTTGCTCGCTCGTTCACGGTACTTGGCGTTGCGTGGGCGTGAAGATTGCCAGCGTCGGTGCGTGCGCACTCATGGTCGTCCAGCTACTGCTGCCGAGCGTGGCGCTCGCGACCGAGTGCGCGGATTCCGCCGCCGCGACGGGCGAGGTTGCCGCGGCTCTGGTGACGCCGGCAGTTGCGGAGGATGCGGCTCCGGCGACCACGCCTGCAACCGACGCTGCTCCGGCGGCGCAAACTGTCGCCGAACCTCAGCAGACGACTCCGGCTGACGCCGCCGATGAGTTTAACAATGCGGCACCCGCTGAACAAAACATTCCCAGCGACAACGACGCCGCGCCGGCAAACGACGCCATTACGTCGCATGGTGTGACCGACGTGACAGATAAGACCGTCGATGGCGTGTTTGCGCCCAATGCGGCCAATATGCTGTGCGAGCAGCCGGTTGATGATTGGCAAACTATCGACGTTATCGAGATTGACGACGCCACCACCATCTTTAGGGCGGGCGATAAACCGGACTTTACGGCAGACACTCCGGCGGGCTCGAACTCCATTCTTCAGGGTTGATTTCCGATCTCAGCCGAACACATTGAGCAAATAGGCCATTCCCGCAGT
>CAUESV010000007.1 GCA_959020715.1 uncultured Collinsella sp. | reverse complement strand
CGTCATCACCTGGATGGGGCCGAGTGCTGTGGCGCAGGCTCCCGCGGGTGCCGAGGTTATCGACCTGGCGGGTGCATATCTCATGCCCGGTCTCATCAATATGCACGTGCACCTGTGCGGCTCGGGCAAGCCTGTCTCGGCCGGCGATGCGGGTGCGCTGATGAAGAAGCTCGATAATCCCGTGGGCCGTGCCATCGTCCGCCGCATCCTCAAGGGCAGTGCCCAGCAGCAGCTGGCAAGCGGCGTGACCACGGTGCGCGGCGCGGGCGATCCGCTGTTTGCCGATATCGCCGTGCGCGACGCTATCGACGCCGGCAAGTATCAGGGTCCGCGTCTGGTAGCGCCGGGAACGGGCGTTACGGTGCCGGGTGGCCATGGCGCGGGGCTGTTCGCGCAGGTGGCCAACAGCCCCGTCGAGGCGGCCGAGCAGGTGCGAGACCTGTATGCGCGCGGTGCCGATGTCATCAAGCTGTTCGTGACGGGCGGCGTGTTCGATGCGACTGAGGTGGGCGAGCCGGGCGTGCTGCGCATGCCGGTGGAGGTTGCCACGGCGGCGTGCAAGGCGGCGCACGAGGTGGGCCTGCCGGTTATGGCCCATGTCGAGAGTGCCGAGGGCGTGAAGGCCGCGCTTGAGGCCGGCGTCGATACGATCGAGCACGGTGCCCCGATGACTCCCAAGATCCTGGAGCTGTACCGCGGCGCCGCGGGCACGCAGCTCGAGGGGCGTGCGCCAAGCGTTACCTGCACTATCAGCCCAGCGCTGCCGTTTGTGCTGCTCGACCCGGAAAAGACCCATTCGACCGATACGCAAAAGAAGAACGGCGACATCGTGTGCTCGGGCATCATCGAGAGCGCCCGTGCCGCACTGGAAGCTGGCGTTAAGGTGGGCCTGGGCACGGACTCGAGCTGCCCGTTTGTGACGCAGTACGACATGTGGCGCGAGGTGGCCTATTTTGCCAAGTACGTGGGCGTGAGCAATGCCTTTGCACTGCATACGGCTACGCAAGTCAATGCCGAGCTGCTGGGGCTGGGCGGCGAGACCGGTACGATCGAGTGCGGCAAGGCCGCCGATATCCTGGTGACGCGCGAGAATCCTCTGGATGATCTGTGTGCCCTGCGTGAGCCGGTACACGTAATGTGCCGCGGCGATCTGGTGCGCAAGCTCAGGGTGAAGCGTATTCCCGAGGTCGATGCCGAGCTCGACGCGATTATGGCCATGCCGGCCGAAGCGCTGGCTGAGGAACTTGCCCGCGACGGCGTGGCGTAAGCGCGCGATATGGCGATGCGACAAGGGGGGCAATCCTTTTGTCATAATTAGAAAAAGCCGAGGTCCCAGTGCGAGACCTCGGCTTTTATTTGTCCCATGGTATGGCGGCTAGGAGCGCGTCTCCATCTTGGCATGGCACTTGGGGCAGGTGACGCGGATCTTGCCCTTGCCCTTGGGGACGGACAGCATCTGGCCGCAGTTGGGGCACTTGAGGTACGCCGTGGTCTTGCGGCCCTTCCACATCTTCTTGGCCGTTCGCTTGGCGCGCTCAAAGTCTTCCTTGCTGGTGCCGGCCGCGCGCGAGGCGTTGGAAGCCGCAGTCCCGCCGCCCAAGCTGGCGACGAATTTGCCCAGGCAGGGGACGTTGGCAGTCGCGGCAACGAAGGAATCATTTTCCTTGCGGCGGGCGTCGATGTTTTTGGACAGGCCACGCAGCACGCCGAGTACGATTACGGCGATGGCGATCCAGCTGAGCCACTGGTGGCGGGCCATCGATCCGACCATCGCGAAAATAATTCCTATGAAGCCCAGTACGATGGTGAGCTCGTCGGCGCCGTTACGACCTTTCATAAAGTCATTCATGCGAATTGCCTTTCGTTCGATATGCTGCACGCCTTTATACCCCTTTTGGTGCAAGGGGGACAGGTAAATCTGCACCAAGGTGGCGCAAACGTACCTGTCTCCCTTGCACCAATTACTTGGAGAGCTTGTCGACGACGCGTTCGATCTCGGCGAGCTTGGCGGCTTTGAGGTCTTCGTCGCCCGATTCGATTGCCGAAGTCACGCAGCCCTCGATATGCGCTTTGAGCACGTCGGCGTTGATGCGCGCAATGAGCGCCTGCGTTGCCATGAGCTGCGTGGAAATATCGACGCAGTAGCGGTCCTCCTCGACCATCCGCAGGATGCCGTCGATCTGACCGCGTGCCGTCTTGAGCATGCGGGTCACCGATTTGTGGTCTGCCATCATGGCGGGTCCTCGTTTCTGGTCAATCCTTCAAATGCCTCACCCTCAGTTGCGGTGAAATAGTTCCTGCTTGAAGGCTTAAAGCGTTTAACCGGAACTATTTCACCGCAACTTCTGAGGGGGCTGGTTGGGCGGCGGTGTCTGTTGGCGCGGCAGCTGCTACGCGGCGGTTACAGACAGGGCGTGGAACTTCTCGCCGGCGCCCTCGACGGCGGCAGCGAGCTGCTCGGCGGTCACGGTATCGGCGCACTCCACCTGTACGGTCTGAGTCTCGTGATCGGCATCGGCGTCGGTCACGCCGGCTACGTTGAGCAACGCCGTCTCGACGGTGGCGTCGCAGTGGCCGCACATGAGGCCGGAAGTCTTGATTGTGTATCGCATGGGTATTCCTCTCTGTTGTGTCGGCTTTTCCAGGCACCCGACCTTGACCTTCAAGCCGTCGCTCGCGTACCAAAGTACGCGTCGCTCCTCTTTCAGATCAATCTCGGGCACCTGGAAAACCCGTTCTAAATGGACGTAATGGTGAGCCTATTTTGCCACTTTAGGCTTAAAGGATTTTAGGCGCAGTGCATTGGACACGACGCACACGCTCGACAGGCTCATGGCTGCGGCGCCAAACATCGGCGAGAGCTGCCATCCGGTGAGAGGGAAGAACACGCCCGCGGCGAGCGGAATGCCGATGCCGTTGTAGAACAGCGCCCAGAACAGGTCCTGCTTGATGTTGCGGATCGTGGCGCGCGAAAGCTCGATGGCGCGGGCGACATCCATGAGGTCGCTGCGCATGAGTACCACGTCGGCGCCCTCCTTGGCGATGTCGGCGCCGGTGCCGATGGCAAGGCCCACGTCGGCGCGCGCCAGGGCGGGGGAGTCGTTGATGCCGTCGCCCACCATGGCGACCTTGCCGCCCGCGTCCTGCAACTCGCGCACATGGCGCTCCTTGTCGGCGGGGAGGACGTCGGCGATGACCTGCTCGCTACTCAGTCCCACGCGGCGGGCGATCGCTTCGGCGGTGACGCGGTTGTCGCCGGTGAGCATGCGCACGTCGACGCCGAGCTTGCGGAGCGCGGCGATGGCCTCGGCGCTCGTCTCCTTGACCTCGTCAGCCACGGCAATGGTGCCGGCAAGCTCGCCGTTCTTGGCAAAGAACAGCGGCGTTTTGCCCTCGGCGGCGAACTGTTCGGCAAGGCCGGCGGGCACCTTCGCGCCTAGCTCGTCCATCAGGCACACGTTACCAGCGGCAATGGCGTTTTGCCCCTCGCGCGCCGTAACGCCTCGCCCGGGCACGGCAGCAAAGTCCTCGACCATGCGCGCGACGATTCCGCGCGACTCGCACTCGGCCATAATCGCCTCGGCCAGCGGGTGCTCGCTCGAGCGCTCCAACGCGGCGGCCAGCTTGAGCAGCGCCTTTTCGCTCATGGTGGGCGAGCCGTCGGCGCGTGCGGCAACCACGATATCGGTCACGGCCGGCTTGCCGCGGGTGACGGTGCCCGTCTTATCGAGCACTACGGTGCCCACGCTGCGCAGGTTCTCTAGCGCCTCGGCGCTCTTGAACAGAATACCCATCTCGGCGCCCTTGCCGGTGCCGACCATAATGGCGACGGGCGTGGCCAGGCCCAGCGCGCACGGGCAGCTGATCACCAACACGGCCACGGCGGAGGTGAGCGCCTCGTTTATGCTGCCGGTCAGTGCCATCCACACCGCAAAGGTCACGGCCGAGATCGCAAACACCACGGGCACAAACACGCCGGCGACCCTGTCGGCCAGGCGGGCGATGGGCGCCTTGGTGGCGTTGGCGTCCTCGACGAGCTGGATGATCTTGGCAAGCGACGTGTCGGCGCCCACGCGCGTGGCACGGAAGGTAAACGATCCGGTGCGGTTGACCGTGGCAGCGTTGACGGTGTCGCCGGCGGCCTTTTCCGCGGGGATGGACTCGCCGGTGAGCGCGCTCTCGTCCACGGCCGAGCTGCCCTCGAGCACCACGCCGTCAACGGGGATGGACTCGCCGGGACGCACACGCAGCACCTGGCCGGGCAGGATGGCGTCGACGTCGACGGTGGTTTCGGTGCCGTCGTCGGCAACGACGGTCGCGGTCTTGGGTGCCAGGTCGATGAGCGCCTCGATAGCGCCGCCGGTCTTGGACTTGCTGCGCGTCTCGAGGTATTTGCCCACGGTGACGAGCGACAGGATGGTGCCGGCGCTCTCAAAATAGAGGTTGTCCATGCTCGTCATCATGGCCTCGTGCACCTGACCTGCGGCTAGCTGGTCGGCCATGATAAACATGGCATAGAGCGACCAGGCGATGGAGGCGGTGGCGCCGACGGCGATGAGCGCGTCCATGGTGGGCGCGCCGTGCGCGAGCGATTTAAACCCGTTGATAAAGTACGCGTCGTTGACGTAGACGATGGGAATGAGCAGGACGAGCTCGGTGAGTGCGAGCGTCATGCTGTGGGTGTGGTCGGTGAAGATGCCGGGCAGCGGCCAGCCGAGCATGTGCCCCATGCCTATGTAGAACAGCGGGATGAGGAAGATGATCGAGATGATAAGGCGGGTGCGCATGGCGGAGGCGGCGGCCTTCAGCTTTTTGGTGGGCGACTCCATACGGGCGGCGCCGGACCCGGCTTGCGTACCGCCGCTTTGGGCGGCGTCGGTGCCCGTGCTGACGGGCGAGGCCGAGTAGCCAGCGCGATCGACAGCGGTGCAGATGTCGTCGGGGGTGACCTGCGCAGGGTCGTAGTCCACCAGCATAGAGCCGGCGAGCAGATTGACCGCGACGCTTTGGACGCCGTCGAGCTTGCTCACGGCACGGTCCACGTGCGCCTGGCAGGCGGCGCATGTCATGCCACCCACGTCGAACTTATCTTGAGCCACGGCTTCTCCTTTCTGTAGTTCGGTGCTGGAATTGTTAACCTGCCGATACTATACACCCATACCCCCTGGGGGTGTCTAGTACAGAAAGAAATATATGACATTTCGTTACGGATGAGGGCGGCTGCTCAATCGTTGGCAGTCCCTGCCAAACATCTCAATCTGTAACGTCTGGACCGGTTTTTGAACCATAGCTGTTACAGATTTAGACAAACATTTCAGCCGAAAACTAACGTCTCGATCTGTAACATCTAGACCGGTTTTTGGGTTCTAACTGTTACAGATCGAGACAATTGCCGGGGAGGGGTCCCGTCATGGCAAGACGCCTGCCGCCTAGATACAGAATCCGGGAATTACGCAGGTCCGTTTATCGGGCTTGCTTGCAGGCGTTGCGTACGTAAAGACGTCGCCGTCGTGCCCCACGCGGTTCATATAGAGCGTGCCTCCACTCTCCGATGTGTCAGGGCTCACCGTGCGCTCCCACCAGCAGGTGTCCTTGCCCTTCCACTGGCGGACCATCGTCTCGTTCGTGGAATACGGGCTCACCTTGAGCTCGCGGAAGAGTTGGTACTCCTTGCCCTCGCCGTTATAGATGTCGGCCAGGTAGTGAAAGTCCTCGGCAAATGACTCGGGCGGCTGCACTCCGCACAGCTCGACCATGGCGGGCAGCCAAAGGGTTGCGGGCAGCTCGCTCAGACACGATGCGCTTCTGGCGGCGCCAACGTTATTCGAGACCTTTTTGACAGATTTAATGAGCGCGCGCAACTCGTTGGGCAGCAGCTTAAGGCCGTCGCCGTTGAGCCATTCCCGCAGCTCGCAATCTGCCCAGCCGGCGCTCGGCGGTTCAGCCGCAGCGTTGCGTTCGGCAATACCCGCATCGAACATAAACGTCAGTCCGGCCTTGCCCGTCCCGTCCAGAAGCTCATCGTGGCGGATGCCCACAAGCTGCGCGCCAACCTGCAGCCCGTTGGTGAGCGTGACACGCTTGGTACACGGATAGGGGATACGCCCATCGGCATCGAGCAGGTGATAGCGCTTGGCAATCTCGCGTGCCTCGCTACGGGTCTCGGCGGCCTTAATCTTGAGCGAAATCTCCTGCAGCTGATCCCAAGTGTAGTTGTCAAGCGAACCGCGGATGCCGTCCAGGTAGTCGGGGATGCCAAAGCCATGGGTCGCCGCCCCAATGACGCTGAGTCCCGCAACGGCTGCAACGACGCCACCGATAATAAAGCGGCGGCGGGTCATGGCATCGTGCCGGGCCTGCTCCAGGATCTCTCGCGCGCGCTCGCCGGCGACGTCGACCTTAAGGTGTGTACCGGCGTCGATGTCGATTGCGGCGTCACTGCCCGCGCCTTCCCGGCCCTCGGATTCGGCGTCGGTGAGGTATGCCGAGAGCACCTCGAGCATCTACTGCTCGGTAGGGCGATCGTCCTGTTCGACCGAGATGCCTTTCATGATGATCTGGACGAGCGCTTTGTCGCCCTCGCAGCGCGGCTCGAGCGGTGCCGGCTTGGTCTTGGTCTTTACGAGATAGAACGAGCCGGTTGCAGCGGCGTCCGTCGACTCAAAGTCAAACGGTTTGCGACCGCTGTAGAGCTGGTACAGAATGCTCGAAAGCGCATAGACGTCGATTGCCGGCGAACGGCGAAGGGCCGCGATTCCTTCGATATCCTGCGTGAGCATCTCGGGCGCGGCGTATGCGGGCGTGGCAAAGCGCCAGATGTCGGCGCGCCGGGTGATCGTATCGTCACCGAGGGCCATGGTCGCGGAGCCCATGTCGATGAGACAGGGGTCAAAGGAGCAATCGGTGATCTGTTGCTCGAGCGTTCGACTGGTGGTGCGGAACATGATATTTGCGGGCGACAGGTCGCGATGGACGACCGGATTAACGAGACCCTTGGTCATCAGGAGTGCGCGAAGCACGGCGTTTCCAACGGCGGCCACCATCTGGGTGGTTAGCCCGCCCGAGGCATCGTGCGGAAGCAAGGGCAGCGCCTGCTTGAGCGATGTTCCCTCGACCCACTCCATGAGGATGAGCGGGTCGTCCTCGCACGATCCATAGCCATAGACGCGCGGAAATCCGCGCAGGTGCGAGACAGTGCACAGATGACGGTACTCCTCGAACAGCGCGGCGGTGTTGGCCAGGTGCGCAGCTGCTTGCTCGGCGGAGCGATCGGGGGCTTGGCCGGAAAGGATGGCGTTGTCCTTGAGTAGCTTGACAGCAAAGACTTCGCCGCTCGTGTTGGTCGCACGAAGCACGTGTCCGATATTGCCGTCGTCGCGGTATGCCGTCTGAAGAATTAGCGTCATAAACCGGCGCTTGGCATCATCCTCGGCGCTGGGGTCTACCGCCACGGCGGTGTCGAACGTGTCAAGACGGATGAGTTTGTCGCCATAGGCGCTATCGGTAGTATCCATGGCGTTCCTTTGTCTGGCATGGGTTGCCGCGCGTATACGTGGGTAGTGCGGATATCGGTAAAATACCATGATAGCCGCACTACCCACGTATGCCGTTGAGTATTGTCGTTTACGATGCAGAAGGTAGAAGACGAAAGACGGACGGCGACCGTCTTTCGATCTCCGTCCGCGCTAGTCCACAATGACAAGGAATGTCGTGTAGAGACCCAGATGGAGCCTGTCGCTGTTTTCGATTTCCACCGGGGGATAGACTTTGCCGGGCTCTCGTTGGTCGCGGGGCGGCTCGATTACGATATCGCCGTCGCCTGCACCCGATTCGAGCACCGTGCCGTTGGTCGATCCAAGGCCCTGGGCGTACCAGTGCCCACCCTCGAGCCAAATGCGGAGATGCTCACGCGATGCATCAGCGCCTACATCGGT
Organism: uncultured Collinsella sp.; assembly: GCA_959020715.1. Taxonomy (GTDB): domain Bacteria; phylum Actinomycetota; class Coriobacteriia; order Coriobacteriales; family Coriobacteriaceae; genus Collinsella. The sequence continues at coordinate 92,526 of CAUESV010000007.1, read as the reverse complement.
GATGCTGGGCGAGGTTTTGGGCAAAGAACCAATCACGGTGCCGCGCGGATCGCGTGTGAGGGGATGGATTTGCATGTCGACGCAGTTGTCGGCATGTGTCCTGAGCAGACCGAGGTTGGGGGCGACGGCGCGCGGCTGCTCCAGGCTGCCCATAAAGCCACGTCCGACGGTGGTCTCGGTGGTGCCAAAATGCCCGCCAGTTTTACTATCGCAAAAGCGCTCAACGGTCGCCACGCCCTGGGCGGGATCGGCGAGTGCGCCCGTTGCCACAAAGAGCATAAGGTAAAGCGTGCTTTTCTCGCGCACGGCATTGCCGTCAAAGTTGTCGATGCGATTGAGGGCATTTGCATATAGGCGGCTGTCCAGCTTGTAGCTGGCGAGAGCCGACATCATTTCGTTGGCGGCCGGACCGCGATAGTGCTCGGCGATTGCCTGATAGGTGGACTCGCCGCCGCCGAGCTTGCTGCAGATTGCCGCGGAAAGGTTGAGCGTGGTGACGGTAAAGTCGCTGTAGATGGCGGGCGCGCACTGGTCAGGCTTGCGATGGACGATGTAACGGGTGAGATACGAGCGGTTGGAAGAGCATTTCTCGAGCAGGGTACTGCCGAGATAAGAGTTTCCATTGATAAGCATTCGGGCGATCTCGAGATGTTTAAGACCGCCGAACGAGCGAATATCGTTATAGAGGACCGAGCAAGGCGTCTCTGCTGCCACGGATACCTCCTTTGATTGCTTCCTAGCCAATATGGCGATAGGAATTAATGGCCCCCGGTGGGCGACGTATTAAATGGCTGCGCAATATATAGCGTAACCAAAGCAACTTTATAGGCCACATGTTCGAAATTGCAGGAAGCTTGAGAGATTTGGTTTGGACTGGACGGAAATCCCCCTCTGTCATGATCTATAACAATTGGGACCGATTTTGCTCCGTAACTGTTACAGATTGAGACGTTTGTGGGCCGTGTCGACCGTTTGTCTCGATCTGTAACACGTAGAGGAAGATTTGCCCTGTAGATGTTACAGATCGAGATGTTAGCCAAGGGGCTGACTGAATGTCTCGATCTGTAACGTGTAGACCCGGTTTTGTCTCGTAACTGTTACAGATCGAGACAATCGGCCAGGCCCACCTCGTCCGCCTCGTCATCTGTGGTTTACGTGGGGGCATGCGAAGCACGGGTATACTAACCCGCGGCGAATCTGCTCCATCGCTTAGTGCTGCTGCGTCTGGACGGCGCGTGATAGGGCTGCCAAAGCGATCGCCAGCGTGCTGAGCAACGTCCTCTCTGTGCGCACCCGTTTTTGTATGTATTAGCGCACTACCAAGCACGCCCGCGCGGCCGCATGCCGTGCCCATTGCGCGTGCAGATAAGGAACAACAACATATGCGTAATTCTGTATCCGACGTCACCGACGCCGAGATCCTGGACGAGACCCGCGAGGCCATGACCCAGGCTGCCTTCGATGCCGCCGATGAGGCCAATGCTGCCCAGGCCGTCGAGTCCGCTACCGAGAACCTGCCCGCCTTTGACGAGCTGGGCCTTTCCGACGAGATACTTCGTGCCATCGAGAACCTGGGCTACACGGCGCCGACGCCCGTGCAGGCCGGCTCAATCCCCGTGGTGCTCGAGGGCCGCGACCTGCTTGCCGCCGCTCAGACTGGCACCGGCAAGACGGCCGCCTTCTTGCTGCCGACCATGAACAATCTGGAGCACATCGCTCCGCCCAAGCCCGTGCGTGAGCGCGGCGGCCGCAACCGCCGTCGCGGTGCTAAAAAGCCCGAGGGCAACGGCCGTGGCCCTGTGATGCTCGTCATCACCCCCACGCGCGAGCTTGCCCAGCAGATCGACGAGGTTGCGAGCAAGATTGCCGACGTCACGGGCCACGTTGCCGTGACCGTCGTGGGCGGCGTGAGCTACAAGCCGCAGACTGCGGCCCTCAAGTATGGCTGTGACATCCTGGTCGCCACGCCGGGTCGTCTGGTCGACCTGATCGAGCAGGGCGCCTGCCACCTGGACGAGGTCAAGGTGCTGGTGTTGGACGAGGCCGACCGCATGCTCGACATGGGCTTTTTGCCCGCCGTCCGCCGCATTGTGCGCGAGACGCCGGCCGAGCGTCAGACTCTGCTGTTCTCGGCCACGCTTGACGAGGAGGCCGTGGGCGAGATCACCGACCTGGTGAGTGACCCGGCACGCGTGGAGATCGCGCCGGCCACGTCGACCGCCGACACCGTCGACCAGTTTGTGTTCCCGGTGTCCATCGAGGCCAAGAACAACCTGCTGCCCGAGTTCCTCAAGAAGGAGGGGCCGGAGCGCACTATCGTCTTTATGCGCACCAAGCACCGCGCCGACAGCTGCTGCCGTCGTCTGGAGCGTAAGGGCATCAAGGCCGCCGCGATTCACGGCAACCGCAGCCAGGCCCAGCGCGAACGCGCGCTTTCGGCCTTCCGCGACGGTACCGTTGACGTACTGGTGGCAACCGACGTGCTCGCCCGCGGCATCGACATTAGCGATGTGCGCTACGTCGTGAACTTTGACGTGCCGGCCGAGCCGACCGACTACATCCACCGCATCGGCCGCACGGGCCGCGCCGGCGAGCTGGGCTGGGCCATCACGTTTGTGACCGAGCAGGACGTGGACGAGTTCTACGAGATCGAGAAGCTCATGGACAAGACTGCCGACATCTACGAGGCCGGTGACCTGCATGTGGGTCCCAACCCGCCTGCGGTTGATCCCGAGCGCGACCCTGCGGCCTTTAAGGTGAAGAAGAAGACCAAGCGCGGCAAGTCCAAGAGCAAGAAGAAGCTTGAGCAGGCGCGTCGCGACGGCAAGCGCAACGGCGATGACTACGGCGATGTGGCTGGTCGTTCCAACCGCGGTCGCGACGAGCGTCGCGGCGACGGCGAGCGCTCGAGCCGTCCCAAGCGCGGCGGCAAGACCCGCGTGCGCGAGGGCGTTCAGGCTCGCGTGGACGAGGCTGTGGAGAGCGTGGCCCGCGAGGTGGCTGCCGAGGAGCGCGGCGGTGCTGCTACCGTCGAGCAGGCCCCGCGCGGCAACCGTGCCGAGCGTCGTGCCAAGCAGTTCCAGGGCGAGGCGCACCGCCGTCGTCGTGAGGACGAGGACCGTGGCGGCCGTCGCCGTGTCGAGCGCGAGGACGAGGGCCGCGGTTCGCGCGGTGGCAAGCGTGGCGCGGGCGATCGCCGTCGTTCCGGTCGCAATGACGAGCGCGGCGGGCGCGATGAGCGCCGTGGCGGCGAAGGCCGTGGTTCGCGTGACGAGCGTGGTGCCCGCGGCGGCGAGTCCCGCGGCGGCAAGCGCTTTGAAGAGCGCGGTAGCCGCGGCGGCGAGCGTCGCGAGGGTGCTCGCGGCAACGGTGGTCGCAGCGGCGCTGGTCGTTCGAATGAGTCGCGCGATCGTCGCGATCCGCGTGCCAGCCGCGATCGTCGCGATGACTGGCGCAACTACGACGACACCCGCGATGAGCGTCGTGGCGGCTATCGTGGCGGGCGTGGCGGCAACCAGGCCGGCTCCCGCGGCGGCCGTGCCGGCGGTCGCGATAATCGTGGCAGCTATGGCAACAGCCGTGGCGGCAAGTGCGGTGGCAGCTCCCGTCGCCCCGGCGACGGCGGCGGCAAGCGCAAATAACATACGCATCGCCCGCTAGAGCGAGGTGAACCAAGGGCCCCGAGCAACTACGTTCGGGGCCTTTTTTGGTGCAAAGGGGTCAGAGCAAGGAGTGTCCCCGAGTGCCGGCAGAAAAGGAACGTCCCTAAGTGTCGCCTAAATACCGTTTATCGATGAAAAAGTACCGTTCATCGGTCAGAATGATTATTCCGGCTTTGGGCTTGTCTACAATAACTCCCGTAAAAAGAAATGCGGAAGGTTACCGAGTCCCTCGGACGTGGGCCTAACCAAAGTCTTTGAACGGGTGTGTCTCTATGGATGCATTCGCTTGATTTTGGTTGGGCTATATTTATGAAGGGACATGCCACCATGGGTTTCTTTTCTCGCCTGATGGGCGGTTCGGATGAGCAGAAGACTGCAGCTTCCGAGTTCGAAATCCTCGCTCCCGTTTCCGGCGAGCTTGTTCATCTAGAAAATACCAATGACCCCGCTTTTAGCAGCCGTGCCGTGGGCGATGGCGTTGCCGTGGTTCCCCAAGAGGGAACGGTGTGCGCTCCTGTTTCCGGCACCGTCGCGGCGTTGTTTCCGACTGAGCACGCGCTGGGCATCATGTCCGACGACAGCTCTGCTCAGGTGATGCTGCATATCGGAATCGACACTGTTAAACTTGAGGGCAAGGGCTTCCATGCGCTTGTTGCTCAGGGTGACCATGTCGACGCGGGCCAGCCCCTCGTCGAGGTCGATTTCGACGCGGTTCGCGCCGCTGGCTTCGACCCCACGGTTTTTGTTATCGTGTGCGAGCGCTCGGAGAACTCGACTCTTCGTGAGCATGCTTCCGGCCCTGTTGCTGTTAAAGAGCCTGTCGTCTGGCTTTCCGAGTAAATTCTTGTGGTGGGTACCGTGGTTATCAAGCGAGTTTTCAACAATAACGTCGCAATGGTCACTTCGGACGATGGCTCCGAGCTCATCGTCATCGGCCGAGGCCTCTGCTTTGGCCGCCATGCCGGCGACGCTATCGATGAGGCATCGGTCGAAAAGACCTATGCGCTGCAGGAGGGCACTTCTCAGGATTCGCGCACGATTGACCGCTTGGCACATCTTTTGGAGTCCATCCCCACCGTCAACCTCGTGATTGCCGAGGACATTGTTCAGATGCTCCGTCGAGAGCTCAATGTTGACATCAACGACAAGATTCTCATTGCTCTCGCAGACCATATCAGCCTCGCCCTCGAGCGCGAGCGCAAGGGCGTTCCCTGTGAGAATCCGTTGCTGCTCGAGATCCAGCAGTTCTATCGCAAGGAGTATGCGCTTGCGGGCCGTGCGCTGCAGATTATCAAGGAGTATATGGGCATCCAGATGAGCGAAGAAGAGCAGGGTTTTATTACGCTGCATATCGTCAACGCCACCATGCCGCAACGCTCCGACCGTCTAATCGTCTCGGTCCAGCTTGTTCGCGACGTGCTCGCGATTGTTTCCGAGCACTATGCCACGACCCTTGACGTCACCTCGTTGCCGTACGAGCGTTTCGTTCGCCATCTGCAGTTTTTCGCGCAGCGAGCGCTCGATCCCGCGGCCGGGCAAATCAATGGCGACGCGCTGTTCCGAATCGATGAAACGGCGTATCCGTGCGCATTCTCGTGCGCGGACGCCATAGCCGCCCACTTGTCGTCTACCTATAACGTTGTCGTTACCGATGCCGAGAAGAGTTATCTCGCATATCACATTGTTAACCTGCTTGGAGAACCTGGTCTCTAGGCATAACGTGCCCATACATCGATTGATATAAGGCAAGGCTTGCGGTCTTGTCCAGGGCACAGCTATCTCAATTTGCGGAAAAGGAAGGGGAGTACCGCTATGACCGCAAAAAAGAAGTTCAATTTCAAAGCGCCGTTGGAGGTGTTCGCGAAGTCAATCGTTCAGCCGATGATGTATCTCTCGGTTGCCGGCATCCTGCTCATCGTGGGCATCATTCTGACCAACAAGACCATCTGTGCCGTGATCCCTGTGCTGGGCTCCGGTCCGTTCCAGCTTGTGGGCGCCGTTGTCTATCAGTCGCTGATGTTTATCATCAACAACCTTTCGATTCTGTTCTGCGTGGGCATCGCCGGTGCCATGGCAAAGAAGAACAAGGGCCACGCTTCGCTGATCGCCCTGATGTCGTTCTTCCTGTTCCTGCAGGCTAACAACATCGTGCTCAACGCCACCGGCTCTCTTGCCGAAGCGAGCGGCATGCTCGGCCTTACCGGAACCGGCCAGAGCACCGTTATGGGCATTCAGGTGCTCGATACCGGCGTGTTTGGCGGCATCATTCTTGGTTGCATCGCCGGTGCCGTGTTCAACAAGTACTCGAACAAGCAGTTCCCCATTGCCCTTTCGATGTTCTCGGGCGTTCGCTTTCCGTTCCTGATCATGATCATCATTTCCTGGATCATGGGTGCTGGCTTCTGCATCGTTTGGCCTCCGGTTCAAGGTGCCATCTCCTCCGTTGCCGGCATCATTAAGGAATCGGGCAACATCGGTCTGTTTATCTACGGCATGCTCAACAAGCTGCTCGTTCCCACCGGTCTGCACCATCTCATCTACACCCCGTTCCAGTTCTCCGATGTGGGTGGCACCCTGACGCTGGGTGATCAGGTTATCGCCGGCGCCTATCCCATCCGTGTCGCCGAGATGGCAATGACGGGCCAGCCCTTCTCCGATAGCACGTATTTCAACAGCTACACCTTCAACAACCTGTGGCCCTACATCGGTATCGGTCTCGCCTTTATCTTCACCGCCTACAAGCAGAACAAGGACAAGACCAAGGCCGTTATCATCCCGCTGATCATCACCGCCGTGCTTTCCTGCGTGACCGAGCCCATGGACTTCCTCTTTGTCTTTGCCGCTCCCGTGCTCTTTGTCGTCCACTCGATTCTTTCCGGCGTCTTCCTGGTTCTTCTTAAGGTTCTCTCCGTGCCCGCTTCGACTGCAGGCGGCATCATCAACATCGTTGTTTCCAACTTGGTCCTTGGTGTCGATAAGACCAACTGGCCGGTCATGCTGGTGCTTGGAGTTTTCAACGCCGCTCTGTACTTCTTCCTCTTCACCTTCCTTATTAAGAAGCTCAACCTCCACACGCCTGGTCGCGAGGAAGAGTCCGAGCTTGCTGAGTCCGTTGCCGAGGGCGAGGCCGCCGCGTCTGTCGCGGTGAAGCAGGGCGCTGTCGCCGATGCTCCCGCGCAGGGTGTTGACGCGGGTATCGCTGACCTGGTCGCAGGTCTTGGTGGCAAGGACAACATCGAGGAGCTCGAGAACTGCTTTACGCGTCTCCGCGTGAACGTTAAGAACCCGGACCTCATCAATGAGGACCTCATCAACCACGTGCCCAACAGCGGCATCAACCGCAACGGCAATAATATCCAGATCATCTTTGGCATGAAGGTCGCCGAGATGCGCGACAAGGTCGAAAACGCAATTGAGAAGGAGCAGTAAACAATGATCATTACTCTGTGTGGTGGCGGATCCACCTTTACCCCCGGCATCGTCAAGTCCATCGCTCTTCGCAAGGACGAGCTCGACGTTGACGAGATTCGTCTGTACGACATCAACGAGGAGCGCCAGCGCAAGATCGGCGTGCTCGTGGACTGGATTCTGCACGAGGACCTCGGCCTGGACATCAAGCTCACGGTGACCACCGACAAAAAGACGGCTTTTACCGACGCGAGCTTCGTGTTTGCCCAGATGCGCGTGGGCGGCTACGCCATGCGCGAGCAGGACGAGAAGATTCCGCTGCGTCACGGCTGCGTTGGTCAGGAGACCTGCGGTTGCGGCGGCCTTGCCTACGGCATGCGCACCATCTTCCCCATGGTCGAGCTGATCGATGACGTCGAGAAGTACGCCAAGAAGGACTACTGGATTCTCAACTACTCCAACCCTGCTGCCATCGTCTCTGAGGGCTGCCGCGTGCTGCGTCCCAACGCTCGCATCATCAACATCTGCGACATGCCGATCGCGATCATCGACGTGGTTTGCGCCGCACTCGATATCGACAAGAAGGATGTCGAGTACGATTACTTTGGCCTCAACCACTTTGGTTGGTTCACCTCGATTCGCCACAAGGGCGAGGAGGTGCTCCCGCAGCTGCGCGAGTACATCAAGGAGCATGAGATTCTGCTGCCTGACTCCTACCTCAAGGGCATGGGCTCGCTGATGTCCAAGAAGCCCGTGGAGGCCACTGACGAGCACCCCGAGCAGAACCGCCACACCAAGGGCAGCTGGTACTACGTCTGGAAGGGCGAGTACGAGATCATGGAGTGCTTCCCGGAGTACCTGCCCAACACGTATCTGAACTACTACCTGCAGCAGAAGGAGTTCGTCGAGCATTCCAACCCCGAGCGCACCCGTGCTAACGAGGTTGAGGAGACACGCGAGAAGAACCTCTTCGACGGCATCGACCACTACGAGAAGACTGGCGAGATCGACGAGAGCACGTTCTATGCGGGCAGCCACGGCGACTGGATTGCCGACCTGGCTATTGCTCTGAAGAACGATACCAAGCAGCGCTTCCTGGTCATCTGCGAGAACAAGGGCGCTATCCCCAACATGCCCTACGACGCTATGGTCGAGCTGCCTGCCTACATTGGCAAGAATGGCCCCGAGGTCATCAGCCGCGACAACATTCCGCTGTTCCAGCAGGGTCTCATGATGCAGCAGCTGAACTCCGAGAAGCTCGTGGTCGAGGCCACGATCGAGGGTTCGTACGAGAAGGCACTCAAGGCCTTTACGCTCAACAAGACCGTGCCGTCGATGAAGGTCGCCAAGGAAGTTCTCGACGACATGATCGAGGCCAACAAGGGTTACTGGCCCGAGCTTAAGTAAAAGCAACAGGGTCGCTGACCGCATACCTAGAGCAATGCCCCGTCCACGTGATTGCGTGGACGGGGCATTGTCATTGGTAACGCGTTTTATCAAATATGGCATTTATCTGCGGAAATGTTCGTTTTCACCGCTAAGGACGACGTTTCATACCGCCTGCCGAACCGTGTCGCTGCCAAACAATTTTATAGGTCAGTGTTGTGCGTGTAGCAACTTCGCTCGGTCTCGCCTCCGGGCTGCCATGTGAGAGGGGATCTTATGGCTCGACTGCACGTAATGGAACGCAGCCACGCTCAGGCCGTCATGGACGACCTGCACGATGCGCTCGGACGCCGTCTGGCGGTGAGTTCGCTCGCCCCGTGTCCCGTTGAGTTTACGGCAGCGCTCGTTAACCTGTGCTCCACCCAGAGCTGCGGCAAGTGCACACCCTGCCGTGTGGGCCTGAGCGCGCTGAGCGACCTGCTCGCCGATGTGCTCGAAGGGCGCGCCGATGAGTCCACGCTCAACCTGATTGAGCGCACGGCCCGCACCATCTACCTTTCGAGCGACTGCGCCATCGGCTACGAAGCCGGCGCCATGGCACTCACGGCCATTCGCGGCTTCCGTGACGATTTTGAGCATCACATCCGCGAGCACTCCTGCGGCTTTGACCGCGAGGCCCGCGTCCCGTGCGTCTCGGGCTGCCCGGCGCACGTCGACATTCCCGGGTACATTTCGCTGGTCGAGGCAGGCCGGTATGCCGACGCCGTCAAGGTCATCCGCAAGAACAACCCACTGCCGCTCGTCTGCGGCTTGGTGTGCGAGCATCCCTGCGAGATGCATTGCCGCCGCGGCATGGTCGACGATCCCATGAACATCCTCGCCCTCAAGCGTTTTGCCGTTGAGCACAGCGACCTCAACGACCACAAGCCGCATGTAGTGGACGACACCGGTAAGCGCGTCGCCGTGATCGGCGGCGGCCCGGCCGGCCTTTCCTGTGCCTACTACCTGGCCGTGATGGGTCATAAGGTGACTATCTTTGAGCAGCGTCACCACATGGGCGGCATGCTGCGCTACGGCATTCCCAGCTACCGTCTGCCGCGCGAGCGCCTGCAGGCCGAGATCGACTGGATCTTGAGCGCCGGCATCGACGTTGAGCTCGATCACTCCGTCAACGGCGAGGAACTTGCCCGCCTGCGCGACGAGTTCGATGCCGTCTACCTGGCCATTGGCGCCCACAGCGATAAGAAGCTCGGCCTTCCGGGCGAGGAAGCGCTCGGCGTGGAGTCGGCCGTCAAGATGCTGCGCGCCATCGGCGACGACGAGCTGCCCGACCTGAGCGGCCAGCGCGTGTGCGTCATCGGCGGCGGCAACGTGGCCATGGACGTGGCGCGCTCCGCCGTGCGCTGCGGTGCCGAAAAGGTGAGCATCGTCTACCGCCGTCGCATCTGCGACATGACGGCCCAGGACGCCGAGATCGCCGGCGCCCAGGCCGAGGGCTGTGAGGTACTGGAGTTGACCGCCCCGCTCGCTATCGAGACGGGCGAGGAAGGTCGCGTGAGTGGCCTGCGCGTGCAGCCGCAGATCATCGGCGAGCCCCGTCGTGGGCGTCCGGCCCCGCGTGCCGCCGCCACGCCCGAGCGCGTCATTCCCTGCGAGCGCGTGTTTGTGGCCATTGGCCAGGACATCGATTCCAAGCCGTTTGAGGACATGGGCATCGCCTGCAAGTGGGGTCGCGTCGTCACCGATTCGGATGGCGCCGTGCCTAACTTCGATGGCCTCTTTAGCGGCGGTGACTGCCAGACCGGCCCCGCCACCGTCATCCGTGCCATCAACGCCGGCCGCGTTGCTTCGGCAAATATCGACCGCTATCTGGGCTTTGACCACAAGATCAAGCTCGACGTTGAGCTGCCGACCGTGCAGTTTAAGGGCAAGCACGAGTGCGGCCGCTGCGAGCTGGGCGAGCGCGAAGCGGGCGAGCGTATTCACGATTGGAATCTGGTCGAGCAGGGTCTTACCGAACAGGAGGCATGCCAGGAGGCAAGCCGCTGCCTGCGTTGCGACCACTTTGGCTTTGGCGCGTTCCGCGGAGGGAGGAACCTGGAATGGTAGAGCCCAACAAAACCACTGTCAGCGACAACACCGAAAGCGGAGCACTCAACATGGTCAAGCTCACGATCGATAATTGTGAGGTCGTGGTGCCCGAGCACACCACGATCCTGGATGCGGCCAAGTCCGTCGGCATCCAGATTCCCACCCTGTGCTACCTGCGCGATCTGAACGAGATCGGCGGTTGCCGCGTGTGCGTGGTCGAGGTCGAGGGCTGCGACCAGCTGGTTGCCGCCTGCAACAACTACGTGCTCGACGGCATGGTGGTCCATACCAACAGCCCCAAGGCCCGCGAGGCCCGTCGCACCAACGTGCAGCTGCTGCTGTCCCAGCACGACTCGCGCTGTACGAGCTGTGTGCGCAGCGGCAACTGCAACCTGCAGACCATCGCCAACGACCTTGGCATTTTCTATCTGCCGTACGAGCAGCACCTGGCGCGCGAGGGCTGGGACTTCGATTTCCCCATCATCCGCGATAACGACAAGTGCATCAAATGCATGCGCTGCATCAAGGTATGCGAGAGCGTGCAGGGCTTAGGGATTTGGGACCTGACCAACCGCGCCACGCATACCGCCGTGGGCACCCGCGGGCGTGCGCCGATCGGCAAGACCGATTGCGTCGCGTGCGGTCAGTGCATCACGCATTGCCCGACGGGCGCCCTGCGCGAGCGTGACGATACCGAGACCGTGTTCGATGCTCTCGCCGATCCTGACAAGATCGTACTGGTGCAGATTGCGCCGGCCGTGCGTAGCGCCTGGGGCGAGGAGCTCGGCATTCCGCGCGAGGAGGCTACCGTCGAACGCCTGGCTTGCGCGCTGCGCCGCGTGGGCTTTGAGTACGTGTTCGACACCGACTTCTCGGCCGACCTCACCATTATGGAGGAGGGCTCCGAGCTGCTCGAGCGCCTGGGCGCTGCCTCCAAGGGCGAGGGCGACAGCCGCGGCTGGCCCATGTTCACGAGTTGCTGCCCGGGCTGGGTGCGCTTTGTGAAGGCGCGCTATCCGGAGTTTGTCGACAGCCTGTCCACGTCCAAGTCGCCGCAGCAGATGTTCGGCGCCATTGCCAAGACGTACTACGCCAAGGTGTTGGGCGTGGAGCCCGAGCGCCTGTTCGTGGTGTCCGTGATGCCGTGTACGGCCAAGAAGGCCGAGTGTGCGCTGCCGAGCATGGTGGGCGAGGGCGGCGTGCCCGATGTGGACGTTGCGCTGACGGTACGCGAGATGGTGCGCATGATCCGCGCGAACCACGTGAGCGTGGACACGCTGGTTGAGGAGCCGCTCGATACGCCGCTGGGCTTTGGCACGGGCGCGGGTGTGATCTTTGGCGCCACGGGCGGCGTGATGGAGGCTGCTGTGCGCTCGGCCTATTACCTGGTGACGGGCAAGAACCCGGATGCGGATTTCTTTACCGACGTGCGTGGCCTGGATGGCTGGAAGGAAGCCGTCGCCGATATCGATGGCACCAAGGTGCGCGTCGCCGTGGCGCACGGGTTGGGCAACGCCGCCCGCCTGCTCGACGCGATTCGCGACGGCCGCGTGAGCTATGACTTCGTTGAGGTTATGGCATGCCCGGGCGGCTGCGTCGGCGGCGGCGGTCAGCCCATCCACGACGGCTGCGAGCTGGCGGCCGAGCGCGGCCAGGTGCTGTGGGGCCTGGATGCGAAGGCGGACATTCGCTTCTCGCACGAGAATCCCGATGTCCAGGCGTGCTACAGCGAGTTTTTGGGCGCGCCGCTCTCGCCGCTGGCCGAGGAGCTGCTGCATACCGATCATCACGCCTGGTCGATGCCTAACGAGGGGACGTGCTAGCGATGCGCGCGTTTGATTTTGAAATGTCGCGCCGGGGGTTTGCCTCGGCGCTCGCCGCGGGCGCCCTGTCGCTTGCGCTCGCGGGCTGTGGCGGCGGGGCTGCCGGTGCCGGGTCCGCCGCGGGCTCGGCTGCCACGGACGGCGCCGGTGCTGCCACAGAGCCGGTCGAGGTGCACGTCGCCTCGCTCAAGGGGCCGACCTCGATTGGTCTGGTGCAGTTTATGGACCAGGCAGCGAGTGGCGAGACGGATAACGAGCTCGACTTTGCGATCAGCTCCGCGGCCGACGAGATCGTGCCCAAGGTCATTCAGGGCGATGTCGACATTGCCTTGGTGCCCGCCAACGTGGCGAGCGTGCTCTACAACAAGACCGAGGGCGCGGTGCAGGTCATCGACATCAACACGCTGGGCGTGCTGAACGTTGTGACGGGCGACGCGAGTGTGGCCTCGTTTGGCGATCTGGCGGGCCATACCGTCTATATGACGGGCAAGGGCGCCACGCCGGAGTACGTCATGAACTACCTGCTGGAGCGCGCGGGCTTGGCCGGTCAGGTGACGCTCGAGTTTAAGAGCGAGCCCACCGAGGTGCTGTCGGCGTTGCTTGCCGATCCGTCTGCCGTGGGCGTGCTGCCCGAGCCGTTCAAGACGGCGGCCATCGCCAAGAGCGAAGGCAAGCTGTCGGCGCCGGTAAGTCTGACCGATGTTTGGGATGAGCTGGCGGGTGACACGGGCTCCCGTTTGCTGACGGGCGTGACCGTGGTGCGCCGTGCCTTTGCCGAGGAGCATCCCGAGGCCGTGGCGGAATTCCTGAGCTGCCATGCTGCGAGCGTAAAGGCCGTCAATGCGGCGCCGGCGGACTGGGCTCAGGCCGTGGTCGATGCGGGCATCGTGGATAACGCCACGATTGCCGAAAAGGCGATTCCCGGGTGCATGCTCGTGTGCCAGACGGGGAAGGATATGAAGGCGGCGCTCGGTGGGTACCTGCAGGTGCTGGCCGATGCGGACGCGAGCGCCGTGGGCGGCAAGCTCCCGGCCGATGATTTCTACTACATGGAGTAGCCCGTGCGTGCGTTTGCTCGACAAATGACAGAACGTATGAAGGCGGTGGCGGCAGGTGGTGCCGTCGCCGCCTTTTGGCTTGCCGTGTGGGTCTTCGCAGCGGCGCTGGTGGCGCAGCCGTTGATTTTGCCGGGTCCGGGTGCCGTTGTGGTGGCGTTGCTGCGGCTGGTATGCGATGCCGGCACGTGGGCGATTCTGGTGGGCTCAGGCGCGCGAATCTTGGGCGGGCTGGCGCTTGCCGCGGTGTGCGGCGGCGTGCTTGCCGGGATTTCATCACGTTCGCGGGCGTTTGCGCGCCTGGTGGCTCCGGTGCTGTCGTTTGTAAAGGCGACGCCGGTCGCCTGCGTGGTGGTTCTGCTGCTTATTTGGCTGGGGTCGGCGCGTGTGAGCATTGCGGCGGTCTTTTTGATGGCGCTGCCGGGCGTGTATTTCTCGCTGGTCGAGGGCTTGGCACAGGTGAATAAACCGCTGGAGCAGATGTTTCGCCTGCATGGCGTGCGGGGCTGGCGACTGTTTTGCGCCCACACCTGGCGCGAAGTCCTGCCGTTTGTGCTTTCGTGCGCCCGCGCCGTGATTGGCATGAGCTGGAAGGCCGGCGTGGCGGCGGAGCTGATCGGCATGGCGGCGGGCACCGTGGGCGAGCGCATCTATCAGGCGAAGCTGCTTATCGAGACGGCTGACCTGCTGGCGTGGACCGTGTTGGTCGTGGCGGCATCGTGGGCGTGCGAGCGCGTGCTGGTGTGGCTGCTGCGGGCTTCGGGGCCCATGGCGTGGGGCGCGGCCGTGCGGGCGCATGGGCGTGCGGGCGGCTCTGCTGGCGGAGGGGCTGCTGCGGAGCTTGCGTTCGCCGTGGGCGATCGCGCTCCCTGGGCTCCGGCGCTCGACGGGCTGGTGCTTCGTGTGCCCGCCGGTGGGCGCGCCTGCGTGATGGGCGCCTCGGGCGTGGGCAAGTCGACGTTGCTCGCGCTGGCGGCGGGGGAGTGTGCGCCGTGCTCCATGGTGTTTCAGGATGTGCGCCTGGTAGAGGGCGCCTCGGCTTTGGATAACGTGCTGGTGTGCGCCGACGCGCGCGTGGACGCCTCGAGTGCCGCAGCCCTGTTGCGCCTGCTGGTGCCGGGGATCGATGTACATGCTCGTGTGGCCGAGCTCTCGGGCGGGCAGCGCCGTCGCGTCGAGATTGCCCGAGCCCTGCTGTGTCCGGGCGGCGCGGTGATTCTGGACGAGCCTTTTACCGGCTTAGATACCGCTGCGCGCGACGCATGCGCCGAGGTCGTGCTCGACTTGCTCGACGGCCGTATGCTGTTGCTTGCCACACACGATTCCGTCGACGCTCAGACCCTCAATATCTCAGACATCATCACGCTCTAAATACTTACTCAGCAACAAAATAATCCGTTTTTCTCCATCCCCATGGGGTCGGGTATGGTATTCTATCTACGGGGTAATACTTAGGAATACCAAGTAATACCAACGTCGTAGAAACAAACTCCAGATGCGGGCCAATCGGGTTGCCTTCACAGCCCGTCGCCCAGCCGCGTGGCCCGCATCTATCCGCACCACCGTCGTTTCAAAGGGAAGCGCCATGGCAGAACACATGACCCCGGTTGTCGCGAAGGTCTTGCCCGAGGAAAAGGCGGCCTTCGCGGCGGCAACCCAACTCGTAGGCACCACGCCGTCCAACGCCATCCGCATGTTTATCGCCGCGTTCAATCGTTGCGGCACCTTCCCGTTCGACATCTCGCCCAACGGGGCTTTTGGCAAAGACTGTCCCCAACAACTAGTCGTTAAAGAACGTCCCCAATGACTAGTCGTCGGGAGGAGGTTGGCATGCTCAATGCGATGGCGTGGGCGCTTGCCTGTTTTGGCGTTGTCGCTGCCGATATCGCCCTGAGCGTGGTTTTGTTCTCCGCTCTGGGCGTCGCATCGGTGTTCATGGGCTTTTCGATTGACGACCTCGATATTCAATTGCTGCAGGCTGCCGCGCAGATGGCGTCGTTTTTAATGGCGCTGCTGTGGTGGCGTTATCTGTGGCCGCGTTCGTTTATGGCACGCCGGCAAAGCGCGCATCCGCTCGGCGGGGGAGCGCGTGGGGCGTGGAAGCGCATCGCCTGCGTTATCGTGATCGGCCTGGCCCTGCAGGTGGTCGTTGGCTACGTGAACGACGCCGTGCTGTCGCTGTTGCCCGAGGCCGCGGCCGACTACAGCGAACTTGTCGAGGAGACGGGCATGGGTGACACGAGCTATCTGGCCGTCCTGACCACGGTGCTCGGCGCTCCGTTTTGCGAGGAGCTGCTGGTGCGCGGTATCATTTTTGAGTTTTCGCTCCGAGCGTTTAATCCGCAGTGCCGCCCACTTTGGAAGCGCCGGCGTCGTGCGGGTGCGCAGGACGGCGCCATGGTGCCCTGGGCGGCCCCGAGCACGTGGGGTATCGCCGCGGCGGTCGTGCTGCAGGCGGCAATCTTCGGTTTTATGCACATGAACTGGGTGCAGGGCTGCTATGCGGGCGCTGCCGGCCTCATTTTTGGCTGGGTGCTCGTGACGACCGGGAAGCTCCGCTACACGATCCTGCTGCACTTTGCCTTTAATGCCGGGTCGTATCTCATGACGTTGCTCTGGTTTGTGAACACGCCGTTCGACGTGGCAATTACGGTCGCTATCGCCGGTGGCATCCTCGTTGAGGCAATGCGCTCGCTGCGCCACGCGTGTGGGATGGACGCAGCGAGCGCACCACTGCCCTAGTTGCGGCGTCCGCCTCCGTTGGCGCCCTGACGCCCCTGAGCTGCACGGTTGCGGCCGGCGGTGTTCTGCGCACGCGACATGCCGCCGTGCCCCTTGCTGCCCTTGGGGCCCTTGCCGGCGCCACCGTGGGCCTTGCCGCCCTTCTTGCCGGTGCCATGCCCGCCGCCGGCAGAGGTCTCGCCCGGGCGTGGCGGCACGGGGCGAATCAGGCAATGCTTGGTGTAGCCGATCAGATCGCGACGGCCAGCCTTTTCCAGTGCCTCGCGCACGAGCTTGTAGTTCTCGGGCTTGCGATATTGGATGAGCGCGCGTTGCATGGCCTTCTCGTGCGGGTCGCGTGCCACGTAGATCGGCTGCATGGTGCGTGGGTCCACGCCGGTGTAGTACATGCAGGTCGACATGGTGGACGGGGTGGGGTAGAAGTCCTGCACCTGCTCGGGCATGTAGCCCATGTCGCGCACGGCCTCGGCAAGGTCCACGGCTTCCTTCATCGTCGAGCCGGGATGGCTCGAGATCAGATACGGCACTACGTACTGCTTGAGTCCGTATTCGCGGTTCAAGCGTTCAAATTTACGGCAGAACGCGTCGTAGACGGCGCGGCTCGGCTTGCCCATTACGGAGAGCACCGCGTCGCTCACATGCTCGGGCGCTACGCGCAGCTGGCCCGAGACATGGTGTTCCAGCAGCTCGCGCAAAAACTCGTCCGAGGCATCTGCCATGGTGTAGTCAAAACGGATGCCGCTGCGGACGAAGACCTTTTTGACGCCCGGCAGCTGGCGCAGGTCGCGCAGCAGCTGCGTGTAGCCGCTCTCGTCGACCACCATGTTTTTGCATACGCTCGGCCACAGGCAGCGCTTGTTCTTGCACA
This sequence comes from uncultured Collinsella sp., assembly GCA_959020715.1. GTDB lineage: Bacteria > Actinomycetota > Coriobacteriia > Coriobacteriales > Coriobacteriaceae > Collinsella. The sequence goes on along the minus strand of CAUESV010000007.1, from coordinate 75,491 downwards.
CGCCGTGCTTGAGCTGCTTGTCACAGGCCGGGCGGCTAAAGTTAGCCGTCGGTCCGCCCACGTCGTTGATGTAGCCCTTAAACTCGGGATCGCGCGTGAGCAGCTCGGCCTCGCGCATGATCGAGTCGTGGCTGCGCATCTGCAGTACGCGGCCCTGGTGGAAGGTGAGGGCGCAAAACGAGCACTCGCCAAAACAGCCGCGGTTGGAGCTAATGGAAAATTTGATTTCGGCAAAGGCCGGTACGCCGCCCGCCGCGTCGTAGTCGGGATGCCAATCGCGGGCGTAGGGAAGCTCGGCCACATCGTCCATCTCGTCGGTGGTGAGCGTCGCCGATGGCGGGTTCTGCACCACATAGACGCTGTTGGGATAGGGCTCTACCAGGCGATGACCGGTGATGGGGTCCATATTCTGCTGCTGCACGTTAAAGCTGCGCGCGTAGTTGAGCTTGTCGGCGGTAAGGTCGTCCCAGCTGGGCAGCAGGTCGTAGTCGTAGACCTCGTCGAGCGAACCCGTGCGGTAGACGGTGCCGTTGATATAGGTGATCTGGTCGACGGGCAGTCCCGCGTCGAGCGCGTCGGCGATCTCGACAATCGCGTGCTCGCCCATGCCGTAGATGAGGATGTCGGCGCCCGAGTCGAGCAGTACCGAGCGCTTGAGCTTGTCCTGCCAGTAGTCGTAGTGGGCCAGACGGCGCAGGCTCGCCTCGATGCCGCCGATGATGATGGGAGCGTCCTTGAACGTCTGGCGGATGAGGTTGCCATAGACCGTGACGGCTCGGTTGGGACGGCGCCCCTCTTCGCCGCCGGGGGTGTAGGCGTCGGAGTGGCGGCGGTGCTTGGTCACCGAATAGTGGTTGACCATGGAGTCCATGTTGCCGGCACTGACGAGAAAGCCCAGGCGAGGCTCGCCGAGCACCGTGATGCTGGCGGGATCGGTCCAGTCGGGCTGGCAGATGATACCCACCTTGTAGCCGTGCGCGTCAAGGACGCGGCTGATGATAGCCATGCCAAAGCTGGGATGGTCCACGTAGGCGTCACCGCAGATGTAGACAAAGTCGCACTGGTCCCAGCCGCGCGCATCCATGTCGGCGCGACTGACGGGGAGGAACTTATCGCGGCCCGGACGCCAGGGGCGGGCGGGCGTCGCTTGGGAATGCTTGGTGCGGGCGACCGTGGCCTGCGCCTTACCGCCGCGCTTTTGCTGCTGGCCCTGTTTGCCCTGCTGACTGCGCTGGTTGTTCTGAGCGTGCTGAGGCTTTTTTGCCACGATCCCTCCCGGTGTTTGTATGCTGCACGTAATTGTAACCAGTCTTTTTGGGACGGGGCTAAAAAGACTGGTGGAGTACGCGAGGCGTCGGGCATCGGGTGTGGCGCCGCGCTCACGGTTTGTTTCCAGACTGTGTATCTGCGCATTGGGAGACCCGTCTCGTGGGCGCGCCATGTTGTCAATGGGTTACAGTATGAACGGCGGCTATGTTTCCGCCAACGCACGAGAGGGTCGTCAACAAGGAGGATGCACGACGATGCAGCGTGCCAAACAGATATCGGAGTCTATTGAGCTGGGCATCATCTTGGCACTCGCCGGTGGCTTTATGGATGTGTATTCGTACATTGGGCGCGACCATGTTTTCGCCAACGCGCAGACGGGCAACATCCTGCTCGTGGGCGTGAGCATCTCGGAAGGCAACTGGGCACTGGCGGGGCGCTACTTCTTCCCCGTGGTGTCGTTTGCCGTGGGCATTATGCTTGCCGACCTGGTTCACGAGCGGTTTGGCAGTGTGATTCACTGGCGCCAGGTGACGGTGTTTTTTGAAGCCGTTATCTTGCTGGGCGTGAGCTTTATCCCGGGCGGCGGTTACAACCTGCTCGCCAACTGCCTCACCTCGTTTGCCTGCGGCATGCAGGTCGAGAGCTTCCGCAAGATCCACGGTCACGGCATCGCCACGACCATGTGTATCGGCAACCTCCGTAATGCCTTGCAAAACGTGGACGACTATATCATCACCCACAAGCGCGGCTTTTTGGAAAACGGCGCACTGTACTTTGGCGTGATCTTCACCTTTGTGTTTGGCGCCGTGCTGGGCAACTGGTGTATTGAGCGCATGGGCCTGCACGCCATTGCGGTGGCGAGCGTGCTGCTGTTTGTCGCGTTTGCCATCATGTTTATCGATCGCGAACGCGACTTGCACAGGAAATGGGCCCGCATCGTAGCTGACTGGCAGACCACGAGTCTTAAGCGCTAAGGTGCATGTTCGTAACAACATTCAGGAGCCAGAAAAACTATCTAGCTCCTGAATGTTGTTACGAACTGCTTTTTGCGATTTATTCGAGATGCTCTTCAATCCGAGCCCTAAGAAGGGCAATGGCTGTAGGTATTCCAATTGCGGCGGCTAATTCGGCTTTATCCAAAACCTGTATGCTAAAGCACGATTGTTTATCACATTGAAGGACGATAACTGAAGATAGCTTCACTTCCTGTTGGCTGAATATATCGTAATCTCCAAATAGGAAGTTACCTTTTATTGCGTAATTCGGTATGTTCGTTATGCACTTCATCTCAAGTCTGTTTAGACCATAATCGAACACCGCAACTTCCTTGTGTTCGATGATGAGCGCAACCCTGGGCATGTTGCTAAAGCCACCGTCGACGACAGTGAAGAGTTTTTCATTCGCATCGTCATAAACGGTATATTTAAGACTCGATAGCTGTCCTAGTGGACCCGTGAACCCATGTCTTTTGATGTTGAGGTTGTCTCCCGCTGGGTTGACGAGAGCCAGAGCATGCGGATAAGGGTTACCTTCAATTGAGATTCGATATTCGTTTGTAGCCGTCTTGCTCGATTTAGGACCAGTAGCCATCACGCGTCATCGCCTCGATTGAATTGGAACCGTCTTCTGCTTCGTGCGGAGAATTACGCTGTATGTTGCAGTACATGCAGCTGCAATAACCGCATGGGCAATTTCTAACAAAATGAATGACACTATTTGCTGCATGCATATTAATTACTATAAAGTATCCTTTTATAAACGTATTGTCAAACATATATTGCTAAAACAGAAACAATTTATAGACTGAGTTGGTCGTATTCTTTGGTCAATTGCTCCTATAATCTAGCCTTCGCTGCAGTCGGGAGGGAAGGACTGGGGCTCCGTTATTATGTTGAAACGCTTTAACACTTTTGACGTTCTCATGCATTTTTTGTTTCAAAAGCGTTAGGATGGGACTCATAGCGTGGGGCGTAATGGGCGCCCCGCACACGATGGGAGGCTATCAATGGCTAATCGTTTCGTTCTCAACACCATTTCTTATCATGGTTCTGGCGCCATCAAGGAGATCCCCGGCGAGCTCCAGCGTCGTGGCTACAAGAAGATCTTCGTCTGCTCCGACCCCGATCTGGTCAAGTTTGGCGTTACCGCCAAGGTAACCGACGAGCTCGACGCCGCCGGTATTGCTTGGAGCCTCTACTCCGAGATTAAGCCCAACCCCACCATCCAGAACGTCAAGGACGGCGTCGAGGCCTTCAAGGCCGCCGAGGCTGACGCTATCGTGACCATCGGTGGCGGCTCCTCCATGGACACCGCCAAGGCTATCGGCATCATCATCAACAACCCCGAGTTCGCCGATGTCCGCAGCCTCGAGGGCGTTGCTCCCACCAAGAACCATGCCGTGTTCACCATCGCCGTGCCGACGACCGCCGGTACCGCTGCTGAGGTGACCATCAACTACGTCATCACCGACCCCGAGAAGGTCCGCAAGTTCGTGTGCGTCGACACCAACGACGCCCCCGAGGTCGCCGTCGTCGACCCCGACATGATGGCTTCCATGCCCGCCGGCCTGACCGCTTCCACCGGCATGGACGCACTGACCCACGCCATCGAGGGCTACACCACCAAGGGCGCCTGGGAGCTTTCCGACATGTTCCACTTTGAGGCCATTAAGCTGATCAGCGAGAACCTGCGCGACTCCGTTGCCGAGGCCAAGTCCGGCAAGCCCGGCTCCGGCCGCGAGGGCATGGCTCTTGGCCAGTATGTCGCCGGCATGGGCTTCTCCAATGTCGGCCTGGGCATCGACCACGCCATGGCTCACACCCTGTCTGCTCACTACGACACCCCGCACGGCGTCGCTTGCGCCATGCTGCTGCCGATCGCCATGGAGTTCAACAAGCCGGTTTGCGCCGAGCGCCTGGCCAAGGTCGCCGTCGCCATGGGCGTTGACACCACGGGCATGAGCACCGACGAGGCCGCCGATGCTGCCATCGCCGCCGTCAAGCAGCTCTCTGCTGACGTGAACATCCCGCACGTCTGCGAGGCCATGAAGGCTGACGAGATCGAGGTCCTGGCCAAGGACGCCATGGCCGACGCCTGCTTCCCGGGTAACCCGCGCGAGGCGACGCTCGACGACGTCATCGAGCTCTTCAAGAAGATTTGCCCGGCTGCCTAACTTGGTTCGGCGGGCCCCTGCCCGTTAGCCCCACAATCGTCCTCGGACATGTCGGAAGCCCCCGCTGCGCACTTCGTGCGGCGGGGGCTTTTTGTGCCGCGCCGATGCCCCGATATGGGCAAAACCAAGGCATGCTGCCCGCTGCGGATAGGTGGTGCACTTCCCAGCGTGCATTTTTGGGAGTATTCAGCAAGCTCTGAAAAATGCATAACGTTGTGAATGGGCCGTAGTGGCCCGCGGCGCCCATCGACAGTCCTTGTGGGCGGGCTATCGATGGGCGGAGATGGCTGTCGCCGCGTTTTTGGTTTGCGCCGGCCTGCAACACTGCTGTAACCACGTCGTTATGTCGGTTGTGATGGGGCCGTTGGGGCCCACGGTGCTGAATACTCCGTTTTTTGCACGGTCTAAGGTGGGGTACCCTGAGACGAAGCAAAAAGATGCCTCATTTCTATGCAGATACCGATAGGATTTATGCAAGATTGGGATTGTAAACCGTGCGCGTGCAGAAAACCGGTGCGGGGACGTCTGGAGGCGGTTCGGCTCCTGAGGCATTGCATGTGCAGAACGGTTAAAATCGGGACTCGGTCTTAGTTTTACTTGGAAGGATGCATATGGCTTCTAATGTTGATGCTTCTCTAGAGGAGACGCTCTCCTATATTACTGACCAGTTGAAGGCGCTTACCTCGATTGCTTCGCCTACGGGCTATACCCGTGCGGCGACTGATTATCTGATGGAGACCCTGCGCGATATGGGGTTTGGGCCCGAGCGTTCTAATAAGGGTAACGTGCTTGTTGAGCTTGGTGGCGAGGGTGAGCCGCTCGTGTTGGCGAGCCATGTCGATACCCTGGGTGCCATGGTACGCTCCATTAAGGACAATGGTCGCCTGCGCCCCACGACGCTCGGTGGGCATCAGTGGTCTACGGCTGATGGCGAGAACTGCACCGTTTATACGCGCGATGGCAATGTGTACACGGGTGTGGTCCTCAATACCGAGCCTTCGGCGCATGTGGCCGATGAGCCGGTCAAGACCATCGAGAAGAACATGGAAATCCTGCTCGACGAGAACGTTGACAGCAAGGACGATGTGCTCGAGCTGGGTATTCAGACCGGCGACATCATCGCCATGGATCCGCGTACCACGGTGACGGAGAGCGGCTACATCAAGAGCCGCTTCTTGGACGACAAGCTGTCCGCGTCGATTCTGCTGGGTTTGGCCCGCGCCGTTGCTGGCGGCGAGGTGACGCTTTCGCGCAAGGTATCGCTGCTCTTTACGGTGTACGAGGAGGTCGGCCACGGCGGTGCCTTCGTGCCGGCCGACACGCGCGAGATGATCAGCGTGGACATGGGCTGCGTGGGCGACGACCTTGGCTGCACCGAGCGCATGGTTTCGATTTGCGCCAAGGATTCGGGTGGTCCGTACAACTACGACCTGGTAACCACGCTGTCCAACATCGCGCGCGAGCTGGAGCTCGATTACGCCATCGATGTGTACCCGCACTACGGCTCCGACGTCGAGGCCACGCTCTCGGCCGGCTATGACATTCGCCATGGTCTGATCGGCCCCGGCGTGTACGCGAGCCACAACTACGAGCGCAGCCACATCGACGGTGTGCGTAACACCTTTGAGCTGGTCCGCGCCTACGTCCAGCGCTAACGATGCAGCGGCCTCGGCTGACACAATAGTGCCGACCGAGGCCGTCCTCTCTAACTTGCGGTGAAATAGGGACTGTTTGGCGGTTTTAAACGCTTAAACAGTCCCTATTTCACCGCAACTTATAAAGGGGATGGGGCTATTTGATGGCTGCCGTAACGGTGCCGCCGCCCAGGACGATGTCGCCGCGATAGACTACAACGGCTTGGCCGGGGGCGATGGCGCGCTGCGGCTCGTCAAAGGTCAGCAACATTTGCCCGTCTTCGCCGCACGTAAGGATCGCTGCCTGGTCTTTCTGTCGGTAGCGGTACTTGGCGCCCACGCGGATGCCGCCGGCATCCAGCTCGGCCTCCATGCGGTCGGCAGGGGCGCTCCAGATCCAGTCGTTGGCCGTGAGCGCCGTGGCCGTCAGGTCCTCTGCCTCGCCCAGATGCACGGTGTTGTTGACGGCATCGACACCCGTTACGTACACGGGATGTGCCATCGCGACGCCCAGGCCCTTGCGCTGGCCGATGGTGTAGCGCAGCGCGCCGTTGTGGCGCCCGACCACGCTGCCGTCGCGCCACACAATGTCGCCCGGTGCAGCGGGATGTCCGCAACGGCGCTCGATATAGCCCGCGTAGTCACCGTCTGGAATAAAGCAGATGTCCTCGCTTTCGGCCTTCTGGGCGTTGGTAAAGCCCTGCTCGGCGGCTATGCGGCGCACGTCGCGCTCTTTGTCTAGGCCTGCCAGCGGAAAGATCGTGTGCGCCAGGCGCTCCTGCGTGAGCGAATACAAAAAGTAACTCTGGTCCTTTTTGGGGTCCTCGCCGCGATGCAGCTGCCAGGTGCCGTCGGGCGCCTGGCTCGTTTTGGCATAGTGGCCTGTGGCGATGTAGTCGCAGCCCATATCCAGCGCCGCATCCAGCAACGCGCCAAACTTAATATGGCGGTTGCAGATGATACACGGATTGGGCGTCAGCCCCTCCTGGTAGGCGTTCATAAAACGCTCGACAACGTTGCGGTCGAAGGTTTGCTGCAAGTCGAGCACGTGATGGGGTATCCCCAGGCGCTCGGCGACGGCCTTTGCATCGGCGATGTCGCGGTCGACCTTACTCATGCCCGTGGTGGGATCGGGCGCGGGGCAGGTGAGGCGCATGGTGGCACCGACACATTCGTAACCCTGACTTTTGAGCAGATACGCGGTCACGCTGGAATCGACGCCGCCGCTCATGGCGACGAGCACGCGCTTGTTGTGCATGGGGAGGTTCTCCTTGGTGGCATGTGGCCAAAAAAGAAAAGCGGCGCGGGAGGCTGGTTCCGCGCCGCAGACATTGTAGCAAGTTCGGGCGTCCTGTGGGACACCCTGTTGGGATGAGCTCAGGCTGCCAGAAGAGAGGGGAGACCGGCGTGCCTTGGACTCGTTCTAAGAACGAGAGCTCTAGTCCTGGAAGAGTGCCGTGGACAGGTAGCGCTCGCCGGTGTCGGCGAGCAGCGCCACGATGGTCTTGCCTTCGTTCTCGGGGCGCTTGGCCAGCTGCAGAGCGGCCCAGACGGCGGCGCCGGACGAAATGCCCACGAGCACGCCTTCCTTGTGGCCCACGGCGCGGCCGGTGGCAAAGGCATCGTCGTTCTCGACGGGGATGATCTCGTCATAGACCTGGGTGTCGAGGACGTCGGGCACAAAGCCGGCACCGATACCCTGGATCTTGTGCGGGCCGGCCTGGCCCTTAGAGAGCACCGGGGAGGTGGCGGGCTCGACGGCGACGACCTGAATCTCGGGGTTTTGCTCCTTGAGGAACTCGCCCACGCCGGTCACGGTGCCGCCGGTGCCGACGCCGGCGACGAAGATGTCGACCTTGCCGTCGGTGTCGTCCCAGATCTCGGGGCCGGTCGTGGCCTTGTGGATGGCGGGGTTGGCGGGGTTCACAAACTGGCCGGCGATGATGCTGTTGGGAGTTTCCTTCTGCAGCTCCTCCGCCTTGACGATGGCGCCCTTCATGCCTTTGGAGCCGTCGGTGAGCACGAGCTGTGCGCCGTATGCCTGCATGAGCTTGCGGCGCTCGACGGACATGGTCTCGGGCATAGTGATGATCACCTTGTAGCCGCGGGCCGCCGCCACCGAGGCGATGCCGACGCCGGTGTTGCCGCTCGTGGGCTCGATGATGGTGTAGTCGCCACCGCGCACGAGCTTGCCGGCCTTCTCGGCCTCGTCAATCATGTTCTTGGCGACGCGGTCTTTGACGGACCCGGCGGGGTTGAAGTATTCCAATTTGACGAGCACACGGGCCTTGAGGTCCTCGTCGGCCTCGAAGTGGGTGAGCTCCAGAAGCGGGGTGTGGCCGATAAGCTGATCGATGGACGTGTAAACATTGCTCATGGTGAACCTCCAAAGTGTTCAAATGACTGGATACCGTGTGGTTTTACGGTGTGTGTGGCAGCGAAACCCACAAACCTTATAGGTTGTTCGTTTTGCTGTTGGCAAGCATAGTAGACAGTAAAGCCTAGTAACGCAATAGGAAATAGAAGATTATTACGAGTCGATTAACCATCTTGACGGGAATAGGTATTTTCAAAACCAATTTTTCGGCTAGAATTTCTACGAATTAAAAGACCGAAAGGCAGCTATATATATGTTGGTTTCCACAAAGGGCAGATATGCCCTGCGCGTTATGGTCGACCTGGCCGAGCACCAGGCGACAGGCCGCATCCCGCTTAAAGAGATTGCGGCGCGTCAGGGTATTTCGGAGAAGTACCTCGAGAATATTCTGGCTACGCTCGTGCGCGCCAACATGCTCTCGGGCATGCGCGGCAAGGGCGGCGGCTATGTGCTCACGCGCCCGCCCGAGCAGTACACGGTGGGCGAGATCTTGCGCCTGACCGAGGGCAGCCTGGCGCCGGTCGCCTGCCTGGATGGCGACTGCAAGGGTTGTTCGCGCTCTGACGAGTGCCCCACGCTCGACGTGTGGAAGAACCTGGACAAGCTTATCAACGACTACCTCGACGGTGTGACGCTCGATCAACTTGTCGCTCCCAACGAAGGCTACGACTACGTGATCTAGCCCACCTGCCATTTGGGGACGGGGTGGAAATGGCAGATTCTCTCGCCCTTTGAGACTTGGCAAATAAGAAGGCCGCCCATTTTTGCGATGGGCGGCCTTCGTTTTGGGCTGTTGAGACGGGCGCGGCCGGAATGGCCGTTTTAGCCCTCGGCGATGCTGTCGAGGATGCTGCGCATGATGGACACCAGGATGCTGCCCATAAAGGCCGATCCAAAGCTGGCGATGGAGATACCCGCGCCCAGCAGATTGACCGACAGATAGCTGGCCAGCTCGAGCATAAAGCTGTTGACTACGAGTTGAAAAATACCCAGCGTAATGATCGTGAGCGGCAGCGAGATGACCGTCAGGAACGGCTTGACGAGCGAATCGACGATGTTCAGGAACAGTCCCACGAAGGCGAAACAGACCCAGGCCTCGGCAAAACCGAAGGGCTGGATGCCGGGAACGAGGAACGTGGCAATCGCGATGGCGATCGAGGTAAAGAGCCAGTTAAGCATAAAGCGCATGGTGTGAATCCTTTCTTGCGCAGGGTGCGTCGGTGTCGCGTGAAGCGGTTTGCTGCGGCAGCTTGGACGGCCGCTCGGGTGTGCCGCCTTGTTCGGCCGCCCATTGTCTCAGATATTCGTGGAGCTTACGTGCGCATTCGGTTTCAAAACGGCGTTCGTCCTAGAAAATGCGCCGCTGGCAGAGAGTTTTGTCGCTTTAGTTTGGTGGTGTGCTAAACTGCTACGGGCAAAAGCCACACGCGTTGCCCTATTGCATAGAACGGGCGAACGATGCCCGATGTCAGTATCAACTTCGATGCCTTTTGGCGGGTTTGGCGGTGATCGATGAATATCGAGAACATGTTTGACAAGCCTGATGTCAAGCAGCTGGTCCACGCATTTAGTCTTTTGGATGACGAGAAGGATATCCAAGCGTTTTTGACCGATATCTGCACGCCGCGCGAGATCTGCGATCTATCGCAGCGTCTGCAGGTTGCGCGTTATCTGGATGAGGGCGAGCCTTATGTTGAGGTTCAGGCCCGCACCGGCGCTTCGTCCACTACGGTGAGCCGCGTTTCAAAGGCACTCAACGGCGAGTACGGCGGCTATCGCAAGATCCTCATCAAACTGGAGGATGGCGAGTAGGCCAGCGGCAACAAACGAATTGCGCAGAACCGTCCCTTCGGGGGCGGTTTTTTGATCCTTTGGGGACGGAGGAAAACGGATCGCTGGGTTAGACTGACCTCCTCGGTGATCCATTTTCCTCCGTCTCCAAGGGGTCAAATCTGTTGGCGTGGGGCAAATCTGTCCGCGCGGGCGGGTAGGATGGAAACATTGAATATTGCGAACGGTTTGAGTGGAGGACCATGCCTGTTCGAATCTATACCACCAACGCCGGCGCGGATTTGAGCGATGCCGAGGCGGCGCTGCTTGCCGACCTTATTGCCCGCCACGGGCGTGCCGTGCTGCTGGCGCCAACGTTTGCTGAGCTCGACCTGTGCCGTCATGATGCGGCGGAAGCCGGCGTTTCGCTGGGTATTGACTACAAGACGCCTACATCGTGGCTTCGCTCGCTTTGGGAGCTTTTGGGCGACGGGCGCGGTTTCGTCGACAACCTGCAGCGCCAGATGCTGTTTTCGGACATGGTAGCGCGCCTCGACGACGCCGACCTGCAGCCGCTTTCGCGCAGCCAGGGCACGGTGCGTATGCTCGCGCGTATGGCTCGCGATGTGCTGCCGGGTGTGGCAGGGACAGGCACCGAGCGTTGCTGCGACAACGTTTGCAAGCCCAAGCCCAAAAGCGACGCCGAGGCTCGCGTGTTTGAACTTTTGTGCGCCTATGCGCGCGGTTTGGACCGTCGAGATATGGTCGAGCCCTGCGAGGCGGCTGACATTATGGCCGATGCCCTGGCCGATAACCTGCCGGCGTGCACCCGCGCCGTATGCGTGCGCGGTATCACGTCGTTTACGCACGGCCTGCTCGAGCTGCTGTCTGCCGTGGCGAACAATGGGGGAGAGGTCGTCGTACTGCTTGCCTGCGAGCAGGCGGCGATGCGCGAGGAGCTTGTCGCGGCATTTGATGCCCGCGGTGTGCTGTTCGAGGCCGCGCCGCTGAGGGAGGACGCCGTCGCGTCTGATGCCGCTTGCGGGACCGCCGCTCAGCCTGCCTTTATTGAGGTCGCCGGCCCCCATGCCCGTGCCCATGCTTATGCGGACGCCATCGATAAGTTGGCGAAAACGCACAAGGAGTCCAAGGACGATAAGGCTGCTGCAACGCCCGCCGACCCCGTACGCGTGCTCGTTGTTTCTGCCCGGGCACCCCAGCTGTTCGGTGAGCTCGCCTCTCGTCTGGCGGCTCGTCATATCGCTGCCGAGACAGTTGAGTTCACGGCGTTTTCTCAATCCATTGCGGGCAGGCAGTTCACGGCGCTCGCCAACCTGATCGAGCGTATGAAGGCCGCCGACGAAGGGGCAGCTTCTAAGACTGAGTGGTGGCCCGCGCCGGAGCTTACCGACTGGATTTACAGTCCGCTTTCGGGCGCTGATGCCGTCAATGCCCGTACCTTCGATAAGAATATGCGTCTCTCGCGCAGCAAGACTACCGCGGGCGTTAAGAGCCTGCTGCAGAGCGTCCAAGGCCAGGTGAGGGGCGCGCGCAAGGCGGCGAGCGACGAGAACTGGTTTAAGAACGTGCCGTGCGTGGTCTCGGACGTGTTCCAGGCGCTGTGGCGTGACAAGCCCGTGACGGCGCTCAAGGCCATGCTTGCCGTTGCCGAGGCGTTGCCCGATCGCTCGCTGGGCAGCTTGGATGGCCAAGCCCGTCGCCAAGCGGAGGTGGCCCTGCTGCGCCACGTCATCGGCATCCTTATGAATGGCGCCCGCGCGCTCGACGTGTCGCAGGCCGCGATCGTGCCCGTGCTCGATGGCATTCGCACCAAGGTGGACAAGCGTAGTACCGCCTACGATTACGAGACCTACGAGGTTGACCGTGCGCCACGTGCTCAGGTTCGTTTTGCTTCGCTTGCCGATGCGGCGGCTCTGCGCCCCGGCAGCTACGATGCTGTGCTGTTTGCCGATGTCGATCTGGACAGCTATCCGCTCTCGCACGAGGAGGGACCGCTGGCTACGCTGACGGCGAGCCTTGGTCGCGAGGGCGTGACGCTTGAGCCTGCGGCCCTGCTGCGCGTGCGCTTTGGCCGTGCGATGCAAGCGTCGCGTGGTCCGGTTGCGCTCGCCCGCGTGACGCACGATCGCCAGGCGCGCGAGTGCTATCCGGCTGCCGTGTGGACCGAGCTGCGGGCGCACGCCGAGGCCGCTGACGCCGACAAGGCCGCTGACGATGCTAGGGCCGCTGACGATGCTAAGGCCGCTGACGATGCTAAGGCCACTGGTGACGCTAAGGCCGCTGACGCCGACAAGGCGAAGTGCGTGGGTGAGGGCGATATCGTAAGGGACTTCGATCCCGCGGCAGGCGAAGGTCTCAAGCGCGAGCGCGTGACCTGTGAAGCCCCTCAGCATCTGAGTGCCGAGGCCGTGCCGTATTTGGTCCTGCGCCGTCGCGATGGCGAGGGCGAGGGCGCGCCGCTCGTGCCGCGCCTGACGTCCGCCTCGCAGATCGAGGCCTATTCCACCTGCCCGCTGTGCTGGTTCGTCTCGTATCGCGTCAAACCTCAGTCCATCGATGCGGGCTTTGGCAACATGGAGAAGGGCAACTTTGTCCATGACGTGCTGGAGCACTTGCATGCACGTCTTCCGCAGGAGGGCATGGAGCGCGTGACGCCCATGAATCTGCCGCGCGCGCAGGGGCTGTTGCGCGAGGTCTTTGCCGAGACCCTGGCCGAGCATGCGGGCAAGCGCGGTACCGAGGGCCCGCTGGTGCCGCTCTCTCCAGTGGAGGAGCGCCAGGTGGCTGAGATCTTGCCGCAGCTGGAGGGCGTGCTTGCCTACGAGTCCGAGGCGCTCACCCCCTTTGCTCCGCGCTACCTGGAGTTTGCGTTCAACGAGCTCCAGGTCGAGTATGCCGGTTGGCCGCTCGGCGGGCGCATCGACCGCGTGGATGTGGATGCCGAGAATCGCGCCGTGGTAATCGACTACAAGCATCGCACGGGCGTTGAGGAGTTTAAACTCGCCGACCCCACGGTGCGCGACGAGGAATCGGGCGAGGCCGCCATCGACGACCCGCGGTGGCTGCCGCCCCATACCCAGACGCTTATCTATGCGCAGGCCATGCGCCGGGCGCTGGATCTGGATGCCCGTGCGGCGCTCTATTTTTCGACCAAGGGCGGCAAACCGGCGCTGCGCGGCGCCGCGAGTGCCGAGCTGCTCGAGGAGGAGCGTGGTGACGGCCGCATCCCGGGGCTTAAGAAGGGCTTTCCCGGCGAGGGTGGCAGCATGGACTTCGACGCCCTGCTCGATCGCGTGGAGGCCGGCATCGCCGAGCGCCTGCACGAACTCGAGGCAGGCGACGTTGCCGCCGTCGACCCGACGTCGGCTCAGGCCGCGCATGCGCGCTGCTCGTATAACCACGAAGGAACGTTTGTAAGGAGGGACGTGTAGACCATGGATCTTTCGACTTTGATGCCGCAACAACTGCAAGTCGTCAAAACGCTCGACCGTCCGCTGTTTGTCTCGGCGGGCGCCGGTTCGGGTAAGACCTTTACCCTCACGCGCCGCATCGTCTACGCGCTCTCGCCCGAATCCGGTCCGTTTGTCGAGCATCTGGATCAGGTGCTCGCCATTACCTTTACCAAAGATGCCGCGGCCGAGATTCGCGACCGCGTGCGTCGCGCGCTTATCGAAGAGGGTATGGACGAGGAGGCCCTGACCGTCGACGACGCTTGGATCTCGACCATTCACGGTATGTGTTCGCGCATCCTGCGCGCGCATGCGTTGGAGCTGGGCATCGATCCCGAGTTCACGGTGCTTACCGATACCGATGAGCTTATGGATCAGGCTGTTGAGCATGTGCTGGCCCGCGCGACGGCGCCCGATGCCGCCCCCGAGCTCGCGGCATCGCTCAAGGCCCTCTACGCCTGGTATCCCATGGCGGGCGAGGGCGGTCCCTTTGGCGCCGGCACGACCATCAAGGGTCTGGTGCGCGACCTGCTGGAGCTCTCGAGCCAGCTGCCGGGCGGTATGGACGACGTGCGCGTGGCGCGCGGCCAGGCCGACACCTCGGCCCTTGCCGATGCCTATCGATCGGCGTTGGGCGCAAGCAAGGCCGCGACCGAAAAAGCGCAGACGGCGCTCGATGCCATCGACGCGTTCGAGGCGAGCGGCAAGACCATGGCCGATGCGGCGCGACTCATGATGTCGTGCACCATGCCGCGCGCGAGCAAGGCATTCCCTAAGGAGCAGGTGGAGCTACTCAAGGCAGAGGCCGCCGATGCGTTTATCAATATCGTGCTGGCCTGCGGCGGTCCCGCGCTCGAGGCACTGGTGGGGCTTGCCCGTGCTGTAGAGGCTGAGTACCGCGCGCTCAAGGCCGGCCAGTCTGCCCTCGACAACAACGATCTGCTGCGCATGGCCTACGAGGCCCTGCGCGATTACCCGGCCATCCGAGCGGCATACGAGGGTCGCTTTAAGATGGTCATGATCGATGAGTTCCAGGATACCGATCAGATGCAGGTCGACCTGATCCGTTACCTGACGGGTGCGGGGGAGCGCGCGTTGTGTACCGTAGGCGATGCACAGCAGTCGATCTACCGCTTCCGCGGGGCGGAGGTCGAGGTGTTCCGTCGCCAGGAGCGCAAGGTGGGCTCGTCTGCCGCGCCCGAGGCGACTGCCGCGGCCGACGCCCCTGCTGGCGAGCTCGTTAAGCTCGTGCGCAACTTCCGCAGCCACGACGAGGTGCTACGCTATGTGGCTCGCGTCTTCGACGGCGACGACGGCGGCCTGATGCAGGGCTTTTTGGATCTTGAGGCGAGCGACGGCCGCAAGGACACGCTGGTGGCAGACGCCTCGCGTCGTCAGGCCCTCTTTGTTGCCGGCGGCAGTACGCAGGAGCGCACACAGGCCAAGGCCCGCGCGATCGCAGAGCGGTTCCGCGCGCTTGCCGATGCCGGTCAGCCCCAGGGCGGCATGGTGCTGCTGCTGGGCCGCATGACCAACGCCGACGTCTATGCCCAGGCTTTCCGCGACCAAGGACTCGACTGCGTGATCGCGGGTGGCTCGGTCTTTGCCCAGGCAGCCGAGGTGCAGACGGTGCGCGCCCTAGTCTGCGCGCTCGCCAATCCGGCCGATACGGCGCAGGGCCTTATGCCGCTGCTGGCCTCGCCGATGTTTGCGCTCGGCGCCCAGGAGTTCCTGGCGCTGGCGACCAAGCTGGACGACCAGACGGGGGAGACCTCGCGCCGCAACATCGACGCGGGCATCATGAGCGATTCCGATGTGCCGGGCTTGCAGAGCCTGCCGCTCGTGACGCGCGCCCGCGAGGTGCTATGCTATGCGCTTCGTCGTGTGGGCCGCGATTCGTTCGCGGCGATCGCGCGCGACGTGGTCAACGCTTCGGGCTGGTTTGTGCGTCTGGCACAGCGTGGTCCCGAGGGCAAGGCCATTGCCGCCAACGTGCTCAAGGCGCTCGATGCTGTGGTTGAGGCCGAGGCCGAGTTCGGTAACTCGCCGCGCTCCATTGCGCTGGCCTTTGACCGCTTCCTGGCGGGCAAGGAAGCCCCGGGCGCGCTCAACGAGGAGGGTGACGGCGCGGTACGCATCATGACCGTGCATGCGTCCAAGGGCCTGGAGTATCCGGTCGTGGCGGTTGCGGAGTGCTTTGGCGTGCGCAAATCGTCCGGTGCGGCACAGATGGGTCGCGTCGAGGGCGGAGCGCAGGTCGTGGCACTGCCTGCACGCTTCGACGGCGTTAAACTCGCGGACGGCACGTTCGTAAAGGGCGATGACGTCAAAAAGCAGTTTGAGCACGCGTTTAAGGGCAAGGGCACGTCGCTGTGGCTGCCGCCAGAGCTCATGGAGGATGTCTGCGCGACGGGTTCTCCCGCCGAGGCATTTGCTCACTTGCGCAACGACGACCTGCAGCTTTCGCTCGAGGAGCGGGCTCGTCTGCTTTATGTCGCCATGACGCGAGCGCGCGAGCTGGTCATTCTGGCGATGGATGCCGGCGTGAGCCGCGGCAAGCTGTGCGCGCCGACCTTCGATGTCGAGACCGATCTGACCTACGACGTGCTGCGTCGTATTCTGCCGACGGACGGCCTGGACATGCCGCAGCTCGATGCCGACCGTTTGGTGTTCGACAACTCCCAGCCGGGCGACTACGAGCTCATCTCGCTGGCTGACTTTGCTTTTGGCGAGCAGTCGTTTGAGGCCAATGCTTCGCTTGATGCCGAAGGCAGGCTTGTCCGCGGCGATGCGGAGCCGGAGGGTGCCGGTGCGGATGCCCGCGCCGCCGTTCCCGGTCCTGCCGACCCCGAGCCCGATGCGTTTGAGCTCGTGTATCCCCAGGCGGTGGGCGTGCGCATGGGCACCTGCCCGTATCCGGCGCGCGATTCGTACAGCTACTCGTCAATTGCCGCGGCGCTGCATGCCGAGTCCGAGGACCGTGCCGCCGAGGCACACGTGCCCATGGACGAGGCCGGCGATGATGCGGAGTCGGATGGTTCCGAGATGACGGATGCGGACGTGGCTGCTGTCGAGCCCGCCGGCAACCCCATGGCGCTGGGCTCGGCGTTCCATGCCGCCTGCCAGTGGCTGATCGAGATGGGTGCCGATGAGCTGCCCGCCGCGCGTGCCGATGCGCTGGCGCGTCTGTGGCGCCTGACGCCGGAGCAGTGCGAGCGCTTCGACGTTGCCCTGGACCGCTGGCTCAAGTCGGCGGTCCGTGCCGAGCTGCTTGCCTGGCCGTGCGTTCGCGCCGAGGTGCCGTTCTTTTCGCTGGGCTGCGAGGACAAGGACATTGCCCGCTACGGTGCATATGCCGAGGGCGCCATTGATGCACTGGCGACGAACCCGGCGGATTCGTCACGCGCGCTGGTCATCGACTACAAGACGGGCGGCACACCGGACGAGACGCCGGAACAGCTGCAGGAGAAGCACGCCCTGCAGGCGCGCGTCTACGCCGATGTGTTGCACAAGGCGGGCTTTGAGGCCGTGACCGTCAAGTTCGTCCGCGTGGAGCAAGTCGACCCCGCCAACCCCTGCGAGCCCCAAGTGGTCACCTACAGCCTCTAGCCACCTCAGGCTTTATGGTGCTATTTGGTTGGTTTTGCGGCCGTAAGGCCCTCAATCGTCCAAATGGCACCGCAACGCATGGGAGAGCTTGGGGCGGTACAATGGCCCGAACGGTTCAAACGAATAAGGGGCCATCATGCAGCTCACCAAAACGCTTAAGGTGACGCCGGAGGAGCTTTTTGACGCTCTCGCGGGGTCCATCATGCAGGATATCGAGAACGTCACGGGCAAAAGTCCTAGCCGCAATAAGCTCAACGGCTATAAGTACGAGAAGCGCGCCCAGTCCGCAAAAGGCAAGACCAAGGGCACGGCGATCAAGGTTAAGATCAAGCACTTTGACTACCCGTGCCTCTATGAGGTCCGTTTTCAGTATGCGGCGGGCATCAATACCATGCGCTATGAGACTGCACCTGCTGGCGATGGTGCTTGCGAGCTCACCTATACCGAGGATTTTCAGGGTGCGGGTGGCAACACGTCTGGCATGCGCGGCAAGCTCGGCCTCTTCTTCTACGAGCGCAAGCTCAAGAGCCACGCCAACCAGACGATTGATCAAATCGTCAAATACATCGAGGGTGAGCGCCGCGTAAAGGCTAATCCTGCCTTCGCCGATGATACTGCCGAAAACGCTTCGGATGTATTCCATTGATACCCTGTGCAAAAGCTTTACCGCTCTTCACATCAACTGTGAACACTTCAGGCTTCGAGTCAGTAGCGAGCGGCCCGACAAAATTAGTTGATGGAAGTGCCAAATGAATAAGAATGCCGCTACGCAACTGCACATCTATTCCACCTTTTTCGTTCTCGCGGGATTTGTTTTAAATCGGGGAGTGTTTCTACTTTTCCTTGCGGAGAAAGGAATGTCTGTCACGGAAATCGCGCTTTATCAAGCCCTGTTTAACATTGCAACGGTCGTCCTCGAGCTGCCAACAGGGCTGATAGGCGATTTCTTTGGAAAGAAGTTTTCGATTCAAGTGGGCGTGCTGCTGCTTTTCTTCCATACGGCTGGCATGCTGTTGCTCTCAGGCCCCTTTCTTGTCGTGCTTTCCCTTGTTGAGGCACTCGCCTACTCCCTTCAATCGGGATCCGAACAAGCACTTTTATATGAAATTGCCCGGAATGCCGGTCAAGGAGAGCGCTTCCTCACCATCAATGCTCGGCTGCTTGCCGCACAATCAATCGCTACGGGAATGGCAATTGTGCTCGGATCTTTCATTGCCCAAGTATCTTGGAGCGCCCTCTACGTATGTGTCTCCGTTTTCTATCTCCTGCAGCTTTTCCTTCTGTATCCCATTGAGAGGACGGAAGCGACCCGTTCTGAAAGCTCTGAAAAGGGAAGGTTTGACGTAGCCAAGATGTTCAGACGCGAAACCTGGCGTGTTGGAGAATCCGCTTTTGCGGTATTGCTTCTTCTAATCGGCACAAGCATGCTCGATGGATTCTATGGGAGTTATTACAACTTGAATCAGTTGGTATTCGACGCATTTGATGCTCCCGTCTCCATAATAGGAATCTTTTTCGGTGCATCCTATGCAGTAAATGCGACGGCCTACATTGCAGCAGATTTCTTCTCATTGCGTTTCGGGAAAAGAAATACCATGCTCGGCTCGATGCTAATCGAGGCTGGCCTTTTCATGATTCTTCCGTGGTTCGCTTCAAATCCGCTGTGTTTGTTTGGCCTTAGCATGGTGCTTTGTTTTCTCCCAGAAGTGGTGTACATCACTTCGGAAAACTTAATCCAAGACGCGATAGCGGACGATCTCCGCGCGACGATCCTTTCCGTCGCGTCTCTGGTAAGGGCTCTCTTTTCTGCAGTGTTTTTCTCCATATTTGGACATGTGTTGGGGTTATATCCCATTCAGATAGCGCTCGGTATTATTGGTGCAATCGCGATAGCAATTACCGCCGTTGTTTCATTAAAAATGGTTGGAATACAGGTCTCCAAGAATTGATATATCGATTGACGAGCTATCCGAAGCGTCGAGCCTTCTTGATGGACATGACTATTCGTCACAAATCATTCCGCGCATCGCCGGGGTTCCAGTAATACTCGATATATCTGGATGCCCTCATTCCCCTTTTTGAAGGTCCCAAATTGACTACCCGTGTTGGTTTGGCTAGGTTCGGGTGCTATCCGCGCCGTGCGGTAAAATCGTTCAGTCAGAACACGAACCCGCATCGGAGCTCATCACATGGCATTCGTCCATCTGCACAACCACACCGTTTTCTCCATGCTCGACGGCGCAACCCGTATCCAGGATATGGTCAATCGCGCCGTAGAGCTGGGCATGCCCGCCGTCGCCATTACCGACCACGGCTACATGTATGGCGTGCCCGACCTGGCGCTGGCCTGCGACGCCGTCAACCACAACACGCCTGAGTACAAAACCTGGAGTCACGACAAGGCCTTTTTGGAAAAGGATCGCCGCGACGAGCTGGTGGAGCCCGATCCCGAGGAAAACCCGCGCGAGCATGCCCAGTATGTGAAGGACATGGCCATGTGGGACGAGAAGGGCAACATCGACGAGCTCAAGCCGCCTCTGGTCATCAAGCCCATCTTTGGCTGCGAGGTCTACTTTACGCCGGACGAGACCCTTGCTCGCGACCATAAGCCCGAGCTCTACCACATGATCCTTCTGGCCAAGGACCAGGAGGGCTACGTCAACCTGATGCAGACGGTCTCCGAGGCAGCCGTGCAGGGCTTTTACTACAAGCCCCGCGTGACGCTCGACAACCTGCGCCGCCACGCCAAGGGCATGATCTGCACCAGCGCCTGCATCGCGGGCATCATTCCCAAATACATCGACCGCGGTGACATGGAGGGCGCCATCAAGTGGGCCGAGACCTTCCGTGATACCTTCGAACCTGGCGACTTTTATATCGAGATCCAGGAACACGGCATCACCACCGACAACGGCCTGACCGATGAGCAGATGGACCGCACGCTCATCGACATCGCCAAGCAGGTGGGCGTCAAGGTCATCGCCACCAACGACTTCCACTACCTGCGCCGCGAGGACGCTCCCGTGCAGGACGTCATCATGTGCATCGGCATGAACGCCAAGGTCGACGACCCCAACCGCATGCGCATGACTGGCTCGGAGTTTTACATGAAGACCGAGGAGGAGATGCGGGCGATGTTCCCGTATTGCCCCGAGGCCTGCGACAACACGCTCGAGATCGCCGACAAGTGCTACGTCGAGCTGGACTGGGACTCCATCATCCTGCCGCGCTTCCCGTTGCTCGACCCCGGCGAGACGCACGAGAGTCAGTTCCGCCGCGAGTGCGAGAAGGGCCTGCGCCAGCACTACGGCGACGACTGGGCCACGCGCGAGATCGGTGGCGTCAACATCAAAGAGCGCTTTGAGTACGAATACAAGGTCATTTGCGACAAGGGCTTTGCCGCCTACTTTTTGATCGTCGCCGAGTACGTGCAATGGGCCAAGGACAACGGCATCGGCGTCGGCCCCGGCCGTGGTTCGGCTGCCGGCGCTATCGTCGCCTACGCCATGAACATCACCGCGTTCGATCCGCTCGAGAACGGCCTGATGTTCGAGAGGTTCCTGTCCCCGCAGCGTACCGAGATGCCCGATATCGATATGGACTTCGACGATGAGCGGCGCCTCGAGGTCGTGGAGCACGTTCGCCAGCTCTACGGCCCCGAGAAGGTCACCCACGTCATCACCTACTCGACCATTAAGGCCAAGCAGGCCATCAACGACGCCGCTCGCGTCCTGGACTACCCGGTCTACATGGGCCAGCGTCTGTCCAAGATGGTCTCGAGCGACCCCAAGGTCAAGCTCAAGCAGGTGCTCGAAAAGCAACCCGGCAAAGAGGACCTGTTTAACCCCGATTTTGCCGAGGCATATAAAAAGGACGACGACGCCCGCCGCATCATCGACACGGCGCTCTCAATCGAGGGCCTCACCCGTGGCGAGGGCGTGCACGCGTGCGCCGTTCTGATCTGCCGCGACCCCGTCAACGAGCACGTGCCCACCAAGCTCGACACCAAGGGCGGCGTCGAGATTACCCAGTACGAGGGCCATACCGTTGCCGACATGGGCCTGCTCAAGATGGACTTCTTGGGCCTGCGCACGCTGACTGTTATCTCCAAGGCCAAGGCAAACATCAAAAAGAACTTCGGCATCGACATCAAAGAGGAAGAGATTCCCTTTGACGACCCCGAGATCTTTAAGCTCATGGGTTCCGGCCACACCGCCGGCGTCTTCCAGGTCGAGTCCGCCGGCATGACGGCCACGATCAAGAACATGAAGCCCACCGAGTACAAGCACGTCGTAGCATTGATCGCCCTGTACCGCCCGGGCCCGCTGGGCGCCGGCATGGTTTCGTCCTACATCAACCGTATGAACGGCAAGGAGCCGGCGGTCTCCTACGACGACCGCCTGGACGACATCCTGGGCGAAACCTACGGCACCATGGTCTACCAGGAGCAGGTTATGCTCATCTCCGTCGAGATGTGCGGCTTCTCCAAGGGCGAATCGGACTCGCGTATCCGTAAGCCCGTGGCTAAGAAGAAAATTAAGCTGCTCACGTCGACGGTGCTCCACTGGGAGGATGGCTCCGACGAGACCACCTACGACCACTGGATGAACGGCGCCATCAAGAACAACTATACGCGTGAGGTCGCCCAGAAGATTTGGGACGATGTTCTCGAGTTCGCGTCCTACGCCTTCAACAAGTCGCACTCCGCCGGCTACGCCATCCTGGTTATGCAGACGGCGTGGCTCAAGGCGCACTATCCGCACGAGTACATGGCGGCCGTTCTGACGTCCTATACGGGCAAGACCGACAAGATCGTGCACTACGTCTCGGCATGCCGTCACGACGGCATCCCCGTGCTGTCGCCAGATGTCAACGAGTCCGGTACCGAGTTCACGGCTACCAAGGAGGGCGTGCGCTTTGGTCTGGCCGGCATCCGCGGCGTGGGCACCGGCGTGGCGCAGGCGATTATCGCCGAGCGCGAGGCGGGCGGCCCGTTTAAGACGCTGCACGACTTTGTCGAGCGCGTGGACTCGAGCCAGGCCAACCGCCGCGTGATCGAATCGCTCATCAAGGCAGGCGCCTTCGACTCCACGGGGTATCCGCGTCGCCAGATGATGCACTTTGTGGATAAGAACAACCCCGAGAACATCATCGACGCCGCGATAAAGCGCCAGAAGGACCGCGCGAGCGGCCAGACCTCGTTCTTCGACATGTTTGGCGACGTTGAGGGCTCGGGCTTTGAGGTGAGCGTGCCCGATCCGGATGGTCAGGAGTGGGACCGCCACCTTAAGCTGAGCCAGGAGAAGGAGGTTCTGGGCATCTATGTCTCGGACCACCCGCTGCGCCCGTTTGAGTATGCACTAGCCAAGGCGCGCGACTTCTCGTTCTCGCAGATCGATACCGGCTACGAAGTTCAGAATCCTACGGGCGGCACCATCAACCAGGAGATTCCCGAGGGCAAGGCGCTGTGGTGGGCCGGCATGGTCTCGAGCGTGTCCAAGCGCGTGACCAAAAACGGTGACCCCATGGGCATCGTGCAGCTCGAGGACATGGAAGGCGAGGCCACCGTCGTCGTGTTCCCCAAGACCTATAAAGAGGCCGAGGGGTACCTGTACGGCGAGGTCGATCCCGAGACCGGCGCGCAGCTGTCCGATGCCTTTGTGCGCATTAAGGGCAAACTCGAGCGCTCGGACCGCGGCGACCAGATCATCGCGCAGGAGATCGTGCCGCTGGAGCTTAGCGAGGAGAAAAACAAGCCCAAGGTGTTTGAGGTCATGGTGCCCAACAGCCGCTTTAGCCAGGGCAATATGGCGCGCCTGGCCACGGTGCTCACCGCCAACCCGGGCGGCGACCGCGTGGAGATCTTTATCGAGCAGGTGGACGGGCGCGTGCTGCGTGCCGAGGTACCTGCCAAGGTCAACGCGCGTTCGATTCCGCTGCTGGCCGAGGCCAAGGCCATTGTGGGTAACCAGGGTCGCGTGACGGTGATCTAAGCTACCCCGGGTGAGATTGGAGGAAGTGATGGCGCAGGGGACGTTTGCGCAGGCGCTTCGCAAAGAGGCGGCGTTGAGCGGCACCTTTATGAAGGGGCGTTCGCTCATGCTCAACGGCGCCGTGCTGTCGATCGAGGACAGCGGCTCGCGCTTCTCCAAAAACGTGACGGTTGAGGGCTCGGTGCGCGGTTCGCGTGGCGACCTGTACAAGACGCACGTGGCGCTCGACATGGACGAGCACGAGGTGATCGACTACGACTGCGATTGCCCCGCCGCCTATCGTTACCCCGGTATGTGCAAGCACGCTATTGCCACGGCTCTGGCGTACCTGGACACCAGCGGCATTGAGCCTGTTGAGGGGCTGCGCACGCCGGTTCGCACGTTTACGGCGCAGCCGAAACAGCCCGCGCGCGCCGCGTCCGCCGCGCCGGCCGTCAACCCCAACTTTCCCTTCCCGGCGCCCGTCCCCACGAGCCCGAGCCTTGTGGCGGCGCTTTCCGATCTTTCGGACGCGCGCATGGATGAGCTGGCGAGCATGCGCCGCAAACTTGCCGGTGCCGTTGATCCCGACGCCCCCAAAGCGGCGTTGGAGCCCTCGTTGGTGCCGTACTACAATCCGCTGTTCGCTGACCGCTTTAGCTGGGCGCTCGAGTTCCGCATTCGCTGTGGATCGGTCTCCTACGTGGTCAAGGACATCGACGGCATGGCCGATGCCTACGTGCGCGGCGGCACGTTCTCCTATGGCAAGAAGCTCACGTTTGTCCATTCACCTGAGGCCTTTGACGAAACATCGACAAAGCTGCTCAACCTTGTTGTGACGACAGTTGCCTATCTCGATGACATCACAAGCTCGCGTTCGGCGTCGTACGACTTTGCCCGCAGCGGTTTTGTTGCCGAGCGTCAGTTGCCGCTGTCCGAGCATAGCATCGTATATGTGCTGGACCTGCTGCGCGGCCAGACCATCTCCTTTGAGCCCGCCTGGTCGCGGGGGATGACGACGCATCGCACCTACGACGTGGCGGTTGAGCTGTCTCCGCAAGGGGAGGACGAGGCGTCCGCTAAGCGCCCACCACTTCTTGCCGCCAAAATCGCGCCGGCGGCTGGTGGTAGCTATGACCTGCGCCTGCCCGCCGATATGTACTGCTTTGCGTCGGGCGATGCCGCCTACTTGGTTGACACGCGCCGCGCGCGCCGTACCGACGCTGCATTTGCTCAGCATGCCGCACCTTTTTTGTCGCGCTTGCTGCCGTGCCGCACGCCCGCCCATATTGCCGCCGAGCAGGTGGGTGAGTTCTGCCGTATGGCGCTGCCCATTTTGCGCGACTATACCGACCTCACCGCGCCCGCCGCGCTCGATACCGTGGCGCCCGAGCCGAGCTTTGCCATGGCAATCGGCGTCGACGATGGGCTCGTGACCTGCAAGATTACGGTTACCTACGGCGACTGGTCGGCGGATCTCTTTAGCCTGGGCGCTCCGGGCAGTCCCTTTGAAGAGCAGCGCCCCGGCGTGCCGCCCCGCGACGAGGTGGCGGAGTTTCGCGTTATGGATACGGCGGCCCTGTACTTCGATTTCTACGAGGGCGGTCTGGCGTTTGAGGAGCGCGATGATGAGAGCTTGTTCTGCCTGCTGACCGAGGGTCTGTCCGCCCTGTCCGAGCTGGGTGAGGTCATGCTCAGCGACCGTCTGCGCCAGATTTCGGTGCGCCCCGCGCCCAAGCTCTCGGTTCGTGCGACCGTCAAGAGCAATCTGCTCGATGTCGAGCTGGGCGCGAGCGCGCTTTCGGCCGCGGACCTTGCCGTCTATCTCGATTCGTACAAGCGCCATCAAACGTTTGCGCGCCTTACGTCCGGCGACATCATTCGCCTGGACGAGGGGGCGCGCGCCGCGTTTGGCCTTGCCGAGGACCTGGGTGTCGATGCCGTCGACCTGCTCGACGGCGTGTCGCTTCCCGCGTCGAGCACCCTCTTCGTCGACAGCATGCTCGCACGCACGCCGGCGCTCGAGGCCGATCGCGACGCTGCGTTCCGCCGTACCGTCGAGCGCCTGGACACGCTCGGCAAGATGGACTTTACGGTGCCGGCATCGCTCAAGGCAACGATGCGCGGCTACCAGGTCGACGGATACCAGTGGCTCGGCTCGCTCGAACACCTGGGCCTTGGCGGCATCTTGGCCGACGACATGGGCCTGGGCAAAACGCTCCAGATGATTGCGCATATTCTGGCGCGCGTGGAGGCGGGGGACACCAAGCCCACGCTCGTGGTATGCCCGGCCTCACTCGTGTACAACTGGACTGCCGAGCTGGAGCGCTTTGCCCCGTCGCTCGATGTGTGCGCCATTGTGGGCGCCAAGGCTCAACGCCGCGTACAGATTGCCGGCGTGGCCGAGCATAACGTGGTCGTGACGTCGTATGACCTTATGCGCCGCGATATCGACGAGTACGTCGAGCAGGATTTTACCCGCGTGGTGCTCGATGAGGCCCACTACATTAAAAATCCGCTCACGCAGGTGGCGCGCGCCGCCAAGCGCCTGCCTGCCGGCGTGCGCTTTGCCCTGACGGGCACGCCCATCGAAAACCGCCTGTCCGAGCTCTGGAGCATCTTCGACTTTTTGATGCCGGGCCTGCTGGGTACGCGTGAATCGTTTGCAAAGCGCTTCGAAAGCCCGGTCGAGCATGCCGAGGGCGACAGTGCCGCCCGCCTGCAAGCGCTCGTGTCGCCGTTTGTGCTGCGCCGCGTAAAGGAGGACGTGGTGGCCGATCTGCCTGAAAAGATCGAGGACACTGTCGTGGCGCAGCTCACCGGCGAGCAGCGCAAGCTCTACCTGGCCAACCAGGACCGCATCGCCCAGCAGGTGCAGCACCGCGAGGCGTCCGAGTTTAAGAAAGACAAGCTCAAGGTGCTCGCCGAGCTCACCAAGCTGCGCCAGATCTGCTGCGACCCGCGTCTACACTACGAGGATTACAAGGCGGGGAGCGCCAAACTCGATACGTGCATGGAGCTCGTGTACGGCGCACTCGACGGCGGGCATCGCATCCTGTTGTTCAGCCAGTTTACGGGTATGCTCGATATCATCGGTAAGCGCTTGGCCAAGGAGGACATCGCCTTCCTTAAGCTCACGGGCGCTTCGTCTAAGGAGAGCCGTGCCAAGATGGTCGCGCAGTTCCAAGCGGGCGAGGTTCCGGTCTTTTTGATTTCGCTCAAGGCGGGCGGCGTGGGCCTTAACCTGACGGCTGCCGACGTGGTCATTCACTACGACCCGTGGTGGAACGTGGCGGCGCAGGACCAAGCGACTGACCGTGCACACCGTATTGGCCAGCAACATGCCGTGACCGTGTACAAGCTCATCGCCAAGGACACGATCGAGGAACGCATTATGCAGATGCAGGAGTCCAAGCGCGACTTGGTCAACAGCGTGCTCGGCGGCGACGGCATCTCGTCGGCACTGTTCACGCGCGAGGATGTTTTGGCGCTGCTCGGCGGCGACGGTCGCTAGCCGCGCGCGGGGTGGGACTGCTGGAGCGGGCAGGACGGTCGACGCATTTTGGCCCGACCGCTTGCCTGATCCGTTATGTGTTCATTTGCAATGCCATGGATGGTTTGCCTGCCTTTGGGCATAAGAACCATCAAGAACATCGGCACATCAGCAAAGGAGAACATCATGGCGAAATTCTTTAAGGACCCCGACGGCAAGCTCATTGCCGCCCTTGGCAACGACGTTGCAACCCCTGCCGGCTGCACGGAGCTGACCGCGAACACCGAGGACGCGGCGCACGAGAAGCACGTGCCGGTCGTTGAGAGCGAGCGCGACGGTCACGTGATTCGCGCACGCGTGGGCTCGGTTGAGCATCCCAGCCTGCCCGAGCACTATATTGAGTGGATTGCCCTTGAGGCCGAGGGCCGTCTGGAGGTCCATTACCTTGAGCCCGGTATGAAGCCCGCGACGTTTTTTGCCGGGGGCTCCAAGACCGGTACCGTCTATGCCTATTGCAACCTGCACGGGCTGTGGTCCGCGACGTTCTAGGAGCGCGCCCCGGCTCGGGGTATTATAGCTAGCATATGCACATGCGAGCGCCGACTGCATCATGCGGCCGGCGCTTTTACTACGACAACGATGGTTTACGACGGAAAGGGCTGAGCCATGAAGCTCGCACTTGCACAGATCGATATGCGCCTGGGTGATATTGAGGGCATTTGCGGTCGCATCGAGGACCAAGCCCGTTTGGCCCACGAGCGCGGGGCGCGCGTGCTGTGCGTCCCGGCTCCGCTCTTTATGGGCGCTCTGCCCGGCGGCTTGGTGGGCGCTGCCGACTTTGAGCACGACATGCTGACGGGCCTGACCGGCGTCGCCGAGCGTATCCAAGAACTCGATATGATCTGCATCGTGCCCGCGGCGGTTTCGTTTGAGGGCCAGCCCCTGCTCGACTACATGATGCTCAAGGACGGCCATGTGGTGCCGGCCCGTTCGAGCATTGCCCTGCAGCGCGGTGGGACCGGCGATGCCCGTTGGGCGCCGCCGGTCTTTGATGTGGACGGCGTGCGTATCGCCGTGATCTTCGACTTGGACCGCGAGCTCGAGATGTTGCCGACCGGCGTCGACCTTATCGCCTATTTTCAGTTCAACGCGTTTGACATGACCGACCGTGAGACGGCCGCCATTGCCGCCGTTCGCAGCGGTGCCTACCGCAAGATCGCCTCCAAGCGTAGCGTATGGTTTGCCTGCATGGCGCCGGTTGGTGCTTATGACGAGTCGGTGTATACCGGCGGGTCGTTTGTGCTCGACGATTGCGGGCGCGTGGTGGCCCAGGCGCCGTGTTTTGAGGAGAGCCTGCTGGTTCAGGAGATTCAGCGCGGCGTAATGCTCGATGCTTTGGAGGACCACGAGCTGCCCGAGTTTCGTTCCGAGGAGTGGTTGTGGCAGGCGCTGGTGCTCGCTGTGCGCGATAACGCCCGTGCCCATGGTACGTCGCGCGCCGTGGTGGCGCTCGAGGGCGATCTGCCGTCGTCTTTGCTTGCGGCGCTGGCTGTCGATGCATTGGGCTCGCGCAATGTGATTGGCCTGGTGTTGGACCGCAACCGCATCTTTACGCCGGCGCAGGAAGAGGCCGAGGCCGCCCGTTGTGCCGCCGTTCGCGCCATTGCCGAGCGCCTGCATATTCGCACGGTTGAGCGCGATGCGCCGGATGCGGCGCGCGTACTCGACCGCGATGTGTCGGCGGGCGATGCCGAGCGCCTGCGTTCGCGTGCGCTGGGCCTCATGTTGGAGGACACGGCGCTCGAGCTGGGCGCGATGGCTCTGAGCCCGCTTTCCAAGACCGAGTACGCGTTGGCGGCACCGGCGCTTTGCGGTGGCTACCAGGGCGATTACGCGCCCTTTGGCGATGTGTATCTGTCGACCCTCGAGTTTGTGGCGCGCGTGCGCAACCGCACGTCTGCCGTGGTGCCGCAGGAGCTCGTGACGCTCAACGCGGTGGAAGATTGCATGGAGCGCGTGCTGGCGCGGGCGCTCTCGACGCTCGACGGCCCGGTCGACATGCTCGATCGCGCGGCGCAGCTGCTCGGTGGGCTTGAGCCGGGCGAGGTCGATGGCGCGCTCGAGGCGCACGTGGACCGCAACCGACCCTTCGACGACATCCCAATGGCCGCCGGCAAGCCCGAGGCTTGCTCGCTGCTGCTGATGCTCGTGCGTCAGGGCGAGGCCGCCCGCCGCATGCTGCCGACGGCGCCGATCGTCTCGGCCCGTTCGTTTGTCGAGCGCGCCTGGCCGTACATGCTCGCGTGGTCCGACCTGGGGCTGAGCGGCAAGGAACGCATGACGGTCGATGCGCTGGCGCGCGCCGAGGTGCGCCGTTTTGCTGACGAGGATACGAGCGAGCGCGTGCGAAACGAGATGATGGGCGTGCTGGGCGAGCTACTGGGTATTTCGCCCGAGCAGATGGAGGAGCTGCGCTCCGAGGACGGTCAGCGTCGTTTGCACGAGGGAATGAAAAAGTTCGAGGGTGAGGTTCAGGACGCCATCGATAAGATGATGGGCGGTCAGGGCGGCTCGCAAGGTAGTCCCCAGGGTGGCCCGATGCCGCATCCGCCGGTTGATCCGAGGCAGTTCCCATTCTTTAGCCAGAACTAGGGCAGAAGCAATCTTGCTTTAAGCATCTTGGCCCCGTTGTGTTATTCTAGAACAGACGTTCGTGAATGATGCGCGGGGCCTTGTCTTGCGCTGTGCTTGTGGCGAGGGGAGGTTGGCTTGGTTATCTTGGGCATCGACCCCGGTTTGGCTCATACGGGTTGGGGGATTATCGAGGAGCGGCGTGGCGAGGTTCGCTGCCGTGCCTACGGCTGCATCGAGACCAGTGCCGGAAGTCCGCTCGCGGTGCGCCTGTCGCATATCGCCCATGACCTTAAGGATGTCGTCGAGCGTTATCGACCCGACACGGCTGCTGTCGAGAGCATCTACTTTGGCGCCAACGTTCGTTCGGCCATCCCCACGGCGCATGCCCGCGGTGCTGCGCTCGTGGCGCTTTCGGAGTGCGCGCTCGAGATTGGCGAGTACACGCCCATGCAGATCAAACAGGCTGTGGTGGGCACCGGCGCCGCGGACAAGCGGCAGGTCGCCTACATGGTACGCACGCTCACGCAGCTCGACCACGACCCGCATCCCGACCATGCCGCCGATGCCCTGGCTTGCGCCATATGCCACGTAAACCTCAGCCGCACCCGCGCCCTCACCGGTGGCGAGTTCTATCAACAGAGAGGAACCGGATACTGATGATTTCCCAGCTCCACGGAACGCTTGTCGAGTCCACGATGAGTTCTGCTGTCGTCGATGTGTCGGGCGTTGGCTTTGAGCTCGGCATCTCGGGCAGCACTGCGGCCACGTTGCCGACGCCCGGCGGCGAGGTCCGCCTCTACACGCGTATGCAGGTGCGCGAGGACGCCATGACACTTTTCGGTTTTTCCTCAAAGGATGAGCGCACGATGTTCGACCGGCTCGTGTCCGTCTCGGGCGTTGGCCCGCGCTTGGCGCTCGCCGTGCTTTCCACCTATACCGTGGGGCAGCTGTATTCGCTGGTGATGGCCGAGGACGACAAGGGCATGGCCAAGGTACCCGGTGTGGGCAAAAAGACAGCTCAGCGCCTGATCCTGGAACTCAAGAGCACCTTTGCCAAGGATAAGGGCTTTGTGCCGGTCGACGTGATTCCCGGCCAGGTTGCGATGCCGGTTCCCGCCGCCGCTCCTTCGGCGATTGATGATGCCCGTGCGGCACTCCTTTCCATGGGCTTTAGCCTGCAGGAGACCGATGTTGCCCTGAGCGGGTATGATGGGCAGGATATGCGTGTCGAGGATCTGCTCGGCGCGGCGCTTAAGCGACTCGGAATGGATGCGTGATGTGGGAAGCCGATGACTCTCAGGACCTGTGGGCGACGCCCGGCAACTCGCCGGCGGCATCCATGGCGCACGGCGAGCGCATGGTGGGCTCGGAGCTGACGGCCGAGGACCTCGATGTCGACCGCACTTTGCGCCCCCAGCGCTTGGATGACTACTGCGGTCAGGAGCATATCAAGCAGAGCCTTCGCGTGCTCATCGAGGCAGCGCAGAGCCGCGGCGAGACGCTCGACCACGTGATCTTCTCGGGTCCTCCGGGCCTGGGCAAGACCACGCTGGCCACCGTTATCGCCAACGAGCTGGGCGCTCAGATCAAGACGACGAGTGGTCCGGCCATCGCGCGCACCGGCGACCTGGCGGCCATCCTTACTAACTTGCAGCCGGGTGATGTGCTGTTTATCGACGAGATCCACCGCCTTAACCGTTCGGTCGAGGAGGTCCTGTACCCCGCGATGGAGGACTTTGCCCTCGATATCGTGATTGGCAAGGGTCCGGCGGCGCGCTCGATTCGCCTGGATATCCCCAAGTTTACGCTGGTAGCGGCAACGACCCGCTCGGGCATGTTGACCGGCCCGTTGCGCGACCGCTTTGGCATTTCATATCGCCTGGATTACTACACGGTCGAGGAGCTCGCCCAGATTGTGACGCGTTCGGCAACCATCCTGGGCGTGACAATCGACCACCCCAGTGCGCTCGAGATCGGCTCGCGTTCGCGCGGCACGCCACGTCTTGCCAACCGCCTGCTCAAGCGCGTGCGCGATTATGCGCAGGTGCGCGGCAACGGCCCCATCGAGCTCGATATCTGCCGTCAGGCACTCGAGTTCTTTGAGATCGACGAGCTCGGCCTGGACTGGATGGATATTCGCATTTTGGAGACGCTCGCCAAGACGTTCTCCGGTCGTGCCGTGGGACTTACGACCCTTGCCAGCGCGGTGGGCGAGGACCCGGGCACGCTCGAGGATGTCTATGAGCCCTATCTGCTGCAGTGCGGGCTGATGATTCGTACACCGCAGGGCCGTCAGGCAACCCTTCGCACCTTTGAGCACCTGGGGATTGAACCTACCGTTTAGGGCGCTTTGTTTTGGCTAGTCTGTAGGCTATCGCTGAGCATTGGATAAACATATCGCCATTCATCGGTTATGGGCGTTTTACTATTGCGCGCCCGTGCTATGCTGAATTGGTCTTTTTCTCATTCGGTAACGAAAGGACCGCCCATGCCTACTGACATCGAAATCGCACGTTCTGTCACGCCGCTGCCTATTACCGAGGTGGCCAAGAACGCCGGCGTCGACGTTAAGCACCTTATTCCGTACGGCTTCGATAAGGCTAAGGTCGACTATTCACTGCTCAACGAGCCGACTGATCACCAGGCCAAGCTCGTCCTCGTGACCGCTATCAACCCAACGCCTGCGGGCGAGGGCAAGACCACCACGACCATCGGTCTGGCCGATGGCCTGCGTCGTCGCGGCGTCAAGAGCGCCGTGGCCCTGCGCGAGCCTTCGCTCGGTCCCGTGTTTGGCGTGAAGGGCGGTGCCGCCGGTGGCGGTTGGGCCCAGGTCATCCCCATGGAGGACATCAACCTGCACTTTACCGGCGACTTCCATGCTATTGGTGCTGCCAACAACCTGCTGGCCGCCATGCTCGACAACCATATTCAGCAGGGCAATCAGCTCGGTATTGACGTTAAGCGCATCACTTGGAAGCGCGTCGTCGATATGAACGACCGTCAGCTCCGCCACGTCATCGACGGCATTGGCGGCAAGGCCCAGGGCGTGCCGCGCGAGGACGGCTTCGATATCACCGTCGCCTCCGAGGTCATGGCAATCCTGTGCCTGTCTACGAGCATCAGCGACCTCAAGGAACGCTTGGGTGAGATCGTCGTCGGCTATAGCTTTGCCGGCGAGCCCGTCCGTGCTCGCGACCTCAAGGCCCAGGGTGCCATGGCCGCGTTGCTTAAGGACGCGCTCAAGCCCAACCTGGTGCAAACGCTCGAGGGCACGCCCGCGTTTGTCCACGGCGGTCCCTTCGCCAACATTGCCCACGGCTGCAACTCTATCATGGCCACGCGTATGGCGATGCGCTTTGGCGATGTCGCCATTACCGAGGCCGGCTTCGGTGCCGATCTGGGTGCCGAGAAGTTCCTCGACATTAAGTGCCGCATGACGGGCGTTCGCCCCAGCGCCGTCGTGATCGTCGCGACCGCTCGTGCGCTGAAGTACAACGGTGGCGTCGCCAAGGCCGACCTCAACGAGGAGAACCTCGAGGCACTCAAGGCTGGCATGCCCAACCTGCTGCGTCACGTCGACAACATCCAGAACGTTTATGGTCTGCCCTGCGTGGTCGCCATCAACCGATTCCCGACGGACACCGAGGCCGAGCTTGCGCTCATCGAGTCCGAGTGCCAGAAGCTCGGCGTCAACGTTAAGCTTTCCGAGGTCTGGGCCAAGGGCGGCGAGGGCGCGCTCGACCTGGCCGATGAGGTCATGCGTCTGATTGAGCAGCCGAGCGAGTTTAAGTTTGCCTATGAGGACGGCGCCGATGTGGCCGACGCTCTGGAGGCTGTTGCCACCAAGGTCTACCGCGCCGACGGCGTCGACTTTACGCCGGCTGCCAAGCGGCAGCTCGCCGAGCTGCGCGAGAACGGCTTTGGCAACCTTCCGGTGTGCGTGGCCAAGACGCAGTACAGCTTTAGCGACAACGCCAAGGCCCTGGGCGCTCCCGAGAACTTCCGCATCACGGTGCGTGAGCTCAAGGTTTCCGCCGGCGCCCACTTTGTGGTCGCACTGACTGGCAGTGTTCTGACCATGCCGGGCCTGCCCAAGGTCCCCGCGGCCGAGAACATCGACGTTGACAACGACGGCAACATCACCGGCCTGTTTTAAGTCTGCTGTCCATAGCTGCTAGCCCGCCCCGCCGTGCCCACAAGGCCCGGCGGGGCTTTTTTATCCTTAGGCCCGCGCATGTCTTGTAGATACCGACGGGCTTTGCCCACCATAGGCTTTTGCGCGGGTAGAATGCATGGATAACTTGATGCTTACGGCGACGGAAAGGAATCGTTGCATGGACCAGGATAAGACGACCGTAATGGGTGGCTACGGTTCCGCGCAGGCTGGCGATAGCGCCGATGCGACCCGCGTTGTTCCCAACCCCGGTTATACCGACCCCGCCGCGACGCAGCCTTCTGCCGAGCCCACCCGGGTTATGGGCTATGGTGACACGGCGCAGGATTCTTACGCTGCATCTTCGCAAGGCCCCTATGGCAACGCAGCTCCGGATCCGTTTGATTATGCGCCGCAGGATTCTTATGCTGCCTCGACGCCGAATCCCTATGATGACCTGCCGCAAAATCCCATTCCGCAGCCTCAGCAGACGACGTATATGCCTCGCACGGCACAGTCTCGCTACGAGTCGCGCGAGCCGTATCGCGAGTACCCCAAGTCGATTCCGCAATATGGCGAGGACGAGGAGAAGAAGCCGTCGCGTTCGTCGAGCGTGATCAAGAAGATCCTCATCGTGCTGGCGATCTTCTTTGCGCTGTCGGTTGTGTTTGCCATCGTGTCGGGCATGCTCAACAAGCGGGGGAGTTCAACGGCCGATACCACTGCCGAGCAAACCGCGTCCGCCTCGTCTAGTACCGTCGATCTGAGCGATATCTCGGGGCAGTACTGGTCCAACGCCAAGAAGCTCCTCAAGTCGCGCGGCGCCGATCTTTCGAATGCCGTGGTCCTGACTGATGATGGCTCAACGCCCGTCGTCGATGCCAACTGGGTCGTTACTTCTGCCTACTATAACGACAACGGCAACCTCGAAATTCAACTCACGCACAAGAACAGCTCGGGCAACTCGTCCGACGACCAAAGCGGTACCGACAGCTCGAGCTCCAATACGCTGGAGGACTTGAGCAACAAGGCGCAGGAGTTGGGAGACAAGGCGCAAGAGCTGGGCGATACGGCACAAAACCTGGGCGATACCGCGCAGAACTTGGGCGGCATGGCGACGGATGCTTGGAACGCCCTGCAAAACGGCATCTCGGGCGCGCAGGGAAACTAGCTGTTAAACAGGCTACAGCTGTTCTGCTGGACGGTCGGGCGAGCTAAAGCCCGAATCAAACGTGACGACGCACGAGACGTCGGGCCGGCGCTCGTGCACGATGCGCGTGACGAGCTCCAGCAGCTCCTCGTCGGATATGTCGAAGTCGTCGGGACGCACCAGGTCAAACGACACAAAGCCATCGTGTTCGTGAAGGTCGTGGATGGAGAGCGCGGGATCGATCTGCATGACGCCGCGCTTGACCCAGCCGCGCAGGTCGTCGCCGGTGGTGGCGATGGGATCGCAGTGCAGCGTGATGCCGATTCCCATCTGCCGCTTGATATCATGCTCGATGGTGTCCAGAATCTCGTGGTGCTCAAACGCGTCGCCCTCGCCGGGCATCTCCACGTGGGCGCTGGCAAACTGACGACCGGGGCCGTAGTCGTGCACCATCAGGTCGTGTGTGCCCAAGACCTGCGGATAGGACATGATCTTGTCGCGGATTGCCTGGACGAGCTTGGGGTCGGGCGCTTGCCCCAGCAACGGGCTGATGGCGTCGCGCACCAGGCCCATGCCGCTGATGCAAATGAAGGTGCCCACGCCCAGGCCCGCCCAGCCGTCGAGGTCAAAGCCGGTCGTCTGCGAAATAAGCGCCGCCACCAAGACCGAGCCCGAGGTAATGACGTCGTTTTTGGAGTCCTGCGCTGTGGCGATGAGCGTCTCCGAGTCGATGCGGTCGCCCAGTGCGCGGTTGAACGCGGCCATCCAGAGCTTAACGAGCATGGACAAGACGAGGGCGGCTAGAGAGACCAGCGTGTAGGCGGTGGGGGAAGGCTTGATGATCTTGGTCGCGGACTCGAGCACCAGGTTGATGCCGACGGCGCAAACGAGGACAGCGACGAACAGGCCGGCTAGGTACTCATAGCGGCCGTGGCCATAGGGGTGGCCTTCATCGGCCGGGCGGCTGGCAAGGCGGAATCCGAGCAGGCTCACGATGTTGCTCGAGGCGTCGGAAAGGTTGTTGAAGGCATCGGCGATAAGCGAGACGGAGCCCGCGAGCAGACCGGCTATACCCTTGGCCAGGCACAGCGTAATGTTGAGGCCGATGCAGATGAGGCTTGCGGCAAAACCCGCGTTGGTGCGGCAGGAGGTATCGACCGGCTCGCTTTCGCTGCCGGGAACAAGCGTATGTACCAGCCGATTGACAAATAGCATAACGATCGTCCTCACAATCATGTTTAAGGGGATAGTGTAGCTCGCATGGGAGCGCCGTGCGCCGGTGCTCAGAAAATGCAGCAATGGTCTACCGGCGCTAACGGGTGCGAGGCGGAGGGGGACGACTGCCCACGCGCATTCGAGTTCACTGCGCCTTCCCGTTCGACCGAGTGCTCCATTTTGGGCCACATGGGTATGGGCACGCGCCGATTTGCTCGACATACTTAATGTCGACAGCCCTGTGCAAAGGAGGACGTTTCCATGGACGAGATGTTTGCCATTAAATGCCAAAACTGCGGCGGCCCCATGTATTCGCACCAGGCAAAGCGCAGCTTTGAGTGCGCCTATTGCGAAACGGTTATTCCGTGGCAAGCGGACGCCGGAGAGCCCAAGAGCGCCCTGGGTATCCGTCATACGCCGCTGACGGTGGTTGACGGGCTGCTCAAGCTTACGCACGTCTCGCAGCTCGAGCGCCCAGATGACCCGGACTGGTATTTCTTCAATTCGTACTGTCGCAATCAGTCGGTTCTTGAGCACCTGCTGTGGGAGGACCGCGGCACGGCGCAGGAGTTCCAAGAGGCGACGCACGTGAGCATTCCCTGCCCCTTCTGCGGCGCGTCCTTTGAGGGGTCATCGACCCAGCGCGTGTTTGAGTGCCCGTCGTGCGGCAACAAGATTGGCGTGGCCGACCTGCTCAAGCCCGGCACGTTTAGTAAGCGTCTGACCATGGGCGTGGGTGCCGAATACGTTCCCGAACAGGGCGTCCCCTGTGAGATATCGCCGCAGCAGGCACGTGCCAACGCGCTGCAGCTGGTGCGTCAGTACCCGGAGGCCTTTGCCGGACACGACGTGGAAGACGCGATCCAAAACGACATGATGCTCTTCTATTTCCCCATGGCGCTCGCGGACCTTCGCATGATGGTGTCCTTCCCGGGCAAGGGCCTGAGCAAGGAGACCCTGGTGTACTACGAGGTACTCGACTGGGCATATCCCAGGGCCAACTACCTGGATGTTCGCCTTATGGGCATATTGGAGCCGTGGGACTTTGGCAAGGTGGGGCCGTTCGATCCTGCCATGCAGGAGGGCGACTTCCGCGTTGTCTCCGTCGATGCGTCCACCAAGGACCAGGTGGTTATTGATAAGCTGGCGCTCGACATTGCAGGCAACGATGCCGAGGCGGTGCTGGGGCTCAATAAAAAGAGCATCCGCGCCTGGGCGCGCAAGGTCCGCAAGCACAAGGACGGCCTAGTGATGGTGCCGGTCTACTTTGTCGATCGGCCGGCGACGGATGGCCGCGATGTCGAGCAGGTGCGCATTGCCGTAAACGGCCAGACGGGTCGTGCGGCCGCGGTGGTGTTTAGCGACAAGCGCGAAACGCATATCGTGGCGCCGCTCAGTCCGAGCCTGCATCTGTCCGGTGAGAGCAGCGTACACGCCACACCCGTCGAGGTCAAATATGTTAAATCGCCGTTCCTATACCAGATCGTGCGCCGTGGAGACGGCGAGCAACCGCGCCAGGTTGCAGCCGCCGTCGAGGGTTCCTACCGAGAGGAGAAGCCCAAACGCAAGGGCTTGTTCGCTGCGATCTTTGGTAAGTAGGGGAGTGTTGCCGGGGCGTCGGGCTGCATCGCAAGGTCATGAGACGAATTTAAGACTGCTGGGAACGTGCTACCATTGCCGATAGCCTTAATCTTGTAAGAAGCGGAGGCCAGATTATGGGTTTTGCGGATCAGCAGCTTCAGCTTCAGGTACCGTATTCTCCTGACGACACGTTTAATGCCTTGAAGACAGCTATGGAAAAGCAGCCTAAAGTAAAAGTTGATAGTGCATCGCCCACAACAAGAACAGTTGCAGCCGAGATTGGTATGAGCCTTTGGTCTTGGGGCGAAAATATCAGTATTTCGGTTGTTCCAGTTGAAGGCGGATCTGGCGTTACTGTCAAGTCGTCATCTAAGGTCAGGGCAAACGTATTAAACGGGGGCAAAAATGCAAAGAATATTGCCGAGATAGTCGATGCCCTATCGAAGGAGCTCGAGCGGTATCCGCAGGTTTCACAGACTATTGAGACGCTGGCGGATAGTGGTTGATGTAGTTGCAAGGCTTGAGAGGCTTGCAGCACTGCGTGAGAGTGGAGTACTTACCGAGGAAGAGTTTGCTGCAGAAAAGGCAAAAATCCTTTCGTAATCAGACATGATGGTTGGATTTGCATTCTATTATTGAACTTGTTTATACCAGGCTGAAAACATCGTGTGTAATAAAGGTGCGTAGTAGTCTCGTCTTGATTGGCAGATGTAAATAAACGGTGGAACGGCTGTAAAAGAGCCTTGCCACTGGGTAAAATCAAGATGTGCCGCGGAACCCGCTCCTCAGCTACTCAAACTTCGGAGACGCGGGCAACGCAGGTGCTAATGTCTAAAGGGCCGGCTGCAACCGGCCCTTTTCATGACTCCCCTCGCTATCCGTTACTGCTTATATTCCCGCCAGATCGAGTAGAGGTTCCGGGCAATGCCGGTCACATACATCGAGAGGCGCAGGATTTCAAGAAACAAGTTCATAGGCTTCACCCCAATCGGAGATCGGAGCGTTGCCCGCAGGCGGATTCCGCGGCAGTCAAGATTTTACCTCACAGGCCGCGGTGGGAGGCATCTTACCCATCCCATGGTTTGGAGCAGTGTCTATCTAACGGGCAATCAAGCCTCTAGCTCTTTTTGAATTGAGCAAGCATCTGCCCGAAGAAGCTTAGTTCGGATGGCTCATAAATGAGCGAACCGCCGTCCGCGGTCCTGTAGGCCCCGCAGGGGAGGTAACGCCCGTCGGGGAGGACGTAAAGGTTTTCTTCCTCCCTCAGTCCCGTTGGGAGTATCGGGGTCTCGTTTTCGTCCATTTGGAACTCATCGATATTCGCGATCTTCCTATCCATGATGCCTCCTACCTTATTTCTTGAATGGCGCCCTAAAACAAGCAGTTCTCAATCAGCTCTTTTCCGCGTAGGGCGTCGACCCACTCCTGCGGAATTGCATCGATGCCGTAGGCCGTGCCGGCGAGCGCACCTGCGACAGCTGCGGTGGTGTCGGTGTCGTCGCCCAGGTTGACGGCGGCAAGTGCGCACTCTTCGTAGCTGTTAGTGTTGACGAAGCACCAGGTGGCTGCCTTAAGCGTGTCACGCACGAAGCCGCCGGACCTGATTCCCTGCTCCGGTATGCTTTTCAGCTGGAGCGCCCACGAGGGAAGTGTGCCATTCAGCACGTCTCTCATCAGCTCGACAAATATAACGCATGCGTCGGTCGACGTTCTGTGGGCGTGCGTAATGGCGGAGACCTCGCAGATCTCCTCGTCTGTTGCATCGGTGAACGCCAGGGGAGCGATGCGCATGAGCGATCCGTTGCCATTGTCGCGCTCGCCGGAGCCTCATTGCTACCCTTGCGCTTCGCCATTAGTCGCTTCGTTGATGGCGCGGTACTCGGCACTCAGCTCGCGCGCCAGCTCTTCCTTGCTTGGAAGATACGGCAGGTATTTGGCGGCAAACACTTGGTCGTTGTCTTCGGGCAGCGTGTACTCGACGATCGAATCGCTTTTGTCCGCGCAGAGCACGATGCCTATGGGCGGATTGTCGCCTTCGTTCATGAGCTCACGCGTGTAGTAGTTCACATACATTTGCATCTGGCCCAGGTCCTGATGCGTAAGGTCATCGGTCTTAAGGTCGATGAGCACGAAGCAGCGCATCAGATAGTTGTAAAACACAAGGTCAATATAGAAATGGCGCCCATCAAAGGTGATGCGCTTTTGGCGCGCCTCGAAAGCGAAGCCACGGCCAAGCTCCAGCAGGAACTTCTGAAGATGCGTGATGAGCGCCTGCTCTAGATTGCTCTCGCGAAACGCAGTATCGTCCGAGAAACCTAAAAACTCCAGTACATATGGATCGCGGATGATATCCTCGGGGCGACGAGCTGGGGCGCTCTTTTGGATTTCCTGGGTGACAGCCTCCTTGTCCTTGCTGGCAAGTAGGCGCTCGCGGAACATGGTGTTGATCTGGCGTTCGAGCTGGCGCGTGCTCCAGCGAGAGTCGGCGCATTCGTTCATGTACCAGGTGCGAGCTTCGGGGTCAGGAATGCGTATTAACCTGCGGTAATGTGTCCAGCTCAATTCGGGACGCAGTGAGTCCCGAATTGGAAATGCAAGATAGAACTGACGCATTTTGCGCAGCTCTCTTGCTTCAAAACCTTTACCAAAATCCTTGGTAAGTCTGATTGCGAGGGCCTTGAGCAGTGCCTCTCCATACTTGGCGCGCTCCTCTCCGCCCTGCTCATCAACAATGCTCTTGCCGATCTCCCAATACGCCTCAACCATCGCAAAGTTAACGGCGGTATAGGCCTTGTCGCGAGCGGCGTTGAGAATCGAGGAAACCTGCTTGTAAAAACCTTCGGGCACGATTGCCGATTCTCCACGGTTTACCAGTTCGCCCATCACTGTCGCCCCACTTTCCTCTTGTGGAATGCATCTTTATTGCATTTAGTTTAAAGCCTCGCGCGGACACGAATTGCTTTGCTGTCTGGCACCTTCGCATGGGAGCCTTGCGGTGACTAAAATGTGGCCATAGAGATAGTTTTAACGAGCCCTATGGATGTGACGCGCATAGACAACAACGCCTTGCTGTTTCAGGACAAGGGTTCGGGTAGGTTTAAAGACGTCAAGATTTACCCCAATCGTATTGAGGTGCTCAAGAAGGGTGCTTTCGGCGGCAAGCACACCGAGATTGTGTATCTTAAGGACATCACGGGGGTCAACAGGATCAAGGGCCGCGATGTTTTTCTGCGCAATCGACTGTTGACCGCTTGCGTCTTTAGCCTGAGTAGCCGTGCGAAGGCCCAGGAATTTGTGAACGCGCTGAACATGGTGATGTAGCCGATAGCGGCGTTCGGGCCAAGGTAAAAATCGGGGGCACAGAACGGTGTTCTGCGCCCCCGATTGAGTCGATGTGTCTAAAAGGCCGGCTTGCCTATTCGCTGTCGTCCCCAGCGTTTTCGCGGTCACTGGCAAGCATTGCTGCGCCGGCGACCGTCGTCGCCACGGCGGCAGCGGCGAACCCGGCGGCGATGCCAGAGCCGTCGCCCGTGCCGGCGAGCTTCTCGCCCGAGCCCTTGCTCTTGTTGCCTTTGCCGTTCTTGTCGGCGCTGTCCGTGGCGGCATCGTTGCCGTTGCCGCCGCCGGTACCGTTGCCGGTGTCGCCCGCGTTGCCCGAAGTCGTCACAGTAAAGCTTGCGGCTCCGTCGCTGGCGAGCGTGTAGTTCTGCGCCGCGTCGCCCAAGAGACCGTTCACGCGCACCCAGTACGTTCCTGCGGCAAATGTTTCGCCCTCGGCCATTGCCGTGCCCGGAGCGCCGTCCGCGTCGTGCACAAACTCGAGCTGGGCCGTGCAGGCATCGGTTTCGAGCTTGCCCTCGAGTGATGCCGCAATCTTGGCGCGCACGTCTTCGCCGGCCTTAAGGCCTTCGAGTCCCTCAAAATGGGGCGTCAGCGCGCGCGGGTCGATATCGATGGGCACGGAACCCTGCAGCCCCGTGACGGTCTCGTTACCCAGAGCATCGACATCAACATATTCGATGGCAAACGCATGGCCCGAAGCTGTCGCGTTGAGCGCGTTGCTGCTGTCAGCAAGGCGGAAATGACCCTCGCCAACGGTCTTGCCATCCTGGAATGAGGCATCGCTCAGCGAGTCGCCGTACGTCATGCGCATGCGGGTCGGGAGATAGTACGGGAGATAGTACGAAGCCGTCTGCTTGTGCTCCGTATCGTAATTGCGCTGGTAGATGCTCCGGGCCAGCGCCGCATCAACAAAGTCGGATGCGATGATGCCAATGTGCTTGAGGTAATCTGACTTCGTATCCTTGTTGTCGCTGGGGTTGATGTACGGGCTCTTGTACAGATGTTCGTTGACCACTCGTGCCGAGGTAAAAGGATTGCCTCCGTGCGACAAGCCCGTGCAGCTGGTGTAGTTGATAGACCAGCAACGCTCCTGGACTTGCACCGTGGCCCCGGCATCGTCCACGACGTCCACCTTGTTGCACGTGCGCCCGGTCGTTTCCTTCAGCGCATTATCGACCCAGCTGAGCTTGTCGGTTCCCGTGAGTTTGTACTTGTCCTGGGCATATACCTTGGTGCAATAGGGCTCTTCATTGCCCGTTTCCCCTATGGCTTCAAATCCCCGCGCGTCTTGGACGAGACACATCGACTGCCCGGAATGCGCCTTGATCTTGTCATCCCATTGGGTGAGGTCGAGGCCCCACGTGTGGCCGCTTACGCTGTTGCCGGCGAGCCCAAATCGACGCAGCAGGACGATCTTTCCGCGCACCTCGCCCAGCGTGGGGACGTGGCTCGACGTGTAGAACAGGTTGGGGTTATCGGCCATAACCTTGGCGAAGGCCGTCGTTATGCTTTCGTCGGTAGCCTCATCGTTGCCGCGCGATGCGAGCATGATGAGCGCTTCTGACGGGTTTTCGTTCAAAAACGTTTTGAAGTACCCGATGACATCGGAGAGATGCAGATAGTTCCCGTCTTTTTTGAGTAGGTAGAAAATCCCGTGGTCGATGCCGGGGTCATCGCCCTTTCCGAGCCGGATATCAAAATAGCGAATGCCTTCGAGCAACTGCGTGGGAATGTAATCCTGCTGGCATTTTACTTGCGAGGATTGGGGCTCAGTGTCGTTGTCCACGCTGCAGGTGCCCGAATCGTGCGTACCCGGGATGCTCAGCTCGTCGAGGAACTTGTCGTCGTCGACGTATTTCATCCAACATGGTCCGTCGACGTAGCTGCTGTACGTGATCCAGTCGAGGCTGCTAACCGTGGCATCGTTCTTTTTCATGTCGTAACCGATAAGTTCGAGCTCCCACGGAATGCTCTTACTCTTATGGCAGATCTTATTGTTGTCCTGGTCTTTGCCGTTCGATTCTATTGCCAGGTACTTAATGTCTTTTTTCTCGGTTTCTTTCTCGACCGTGCGGTCTCGGATGATGTAGGTTCCATTTGATTGACGCTCGAACGCAAAAGCGCGGCTGGGCTTGTTGTCATACTCGCCGCCCCATACGTGGATGACCTTTCCATCTTTGTCCGAGTCGTCGTCGACCGACCAAATGCTGTAGCCCGTCTTTTTATGCTCTTCGAAATTGAGCAAGGTGCGGATGGCGTACCAGTTTGTATCGTCCTTCTTGGTCGTTACGTTCTCAAGGATGAGCTTGCTGGACGTGCCGTCGTTAAACAGGTGGCAGACGTTGCCGCGAACGTTGCCGTCTTGGTTGACGCTCGCGGTGCGAAAATAGCCCGCGGGGCGAAGGCGAATGACGAAATTGTCGAGGCTGTCCGACGGTGCGGGTGTGTTGTCTGCAAATGCCGCTCGCAGGGGAATGCCCGGCGCTGCGGTTTCGGGCAGGCTTGCAAGTGGTGACAACGCCGCAAGCCCTAGGCCCAGCGTAAACGCTCGGCGGCTGATGGCATGGTGTTCGGTCATAACTTCTCCATTCGCAGAGTGCGGTTATGCGATAGTTTTGGTCACTATACTGCCCAGATGTTTAAAGATGCTGGTTTAATTGTCTGCGCGGCGCAATAAATCGGTGGGCGGACGTGTTGGGGTGTTTGTCGTTTTCGTACTGTTGCCACATTTGGGGCGGTTCCGGCGTCCGGCATCCTCGCGTTCGTCGGCTACAGGCATAAGAAAGGGAGGGTCGGTTTACCGGCCCTCCCTGGGTACGAAGCGCTGGGGTACCGTCGCTTGTTTGCACTGCGACCGTGTTTCCCGTTGCGCTCGCCAGTCGCTTAGCGCTTGATCTCGATATCGTCGAGCTTGACGTCCATGGCCTCGGTCTTGGCCTCGGCGATGTCGTCGGCAAATTCCAGAGACTTCATCATGGTCTCGACGGCGTCCTTGTGCTCCTCGACGTTGTCGATACGCACATACACACCGCCGCCGTCAACGTCGGTGAAGTATTCGGTCGTTACGCCGCCCGAGTGTGTATAGGAAGCGTTGCGCCAAGTCTTGCCGTTGTACTTGACGGGGTCATTCTCGGTCCACTCAAAGCTGGCATTCCACTTTGCCTCGTAGTCGAACAGCTCGTCGGCGTTCTTGTCAGGATCGAAGACGGGGATGAAGCGATCGCTGGCGTGCTCGCTCTCGGTGAACTTAAACTGGGCCCTGTCGGCGGTGTCGCCGGCAACGTCGGTAATCTAGACGCCCTCGGGAACCTCGACCTTAAACCAAATGAAGTCGGTCCTCATATCCACGGCTGGCTTTTCTGCCCCGCCGCCACCGCCACTTCCGGTAGCGTCGCCGCTGCCACCGCAGCCCACCA
The DNA here is from genome assembly GCA_959020715.1 of uncultured Collinsella sp. Classification (GTDB taxonomy): domain Bacteria; phylum Actinomycetota; class Coriobacteriia; order Coriobacteriales; family Coriobacteriaceae; genus Collinsella. Next base: position 31,234 of record CAUESV010000007.1, on the reverse strand, counting down.
GGGCAACTGCGGCAAAGAGACTGATGCAGAGGGTGAGAATCGCAAAGGCCTTCTTTTTCATGGTCGTGTCCTCCTCGATCTGTAACCGCCCATGGATTACCTGTCTTTACTGTACGCGTGGACGGCTCGCTAGGATGGGCCATGTGTCCCATTCTGAGGGCCGGATTTGCGCCGTTAAGTGGCAATATGTTCGGGCGCAAAAGAGGGGAGGGCTGGTGCTGTCGGCCCTCCCCGGGTTGGGCGCCCGTTGTTTTAATGGGGCGCATGTGCGCGGGTGCGCGTAGGCGCGTGCGGGTGTCCCGTTACTTGATCTCGATGCTCGAAATCTCGACTTCGCGTGCCTCGGAAACTGCCTCTTCCATGTCATCGGGGAACTCGATGGAGTTGAGGAGTGCCACGGCTTCTTTCTTGTGCTGGTCGAAGTTCGAGATGAGGACGTAGACGCTTCCCGGCTCAACATCGGTAAAAAGCATGGTTGAGATGCCGCTGTTGTCCTCGTATGTTCCGACGAGCCACGTCCTGCCGTTATACTCGACGGACCCGCCATCCTTCCACTGGAACGTATCCCCCTTCTTTTCCGCCTGGTCGGCGTGGGATTCCTCGGCCGTCAGCGCTTTTTTCCAAACGGGGATAAAGCGATCGGCCGAGGCGTTCTCGTCTTCGGGGAAGGTGAGCTGGACCCTGTCGGCATTCTTGCCGGCAGAGTCGCTTACGCCGACGCCCTCGGGCATCTCGACCTTAAACCAGATGTAGTCGGTCTTCTTGGCGACGGGGGCCTTTTCCTTGCTCTCGCTCTTGGGGGCGCTGCCGCCGCCCGATGCGCTCCCGCCGCAGCCCACAAGGGCGAGCGCGGCAAAGAGGGCGATGCAAAGGGAAAGGATCGATAGGGTCTTTTTCATCATGGTGGCGTCCTCCTTGTCTGTTAGTGACATCATGGCGCCGCATGTTGTTGGGGCGTTGTTTCCGTTTGCGGCGGATGTCTTTGTGCGTGGGTTGTATGAGTACGTTAATGCATCCTTTCGTGGTTTGTGGTCGTTGCGCAGCCGTGCCCCAACGGGCTCCTTATTTATAGATATGCCCCGGTTTGTGCTGCCAGAGAGTCTCGAAAGGTGGGCCATGTGTCCCATGCTTGCGTTGCCGCCGCCTATCGCGTGCCATAGAAATCAGCGATGGCCAGGTACGCTGACGCCCGTGTGCTTATGGGCTAGACTTAGCACCATTATGTGATCGATACAGTCGGCAGGCAGTCGCCGTCCGACCGATGTATATGACTTGAAGGTGCATGCGTATGAGCCAAGAGATGATGGATAAAACCTGTCGTGGTTTTGCCGAGGCGCTGGCTGCGCGCGAGCCCGTTCCCGGCGGCGGCAGCGCCAGTGCGTTTGTGGGCGCACTGGGCGCCTCGCTGTGCGGGATGGTTGCTCGCTATGGCGCGACGAACCCCGCGCTTGCCGATCGCGCGGACGACTTGACGCGCGCGTTTGCCCAGGCGGATGAATTGGCTCAGGAACTTGTCGACTTGGTCGCCGAGGACGTTCGTGCCTACGGGCAGGTGTCGGCGGCGTATGGTGTTTCGCGTGAGGACCCTGCTCGAACGGCTGCGATTCAAGATGCGCTGCATGTTGCCGCCATACCGCCGTATCGCATCATGGATGCGTGCGGTCGTGCGCTGGCGTTGCTCGAGGATATGGCTGACAAGGGATCGCGCCAGCTGCTGTCCGATGTGGCCTGTGGCGCCGTGTTCTGCCGTGCCGCCATGCAGGGCGCGAGTCTGACGCTCTTTGCCAATACCACGTCCATGAAGGATCGGGCGCGCGCCGAGGAGCTCGAGACGGCGTGTGATGAGTTGCTCGACACATGGCTGCCGCGCGCCGATGCGCTGGCGCGCCGTGCCGCCGACGCTGCAAGAAAGAGGGGATAGCCATGGCTGAGCTACTGAAGGGTGCTCCCGTCGCCCGCGCTTTGACTGAGGAGCTCGCTGCCCGCTGCGCTGCGCTGCGCGAACGCGGTGTTGTTCCGACGCTTGCTATCGTGCGTGTGGGTGAACGCGAGGACGACCTATCCTACGAGCGCGGCGCCCTTAAACGCTGCGAAAAGGTTGGCATCGAGGCGCGTCGCGTGTTGCTTCCTGCCGGTGTTTCGCAAGACGAGCTGTTGACGGCCATCGAGGACATCAATGCCGACTCGGCTGTTCATGGCTGTCTGATGTTTCGCCCGCTGCCCGCCGGCCTTGACGAGAACGCCGTCGCCGCAGCGCTCGATCTCGCCAAGGACGTTGACTCCATGACGCCGGCTTCGCTGCTCACCACGCTTTCGGGGCGCGGCGAGGGTTTTGCCCCCTGCACAGCTGAAGCCGTGCTTGCTTTGCTGGATCATTACGGCGTTGAGCTGGACGGCGCCAAAGTTGCCGTGGTCGGACGCTCACTGGTAATTGGCCGCCCCGTTGCCGCCATGCTTACGGCGCGCAACGCAACCGTGACGACGTGCCATACGCATACGCGCGATCTTGCCGCCGAGTGCTGTTCTGCCGACATTGTTGTTGCCGCGGTTGGACGCGCGCGCACGATTGGCGCGGATGCGGTTCGCGAGGGCCAGACGATCATCGATGTTGGCATTAATTGGGACGGGGCTGCCGGAAAACTGGTCGGCGACGTGGATTTTGATGCTGCGGAACCGATCGTTGGCGCCATCACACCCGTGCCGGGCGGCGTGGGGGCTGTGACCACCGCAATTCTCGCCAAACACGTGATTGAGGCGGCGGAGCGCGCATCGAAATAGGCGTTTTGGGCTGTTTGAGGGGTTAGCCATATACCACGTGGTCAAAAAGCGCCAAATATGAGTACTGTTGCCAAGATAGTCATATATGTTTTACGTCTTTTGGGCTTCCTAACGATATTCATTCTCGTTAGGAAGCCCATTTTATTGAACCTATGGGGAATAACGCTGCCTCGCTTTTGGACAAATAGGGATTTCCGGCACTCATTACAAGGAAATTTGCTGCTACTAAATTGGTGACAGTACTCATATTTGGCATTTTTTGACCACAGGGGTTCCGAGGGGGTCTCGAAGGGTCGCGGTTTCGCCCTTTTTGGGTCGAAGCGATACACTGTTGCCGTTTGATTTCTTCGCTCAAGGAGGATGCGCATGCCGTGCACAACGATTCTGGTCGGTAAGAACGCGAGCTACGACGGGTCGACGCTTGTCGCGCGTAACGAGGACTCGTCCAACGGGGTGTTTGAGCCCAAGCGTATGCGCGTGGTACATCCCGACGAGCAGCCGCGCGTCTACACGAGCGTCCTGAGTCACCTGACCGTTGAGCTGCCCGATAACCCCATGCGCTACACGAGTGTCCCCGATGTTGTCCTGGGCCACGGCATCTGGGCCGAGGCCGGATTCAACGAGCTCAATGTTGGCATGTCCGCAACCGAGACGCTCACCACCAACGAGCGCGTCCGCGGTGCCGATCCGCTCGTGGACTATGTGCCCGCCAAGGGCAACGAGGGTGAGGACGGCTATGTGCCGGCGCAGCCTGGTGGCCTGGGCGAGGAGGACATGGTGACCCTGGTCCTGCCGTACGCTAAGTCCGCCCGCGACGGCGTTCGTATCCTGGGCGACCTGCTCGAGCGCTACGGCACCTACGAGAACAACGGCATCGCCTTTAGTGATGTGGACGAGATCTGGTGGCTCGAGACCATCGGTGGTCACCACTGGATCGCCAAGCGCGTGCCTGACGATGCCTACGTGACCATGCCCAACCAGCTGGGTATCGACAGCTTTGACCTGGATGACGCCGAGGGCGCCCAGGCCGACCACATGTGCTCCGCCGACCTGCGCGCCTGGATGGCCGAGTGGCATCTGGACCTGACGCTGGGCGTCGAGGGCGACGGTTCTGCCGCGGTCTTTAACCCGCGCGAGGTCTTTGGCTCGCACAGCGACAGCGACCACGTTTACAACACGCCGCGCGCCTGGTACATGCAGCGCTGCCTCAACCCCAGCGATGTGTGGGATGGTCCCGAGGCCGACTACACGCCCGAGAGCGACGATATCCCCTGGAGCCGCGTGCCCGAGCGTAAGGTGACCATCGAGGACATCAAGTACGTGCTTTCGAGCCACTACCAGGGCACGGAGTACGACTGCTACGGCAGCAAGGGCACGCCCGCTACGCGTGGCGCCTATCGCCCCATCGGCATCAATCGCAACAGCCAGCTCGCCGTGTTGCAGCTGCGCCCCTATGCGCAGCCGGCGTATCGCGCCGTGCAGTGGATGGCCTTTGGTTCCAACTCGTTTAACGCGCTGGTTCCGCTGTACGCCAACGTCGAGACCATGCCCGAGTACTATGCCGACACGCAGGCTCGCGTAACGTCCGAAAACTTCTACTGGGCCAACCGCCTGATCGGCGTCCTGGCTGACGTCCGTTTCCATGAGTGCGGCCGCGCGGTCGAGGATTATCAGGAGAAGGTCGGTGGCATGGGCCACAAGCAGATCCATGACGTCGACGCTGCCGTAGCCGCTCTGCCCGAGGCCGAGGTGCCTGCCGAGCTTGCACGCGCCAACGAGGCCTTTGCCGAGCGTGTTCGCGTGGAGACCGATGCCCTGCTGGGCAAGGTGCTCTACACCACGAGCTGCGCCATGAAGAACTCTTTCGCGATGAACGACAACGTGAGGTAGGGATTTCCCGTCGATCGAATAGCGCTAAAACGCTTTGTCGCTTTCACTCAATCTTGGGTACAAGAACGCCAATGCAGTTGTTTGTGATTGGAGACAACCATGGTTATGAAACTCGATCAGCTTGTTAACGGCGCCATTAACGTGGGCTTTGGCGCTGCCGCCGTTGCTGTCGAAGGCGGCAAGAAGGTCCTCGACGACCTTAACACCAAAGGCGAGCAGGTCCGCAAGGACACCGCCACCCCCGATATCGCCCGCAGTGTGTCCGACATGTTCGAGCAGGCCGGCGGTACCATCTCCGATCTGACCGAGCGCTTGGGCATGCAGGGCGAGACCGCGGCCCAGCGCGTGCTCGACGAGCTCATCCTTGCCCGCGTCCGCGTTATGACCGCCCCCGAGCGCACGGCCTTCCTGGCCCATGTGCGCGACATCGTCGATTCGGTCGAGGACAACGTGACCTCGGTGCCCGTCGAGTCCGTTGAGCCCGACGATGCAGAGGACACCGAAGAGGCCGAGTAGCAGCGCAGATGGCAGATTCCACCACCGATTACAACAATCTAGATCCTCTGGGTGACGAGGCGGCGGTTGTCGATGAGGTCGACGCCGCCGTCTCGGGCGCTCGCAAGAAGCCGCGCGCTGTCGATATGGTGCCCGAGGAGCCCGACGCGATGGCGCCGGACGAGGAATACCAGCTCACGCCGGCGGGTCGTCGCGAACGCATTGGGCAGATTGTTCGCCTGGTCAAAAAGTACCGCGTGTGGGATAACCTCACGCCGGTTCGTTTGCGCCGCCTGCTCGAGGAACTCGGCCCCATGTTCGTCAAGATGGGGCAGATTCTGGCCAACCGGTCCGAGATTCTGCCGCAACGTTTTTGTGACGAGCTGCGTCGTCTGCGCTCCGACGTGGAGCCGGTGCCGTACGAGGTCGTACTCAGTTGTCTGGAAGAAGAATACGGCCTGCGCCTGGGGGAGATGTTCGATGCGATCGACCCCAATCCGCTTGGTAGCGCATCGCTTGCGCAGGTGCACCGCGCTCGTCTGGTGACGGGCGAGGACGTGGCCGTCAAGGTGCAGCGCCCCGGTGCGCAGCAGGTTATGGCACAGGACATCGATATCATCCGCTCGGTGGTGCGTATCGTTTCCAAGTTCGTCAACACCGATCAATTCGTTGATCTGCACGGCGTAGTCGAGGAGTTGTGGACCTCGTTTCGCGAGGAGACCAACTTTTTGGCCGAGGCCAAGAACCTCAACGACTTCTACGAGTTCCATAAGAGCGTTCATGGCGTGACGTGCCCTAAATCCTATCTGGACCTGTGCACCGAGCACGTGGTGGTTATGGACTACGTCGACGGCATTTCGATCGCCGATCCTGAACGCTTGGTGGCCGAGGGCTATGACTTGGAAAAGATCGGTGCCGCGATTGTCGAGGACTACTCGACGCAGGTGCTCGACGACGGCTTTTTCCATGCCGACCCGCATGCTGGAAACATCATTCTCAAGGACGGCATCGTTTACTTTATCGACTTGGGCATGGTCGGACGCATGTCGAGCCACGATCGCGGTATCGTAAAGGACATGATTTTCGCCGTGGCCGAGGGCGACGTGCCCAAGCTCAAGGATTCGCTCATGCGCTTCGCCGTGACGCGTGGCGACTCGGCTGAGCTCGACCATTCGGCCTTTTTGTCCGATTTGGACTTTATCGTGGCTGACTTTGCGGGCCTTGACCTGAAGGATCTGGATATCGGCGAGTTTTTGACCTCGCTGCTAAACCTGGCGCGCAAAAACGATGTTGAGCTGCCGAGCGTGGTGACGATGTTCGCGCGCGGCATGGTGACGCTCGAGGGCCTGCTGACCGAGTACATGCCCAACGTCAACATGATCCAGATTATCCAGACGCACATCAAAAACGAGAAAAGCGCCTATGCGCGCGTGCGCGACATGGGGCGCGATCTTGCCGCGAGCAGCTATCGCGCGGCGAAGGGCTCACTCGAGGCGGCTGAGTACCTGGGGCTGGCTTCGCGTATGCTCACACGCGGCCAGCTTAAGGTGAACACGCAGATCATGAGCAGCGATAAGGCGCTGCGACAGCTGGGCGGAATTATCGACCGCATGTCGATGGCAATTGTGATCGCCGGTCTGTTTATCGGTTCGTCGGTGGTGTACTACGCACGCATCGAGCCGGTTGTGTTTGGTATCCCGGTCATTGGCTTTATGGGCTACGTGAGCGCGCTGGTGCTGGCGCTTATGCTGGGCCGCAATATCTGGCTCAACAGCCACGGCGGCAAGCACTAGAGGCTGCGACCGTCACCGCATTTTCCTATCGCAAACAATAGCTTTTACCTTGGGCTTCGCCTGCGTGCGAGGCCCTTTTGCGTGATACCATTTTGACGGTAATAATCGATGGCCTAGATGGTGGTGCGGAGACGCACGAATGCGCGGTTTTCCTGCGCGTTTGGGAGAATCGGGGTGCAAGTCCCCGGCTGTACCAGTAACCGTAATTCCTCTTGGCTCGGGATGTTCGCGTCGCAGATCGGACGGCGCGCCTGAGCCGTTAAGGTTAAGTCGGATCGCCTCCCATCTTGCATGCGGCTGCGGCGTATGCCGCCGGTGTGCATAGGGCTCTGGAGAGAAGGGGGACCCCGATGGGGGAACTCGAGCGCAACATGCGCGATGACGTGGGGCAGTCTCAAGACAACGCTCCAAGTACAGACAATGGGGGACAAATGGATATGTTTGAGGACGAGCGCGAGCGTGCCTCGTTGCATCGCCGTGGCGCGATTGCACGCGGTGTAGCCAAGCGCGGCCTGGTGGCATTCCTGGCCTTCGCGATGGCCTTTGGCACCACGCCGGCTCAGTTGTGGGCCGAGGGCGCCGAGGGCATTGCCGAGGCTGTGGCTCAGACTGCGACGCCGGGCGAGGACGCAGCGCTTGCGGGCGGCGCCGCTGAGCAGAGCGGCGCCGAGGTTTCGGATTCCGGGAGCGCGCCTGCAGCCAGTGCCGCCACAACAGAGGCAGCAACTGGCGACGCAGGCTCGGCGACGGGGGAGAGCCCTGCCACGAGCGAGCAGTCTTCGACGGCATCCGCTGGCCAAGCAGGATCTGCCGCCGCGGCTGCCGTTCAGACAGAGAACCCGACAGAAACCGGCGATGTCGCCAAGAAGCAAGTCGAGGTCTCGTTCTCGATTATCGGCGCCGATGCCGACGGCAAGGCTCAGACCTGGGTGGCGCCTACGCAGCTCAAGCTCGACGAGGGTGCGACGGCCGCGGATGCCTTCGTTAAGCTGCAGCAGAAGACGGGCTTTAAAGCGGATTACGAACCGAACACGGCATACGGCTTCTACCTCAAAAGCATCACGTCCCCGACAGATGGCCGCACGCTTGCCTACGATCCGACGACTAATGCCTTCTGGCAGCTGTTCGTCGACGGCGCGTCTTCCTCGGTTGGCGCGAGCAGCGTTAAGCTCGCCCAGGGGCAGAAGATTGAGTTTGCCTACACGGGTGGTAGCACTACTCCCGTTGTTAAGGACCAGGTTGCCGCAAATGTGACCGTCATTGGTCGCGATGCCCAGGGCAAGACTCAGACTTGGGTCGATAGCGCGCAGTATGTGGTGACGTCCGGTTCGAGCGCGCTTGATCTTACGAAGGTCGCGCTCGAGGCGAATGGCATCGACGCCGTTGCTGCGGGCTCCTTCATTCTGAGCCTTAAGTACAACGGCGTTGAGCTGGGTACGCCGTTCGATTATTCGACCTATTGGCAGCTGTTCATCAACGGTAAGTCGAGCGACTACACGGCAGACAATGTCACCATTCATGCTGGCGATACCGTTACGTGGTTCTACGGTGGCTGGGGCGACCAGTTGCCGTCCGATTCCGTCCATGCTTCTGTTCAGGTCCTCGGTAAGGACAAGGACGGCAAGCAACAGGTTTGGGCTTCGACGGGCCAGACGAGTCTCAAGGCGGGCTCTACTGCCAAGGATCTCCTCGAGCAGACCGGCCTTACTCTCGATGCTGGCGAATCGTCTTGGGGCTGGTTCCTCAACGGCATTACTTCGCCGTTCGATGGTAAGTCCTATGGCTGGGATGCTGCGACCAATAGCTATTGGCGCTTCTACGTAAATGGCAAGTTCGCCGACGTTGGCGCCGGTGCCTATGAGCTCCAAGAGGGTGACGCCGTCACCTTTATGTATGGTGCTGACGCCGATGCCCTTCCTGGCCAGGTTCTTGGTTCTGTCGATGTTATCGGTCCCGATGTCAACGGCAACAATACTCGCTGGGGCTCGGCAAGCAATGTTTCCCTGCCCGAGGGCTCTACGGCTCAGAACCTTATTGAGACGGTTCTGAAGGCCAAGGGCGTTACGTACAACGGCTCTCAGAGTGGTGAGTACTGGTTCCTCAATTCCATCGACTCGCCGTTCGGAGGCAAGACGTACGGCTATGATGGTGCGACCAAAAAATATTGGCACCTGTATATCAATGGAGAGCCCTCCTTACTCTGCGCCAATCAGATTGCGCTCAAGAGCGGCGATAAGGTTACGCTTGCATATACCACCGACGATTCGGCCATGCCCGATCCCGACAAGATTGTCGTGGACCCGAGCGCGACGGCTCCTGATTGGGGTGCCGAGTGGGCCGGCTACGGCAACAGTGGCAACGGTTCGACCGTAACGGATGCCAAGACGCCTGCGCAGGCCGCCGGTCTTAAGTGGGCCTTCGATTGGAAGGCCGAGTCTGGCCAGCAGTATGCCAACTGCAGCGAGCCTGTCATTGCTAACGGTTTTGTGTACATCGCGACCGAGAACGAGCTCATTAAGATCGATTCGTCCACGGGTAAAAAGGTTGCCTCTGCGCCGCTTGCCTCCAAGGTGAGCTATACCTCTCGTCCGATCTATGCCAATGGCCTTATCATCGTTCCGCTCAACGGCGGTGCGGTCCAGGCGATTACTGCGGACAAGCTGATCTGCAAGTGGCTGACGCCTAGTTTGACGGACTTGACGCAGAGCTCCTGCACCGTGGTTTCGGATGGCGAGTACATCTATGTTGGTACGGTCGATATTTCGTATGACGAGAACTACAACGCGACCTACGGCAACGGCTCCCTGAAGCGTATCAAGATTGCCACGGGCGAAGTCTCTTGGCAGAACATTGACCCTTCCGAGGGCTATTATTGGACTGGTGCTGCGCTGACGGATAAGTACACCATTGTTCCTACGAGCGCGGGCACGCTTAAGTGCATTGATAAGACGACGGGCGATGTCGTTTCGACCATGAAGCTCGGCGCTGTCGCAAATGCCGATTGCATTGCCGATCCGTCCAATGGTTCGACCTTCTATCAGATGACGCACGACGGAATGCTCCATGTGATTTCGCTTTCGGCAAAGGGCGTGCTGAGTGAACAGAAGACGGTTGATCTGGGCCTTACGAATAATCTGAGCGCCCCTGCGGTGTCTGGTGACAATCTGATTGTCGGCGGACAGACGGCTACTGGCTCTGCTCTGGTTCTCTATAACCTGAAGACGGGTAAGACCACGATGGTCGCTGCTGCCGACGGCAAGGCGCTGCCGGCTGGCCTCAACGGTATTGCTGCTACTCCGCTGGTGAGTGTTCAGGGCGGCAAGACCTATGTGTACTTCACCGTTAACAGCGCGGATAGCAAGGATTACGTCAGCTACTCTGCTGGTGGTGGCGTGTATCGCTATACGCTCGGCGACGCAGAGGCGACGCAGATTTATGATGCGGCTGGCCATTACCAATACTGTGACTCTCCGGTCATTGCCGATGCTTCTGGCAACCTCTACTACATCAATGATTCGGGCACGCTGTTCAAGCTCGGGGCTGTTGAGTCTTGGACGGTTGCCTTTAATTCCAACGGCGGGTCTGCTTGCGACACTAAGTTTGTGGCTACGGCCGACGGCAAGCTGGTCAAGCCGGCCGATCCGACGCGCGATGGCTACACTTTCGGCGGTTGGTTCACCGATGAGACTTGCGCGCAGGCGTATGACTTCAGTATGCCGGTGACGGCCGATCTGACGCTGTATGCCAAGTGGACCAAGAATGCCACCAACCCTGGCGGCAATGGCGGTTCTGGCACTAATGGTGGCAACGGTGGCGCTGGCAACGGTTCCGGTGCTGGCACGGGCACGGGTTCCGGCTCCGGCACGAAGGGCCAGCAGGCCGGCGGCGCTATCGCCCCGGGTCATAAGCCGACGACCAAGACGACGGTGTCGACCAAGACCGAGACCAAGGACAACAAGTCCGACAAGAAGGACACCGATAAGTCCGATAAGAAGGACGAGAAGAAGTCTGACAAGAAGTCTGACAAGAAGGACAACAAGTCCGACAAGAAGTCCGATTCCAAGTCCGATACGGGTGCTGCTTCCACGACCACTGCTAAGAAGTCCTCTAGTGCCTCCGAGCAGGAGACTGGCACCAACCCGCTCGCCATTGTTGGCGTTGCCGCCGGCGTCATCGGTCTCGCCATCGTCGGCGTGTTCGTGTTCACCAAACGTCGGTAGGTGAGGGCTGTGTCCAATAAATCCAAGGACGCTGACCCCAAGCAACCAGATTCCTCGTTCATTCAGTTCGACGATGCAAAGCAACAGGGCGCCGCTTCGGCGGCGTCCGCCCCTCGTCGCAAGACGCTCCTCGGCGTCCTGACTGCCGCGTGCACCATTCTGATCGTCGTCTCGCTGGGTTTCGTCCATCCTTCCGAGAGCGGTGCCTGGTCCATCGACTGGATCATTCAGACCGTGACGGGGGAGAGCGTCGTAACCAAGGACACCAAGGTGTCTGGCTCGACTACGACTTCGGGCGAGGCCAGTTCCAAGGATTCTAAGTCATCGAATGACGCAAAAGATGAGTCCAAGCATTCTGATGAGTCCAAGTCCAAGGACGATTCCGAGTCTTCAAACAAGGAATCGGACAAGAACTCGGATAACAAGAAGTCCGAGGACCAGGACGGCAAGAAGTCTGGCGATAAATCCGCTGCCCAAAATACGGGAGTCGGTGATACTTCCAATGCGTCTGGCGGTGGCCAGTCGTCTGATGGAGCCTCATCCTCTAATGGTGGAAACGCCTCCTCGGGCGGCCAGGGCGGCTCGCAGGAGTCCAGCTACGTAACGGTGACGGTTTCGGTCACATCGAGCGCTGTGGGCAATCCTGTGTCTTCTGGTGGCACCTTTACCTTTAACGAAGGCGCTACCGTCTACGATGCCCTGTGCGCGCTGGGCCTTTCTGTCAACGCACATGGCTCGTCGTACGGCACGTATGTTTCTGCGATTGGTGGTTTGGCCGAGAAACAGTACGGCGGCACGAGCGGCTGGATGTACTCCGTCAACGGCACAACGCCCATGACGGCCTGCAGCAACTACGTTCTCTCCAACGGCGACAACGTGGTCTGGTATTACGTTACAGGCTAGAGGCTTCGACATAGCGCGCCAGACGGGCGGTTCCGACAGACATCCGGGCCGCCCGTTTTTCATGCGAATGGGATTGGGTCGCCGGGTCTCTCGGCAAACAAAAAACCGGTTGGAATGGGAATTCCAACCGGTTATACATTCAAGCAAATAGCGAATCGACTACGACCGTGCGCCCTCGAGGAAGAAGCGGCGGCTGAAGTAGTTGTACCAGGTGACGAGGAACGTGGCGATGGCCTTCATGGCCTGGTAGCCGATGCTCAAAAACGTGACGCCCACAAACATGTACAGGTCGTTGAGGCCCAGGCCGATCACCGACAGGATGGTGAAGATCGTGAACTCGCGCTTGCGGCTCATGCCCTCGCGATGGTCGAACACGTACTTCATGCTGAGCCAGTAGTTGACCACGACGGACGTGGTAAACGAGACCGTGGTGCTCATCAAAAAGTCGAGGTGAAACAGCTCGACGAGCGCAATGAGCATACCCCAGTCGATGCCAAAGGAGATAAGACCCACGACAGCGAACTTGAGGAACTGCTTGGTATGAGGTTGTGCCAGTGCCTTGCGCACGTAATCACATCCAATGCGTTGATGAATCGAGCAGAGGATACTTTAGAGCTTTTGCAAGGGAAACGTAAGGTCCTTGCCAAGAACTATACGAACTCGCCAAATTTTCAAGAGCTAATCCGCAAACGTTGAAAATTTGCCCGTAAACGAGCAAAGCCCACGAACGACACAGCGCTCGACGTGCGTCATCCGTGGGCATCGTAAAGCTGTAAGGTTGCGAGTTACTTGGTCTCGTCGCCTTCCAGGAAGATCTTTCGGGTCACAAAGTTGTAGACCATGACAAGCGCGGTGGCGCAGATCTTGGCGATATTGGCCTCGAGTCCCAGACCGGCGTTGAGTGTCAACACGATAGCGTCGTTGAGTACCAGGCCGATCACGGACAGCACGACAAAGATAATGAACTCGCGGCGGCGGCTCATGCCCTCCTTGTGCGCAAACACGTACTTCATGCTGGCGAGGTAGTTAAAGATGAGTGAGATGATAAAGCCGCTGGTGTTGGCGATTAGGATGTTGAGGCCCAGACCGTAGTGGAGCAGATTCATAATGCCAAAGTCGATGACCGTGGCAATGACACCGACGACGCCAAATTTCATGATCTGCGCAAGGAGCTTTTGCATGGTACCTGCCTTAAGCTGGCGCCGAAGCGCCGCGGGGATGACAAACTCAGCAAGTTTAGCCAATCCCCACGGGTGGAGCTAGGCGCGCTCCTCGATAGCACCGTTTCTATATGCATCGAGCAGCTGGCGCAGGTCCTGGATCTGGCTGCGGATCTTGACACCGGAATCGGTGTCGCTCACCATGCGGCGACGGTCTGCTTGGTCAAAACGATTGGTCTCGCTCTCGATGTCCACGTTGCGTGTGAGTGCCTCGGCAACCGTCGTAAAGGCCCGGTGCGACTTGAGGCGGCAGCCGCGCGAGCTCGAGATGAGCGTATAGCCGGCGATACCCGTCTTGGGATGGTAAGCGCGGCAGAAGCCGCCATCGATGACCAGCAGCTTGCCCTCGGCGCGGATGGGCTGCTCGCCCTTGGTGGTTTTAACGGGCGTGTGGCCGTTGATGATGTGGCCGGTCGGTGAACATGCCATGGGCGCGACACCAAACTCGCGCATGATGTCGTCGCAGACCGAGGGCGACTTGGTAAGCGTAAAGTACGGGTCCATCGGCTCGACCCAGGTGCTCTTATCGGCGATATAGGCGCGCTCAAAGGTGCGCACCAGGCGTCCGCTGGCGGGTGAGTTAAAGCCAATCCACAGGTACCACATCCAGTCGAGAGCGTCGCGGTCGCCCACGCGCCAGGCGCGGCGGGCGATGTGGTCGCAAAAATCGAGATAATCGCGGCCAGCGTGCCAGGTGCCCAGGCATTTCATGCTGCTAAAGGTGCCGTCTTCGTTGAGTGGCACGCAGCCATGGAACAGCAGGTTGCCGTTGGCGACCTTGTACATCGAGCCGTGGGAATAGAGGAAATCGATATGGCGATGCAGGTGATCGGCGGTGATAAACTCGGACACGAGCTTGTCGATGATGTGCTGCTCCTCGGGCGTGAGCGTATAGGGGTTCGTCGGGTCGACGGTGGGGAAGTCGTTGGTCGTGAGCGGCCACACGCTGCCGTCGGCGAGCGTGACCGTGCCGGCGTCGTGGTCGATCTTGTCGAGTAGCAGGCGGTCGGTCATGTCGAACTCGGGGTGGCGCTGGATAATCTGACCCTCGAGCTTAAAGAGCAGCACGTTGATGGCCTTGATCAGCGGGGTGATGGACTCACCGGCGGTGTAGGTGGCATCGGCAAAGGCGACAAGCTCACGCAGCGAGATGCCGTAGTCGTTCTCCAGGATCTCGTAGTTGTCGTAGCGTAGGTTGTTGCGCAGCACCGTGGCGATGCAGGCGGGCTCACCGGCCGCAGCGCCCATCCACAGCAGGTCGTGGTTGCCCCACTGGATGTCGAGTGAATGGTAGGTGAGCAGGCGGTCCATAATCTTGGCCGCGCCGCCACCGCGGTCGAAGATGTCGCCCACCAGGTGCAGGTGGTCGACGGCCAGGCGCTTGATGAGCGAGGCAAGCGACTCGATAAAGTCGTCGGCGCTTGCGGTCTCCAGGATGGACTCCACGATGCGCTCGTGATAGCGCACGCGATAGTTGTTCTCGTCCGGGTGCGTGTGCAACAACTCGTCGATGATATAGGCGTAATCGCGCGGGATGGCCTTACGCACCTTGGAGCGCGTATAGCGGCTCGAAAGCGACCGGGCAACCATGATGAGCTGGTCAAGTATCGTCTTGTACCAGGTGGGCGAGTCCTCGCGCTGGCTGCGGACCAGCTCGATCTTCTCGTGCGGGTAGTAGATGAGCGTGCACAGCTCGCCCTTCTCGTCAAAGGTGAGCGTGTCGCCAAAAATCTCGTCGACATGCTCGCGCACGACGCCCGAGCAGTTGTTGAGGATGTGCATAAAGGCTTCGTACTCGCCATGCACGTCGCTCATAAAATGCTCAGTGCCTTTGGGCAGGTTGAGGATGGCCGAGAGATTGATGATCTCGGTAAACGCGGATTGCTCGGTGGGAAATTGTTTCGACAGCAGACGCAGATACTTGAAGTCTTGCGGATTGCGATCGAATGCGACCATGAAACACCTTCCGATGGGGTTGGTAAAACTGATAAACAGCGTCAAACGTTTATCAGTATGCGCCGCTTTTGTTTCGATTGGGGGTGGGAGGTCGAATTGTTGGCCGAACGGTTTGGTAAATCGATTTAGTTGAGGTAGATATGGCGGTTGGGTGGAGACGACAGAAGGTGTTTTCTCAGATATTTATGCGTGGGGTCGGTGGAGACGATGGTGGTAAAGATGTTCGCTATTATTGGTTCGATTTGGTAAATAGTGGACATATGTACCGTATATAGGCTCACTGTGCGATAATTTGCGCAGCAATGAGTAAGGAGCCTCATATGAGTGATTTTGTCCTGACCTGTGAATCCGCCGCCGATCGAACTCGGGAGTTCTTTGAATCGCGCAATATCCCTGTCGTGTGTTTTCATTACGAGATCGACGATGTTGTCTATACGGACGATCTGTATCAGTCGATTACGCCGGACGAGTTTTTTGCCCAGATATCCGCGGGCGCCATGCCCAAGACGTCTCAGGTGAGCGTGGGTGAGTACGAGGAGTTTTGGGAGCCGCTTGTTGCCGAGGGTAAAGACGTGCTGCACCTGACGTTGTCGTCGGGTATTTCGGGTACGTATGGCTCGGCTTGCGTTGCGGCGCAGATGCTCGCCGATCGCTATCCCCAGGGCGGCAAGGTGCGCGTCATCGATTCGCTGGCGGCGTCTTCGGGCTTTGGCCTGCTGGCGGAATGTGCCGCCGACGTGCGCGATAGCGGGGCTTCACTCGACGAGACGGCTGCCTGGATCGAGGAGCACAAGCTCAACCTGCACCACTGGTTCTTCTCGACCGATCTGTCGAGCTACCTGCGCGGCGGTCGCATTTCGGCTGCGAGCGCGATCATCGGCACGGCGCTTAAGATTTGCCCGCTTATGACGGTCGATTGCGAAGGTGGGCTGTCGCCACGTGAGAAGATTCGCACTAAGAAGCGCGCGATTTCCGAGATGGCTAAGACCATGATGGCACACGTGCAGGACGGTGCGGATTATTCGGGTAAGTGCATCATGTCGCACTCGGCGTGCCGCGAGGATGCCGAAGCAGTTGCGGCGCTGATCGAGGAACAGATTCCGCAGCTTAAAGGCAAGATTGAGATCAATAACATCGGTACTCTGATTGGCTCGCATACCGGACCTGGTACGGTGGCGCTCTTCTTTATGGGCGACAAGCGCGTGGATTAGTTTGCCCCATCACATCGCTGCATGATTGCTCAAACGAAAACGGCCCGCCTCACGTTTGTGGGGCGGGCCTTGCTGTTGGGGGTTAGCGTTTCTTTCCGCGGAAGAAGAAGCCGTGCAGTGACGGCTTGAGGCCGCGGTTGGCGCGATGCTCCTCGACGCGCTCGTGGATCGAAGCGACGCGCTCGATGACTTCGTCGGGAATCGGCACGTCGGGATTCATGTTCTCGACCTGGCTGACCTCGGCGGCGGAGACCTGGTCGATAATGGGCACATCGTCGTGCGAGATGACAGGTGTGGCGTCTTCCTTCATCTTGCGATAACGCTGCATCATGTCGGTCTGTAGCTGCTGGGCCGAAGGCGGCGTCCAGATGATGGCGTTGGCGCCGGCGGCGATGGTTTCACGGATGCTCTCTGGCGTCTTGCCGCCCGGCGCGATGAGCGGCAGGTTGGGATAGTGCTTGCGCAGCTCGCGTAGGACCTGGGGCGTGTTCTTGCCGGCGGCGATGTTGAGAATCTTGGCTCCAGCGCGCACCTTGGCGTGGGCATCGTCGTCGCAGCGAACGACCGTAGCGATGACGGGGATGTCGGCGATGTTGGTGATGTGCTCGACCATCTCGGCGGTGGCGGGGGAGTTGACCACGCATCCCGCCGCGCCCTGCATCTCGGAGACGGCTGCCATCTGCACGGAGCGCTTACCAGTGGTGGTGCCACCGCCCACACCTACAAAGACCGGGCACTCGGCGACGGTCAGCAGCGCTTGCGTAATGGCGGGCTGCGGCGTGAAAGGGTAGACCGCAAAGACGGCATCGGCGTTGGAGTTGCGGATAACCGCGACATCGGTGGTGTAAATGAGCGACTTGATGCGGCGGCCAAAGAGCGTGAAGCCGCTGGCCTCCTCAATCTCGTCAGGCATGCGAAGGGCCGCCTTGCGCAAACGCCCGTCGATGGGCAGCGGCTCCATGGGGAGCAGTCCGTTGGGGGTCACGGCTACCTGGGGCTCGGTGAACTCGTCTGCGAGCTCGACCTCGGAGAAATCGACCGAGGCGACGATGTCTTCGTGAACCTCGGCGGGCACATCGATGGGGGCTTGGTCGTTTGCCGCGGCAGGCGTGTCGAAGGAGCTGGTGCCGACGAAGGCGTCGACGCGCTCATTTAGATCGTTGAGGGTATCCATGGAAGCTCGATTCTATGCGATGACGGCCGGCGCGATGCAGCCGGAATTGCGAATGCTAAATCGTTTGACGAGTTGATTTTTCCCCGCCACGCAATTCGTTAGACCGAAGGGCCGGCGAACGTGAAGGAGCTGTGGTGGCGGGGATCGAGGTGCTATCTTGAAAGTCCCGTTTAAAAGAGAGGTGACGCGGTATGGAATTGACAGCAATGTTTGGCTCGATTGGCCTGTGTGTGGGCGCAATTGTTGCCGCCGCGGTCATCTACTTTGTGGTCACGGCCATTAAGGGCAAAAGGGCCGAACGCAAGGAGCGCACGATGCTTAAACAGCATCGCGACCAGCAGGGCAAACGCGCACGGAGATAGCTTGTTGAGTTTTGGATCCGTGCGCTAACTGCGTTTTCGGATCAGGGCAATGTAGAAGCCCTCAAAGTCGCGGCTGGGCGGAATGGTGAGCGTGCCGGGCAGGCCGTTGGCGATGGCCGATACCTGACCCGCGGCAATGGCTTCGGTCAGGGCGTTGGACTCGATGCGCGGCTCCTCACCAGCTTCCTGGGCGCGGCGTGCCTCACTTTCGCTCGGCGTGCCATCGAGGGGGATAAGCTCGCAGTCCATGTGCTTGTCGAGGGCCTCTTGCAGGGCGTCCTCGTTTTCCTGCGGCAAGATCGAACAAGTCGAATAGACGAGCGTGCCGCCCGGTTTGAGGGCTCCCATGGCGCGGTCCAGAAGTGCTCGCTGCGAGCGGGCGCACCTGCTCAGCAACTGCTCGGTGAGGCCGCGCAGGCTCTTCTCGTTGCCGCTGACGACTGTGCCCGTGCCGGTGCAGGGAGCGTCGAGCAGGATACGGTCAAAGCGGAAGAACTCGTCGAGCTCGCGTGCGTCGATGCGCATGACGGGCACGTTTTTTGCGCCTTGGCGGTGGAGGTTGGCTTCGAGCTTCTCGGCGCGGGGAATGCTCATCTCGCAGGCGGTGAGGTGTGCCTGGCCCTGGGTGAGGGCGGCGATCTGCGTCGTCTTGCCGCCGGGGGCCGCGCACATGTCCAGGATGTCCTCGCCGGCCTGGGCGCCCAAGACCAACGGCGGCATCATGGACGACAGACTTTGCAAGTAGATCTTGCCGTCGCGGTAGATGTCGAGGTCCCACAGGTCGGAAACCTGGGCCTCGGGCAGGATGGAAGCGTCCGGGTACCATGCGACGGGGCGGTGGGCGATGCCGGCGGCATCGAGCGCCGCGGCGATGTCCTCGGCGGTTGCCTTGAGCGTGTTGGCGCGCAGCGTGACCGGGCGTGTGGCCGCGGCGCCGAAGCCCTCGATCATAAGCTCGGCATCGGCGGGCGCATAGGCGCCGGCGACCGTGTCGACCATAAAGCGCGGAAGGTCGGCGGCGGAGGGTTGGGCGGCAAGCTGGTCAGAAAGCTCGGTAGCAGCAAATTGCCTAAGCTTGAGCTCGGGCTTAACCTGCTTTTTCTGCTTACGACGACGCGGCTTGGACATCCGTCTTTCCTTCCCATTCCATTACATGTCGAGTGTTTAGTACTGGCTCTCGTGCTTGCTAAAGAAGTCGAAGCGCGGGGGCAGCGGCTTCACGCGGTGCTCGCCGGGCTTCTCGCCCAGGCTCTCCACAAACTCGTCCGTGGAGGCAAAGATGTTGTCCCAGCTAAAGAAGGCGACCGGGTCGAAGTCAAAGTACTCGCAGATGAGCTCGCAGCCGGCCGGCACAATGCCGTGCATGAGCACGGTCGCCACACGCAGTTCGGTAAAGGCGTCGACGAGGGCCTGCGTCATTGCGGCGTTTGCCGGCTCGCCCTCGAGCTTGTTGGCGGCCTTAGAGGCGTCGCTCCAGCGCTTGTTGGCGGCACGCAGGTAGTCGTCGCACACGGCGAGCGCGCGGTGCGTCTCGAACTTGTACATGGCTTGCTCAAAGGCGAGGACTGCCTGCTGGGCGGCCTCGACCACGGTAGCGGAGGCGGTACCGGCGGGGATGCAGCCGTTGCGATAGGGGCTCTCGTCGCCCTCCTTGACGGCGACGCCGTAGAAGCAGCTGCGGGCCAGGCGGTTGAACACGCCGGTCAAAAGGGCGCTCTCCTTAAGGACCGGATCGATGACGCGCTTGTCGTCGCAGGCGCGCACCTCGTTGCCGTTCTTGTCCTTGCCGGTCACGCGGGTGTCGTATGCCTTGGGGCTAAAGCTCACTGGCTTTTCGGACAGGCCGAGCGACAGCCAGTGAGCGCGCATCTGCTCGCAGGTGTAGTGGTTGAGCAGGTCGTCTGCCGGCGGGGGAGGCGTCTGCGAGGACGAGCTGGCCTTTTTGCCCATGTAGAGCAGGTGGTAGCAGGCGCTGACGGTGCTCTGCGTAAGGTCCCAACCCAGGGCCTCCCACATGGCGGTTTGCGCGATGCAGTAGAAATAGATGTTGTCCTGACCGATAAACTGGTAGATCTGCGCGTCGTCAGAGCACCACCAGTCGCGCCAGTCGAGCGAGCTGTGCTGGTAGGTGGGCGCGGGGACCTGCGTGGAATCGGCGGCGGGCTCGCCCATGAGGGCGGCATCCTGGGCGGCGACGCCCTCGGTCACGCCGGCGGCCTTGGCATCGCGTGCGAGCACGGTGCGAGTGTAGCTGATGGGCGCCCACAGGCTCTCGGGCCAGCACCAGCAGGTGACGTCGGTCACGCCGTCGACCTCGGGCACCGGAACGCCCCAGTCGATGTTGCCGGTGATGCGGAAGGGCACGAGCGCCTTGCCGCTGCGGAAGCGCACGCCGCCGTTGGCGAGCACCGCGTGGGCGTCGTCGCGCTCCTTCCAGCTGGGGAAGGTGACGGTAAAGCTGCTCTTGTTGCCCTCGGGCTCCAGCACGGTGTGCTCGGGGAGCTGGTCCTCGACGGCATCGAAGGCCTCGCGGAACTTGTTCTGGATGTAGAGCTGAGCCGGCAGCAGCCACTCCTCCATGGTCTTGGAGACCACGGAGCGAACCTGCGGGTTCTGGGCGAGCTTGGCGGTATAGGTCTTCATAAAGTCGAGGTAGGCCGGCAGGTCGAAGTAGAGGTTGTCGACCGGGCGCAGCTCGGGCACCTCGCCGGTGAGCTGGCTCTTGGGTGCGATAAGCTCCTCGGGCTCAAACTGGTGACCCAAGTCGCACTCGTCGGCGTACGCCTTCTCGGACTTGCAGCCCTGGATGGGGCAGCGGCCGATGACCTGGCGGCCGTTGAGGAATGTGCCGGCCTTGGCGTCGTAGAACTGCAGCGTGGAGCGCTTGGAGATGGTGCCCTGCTCGTGCAGGCGCTCGATAATCTCGGCGGTAACCTCGTTGTGGATCTGGGCCGCCGGCTCAAGGCCCGAGCCGCCGTAGATGTCACAGCTGATGTTGTAGTTGTTGAGGGTCGCGGCCTGGCGGGAGTGATTGGACTCGACATACTCGCCGATGGACTTGTCGTAGCCTTCGTTCTCCTTGAGCTTGCGGTAGCTCTCCATGATGGGCGAGCCGTAGCAGTCGGTGCCCGAGGTGAAGATGACGTTCTCGCGGCCCAGGCGGTCGCGAAGGAAGCGGGCAAAGAAGTCGGCCGGGACAAAGACGCCGCCGACGTGGCCAAAGTGCAGGCCTTTGTTGCCGTAAGGCTCGCCGGCGGTAACGATGGCGCGGCGCGGCCAGCTGGGACGGTCGTTCATGGAGTATTTGGATGCCATGGGACTCCTTCGCATATGGTGGGAGCGCGGCCGGGCGCAAGGCCTGGCGACGCGGTGGTCAATTCGTGCATATCATTCGACATTATCGCACATGCGGGCGGGTGCGTGGCAGGGGCGCTATCCTAAGATGCTATGAATGAGATTTCCAACATACATGCGTTTGAGGACGAGGATTTTCTGCACGCCTGCTTTGTGTGGGGGATGGCAGTGCTTGGTGCATTTGCCGTGTGCCTGGTGCCGTTGTTTATGCTGCTGGGCGGGCCTGCGGACCTGGATGCTGCTGACGCGGGCGGCTGGACGGCGGTCTTGGGCTGGATAGTCGGCTTGGCGGTCGTCTCTGCGGCGTCGTTTGGTGTCCATGAGCTGGTGCATGCGGTGTTCTTTAAGCTGTTTGCGCCTGCTGGTGCTCGGGTGACCTTCGGAGCAAATCTCGAAACCTGCATGATTTACGCCTGCGCCGAGGACGTTGTGTATTCGCGCCGGCGGTACATGGCGGTTTGCCTGGCGCCGACGGTTATTGTGACGGCGGCGTTTGCCCTGGGGTTTACATGTTCGGGCTATCCGCTGCTGTGCTACCTGGCGGCCGGCTTGCATTTGTCGGGCTGTGTGGGCGATTGGTATTACGTGCGGACCATCCTGCGCGACCGTCGCATTGCCGCCTGCGAGGACACGTCCTTTGGCGTGCGTTTTTTCGCAAGGTAGTCTTTTTGGGATGATTTTTCTGGGAGAGGAGATGTCCATGAAGCCGCTGCTGCTGCATGCGTGCTGTGCGCCGTGCTCGCTTGAGCCGGTCCGCCTGCTGCGCGAGGAGGGGTTTGAGCCCACGATCTGCTGGACTAACCCCAATATTCAGCCGCACGATGAATGGCAGCGGCGCTTGGACGAGCTGCGCCGGTGGTGTGCCGATGGCGACATCGAGCTTATCGAGGCAGGCGAGGACCGCGAGCGCTGGGAGGCCGGCGTGGCCTCGCTTGGCGCCGATCGACCCCGTCGCTGTCGTGCGTGCTATGCCCTGCGCTTGGCCGAGGCGTGCCGTGTGGCCCGGGAATGTGGGTTTGAGTTTGTGGGTACGACGCTCGCCGTCTCGCCGTATCAGTTGTTCGAAACCTGCAATGATGTGTTGGAGCGTCTGGCTGCCGCCCGCGGTCTCACTCCGGTGATTCGCGATTTTCGTCCGTATTACCCCGAGGCGACACGCCGTTCGCGCGAGCTGGGCATGTATCGGCAGAACTACTGTGGTTGCCGCTTCTCGGCTGCCGAGGCGGCCATGGACCGCGCCCGCATCCGCGACGAGCGCAAAGCGTCCAAAAAGTAGTTCATTTTGGGCTGGGGCTTTGAGCTGTCTGTGCGGTAGGGTCGTTTTTGGGAAAGTCGATTTAATTAAGCGTGTGATCGTGGCTCGCTTGATACCAAACGACGACTCCTATGATTCTAATCCTCCGTTTGTTAAACATCAGATCCGGACTTGCTGTTGCATATGAATGGGACGACAGCACAATCATGTCGTTTCCTTCTGCAAATCGCCTAATTACCGGTGTTTTACCGTCTGCGAGCGCCAATACAGCACAGCCGTTCCAAGGCTTTGCGGTGGTATCGACAAGTAGTAAGCTGCCGGGAGGGTAAATGCGGGACATTTCGTCACCTTTGATTTTAACGAAAACGCTATGTGGGTGACGCTTGGCTACGTCTACAGGCGCGCAAGCATTTTGTTGGCTGTGCGTGATGCGGCGCTTTTGCGATTCGATATCGATGACGGGAAATGCGCCCTCCATTTCGTGGATAGCAGGGTCTTCGTCGGTGACGATTCTTTTATTTGCGAGCTTTACGGCCAAACCGTTTTCCTCGCCAACAAGTTCATCGCGGGTGCAACCGAAGAGCGCTTGTAACTTTTCAATATGGCGCTCACGGGGGGCATACCGACTTTTTTCCCAACGACAAACGGTCTCTTTAGATACCCCCAACATCTCTGCAAGTTGCGCCTGACCAAGATGTTCCATGGTGCGGAGTTTACGAATATTTGCCCCGAAGCCCATGGCTATAGATCCTCTCGCCACAGAGGGAGGCATAGACAGTTTGTGCCACCATAGCCTTTGGTGAGCTCGTCAATGGATAACGGGAATAATTCCATTCCTGCTTTCTCAAGCGCTTCGTTGGTCCAAACGTTTTCTTCATATACGCATAGTTTTCCTGGCGAGAGCGCAAGGATAGACGTTGCGTTGTTCCGGCGCTCTCTTTCGTAGGCGGTTTGATTCCCGCCTCCGCAGTCAATTACTTTTATTGGTTCGCAACAGGCTGCAGAGAGTATTTCCGGAATCGTGCGATCGATAGGAGTGATCGTAAGGCCCTTTCCGGATCGTTTTAGTTGAATGCTGTATGCATCAACGGCATTGCATATCTCACGATCGATGAGGAACGCGTCGTGATCAATTCTACTTATGAACGTATCGAGGTGGATACGCAGCCCGTCAGAGGGGACTCGAATCGCAATTAGCTCGGTAGTCTGGAATTTATTTGAGGTCAGGAGCTCTTTGGCAAGTGACTCGACGGCGGCGGGTTCAGTTCGGTCAGAGATTCCAACTAATAATGTCTTAGCACTGATAACAAGAATGTCTCCGCCTTCGATATGGTAACTACTCCTGTTCAAATCACATACCGGGGTTTCTCCCATGATCTTGTGGTGGGTGAATATCTGCCGGTATAAGGCGACCTCACGATCACGCTCAGGCCAATACATATGATTTAGGATGATGCCGTCTCCGACTACCACAGCAGGATCACGAGTGAAAAAAAGCGTGTTGAGGGGATTGACCAAGAGCGAGGCGGGGTCAAATTGCTCGTGCACGAGCGCCCGTAGTGTTTCCGACTGGTTTGAACATAGCTCAGTGTCTCCAAAGCGAATGCCGTTAAGTACTATATTCACCAATTCCTGGGTGTTCTTAGCGTTCTCAAACAGCTGGGTTATTGTCTCGAGGAACTCTCTGCCTGTTGCCCCACTGCAACGGAGGTAGTCATCAATAAAACATTTAAGTGATTGGGGCTCAGTTTCAAGTGAGTCTTCGAGAAGGTCCCTAATTTCAATGGTTTCTACGCCATGCTTCTCAAGCAATTGAACCATGGAATCGTGCTCATATATTGCTTTGTCGAGGTCAAAACGACCGCTCCATTTTCGCAGGGAGAAAACTTGGCTGAAGTCGGCATCAGGGTAGTTTTGTGTTTCAGTTCCTGGTCGATGGACAAGTACGGCTTTTAAATGACCGATTTCATTTGTTATGTGTACGCCTTGCATGTCTGTCTCCTGTCCTGCCGGTTTTTATATAAGGCTAAGGCAGGTTCCTTGTTGTGTTGCGGAAAAGTTAAAAGACGTATGTAATTGATAAATAACATCAATTTTAAATATCAGATTGATTAATAACGTCACTTTAGCTGCCGTTCATAGGTGAAAAGCGACACGATGGCGATGGTTGGCCGACCACCGCTGAGCAACCTCATACATTTATGGTGCCAGCTGGATAGATGGGAAAAGGAATGAAGGAGGAGATATGGCAGCGGAAAGTTCGAAAGGCATCAAGCAGTTCAAGGTCCCGCACGTATATGCGATCATCTTTGCACTTATGGTCATCTTCGCTGTTCTCACGTGGATTGTTCCCTCTGGGTCCTATCAGCGTCAGGAGGTGAACGGTCGTGAAGTCACTGTCGCAGGTACGTATGAGCAGAGTGAAAAGACATATATTGACGAGGAAACCGGGGATGAAGTAGATCTCAGACAAGGCGTCTTCGATGTTCTTCAGGCTCCAACGCGCGGTATACAAGAGGCAATTGAGGTCGTTGCATTCATCTTGATTGTGGGCGGTTCGTTTCAGGTTATTACTAAAACGGGCGCTATCACGAGCGGAATGGGTCGTGTCGTTCGCCGCTTTAAGAACAAAGACATTCTAATTATTCCTATTGCGATGGTTCTCTTTGCATTGGGCGGAACGAGCTTTGGCATGGCGGAAGAAACTCTCCCGTTCTTTGCGATCTTCATGCCAATTATGATGGCTATGGGCTTCGACTCGATGACGGCGTTCATGGTCGTGTTCGTTGGAGCGCGCACGGGTTACATCGCCTCAACGATTAATCCGTTTAATGTTCTCATTGCGCAAGGTATTCTTGGTATTCAGGGCAACCCCCAGCTGTGGCTGCGTATGATTGCCTGGGTTGTTTTGACTGCCGTTGCAATTACTTGGGTTGTCCTCTATGCACGAAGGGTAAAGAAGAACCCTGAGTCATCGATCACATTTGAGGATGATATCGCCAAGAAAGTCGAGTTCGCTGCCGATGAATCTGCCCTTGACGCGGAATTTACGGGTCGTCAAAAAGGCGTGCTTGCGGTATTTATCGCTGGTATGTGCCTTATCATCTGGGGACTTGTGACCCAGGGCTGGTATATGAACGAGATTTCTGCGGTCTTTTTGGCCATGGGCCTGTTGGCTGGTGTTATTGCGGGCTTTAGTCAGGACGTCATCGCTCAGGAATTTGTTGCGGGTATCGCTGACTTTGCTTTCTCGGCAATTGTCGTTGGACTTGCGCGTGGCATCCTTGTCATTGCCTCTGACGGCATGATCATCGATACCATCCTCAATGCGCTCGCCACTGGTCTGGGCGGCATCCCGGCGGTTCTCTTTACTACGCTTCTTTATGCGGTTGAGAACCTCCTGGCGATTCTGGTTCCCAGCTCATCTGGCCTTGCAGCACTGACCGCTCCCATTTTTGGACCTTTGACCGAACTCATGGGCCTTAATCCCGAGGCCGCCGTGTGGGCTCTCTCCATGGGTAGCGCGACGATGTCTTTGATCTGTCCTACTAGCGCCATTCTTGTAGCGGGTTTGGGCGTGTGCAAGATCAAGCTTGGCCAGTGGTGGAAGACCGTTTGGAAATTCTTCTTGGTCGTGTCGCTCATCAATATCGTATTCGTAGCAATCTCGGGACTTATTGCCCTGTAGGTTTCATGGCTGAAATGGAGTAACAGGAATGTCTAAAGGACTGAATGTACACAGCGAGATTGGTAAGCTCAAGAAAGTTGTGCTTCACCGCCCCGGTCGTGACCTTGTGAACGTAAAGGCAGAAGAGTTCGATGATGTCTGGATTCACGACTGTTTCTATCTTGATGTGGCTCAAAAGGAGCATGATGCCTTTGCGGATCTTCTGAGGAGCGAAGGTGTTGAGGTTCTCTATATGGAGAAACTCGTTGCTGAAGCGCTGGATGCATGCCCCTCGGCTCGCGCTGAGTTTACCGATACATTTATGGCTGAGAGCGGGATTGTCAATCCTATGCTTGAGCAGGCTGTTCGTGAAAAGCTCGACGCTATTTCAGATTCGTATCAGTTTGTACTTGAGGCTATGGGGGGGTATCGTTATCGTGACCTTGAGCTGCCTCGCGTTTCGACTACGCTTAGTATGATGGATAATGAGGATGCGAAGCCCGATGATTTGGTGTTGAAGCCTCTTCCGAGTTCATATTTCTCTCGCGATCCTCTTGCTTCCGTGGGCAAAGGCGTTCTGCTTCACCATATGTATTGGAAACAGCGAGATCGTGAAGTGCCCTTCTACGAAGCGATTTTCAAATACCATCCCGATTATGCAGGGACTCCGATTTGGTACGACCATAAGAATCCCTGGCATATCGAGGGCGGTGATGTGCTTAACATTAACGCTCATACCTTGGCTATTGGAATTAGCCAGCGAACTGAGGCGGCTGCGATTGAGGAGCTTGCAAAGAATTTGTTCTGGGGATCTGGGAATTCTGAGATCGATACCGTTTACGCTATTAAAATCCCCAACGGCTATGCTTACATGCATCTTGACACCGTTTGCACCATGGTGGATTTCGATAAGTTCACAGTTTATCCCGGTATTTTTGAGACCCTTCGTGTTTATCGTCTGACTCGTGGTGACTCTGAGGGAATGGTCGCTGTTCAAGAGATTGATGACACGCTTGAACATATTCTTGAAATGGCTACTGGCGTGGAGAAGGTGCAGCTTATTGAGTGCGGTGCCGGCGATATGGTTGAGGCATCTCGCGAGCAGTGGAACGACGGGTCGAACACTCTTGCCGTTGCTCCTGGTAAAGTCTGTGTTTACGAGCGCAATGTTGTCACAAATGATGAGCTCTACAAGAACGGTTTGGAACTTTTGGTCGTTCCCTCCGAGGAACTGTCCCGCGGTCGTGGTGGCCCGCGCTGCATGAGCATGCCCTTCTGGCGCGAAGATATTTAGTTGCAAATCCACTGTGATGGGAGATGGCGAATATGGGTGTTAATATCGCTGGGCGCAGTTTTCTGAAGCTGCTTGATTACACGACGGAAGAGATTGAGTATCTGCTTGAGCTTTCTGCTAACTTCAAAAGCATGAAGCGTGCCGGTGTTCCGCATAAATACCTTGAAGGCAAGAATATTGTTTTGCTATTTGAGAAGACTTCCACGCGTACTCGCTGCGCCTTCGAAGTTGGTGCACTTGACCTTGGCATGGGTGTAACTTATTTGGATCCGGGCTCGTCTCAGATGGGCAAAAAGGAGTCGATTGAGGACACGGCTCGCGTCCTTGGCCGCATGTATGACGGAATTGAATACCGCGGCTTTGAACAGGCGAAGGTTGAGGAGCTTGCTGCAAAAGCTGGGGTTCCCGTTTGGAATGGGCTGACTACTGAATTTCACCCGACTCAAGTGCTTGCCGATATTCTGACCATGCGTGAAGAGTTTGGAGAGATTAAGGGCAGGAAACTTACATTTTTTGGTAAGGCGGCCGGAAACGTCGCTGATTCGCTCATGGTCATTTGCGCTAAGCTCGGCATTAACTACTGTTCTTGCGGCCCAATCGGGGGAAATTCGGAGGGGGCTACATCCTATGATCCTGAACTCCTTGCAGAATGTAGTCGTATTGCGGCCGAGCATGGATCGACGATTACCATTACAGAGGATATTGAGGAAGGCGCTCGTGATGCCGATGTAATTTACACGGATGTTTGGGTTGGCATGGGTCAGCCCGCAGAGCTGTGGGAAAGCCGCATTAAGCTCATGTCGCCGTATCGTGTGACCGCTGAGGTGATGTCTATGGCAAAGCCCGAGGCGATTTTCCTCCACTGCCTTCCGAGCTTCCACGATACTAATACTACTGTTGGTGCCGAAATTGCTGAGAAGTTTGGAGTTACCGAAATGGAAGTCACGGACGAGGTTTTTGAGTCCGATAAGTCTCGTGTTTTCCAAGAAGCGGAGAATCGCATGCATACGATTAAGGCGGTGATGTACGCAACGCTTAAGTAGCGGGGCGTTGAGAAAACAGTCGCAAATCTGTTTCCATACTATATTTCTCTCAACAAGCTGATAGGATACAGGGGAGAATGATGCGCGCGTCAGTCGATTTTTTCGACTGACGCGCTTTGTGAAAGAGGCAAAGATGCGTACCGATGATTTTGACTACAACCTTCCCGAGGAACTGATTGCCCAAGCTCCTGCCGAGCCGCGCGACTCCTGCCGCCTGCTGGTGGTTGATCGCAAGGGCTCCCAGGCGGGAACGCCGCTGGAGCACGGCGGTACCGTTGAGCACCGCATCTTCCGCGACATCATCGACTATATCGAGCCGGGCGACGTGCTCGTCATCAACAAGACGCGCGTGATGCCGGCCCGCCTGATCGGTCGCAAGGCCGGCTCGGGCGGCGTGGTCGAGACGCTGCTGCTCAAGCGCCGCGAGGATGTGGATCCGCTGGGCCATGTCTGGGAGTGCCTGGTCAAGCCGGGTAAGCGCCTGAAGCCCGGTGCTCAGATTGAGTATCGTGCGGGCGGCGCCCATGCGCCCGAGGGCGCGCCCGTGGTGCTGACGGCCGAGGTCGTCGACTTTGTTACCGATAGCCGCGGTGGCCGTCTGGTGCGCTTTGAGCCGGCCGGTTGCAATGCCGCCGGCGACCCGCGCACGCTCGACGAGGCCATCCACGCTGCCGGCCACGTGCCGCTGCCGCCCTACATTACCGATTACGAGGGCGATCCCGAGAAGTACCAGACCGTCTACGCCATGAAGGAGGAGCACTCGGCTGCCGCTCCTACGGCGGGTCTGCACTTTACTCCCGAGCTCATGGCCGCTATCGAGGCCAAGGGCGCGAAGTTTGCCGCCGTCGAGCTCGAGGTGGGTATCGATACCTTCCGTCTGGTGGAGGAGGACGACCCTACACAGCACGTGATGCACACCGAGCGCTACCACGTGTCGCAGGAGGTTGTCGACGCTGTGCATAAGGCGAAGGCCGAGGGCCATCGTGTGATCGCCGTCGGCACTACCGCAGTGCGCTCGCTCGAGAGCGCGTTTGACGCGGACGCGCCGGTGTCCGATCCGGCTGTGACGGCGCGCTATTTTGAGGGCCGCGAGGACGGGGCCGACACGCTCGGCCGCGGCGACATCGTGGTGCGCGAGAACGCGACGACGCAGCTCTACCTCATGCCTGGCTCGACCTATCACGTGGTCGACGCGTTGATCACGAACTTCCACGTGCCTCGCTCTACACTCATGATGCTTGTGAGCGCGCTTGCCACCCGCGACCAGATCATGGATGCCTACGCTGCCGCCATCGAGGAGCGCTACCGCTTCTTCAGCTTTGGCGACGCCATGCTCATCTTGTAGGTTACGGCGTTTTACAAACGCCGTAACCGGTCGACGCTGCAAACGCCCCTAAGCGGCAATCTGACGTTCAATCGTCGGGCATGACCAGAAGGTCAATGCCCTCCTCTTTCACGTCACCTTGCTCGCTTAGGGGCGTTTTCGCTGACATTGCCAAGACATCGACGTTGCCTTGGTTCGGACTAGTCGTTTGGGGCACTCATTGGGGACGTACTTAAATGAGTACCTGTGGAATGAGAGTGGATAATCTCCCGTTTTTGGCCCGTCTGCGGGCTCAAAGTGGGAGATTATCCACTCTCGCCATTTGATTGGCACCTGGGGACGCTCCTTCTGGCAGTTGGGGACGTTCCTTTTGTGCCGGCACTTGGGGACACTCCTTGGACTAGTCGTTGGGGACGTTCTTGTTTGACTAGTCGTTTAAGAACGTCCCCAATGACTACTTGCTTGTGAAGAGCCAGATGAGGACAATCGCCAGAATCACGGCGACGATGCAGACGATGGCGCCGGTGAATTTGATGCGTGAGTCGCGGGTACGCTCGCGCACCGCGTCCTCGGTGGCTTCGAGCTGGGTAACCTCTCGCTCGGTCTCGGCGTGTTCGGCTTTGTCTCGGGCCAAGGATCCTGCAAGCGACTCAGTGATCTCTGGGTGGTCGTGTACCTCGGTCGCCTGCTCGATGATCGACTGTGCATGTGCGGCATCTGCTTGGGCGTTGGCGATGGTCTGCTCCTGGTCCCGGCGTGCCTTGTCCTCGGCAGTGATCTTCTCGCGCAGTTCGCGCTGACGAGTCGCGGCGGCGGTTTTTGCGGTCTGCAGCTCGTCGCGCGCGGCATCGGCCTCTGCCGTCACGGCCTGATGGGCTCGCTTGGCGTCGGCGATGGGGGCCTGCGCCTGTTCGACGGCCTGCTCGGCTGCGGCAAGCGAGTGCTCAAGGTCGGCGGTGATGCGCGGGACATCTTCTTCGGCTTTTCGCAGGGCATCTGCCGTGTCGGAGATCTGCATCGAGAGCTCGCTGGTGCGCACCGTATAGTTGGCGGGATTTGCCGAGGGATTGCGTTGCAGCTCGGCATACTCATGGCGCAGCGTCTCGAGCTGGGCGCGCGTGGCGTCGACGGTTTGTTGTGCGGCCGCAATGCCGGCGTCTCGCTCGGCCTTCACCTTGTCGCGGATGCGCTTGGAATCCTCAAGACGTCGAACGAGGCGGTTGCCGGTCTCGCGAGAGCTCGCCTCGCGGGCCTCCACGGCGTCGAGCGCGGCCTTCAGGCGGAGCTCAGTCGCG
>CAUESV010000006.1 GCA_959020715.1 uncultured Collinsella sp. | reverse complement strand
AACTGGGAAAACGGCGCCCCCGGGCCCCGGGAGGGGCCGCGGGGGCGTTCGGCTAGGTGCGGGAACGGCCTATTTGCTCAATGTGTTCGGCTGAGATCGGAAATCAACCCAAACGATGGCGGTAATGGCCTCGAAATAATCGAGCGTTTCAGCCGCACGGACGCATACGAGCGTCTAGCATATCCATACAAACGAGTTCGCAGATAAAGGGAGTCACGGGACATATGAAGCAATGGGCTGGACTGGGAAAGTTCCTCGCGGGGCATATGCAGATCATCGTTCCGATTTGCGTGGCGCTCGGCGTGCTCTTTCCCCAGCAGATCGGCGTGCTCAAGCCCATTGTTCCCGCCCTCTTCGCCTTTATGACGTTCCAAGGCGCGCTCAGTAACACCTTCCACCAGGTCGCTGAGGTGTTCCGCCGTCCCCTGCACCTGATTTTGGCGCTGCTCGTCTCGGCGGTGCTCATTCCCATAGCAGCCTATGCCATAGGGTCACTCTTCTTTGGCTCCAACCCCAACCTTGTCTGCGGCATCGTGCTCGAGTACAGCGTACCCGTGGCGGTCACTGCCTTTATGTGGATTAGTATGTTCGGCGGCAACGGCCCGCTCGCGCTCACCATCATCCTGACGTCCTCGGTTATCTCGCCTGTGACGATTCCGCTCACGCTGAAGCTCTTGCTGGGTGCCACCGTCTCGATCGATGTGCCGAGCATGATGCAAGACATGGCCTTTATGATCGCCATCCCCGCCGTGCTCGGCATCGTGATCAACGAACTCACGCGCGGATGGGGACACGAGAAACTCTCCCCCGCGCTCTCGCCCGCCTGCAAGTTCATGATGATGGGCGTCATCGCGTCCAACTCCACCGCCATGAGCGAGTACGTGCTGCACATGAACGCGGTGCGCCTAGAAGTCGCCCTCTTTATTTTGACCTTCGCCATTAGCGGCTTTGTCGTCGGTTTTCTGGTCGCTCGTGCGCTCCATCTGCCATATAGCGAGACGACTACCATGTGCTTTACCTGCGGCATGCGTAACATCTCTTCGGGCGCCGTCATCGCCACGCAGTACTTCCCGGGCGAAGTCGTGTTTCCCGTCATGTGCGGAACGCTGTTTCAGCAGGTGTTGGCCTCAATTATCGGGCATCTCTTTGAGCGCCTGACCGGCGAGGAGCGCGCCGCCCAGCGCAAGCGGGTCGAGGCTGGCCGCGACGCCATGGGACGCTAGACTGTCCGCATTACGCGGGTGTTGGTCTTACTATACGAGCGTTTCCAGATGCGCACGCAGGCGCTCAGCATCGACATCGAGCGTTGTCTCGGCATTGACCTGGGCCAAACGATAGCCGACAAAGTAGGGCGAAACCACCCAACGCGGCAGCGCCTTGGCAATGGTCCGACCGCCCAGGTGATAGAAGAACAGGTTGTACGACTCTGCGCGACCACCGTGGTGCTCGTTCAGGATATAGCGCAGAGCTACCTGGATCGCATCGGCGAAGAGATCCGCCTCGGCTTGGTCTCTCGTGTCATCGCTGGCGGCGATTCCCTGCGGGGCTGAAACATTGACCTCAAAGAACCCCATAATCGGTTCGGTTGAGATGTTGACCGAGATTCTCTCCTGTTGCCAGACATTTATGCCTTCGAAATTGGCGGAAGTCAGCGAAGCATAACCGTTTTCCTGCTCCAAACCCACAATCTGCATGTGCGGATGAACGAGACTACCGCCCGAGAGCGGACCCTTGTTCTTGTACATGAGCACGCTTCGATACTGCTGTGAATCGATCATCTGCTGCCAGCAACCCAGGGCAAACCGCATCACATGGTGGAGTTCATCCGGCTCATAGGTCACTAGGTCGGCATCGTGATCGGCCGACTCGATCAGCACGGTTTGACGGGTGGCGCGCAGGGTCTTGAACTTATTCTCGAGCCAAATGCAATCGCCATCACGGCGAATGATGTCGGTGAGCCCTTCTGTATCGCAAAAGGGGCACGCGGTGCCGGGACGACGGTTGTCGTCGGGCTTACCGTTCGCCTGCTGAACGTCAAATACCAGCGCCACGGGTTATACCTCCAGTGGCACGATCCTGGTGCCATGGAGCTCGGAGACGCCCAGCGCCGCTGCCACGGTATCGCGGTTGGCCGTGGAAATGCCGCCACCGGGAAGGATGGTCAGGCGGTCGCCCGCATACTCGACAAGACGCGATAGGTGCTCCAGATTGTCCTCGATCGGCGTTCCGGCAGCACCACCGTGCGTCAGGATGCGCGTAACGCCGCAATCGGCGAGTGTGCCGACGGCGTCGAGCTGAGCCTCGGGCGAGAGCTGATCAAACGCCATGTGGAAGGTGATGTCGATGGGCTCACGCTTGCATTCCTCGGTCGCGCAGCCCGCGGCCATCACGAGGGCGCCCAACGTAAGCTCGTCGAGCGCCCATCCGCCAGCGCAGGGCTTGCAGCAGCCAAAGACCAAGCCGTCAACGCCGGCGCTTACGGCAAGGCCCAGGTCCATCTCCATCATGCGCAGCTCGTCTTGGTTGTAATGAAAGTCACCGCCACGCGGGCGAATCATGCACATCACTCGCGCGTCATGCTCGTGAGCATAGCTGACCGTAGTGCTGATAACGCCGGCCGAGGGCGTGGTACCACCAACGGCAAGGTTGTCGCACAGCTCGATGCGCTTTGCACCGGCATCGATAGCTGCCGGCACCCGCTCAAAGTTCTCGGCACAAAACTCATACAGCATAGATAGACCCCCAAAGACAGCAGATGTTTTCCGACGGGCATTGTCACACATCCCCATGAAGTTGCGGTGGAATAGGGACTGTTTTGGCCTCTGAGACTCCCATTTAGTCCCTATTCCACCGCAACATAAAGGGGTGCTGACCGAAATGGTCAGCACCCCTTTTTGCTGTATAGAAGTAGTCGTTGGGGACGTTCTTAAACGACTATTCATTCAAGAACGTCCCCAACGACTATCCCGGGATCAGGCACGCTTTGGTGCGGGAAGGTAGCTGCTCAGAAATGTGGTCGAATGAGAGTTGCATCAAAGGGGCACTGGTTGGTGTTTCGCGCGATGCGTCAACCGACACTCGTCGCTATACCGGGGACAGACAGACCGGACTCCCTATACGACAACTGTTGACATCATATACTATGTGTCATATAGTAGGTGTTACACAGTATACAACGAAAGGAGGTGTGCGGATGGAGGCACAGATGAAGCGCGGCTTCCTCGAGGCCTGCGTGCTCGCGGCCGTCTCGGGCGAGGAATCCTACGGCTATCAGATCGTGAAGGACGTGCCCGCGAGCATGGGGCTCACGGAATCCACGCTCTATCCGTTGCTCAAGCGCCTGGAGAAGGCGGGGTGCATCACGGCGCGCTCCGCCGAGCACAACGGGCGGCTGCGAAGGTACTACCGCATCACGGACACCGGGCATGAGCGTATCGCCGAGTTCCTCGCCGAATGGCCATGCGTGCAGGAAATCTACCGTTACGTGAAGGGAGCGCACCATGACGCGCGATGAGTTCTTGAACCGGCTGGGCGAGCTTCTGGCCTGCCTGCCGGCAGATCAGGTAAAGGAAACGCAGGAGTTCTACGCGGAGGCCATCGCCGACCGTATGGAGGACGGCATGACGGAGGCCGAGGCTGTGGCCGCCATGGGCACGCTCGGTGAGGTCGCCGAGGCAACGCTCGACGAACTGCCCGCCGTGCCGCGCGCAATTGCGAGGACCAAGCGCAAGAGCACGGCGCTTCTATGGGCGCTCGCCATCGTGGGCTCTCCGGTATGGATTCCGCTGCTGCTCGCGTTCGTCGCCGTTGCCGCTACAGTCTACATCTGCATTTGGGTTCTTGCGCTCTGCGTGTGGATCGTGGCCGCGGCATTCGGGGGCGCGGGCGTGGTGGGGCTCCTGTTCACCGTGGACGGCATCATTATCGGGCATGTTCCGTACGTTTTAACCTCGATGGGAATGGGATTCGCTTCCATCGGTGTGGCGCTCCTCGCGGGAGCCGGTGCCTGGACGGCGTCCAAGCAGATCGCGCGCCTCTCTGCCCTTTGGGCGAAGAAAGCCGTTTCGCCCTTCTGGAAAGATCGAGGCAATAAGAGCCGCAGGGGCGCTGAAGCGGCGCCGCTTACGGCATAGGAAGGGGTGCAAACATGTCCAGCGTAAAAAAGATTTACCTTGCCGTAGCGGGTGGGCTTGTTGCCACGGGGCTCGTCCTGGCTGCTATCGGATTTGTGGCCTCCGGCTTTAACCTCGCTGTGTTCAACACACAGATCGACCTGCGCGATGACACCATCATTCTGGGTGGTGTTGAAATAGACGACCCGACAGGGCTTCCACTCATCGAGCAGCTTGCCGAGGTTGGCGAGATCCATATTGAATCTGCAACGGCTGGTTCGTCTTCTCCTCGCAAATGATCGAGCTCGTAGCAGCCATCCCCCTTCGGGCACACCACGACGGGCGTGAGCACGCCGCGCTCGGAGCCTTTTGACCTAGTCGCTGGGGACGTTCTTAAACGACTAGTCGTTTAAGAACGTCCCCAGCGACTAGGTCAAATGCCAGAACCAAAGTAACGCCGCAGGCAGAGGACCGACAGCGAGCGGGCGCCAGAGCGAACAAATTGGCATGAAAAGAGGGCGGCATAGACCTTCTGGTCATGCCGCCCTCTTTGAATGACAAGTTGTCGCTCTGGCGCCCGCGCAGCGTCGACTGGTCCGCCGTTCGTTAGAACGGCGGAACCGCCTAACCGCCCAAGTAAGCTTTGCGGACGTTGTCGTCGTGCAGCAGCTCTTGGCCGGTGCCGGTCATGGTGATCTTGCCGGTCTCGAGCACGTAGCCGCGCGTGGCGATCGAGAGCGCCATCTGCGCGTTCTGCTCGACCAGAAGCACCGTGGTGCCGGCCTTGTGCAGGTCCTCAACAATTTGGAAGATCTGCTCAATCAGAATCGGCGCCAGACCCATGGAGGGCTCATCGAGCATGAGCAGCTTGGGGTTGCTCATAAGGGCGCGGCCCATGACGAGCATCTGCTGCTCGCCGCCCGAAAGGGTGCCGGCGACCTGGCGACGGCGCTCCTTCAGGCGCGGGAACTGCTCATAGACGCGCTCCAGGCCCGGAGCCACCGTGGACTTGGGCTGCGTGTAGGCGCCCATCTCTAGGTTCTCCTCGACCGTCATCTGCAAAAAGGCGCGACGGCCCTCGGGGACCTGAGCCAGGCCCTTGCCCACCAGCTTGTCGGCAGGCGTATGGGTAATGTCTTCGCCCATAAACTTGATGGAGCCGGTCTTGGAGCGCAGCAGGCCCGATACGGTTTTAAGCGTCGTGGACTTGCCGGCACCGTTCGCACCGATCAGGGCCACGATCTCGCCCTCGTTGACGTTAAAGGAGATGTCCTTGATGGCGTGGATGGCGCCGTACCAGACGTTGATGTTGTAGACGGAAAGCATCGGCTCTGCCATTTAGTTCTCCCCCTTATCCTGCTTGCCCAGATACGCCTCGATAACGGCATCGTTGTTCTGGATCTCCTCGGCCGTGCCCTTGGCGATGACCTTACCAAAGTTGAGCACGCAGATGCCCTCGCAGATGTTCATGACGAGCGACATATCATGCTCGATAAGCATGATGGCAATGCCGAAGGTGTCGCGGATCTTGACGATGTTCGCCATGAGCTCTGCGGTCTCGGACGGGTTCATGCCAGCGGCAGGCTCGTCGAGCAGCAGCAGCTTGGGGTTGGTGGCAAGCGCGCGGACGATTTCCAGACGACGCTGGGCGCCGTAAGGCAGCGATCCGGCCTGTTCATTTGCCAGGTGCTCCATGTCAAAAATGGACAGCAGCTCCATGGCGCGCTCGTGGGCAGCCTTCTCGTGCTTCCAATACGTCGGCAGACGCAGCACGCCCTCAAAACCGGAATAGCGCTCCTGGTTATGCAAGCCGACCTTAACGTTGTCCTCCACCGTCATGGTGTTGAACAGGCGAATGTTCTGGAACGTACGGGCAATACCCATACGGTTGACCTGGTAGACGGACTTGCCCGAGGTGTCCTCGCCGTCGAGCAGGATGGTGCCGTGCGTGGGCTGGTACACCTTGGTGAGCAAGTTGAAGACCGTGGTCTTGCCAGCGCCGTTGGGACCAATGAGACCGGCAATCTCGGTCTTACCGATGGTCAGGCTAAAGTCGTCGACTGCCTTAAGGCCACCGAACTCAATGCCCAGGTGAATGCACTCGAGCGCCGGGCGCTCGCCCAGGTCGCGGTCGGGAACGATGGCGCCAGAAGGATAGGGGACCATCTTGCCCTTGTTGAACTCAAATTTACTGGGCATCGGCTGCCACCTCCTTCTTGGAAGCAAAACGGTCCTTGACGCGACCGAAGAACGCCTTGAGCTGCGGGTTGTTGGTAAAGATCATGACCAGGATCAGCACGATGGCGTAGATGAGCATGCGGTAGTCCGAGAACTGACGGAGCAGCTCGGGAAGCACCGTGAGCAACGCCGCCGCGATGACGGAGCCGCGCATATTGCCCAGACCGCCCAGGACCACGAACACCAGGATGAGGATGGACGTGTTGAAGTCGAACTTGGTGGCGGAGAGCTGCGAGAAGTTACCGCCGAACAGGGCCCCGGCAGCACCGGCGAGGGCAGCGGAAACCACGAAGGCGATCATGCGGTACTGGGTGACGGAGATGCCCACGGACTCGGCAGCGATCTTGTTGTCGCGCACGGCCATGATGGCACGACCGGTACGGCTGCGAACCAGGTTGAGTACAATCACGAGCGCAACCATGACCAGGATGGCACCGGCGAGGAAGGTCGAGTACGTCGACACACCCGAGGCGCCCTGGGCGCCCTTGATGATGGCGGTGCCGTCCTCGAGCAGGTGCAGGTCGTCGATCGTAGAGTTGCCCGTGATGTTAAAGATCACATGCAGGCCGCGGGAGTCGACGCCCACGATAAGGCAAGTGACGATCTCTTTGATGATCTCGCCAAAGGCCAGCGTCACGATAGCCAGGTAATCGCCGCTCAGGCGAAGGACCGGGATACCGATCAAGAAGCCCAGGATGGCGGCAGCGAAGGCGCCGACCACGATGCTGATGATAAGGCGTACCGGATCGGAGGGAACGGCGCTCTCAAGGGCGACCGCGGTGACGATGCCCGTATAGGCACCGACGCTCATAAAGCCCGCATGGCCCAGCGACAGGTCGCCCGCGATGCCGACGACGAGGTTGAGGGAAATGGCCATGACGATATAGGCCGTGATGGGAACCAGCTGACCGGCGATCATGCGCGGGATCATGTGGTTGGACTGCATAAAGAACACGATGGCGAAGGCCACGATGCACATGGCGTACGTGACAAAGTCGTGACGCGTCTGCTTGTCTTTAAGAAACTTCATAACGCTCACCTACACCTTCTCGGGGACGTACTTGCCCAAGAGGCCGGCAGGCTTGACGAGCAGGACGATGATCAAAACACCAAAGACGATGGAGTTGGCAAGGCTCGTGGAAATGTAAGCCTGCGCCATCGCCTCGATGATGCCGATGAGAATGCCACCGACAAAGGCACCGGGGATGGAGCCGATGCCGCCGAAAACGGCAGCGTCGAAGGCCTTGATGCCAGGCATGGCGCCCGTGGTGGGCTGCAGGACCGGCGAGTAGGAGCACAGCAGCACGCCGGCGATGGCGGCAAGGGCGGAGCCGATGGCAAACGTCATCGAGATGGTGCGGTTGACGTTGATGCCCATGAGCTGAGCGGCGGCTTTGTCCTCGGACACGGCGCGCATGGCTTTGCCCATCTTGGTCTTACCTGTAAAGAACATCAGGCCGGCCATGATAACCAGGCAGGCGACGATGGTGACGAGCGAGACGGCGCTTACGTTGAACTTGGCCAAGAACTCCGGCACCTGGAAGGTGACGAGCGAAGTGAAGTTCTTGGGCGTGGCGCCCCACAGAAGCTGCGCGGCGTTCTGCAGGAAGTAAGACACGCCGATGGCCGTGATCAGAACGGCCAGAGGGCCTGCTTGGCGCAGCGGCTTATAGGCCAGACCCTCGATGAGAACACCGAGAACCGTGCAGACCACACAAGAGAGAACTACAGATGCCCAGCCCGGGAGGCCGAGATACGACGTGGCACAGAACGAGACATAGGCACCGACCATGATGACGTCGCCGTGAGCGAAGTTGAGCATCTTGGCGATACCGTAGACCATGGTGTAGCCCAACGCGATGATGGCGTAGACGCTGCCCATGGACAGGCCGTTGACCAGGTATTGGATAAAGACCGTCATGTTCCACATCCCCCTTTCGAATAGGTTTCCAGTTGATGTATGAAACAGGGACGTTACATCGTCCCTAGATACCAAGCAAGCAGGGAAGGCCAAAACCTCCCCTGCTTGGGATCAAAACCGCTCTATGTAAGGCGGCCTATTAGGCCTGTACGTACTTGCCGTCGGTAATGACGTACGCCGTCGGGTCCTTCTGGACCTGGCCCTTGTCGTTCCAGGAGAGCTTGCCAGTCAGACCGTCAACAGTAATGTTGCGCATAGCCTCGGGAAGCTTCTCGGCAACCTCGGTGGGGTCGGCGTCGACACCCAGGCCGGCCTCCTTGAGAGCCTCGACCACCGCATGCACGCCGTCGTAGGCGTCGGCGGCAAACTGGTCGGGGGTATCGCCGTACTTATCTTTGTAAGCGTTGACGAAGTCGGCGTTCTTCTCGTCGTCGGCGGAGAACGGGGTCATGAGCAGCAGACCCTCGGCAAGAGAGGTGTCGAAGCCCTCAACGCCCAAGATGCCGTCCATGCCGTCGCAGCCCATCATCTTGACGTCGTAGCCCATGTCCTTGGCGTTCTTGAGCAGGACGGACGCCGGCGTGTAGTAGATCGGCGCAAAGATCATGGTGGCGCCTGCCTGCTTGGCCTTGGTCAGCTGGTTGGTAAAGCTCGTGGCGGAGTCGTCCTTAAAGGTCTCCTCGTCGACAATCTCGAGCTTGGACTTAGCGGCCTGGGCCTTAAAGGAATCTGCGATGCCCGAAGAATAGGCGTCGCCGGAGTTATAGAACAGCACGAACTTCTCGTCCGCATATTTCTCTGCCAGGAACTTGGCAGCGTTGACACCCTGGTTGGGGTCGGTAAAGCAAACCTGGAAGACGCAATCCTTGCCCTTGGTAACGTCCTCGGAAGACGCGGACGGGGTGATCATGAACGTCTCGGGGTCGTTACCGCACTCTGCGGCAACGGCGACCGACGCACCCGTGGTGGTCGGACCGACGAGGGCCTGCATGCCCCAGTCGAGCAGGGTGTTGAAGGCGTTGACGGCCTTCTCGCCGTCAGCCTGGTCGTCCTCGGCCTTGCTGACAAGCGGCAGCTCCTTAGTCGAGAAATCCTTGCAGCCAAGCTCGACAGCCTGTGTAACGGACTTGCCGTAGGACGCGTTGGCGCCGGTCAGCGGGCCGATGGTGCCGATCTTAAACGAAGCGTCGCCCGACGCGGAACCGCTGTCGCCGCCGTTGGAGGAGCAGCCAGCTAGAATGGACATCGCCCCCAGACCTGCTGCGCTCGCGATAACGCTCCTGCGATTCATAACAGGGTTCAATGACTTACCGGTGAGGCTCGACATGCGGCTCTCCTCTCAAATCTCGTCGGGTTTCGGTTACCCGACAGGCCATCCTTCGCCGTGTTCGGCGTCCGCAAAATACTAGACGCTTTAGTTAAGGAAAGTGGCGATTATTTCAACTTTTCTTTGGATTTGTTCATTTATCCATAATTCTGCGTATTTCTATTACTTTATGCAGTAATGCCACTTTATTGTGTGAAAGTAATGTTTCCGTTCTGTTACAGGCGTCCCTGCCCTGAATAAAACGGCCTCACCGGTCGCGCTTTATGCGCACTTAGGCGGCGATGTACTTGCCGTCCTGAATCACATAGGCTGTGGCGGGCTTTTCGACCTGGCCCTCGTCATTCCACGTCAGCTCGCCTGTCAGGCCCTCGATCTTGATCTTGCGCATGGCCTTGGCAAGGTCGCCGGCAATGTCGGCACCGTCGGCCGAAATGTCAATCCCCGCCCTATCGATAGCCTCGACGATTGCGTGGACGCAATCGTAAGCGTCGGCGGCAAACTGGTTGGGCGTCTCGTCGTAGGCATCCTTATAGGCCTTGACGAAGTCGGCATTCTTCTCATCGTCAGCCGAAAACGGGGTCATGAGCAGTACGCCCTCGGCAAGAGAGGTATCGAAGCCTTCCACAGAGAGCAGGCCGTCCATGCCGTCGGTACCCATGAGGGTCATGTCGTAGCCCATGTCCTTGGCGTTCTTGAGCAAAACCGACGCCGGCGTGTAGTAGATCGGCGCAAAGATGAGCGTGGCGCCGGCCTCCTTGGCCTTGGTGAGCTGGTTGGTAAAGCTCGTGGAAGAGTCGTCCTTAAAGGTCTCGGTATCGACGATGTCGAGCTTGGACGCCTTGGCCTGCTCGGCAAAAGCGTCGGCAACGCCCGAGCTATACGTATCGCCGGAGTTGTAGAACAGGGCGATCTTGGCATCCGCGTACTTCTCGGCCAAGAACTTCGCGGCGCTGGCGCCCATGGTGGGATCGGTGAAGCAAACCTGGAAAACCGTGGTCTTATCCTTGGTAACGTCGAGCGACGAGGCCGAAGGCGTGACCATGAGCATATCGTCGGCGATCTCGCCCGAGACAGCAACGGCGGCACCGGTGGTGACGGGGCCGACGAGCGCCTGCATGCCCCAGTCGCACAAGGTATTGAAGGCGTTGATGGCCTTCTCGCCGTCAGCGACGTCGTCCTCAGACTTAAGCGAGAGTTTGAGGTCCTTGGTCGAAAAATCCTTGGCGGCGAGCTTGGCACCCTTCTCGGCCGAAACGCCATAGGTTGCCGCGGCGCCGGTCAGAGGGCCGATGACACCGATCTTGAAGGTCTTGCCGTCATCAGCGGAGCCGCCGTCCGAGCCACCCGACGAGCAACCAGCGAGTGCCGCGGTGCTACCGAACGCCGCGGCACCGGCGAGAAAGTTCCTACGGCTGAGCGTGCTGTTGATGTTGAACATGGTGTCCCCCTTTTCGCTGGCCGCGGTGCGGCCGTCTTGCGGTACAGGGCAAACCTTATGGCGCAAACGTTGACAGTTTGTTACGGAAGTTCGTTTGTAGCGAGTGTGTTTCCAATATTTCCGCAGCGTTTCGGGGATAGCGTTTTGCACAGCTCCAGCTGCCTGGCAAGCACGCGCCCGCACTTCACGCTAGAATGCACTCAACCTATAAGCAGTTAATCCATCCACAAGATGCACGAAGGAGCTATCTATGAGCGAACCCCTGCGCACCGTGAACGTCGGTCTGATCGGTCTGGGAACCGTCGGCGGCGGCGTGGCCCGTTTGATCAAGAGCCACCACGATGAGTACCTGGCAGCCTACGGCATCGACCTTAAGCTGACCCGCGCCTGCGCGCTTGCTTGGGAGCAGGCCGAGGCGGCAGGCATTGAGCGCGAGGCCTTTACGAGCGACTGGCACGACGTCGTCACCGACCCCGCCGTCGATATCGTCGTCGAGCTCATCGGCGGCGAGCACCCCGCGACCGAAATCTTCACCACCGCCTTCGAGAACGGCAAGCACGTCGTCTCTGCCAACAAGGCCCTGCTGGGCCGTCATGTCGAGACGCTCGCCGAGAAGGCGCGCGCGTGCGGCGTGCAGATTAAGTGCGAGGCCAGCTGCGGCGGTGGCATCCCCATTGTCAGCACGCTCGAGCACGACCTGGTGGGCAACAAGATCTTGACCATCGCTGGCATTCTCAACGGCACCACCAACTACATCCTGTCGCGCATGGACGCCGAGGGCGCCGATTACGCCGACGTGCTCGCCGATGCACAGGCCAAGGGCTATGCCGAGGCCGACCCGTCCGCCGACGTCGACGGCTTCGATGCCGCCAGCAAGACGGCGATCCTCGCCTCCATCGGCTTTGGCACCCGCGTGACCACCGACGACGTATACCAGCAGGGCATCCGCACCATCGGCGCCGAGGACATCGCCCAGGCCCGCGAGCTCGGCTACACCATCAAGCTGCTGGGCATCGCCCGCAACACCGACGCCGGCGTCGACGTCCGCGTGCACCCCACGCTGATCCCGGCAGACCATATGCTTGCCAAGGTCAACGGCGCCATGAACGCTGTCTACGTGGTAGGCGACGCCGTGGGCGAGACCATGTTCTACGGTGCCGGCGCAGGCTCCTTCCCCACCGCGAGCGCCGTCGTGGGCGATATCCTGTCGCTCTCCGAGCAGATCAGCCGCGGCGTGGCTCCGCTGCCCGAGATTGAGCCCTATGGCCACAACCTCGCCTTTAAGCCCATGGACGAGCTCCAGACCAAGTACTATGTGCGCCTGAAGGTCGCCGACCGCGTGGGCGCCCTGTCCGAGACGGTCGATATCTTTGCCAAGCACAACATCTCGATCTCGCTCATCAACCAGGTCGAGGACGGCAAGTCGGGCGTCAGCGATGCCTGCTCGGTCATCTTCCTGACGCACCGCGCACTCGAGAAGGACGTCCAGGCTGCCGCCGCCGAGCTTGCCAGCGTCGACTGCGTGGCCGAGGTCGCCAACGTCCTGCGCATCGAGGACGTCGAGGCCTGGACCGAAGGCGTCATGGCGAACTAACCCAACGCTCGCCAATCAATACGCGCTTTGAGGGCTCCCGTCCGATGT
Organism: uncultured Collinsella sp.; assembly: GCA_959020715.1. Lineage (GTDB taxonomy): Bacteria > Actinomycetota > Coriobacteriia > Coriobacteriales > Coriobacteriaceae > Collinsella. Next base: position 105,671 of record CAUESV010000006.1, on the reverse strand, counting down.
GGGACGGGAGCCCTTTTGTCTCCTGCCCTAAGCACAACGGCAGAGTACATTTGCGCGAGCCGCTCATCGGTAATGCGGGTTACCATTCACCGATATGCAAACGCGGCCGATTCCGGCTACCGCTACGCTGTGCTGCGTACGTCCACCCCCGAAGAATGGAGGCACCATGTTGCTCGAGGGCAAGAAAGCAATCGTCACCGGAGGCACGCGCGGTATCGGCTATGCCATCGCCTGCCGTTTTATCGAGGAGGGTGCCGCCGTCACCGTCTTTGGCTCGCGCCAGGAGACTGCCGACGCTGCCGTTGAGAAGCTGACATCCGCCTATCCCGACGCCAAGGTCTGGGGCCGCTCCTGCGACCTCACCTCGCTCGAAGCCGTAACCGAGGCCTTTACCCAGGCCGCAGCCGACATGGGCGGCTTGGACACGGTCGTCAACAATGCCGGCATCTCCCAGCGCTCGCCCCTTTTGGATTACACGGCAGAAGAGTTTGCAAAGGTCATGGACCTCAATGTCGTCGCCGTCTTTAATGGTCACCAGGCTGCCGCCAAGATCATGACCGAGGCCGGCCACGGCGGCACCATCACCACCACGAGTTCAATGGTCGCCAAGTATGGCCAGCCCTCCGGCGTCGGCTATCCTACGTCCAAGTTTGCCGTCAACGGCATGGTCCAGTCGCTCTCGCGCGAGCTCGCCCCCATGGGTATTCGCGTCAATGCCGTCGCGCCTGGCGTAACCAAGACCGATATGGTCGTCAACCTGCCCGAAGAGGTCATCAAGCCCATCATCGCCACCATCCCGCTCGGCCGCATGGGCGAGCCCGAGGATGTCGCCAACGCCTTTGTCTTCTTGGCAAGCGACATGTCCTCCTATGTCACGGGCGCCATCCTCCCCGTCGACGGAGCCGCCCGCTCCTAAGGGACCACAAGCCTCAACTCCTAGCCTCAACATTGCTCAACGCAAAAGGCGCGCTGCCTGCATCAACCGCAGGCAGCGCGCCTTCTCCTGTTTGAAGTGGAAGCCGTGTCCCAGAATTCCGGCTTAGACCGGGACGCAGTTTCCCTCAGGGCCATGTTTCGGAAAATGTGCCCCGTTTTGAACGCCGATTCTGGGACACCGTTTCCGCAACGGGTCTCTCGCGGAAACTGCATCCCACTCTGAGCGCCCATTCCGGGACACAGTTTCCCAACGGCCCCCGTTTCGGAAACCACATCCCGTTCCGAGCCTTCAAAGCGGGACGCGGCTTCCCCGAGAGAGTATCGACTACTTGCCGTCGTCGTCCTCGGCTTCTTCTCTTGCATAGAGCTCCAGCATGCGGCGACGGTATTCGCGCACGGCGAGCTTGGCGTGCTCCAGGCGGCGGCGCTCACGCGGGGTGAGCTTGCCGGGGTCGATCTCGTCGCCGTAAGTCTTTTCGGCCAGCAAATGGGCGGCGTCCACGATACGGGCATCGATGTGCCCGCTTGCCGCCTCGGCCGAGAGGCGGTCGGCAATGGAATCAAGGGTAGGTATGCCGTCGAGCGTGCGACCGTGACCATGCGAGGTCAGCAGCTCGTGCTCGCGTGCGAGCAGGCTCGCCAAATCGTGATGGGCGCGCAGGATGTCGAGCGCATCGGATGGATGCTCGGCAACTTCTGCCACGGCGGCGACCGGTGCGGAGTCGACCACGCGGTAGAAGAGCTGCGCGAGCAATGGCATCAAGAACACCGTGATGGCACCGGCGGCAACCATGACCGACGCAATATCTTGCGACAGCGCACCCGCGTTGACGGCAACGCTCGTCACGGCAACGATGATCGGCAGGGCCGTGGTGCAGTAGAGCGCCACGGTGATGCGACCATACGCCGAGACGTCACGCGTCGCGGGACAAATGCTCATAGAGATGAGAATGGGCACGGCGCGGATAACCAGCAACGCCACGATAAAGCCCGCAAGCAAGCCCGGGCGCGACACCACGGCCGTCAGGTCGATCTTTGCGCCCGATACGGTAAAGAACACCGGAATCAAAAAGCCGTAGGCCAGGCCATCGAGCTTGGTCTCGAGCGTATGGTTACCCTCGGGGATGATATAGCGCAGGACAAAGCCGGCGGCAAAAGAACCCAACACGATGTCGAGATCAAAGACAGCCGAGAACGCCACGAGCGTGACCAGGATGAGCACCGTCAGGCGCACGAAGGTCTGCGACGTGGTATCGGCGCGCTCCTCAACAAACGCAAAGAAGCGGCTGCCGACGCGCTTGGAGCGGCTCGGGACCACGGCCAGCAACACGCAAACCACCGCAAACAAGCCAAGGATTACGAGCGTTTGGATGCCAGTGCGGGCAGACAGCAGCACCGACATGGCGAGCACGGGACCGAGCTCGCCCCAAGTGCCATACGCGAGAATCGAGTCGCCCACGCGCGTTCCGACAAGTGAACGCTCGCGCATAATGGGCACGAGCGTGCCGAGCGCCGTAGAAGTGAGGGCAAGCGTCACGGCGATACCGTCGAAATGGCTGACCGAAAACCACGGGGTAAAGCGCACGGCAAGCCAGGCGATGCCAAACGTGACGACCCACGTCGCCAAGCCGTAGCGCCCCTCGACGCCCGTGATGCTCTTGGGGTCGATCTCAAAGCCGGCAAGCAGGAACAAAAAGGCCAGGCCCAGCTCGGACACAAGCGAGACCTCAGCATCTACATGGATGACGCCGAGCATATGAGGTCCCAGCACCGCGCCGAGCACGAGCAAAAAGACCGTCTCGGGAACGGGTTTTCCGGGAATCGCCGAGGCGATAAAAGGACTCGCAAAGGCCACGAGTGCGATGATGGCGAGCGAAACGAATGCCATGTGATGCCTTTCTCTTGTTTGCGCTTCACTGTAGCACCCTCGCCGTCCTCAACGCGCCGCGAGCTGTCGTATCATAGTGAGGTTTACAAACATGTGGCTCAAGGCGACCGCAGGGCAGACCCCGCAAACCGACCGCTGCCGCATACCGTACCGTACGCCCAACCGATCAGGAAGGCAGGAACCAATGGTCTCTCGTATCTACGTGGAGAAGAAACCCGGGTTCGACGTCGAGGCTCAGCAGCTCAAGGGCGAGCTGACCGAGATTCTCGGCATCAAGGGCATCGAGGCCCTGAGGATTATCAACCGCTACGACGTCGAGGGCATCGACAAGGAGCTTTTCCGGTCCTGCGTGCCGACCGTCTTTAGCGAGCCCCAGGTCGATGTGACCTACGACGAGCTCCCCGCAAGCGATGGCGCCGTCTTTGCCGTCGAATTCCTGCCTGGCCAGTTTGACCAGCGCGCCGACTCCGCCAGCGAGTGCGTGCAGCTCATCAGCCAGGGCGAGCGCCCCGCCGTGCGCTCCGCCAAGGTCTATATGATCTCGGGCGCTCTGGACGAGGCCGCCATTGATGCCATCAAGCACTACGTGGTGAACCCCGTCGAGGCGCGCATCGCCTCGCTCGACCTGCCCGAGACGCTGTACATGGAGACCCCCGAGCCCCAGCCCGTCGAGGTGCTCGACGGTTTCCGCGAGCTCGACGAAGCCGGCCTTGCCGCCTTTATTTCCGAGCGCGGCCTTGCCATGGACGAGGCGGACATCGCCTTCTGCCAGCAGTACTTCCGCGATGAGGATCGCGACCCCACCATCACCGAGATCCGCGTGATCGACACCTACTGGTCCGATCACTGCCGCCACACCACCTTCGGCACCGTCCTGGACGACGTGACGATCGACGACGCCGTGGTGCAGCAGGCCTTCGACCGCTACATGGAGATGCGCCACGAACTCGGTCGCGACACCAAGCCCGTCTGCCTCATGGATATGGGCACCATCGGCGCCAAGTATCTCAAGAAGACCGGCGTCATGACCGATGTCGATGAGTCCGAGGAGATCAACGCCTGCACCGTCAAGGTGAAGGTCGATGTCGATGGCGAGGACCAGGACTGGCTGTTCCTCTTTAAGAACGAGACCCACAACCACCCGACCGAGATCGAGCCCTTCGGCGGTGCCGCCACCTGCGTGGGCGGCGCCATCCGCGACCCGCTCTCGGGCCGCAGCTACGTGTACCAGGCTATGCGTGTCACCGGTGCCGGCGACCCCACCGTCCCGGTCTCCGAGACGCTCGAGGGCAAGCTGCCGCAGCGCAAGCTCGTGACCACTGCCGCCGCCGGCTACTCCAGCTACGGCAACCAGATCGGCCTTGCCACCGGTCAGGTCAACGAACTCTATCACCCCGGTTACGTGGCCAAGCGCATGGAGGTCGGCGCCGTCGTGGGCGCTACCCCGGCAAACCACGTTCGTCGCGAGTGCCCCGCCCCCACCGACAAGATCATCCTGCTGGGCGGCCGCACTGGCCGTGATGGCATCGGTGGCGCCACCGGCTCTTCCAAGACCCAGAACACCGAGTCCATCGAGACCTCGGGTGCCGAGGTCCAGAAGGGCAACGCCCCGGTCGAGCGCAAGCTGCAGCGCCTGTTCCGCCGCGGCGACGCCTGCCGTCTGATCAAGCGCTGCAATGACTTTGGCGCTGGCGGCGTCTCGGTCGCCGTAGGCGAGCTTGCCGACGGCCTGTACGTGGACCTGGACACCGTGACCAAGAAGTACGACGGTCTTGACGGCACCGAGCTCGCTATCTCCGAGTCCCAGGAGCGCATGGCCTGCGCCGTCGCCGACGGTGACGTCGAGGAGTTCATGGGCTACGCCGCCGAGGAGAACCTGGAGGCAACCGTCATCGCCGAGGTTACCGCCGAGCCGCGCATGCGCATGGCCTGGAACGGCGTTGCCATCGTCGATCTGTCCCGCGAGTTCCTCAACTCCAACGGTGCGCCCAAGCACCAGGTCGCCCACGTCTGCGCCCGCAGCGTGTGGCAGCCCAGCTGGGCCGGCACCACGCTTGCCGAACGCATGACCTCGCTCGTCACCGATCTTAACGTTGCCTCCAACAAGGGCCTTTCCGAGCGCTTCGACTCCACCATCGGCGCCGCGACCGTGCTCATGCCCTTTGGCGGCAAGACGCAGCTCACCCCGAGCTCGGCCATGGTCGCCAAGTTCCCCGTGGACGGCGAGACCACCACGGCGAGCGCCATGGCATGGGGCTTCAACCCCTATCTGATGGAGGCCGACCAGTTTGCGGGCGCCTACCTGTCCGTGGTCGAGTCCATCGCCAAGCTCGTGGCCGCCGGCTTTGAGCACAAGCGTGCCTACCTCTCCTTCCAGGAGTACTTCGAGCGTCTGCGCACCGAGGCAGAGCGCTGGGGCAAGCCCATGGCTGCCGTCCTGGGCGCCCTTATGGCCCAGGTCGACCTGGGTGCCGGTGCCATCGGCGGCAAGGACTCCATGAGCGGTTCGTTTGAGGACGAGGCCGGCGAGCTCAACGTTCCGCCGACCCTGATCAGCTTCGCTGTCGCCGTGGGCAAGGCGGCCCGCGCCGTCTCCCCCGAGTTCAAGGGCCTGACGCACCGCGTCGTCCGTATCGCCCCCGCCACCTATGGCGAGGACTACCGCCCCGATTCCCAGCAGCTGCTCGCCGCATTTGACGCCGTCGAGGCGCTCACCGCCACCGGCGACGCCCTGGCCGTCTCCACGCCCGGCTACGGCTGCGGCGCCGAGAGCCTCTTTAAGATGTGCGTCGGCAACCAGATCGGCATCGAGCTTGCCGAGGATGTGGACATGGAGAGCCTCTTCACCCCGCTCTACGGCAGCTTTATCGTCGAGCTCGCCGATGACGCCGAGCTGCCCGAGGTCGCCGACGGCGTTGTCGTCGAGCCCCTGGGAACCACCGTTGAGGGTTACGTCATCGATACTGGCTCTGAGGTCATCGAGCTCTCCGAGCTTCAGGAGGCCTGGGAGAGCGGCATCGAAGGTGTCTTCACCTACCGCAGCGCCGGCGAGACCGCCGAGGTCGAGACCATCGACTTCCGTGCCAAGGACATCCATGTGTACGGCGGCGCCAAAATCGCCCGCCCGCGCGTGGTTATCCCGGTGTTCCCCGGCAACAACTGCGAGTACGATAGTGCCCGTGCCTTCCGCGCAGCCGGCGCCGAGGCCGACACCTTCGTAATCAACAACCTCACGCCCGAGGCCGTCGCCGAGAGCACCCACGAGCTTGCCCGCCGCATCCGTGCAAGCCAGATTGTCATGATCCCCGGCGGCTTCTCGGGCGGCGACGAGCCCGACGGCTCCGCCAAGTTCATCACGGCGTTCTTCCGCGCTCCCGAGGTCACCGAGGCAGTTCGCGACCTGCTCAAGGCCCGTGACGGCCTCATGCTGGGCATCTGCAACGGCTTCCAGGCCCTGGTCAAGCTCGGCCTGGTACCCTACGGCGATATCGTCGACGCCACGCCCGACGCGCCCACGCTGACGTTCAACACCATCGGTCGCCATCAGAGCCGCCTGGTGCGCACCCGTATCTCGTCCAACCTGTCCCCGTGGCTGTCGCAGTGCAGCCTCGACGACCCCTACACCGTCGCCATCAGCCACGGCGAGGGCCGCTTTGTCGCCAACGACGAGGTGCTCGCCCAGCTGATCGCCAACGGCCAGGTCGCCACGCAGTACGTGGGCGAGGACGGCAAGCCCAGCATGGACCTTTCCGTCAACCCCAACGGCTCCGCACTCGCCATCGAGGGCATCACGAGCCCCGACGGCCGCGTCCTGGGCAAGATGGGCCATGCCGAGCGTCGCGGCGACAACCTGTACCGCAACGTGCCCGAGCATGTCCCCGGCGATAAGTTCATGCCGATCTTTGAGAGCGGCGTAGCCTACTTCGCTTAAAGCTTTCCCATCGGGTACAATCCCCTCGGGTAACAACACCCGCCACCGGCACACCCGGTGGCGGGTTCTTTTTTGCTTCGCACATATAGAAAGGACATCATGGAAAGCCGCAAGCCGTATCTCGCCACCCTGCCCGGACTTATCCTGGGCTGTCTTGTTTGCTGTGCACTCTGGGGATCGGCCTTTCCCTGCATCAAGATCGGCTACGCACTCTTTGGTATCCCGGCGCACGATAGCGCCTCACAACTGCTCTTTGCAGGTTTGCGCTTCACGCTTGCCGGTATCCTGGTTATCGCCGGTATGAGTGCGGCCCAGCGCCGTCCGCTCGTCCCACAGGTACGCGATATCAAGCCCATCTTTATCTTGTCGCTCTTTCAGACCATCGGTCAGTACTTCTTTTTCTATCTGGGCCTCTCGCGCGCCAGCGCCATGTCGAGCTCCATCATCGAGGCCAGCGCCAACTTCCTCGCAGCCCTCTTTGCCGCCCTGGCGTTTCGCACCGAAAAGCTCAGTACGGCCAAAGTGCTCGGCTGCGTACTGGGCTTTGCCGGTGTCGCGCTCGTCAACCTTTCGGGCGCGGACGGCACCTTTGGCTTTACGCTCGACGGCGAGGGCTTTATCCTGGCCTCCACCGTCGCAGGTGCCCTTTCGACCTGCCTGATCGGCATCTTCTCGCGCAAGCACGACGGTGTTTTGCTTGCCGGCTGGCAGTTTTTAGTCGGCGGCCTAGTCCTCACCGCCATCGGCTTTTTGATGGGCGGTGCGCTCTCCCCTACTGCGATCGCCCCTGCCATCGCGCTCATCATCTACATGGCGCTTATCTCCGCGGTCGCCTACTCGCTGTGGTCGCGACTGCTTGCCGCCAACCCCGTCAGCCGCGTCTCGGTCTTTGGGTTTATGAACCCCGTCTTTGGTGTGCTGCTGAGCGCGCTGCTGCTCGGCGAAGGCGCGGGCACGAGCCCCGTTACCGTCATCGTTGCCCTGCTGTTGGTCTGCGGCGGCATCATCATCGTCAACAAACCCAAAAAAGCCTAGCGAGCTCACCTTTTTAGGAATGGCGTTCGCACACTTTAGTTTAATGGGGTACATCGGTAAGCTGAGGGCCGCCACGCACGCAAGCGTGCGCCCCTTTTTCTAGCGTATCTGGATGCCGGCTTTCTTTTTCTCGGCCTTGACGCGGTAGAGCTCCGCATCGGCAGCGCGAAGTAAGTCTTGCCAAGTATCGACACTATCGCCAACCCGCGCGTAACCGATAGACATCCGCAAAGCATACGGCACCTCGGCGCGTGCGAGCTCATCGTTGATTGCCGCGCACAGACGTATGATGTCCTGGTCCGCTGCCGCCTTTTGGAGCACCACGAACTCGTCGCCGCCATAACGTGCGATAAAGCCACCAGACGCCGAGCAGACCTCTTTGAGCGTAGCAGATATGACCCGGAGGGCATGATCGCCCTCAACATGTCCATACCGGTCGTTAATCTGCTTAAAGCCGTCAGCGTCCATCATAAGCAGATACACACCATCGGCCTGGTCAATACCCGAGAACAGCGACAGCATATAGGTCTCAAAACGGTTGCGATTGTTAAGGCCAGTCAACGGGTCGGTCGAGATCAGCTGCTCCTGGCAGATGATGTAGAGCAGCTGGATGCTCAGCGTTATACCGACGCAAAGGCCCGGTACCGAAAACAAAACCTGGAAGGTACCGCCCACCAGAGCGGGAATCGCAAAAAAGGCTAGGGTGTGATAAATGGCCTTCTTTTGCAGGCTTTCGACTTTTTGAGCCTGAATAAAGGCATGCAAGGACGTATATATAACGTAGCAGTAGCTCACGATGGGCTGGATCATATAAGCAAAGCCGCGACGATATACGCCCTGTGCATCGATATAGAACATAGCGTGCGTCCAGTAGCTGGTAAATGCCAGCACGACCACCAATGCGGTTGGTAACGTTAAAAGTACCACCCTGTAGGGCGTGGTCAGGAGCCGTGAGCCCTGCATCGTCTCGGAATAGAAAAACCAAATGAGGCACGCGATGGCGAACAGCGAAAACGAGACCGCGTTGGAAATCCAGTTGGCCGTGATGCCTACAGGAGTGTTCACGCCGTCCGAGAGCGTCCAGATCATATCGAAGAAAATGTAGGCAGCAGACGTGTAGCCCAGCATGCTAAACAAAAGCTGCTGGGTGCTCGAGAACAGGGAGCGGCGGCTTCGTACGGCAAGCCCGATAAGAACAATCATGCATAGCAGAAATATCTCGATCTTGAGTGCCTTAACCACTAGACGCCCTCCCTTCAATATCCAAGTGGTCAGAATCGCCCGATTCGTGTCTGGGCAATATACGCCCCTTACTCCGCAGGGGTAAAGGGAATAATAGCAGAGCGCCCGAACGTTACTGCAAGGCAGCTCTCGTTCGGGCGCTCTGACGGCGCGAATTGCACACGCCGGCTTGATTGACTCGCGTCGACGATTACTCGCCGTCGATGTCGGTCGCGACGGCCTCCTCAATAGCCTCGACGCCTTCGGCCGACAGATCCTCTTTGCCGTGGCAGAACTTCTTATCGACCCAGCCGGTCAGAATCGGAGCCATGATTGCCGTGATGATGACGGCGGTGGCAATCTGCGCATACGCGGTGGGCGCAAGCTCGGCATAACGCGGAGCGACCTCGGCGAGGGCGACCGGCGTGGTCATGGCCGTGCCGGCAATGGTGGAGCATGCCACAGCCGCCTTGCCGTTGCCGCCACACAGGCGCTCGAAGGCAAAGGTAATGGGACCGACGATAAAGAGCGTGATGAGGCCCAGCAGGATGCCCGAAATGCCACCGGCGATAAAGCTCGAAAGGCTCATGGACGCACCGAGCTGAAATCCGATGACGGCAATCGCGGGATTGGCACCGGGAACCAGCAGGTTCTTGATAAACGGGAACAGGTTGCCCAAAACCATGCCAATAACGAGTGGCAAGATGGAGCCGATAATGGTGCCAATGGGAATGTTGGCGAGGCCGGAAACACCGAGGATGATCATCGTGACGGCGGGGCCGGCCGTAAAGAACAGGATACCGACGGCGCCCTGCTCGGACTCATCGCCGAACTCGCCCATGATGCCCGTATAGAGCGCCATGTTGCAAAACGTGATGCCGCCGATGATAGACACGGAGCTCAGACCCAGGAAGTTGTCGTTAAAGAAATATGCCACGCCCAGGCCGAGAGCCGCTGCGACGACCAGCTTGGGAATCAGCACGACGATGCCGGTCTTGATGGCGCCCGGCGTGGACTTAAAGCTGATGCCGGCGCCCACAAACAGCAGGATCGCGGCGACGATGGTATTGGACCCACCGCGGCAGGCAGCCGTAAAGAAGCCGCCGATCTCAAAAACCTGCGGGCAGAAGGTGTTGAGCAAAAGACCGACGATCATGGGATAGATCATGATGTCGCCCGGGATGCGCGGGACCTTGAATTTCTTTTGCTCGTTGGCGGTTGCTTCCTGTGCCATGAAACCCCCATTTTCGCTGACGGGATACAAAAGCCCACGTCACGCTTTGCTACAGTAAAGTTTAACCATGGTACCAGAAGAAATAGACCAGCTCGGTGAAAAATCCGACAAGTTGGGATGGAACGAGATTCGGCGCCCGCGACGCCACCCCTATATAAGGCTCAAGACAATATAGATTACGATGCCCGAGACGCAGCACCACAGCATCGATTTTGTCTTGACCGCCACGGCCACGACGCCGGCGGCCGCAATCCAGGGAACCAAGGCAGGCCAGAGTCCCGCGTCGAACGCGCCGGGGCTCACCAAGTCGTTGGCGACCAGCGCGGCAAAGGCAGCGGGCGGGATATAGCCCAGGGCCTCGGTAATGCGGGGCGACAGGGTCCGCCCGCGCAAGGCGAACGCCGGCGCGATGCGAAAGAACGCGATAGCAGCCCACGACGACAGCCACAGAACTAAGAACTCGTTAACGGGCATCGCGGGCACCTCTTCCGTCAAATAGAGCATCGCACGCCAGCGCAATGGTAATGCCGACCACGACGCTTGCCGGCACGGCAATATTCGTGAGGCCCAAGAACTTGCATACGGCGACGGACACCGCGCCCGAAACCGCCGCGACAACGTTGCCGCGCGACAGCCGCTGCGAAAAGAGCAGGCAGATAAAGAGCGAGGTGCAGACAAAAGCTGCAATGGCGGTGGGAACATCGACAACGGCGCCGACGATGGCGCCCATCGTACACGAAACGCCCCATGTTGCGATGAGGATCACGTTGAGCACAAAGGACTCGCGCGGGCCCCAATCCTCCCCTTCAACCAACTTGGCAAGCGAGATGCCATATGCCTCCTCGGTAAGTGTCGCGGCAACAGCCAACGTCTGACGCTTCGAGGCACCCGTCAGATGCGGCGCGATCGATGCCGAGTAAAGCGCAAAACGCGAGGAGATGGCGGCAACGCTCGCGATAATCGAAGGTGCCGGTACGCCCGCCAGCCAAAGATTGCAGATCATAAACTGGCCGCTGCCCGTCACAAACGTGCTGCTCAGGGCAAAGACCATCCAGGGCTCCATTCCCGTCTGCCCCATGATCATTCCGCACGGCGTGCCTATTGCAACATAGGTAAGCATCACTGGCCAGACGGTTCTAACGATTTTGAGCACCATACGCTTCTCATCCTGACAAGGTCTCCGAGCCGCATGCAGCGACACGGCAGAATCATCATCCGACAGCAACCGAGTTCACCTACAATTGCCACCGGATCGAAAGACACAACTTTTTAGGAAGTCATTATGACAGCTATCGATCGAGACCGGGCGCACGCGGCCTTCAAAAGCTACACCGATGCCTACGACGCCACCAACCCACGCATCGCGCTCAAAATCGAGCATACATACCACGTGGCCGAGGCATGCGATGCCGTAGCGCGCGAGCAGGGCTGGTCGTCAGAAGATATTGACCTGGCATGGCTTTGCGGCCTGCTACACGATATGGGCCGCTTTGAGCAGCTACGACGCTGGGACACCTTTAAGGACGCCGAGAGCATGAGCCATGCGGCGCTGGGCATCGAGGTCCTCTTTGGCGAGAATCCCGCCGATGCACCCGCCGTAACGAGCATCCGCGACTTTATCGATGACCCGGCAGAAGATGAGCTCATCCGAGCGAGCATTGCCTATCACAGCGATTTCCGTCTACCCGCGCAGCTCGACGTGCGCACGCGAAGCTTCTGCGATATCGTGCGCGATGGTGACAAGATCGACATTATGCGCACCATCGCCGACAGCACCGTCGACACCATCCTCAAGGTGGACGAGAAGACGTTTCTCGGCAGCCGTTTCTCGTCGCCGACACTTGCCGCCTTTGACGAGCACCGCTGCGTCGCACGCGATGAACGCAACGAGCCCGCAGACTACCTGGTGGGACTCATCTGCTTTATGTTTGAACTCGTCTATCCAGCAAGCCGCGCGCTGGCGCGCGAACAGGGCGATATCCACCGCCTGCTCGACGCGCCCTTTGGCATTACGCGACCCTTTACCGATCCCGCCACGCAGGCAACCTGGAGCCGTCTAAAGGACGAGATGCGTGACTGGCTGGCGCGCGCCTAGCGCTCAAGCTGGGCCAGCAGCTCCTCAACGACCTCGACGGCGTCCCCAACAACCTTGTACTGGGCAGCACCAAAAATGGGGGCATCCGGGTCCTCGTTGATGGCGATAATGCACTCCGCCCCACCGATGCCGGCAAGATGCTGGATGGCGCCCGAAACACCGATACTCACGAGAAGCTTAGGCGAAACCGATACGCCGGTCTGGCCAATCTGATGGCGATACTCCAACCAGCCGGCCTCCACGACAGGTCGCGTGCAGCCAAGCTCGGCTCCCAGAGCCTCGGCGAGTCTTCGCATCAGCGGCAGGTTTTTCTTGGAACCAATGCCGCGACCCACCACGACCAGGCGCTCGGCATCGGCGATCGAGACCTGCTGCCCCCACTCCTCGGCGGGAATCGAGATCTCGACACGGGCCTTAACATCATCCGCAAGCGATATCTGGGTGATCGTGCCGGAGCGGCCGTAGTCAAAGTCGGGTGCCTTAAAGATGCCGGGACGAACCGTTGCCATCTGGGGACGATGATTGGGGCAGACGATGGTGGCCATCAGGTTGCCGCCAAACGCCGGACGCGTCTGTTGCAGCAGTCCCGTCTCCGTATCCATCGAAAGTACGGTGCAGTCAGCCGTAAGGCCCGTCTGCAAGCGCACGGCAACGCCGGGTGCCAGTTCGCGGCCAAAAGCGGTCGCACCGTATAGGATGGCCTCGGGTTTGCGTTCGGCTACCAAATCGCAGATCAAGCGGGCGTAGACCTCCGCATCGTTTTGGCGCAGGCGCTCGTCGCGACAGGCCAGGACTTCGTCGGCGCCTGCGCAAACCAGATGCTCCAGGTCACCGAGAGAGCCCTCGGGGGCCATACCGACCAGTGCCACCAGACGGCAGCCGCGAGCATCGGCAAGCTCGCGGCCCTTGCCCATAAGCTCATAGGCAACGGGAGTCACCGTATCGCGCTCGTCGGTCTGCACGAATACCCAAATGTCTCGATATGCATCAAGGTCCACCGCACCAGCGGCCTCATCACGCTCGATCGAGATAGCGTTGACAGGGCAGGCGTCGACGCACCCACCGCATAGGATGCAGCCGTCGGTTACGTGGGCGCATCGGTTGGGTCGCTCGCCTTCCACTACGATGCCGCCCGAGGCACAGGCGCGAACGCAGCGACCGCAGCCGATACAGGCTTCGCTATCGATAATCAGTCCGCTCATCTATGCCATCCCCTCGATAATCTTGGCAAGTTCTACCGCCTGCTCGGACGCCGTCCCCTCAACGGCCTTGCACGTTTGGTCACGGTCGGGCACAAACGAGCGCACGACCTGTGTCGGCGACCCGGCAAGACCGCAACGCGCGGGGTCGGCGTTCACGTCGGCGGCACTGACCACGCGCACGTCCGTCTCCTCCGCCGCGCGAATACCGGCAATACTCGGCATACGCAACTGGCCAATCTCCTTGGCAGTCGTCATCGCGCACGGCATCTCAAGACACACCGTCTCCTCGCCGGCATCGCATCCGTGAACGAGCGCCAGCGAGCCACACGTCGTAAAGCCCGCGCTTTGCACGCAGCTCACGTCGGTCACGCAGGGAATCTCAAAGGCACCGGCAAGCTCGGGACCAATCTGGGCCGTATCGCCATCCACCGCCATCTTGCCGCAGATGAGCAGGTCGAAGTCCTCGTCAAGCGCCTCGATGCCGCATTTGAGAGCATAGGTGGTCGCCAGGGTATCGGCACCTGCAAAGGCGCGATCGGTCAGCAGCAGCGCGTCGTCGGCGCCTCGAGCGATGCAGTCGCGCAGCAGCGACTCGGTCGCGGGGATGCCCATCGACACCACCGTCACGCGCACATCCATGCCAAAGCCGATAAAGTCGTCCTTCAGCGCCAGCGCGCATTCCAAAGCGCTCGCATCAAAGGGATTAATGACCGCCTGCTTGCCATCGCGCACGATGGTATTGGTCTTGGGGTCCATCTTGACCTCGGTGCTGCCCGGCACGGCCTTGACGCACACCACCATATGGAAATCGCTCATCTTCACGCGCCCCCTTTCTGGACGAGCTCATCCAAGAGCTTCTCCGAAAACAGGTTGCCGCGACCCAGCTGCCCGTCGGGATCGAGCTGGAGCTTGAGCCGCGCCGACTCGACCATGGCCTCGTGACCGTACATTGTCTCTAAGAAGCCCGCTTTGATCTTGCCGACGCCGTGCTCGGCAGAAACGGCACCGCCCATAGCCGTTACCTCCGCAGCCCACTGGGCAAACAGCTCGCCACCGCGGCGGTAGTCCTGCGCATCGCGCGGCAGGATGTTCACATGCAGATGGTTGTTACCGATGTGCCCCCAGGCAGCAGATTCAAGCCCGCTTTCGGCCAGTGTGCGGCGATAGAGGGCCACGACATCGGCAAGGCGTGCATTGGGCACCGACATGTCCGAACCCAGTTTGGTGATGGTGGGATCCGTGCGGCGGCGCTCGTCGATAAGCATATTGACGCTCTCGGGGACCGCATGGCGGAAGAACCGCTGGCACTCGCGATCGACCTCGGTGCGCGCGACCCATGTCGCATCGTCGCTGCCGCCCGCAAACTCGAGCACCCATCCCAGGTGGTACAGTTCCTCGGTCGCCTGGGCCTCGTCATCGCAGTCGAGCTCCACGTAGACACAGACCTTCGCCTCTTTGTCGAGCGCCGGCAGCGAGGCAAACGCCGTCGACTGCTCGCGCTGGCGACGTAGAATATCCAGGGCGCCCGCATCGAAATATTCGATGGCAGCCGCGTGGGACAGGACGGGGCGCACGGAATCGGTAAAGGACACGGCCTTGTCTTCGCTATCGAAAAAGCAGCTCACACCCCAAACGACCGCAGGTGCCGCCTGCAGGGCAATCTCGAGCTCGGTGATAACGCCGAGCGTGCCACAAGCGCCGATAAAGAGGTCGATGGCGTCCATTTCGTCCGCAACGAAATAGCCTGAGGCATTTTTTGTCTTGGGCATGGTGTAGTCGGGAAGATCGAGCTCGAGCGTACGGCCCGCTGCCGTCACGAGCGACAGGTGGCGGCCCTGGGCAAAAGCCTCGCCGCGCTGAAGCTCAAGCAAATCGCCATCAGCCAGCGCGACGTGGAGTCCCGTGATATGTGGGCGCATGGGACCGTAGGCGTAGCTGCGGGCACCAGAGGCGTTACATGCCGCCATGCCGCCCAGACAGGCAGACGTCTCGGTGGGATCGGTGGGAAAGAACTGCTCGGGGGCCTCTTGGAACTCCTCGTAGGCCTCAAGCGATGCCTGGTCCCAACCAGCAGTCGGCAGCACCTTCTTGCCCAGCTGCTTGCGCAGCTCCGAGAGCACAACGCCCGGCTCCACGCGCAGCAGAAATTGGCCTTGTTCATCGCGGCGAAGGCCCAAGTAGCGATTCATACGGGAAGTATTGAAGATATGCCCGCCGTGGGGCACGGCACCGGCGGCAAGGCCGGTTCGGGCGCCCTGAACCGTTACCGGGACACGCTCGGCATAGAGCTTTTCCAAAATGGCACGGACCTCGTCTTCCGTTGTCGGAAACGAGATGCTCGAGGCCTCGCCCGATGCGCGAGACTCATCGCGACCATACTCTTCGAACTCGTCGGTGAAGGGTTTGATGGTTGCAGACACGCGAACTCCCCCTTTAGCTAACTACAGTGTCTGCAGGGAGATGTTACCGCATCGTTTCGTCGACGTGTTCGAGACCGTCTCCATAATTGGCGATTTTTACGTTCGTGCAATTCGGCGAACGGCAAGGCTTCCTCGGCAGACGATGCTTTTGACACATATGACCCCGCCGTCGCCGACCGCGCGATTGTCGCTCGAAAAAAGTTGGAGTATTTTTTGCCGCCTTTTACCTGCGGAGACGCCAATCCGTCAAGCATTTGGTCAGAAATTGGTCAAGTAGCGGCTGATACGGTCGGTGTCGACAGCCAAAACCGATAGAAGTTTTGGCCCAGAAGCAGGGAGGTTCCCATGGCATATTACTGGCCCCAGTACGGCATCGCCATCGAAGTCGACGACGATCCCCATCTCCTGCCTTTCGACGAAGAGGCATTCCCCGACACGACGGTCTACCACGTTACCACCGATGTGATCTGCGACCCCGAGTCGTTCTCGGCGCTCGCCCACCACATCGCGCATATCCACGACATCGTGCTCCCTCCCGACTTCGACGAGCTTGTCTACTCGCGCCGCCTGATGCTTCATATGCTCTTTGGAGCGGACCCGTCCACCTTTGCGCGTATTTATACCGCTAAGGATGCCGCATGAGCGCGAAGAAGCCACCCAACTTTGTAGGCCTGGGTCGTCGCAAGAAGCTCATCGTTGCCTGCTTGGCCATCGTCTGCGCCTTTGTCGCCGTAGGACTATACGCTTGGCAGTCGCAGCCCGTACCCGAGGCGGGCGCTTCGGTCACGACGGCCGAGGGCAAAACGCGTCAGGAAATCCAAGATGAGCTCGACGCCATCGTCCGCGACAACATGATGACGATTTCGGTCGCGCCGGTCGCTCAGCTGCAGGAGGACGGCAAGCTGCGCGTCAACGTGCAAAACGTCCAAGACAATAAATTTCCCCAGCGATTCCGCGTCATCCAAAACGACGAGACCATGTACGAATCCGGTGTGGTCGAGACCGGCAAGACAATCGAGACGTGCCCCGCCGGCGACATCAAAGAAGGCGAGGCGTACATCGAGATCCAAGCACTCGATGCCAAGACCCTCGACAGCCACGGCAATCCGACACGTGTCAAGGTACGGGTTGAGCAAGCCGAGAACTAGCCTTCCGGCCGACGCGGCACCGCATGCAATTCACCAGCATTCGTCCAATCATCGCGGGGACGGCCCGCGGCGAATAGAAAGGAACGACCATGGACATCACCAGGAACATGAACGGAGTCAGAGCGCTCGTCGTGGGCACAGGGCTCGCGCTCGCGCTCGCAATGGGCGCCGCCCCGACGCCAGCTATGGCAGCCGGGCGCGTTGGAACCACGAAGGTAATGGTCAGGACCGAGATCGACAACGTTGAGTTCAAAGTTCCGACGGTTATTCCCTTCGTCGCCAAGGCCGACGGCACGCTTCAGGGCCCCTCAGAAGACGCGACCACCATCGACAATCATTCGGCCTACGGCATCCATGTCACCAACATGAAGATCGACGCCATGAACACCTGGACCATTGCCGCCGACGCCAAGGCCGGAACCGCGCAGAACTCCATCGACTTTAAGGTCGGCCCCGACGGCGCACTCCAGAACGCCAGCGCCGCAATGCAGGGGACGGGCCTCGATCTTTCCAAGAATGCAGCCTTCGACATGGGCTACCAGGGCATTGCCGGCGGCACGGACAAAATTAAGCTCAAGACAAGCGGAAACGTCGCCCGCGTCACGCGCGACATCTTCCACGTAACCGGCGAAGGCGATCAGGTCGCAACGATCACCTGGACGGTCGAGCCCGGTGCGCACACGGCATAAGGCCGTCGCCCTGGCCGCCGCCGTCAGCATCCTAGCGTTTGGGCCAGCCATGGCCTTTGCCCAGCAAGAACAGGCGCAGGCCGCCACACAAGTGACGGTCGACCTCTCGGAGCTCAACCGCCGCGACCGCGAGGAGCCGTTGGCGCAGACAGGCGACAGACGATGGCTCTTGGCAGCAGGCGCCACAGCAGCAGGCGCGGGAACCGCCGGCCTCGGTCTGCACATCAAACGCAGCCAGAAACAAAACACGGACAGGCCGCACTAAATTAGCTAAGGAGACCCCATGGCATCGAAGAACCTTTTGCCCGTCGTCGCACTTTGCGGCGCGCTCGCAACCGGAACGCCTGTCGCCGCTTGGGCGACTCCCGTCATGGCAGACTCCTTACCAGCAGCCCTAAGTTCCGCCCCAAATCCGTCGAGCACCATTGCGTACGAGCGTTTTTCGATCGCACAGGCCGCGATCTCAACCTCGGGATGCCTTCGTCGTAATACGGACGGCTCGATAGTCGTGGATATCAAGCGTTCGAACAAGGCAAACGGCTCCCAGGCGGGGTGCGCCGTCTGCACGTGGCGCTCGGTTGTGCTCGATGCGGATGGCGATCCATGCAATTTAGAGATGCGCATCGACATCGCTTCGGTCGATGACTCGGCGAACGGAGCGAAGGTCGCCTTCGACGGTACGTTTTTTGAGAAAGGAGGCGGTATATGTCTGGGCTGCGCCGCCGCGAATGCAGACGATGCGCAGCCCACCCTCTCATTCACGGCATCGTTGCGGCTGACCAAAGCCGACACCGATGCCATCGCGGCGGGAGAAGCGTCCCTGCTGTTCTACGCCGTCAGCGCCAAAGACACAGACGCTCATTTCGAGAAGCCAGCCGGATCACTCAGCCTTACACGAGGGATAGAGGCAGGCCCTATTGAAATCGATGCCCACGCGCAAAGCAGGCAACGCATTCTTGCCGACCCGGCGCTTCTCGAAATGGAGTGGAACGGATCCGGAGCCATCGGAATTCTTCCCTCCGCGCTTGACGCCAAGACGCTCCCCTCAAACGACGAACCCATCAACGCAACCATACAAGAAGAGAGCGCGGACAACGAAGCAGGTACGGGCGACACGCCGTCGCCGACAAACAGCATCCCAGCTTCTCTCGAAGCACCGAATGAGCCCGCTACCGATCCAAACGATCCCGAGCTCGCAGACAGTCTGGGGCTTGCTGATCCTCAAGAGATCGATGAAGGTAACTGCTGCGCGCTTGCCGCGCTCGACCACACAGAGGTCATCGACGCTGCGAACATCGAAGTTGCCGCCGCCAATCAGCCCGTCCGCAAGTCGGCCATCATCGCATTTCCTGAATCCATCGAAGTCGTCTTTTTGCCATCGGGCGAGGTCGTGGCCCCAACACTGCTCACTTTGTTGGGCGCCAAGAATACTCGAAACGAAATTAAAAAGGTCACGGTTGTCGACCCTGCAACCACCGCCAAGCTGCGTCTATACGCCGTTGCTCCAGACGGAGGCAAGACCTTGGAATTCGATGGCGACACACTCCTAGCCTGGCGACGTCTGGACATTATGCAAGACGTCTCGTATCAGATCGAACTCGAAGGGTTTGATCGCGCCCGCGATGCCAATATCATCGCCGCGGCCATTGAATCCCCACAGCGGCTTATGACACTGCGCTTTGACTACTATCCCTATGTCCCGACAACTACCTGAGGCTTAAATGCTGCGCATCATTCCTAACACCACTTATATAACGTATTAGATGAGTCGCGATGTGCCTCGCATTTCGTTCTGCTACGATTGCCACGTTGGCATCAATACAGGAGGGCTCATGCCGGGCTTGGGAACAATCATCAACGTTGTGCTTTTAGTTGCGGGCGGTCTTTTGGGATTAGTGGGCGGCCGCTTCATTACACCGCGCATCCAAGACACGCTCATGAAAGCATCGGGGCTGTGCGTCCTGTTTATCGGCCTGGGCGGCACCATGCAAAAGATGCTCATCATCGATGGGAAGGCACTGGCGACCACTGGTACCACCATGCTCATTGTCTCATTCGCCCTCGGCTCGCTCATCGGCGAGGCCATCAACTTGGAGGCCGCCATTGAAAACCTTGGCGAATGGCTCAAGCGCAAAACCGGCAGCGAGGGCGATAACGAGTTCACCAACGCTTTCGTCTCGACTTCACTCACCGTGTGTATCGGCGCCATGGCCATTGTGGGATCGATCCAGGACGGCCTGCTCGGCGACTGGTCCACGCTCGCCCTCAAGGGAGCGTTGGACTGCATCATCGTCTGCACCATGACGGCCTCACTCGGCCGCGGCTGCATCTTCTCCGCCCTTCCCGTTGCCGTATTCCAGGGAACGATTACGCTGTTTGCCGGCGCGCTCTCCCCCATCATGACCGCCGCCGCCCTCGACAGCCTATCGCTCGTGGGCTCTATGCTCATCTTCTGCGTCGGAGTCAACCTCATCCGTCCTCAGACCTTCCGCACGGCCAATATGCTCCCCTCCGTTGTCATAGCCGTCATCTATGCCCTCCTGTTCTAAATCTATCTACGTAGCGGTATCTCGAACACCTGTTTGATGCTGTGCTATGATATGAGGTCACCGAAGCTGCGTTAGGAGAGGAGAGACGGTGGCCGACCAGGACATCAAGATGCTCATCGAGCGCATTATGGCCGAGGCCCGGACCCATCAGTCCGCCCGCTTCTCAAACGAAATCTACGCAGACGAGCCGATTCTCAAGACCGGCCGCCAGATGCAGAACTTCCTTCCCGACCAGTACCGCAAAATGCGTGAGATATCGCGTTGGCAAGAAGACCCCAAGGGCGGCGCGGGGCGTTGGCTTTCGGAAGCCGAGCTTTTCTACCGCCAAGGCCTGCTGATGGCCAACTTTGAGGACGACTGTCCCTACAACGGCACCTTTAAGTCGTACTTTCCCACCTACAACGCCATGAGCGATCGGCAGTTGCGTGGCTATTTTACCTGGCGCGCCCAAGTGCGCCGCGGAACCATCGAGGAAACGTCTACGTCCTTTGCCTTCCTGTATCTCTATGAGCTGATCTGCGGCATTGGCGTAGATGACCCACTCGATGGTTTTAACAAGATCAAGGCCTTTTGGGATGCCTATCGCGCCTTCGAGCCCGGCATCGACCGGTTTGTACGCGTGTGGCTGCAAGATTACGCCGTATTCCACGGACTCGACCCCAAGCTGCTTCGCGACTCTAAAACCGTCATGTTCGATAACGCCCTTATCGAGCTGCGGCGTGCGGCGCGAGACCTCTCGCCTGTACCGACGCCGTCGGCCCAAGTCCCCAAGCGTCGCAAAACCTCCGAGCCCACGCTCCCCCTTCCGCCCGACGAGGCAGGCGAGGAGCGACTCATGACCGCCATAAACGCCCTCTCCACGTACAACCTGAATAACTCACGGCTCGACCGTTCCCACCATCGCGACCTGCGCCACGTGGCATGCGCCGTGTATGTACGTATGGCGCGCTACTATGACACGCACCGAAAGACCGGCATCGTAGCGAGCTTGTTTGGGGAGGAGACGGCCATGCCCTACACCATGTTTGCCTCGGCCGTGTTCTTTGCGCCCGAGCGCCACGAGGACTGCGAATATCGCCTGGACCCCATTCACATCTACCGCTGCCAAAATGGCTTTTGGGAATGCATGCGCATCCACGGCAGCAGACAAAAAAGCAGCAAGCTCGGTGAGATGATGCGCGCCTGCGACCAACGCCTGCGCCTGGCCCTAGACCCCACCCATCCCCTGAAGGAGGAGAAGGTCCCCAAGTATCTGGCCAAGATCATCGATGACGAGATCGTAGCATGGCTTTCGTGGGACGCCGCGCACCAGCCCGTCAAGATCGATATCGATTTGAGTCAGCTGGGGCACATTCGGAGCGCCGCCGCGCAAACGCGTGAAGCGCTTTTGATTGATGAGGAGCGCGAGGATGATGTGCTCGCAGAGGTCGATACGGCGGGTTCCGAGCAGCCGAAAGCCGAGCCCGCAGCAGACGCGTTTGTCGAGCTGGTCGCGGCACCCATTCGGCAGGACGAGGCCGACGAGCCGACCATATCCACCGAACAGTTTGGTGTCGTGGCGCCGCTGCTCGCACCGACGCCAGCGGTCGTATCGACTGCACCCGCTGCCACCGCAACCGCACTCGATCCCGCCGCAGACGCCTATCTTCGAGCACTACTCGAGCAAAACGCAGCGCAGACGGCATCGGCGGTGGAGAGGTCGGGGCAGAGCGAGGACATGCTCGTCGATACCATCAACGAGGCGCTCTTTGACCTGGTGGGTGACACCGTAATTGAATTTGGCGCAGCAGGACCGCACATTATCGAGGACTACGAAGCAGACGTGAGAGGATACCTAGACCATGAGTGATAACGCATCCGCAGCACCCCGCGTGCCCAAGCGCGTCGCTGCCGTCATTCTCAACTCGCTCAAGGGCGGCGTGGTCCCGCGCATCGGCCTTCCCTATATCACCGTAGGACGCGAGGTCGAGATCCGCGCCCTGCTCACCGACCTGAGTCTCATCGCCGGCGGCGGCGCAAGCTTCCGCTTTCTGGTCGGTCGTTACGGCGCCGGCAAGAGCTTTTTGCTCCAGACCATCCGCACGCACGCCATGGGCGAGGGATTCGTCGTGGCCGATGCCGACCTATCCCCTGAGCGCCGCCTGCAGGGCGGCCAGGGACAGGGCCTTGCCACCTACCGTGAGCTCATCCGCAACATATCGACTAAAACGCGCCCCGAGGGCGGTGCGCTCAACCTTATCCTGGATCGCTGGGTCGCCTCGTGTTCCGATGCCGATGAGTCTGCCGTCAATGCCCAACTGGCCCCGCTCGAGGAAATGGTCCACGGCTTCGACTTCGCCCGCATGCTCCGCCGCTACCGCGCGGCAGTATCCGAGGGCGACGAAGAAGCCATGAGCCGCGTGACCAAATGGATTCGCGGCGAGTACCGCACCAAGAGTGAGGCACGCGCCGAGCTGGGCTCCTCGACCATCATCAGTGATGACGACTGGTACGACTACGTTAAGCTCATTGCGCGCTTTTTGGTCTGCAGCGGCTACAAGGGCATGCTGGTGCTCATCGACGAGCTCGTGAATCTGTACAAGATTCCCAACGCGATCACGCGCCAATACAACTACGAGAAGATCTTGACCATGTACAACGACACGCTCCAGGGCAAAGCGCAGTACCTGGGCATGATCATGGGCGGCACGCCAACCTCCATCGAAGACCGCCGCCGCGGCGTGTTCTCCTACGAAGCCCTGCGCAGCCGACTCGCTCAGGGCCGCTTTGCGCGCGAGGACCTTAAGGACATGCTCGCGCCCATCATCCGCCTGCGGCCACTCACCTATGAGGAACTGCTGGTGCTCATCGAAAAACTCATGCAGATCCATGCCGGCTACTTTGGCTGGACGCCCACGCTTACCGAGAACGACTTGGTGGACTTTCTCAAGATTGAGTTTGGCCGCGTGGGAGCCGATACGCACTTAACGCCGCGTGAGGTCATCCGTGACTTTATCGAGCTGCTCGATATCCTGTGTCAGAACCCCGATGCAAATGTGGCGGAGCTGCTGCAAAGCGTCGGCGGCGACGCGCTGGCGCCGGCAGCCGCAACAGGCGACACCGGCGCTGCAGACGGTGACCGCAACTTCGCCGAATTCACCATCTAACCTGCCAAAAAGGAACAGGTTTATTTTGGCAGGTTTTATCTGGGCAAACGTTGAAGAAGCAATGCAGCAAGCCGTTGCCAGCCGCGTTGAGAGATTCGTTTTTGAGAGGAGGCCCCGTGAACGCCTTTGACAGATATGCTCCGTTTATCCAAGACTTCATCTACTCCCACGATTGGGAGAGTCTGCGCTCTATCCAGGTTGCAGCGGCAGACGCCATCTTTAACACGCAAGATAATGTGCTCCTGACGGCATCCACGGCTTCCGGCAAAACCGAGGCAGCCTTCTTTCCCATCCTGACCGAGTTTTGGGAGAACCCGCCCGCGAGCGTGGGCGCCCTCTACATCGGCCCCCTCAAAGCGCTCATCAATGATCAGTTCGTCCGTCTCAACGACCTCTGCGAAGAGGCCGATATCCCTGTCTGGCACTGGCATGGCGATGTCTCGCAGTCGCACAAGGCTAAGCTCATCAAAAAACCGAACGGCATCTTGCAGATTACGCCTGAATCGCTCGAGGCGCTCTTGATCCATAAGCACATGGCGATCCCGCGCATGTTTTGCGACCTGCGCTACGTGGTCATCGACGAGGTCCATTCGCTCATGCGCGGCGACCGCGGCGGTCAGACGCTCTGCCTTATTGAGCGCCTCTCGCGCATGGCAGGCGTGCAGCCCCGCCGCATCGGCCTTTCGGCCACCATCGGCGACCCCGAACGCACGGGCGCCTTTCTCTCACAGGGAACGGGGCGCAACTGCGTTATCCCCCGCTTTGAAGAACCGCGCCGCGTGTGGCGCATCTCCATGGAGCACTTCTACAACTCGGGTCCCCAGGCACAGCAGCGAGGATTCGAGAGCACGGGTCCTCAAGAGGCCGAAGTGCTTGCGTGCGAGCGCATCGAGGCGGCGGCATCCGTGGCACTGCCCGCCGGCGCCCAAGACATGCATCACAGCGGACAGCTCACACAAGAGGAGCGCCGTCAACGTCGTGAGCGGGCACGGGGCAAGGCCGCTCCCAAGGACCGCCGAACTTCCTCGGCCCCCGAGGGCGAAGTCAACATCCCACGAGCGACCGAGCAGGCGCTTCTCAACCCCACCGACACGGCGCCCGACAACGCCGACCCCGGTATGGGCTATATCTTTGAACATACGCGCGGCCGTAAGTGCCTGGTCTTTGCCAACTCGCGCGAGGAGGCAGAGGCCGTGTGCTCCATGCTGCGCAGCTACTGCGAAAGTCGACACGAGCCCGACCGTTTTCTCATCCATCACGGCAATCTTTCGGCATCGTTGCGCGAGACGGCCGAAGAACTCATGCGCGATGAGGAGCAGGCACAAACGACCGTCACCACCTCTACGCTGGAGCTCGGTATCGATATCGGCCGTCTGGAGCGTGCGTTTCAGATCGATGCGCCATTTACCGTCAGTTCCTTTTTGCAGCGAATGGGCCGCACGGGACGCCGCGACCTTCCGCCCGAGATGTGGTTTGTCATGCGCGAGGAAGAGCCCGAGCCGCGCACGATGATGCCCGAGACCATTCCGTGGAAGCTCCTGCAGGGCATCGCGCTCGTACAACTCTATCGCGAGGAAAAGTGGGTCGAGCCGCCCGAGCTCGATCGACTCCCCTACAGCCTGCTCTACCACCAGACTATGTCGACGCTTGCCAGCACCGGCGAGCTCACGCCGGCAGAGCTTGCCCAGCGCGTGCTCACACTCAGCTATTTCCATCGCATCTCGGCCGATGACTATCGCGTACTGCTGCGTCACCTCATTAAGATCGACCATATCCAAGTCACCGAGGGCGGCGGACTCATCGTGGGTCTCGCGGGCGAGCGTATCATTAACAACTTTAAGTTCTACGCCGTATTCCAGGAAAACGAAGAGTTCACCGTTCGCAGCGAATCGGCCGAGTTGGGTACGATCGTCAATCCGCCACCGCCCGGTGAGCGCATCGCCATCGCCGGACACTGCTGGATTGTCGAGGAAGTGGACTGGAAGCGCCACACCGTCTTTGCCACGCAGGTCAAGGGCCGGGTGCCGGCCTACTTTGGCGACTGCCCCGGCGACATCAATACACACGTACTCGAGCGCATGCGCAAGGCGCTCAACGAGCACGCGACATATCCGTACCTCATGGGTAACGCACGGGCCCGCTTGGCGCAGGCTCGCCATACGGCCGGGATTTCGGGTGCGGGAACTAAACCGCTCATTAACCTGGGCGGCGACACCTGGGTACTCTTCCCCTGGCTAGGCAGCTACGCCTTTTTGGCGCTCGAGCGCATGCTCAAGATTAAATGTGCCGCGGAGCTGGGCCTTCGCGGACTCGACCCATCACGCCCGTACTTTATGCAGTTTAAGATGAAGGCCGACGAGGAGACGTTCTTTGAGGTGCTCGCCGCCGAGGCCGAGAAGGACCTTGATCCCATCGAGCTCGTCTATCCTGGCGAGGTGCCTTACTTTGACCGCTACGACGAGTTTGTTCCCGAAGAGCTCGTGCGCAAGGGCTTTGCCGAAGGCGTGCTCGACACCGAAGGCATGAAGCAGCGCGTTCTCGGCTGGCGCGACCACACATAAAACCAGTCTTTTTGGGACGGGGAGACTTACTTGTCGTGAAGGGCAGTGCCGAGGAAGTCGACGTCAAAAGGCACGGCTTCGGCAAAGGCATAGTCGCCGTCGCTGGCGATGAGCAGGTAGTTCTCCTCGCCGCCGAACTCTGTATCGCCACATGGGACCACCCAGGCGCGGGCGAATACCTCGAGTGCCGTGGCGACGCAATCGCGCAGGAACGTCACGTCGCTCCCCCTGTTTGCACTCACGATATTGGCAACATAGATGCCCCCGGGGTTCAGGCTACCTCGCACCAAACGCAACGCCTCAACCGTCGCCAGCTCGCGCACGGGCTCGGCACCGCCAAAGCAATCGCTCACGATCACGTCGTAGCGACGATGCCCCACGCTCGTCACGCCCAGGTACGAACGCGCCTCGGCGGTAATCACCCGCAGGCGATCGCCCGCCGTGCGCTCCAGCTCGTCTAGGTAGAACCAGCGGCGCGCCAGGCGCGTAATCTCTCCGTCATACTCGATGACGTCCATGCGCAAACCCTCGTGCGACATCAGCGCAAACTTGGGATAGGCAAACCCGCCGCCACCCAGCATGAGCATACGGCTGATACCGTGACCATAAACGTCGCGCATCGCATCCTCGGCCTCAAACACGTCGTCAAACGCACGATAGTACGCAAAGACGGGCTCCGCCCAGCGCTCGCCAACGTAACTCGCGCTTTGGTAGACGCCGCCCTGCACGAGCACACGGACCTCGTCACCGCTCTCATCGTGCACGCGTTTCACACGCGCCAACCCATTGCGAGTTCGCGCAACCTGCAGACAGGCGGCACGAACAGCGACGGCGGCCGCACCAAGCGCCGCAGCTCCCAGAGCAACGCCGGCAACGACGCCGGCAGAAACACTCGGTTTGTTCATCTAGAGCTCCTTTTGCAGATAAAGGCCATGGTCATAAAATCCAAGATGGCGATAGTACTCGCGTGTGCCAATCGCGCTAATCACGTTGATACGCGCATAACCCGCATCCCGGGCAATCTCGCACGCACGCTCTACCAGCGACCGCCCCAGCCCATGATGCTGAGCCGCCTGACCTTGATCACCCACGCGCGCCGCCATGCCATACACGTGCACCTCGCGAATCATCGCCTCGTCCGGCGTCGTCGGCAGCTCGTCCGCATGCGCGGCAACAAACGAATGGTCGGGCAGCGACAACCGCAAAAAGCCCGCGATCTTGCCCTGCGGCGTCACCCACTGCAAAAAGCGCTCACGCGTCACCGGCGTCTCGTAAGCGACCTCATCAAAAGACAGTTCATCCAAGTCGGCACCCGCCGTGCTGATCTCGCGATAGCGAATCTCACGCACCGTCGCACCGTCACCCCGAGCAGCCAGGCGGTTCTCGACGAGTTGACGCAGGTTGGGCTTCTTGTTGCCCACCATGATGTCGTCAGAGCTAAAGTCGCGAATCATGCGGCTAATGCGGCAGAACGTCGGCGTCACCACGATGTCATCGGCCAACACATCAAGCAGCTCTTCCTCGGTATAGGGGCGCCACTCGCCACGCTCATAGCAGCCCACCAGACGCGAGCCCTCGATGAGCGCGCACGGGTAGACCTTGACCTCGTCGGGCATAAAGGCCCCTTCGGTCATAAAGCGTTCGTAGTCGCGCTTGTCCCCCTCGGGCGTGGCACCCAGCAAGTTAAGCATAAAATGCGCGTGGATCTTAAAGCCAAACAGGCGCGCAAGCGAAAACGCCCGCTCGATCTGCGCCACCGAAATGCGACGCTCGTTGATATCGAGCAGGTGCTGGTCGAGGCTCTGGATACCCATCTGGATCTTGGTGCAGCCCAGGCGGCGGATGAGTGTAAGCGCCTGCGGCGTTACAGCATCGGGGCGCGTCTCGATAACGAGTCCCACCACGCGATGCTTCGCCGTCTCGTTGATGCGCTGCTGACGCTCGAGCTCCTCCATCGTTGCCGTCTGCCACTCAGTGACCTCGCCCCACGGCGTACCGGAACCGTACAGACGACGCACGGCACGGTTATAGCCGCCCACGGCAGCATCCACACGCCCCTGCTCGTCGGCAACGCCGGCAGCAAGCTCGACCTCGTCTGTCGCAATGCCGGCGGCCCGATAGCGCTCGCGGCGCTCTGCTACCACCGGCGGCAGGGCATCGGCGGGAGCGTCATCGAGCAGACGCCCCGCCTCGGCACGACTGATGCCCGGACGCGCCAACATGGGGTTAGCCGCCACACCAGCCACGGCATCGTCATTGAGCGCGCGGAAGAGCTCCGACATAAACCACGTCTGATACCCTTGCGGATAGTCGCTCCAGGTACCGCCGAGCACAATGAGCTCAATCTTATCGGTCGCATGCCCCATTTGCGAAAGCGCCGTCAAACGGGCACTCACCTGCAGATACGGGTCAAAGCAATTTTGCTCCGCACGGGCGCACGCCGGCTCGGCATGCAGATAGCTCTTGGGCATGCGCAGATCGTTGGGGCAAAACAGGCAATCGCCCGAGCATGGCCAGGGCTTGGTGATGACGGTAATGGTCGCCACGCCCGAGGCCGTGCGACGAGGCTTCATGCGCAGCACTTGCAGCAGTTGACGCTCCAACTCGGCATCGACATTCCACGCAGCCCACCGAGCCGGCTCCTCACGTTTAACCCGTTGGTAGAACGGCAGCAGACGGCGCTTGGCCAAATCGCGTTTGTCGGCACCCTCACGGCGCGCCTCGGCATGTATCAGTTTGACGAGTGCCTTGTCGTCTACGGTCTCGCCGCGACGCAGAGCCTCGAGTATGTTCAAAATAATCTGTTCCATGACCCCATTGTAAAGGCAAAGGCGCCGGAGCCCGTCACGGCTCCGGCGCCTCCATCAAAGAGCATGCCTATATGTACCGATCTCCGAAAACCGCATGTCACTCCGGATCAAACGACATGTCACCCGAACCGACCTTAAAACGATACGTGGCAGACTTATCACCGTTGTCGAATTCAAGATTCAATATGGTCTCGCCATCGTAGCCAAGCGGAAGGAAATCGCTCTCGAAGTCACCGCTGCCCACGGTGAGACTCGCCTTAAAGCCCGCAGAGTTCGGAACCGCTATCTCCACATCGCCCGAGCCCACGCTTACGTCCATCGACTTCGCGGGGGCCTGGTAGAGCTCGAACGTCACATCACCCGAACCGACCTTGGCATTCAGGGTGTCGGTTACAGCGCCCGCAAACTCAACGTCTCCCGAGTCCAACGTCAGGCTGAGGTCATGACACGCAATGTCCGTGACCGTCAGATCGCCCGCTCCTACATTCGCTGTAATGCCCACCATGTTATCGGCAACTTCGCGCGGCAGTTCGACGGTAACCGTGCGGTCAATGGCGCGCTCGTCATCGCAATCGAACTGGCGAATCTTGAGCGTAGAACCCTTAACCTCGGCCAGATTTTTGGTTGCCGCATCGAAGGCGACGGTCCCCGTTGCCACGCGACCGCTTTCAATTACGCGCACCGGCCCGCCGGAGACGTGTTTGACCTCGACCGTGCCCGACGTCACGTCCAAGTCAAGTGATGTGAACGCGTCGGCATCAAACGTTTCGCTCGAAAGCTGTTGAGGCCGAGCGGAATAGTTACCGCTATTCAAGGAATCGTCCTCGTCAAACGCATCGCCCATACCAGACAAGCCGGATACAACATCGTCGAGATCCCACGGACCATCAAAATGAATCAATGTCCGCGAAATGCCAAAGACAAGCCCGATGATGAGCACAAACGCTACGATGCCAATGCCCAAGCGCCTCTTAGACTCATGCGAGAGCTTCATCATTCATCACCTTCTTTGGCACTCGACTCAGCGGTGGTCGCGGCAGCCATGTCAGCGTCAACCGCTGTGGAAACGTCCTCCCCCTTAGTCCTAGCGACCGCCGGCGCCGGACCAACCTGAATATCCCCGCGCGCCCAATCGCCATCGAGCGCACGTGCCACCCAGTGATAGATGGGAATCGTGAAGAAAATCAGCGCGGCAAAGGGGCCGGCGCCAAACAGGAACATCAGCAAAAAGAACAGCAGCCAGCACACGGCCCAGTACGGGAACGACTGGAACGGACCCTTCACCGGAGTCGGGCCGGCCGCACCGGCACCCGTCACCTGCGCCGTAGCGGCATTGGCGGCCTGCGCGCTCCAACTTGCAGCTTGCGCCGCCTTGGCCGCGGCATCACTTGCCTGTGTAGCTGCCTCCGTGGCGCGTGCCGCCGCCTCATGGGTACGGGCGCGCTCTGCTGCCTCGGCCTCGCGCTGACGGGCGCGATCCTCGTTCTCAAACTCGATATCGTCCTCGATCTCAGCGCTCGGATTGAGGAGCTCGTCCAGACTCACACCGTAGAGCTTGGCGAGCGAGATCAGGTTCTCGGTATCGGGCGAGCTCTCCGCGCGCTCCCATTTACTGACCGCCTGGCGCGACAGCCCCAGCTTTCGTGCCAGCCCTTCTTGGCTAAAGCCCTTGCTGCGACGAAGGTCGGCGAGCCGCTGCGCAGTTTCTACATTCATGGTTCCTCCTATGTGATGCCAGCCGTGCCGCCGGACCGTTTTTGTTCTTAAGGCGCCTTGCACAGTTAAAAATCTATCCGCCACCGCCAAAAGCATGCCACCTATTCTAGTGAGATTTTTGACAACCGGCGGTTGCGGGTGCATATGAGCTGCGGAAATGTGTCCAAACAAAGCAATGACCCGCAGCTCTGTTGTCCCCGTTGCGGCGTTAACGGTAGTATGGTCGTACTGTTTATTCCACACCGCCAACGGAGGGAGTTCCACGCCGTGAACCGCGATTTCGCCTCATCGCTCATTCAGCTCAACAATACGTTCTATCGCGAGCACTCCGCCTCCTTCTCCGATACGCGCCAGGCACCGTGGCCCGGCTGGGCACGCACCATGGACATAGCGCTCGAGCAGCTCGACGTCGCCACGATCGAGCATCCCGTCCGCGTCTTCGATCTTGCCTGCGGCAACATGCGATTCGAGAACTTTGCCGCCGGCGGCGCACTTGCCGCCAAGGGCGTCGACGGCGCAAACCCCTCGGCAGATGCCAGTTGCCCGTTTGAGTTCTATGGTGTTGACTCGTGTCAGGATTTGGCTATCGATGCGCACGGTCACGCCCTGCGCATTCCCAACCTGCACTTCCAGGAACTCGACGTACTCGATGCCCTCATGAAGCTCAACCCCGCCGAGACACCCGACGTGCTTTTCGACGCCCCGCTCGCCGACATCTCGGTCTGCTTTGGCTTTATGCACCACGTGCCGTCATGCGAGTACCGCGTACGCGTGTTCGACGCCCTGGTGCGCCAGACGCGCCCAGGCGGCATCATCGCCATCAGCTTTTGGGAGTTTATGAACGACGAGCGCATGGCGCGCAAGGCCGTTCGCGCCGAAGCCCGCGCCGAGCTCACCCCGCCGTTTGAAAGTTACGATTCCGCGCAGTTTGAAGCCGGCGACCACCTCATTGGCTGGCAAAACGACCGCCACGCCTACCGCTATTGCCATCACTTTGACGATCAGCAGATCACCGACCTGGTGCGCGGCGTGCGCACATTCTACAAGAGCGGCGAGGTCCCCGTGCGCGAGCTTGAGCGCTTCCATGCCGACGGTCGCAGCGGCGAGCTCAACCGTTACGTGATTCTCAAGCGCCTGTAGGCATCGGCGACTTGCCGCCGAGCCGCACCGCAACTTTCGGGCAAGCTATGCCCACCTTCTTCCAACGCATTGCCGAAACGCGCAGCCATGCGTTTCGCATTTATGACCAAGGAGCCTCATGGGAGCCGTCCACGTTCGCACGCCTAAGAACTTTGTACTCGAGGAGCGCCTGGAGCGCTACGCCGATGCGATTGAGACGAACCCCGAGGCCTATGCCGGAGATTGGCGCGAGGCCTGTGCGCCCGCAGGCAGCAAGCCTTTCGAACACCTTCATCTGGATCTTGGTTGTGGCAAGGGAACGTACCTTGTAGAGCGCGCGGCCCGCGAGCCAAACACGTTCTTTATCGGCATGGACCAGGAGCCCATCTGCATCGCCTATGCCGCACAGAAAATCTGCGAGCAGGAGCTATCCAACGCACTCGTCCTGCCCCGAGGCGCCGCAACGTTGCCGCAACTGTTTGCCGCAGGCGAGCTCGATGCCATTACCATTAACTTTCCCACGCCGCAGCCCAAGGCCAAGTACGCCAAAAAACGACTCGTCCATGTCGACCATCTAATGCTCTATCGCCCGCTCTTTGCAGCCGACGCCACCGTCACGCTGCGCACCGACAGCAAGCCATTGCGCGATTATGCCCTGGGACAGTTTGCCGCGGCAGGCTACGACACGCTTTGGGTAAGTGACGACGTCCGCCGCGACCATCCCGAGCATCCCGAGACCGAATATGAATGCCGCACGCGCGAGATGGGTGCCGTCGTCTACGGCATTTGCGCCACACCCGGCGCGCAGCCTAGCGATGAACAGCTCGCGGCGGGCCGCGCGCAGGAGCAAAGCCTCGCCTGCTACCTGCCCGAAAACCTCGATGAGCTCACCTATGTACCTCTGGGTATGGAAGAGGCCGTCGAGAACTTTAGAAACCGCGCCCGTAAAGGCAAGAAGCGCCTGCCGCAAGAGTCCTAGGGGCTTCTGATGGTCGCGGCGTCGGCAAACAAGCGCAAATTGGCGCCAGCGAACGGCCCTCAAACCTAAATGAGTAGACTTTTTTGCAATAGCCAGGCACAGCCCGCATAGCGAAACATAAAACCGCAGGTAGAACCCTTGCGCAAAAGCCATGTGCTGGCGAAATCGCAAAAAGTCTACTCACTTAGCTCGCGGCCGCACCAAACGGCTGAGCAGAACGCCCATTTCCTGCATTTTCTTTCGCGCTGGCACCCCGCGCCGCCGCTACGCCATAATAGTTGGCGGACAATCGCGAGAGAAAGCAAACACATGGCACAGACCACGACAGATATCGCCGCCAGCACCGTCTCCGGCGCCGGAGCCGCCAGCTCATTCTCGGGCGGCACGGGAACCGAAGCCGAATTCGGCTCACTCGGTGTGCTCTCCCCCACCTGGTGGGAGCCCGAGGACGGCAGCGAGCCCGAACCATGGCTCACGCCTGATCAGGCCTTCGAACGCTTCTTTGAATGGACGAGCGATCGCGGCATTGAGCTGTGGGACCACCAAGAAGAGGCCCTCATGGACCTGGCTGCCGGCGATCACGTCATTTTGGGCACACCGACCGGATCAGGTAAATCGCTCGTTGCGCTGGGCATGCTCTTTATGGGCATGGCACAGGGCAAACGTTGCTATTACACAGCCCCTATCAAAGCCTTGGTCAGCGAAAAGTTCTTCGATCTGGTACAGGTGCTCGGCCGCGATAACGTAGGTATGATCACCGGCGACACGCATATCAACACCAAGGCGCCCGTCATCTGCTGCACGGCAGAGATCCTTGCCAACGACGCGCTGCGCGAGGGCGAAGATGCCGATGTTGGCTGCGTCGCCATGGACGAGTTCCACTACTTTGCCGACCCCGATCGCGGCTGGGCCTGGCAGGTACCGCTGCTCACCCTGCCTCACACGCAATTCATGCTCATGAGCGCCACGCTCGGCGATGTCACTGCCATCGCCGCCTCACTCGAGGAACACACCGGCGCTACCTGCGACTTGGTCGTCGATGCCCCGCGCCCCGTGCCGCTGAGCTACGACTATGTGACGACCTCCCTCGAGGGCACCGTCGAGCTCGCCATGCGCCGTGGCGAGGCCCCGCTCTACATCGTGCACTTTAGCCAGGATGCCGCACTTGCGACGGCGCAATCCCTCGCCAACTTTGGCATTGCCAGCAAGGAGCAGCGCGAGGCCATCAAGGAGGCGGCCAAGGGCACGAGCTTCTCGACGGCCTTCGGCAAGATTCTCAAACGCCTTCTTGGATGCGGCGTCGGCGTGCACCATGCTGGCATGTTGCCGCGCTATCGCCTGCTGGTCGAGCGCTTGGCGCAGCAGGGCCTGCTGCCCGTCATCTGCGGCACCGATACGCTCGGCGTCGGCATCAACGTACCCATCCATACCGTGGTGCTCACCGCGCTCACCAAGTTCGACGGCTACAAGATGCGTCGCCTGCGCGCACGCGAGTTCCATCAGATTGCCGGTCGCGCCGGCCGTTCGGGCTTCGATACCGAGGGCATGGTCATCGCCGAGGCCCCGGAGCACGAGATCGAGAACGCCAAACTCATGGCCAAGGCGGGCGATGACCCCAAGAAGCTCCGCAAGATTAAAAAGAAGAAGGCCCCCGAGGGCTTTGTCACCTGGAACAAGCAGACCTTTGAGCGCCTGATCGAGACGCAGCCCGAGACACTCAAGCCGCGCCTGCGCATCACGCACTCCATGGTGATTAGCGTGGTCGAGCAGGGTGGCGATGCCCGAGCCCGCGTACACGACCTCATCGAGACGAGCCTGCAGACCCCCGAGGAAAAGGCTAAGCTCGAGGTTCGTGCCGACGAGATCTTCGCCACGCTCATCGACTCCGGCGTCGTCGTGCGCACTGAGGTGCCGCCCGCACCCGACGCTCCGGCTGATGCCGCGCCGGACATCGACTACGCGCTGACGGTCGACCTGCCCGAGGACTTTGCGCTCGACCAGCCGCTCTCGCCGTTTTTGCTTGCCGCGCTGGAGCTGCTCGACCCCGAGAGTGAGACCTATACCATGGACCTCATCTCGATGGTCGAGGCTACGCTCGAGGACCCTAAGCAGGTATTGCGCGCACAGGAGCGCGCCGCGCGCGACCGCGCGATGGCCGAAATGAAGGCTGACGGCGTCGAATATGAGGAACGCCTGGAGCGCATCCAGGATGTCACCTACGAAAAACCGCTCGAGGACTTGCTCGACGCCGCCTTCGACAAGTACTGCCAGGAAGTGCCCTGGGCAAACGACTACCAGCTCTCTCCCAAAAGCGTCCTGCGCGATATGCTGGAAAGCGCGAGCGATTTTAAGGGTTACATTCAAAAGCTCGGCATCGCCCGCTCCGAGGGCATTTTGCTGCGTTACCTGGCAGAGGCCTACCGTTCGCTCGACCGCACCGTGCCCATCGAGAAGCGCGACGAGCGTCTGCGCGACATTATCTCGTGGCTCGGCTTTGTGGTGCGCTCGGTGGACTCGAGCCTGGTGGACGAGTGGGAGAACGCCGGCAACCCGGCAGCCCTCGATGCTGCGCCGCCGCAGGGCATCGACGAGGTCGTGGCGGACCGCCGCGGCTGCACGCTGTTGGTGCGCAACGCGCTCTTCCGCCGCGTGACCCTTGCCGCCCGCGAGCACGTTCGCGACCTGGGCGAGCTCGACGACGACTGGGGCATGAGCGAGATCCGCTGGCAAAAAGCACTCGACGCTTACCACGAGCAGCACGAGGAAATCCTCACCGACGGAGATGCCCGCAGCGCCGCGATGTTCTCCATCGACGAGTCCGACGAGAAGACCGCGCACGTATGGCACGTGCACCAGATCTTTGCCGACGAGGATGGCGACCACGATTTTGGCATCATGGGCGATGTCGATCTGGACGCCACGCAAGACGGCGGCGAGGTAATCTTCAAGAACTACCGTGTCGGCTTTATCGAGGACCTGCTCGAGGACTAGCCGGGCGCAATGGGACGAAACAAAGCGGGGTCGCTGGCAACATCGCCAGCGGCCCCGCTTTTTGCGCGATACGCTATGCCTTACTCGGCATCCTCGACCTCATACGAATCCGCCTCGGCGGGCTCATCGTTTGTCTCTGGCGCAGCACCGCGTGCCTCGTCAAACGCTGCCTTCATGGTCTTGTTACCCCACGTGAGCTTGCGAATGGTAAGATCGTCGGCTTTCTTGTTGGCTAGGCGCAGATTGTTCTCGGAGGACAGCAACGCTTCCTTGGTTTTCTGCAGATGACTAATCGTCTTGTCAATCTCATCGATCGCCGTTTGGAACTTGCGGCTCGCGATCTCGTAGTTGCGACCGAAATCGTTCTTGAACTTTTCCATCTTGGCTTCGAAGTTCGTGACGTCGATATTCTGCTGTTTGTACTCCGCTAGCTCCTGCTTATAGCGCAGCGAACCCATGGCGGCGTTGCGAAGAAGTGTAATCATGGGAATGAAAAACTGCGGACGGATCACGTACATCTTCTCGTAGCGATAGCTCACGTCCACGATGCCGGCGTTATAGAGGTCACTCTCGGGCTCGAGCAGCGTACAGAGCACCGCGTACTCACAGCCTTTCTGGCGACGATCGTGATCGAGTTTCTTAAAGAAGTCCTCGTTTTTATGCTTGGTCGCGGTCTCGTCGTTCTCGTTTTTCATCTCGAACATAATCGAAATGACCTCATTGCCGCTTGCGTCGCACTCGCGGAAGATAAAGTCGCCCTTGGTACCCTCGGACGCATCGTTATCTTTCTCGAAGTACGCGTTGGGAAACGCCGTCATGCGCAGACGGTTAAACTCGGTCTCGCAGTGCTGCTCGAGCGACTCGCCCACCATCTTGGTGGACAGGCGGACCTTCATGTCCTTAAGGCGCTCAATCTCTTCATCCTTGTAGCGAATCAGGTCATCGCTCGCGCGCTTGGCCTGCGCAAGCTCGAGCTCGTGTGCCGCCTTGGCTTGCTCCTCGCGAGAATCGCGCACCGCCAGCTCGCTCGTCAGCTTGGCACGTGCCTCATCGCGCTCTCGCTCCGCCGCGGCAACCGCCTCTGACAGGTTCATTTTTGCCATCAGTTCCTGCTCGCGCAGCTGGGCACGCAGGCCCTCGGCCTCTTGCTCGGACTGAGCCTTTGCGGCGGAAAACTTCTCTTGCACCTTCGCGCGATAGTCAGTAAGCGCGCGCTCGGCCTCGCTGCGAGCGGCATCGAGCTCACGCTGCGACTCTGCCGCGGCAGCGGCAAGCGCCATCTCCTGGGCCTTGTCCGCCGCGGCGAGCCTGGCCTGCAGCTCGGCAATCTGAGCGTCGCGCGCGGACAGGTCGTTTTGAGCAGCATTGCGTGCCGCCGCCTCGGCAAGCCTGGCTTCATCATCTTTGCGCCCCAACTGCGCACGCAAATTATCGATTTCGCGCTGAAGCTCGGCGTTTTCCTTTTGAGCATCGGCACGGGCCTCAACCGCCGCGCGCTGGCTTGCACTCTCGCGCTCTGTGGCAGCGCCCTCGAGCTTGGCGCGCAGCTCGGCAAGCTCAGCATCGCGCTTGGCAACCTCTTGTGCCAGCTGCTGAGCTGCAGCATTCTTCTGCTCGACAAGCTGAGCGTTGCGCTGAGACTCTGCCTCCTGCAAAGCGGCTGACGAACGCGAGCGCTCAAGCTCCAGCGCCTGCTCGCCCTCGCGCTGGACTGCCTTCACACGCTCATCCAGGTCGCGCGAAAACTCGGCATCGCGCACTTGCTTGACGATATCCGCATAGCCGGACGCGTCGACCTTAAAAACTTCGCCACAGTGCGGGCACCTGATCTCGTTCATAGCAGCTCCTCGATGGACGCAAATTTCAACCGCCTACACTCTACCGCGCCGCGCGGACAAAATAGGCGCCGCTGCCAGAATGGCAACGGCGCCAGAACCGCCACAAAGGTGCCTGTCCCCTTCGTGGCGGTTTGCGAGCTACAGTCCAAAGAAATTCAGGATCTGGTCTCGGCTTACGGGCTTGTAGTCGTTGGCGTCGAGGCCCACATCGTAGCGATAAATGGGACGCTCGCGATCGCGGTTGCGTGCGTTGGTGCGGTCACCCCTGCTGTGGATATGCCCATGCAGCATAATGGCGCCACGTGCCTTGCCGTTCCAGCTGAGCATGGGGTAGTGGCTCATAACCAGACGATGGCCCTTGGCATAGCCGGGAGCAATCTCCAGGTAATCGCGCACGTCTTCCCAAATCTGCGGTACGTCGGGATCTTCCCAGTCGCCGTCATGGTTACCACGGATGAGCGTCACGTTCTGGCATTCGATACGCTCGCGCAGGCGCACCGCCTCCGCCAGGGGCAAACGATAGGTAAAGTCACCCAAAATATAGAGGCGGTCATCCGCAGCCACGCACTCATTGATGGCATCGATGACCTTGCGATTCATCTCCTCGACCGAGCCAAACGGCCGATCCATGTCGTGCAAGATATTCGTATCGCCCAGGTGCAGGTCGGCGGTAAACCACATCATCGTCTCTGTCCTCATTTCGCAACGTGTTCAACTCGTGCTAAGTATACAGACGCAGCGATGTGGCGGTTATCCAAAGAGCCCGCCGAACAGTCCGCGGCGGCGCTTGTCTTGCTTTTTCGAAGCGTCACTCTGAGTTTTCTTGTCCTGCCGCTTTTTACGGTCCTGCTCCAACTCATCGTCATCGAGTAGCATATCCCACTCAAACGGATCATCTGTCAGATCGAGCAGGTCATCGTCATCAAACATGGCAGCTTCCCTTACCGATTAGCGAGCATCCACCACATAGAGGCCAACGCGCACCTGATGCCACGGGCTGCGCTCGGGGGCAACCTGTTGTACGCGGGCCTCAAACACATCCTCGTGGCCGTAATACATCATCAAGGACAGCGGGCCGACCTCGTTTCCCGGAACATAGCCAAGCTTGGTGTTGCCGTAATAGATCGCAACCGCCTCGGGATCATGGGGATTATCGTGCTCGGCACACAGCGTCAGTTTATTGCCCGCTTTAAGATCGCCTAGGACCAAAGCACCGTCGGCATATTGAAATCCTGCGATATGAAACGACAGAAGAACACGTGAAGGCTCGTACATGGCAACTCCTCTAACGGCCGGATAAACCAGCGTTTGACCTTATCGAGAAGTCTACGGGCCCGTGCGGACATAAATTCATCCTTATCTGATTCTAATGCACAAACATGCGCACGAACTTGTGCTTCCAGCTTGCGTAAGGAGCATAGCGGAATGGCACGTCCAGCCACGTTGCCTTGTTCACGATGCTCTTCTTGTGGCTAAACGTATCGAAGCTCTCGCGGCCATGGTACTGGCCCATACCGCTCGCACCCATGCCGCCAAAGCCCATATGGCTCGTGGCCAAATGCATAATGGTGTCATTAACACAGCCACCACCAAAGGGCACGTAACGCACAAAGCGCTGCTGAACCGCACG
Organism: uncultured Collinsella sp.; assembly: GCA_959020715.1. GTDB lineage: Bacteria > Actinomycetota > Coriobacteriia > Coriobacteriales > Coriobacteriaceae > Collinsella. The sequence goes on along the minus strand of CAUESV010000006.1, from coordinate 66,533 downwards.
GTCCTGGCTAAAGATATACAGGGCCAGCGGCGTCGGACGATCCGTAATAAACGTCTCGGCCTCGTCTAGGCTCTCAAACGTCAGCACCGGCAAAATGGGGCCGAAAATCTCCTCCTGCATCACGGCGTCATCGGGGGTCACGCCGTCCAAAATCGTCGGCTCGATCTTGAGCGACGACTCGAGCGCCGTGCCTCCCAGCACAACCTTATCGGGGTCGATCAGCCCGCGTACGCGCGCGAAATGCTTGGCGTTGACGATATGCCCGTAATCCTCGTTATCGAGCGGATGCTCGCCAAACATACGGCGGGCCTCCTCCTTGATAAGGTCCAGCAGCTCGTCGTGCACGCGCGCATCGACCAGCAGGTAGTCGGGCGCCACGCAGGTCTGCCCCACGTTGAGCCACTTACCAAAGGCGATACGCCGTGCCGCGACCTTCAAGTTTGCCGTCGCATCCACGATGCAGGGACTCTTTCCGCCCAGCTCAAGCGTCGCGGGCGTAAGGTTTTTACTTGCGCGCTCCATGACGAGCTTGCCGACCGGAACGCTACCGGTAAAGAAGATCTTGTCCCAGCACTCGTCGAGCAGCGCTTCGTTTTCGGCGCGCCCGCCCTCGACAACCGTCACCAGGCACGGATCAAATGCCTCTTCACAGATTTGCTTGAGCACCGCGCTCGATGCCGGAGCATATGCGCTCGGCTTGATGACCACGGTATTGCCCGCGGCAAGGGCGCCGGCGAGTGGCTCGAGCGTCAGCAAAAACGGGTAGTTCCACGGAGCCATGATGAGTGTGACGCCATAGGGCACGGCCTGCGTCTTGCACACACTTACGGCGTTGGCGAGGTCACACGGACGCAGACGCGGGCGACTCCATCGAGCCACATGCGCAATCTGATGTCGAATCTCGGAAAGCGAGGTGCCGATCTCACACATATACGCCTCGTCATGTGACTTTCCCAAATCGGTCTTGAGCGCATGGGCAATATCGGCCTCGTGGGCCCGTACCGCATCGCGTAAACTCACGAGCGCACGACGCCGAGCATCGACATCAAACGTGGCGTGCGTCTTAAAGTAGGCGCGCTGGTCGCCGATGATGCGCGCAATTTCCTCGGTGTTCATGGACCCTCCTAGTTCTCGTCCTCAAACATACCACCCGCAACGACCTCGTACATACGCTCGAGCTCCAAACGGTCCATCAAAAGTGGAACGGGGTATAGCGGATTGGCCTCGGCATCGGCATGCGCCGCCATCTCGGGAATGTCGGAGCGGCGAATGCCCAAGACATATTTGGAGATTCCCAGGGCCTCGTTCATGCGGTCGACCCAATCGATAAAGGCCTCGGCCGCAAGACCGTCCTGCGCGTTAGCCGGCGCGATACCGGCCATGCGAGCAAGATCGGCAAGCTTGGGGGCGGCGGCGTCACCATAAGCGCGAAGCATGTGCGGCAGGATGATCGCGTTGGCCAAACCGTGCGGAATTCCGTATCGGCCGCCCAGACTGTGCGCGATGGCATGCACATATCCGACATAGGAGCGGGTAAATGCAATACCCGCCTTATACGCCGCCGAAAGCATATTGCGACGCGCACGCATGTCGTCGCCATGCTCATAGACCTCGAGCAAATTGTCGTGGATAAGCTGCACCGCCTGACGCGCCATCTTGCGCGTATAGGGCGTGGTGCTGCGGCCGATAAAGGCCTCGACGGCATGCGTCAGGGCATCCATGCCCGTCTGCCCCGTAATGGAGGCGGGCAGGCCGCGCGTAAACTCGGGGTCGTGCACCGCAAAGCGCGGGATAAGCACAAAGTCGTTAATGGGGTACTTGTAGTGCGTCTCGTCATCGGTAATTACTGCCGCAAGCGTGACCTCGCTTCCCGTACCTGCCGTGGTGGGAACGGCGATGAGCAGCGGCAGGCGACGATGAATCCGCAGCAGCCCGCGCATCTTGTTGATGGGCTTATTTGGCTGTGCGATGCGTGCGCCTACGCCCTTGGCGCAGTCCATGGCCGAACCGCCGCCAAAGCCGATAATGGCCTGGCAGGCGCTCTCGCGATACAGGGATGCCGCTTCCTCCACGTTTGAGACCGTGGGGTTCGCACGCGTTTCGGCATAGACCGTAACGCCAATCCCCTGAGCCGTAAGCGCACGCTCGAGTGATGCCGTGAGTCCCAAACGAGCAATACCAGGGTCTGTCACGATAAGGACCTTCTGGATCGAGCGCTTTTGAAGCACCGCGGGCACATCCTCGGCATGCTCCAAAATGCGCGGCTCGGTATAGGGCAGGATCGGCAATGCGATGCGAAAAACCGTCTGATATGTTCGGCACCAGGCACGACGGGCTAGATGCATAAAGGAGACTCCTTTATTTGTTGATAGGTCAACATTTGCTCGACCGATTGTACTCATCGGCGTCCGCATATGGCTTGCAAATCGTTAATCAATCAACATCTTCACATGCCGAAAATTGTTTTATTAAAAATCATTCCTAATAGGCTTCACATTCGGTCTCATTTATGGATAATAGAACTCGTCAAGACGCACGTCCGGAGAGGGCCCTTACGGGACCGGACGAGCGCACCATCGCCATCGATCGAAAGGATCGAATCATGAAGTTTGTTTGCCCCGTTTGCGGTTATGTGGAAGAGTTCGACGGCGACCAGCTGTCCGAGGATTTCAAGTGCCCCCAGTGCGGCGTTCCCGGCTCTCGCTTCCTGAAGCAGGAGGAGGGCCAGCTCGAGTGGGCTGCCGAGCACGTCGTGGGCGTCGCCAAGATGGAGGGCGTCTCCGAGGACATCGTTGCCGACCTGCGCGCCAACTTTGAGGGCGAGTGCTCCGAGGTCGGTATGTACCTGGCCATGGCTCGCGTTGCTCATCGCGAGGGTTATCCCGAGATCGGCCTGTACTGGGAGAAGGCCGCCCACGAGGAGGCCGAGCACGCCGCCAAGTTCGCCGAGCTCCTGGGCGAGGTCGTGACCGACTCCACCAAGAAGAACCTCGAGATGCGCGTTGAGGCCGAGAACGGCGCCACCGCCGGCAAGACCGATCTTGCCAAGCGCGCCAAGGCCGCTGGCCTCGATGCCATCCACGACACCGTGCACGAGATGGCTCGCGACGAGGCTCGCCACGGCAAGGCTTTCGCCGGTCTGCTCAAGCGCTACTTTGGCTAAGCCAACCGCCTGAGACATAACCTCTAGCTTCATAAGGCCCGAACCGCATGGTTCGGGCCTTTTTCGTGGGCTTATTGCAGCTGTTCTTGAAGAACGATGAGCGAATGAGGGCTCAGGTCGTCGTATTGAATGAGAACGCGAGACGGCGCATTCTTAGTCAACGCCCGATCGGACGCCCATAGGCAATCGTCGATATCGATATAGGAAATACGGGAGTCAGCGAGAGCCTTCGCAAAGCTCTCCCCCGCATTATCCTTGGTCAGGACGACGGTGCAGTAAAGACCCGCGTCTGCGTACTCGATCGAGACCTCCCCCGCCGGAAATGCCTTCCGTACAAGCGCCGCCAGGCCATCGCGCGCCTCGCGAGCGCGCACGCGCACGCGATTCACATGTCGCTCGTAATCACCCGATTCCAGCAAGCGAGCCAAAGCGACCTGGTCAACAGAACTCACCGACGATGCGTAAAAACCAAGGTTGCGCCTAAACCGTTCCATCAGCTCATCAGGCAGGACCATATACGCCAAACGCAGGGCCGACGACAGACTTTTTGAAAAGGTGTTGGTGTAGATGACCGATTGGGCGGCATCGATCGACGCGAGCGCGGGAATCGGCTTGCCGGCAAGGCGAAACTCACAATCAAAGTCATCTTCGATGAGATACCGGTCCGGCTGCTCGGCGGCCCAGCTCAGCAGGGCATAGCGACGCGCAATGCTCGTCACAAGGCCGGTCGGATATTGGTGAGACGGCATCAGGTGAAGGACATCCGCCCCGGTTTTCTGCAGAGCACTCAAGTCCACGCCTTCACCGTCCAACGGGATATGACGCACTTCGCAACCCATAGCCTGATAGATGCGCGTCAGGCGCAGATAGCCCGGATCCTCAACGGCATACACCTTGTCGGCTCCAAGCAACTGAACCAACATGGTATCGAGCAACTGGGCGCCCGCACCGATAACGATGTTGTCGGGGTCGACATTCATGCCCCTTGTCCCACGCAAATGGTGAGCGATAGCGCGTCGTAGCCGAGCGGTGCCCTGTGCCGGCGCGGTCGAAAAGATTTCACGTTCGTCTTCGGACGTCAGTGTCGCCCGTAGCGCGCTTTGCCAAAGCCGCGCCGCCTCCAAGGCGGAAGGAGAAAGCGCATCGAATCGCTCGACCTGTCCGTTGACATCATGCGCGCTGGGGCCCACGGAGGCGTCATCTCGGTCGATGCCCTCCGCAGCCGAAGCCAAAACCGGTGCATCGGGAAGCTCGCACGCGTAGTAACCACGGCGCGGCTTTGAGCAAATATAACCCTCGGCAAGCAACTGGCTATATGCATTTTCGATTGTAATGACACTAATTCCCAGATGACTGGCAAAGGCGCGCTTAGACGGAAGATGCTCCCCCGCCGCAATACGTCCAGCTACAATATCATCTCGAATTTGCTGGTAAACATACTCATAGAGCGATGCTTCGCCGCGGTTTTCCAAATTATAGTCAAGCATGAGTTTGTCACCTGACCTTATCGAGTCATTCAATCTGGCATTAGTCTGACCTTGCTATTATCTCGAAAACTGAGTATTTCGCCATACCCAGCTCCCCGATAGGATGTTCCGTCAAGCAATACACATGCCAACCAAGGGAGCAACCATGGCAGAACAGACCAGCAAGGCCGATCGCGTTAAACTCAACCGCGAGCTCGCGCAGATGCTCAAGGGCGGCGTCATCATGGACGTCACCACGCCCGAGCAGGCACGCATCGCCGAAGAGGCGGGCGCCTGCGCCGTCATGGCACTCGAGCGCATCCCGGCCGACATCCGTGCCGCAGGCGGCGTCTCGCGCATGAGTGACCCCAAGATGATCAAGGGCATTCAAGAGGCCGTCTCCATCCCCGTCATGGCCAAGTGCCGCATCGGTCACATTGTCGAGGCGCAGGTCCTGCAGGCCATCGAGATCGATTACATCGATGAGTCCGAGGTCCTCTCCCCTGCCGACGATGTCTACCATATCGACAAGACCCAGTTTGACGTGCCGTTTGTCTGCGGCGCCCGCGACCTGGGCGAGGCGTTACGCCGTGTTGCCGAGGGCGCCACGATGATTCGCACCAAGGGCGAGCCGGGCACGGGCGACGTCGTCCAGGCTGTGCGTCACATGCGCAAAATCCAAAAGCAGATCCGCGACATTGTTGCATTACGCGATGATGAGCTCTTTGAGGCAGCCAAGCAACTGCAGGTTCCGGTCGAGCTGGTCCGCGAGGTCCATGCCACAGGCAAGCTTCCCGTCGTGAACTTTGCTGCTGGCGGCGTAGCGACCCCCGCCGATGCCGCGCTGATGATGCAGCTGGGCGCCGAGGGCGTCTTTGTGGGCTCGGGCATCTTTAAGAGCGGCGACCCCGCCAAGCGCGCTGCCGCCATCGTTAAGGCCGTGGCCAACTTCACCGACGCCAAGCTCATCGCCGAGCTTTCGGAGGACCTGGGCGAGGCTATGGTGGGCATCAACGCCGACGAGATCGAGATTATCATGGAGGAGCGCGGGTGCTAGTCCGGCAGAAAGGATCGCACATGAGCGATTATGCGGACCAAACGGTCGCCGTGCTGGCGGTCCAAGGTGCTTTTGCCGAGCACGAGGCAAGACTATCCGAGCTTGGCGCACGCTGTATTGAGCTGAGGCAGGCGGCCGATTTGCGGCAGAACTTTGATCGCCTGGTCCTCCCTGGCGGCGAATCCACCGTTCAGGGCAAGCTGCTTGATGAGTTGGGCATGCTCGAGGAGCTTCGTGCCCGCATCGCTGAAGGCATGCCCGTCCTGGGCACCTGTGCCGGTCTGATTCTGTTGGCGCGCGATCTTGCCGCCCATGACGATAAGGGCACGCCGCGTTTGGCAACCATGGATGTACTTGTCGAGCGCAATGCCTACGGCAGGCAGCTCGGCAGCTTTCGAACCAAGGGACAGGTAGCCGGCATCGACGGTGAGGTGCCGCTGACGTTTATCCGTGCGCCCCGCATCGTCGAGGTCCACGGCGACGCCAAGGCCCTGGCAGAGGTCGATGGCCGCATCGTCGCCGCCCGCCAGGGCAACCAGCTCGGCGTAACCTTCCACCCCGAGCTCGACGACGACGCCTGCCTCCACGAGCTCTTCCTCCAAATGTAGGCAGAGTAGAAACGAGCGTGAATTTTCGGACACAGAACAAATGAGAGTGGATAATCTCCCACTTTGAGCTTGAGTGCAGGCTCAAACCGGGAGATTGTCCACTCTCATGCTATGTAGTCGTTTAAGAACGTCCCCAATGACTACTTTTTGACAGACCTGGATTAAGGCAACGCCGATGTCTTGGTACCGACAGACACTATGACCCAATCCGAGGGCACTAAATAGACAGGAGCCCCCGCTCGTGACCGCGGGTCGGGGCTGCGACAATGATGTTGAAGTGCCATAGGCGCAGCCGCGCCGCAACGAGGTTGGGAGGCTCCCATGCCAAAGTATTCTACCGCGTTCGGGATGGACGTCCACCTGAGGTCGACCACCGTCTGCGCCCTCGACGCGGACACCGGCGAGGCCGTGACGAGGAGGTTCCCCGGCAACCCCTGGGGCGAGATCGCCGGGTGGATGGATGGGTTCCCCGGGCCGTCGCTCGCGGCCTACGAGAGCGGCTACCTCGGCTTCGCCCCGCAAAGGGAGCTCGCCGGGCTCGGCGTCGAGTGCGCCGTCGCCGCGGTCTCGAAGATCCCCAGGTCGGCCGCCGACTCGGCCTCCAAGAACGACAGGAACGACGCCGCCAGGATGGCCAAGGCGATACTCGCCCACGACATCTCCCCCGTATGGGTCCCCTCCCCCGAGGTCGAAGGCATCAGGGACCTCGCCGGCGCCTACGACGGGGCGACCGCGCGCCTGGCGACCGCCAAGCAGCGGCTGCTCGCCTTCCTCGCAAAGCGAGGGTTCGTCTACGGCGGCACCACGCCCGCCGGCAACCCGAGGAAGTACTGGACCTACGACTTCCTGAGGTGGCTCGACAAGGTCAGGCCTGAGGACGATGGCGGGGTTCGGACGCTCGCCGCCCTGAGGAACGAGGTCGAGGCCGCGGCGGAGGCCCGGGCGGACCTGCTCTCCGAGTACAGGGCAGCCGTGGATGCCAGCCCGATCGCCGCGGAGGTGGCCGCCCTCCAGTCGATCAAGGGCTGCGCCTTCGCGCTGGCCGCAGCCTTCTCGGCCGAGGTCGGCGACTTCACGAGGTTCCGTTCCGGAAGGCAGGTCACGGCCTATTTCGGCCTCGCGCCGAGTCAGAGGTCGAGTGGCGACTCCGTGCGGCTCGGAGGCATCAGCGGTGCGGGCAACGCGCTCGTGAGGAAGCTGGCCGTTGAGGGTTCATGGTGCTACGCCGCGGCACGGCACCAGCCGAAGCTCATGCCAAGGGATACGGGCGTGCCCCTCGAGATAAGGATGCACGGGAGGAAGGGGTCCGAGCGGCTCCTGCGGCGGCGCGAGGAGATGCTCGCCCGCGGCATGCCCGCGGCGAAGGCTAACGCGGCCACCGCGGCCGAGCTCGTGAGGTGGCTCTGGGCCCTCGGCATGATGTGCCGGGAGGGCGCGGAATAGACATAGCCCCCGTCCCGGCGAGCCGGGCGGCCTTCGGGGATACCCCCTATTTCGCTGTGCGCGCGGAGCCCTCCGCATGCGCCTCGACAGACTTGGGGAACCCCGCCGAAGGAATGGAGTGCGGGCCGACAGAACGGTATCCGCGGATATGAGACTGAGCCGAAGGCGTCGATGACATGCCGGGGCGGACCGGGACGGGTTAACGGCAGGCCCCGCCGACCGATTGCAAGCGGTCGGCGGGGCCATTGTGGCTCTTGACAGCGGATTGGGTCATATGAGCGAAAACCCGCCAGAGCGAGCAAGGTGCCTTGAAACGAGGCGGCATTGACCTTTTGGTCATGCCGCCGAAGTTGAAAGGCAGATTGCCGCTCTGGCGGGTTTGCAGCGTCAACTAGTTACGCGGTTTGGTAAAACCGCGTAACCCAATTAGAAACGGTTGCCGCGGAAGCCGCCGCCGTTGCGGCCGCCACGATCGCCACCGCGACCGCCGCGGTCGTTACCACGGTTGCCGCCGAAACCGCCACGGTTGCCACCGCGGTCGCCATAGCCACCACGGTTGCCGCCAAAGCCGCCGCGACCGCCACGGTCGCCGCCGCGGTCACCAAAGCCGCCACGGCCGCCGCGATCGCCACCGCGACCGCCACGGTCGCCACCACGGCCGCCACGATCGCCAAAGCCGCCGCGACCGCCACGGTCGCCGCCACGGCCGCCGCGATCGTCACGGCCGCCGCGAGGACCGCGGTCCTCGTCCAGGCCCATGGCGACGAGCGGAGCAATAACCTTATCGAGAGCGGCCATCAGCTCGGTGGCCTCCTCGTAAGAAAGCTCGGGCAGGAGCTTCTCCTTCTTGTTGGCAAGCTCGACCAGGCCCTCAGCGGCATCCTCGGCAGCGAAGACGACGATCTTGCGCATATCGCCCTCGGCGTCGTCGATGCGGCCGACCAGATCGGCAGCCTCGGCCTCGGCCATCAGACCATCGAGCTCGCGGAGGCGCATGCCGAGCAGGTCGGACATTTCCTTCTGCTCCATCTTGGGCTTGAGGTCAAGAAGCTTGATGGCGCGCTCGATGTTCGCCATGCGCTCGGCCTTGGCCTCCTCCTCCTTGGAAATAGCAAAGCGACGGCTACGCAGCAGACGGGCGGCCTTCTGCATCTTGTCCATCAGCTCTTCATCATCGTAATCAACGGCGGCCTCGACAACCTCGGCCTCCTCCTCGACGGAAACCTCGTCAGCAGCCTCAACCTCGGCAGCTTCGGTCTCCACGGTCTCGACTGCCTCAACCTCGGCAGCCATGGTCTCGTTCTCGGTCTCGTTCATGATCTCTTCGTTCTCGGACATGAGACTCCTTCTTGGCCCTCTCGGGCATCATCGCCCCATTCGCGGGGCCCGTCGCGCACTCTTTGCGCTTTAAACATTCATGCCTCTCGGCAAAACGTCCATTAGTTTATGGTGTCGCCATCCAATCTAGCTGCAGAATCTATGTGCACACATTAATGCGACATGTGCGACTCGCGACGAGCGTACACCAGCGACACCGCGAACCCGACCACGGCAATCACAGCCGCCACACGCACGGCAGTTGCAAATCCAATCGCCTCGGCAACGTCGGTCGCAGCGCCAGCCGCGCCGGCAGTCGACGCAGAACTCGAGAGCAGGCCGATAAACAGCGACGGGCCAAACGATGCGGCAATCATATTCCACGTGTTAAGCAATGCCGTTCCATGAGGATGTTCAGCGGCAGGCAGCGTCTCCAAGCCGGCCGTTTGCGAGGGGCTCAGCACCAAACCGACTCCGGCATACACCACAACGGTCAGCGCCACGACGACGCCGATGTTCATGCTTGCCGCCGTCATCGAGATGGCAGTCTGCCCCACGGCAATCAGGGCAAAGCCGATCGGCAGCAGCGGCCATGCGCCACGGGCGTCCATCACGCGTCCGCCCACAATCGAGGTCACGGCGTTGCAGGCAATCGCCGGCAAAATGAGCAAGCCCGCAACAAGTGCGGTCATGCCGTATGCGCCCTCAAAATAGAGCGGCAACAAAACGCTCATCGAGAACGTCGTCATCATCGACACCACCACAAGCAGACACGCAGGCCAAAAACGAACGCTCGCCATGGGACGCACGTTAAGCACCGGATGCTCGAGCTTGAGCTGGCGGGCCGCAAACAGGCCGAGCAGCACAATGGCGGCGAAAAGCGTCACGATACCGGCAATCAGATTGGTCGAGAACTCGCCTACGGAATACACAAATGCCGTAATACCGGCGGCGAGCAAAACAACCGACAGAATATCAAGCGTGGCGTTCGAACGCTCTCCGACATTCTGAACAAGCTTTACGCCCGCCGCAGCGACCACAATGCCGCCCACCAGCGGCACTACGAACACCGCCCTCCAGCCAAACAACGTGCACATAAGACCGCTGATCACGGGTCCAAACGCCGGCCCCAGCGTAATGCAGGCTCCGCCCAGGCTCAGATAGAGACCGAGCTTCTCGCGCGGAGCGCAAGACAGCACCACGTTCATCATGAGCGGGAACAAGATGCCCGATCCCGCAGCCTGCAAAATACGGCTTGGCAGCAAAACGCTAAATGACGGAGCGAACAGGCACAGGACTTCGCCGGCGACCATGCATCCGCATGCGAAAAACAGCAGCTTGCGCGTCGAGAAACGGCCGGACAGGAAGGCCATGATGGCCGTAAAGATCGACGTCACGATCATGTAGCCCGAAACGAGCCACTGCGCCGTGGTGGCACTCACCGAAAAGGCTGCCATAATGTCGTGCAACGCCACGTTAATGATGTTCTCGTTAAACGCGGCAACAAAGGCTGCAATATACATTACGACGAGAATCGCCGCAGTGGCCGATGGCGCTACTTGAACTTGTTGCTGAGATTTGCTCCCCATGCATTTCCTTCCTCTTGGAACGACAGTCGCATCGCCCCAGAGGAACAGTCCAGGGCGAAAAATGAGCCCTAGACTTACGCCAGACGCCGTACACGACGAATCTGGCAACATGGTCCAACGTCGAAAGATTGTAACGCGGACGCACAGCTTTCCTTCCGCGCTATTATTAAAAGTCCACGAAAGCATAAGACATGAGGAGCCCGCCATGATTAAGCCCATCATGAAATCCGAGTTCTTTTTGCGTCTGCCTTCCGAAGACGCGGGACCCGACGATGCCGCGACCGGGCAGGACCTCCTAGATACACTCCACGAGCATGAGCGCGAGTGCGTGGGCCTCGCCGCCAACATGATCGGCGTGCGCAAACGCATCATCTGCGTAAAGGACGGCAACAGGACACTCCTGATGTACAACCCTCAAATTCTTGAGCAGGTCAATGCCTATCAGACGAGCGAAGGATGTCTCTCGCTGATCGGCGAGCGTCCCTGTACCCGCTATCGCCGCATTAAGGTTGAGTATTTGGACGAGAACTTCGTCCACCGCATCAAAAACTTCTCGGGCTACACCGCCGAAATCATCCAGCACGAAATCGACCACTGCAATGGCGTCGTGGTTTAGGCCACCTGCCAAAATGAGGGTACCGGAGGCCTCCCTATGGATATCAGCCGCTTTGGCGAATTCGCCATCTTAGCGCAGTCACGCACGTTTCTTGATGCGGCGGAACTGCTCTTCATGTCGCAATCAACCCTCTCCAAGCACATCATGGCAATGGAGCACGAACTCGGCTGCAAGCTCATCGATCGAAGCCAGCGCCACGTAACACTCACCGCGCAAGGTGAAGCGCTCCTCCCCTATGCGCAAAAAATTGCGACGCTTCAGCACCGCTATCTTGCAGCCATTCAAATAGGCGCAGGTGAGCCGCTCGAGCACCTCACCGTCGGTTCTATCCCCATTATGGCCCCTTATGGGATCACGGACGCCGTCATCGATTTTCAGCAGGCGAACCCCTCATATTCTGTCGAGCTCATCGAGGGCGAGGGCGACACACTCAAGCGCATGCTCCTGCACGAGGACATTGACCTGGCCTTCATCCGTGACGGCGGCGCCATCGAGCCGGAGTTCAAAAAGATTCCCTTTACGACCGACCGGCTCGTGGCCGTCCTTCCGCTCGACCATCCGCTCGCCGAACGTGACGCCGTCGAGATAGACGACCTTATCGACGAGAATTTCCTCATGCTTCCCCAAGGCTCGTTCGTAAGCGAGCTCGTCCTTTCCCTTTGTCGCGAAGCTGAATTTGGCCCACGCGTTACGTTCACCGGCAAACGAGCCGAGAACATCATCTCCCTTGTCGCGCGCGGCGCCGGCGTCTCATTCCTCATGCGCAAGCCGGCGGAATCGCTCGCCAGCGGAAAGGTAGCCCTGGTGCCGCTTGAGCCCGCGACGACCTCCGAGGTCAGGCTCTACCTCAAGCGAAACGCCGCGCACTCGCAGGCGGTCGTCTCGTTCATTGGCTTCCTCCCCTACCGTCAGCTCCTGCAGGGCGACCGTGCGTCTTCCATCCTGGCACGACCGTCATAATCCCGCTGCCCCACAACGGCAAACTTATGTCCGCAAACACGCTGGCAGCGGCACGAAACACAAATATGCCTCGGGCGGCACGTCGCTGTCCGAGGCATATTTAATCAAAGTGCGCAAAAAGACTAGTCCACCGAGATGTTGAGTGCCTTACCGCCCTTGTCCTTCCTGGTACCGATCACCATAGCGGCGACAAGAGCCAGAACGAAAGCGACCACACCGGAGATGACAAGGCCGATAAAGCCCGTGTCGATGCCGGCAGGGTTAATAAAGCTCGGGAAACCGAGCGGGCCGGAGGCGCCGAAGGCATAGAGTTTGGCACCCATGAGGCCGGCAATGGCGCCGCCTACACCAGCGGAAATAAAGGTTGCCCACATAAGGCGTTTACGCGGCAGCAAGATGGCGTAAAGCGCAGGCTCGTTGACACCGAAAATCGAAGAGACAAGGGCGGGAATGTTGACGGCAGCATTTTCCTCGGAGTCCTTGGTTCGGATGATCATGCCAAGCACAGCGCCGGCGATGGCACAACCGCCTGCATACACGAGCGGGTTAATGAGGTCATAGCCGTAGGTTGCGACATCGAGGAACCACAGCGGGATGATACCCCAGTGCAGGCCGAACATGACGAGCAGGCTCCAGAACGTGCCGATGACGAAGCCGGCGATGGCGGGTTGGAAGTTGATGAGCATCAGAATGATCTGGGCAACGATGTTGGAGAGGACCGTCATGACCGGACCGACCACAAGCAGGCCAAGGATGCCGCAAATGAGGAGCGTCAGGATGTTGGAGAAGAACGAGCTCACAAGCGCGGGCAGCGCGTTAGAAAGGGCCTTGTGTACCTTGGAGGCAATCCAGACGATAAAGATCGCAGGCAGAATCGTCGATGAGTAATTCTGCATGATCAGCGGGATGCCAAAAATATCACCGTAGACATTGGACTCGAAGACCGTGCCGGCGCCGAGCGTGTAGAGCGGATCTCCGCCCATAAGGCCAACGAGCGTCGGGTAGACGAGGATACCACCGAGCGCCATTCCCATAACGGGCTTAAGTCCGAACTTCTTGGCCGACGTCCAGCCAATGATTAGCGGAAAGTAATAGAAGACCGAATCTCCGATTGCCGAGAGCGTCACATACGTATTGCTGTCCTTGGCAAGCCAACCGGCAACCGTGCAGAGCGCGAGCATCGACTTGATAAAGCCACCGGCCATAAGCACGCCAAGAACCGGCTGCAGAATCTCGGAAATGATGGCGAGCAGGCGCGAGAACGGATCGCCCTTCTTGACATTGTCGCCCTCATCGATATCGAGCGCGGGCTTGGTGTCGAACCCGCCAATCTGAACAAGGTCGTTGTAGACAGCCTCGACAGTGGCGCCGATCACGACCTGATACTGTCCGCCGGCCTGGATGACGTCAACGACGCCCTTCGTCGCCTTAAGTTCATTGGTCTGGGCGAGCGATTCATCCTTGAGGTGGAAGCGGAGACGCGTAATGCAGTGGCTCACGTCTAACACATTGTCTCGACCACCGACCTTTGTGATGATTTCATCGCAAAGCTTCTGGTATTTCATGGAATTCTCCTTTTTCTGAGCGGGGTATAGCATCGATTTCATGCCTCCGTAGTCGACGTGGGAGGGCAAGGAACCCGCTTCCCCCTTTGAAATCCGCGGACGCACGTACGCCGGGATGGGAAACGGCAGAGAAGATGGAAGATGCCGATCACATGGCAGCGAGCCTCATTGGCCCATGTCACGCAATCAGGCCTACAAACGCGAATCTGCTGCGCCGAGAAGTCTCGTCGTCTGGCAGAACTTGTCACACAGACGTTCCGGTTCGCCCTGGGGAATCTGAGTACGCTCGGTCTCAAAGGAGAGGCCATACTCGCGTGCCGGAAGGAAATACTCGAAATAGCCGTTGGTGTAACCGCAGACTATTCCCTCGACTGGGCATTCGCGCTTCATGCGAATACCCAGGTCGCTGCCGAGCTCACTCGGAAACACAAAGAGGTGCATACCGCCCAAGCTGATAACGGCACACTTAAGCGTGAGTGAAAAGTCGTCATGGGCAACGGTGTGATAGAACGTCTGAGGCTCAATGCGATCGAGAATGACCTCGCGATCAAGCTTGATCTGGGAAATCGCCTCGGCAAGACCGGTCGAAACACGCTCGACCTCGGGAATGCCGCGTCCCTGGCGAAAATTGCGGTCGCTACAGTCGCCAGCAGCACCGACGACCATGGCCGGATAGTAACCAAGACTCTGAGCGAGCTTTTTACCGGTAAGGCCGGCAAGCTCACTCGTGAGCTCCGTACAGTCGGGCCCGACGCAAGCGGAATGCACCGCCCAGTTCACAAAGCCCGCAAATGGCTTGCCTTCGGTATCGAAGAACGATACGACAATGACCTCATTGTCGGCGAGTTCACCTGGGATGATGCGGTTGTCGTAGAAACCGGTGATGACCTGCTTGCCCAAGCGACAAATCGCGGGCTGTGCGTTGGCGCGGCACTCCTCAAAGCATTGGCAAATGGTATCGAGGAACCAGCGGTAGTAGTTCTCGTCGAATTTTCCCGTCCACCAGCTGCGGTGGTAAGCGACGATTGAAGTATGGTCGTGCGTCGCCGAGAGCAGAACGCAATCACGGTCAATGCCGTAGCGCTCGGCGAGCATTGTCTTGACTTCCTCGGCCATGCTTTCCTCGAACTCGAGGACATCGGCATTAAAGAGAAACACTTCACGTTCGCCTTGCTGGAAGAGGATGGCGTTGGCGAAGACGTCGTCATGGACGCCCGTCGCAGGTTCAAGACGGTTGGGAAGATTGCGGTAGCCAATCAGGTAGATGTCGCCCTGTGGGGTAATTTTGCAGCGCGCGTGTCCAATGTTCATGCACGTTCTCCTTCTGTGTCACGCCGCATTCAAGGCGGCAATGATGATTTCGACGAGGCGCTCATGGGATCCGGCGGCAAAACCGGAGTTCATAGCCTCATAGGTGATTTTTTCGTACGCGTCGGGAGCCGGTAGGTACTTCTGTCCGCCGTTGACGAGCGTGGCAAAGAACACAGTGCCGGACCGAGCGGCGCGCACAGTGGCGCCGAATGCACTCGAGACCTCGGGTTGTACGCCGACAAGCTCGACGTTTCCCAGCCGGAGCAGATAGACCCTCGTGCGCTGCTCGCCAGCGGCATGAAACTCATACGTTCGGTGCGGAGCCAAAGAGTGAAAATCGGCGCGTGTCTGAGCGGGCAGGAGAACGTCGACCGTGCGGGCATCGATGCCGGTAGCGTCATCCTCACGCGCCATGCGAGCGGCCTCGATCAAAGCATCGCCCAAGGCCTGCCCCTGCTGGTGCAGCATGCGGTATCCGTCCTCATGGGCATCGACCGTCTGCTTAACGCCGGCCGCATCGAACATGACGTTCATGGCGCGCTCCGCCGGACCTTGGTCGCCCGCGGCGCCTGGCAGCAACAGGGCAACGCCGCCCAGCTCGCGCTCGAGTGACATGGCGGCAAAACCAAAGAGGTCTCCGCTCGCCATGCGCCTCCCCTCGGAGTCGCGCGACCCGTCGAGCACGGAGGACTGAACGTCCGCCGTCGCGAGCACGGCAACATACTCGCCCCCGGCATCCCTTATGGCGAGTACGGGCATCGTGTGGTCGGCAAACCCCCTGGGATTCGAGCCCAACCACCAGCCGGCAGGCGTCTCAATGTCGCGATTAACGTTCACGGGGCATTCGCCCTCCACAGTGGCGAGCGTGGCAGAGTGAATGCCCGCAACAGCGCGCTCGACAGCCGTGCGGGCGGCAGCGACGAGCGCTGCGCGATAGCGCTCGTTGCGATTGCGGGTAGCATCGTCGGCAAGATGCCCGGGAGTGCGGACGTGAGGCATGGAAAACGTGTGGGTAGGAACCACCCAAGAATAAGCACCGCTGCAATTGGCGGCATCCTCAACAACCTCACGCAGATCGGCGAGTAGAGCCGGAGCGATCGAGGTGACCTCAAGCGAAAGGACGCAGGCGCGTCGCCCCGTCCCCTCGATGATAAGGGCACGGGCGAAGACCTCATGACGGAGTTCGTCGAAACCGTCGAACGGCAACACGTCCCCAAGATCGATGGCCACACGAGCGGCCCCAGCCCTCATCTCTCCTTCGCCCATGGCAGATACTCCCCTCTGATTGCCGCTCACTCGACACCGTACAGTTGCTGCGCCGTACCGCCAAGCACAAGGTCGCTGTCTGTATCGCTCAGATTTGCAGCGCGAACGCAGGCGACACCCTCGGTGAGCCACTCGCGTTTGACGGGATAGCTCGTGCCAAAAACAATATGGTCTGCACCCAGCACGTCAACCGCGCAGGCGAGGAGTGTCTTGCCCCAAGGCTGGGCATGGGACATGTCGAAATAGATGTTGTTCTCGAGGTGCCTGGAAACGGTCTCGGTATCGACCTGAAAACGGCCAGAAGCATCAGGGCGCTTGGGACCATGAGGCAGCAGCATCTCCTTGAACGCAAAGTATGCGCCGCCGAGCATGGAGTGGACCATCTTGATATTGGGATAGCGCTCAAAGAAATCACCAAAGATCTCTCGGCCGATCGCCGTAGTTTGGTCGACGCAGCGGCCATAAGAGCGGCGAAGGTTGTCGTACGCGAGAAGCGACTCGTTCTCGACCGGCACGGGAACATGGTGCACGTAAACGGTGACATGGCGTTCGTTCAGGTGCTCGAAAAAGCTCGAGAAGACCTGGTCGTCGAGATAGCGCTTGCCGTAGTGAGCGCAGAGCTGCACGCCCGCAAAACCATCGTCGAGCCTGCGGTCGAGCTCCTCCAAATTCGCTTTGGTGCCAAAGGGCGGCACGGCGACCAGCGGAATCAGACGGCCATTTGACGCCTTCGCGTCAGCAGCCATACCGTCGTTGAAACGCCGGCACATCTCGAGCGACATCCACTCGTGGCAGCCGGGGAGCTTGAGGATCGCCTTGTCGACCCCCGCCTCATCCATATCGGCCAAGCGCTTCTCGAGGGTGTAGTCGCCCTCAATGTAGTTAAGACCCGGAGAACCGGCGGGCATCTCGATCACGATCTGTCGTTTGCCGGCGGAATTCATGGTCAGATAGCCTTCGGTGTCATAGGCGCGGGGTACCTCGGCCAAAAACTGTTCGCAGAGCGTCTCGTCATGAAAGATGTGCTCGTCGAACCAGTAGGAATTTGCATCGATAATCATTGGTTGGAACCGCCTTTCATCTTGTTGAAAACATTCTAGAAAAGCAGGTACCCGGACATCAATTCCAGCTTAAGCCCACTGTATTCCATTTTGGAATAGAACTTACCGCTCACACGCGAACCTCGCCCGCTCAACGAGACAAGCGCTAACAGCACGGGCTTAGACAGAAAACGGTCGGCCCGCATCCGTTGCGGGCCGACCGTTTCATTACAGGCTACCTTTGCCGTTACGCCTGGCGGTAATGGTCAAAGAAGTCGGCGAGGTCTTCGAGGGACTCTTTGAGTACTTCCATGCGCGGCAGGTACACGATACGGAAGTGGTCGGGCTCAGCCCAGTTGAAGCCGCCACCGCGCGTGATCAGGATCTTCTTCTCGTGCAGCAGGTCGAGGGCAAACTGTTCGTCATCGGTGATGTTGAACTTCTTAACATCCATCTTGGGGAAGATGTAGAACGCCGCACGCGGCTTGACCACTGAGATGCCGTCAATCTTGTTGAGCGCCTCATACACAAAGTTGCGCTGCTCGTAGACGCGGCCGCCGGGACGGATGTAGTCGTTGACGGACTGATGACCACCGAGCGCCGTCTGGACGATCGACTGTGCCGGCACGTTGGAGCACAGGCGCATGTTAGAGAGCATGTTGATGCCCATGATGAAGTCGCTCATGCAGCGCTGGTTGCCCGAAAGCACCATCCAGCCAATACGATAGCCCGCAATCATGTGCGACTTGGACAGACCGCTAAAGGTAACGCAGGGCAGATCGGGGGCGAGCGAGGCAATCGAGACGTGCTCGTAGCCGTCCATGCACAGGCGGTCGTAGATCTCATCGGCAAAGATCATCAGCTGATGCCTGCGTGCAACCTCGACGATGCCCTCGAGCACCTCGCGCGGATAGACGGAACCCGTGGGGTTGTTGGGGTTGATGATGACGAGGGCCTTGGTCGCGCTCGTGATCTTGGACTCCATATCCTCCAGGTCGGGATACCAATCCGCCTGCTCATCGCACAGATAGTGCACGGGATGACCGCCGGCAAGGGTTGCGCACGCCGTCCACAGCGGATAATCGGGGCTGGGGATCAGAATCTCGTCGCCATTGTCGAGCAACGCGTTCATCGAAAGCTGAATGAGCTCGGACACGCCGTTGCCCGTGTAGATATGCTCCATCTGAACATTGGGCAGACCTTTGATCTGCGAATACTGCATGATCGCCTTGCGCGCAGAGAACAGGCCGCGCGAGTTGGAATAGCCTTCGCAGTCGGGCAGCTGCTGGCGCATGTCCTTGATAACCTCGTCGGGCGTGCGGAAACCAAAGGGCGCGGGGTTGCCGATATTGAGCTTGAGGATGCGCTCGCCCTCGTCCTCCATACGGGCGGCCTCGTCGACGACGGGACCGCGCACGTCATACAGGACGTTATCGAGTTTAGTGGATTTAGAAAAAGTACGCATGGTGGTGCTCCTTGCAATTTGAGCTGAGGGATGGGGTTCGGGCTTGGAATCGTTGCGGGGTGATGATGCCTCGCCTTGATCGGCGTCACTGGCGAGCAGCCAGGAAACATCGACCTCCAAAATACGGGCGAGCAGCTCTGCCACATCGTGCCGCGGAATCGTCTTGCCACTCACATATTGGCTCATCTGACTCTTACCGAGTTTTTTGCCGAGCATCTCCGATGCGCGGATCACGTCCGACTGGCGAACGTCGCGATCGGACATAGCCTGTCGCAGGCGCTCGCTAAACGTCTCTTGGGCCACTAGAACCTCCTTGCTGGCAAAGTTCAATTTATAGAACACGAATTGAACCTAAGTTCAATTTAGGCAGCAGTATAACGCCGTGCTATTTCGAAAAGTTCAATTTCAATAATAAAATGAGCCAAACCTCGAGATTTATCCCAAGGCGATATCGACGCGCGCTCGTTTAGAGGTATTCGAGGAGACGAGCCGCCGCAAGCGAAACATCGGCCGTTCGATATATGGCGTTGATCTGCCGGTGGGGATGCCCTTCGAGCGGACGCACGGCAACATCGAACTGGCAGCGGCGCAAGATGAGCGCCGGAAGAATGCTCACACCCAGACCGTCCTCGACCATGGCCATGATCGCATAGTCATCCCAGGTTGACAGTTTTGAGCGCACCGTTAGCCCCGCCCGACGGAACAGCGGCGTAATCTCGTCATCGGTGCCGCGTTCCAGCAGAATAAACTGCTCGTTGGCCAAATCGGCAAGTGAAACGGCCTCCGCACTGGCAAGCAAAGAGTCTGTCGGCACCACCGCCATCAACTCGTCGCGCACCAAAGATCGCGATGTTATCCCATTTTCTCGAGGCTCATGCGGGATAAAGCCCAGATCACAACGGCCCTCCGTCACCCATTGTTCAATCTCTGAATAGTCGCCCATCAGTAACTCATAATCGACGTCTGGATAATCGGCGCGAAAACGCGCAATCACCGGCGGCAGTACGTGGGTCGCCACGCTCGAAAACGTACCGATGCAGATTTTGCCGCGCATGAGCCCACGCATCTCATCCACCCGCCGCTGCAAGCGAATGAATTCCTCGCAGAGCGCCTCGACCGCTGGCATGACCTGCCGCCCGTCGGCAGAAAGCGTCACGCCCTCGCGACTGCGGTCGAGTACCTTAAAACCCCCAGTCGGCCTCGAGGTCGGCCACCATGCGGCTCACGCCCGATTGCGAATAGCTCAAGTGCTCGGCGGCGCGCGTAAAACTTCCGGCGCGTACCGTCTCAAGCAGCACCTGCATCTTTTGAATATTCGTTTCCACGACACGCCTCCGCCCTTGCATGATGTTTTGTCATGTTAACCATGCATTATATTCGCTTTTCTTCTAAAGCCACCTCACCCATAGTAAACATGCAGGGATATGAAAGGGGCGGCTGCGCATGAACAACGGATTGATCACATATTTAGCAGCACTGTTGTTGTTTGGCTCCAACGGCATCATCGCCGCTGCCATCGCGCTGCCGAGCTCCGATATCGTGCTGCTGCGCACCTTTCTGGGAGCCCTCTCACTTGTCATCATCCTCGCCATCACCCAACGCCATAAGCTGCAGGCGCCTTCTCGTCCCCGCGAAGCTGCAGCCCTCCTCCTCTCGGGAGCAGCGCTGGGCGCCAGCTGGATTTTTCTGTTCCGCGCCTACCAGACGATCGGCGTCGGCGTATCCTCGCTGCTGTACTACTGCGGCCCCATCATTGTCATGGCGCTGTCCCCACTCATCTTTGGCGAAAAGCTGACCGGCGGCAAAATCGCCGGCTTCATCGCCGTTGCTTGCGGTGCTTTTCTCATTGCAGCGCAGGGTCTCGGCGGCAATATGCCCATTGCTGGTATCGCCTGCGGAATCGCCTCGGCCTTCTGCTATGCGCTGATGGTCATCGCTAGCAAGGGTGCGCCACACATCGAAGGCCTCGAAAACTCCACGCTCCAGGTGAGCGCCGCCTTTGTGACCGCGCTGGTCCTTACGCTCATCACGCAGGGCGCCCCCTCGTTTTTCTCCCCCGGCATTGCCGCCGGCATCGATTGGCGCGCCGTCGCCATGCTCGGTATTGTCAACACCGGCATCGGTTGCCTGCTCTACTTTAGTGCTGTCGCCAAGCTGCCCGTCCAGACCGTCGCGGTCGTCGGCTATCTCGAGCCTCTTTCGGCGGTCGTGTTCTCCGTTGCCCTTTTGGGCGAAGCCATAACACCGGTCCACCTGATGGGCGCCGCGCTCATCATCGGCGGCGCGATCTTTTGCGAACTCGCTGGCAAGCGCGCAAGCGCCAAGGCCGGTATCGCCCAGACAGTACGCGCTTAAAAGCCCCTGTTTTGAAATGCTACCTGCGTACATGAATAATCCCCAGATGGGGATTATTGTCTAAAACACCCCGATGTGCCAAACTGCTCTTATATGTATAAAGATGGCATAAAGGTCCACTGCTCTTTGCAGAGGCCAGATGTCTAAGGGAGTCCACGTGGCACACAACAAGCTGGAGGCAAGCCTCCAAGGCCAGCACGGGCAGGGCGGGCATGGAGCCATCCCCCTTTCCGCTGGAATGCTGCTCGTAACGCTCGGCGTCGTCTACGGAGACATCGGCACGAGCCCCATGTACACCATGAAATCAATCGTCGCCAACAACGGCGGCATCGGTACCGTCAGCGAGGACATGATCCTGGGCGCACTCTCGCTCGTCATCTGGACCATGACGCTTGTGACCACGGTCAAGTACGTGCTTATCGCCATGAAGGCCGACAACCACAACGAAGGCGGCATCTTCGCCCTCTTTAGCCTGGTGCGCAAAGTGGCGCCGTGGCTGATCCTTCCCGCCATGATCGGCGGTGCAGCGCTACTCGCCGATGGTATCCTCACCCCCGCGGTCACGGTTACCACGGCCATCGAAGGTTTGCGCACCATCGAATGGGGCCATGCACTGCTGGGCGACGGCCAGACCAACGTCATCATCATTACCATCATCATTATCTGCGGCCTATTTGCCATGCAGCGCGCCGGCACCTCGTCAATCGGCAAGCTCTTCGGCCCGCTCATGACACTATGGTTCCTGTTCTTGGCAAGCGCCGGCCTGTTCAACATGCTCGGCAACCTGTCCATCCTGCGCGCGCTCAACCCCATCCGCGGCATCATGTTCCTGTTCTCGCCCATCAACCACTCGGGCATCATGGTGCTCGGCTTCGTCTTCCTGTCGACGACCGGTGCCGAGGCGCTCTACTCGGACATGGGTCACGTGGGCAAGGCCAACATTTACGCATCCTGGCCGTTCGTAAAGGCGGCCCTCATCCTTAACTATCTGGGTCAGGGCGCTTGGCTGCTTGCCAACAACTCCAATCCCCAGATGCTCGCGATGGATATCGTCAACCCGTTCTACATGATGCTTCCCGAGCCCCTGCGCCCCTTTGCCATCGTGCTTTCGGCCGTAGCGGCCATCATCGCCTCGCAGGCGCTCATCACCGGCTCGTTCTCGCTGGTATCCGAGGCAACCCGTCTCAACCTTATGCCGCACCTGCGCATCCACTACCCCAGCGACACCAAGGGCCAGCTCTATATTCCGCTTGTCAACAACATCATGTGGGTCGGCTGCATCTTCATCGTGCTGCTGTTCCAAAACTCCGAGCGCATGGAGAGCGCCTACGGTCTCGCCATTACCGTGACCATGCTCATGACCACGACGCTTTTGACGAGCTACATCGCCGGCATCCTCAAGCACAAGCTGGGTGCCTGCGTCTTCGCTCTGCTCTTTGGTGCCATTGAGCTATGCTTCTTCGCCTCGTGCCTCACCATGTTCTTTGACGGCGGCTACGTTATGATCTTCCTGGCGGCACTGCTGTTCGGCCTTATGTATGTGTGGCGTCGCGGCACCGCCATCGAGCGCACGCAGACGATCCTGTTGCCCGTCTCCAAGTACATCGATCAGCTCGACCGCCTGCGCAACGACGAGACCTATCCCGTGCTCGCTGACAATCTGGTATTTCTCACCAACAGCCCCGACCCGCTCACGCTCGACCGCGACGTTCTCTATTCCATCCTGGACAAGCACCCCAAGCGCGCCAAGGCATATTGGTTCATCAACGTACACGTTACCGATGAGCCCTATACGCACGAGTATTCCGTCGAGACCTTTGGCACGGACTTTTTGTTCCGCGTGCGCCTGGACCTGGGCTTTAAGGTCAACCAGCGCATCAACGCCTACCTGCGCCAGATTGTTGGCGACCTGATGGCATCGGGCGAGCTTCCGCCGCAGCACCACACCTATTCCATCTACGAAACACGCGGCAACGTGGGCGACTTCCGTTTTTGCATGCTGCGCAAGATGCTTGCCCCCGAGACGGACATCAACCGCAACGACCACCGTGTGATGGCCATCAAGTACGCCGTCCGCCGCGCCTGCGGAAGCCCGGCACGCTGGTACGGTCTCGAGAACTCAGCCATCATCATCGAGTACGTGCCCCTCTTTGCCCGCATGCGCCCGGCGGTCAAACTCGTACGCACCCATGTGCCGCTCGAAGTCCAGATCGAGGAAGCCGAGGAAATGGAAGTCGACATCTTCTCGGACGACCTGGTCAACGGCAACGAAGCCGGCAGGAACATGAACGTCGACCCCACCGAGTTGCTCGAGAGCGTCGCCGATACGCCCGAACAGCAACAGCTCGACGGCCTCGAGAGCGAACAACTCAACGACGCCAACTTCTAGCGACGTCGCGTATCAACGACAGCGGCCCTGCACCTCACGGGAGATGCAGGGCCGCTTTGCATTGCAGTAAAGCTATCGGCTACGAACGACGCGGCTCAGGAACCACGAGCCTATCGGGGCTCGCGCCCTCGGCATCCATCAGACTCACGTAGCGAATCGACGGATCCCCATACATCGCGTAGTAATAATTGCCCGTGCGCGCGCTAAAGCATCCGGTGTAGATAGTCTTCTCGAACTTGCCATCGCCCATCCTGGACGCTCCCTCAATCATCACCACGCCCTCGAGTGAACGGAACATGCGGACGACGTTTTCGGTCTCGCTCTCCTTTTGCGGGTAATTGGCATTGAGGTACGCCGCCTTTACAAAACGGCTCGGCGAATAGCAGTCACCCGGAATACCGCGCATGCCGGCACCCGCGCCATAGGGCTTGAGCTCGGCGCCACGCCATGTCGCCGTCTGCGGAAAATCGCTGGTGGCCGTGATATAGGTGCGCAGGTTTTCCATGTGCCACGGGAAGGTGGGCTGATTGGCAAGGGTGTCGACCGGATCGTCGTATACATGCAGGCCGTCAGCCATCATCTCGACCACGATGCTACGCTGGCTGTCGCCGATAATCCAATGGAGCAGCGACACGCCCAGCCCCTCTCCTGCAGATTTGGCGACAATCACCGTATCGCGCAGCGCAGCCTCGACCTCATCGACCGTCGAGAACGTCGCTGCCACCCACAGGGGAAACTCATAGGCTGCGATATTGGTCTTGCCGTCGACAGGGTCCTCGGCATACTCGGCATAACCCGGGAAATTGAGACCCGCCACGGCGAGGCCCGCATCGTTGCCGCAGTCGAAGAACATAGGGTAGTTCTTGTAATCGATGCACATACCGATCACCGCGTGTGCCGCCGACGCATCGTCGATAAACGAATACGGAATGTGAAACCCGCGCGGCATCACGCGAACCTGTTGGCCGTAGTCAAAGCTCCAGTCGAGGTTGCGGCCCAGATACATGTGGCCGGAATTATCGGTAAATCGAATGCTCGTACACATAGCGCCTCCTAGCTTTACGTTCTTGCTAATTTCATTGTCTCCAAACAAAAAGGCGCTAAACACAAAAGCCCGGACATGACAACAATGTCACGCCCGGGACAAAAGCACAGGTTCAATCCCCGATCAAATCACTCGACCGGAAATAACCGAACAGGTCGGTTTAAAGTGTCGAGGTGCCGCAGATTGGCGTGAAAGAGGAGCGCAGCGTACTAACGGTACGTAAGCGACGATTGAACGCCAAGGTGCGGTGCATCGGCGCTTTAAACCAACTTTCCTAGACAGTGGTCAATCATATGCTGAATCATTTGCGCCTCGAAGCCCACAAAGTCCTGCTTGCGCTCGCGCATCTTGCCGTCGACGATCTGGTCAAAGGCAACCTTGCACTTGATATAGCGCGTAGACTTGGTGACCTCCTCGTGCGTCAGGCAGCTCTCCTCCATCTTGCTGGCGCCCAGGCCAAACACCAGACGGGGATTGTAGAGCACATGGGGCTCGCAGGCGTCGTCCAGATAGACGCAGACCTTCTTGGTAACGCCAATCTGGTTAGCGGCAAGGCAGCCGGCATCGTCGAGCGACTTGATGGTATCAATCAGGTCCTGTGCGACCGACTCGTCCTCGACAGTCGCAACCTCGCAACGCTGGGACAGGATAGCCTCGTCTTGGCAAAGCTCTTTAATCATACGTTCCTCCATAGGGGTCGTTGTAACCGCTTAAGTATACGGTACCCATACATTTTCATGCGAAAAATACCGTCCGTCTGCCACAAAGCGCCGAACATCAACATGCGAGGAACAACAGCGTCGTAAAGGGGCTATAGTGGGAGCGTTCGTGTCAATCGGCCTAAACTCGGGGCCGAACAAGGAAAGGGTATGCATGGACGAACTTTTTCACGTCAGTGAGCGCAAGTCCACAATCGGGACCGAACTTCGCGCTGGACTGACAACATTCCTGGCGATGGCCTACATCATCGCCGTCAACCCCGCAGTGCTCTCGGGCGCCGGCATCGATGCGGGAGCGCTCGCCTGCGCCACCTGCCTGGGCGCCGGCATCATGACCATCTGCATGGGTATCTTCGCCAACCGCCCGCTCGCCTGCGCGTCGGGCTTAGGCGTCAACGCGATGATCGCTGGAATCACCACTACCGTCTGCGGCGGTGACTGGCACGTGGCCATGAGCGTCATCTTCCTTGAGGGCGTCGTCATCTTGCTGCTCGTGCTCTGTGGCCTGCGCGAGGCCATCATGGACGCCATCCCGGTTGTCCTGCGTCACGCCATCTCGGTGGGTCTGGGCCTGTTCATCGCCATGATCGGCCTGTGCGATGCCGGCATTATCACCGCTGGCGCCGGTACACTCGTCGGTCTGGGCGACATCACCTCCCCCACCTTCATCGTCGGCATCATCTCCATCCTGGTGACGGTCGCCCTCGCCTGCCGCAACGTCCCCGGCTCGCTGCTCATCGGCATCGTCGTCGCCGTCATCGCCGGTATCCCCCTAGGTGTGACCCAGGCTCCGACCGGTATCATCGCCCCGCTCGACTTCTCGAGCATCGGTGGCCCCATCGCCGACGCCGGCGGCGTGCCCGCCATCGTCAAGGTCCTTACCGACCCCGCGCTCCTCGTCATCTCGTTCTCGCTGCTCATGAGTGACTTCTTCGACACCATGGGCACCGCGATGGCCGTAGCCAAGCAGGGCGAGTTCCTCACCGACGACGGCAACGTCGAGAACATCAAGGAGATCCTGATCGTCGACTCCGCCGCCGCTGCCGTGGGCGGTTTCATGGGCGTCTCCTCCATCACCACCTTCGTCGAGTCCACCTCTGGCGCTGCCGACGGTGGCCGCACGGGTCTCACCTCTGTCACCACCGGCGTGCTGTTCATCCTCGCCGCGTTCTTCTCCCCCGTCGTCTCCATCGTTTCCAGCGCTGCCACCTGCGGTGCTCTGGTCTACGTCGGCTACCTCATGATGAGCGAGGCCTCCGAGATCGACTGGTCCGACGTGTCGCAGGGTTTCCCGGCGTTCATGATTGTCGCCGGCGTGCCCTTCACCTACTCCATCTCTGCCGGCATCGGTCTGGGCTTTATCGCCTACGTGGTCGTCGCGCTCTTTAAGGGCGAGGCCTCCAAGATCAAGCCGCTCATGTGGATCGCGGCCCTTGCCTTCCTCGTCTACTTCTTCGTGGCGTAACGGCATAGTCTGCTAAAGCAAAACACCAAAGCGCGGAGTCGCATCGAGCGGCTCCGCGCTTTTCTTTTAAAGCCAGGCAACGCGCGGGCGCGCGATGTATTGCTTCCCAAGTTTTGGACATTTTGCCCTCCAAACGGCACTACCGCCGGCTACATCTTGCAGATATGCTGGGCGTAATCGCATAGGCCCTATGAGAGGATGGGAGTAACCATGGCCGCCTTGTTCACGACCCCCAAGCGCAATGACAAAACCTCTGGAGCCCATTTTGTCGAGCCCGACGTGCGCCGTCGCACGTTGCTCGCACACGGCAGCTGGCGCCGCGTGACACGCCGCATCGTTGTAGGCGCCGTATGCGCGCTCACGGTAAGTTCGCTGCTCATGCCGAGCGTCTCACTCGCGGCCGAGTGGGTGGACGTTGGCGGCGTCCGCCACGAAGCGGCCGCGGGACCCACGGGAGACGCCGCCGGCACCTGGAGCTGGGACGGCGCCGACGATATGAAGCTCAACGGCTATGACGGCGGTGCGATCCAGGCCGCAGGCAAGCTCAACATTGCCTACGAGGGCAAGAACACCGTGAAAACCGAGCCCGATTACACCGGAGCCGCCATCAAGGCGAAGGATGGCACTAGCCAGAAAGCAGAGTTGAACATAACGAGCTCGAATAGCACGGATGAGCTCAATGTGACAGCCGAGGCCGATGCAATTAAGTCCACAGGCGACCTCTCCATTTCTGGCCCAGGCACTGTGAACACCACAAGCACCTCTTCCGACGGAATTGAGGCAAAGGGCGATCTCTCTATCACAGGCTCGGGCACTGTGAATGCAACGGGCGGTACCGAAGGCATCCAATCCAAGGGCAAGACCACCATCGATTCTTCTGGCACAGTGATCGCTAAAGGAGACGAAGGTTACGGCATCGCCGCGGACAGTGACCTGATCATCAAAGGCGGCGGCAAGGTAGAGGCAAGCTCTATAGAAGAAGCGGCGATTTGGGCTAAAGACGGCATCAGCATCTCGGGCGGCAGCCAGGTTAAGGCAAACTCCGAAGGAGATCTTGCCGTCGACACTGAGGGCAGTCTCGCGGTCACGAACGCCTCCCTTGACGCAAGCGGTGTTGAATATGGTGTCTATGCCTACAAGGGCGTTACGCTCGATCACGCGACCGTGACGGTCCGTACAAGCGCGAGCGGCGGCCAGGCCATCGCCCTCATCACTGACGGGGACGACATCGTCATCAAGAATGGTTCCATCGTGGACGCGTTCGCGGAAGGTAAATTCTCGGTTGCAATCTCTACCAGAAACCACCAGCCAAACGTCGCTGGCGGCCACATCTACATCAGCGACTCCGTTGTTAAGGCTATAGCCCGCTATGTCGAGTCCGGTAGCGACGGCCCCGATCACTACAGCAACGACCAAAGCGGCAAGGCCATCCCTGAGCCTAGGGGTCTGAACATCGGTATCTTCGCCCAGACCTACGAGGGCATCACGCCTGCGAGTATCTCGATCGTCCGCAGCAAGGTCACGGCCGAGGGAGACACGGCGGCAATCTTCGCCCTTGCCATAAGCAAGGACGGCAAGGCGATTGGCACCATCGAGATCGAAGGCACCATCATCCAGACGCCTGTAGGCGGCGAGGTCATTGACTATCGCCACAAAGAAGAGTTCGGTGAGGGCATCATGTACGAGGCGGGCCAGACCATCGGCACGGGCGACGCTGTGATCGACTCCCCCTATAACGAAGCTGTCGCCAAGAGCACGGTCATCGCGCCTCCCGAGGAGATCAAACCCGAGGAGAAGCCAGGCGAGACCAAGCCCGAGGGTTCCAAGTCCGAGGGCACGAAGACGACCAAGACCGTTGCAGTTGCAGCCACGGGAGCCAAGACCGCCGGCAAACTCGCGGCAACCGGCGACGCCTCGAGCGCAGCCATCGTGGCAGCCGCCCTTGCGGGAACAGCCGCCATCGCCGCAGGCGCCCTGGCGAGTCGCAAACGCTCGTAAACACTTTTTCGCACAGGACGGGTGGATCGCGGCCCTTGCCTTCCTCGTCTACTTCTTCGTAGCGTAAGGGCAAGGCTGCAAAAGCTGAACAATAAAGCGCGGAGTCGCCATGCGGCCCCGCGCTTTTCTTTTAGCGCCGGTCCCTGCGCCGGCGTGCGGCCTATTTCTCCCCCATTTTGGCCCTTTTGCCCTCCAAACGGCACTACCGCCGGCAACATCCAGCAGATACGCTGAATCTAGTCGCATAGGCCCTATGAGAACGGGAGCAACCATGGCAGCCTTGTTCACGACCCCCAAACGCAATGACGCTACCGCCGGAACCCATGTTGCCGAACCCGACGTTCGCCGTCGCATAGGACTCGCGCACGGCAGCTGGCGCCGCGTGACGCGCCGCATCGTCGCGGGCGCCGTGTGCGCGCTCACGGTGAGCTCGCTGCTCATGCCGAGCGTCTCGCTCGCAGCGGAATGGGTCAAGGTCGGCGGCAACAAGTACAACACCGCGGCGAGCGACGAGGCCGGTACCTGGTCGTGGGACGGCGCCGACGACTTGAAGCTCAACAACTATAACGGCGGCGAGATCCAGGCCGCAGGCAAGCTCAACGTGAATTACTCGGGAACCAACATCGTCACTGCCGAATGGATCGAAAGCATCAACGTTTCTCATGGCACTAACGAGAATGCCGAGCTCAATATCCAAGGCGACGCGGGCAGCACGCTCAGCGTGACATCTACTGAGGACGCTGTCCTCTCCACGGGTAATATCAACATCGACGGAGCCGGATCCGTCAACGCCACGAGCACTGGGTTTGATGCCATCAATGCCGGGGGTGATCTCGCTATCAAAGGTTCGGGCAACGTCAATGCCACGGGTGCATCGGATGGCATCAGGGCAAACGGCAATATCACGATTGACGACAGCGGAGCCGTCACCGCCAGGGCTACCGAGGACAAGGGTATTGGAACCGACAAGAACCTCACCATCAAGGGTGGCGGAACGGTCGAGGCAAGCTCCGAGAAAGACGCTGCCGTCGAGGCCAAGGGCGGCCTCGCAGCCACAAACGCCTCCCTCAACGTAAACGGTGTTGAATATGGCGTCTATGCCCACAAGGGCATCACCCTCGATCATGCAAACGTGACGGTCCGTGCAGGTAAAGGCAGATACGGTGGCGCCATCGCCCTCTTCACCTACCAGGACGACATCGTCGTCAGGAACGGCTCCACCGTGGACGCGTTTGCGGAAGGCGAGGTTTCGGCTGCATTCTCCACCAGAAACGATCGACCCAACGAGAAGGGTGGCCACATCTACATCAGCGACTCCGTTGTCAAGGCCATAGCCCGCTATGTCGAGAACGGCGACGGCCCCACCCCCTACAGCGAAAACCAAGATGGCGAGACGAGCCCCGAGCCCCAAGGCGAGAACATCGGCATCATCGCCCAGACCAGCGAGGGCGTCACACCCGCAGTCATCTCGATCATCCGCAGCAAGGTAACGGCCGAAGGAGATACAGCGGCAATCTTTGCCCGTGCCATGAGCGCTGACGGCAAGACAATCGGCACCATCAAGATTGAGAACGCCGCCATCCAGACGCCCGAAGGCGGCAAGGTCATTGGCTATCGCAAGCTCCGTGACGGCATCTACGAGGCAGGCCAAGCCATCGGCACGGGCGACGCCACGGTCGACTCCCTCTATATCAAAGCAGTCGCCAAAAGTACGACCATCGCACCTCCCGAGGTAGCCAAGCCGGAAGACCCCAAGCCCGACGAGACCAAGCCCGCAGAAAGCAAGCCCGCGGAGTCCAAGCAGAACCCCAAGCCTGAGGGCTCAAAGCCGACCAAGGCCGTTGCGGCTTCAACCACGAAAGCCAAGACTACCGGCGTGCTCGCGGCAACCGGCGACACCTCGGGTGCGGCCATCGTGGCAACCGTCCTTGCGGGAACAGCCGCTATCGCCGCAGGCACCATGGCGAGCCGTAAGCGTTCTTAGACGCCTCTGCGCACATGGCAGCTCCCGCGAAGGCCCCGAGCCCCAGCACCGTTTAACAACGCCACCGCCGAGCTCCCCTCCGGCGGTGGCGTTTTCCATATGCGTCCGCAGGGGATGCACGAGATTGTCTTTGGTCTAGCCCAACCGGCATACGCTGGCGTGCGACAATTGGGGCTGCCGATATCACAACACTGAGAGAAGCCTGCCATGGAAGCGCATCAAAAGCAGATAACCGTCTATTCGAATCATGCGGAAAGCGCACCTGCCATCTACCTCCCCGTAGTCATGGGCAACGGCGGCGAGGTCTATGACCGCTGCCAAGAGCTCGACTGTCCGCCATTCACCCTTGTCGCCATTGGCGGGCTCGATTGGAATCGCGAGCTGAGCCCCTGGGCATGCGACGGGACCGTACGCGATGCCGAGCCTTTCGGCGGCCAAGCTGCCGATTTTCTTGATGAGCTGCTGAATCAGATAATCCCCCAGGTCGAGTCGTCGCTTCCTCAGCCGCCCACCTGGCGCGGCATTGCCGGTTACTCGCTCGCGGGCCTCTTCGCACTCTGGTCCCTCTGGCAAACCGACGCCTTTGACCGCGCCGCGAGCGCATCGGGGTCGCTATGGTTTCCTGGCTTTATCGACTATGCGCACGAGCACGCGATGACAGTTACGCCCGACGCCGTCTACCTGTCACTCGGCAAAAAGGAAGCCAAGACGCCCAACCGCATGATGCGGCATGTACTCGACGACACACGCGCGATGGAAGCGTTGCTCGTCGAGCGCGGCATTCCAACAACGCTGGAATTCAACCCCGGCAATCACTTTGCCCAGACCGACCTGCGCATGGCACATGGCATCCACTGGATATTGACGCATTAAAAATGGCGCCCGCGCGTACGCATGGGCGCCATTTTTTTTGATTTAGCTGAATGCAGCTGCTACTCAGCAGCCTCCTCTAGCTCGGAGACATCAAACTCGAAGTCGTTACCCGGCAGAATCGCGTTGAGCACGATGCCAACCAGCGAGCCCACGGCAATGCCGGACAGCGAAATGGTCACGCCGCCCAGCTCCAACACGATGGCACCGGCGGTGCTATAGGCAATGCCGAGCGAAAGCACGAGTACCAGAGCGGCCACCAGCACGTTGCGGTTGTTCTGGAAATCGACCTGGTTCTCAATGAGGTTGCGCACGCCTACGGCACTGATCATGCCGTAGAGCACGAGCGACACGCCGCCGATAACGCATGGCGGCATGGCGGCGATCACGGCAGCGAACTTGGGGCAGAACGAAAGCACGATGGCGCAGCACGCGGCAATGCGAATCACGCGCGGGTCGAACACGCGCGTCAGAGCGAGCACGCCGGTGTTCTCGCCATACGTGGTGTTGGCCGGAGCGCCAAAGAGCGAAGCCAGGATCGTGGCGAGACCATCGCCGAGCAGCGTGCGATGCAGGCCGGGATCGGCAATGTAGTTACGCTCGCAGGTGGAGCCAATAGCGGAGATATCACCGATATGCTCGATCATGGTTGCAAAGGCCAACGGCATGATGGTGATGATGGCGGTCGTGGCAAGGCCGCTATCGAACTGCGGCCCAAAGAGTGCAAACACGGTGTTGTCCCACACGATGGGAAGACCGACCCACGGCGCGGCGGCAACGCCCGAAAAATCGACCTCACCCAACGCGGCGGCAACGGCATAGCTCACCACGACACCCAGCAGGATCGGCACGATCTTGACCATGCCGCGACCCCAAATGTTGCAGATCACGATAACGGCAACGGCAATAACAGCCACAAGCCAATTGGTCTGGCAGTTGGCAATGGCGGAGCTTGCCAGGATCAAGCCGATGGAAATGACGATAGGTCCGGTCACCACCTCTCGCACGCGCCGTCACCTGCGAACGTTACCGCTATTTCCAAACGCGCTCGGCAACGCGCTTGACCAGCGCGATCTTTGCCCATTGCTCGTCCTCGGTCAGCTTATTGCCAATCTCGCAGCTGGCAAAGCCACACTGCGGAGACAGATACAGGTTCTCGAGCGGCACATACTTTGCCGCCTCGTGAATACGCTCGACGATGGCATCCTCGTCCTCAAGCTCAGCGACCTTGGTGGTCACCAGGCCCAACACGACCTTCTTGCCGGGGGCAACATACTTCAGTGGCTCAAAACCACCGGCGCGCGGCGTATCGAACTCCAGATAGAACGCATCGACGTCCTCATGCGCAAACAGGTACGGCGCGATGGGGTCGTAGCCGCCCTCGAAGGCATAGGTAGAGTGGTAGTTACCACGGCACACGTGCGTGTTAATGACAAGGTCATCGGGCTTGCCCTTGATGGCGGCGTTGTTGAGCGCCACGCCCAGCTCGCTTACCTTTTGCAGATCGACCGGGCTCATGCCGGTCTTGGACACAAAGTCGGTATCGCAGTAGATGCCCCAGGTGCAGTCATCAAACTGGATGTTGCGGCAGCCCGCTGCGTACAAGTCGGCGATCACCGTGCGATAAGCGGCTGCAATGGCGTCGGCAAGCTCCTCATCGGTCTTATAGACAGCGCGCAGGCTCTCCTGCTGGCCGTCGCAGCGGTCGAGCGTGACTTCGGAGAACGTCTGAATCGGCGCCGGAATGGTTTGCCGCGCGACTTGGCCCTCCCCCTCGAGCGCCTTGACAAATTTAAAGTGCTCGACGAACGGATGGTTCTCGCCGCTAATGGGGCCGGTTACCACGGCGGTGTCGGCTGTGGTCTCCTCGTCGTGGAACATATAGCCCGTACGCGAGGTACGGCGTTCAATGCCGTTGAGCCCCCACATAAAGTCGAGGTGCCAGTAACTGCGGCGAAACTCGCCATCGGTAATCACCTGCAGGCCAGCGGACTTTTGCTTTGCCACCAAATCGCGAATGGCATCGTCCTCGACGGCCTTAAGGCCGGCGGCGTCGAGTGTGCCCGCAGCATAGGCGGCACGGGCGTCCTTTACGGCCTGTGGACGAAGAAAGCTGCCGACGATATCGGCGCGAAACGGTGCGTTCAGCGTGGTTAAAGCACTCATAGATATCTCCCTTTGCATTGGTTGCTTTACTGGGACAAAGTATGAGCGCTCATATAGCCATCGTAAAATATACGTTTATAACAGTTTGATATAGATGCTTCCTATATCAGTTGGGACTGCCATGAAGAGATTTGACCTGTACAGGACGCAGCAGTCTAGATATGCTGACGGATCGCGTCGATATAGGCTTGACCGTAGCGCGTAAGCGTCGTGTTCTTGCGCGTGATGATGCCGATCTCCATGTACTCATCCACATCGAGCGGAATCGAGATAATGCCGGGGCCGTTGAGTTCGTGGCTAATCACGCCCGAGCACACCGTGTAGCCGTTGAGGCCCATGGCCAGGTTGAACAGCGTCGCGCGATCGCGCACGCGGATATTCTTGCGACGCTCAAACGTCGAGGTCAGCTCCTCGGAATAGTAAAACGAGTTGTAACTGCCCTGCTCGTAGGACAGGAACGGGTAGTCTTCCAAGTCCTCGAGCGTCACGCTGGAGCGGGCCGCCAGCGGATGGTCGGCGCAGACGAAGACATGCGGCGTGGCGCAGAAGAGCCCTTCGAACACGAGCTCGTTGGCCACCAGCATGCGCTCGATAACCTCGCGATTGTGCTCGGATAAGTACAGGATGCCCAGTTCGCTTTTCATATGCGCGACGTCCTCGATAATCTCGTGAGTCTGCTCCTCGCGCAGGGTAAAGTCATAGCGCGCGGCATCGAACTCACGGATCACATCGACAAACGCGTTGACGGCAAAGGAATAATGCTGGCAGCTCACACTAAAGTGCGGCACCTGCTCGGACGCGCCCTTGTACTTGCCTTCGAGCAGATCGGCCTGGTCGAGCACCTGTCGCGCGTAGCCCAAGAAGGTCTCGCCCTCCTCGGACACAATGACGCCCTTGTTGGTGCGCTCAAAGATGTGCACACCCATCTCGTTTTCGAGATCGCGGATCGACGCGGTAATCGAAGGCTGCGACACAAAGAGCCGGCGCGAGGCCTCGGTGATGCTGCCGCATTCGGCAACTTTGACGACATATCTGAGCTGCTGAAGCTTCATGGCTTTCTCCCTAAACGTTCGTGATGCCAAGACCCGCCGTGTCCATCTGACGCATAAACGGCGGCATCTCCCCCGTCGCAGCGCAGGCGGCAATCTGATGCAGAGCCCCGGCGACCGCATCGTCTGCCGCAGCGCCGATATGCCAGCGCGCGGCAGCCGTGACAGCCTCGTTGGCATTGGCGACCGCAACGGAGTTGGGAACGGCATCGATCATGGGCAGATCGTTATCGGAATCGCCAAATACGGCCACCTCATCGGGCGTCAGGCCCAAAGCGCGCGCCAGCTCCAGCGCAGCGCAGCCCTTGTCCCAACCAGCCGGAAGGATGTCAAACAGGCGCACGCGGTTGTTGGGAAACACGAGCGAGAGTTCCGGCACCTCAGCGGCAACGCGCTCGCGTAGCTCCGCGAGCTCCTCACGCGAACGGGCACTCCAGATATTCGCCTTGAACACCGGCGCTTCATCGACGACGGGACGGCACGGGGCCTCTTCGCCTTTGAGCCATGCGTTGCCGCCCGACTCCATGGCGCGACGAACGCGCTCGGGATCACTCGTCACGCAATAGGCATCGTTGCCCCAAAAGTCATCGCCCAGGCTATAGACTTTTAGAAATGTATCGTCGGTCTCTTGCTCCAGATAGTCGGCCAAACGCATCAGAGCATCGTTGTCGATTGCGTGCGATGCGACTACTTCGCCGCCGACAAACATCACCTGGCCGTTACAGAACGCGCCAGTCGAAAAACACTCGGAACGATTTTTGAACATCCAGCCCATCGCGGACGGCTGGCGACCCGAAACCGGACCAAAGTGCAGACCCGCCGCCTGCATGGCATGAATGCCCTCAATGGCGTAGTCGCTGGCGCCGTCATGCCCGGCCGGAATCAGCGTATCGTCCATATCGGTCAGCACAAGTTTAATCATGAGGTCCCCATTCGTATCGGTCCTACCTATTGTAACGACCTGCCAAAATAAACCTGTCCCTTTTTGGCAGGTGCGTTAGTATAGGGAACAACAGATTCGATGCGGGAGTGCCGGCGGTGCAAACCACAAGGCTGAGAGGGCATGGGGCCCAATCCTTTGAACCTGTCAGTTAATGCTGGCGTAGGGAGCATGCCGCCTTTACAGGGGCGCTGTCTATGCACAGCGCCCCTTTTCTATGCCAAGGAGGCATGTGCAGTGATTGATTCGGAACAGCTTAAGCAACATATGGTCAAGGCCGTGGATGAGATTCGCACCACCAATCCAATGGCCGGCTCCATCACCAACACGGTGACGATTGACTTTGTCGCCAACGCGCAGCTCGCCGTGGGCGGTTCGGCCGCCATGGTCTATCTGCCCGACGAGGGCGAGGCGCTCGTTGCCGGCGGCGGCGCCATCTATCTCAACATGGGCACGCTCTTCCCCATCTACGAGCAGACGATTCCCCGCGCGGCCAAGGCGGCACACGACGCCGGCAAGCCCTGGGTGCTCGATCCGGTGGGCCTGGGCATCGGCAGCCTGCGCACCCAGCTGGTAAACGAGCTCAAGCAGTACAAGCCCGCCATCGTGCGCGGCAACGCCTCCGAGATCATCGCGCTCGCCGGCCTGTGGGGTCTTGAGGGCGAGGCGGCTGATCTGAGCCGCGTGCGCGGTGTCGATACCACCGACACGGTCGATGCCGCCCGCGATGCCGCCGTGGCGCTCGCCCGCTACACCGGCGGCGCCGTAGTGGTCTCGGGCGAAGTCGACCTAATCACCGACGGCACGACCGTGGCCAAGTCCCACGGCGGCAGCCCGCTCATGTCCAAGATCACCGGCTGCGGTTGCTCGCAGGGTGGCGTGCTGGCCGTGTACGCCTGCGCCGCCGACCCGTTTACGGCGGCAGTCTGCGGTACCGCCGTCTACAACGTTGCCGGCACGCGTGCCGCCGCCGTCGCCGATGCCCCGGCAAGCTTTAAGGTTGCCTTTATCGACGAGCTCTACCGCGCAACCGCCCAGGACATTGCCGATAACCAACTCGAGCTCGAGGAGGCATAGGCCATGTCCGAGCCTGCAACCAATACCGGCATGAACACGCTCGTCGCCGTGGCCATCGCCCCGTGCGGCACCGGCGATGAACTCTCCGCCGAGGTCGCCGAGGTCGTGCGTGTTATTCGCGAGAGCGGCCTTCCCAACCGCACCACCTCGATGTTCACCGAAATCGAGGGCGACTGGGACGAGGTCATGCAGGTCGTGCGCGACGCAACCTTTGTGTTGGCGAGCAAGGGCATCCGCACCGAAGTCGTGCTCAAGGCCGATATTCGACCCGGATTTACCGACACCATGACCGGCAAACTCAAGCGCATGGAAGCGCAGATCAAAAAGCAGGAGGAAGCACGATGAGCATCCGCGACAACCTTGATATCTCGGCCTATCTGGTACTCGGCCCCGAAAACACCCTCGGACGCCCCGTGGGCGATGTGGTGGCCCAGGCACTCGACGCCGGCTTTACCTGCATCCAGGTGCGCTCCAAGGTGGCAAGTGCCCGCGAGATCATCGCGCTGACCGGCGACGCCGCGCAGGCAATCGCACAGGCCGGCAAGACCGGTCAGGTCGCCCTGTTAATCGATGACCGTCTGGACTGTGTGCTTGCCGCGCGCGAGCAGGGCATTGCCGTCGATGGCGTGCACGTAGGCCAGAGCGACATTCCCGTCGAGGTCTGCCGCAAGCTGCTGGGCCCCGACGCCATCGTGGGCCTTTCGGCCCGTTGCGAGGAGATGCTCGAGTACGTCAAGACCGCCGACATGAGCCTGGTCGACTACCTGGGCATCGGCCCGCTCCACGAGACCGAGACCAAGCGCGACTGCGGACGCGCGGCCGACGGCTCTATCATCACCAAGAGCTTTGAGGACCTTGCCGCACTCCACGCGGCAAGCCCCGTGCCCATCGTGGTGGGCGGCGGCGTTAAGACGGCCGACTTGCCGCAGCTTAAGGCCACCGGCGTCGACGGCTTCTTTGTGGTAAGCGCCGTCTGCAGCGCCGACGACCCCCATGCCGCAGCCAAGGAGCTTGTCGACACCTGGCAGCAGGCATAGGCATAGGCCGAACAGCTGATTCGCAGCCTCATATCTTCAGCAATGGAAAGCGCATCCCAGTTTGGGCCTCCATTCCGGGATGCGCTTTCCGTATGCGACCCTTACCCCGCCAGATACGCTTCCAACGCCGGCAAAGTCGCCTCTGCATCGTGGCGGCCGACCTGGTAGATGCGCTCGAGCTCATCCGGTTCGCGGCACAGCGACGGCACCTTCACCGATTCGCTCGGCCGCACCACAAAGATTTCGCCGGCAGCCTCTCGACGTGCCAGGTCATCGAGCGTGGCATTGTAGACCTCATGCCGATGCTCAAGCGCTGCAACAAACTCCGGATAGTGACGGAACACGCGCCGCAGCATGGGCATCACGCTGTTGGGCTGCTTCACAAAGCCCGCCGGCTGCGTGAGTACCACGATATTGCGGTCATACCCCTGCGCAAACAGCCATGCGCTGGGAATAGAATCAGCCACGCCACCATCCAGATACTTATGCCCGTCAATAGCAACGGGACGCGTCGCCACAGGAATGGCAGACGACGCCCGGATCCACTCGATATCGCGCTCGTCGCCATACGGTAGATCGTGGTAGACGGCCTTGCCCGTCTCGATATCGGTACACACGCACGTAAATCGCATGGGGCAGGCGCGATACGCCTCCAAGTCGATGGGATCGCGCTCGATAGGCACCTCGTGATAGGCAAAATCGGCATTGAACATATCGCCGGTTCGCAGCCAGCTGGTCACGCTCGCATAGCGCTTGTCGGCGCAATAAGCCTTGTTGTAACGAATGGCACGGCCGATCTGGCGCGATTTAAAGTTGTAGCCAAACGCCGCGCCCGCCGAGACACCCACCATATGGTCGCAGGTCAAACCGCGCTCCATCCAAACGTCGAGCACGCCCGCCGTATACATACCGCGGTAGCCGCCTCCCTCGAGCGCAAGCCCCACCGTGCGCATCGTATCCGGCTGTGCCATGTGACCATCTCCGTTCCTGCGTTTTAAAACGGGACAAGTATACCCGTCAACATATATCGACTCAGTCGCATTTTTCATGCGCACCCAGGCGTTGCCGTTTGGCGAATAATAGCCGCCCACAGCATGTGCGCCCATATATAATTGTGCACTGTTGTCTATACTACTCAGCTGTTATCAACAGCGAACATTAGCCGGCAAAGTAACTCAACAACGCAGCAAGGCGGGGGCCTGGATACACGCAAGGCGCCGAGCAACGACGCGTGTACACTACGAGCTCGCCCGACGCCATCCGCCCCGACCTCAGAAAGCCGCTTACAACATGGACACCGCCAGCAATTACACCGAAACGCTCGAAAAGACCGTCCGTGACCTTCTCGAGCGTCAGGATGATCTGATTAGGACGGCCTTTACCGACCAGCTCACCGGACTTGGCAACCGCGGCGGCTTTGCCCATTCCCTAGAGGAAATCTGGGAGCAGGAACTGCCCGTGACCATGGCGTTTATCGACATCGATAACCTTAAGCACTGCAACGACGTCTTTGGGCATGACGAGGGCAACCGCTATATCTTGCAGGTAAGTCTCTATCTCAAGCTGTATATGAAAGTGGACGAGGCGGCGTTTCGCATAGGCGGCGACGAGTTTGCCATCCTGTCTACGATTGCGACCGAGGACGACCTCGCCGAGCGCCTGGAACACTGCCGAACGGTCCTACTCAAAAACAACGATTCCGAGATGCCTCACTCGTTTAGCTACGGAGTGTCGCACGCCGACCCCGCCCTGGGTGAAGTCTCCAATCGCATGACACTCGATGCCGACCATCGCATGTACGACTACAAGCTACGCCATGCCATGCATCTTGATCGACGCAATATCGCGCAAGTCCACACCGACGACTTCGAAATAAGCGATCGCGTTTTTGACGCCTTTTCGATGCTCAACGAAGGCCGTTATTGCTTTATCGAGAACTTGGACAAACATCGCACCCTATGGTCACAAGGCGCCCTGCGCGATCTCGGTCTTCCTTCTGAGCATGTAGACAACTGCCACGATTACTGGAAAACGCGCGTCCACCCCGATGACCTTGAGGCCTACATCAACGACATCGACCAAATCTATAATGGCTCCAAACACCGCCGCGTCATGCAGTACCG
Organism: uncultured Collinsella sp.; assembly: GCA_959020715.1. Lineage (GTDB taxonomy): Bacteria > Actinomycetota > Coriobacteriia > Coriobacteriales > Coriobacteriaceae > Collinsella. The sequence continues at coordinate 26,450 of CAUESV010000006.1, read as the reverse complement.
CATGCGCAATGCCGCGGGCGACTACGTCCTCTGCCGCGCTCGCGGGTTTCGCATCGACGGCGACGGAAATACCCCCTCGCTCTATGTCGGCGAACTTGTTAACCACTCACTCGCCGAGACCGTCGACGCCGCCACGGGCCTCGGAACGCAGCGTATGCTGATCAACGCTATCGATGCCTGCCGTCGCGACCGTTGCGAGACGGGGCTTATAGCGGTCCGCGTTTGTGGCACGGCAAAGTTCAACGAGCTCTACGGGGCCGAGGCTGTCGACAACATGCTCGCCGAATACGCAGGCCGCATGCTATCGATCACCCGCGGCAGAAGTCGTGTCTTCCGCTCGCGAAACGCCCAGTTCGTCGTGCTCAGCAACGATCTGGACCACGAGGCATTCGAGCAACTGACCCATCATCTTAAAGAGGCCGTTTTCGCTCCTGTTCGAATCGCGAACGACACCATTACCCCCGTCTGTCTTGTCGTCCCGGCCTTTTACGAGCGCTTAATCAATCAAGCGACCGCTGTTTTAGGCGAACTCGACCGTCGTCTTCGCGCCGCCGGCGGGCTTGCACCCAACGACAGCCTCCCCATACCCGAGATTGAGCGTAAAAGCGCCGTCGCCGAACGCATCGATACGCTCACGGGCCTCTATCGACCCAGCGAGTTTATGCGGCGTGCCAACGCATTTCTTAAGACAAGGCGCGACGCCGCTTGGTGTATCGCCACCGTCGACATGGGCCATATGCGACTGTTCAACGAATGGCACGGACAGGCCGAGGGCGACCGCGTGCTCGCCGATGTGGGCACGGTCCTCAAAGACATCGAGAATGCCGAGATGGGCGTCGCAGGATACTGGGGCCAAGACGACTTTTGCATTCTCATCCCCTTTGAGCACAACACCGTCCATCAAATCTATAACCGCGTTCGCGCCGCCGTGGCCAAGCATGATGACGGCGTGGGTTTCTGGCCGTCCATGGGCGTCTACCCCATCGACTCCAACGAGGAAATCACCATCGATGCGCAGGCCAAGGCCATGTTTACCAATCGGCGTGCAAAAAACGACTTTAAGGAGCGCATTGCCATTTTCCGCCCCGAGGAGTACGAGCGCGAAATCTCGTTCCACCGCACGCTGACCGAATTCCAGTATGCGCTCTCAAACGGCCGCATTACCTACTACCTGCAGCCCCAGGTCGACATGGAAACCGGCGAGATCACTGGCGCCGAAGCGCTCACGCGCTGGATTGACAAGGACGGCTCCCTCATTTCACCCGTCACCTTTATCCCCGCTCTCGAGGAAAGCGGTTTTGTGGTGACGCTCGACAAATACGTTTGGCAGGGCGTTGCCTCGTGGCTGCGCGGGCGCATCGATCGAGGGCTTCGCGTGGTTCCGATCTCGCTCAACGTGTCGCGCGTGGATATCCTTGCCTGCGACGTTGCCGAGCATATGGGGACACTCGCCGACCAATACAATCTGCCGCCCGAGCTCATGCGCATCGAGATCACCGAGACGGCTTATACGGGAGAGTCCGAAGCTGTGGACAAGCTGACGGCCGACCTGCACAACCGCGGCTTCTCGACCTACATGGACGATTTTGGCACCGGCCAGTCCACGCTCGCGATGCTCAAGAACGTCAACGTCGACGTCATCAAGCTCGACCGCACGTTTGTGCCCGTCGACGGCGATCAAGGCCGTAGTGTGCAAATCATTTCATCAATGCTCGAGATGGCACAGTCGCTCCATCTGCCCGTTGTGATCGAAGGCATCGAGACAAATGAGCAGGCAAACATGCTACGCCAAATGGGCGCCCGCTACGCTCAGGGCTTCCTCTACTACCGTCCCATGCAGGCGGAGGATTTTGAGGCACTGCTCGATGGTGGCGACAGCAACTAATACGCTCGTGCGCAAACGCCACCGTCGAGGGAGCGTTTGTTCCCATGAGCTAACTAATACCCCAATCTAAACCGAATTGGGAGTAAGATACAAACCATTGTTCCATCCAAGGAGGCAATCCATCATGAACGAGTCGTATCGCCTGGGCGAGCAATCAATCATCGCTCATCTTCAGCGACTTGCGAACGGGGCCTCAACCACCGAGCTCGATGTTGCCGCGCTGCCCCCGGAGCTGCGTGCCATCGGCGAGCAACTGCAGAAAACGCTCGCCATCCTGCAACAAGAACGCGAGCTGCTTGAGCACGGCGCCTATATCGACTCGCTCACCAATCTTGGCAACCGTGGCGGACTCGACCGCCATGTCGATCAGCTCTGGCGCAAAGGCACCCCCTTCACCTGCGCCTATATCGATATCGACCGCCTTAAGCATTGTAACGATAAGTTTGGCCACGCCGAGGGCAATCGCTACATTCTGAGCATCTGCCGCGCACTCACCGAGACAATGGAGCACGATGAGTTGCTGTTCCGTATCGGTGGAGACGAATTTGTACTTATATCCCCCACGACAGACGAAGCCGAGCTCGAGCAGCGCCTGGAGCGGACGCGCGCCAATCTTATCGAGGCAACATCAGGCGACAAGGCGCCCATGATCGCCAGCTTTAGCTTTGGCTGCTCGCGCGTCGACCCGCTTGCAGGCGATACGCGTCGCCAGATGACAAAGGACGCCGACCGCAAAATGTATCGCTACAAGCTCATGTACCGTGTGCAACAACCGGAAGAAGGCGATGCGCCGCAACGCCCGATCACCGAACAACCCCCCCCCTGCAACGACCGAGTGTTCCAAGCGATCTCCATGAGCTCCGAGACACGCTATCCGTTCATCATTAACCTCGACACCGGCGAATCGCAATGGTCGGTTAATGCCGTGCGCGATTTTGCCCTACCCTCCCAGCATCCCTACAACTCGCTCGATATATGGCTTGCCCGTGTTCACCCCGAGGACCGCGACAACGTACGTGCCGAGCTCGATATGGTGGTAAACGGCACGTGGCACTTCCACTGCATGCAGTATCGCGTCATGAATACCGCCGGAAAATACGCGCTTTGCGACTGCACGGGTTACCGCCTGGACGGCACCGATACCGAGCCCAACATGTATGTGGGCATTGTCACCAACCGGAGCTTGGCAGATACGACCGATTCCGTGACCGGTCTGGGCGATATCCACGCCCTGGTCAACGCCATTGGCGAGATGCGTCACGTGGCACGAAACGCGGGCTTGATCGCCATTAAAATCGACGAAATCGCACAGGTCAATGCCCGCTTTGGCTTTGATGCAGGCGACCGCGTTTTGGCAGAAAGCGCCGCCTGCCTCATGGATTGCTCGCGCGGCAAGGGTCGTCTGTTCCGCTCGACCGGACCGATGTTCGTGGCGCTCTTTGACGAGCTTGATCCCGAAGAGACCGACGCGGTTGCAGACGAAATCGAACGGTTCTTGGGATCGCCCGTGCTCCTTGGCTCATTTGAATATCAGCCGCCCCTTCGCGTGGCGACGCTTCATCTGGACGCCGTCGACCGACAGCCCGTTTCCATTTTGAACGAACTTAATGCGCTGATTAGAGAGGCGCCACAGGTACCGGGCACCAAGCTGGACTAGCGTTATGGGGCGCATGATGGTTAATTTCCGATCTCAACCGAACACATTGGGCAAATAGGTCGTACCCGCAGTTAGCCGAACGTCCCCGCAGTCCCTCCCGGGGCCCGGGGGCACCGTTTCGATACTCTTGGTTTACTTTGCCTGATGCAAATAAGTGCTCAACAAGATAGAACCTATCCCCCGCCACGGATATGCCCTCGAGTAAATCTGTTAAGCCAAGCCTATCAAATTCTATTGACAATTGGCTGCATTGGTCCATTTTGTCGTCCAGCCACTTCCGCTGGCTATCGCCTCATAAACACAAACCTAACGAGCCGCACGAACGACAAAGAGGCCAAGCTGAACAGAAGTAGAACCAAAACTTCAAAAACGCTGGTATTCCAATCGCGTACCCAGCCCTCTACCGCCCACAAGAAAAACAGCAGCCCCATCCATAACGTCACAGAAGAAATCAGCTTTGCGTAAGGGCGTATATCAATCTCGCTCTCCCTTTTTGTGACATCATATCCAGCAATTGAGCAGAGCCATCTTCCTCTTCGGTATTGGATTGAAAGGACAATCAAGGCAATCGAAGTCATCAAGCAAACAGCATCCTCTGTTTCCATAGAGTTTCCTTTGCTTTCCATCCTAGTTACGCATTCACAATCGAATCAAACCAAGTATGAATTACTCGATAGCAACCGCCTTAGTATAAACCATAGCCGCCGCAGCAGCCCGCCTTCCAAGGCCTCAAAGCTCGCCATCGAGGGCGACCCGCCCAGACCCCTTACAATCTGCTCGCACGAGGCCCCGCACTCCAACATCCTCTGGACCGTATCCCGCTCGTACCTGGTGAGCGTGCCTGCCTTGGGCCCTCGGGGCCGGCATCGTGCCCCACGCCATCTGCCCGCTCGTGCGATAATCCTCTGCAGAAGTCACCGACAGCAGAGGGAGTTTGTGATGAAGGTTCTTTTGGTCAATGGCAGCCCCAAGGCAAACGGCAACACGGCCCGCGCACTCGCCGAGGTCGCCAAGCAGCTTAACGCCGAAGGCATCGAGGCCGAGATGTTTCAGCTGGGCGCCAAGCCCATTCGCGATTGCATTGGTTGCGGCCAGTGCGGCAAGCTCGATTGCCGTTGCACCTTTGACGACGATGTGGTCAACGAGCTGATTGCCGCTGCCGAGCAGGCAGACGGCTTTGTCTTTGGCTCGCCTGTCTACTACGCGCACCCCAGCGGCCGCATTCTCTCGGCACTCGATCGCGCATTCTATGCAGGCAGCAAGGCCTTTACGCACAAGCCGGGCGCCGCTGTCGCCGTTGCCCGTCGCGGCGGCACGTCGACCACCTTCGACGTGCTCAACAAGTACTTCACCATCAACCAGATGCCCGTGGTCGCCTCCACCTACTGGAACAACGTCTTTGGCGCTGTGCCGGGCGAGGCCGATGGAGATGCCGAGGGTCTGGCCACCATGCGAAATATCGGCAAAAACATGGCCTGGCTCCTGCGTTGCATCGAGGCAGGACAGGTCGCCGGCATCGAAGCCCCCGAAGCCGATCGCGCCAGGACCAACTTCATTCGTTAGAACGGCGGAACATTATATGAACGTGCAAATTTTTGGCACCAAGAAGTCCTTCGACACCAAGAAGGCCCAGCGCTATTTTAAGGAGCGCCGCATTAAGGTGCAGTTTATCGACCTTAAGGAAAAGGAGATGAGCAAGGGCGAGCTCACGAGCGTGATGCATGCGGTCGGCGGTATCGACAAGTTGCTCAACCCCAAGGCCAAGGACGAGGAGACGCTCGCGCTCATCCAGCACCTCACCCCCAGCCAGCGCTTCGACAAGCTGCTCGAAAACCAGCAGGTTCTAGCCGAGCCCATCGTGCGCAACGGCAAAAAGGCCACCGTCGGTTATTGCCCCGATGTATGGGGAGCCTGGGAGTAGCCTGTGTTATTTGCCGGCGCGTGGGTATAAGAGCAGGCGTTTGGCATAAGATTCAACTGTAAGCCATGTCTAACAAAGGAGGGCACATGCCCAACAAACCCGTGAAGATCATCATGCTTACCGGCTACCTCGGTGCCGGCAAGACCACGCTGCTCAACCACATCCTCGCTAACGACGGCGGCATCCGCGCCGCCGTGATCGTCAACGATATCGGCGAGATCAACGTCGATGCCAGCCTCATCGCCGACGGCGGCCTTTCCGAGACCGACGACCTCATCCCGCTCACCAACGGCTGCATCTGCTGTACGCTTTCGGATGACCTGGCCAACCAGCTGCAGGGCATCGCCGATTCGGGCAAGTTCGACTACATCATCATCGAGGCATCGGGCATTTGCGAGCCCATCCCCATCGCCTACACCATCTCGAGCTTCTGCGACGAGGCCAAGGTGGGCGGCGAGCCCAAGCTCGCGCTCGACAACATCGTGGCCGTGGTCGACTGCGCCCGCATGTACGACGAGTTCAACGGCGGTCGCGACCTGCTGGCTGAGGATATCGACGAGGACGACATCGAAAGCCTGCTCATCCAGCAGATCGAGTTCTGCTCCACGCTGATCCTCAACAAGACCGATACCGTGAGCCCTGAGCAGATCGCCGAGCTCAAGGCTATCGTGCGCAGCCTGCAGAAGGACGCCGTGATCGTCGAGGCTCAAAACGGCGAGGTCCCCATGGAGGAGCTGCTCGACACCGACCGCTTCGACTTTATGCGCGCCTACAACTCCGCCGCTTGGATCGAGGCCATGGAGCATCCCGAGGAGCACGACGACCCCGAGGTGCTCGAATACGACATCGAGACCTTTGTGTACTCGCGCCGCAAGCCGTTCGACCTGCAGAAGTTCACCGATTTTGTTGAGCAGGAGTGGCCCAACGAGGTCATTCGCGTCAAGGGTCCGCTGTGGCAGACCGGCGATCCGGACATGTGCTACATGTTTGAGCAGGCCGGCCACCAGATGCGCCTGATGGAGAACGGCCTGTTTGTCGATTCTGCGCCCGAGGGCGAGAAGCAGAAGATTATCGACGAGAACCCCGAAATCATGCAGATTTGGGACGACGAGACGGGCGACCGCATGACGAGCCTGTGCATCATCGGCCGTCACATGGACAAAGACGCGCTCATCGCCTCCCTCGATGCCTGCCTGACCGACTGGCACCGCGCCTAGGTTTATCCAAGCGGGCATTTTTCCGCCTACGTAACCGCCAAACCACCACGAAGGTGCCCTTCGTGGTGGTTTTTCGTTCTGAGCCAAGGAGATTCATGTTCAACATTGTGCTGTATGCGCCCGAGATTCCGGCCAATACGGGCAATATCGGCCGCACCTGCGTGGTTACCGGTGCCCGCCTGCATCTGGTGGAGCCACTGGGCTTTTCACTCGACGACAAGACGGTGCGTCGCGCCGGCCTGGGCTACTGGCAAAACTTGGACGTGACGACATATGCCGGCTGGAAGGATTTCCTTGCGCGCAACGGCCTCTCCCCCGCCGACGAGCGCCTGCACCTGCTAACCAAAAAGGCGCGCCGAACCTATGCGCAAAGCACCTACCGCGACGGTGACTATCTGGTCTTTGGCAGCGAGAGCTCGGGGATTCCCGAGCCACTGCTTGCCGCGGCGCCTGAGCGCTGCGAGCGCATTCCCATGCTGCGCGATTGCGACTCGCTCGATAACGCCGAAGCCTGGGAAGCCCACGAGGAGGCGCTCGGGCATACCGAGGGCGGCCACGAGGCCATCCTGCAGCAGGATATCTGCGGCAATTTCGTCAACCCGGACGACTACCGCATCAGCGCACTCAACCTCTCCAACAGCGCCGCCATCGTCCTCTACGAAGCTCTGCGCCAAACAGGCTTTCCGGGAATGTGACAAAGGGACCGCCCCTTTGTCACATTGATGCACCAAATAACGAGCCATCGCTTTTAATCAGGATTTACTAGAATAAAATAAAGTTAAACGGCGATGCGAAAGGAGAGCCTTGTGGAATATCTCGAGAACCCGTTTACTCCCAGTTTTGGTGAGGTTCCTGCCCATCTCGCCGGCAGACAACAGATTATTCGGGATTTGGACCGTGCCTTCTTGAGCCAGCGTAGACGCCCGGAATTGACCTCGATCTTCTCAGGCGCGCGTGGAACCGGTAAAACCGCTCTCATGTCGTCGCTCGCGACAAGGGCGGAATCCCACGGCTGGATAGCGGTAAAGACGACCGCGCTCTCGGGAATGCTTGAGGAAATCGAGCTCGGGGCGAAACGTGCTGCAGGCCATCTCATCGACCCGTCTAACAACTTCGAAGTCACCGGTCTCGGAATCGCGCCGCTCGGCAGTATCGAGGTCAATCGCGTTCACGATGCCTCAACCTGGCGTTATCGCATGAGCGATATCATCGACCAGCTCAACGAAACGGGCACCGGCCTGCTCGTCACGGTTGATGAGGTCGACCCGACGCTCGACGAGATGATCCAGCTCGCAGCCACGTATCAGCACTTTGTGACCGATGGGAAACGCGTCGCCCTACTCATGGCGGGACTTCCTAACAACGTCTCGACGTTGCTGAACCACAAGACGGTCTCGTTCCTTCGCCGCGCCCAGCAATATCATCTGGGGCGTATCGCCGACTACGATGTGCGTGAGGCCTTGATCCGAACGATCCAGGAAAACGACCGCTTGGCAGATGCCGAGGGAATCGATAAGGCCGTTCGCTCGATTTCTGGCTTTCCCTTCCTTTTGCAGCTTGTGGGTTACCGCGCCTGGGATCTCACGAGCAACTCGAGGGAAATATCATCTCGCGACTTTGACCAGGGAATCAAAATCGCACGCGATGAAATGGACGACCGGATCCTCGCGGCGACCTATCGGGAACTCACTGCAGAGGACAAGCGATTTCTCATCGCCATGCTCGATGACGAGGAAGAGTCCACCACCGCTGACCTTGTCGAGCGCCTTAAGCGTTCGCCGCAACAGGTCTCCCGCTACCGACGCCGCATGATAGACGCCGGCATCATTGGAGAACGCGGGCGCGGAATCGTCGCTTTTGAATTACCGTTCTTCCGCGACTATCTCGCCGTTCAATGCGTGAAATAGGCATCGGATGTGACAAAGGGACTGTCCCTTTGTCACATTCGGTTAGAGGTAACGGCCGGTAATGCTCTTGGGGCAGGCCGCGATATCGGCTGGCGTGCCGGTGCAGACGATTTGTCCGCCTGCGTCGCCGCCGCCCGGGCCCATGTCGATCACGTAATCGGCGTTACGGATAAGGTCGAGGTCGTGTTCGATCACGATGACCGTGGCGCCCTTGGCAACGAGTCCGTCAAACACGCTCAGCAGTACCTGAACATCGAGCGGATGCAGGCCGATCGTGGGTTCGTCGAATACAAATACGGCATCGTCCTGCACACGGCCCATCTCGCTTGCAAGCTTAAGGCGCTGTGCCTCGCCGCCCGAGAGCGCCGGCGTGGGCTCGCCGAGTGTGAGATAGCCCAGCCCCAGGTCGTGCAGGGTCTGCAGACGCGTCTGAACTTTCTTGAGTCCCAGTGTGGCATCGAGGGCCTCGTCCACGCTCATGTCCATGAGCTGCGGCAACGTAAGCAGGCTCCCGTCCCTGCCCTCACGATGGATATGCGAGGCCGCGTCTGCATAACGCGAGCCGCGACATGCAGGACAGACGATCTCGACATCGGGCAAAAACTGCACGTCGAGCGATATCGAGCCCGTGCCATCGCACGTGGGGCAACGCAAAGCGCCAGTGTTGTAGCTAAAGGCACCCGCTTTATACCCTGCCGCCTTGGCCTCGGGCGTACGGGCGAAGGCGCGGCGCAGCTCATCATGGATGTCGGCATAGGTCGCTACCGTCGAGCGTACGTTGGCGCCGATGGGCGTGGCGTCAATCAGGTTGGCGCGCGCGATGCCCTCGGCATCGACCCAACGCACGTGCCTTGGCAGGCGCTCGCCGGCCGCCTGTGCCTTGAGCGCCGGGATGAGCGTCTCGAGCACCAGTGTCGTCTTGCCCGAACCCGAAACACCCGTCACCGCGACAAGGCGGCCGCGCGGGATATCGACTTCGAGCGGTTTGACGGTATGGATGGCATCGGTCGCCATGCGGATATGGCCTAGGTCGAACATTTCGTCGTCAGCCACCTGCGGGCGCAGACGCTTGGGGTCCGAGCGCAAGAACGGCGCGATGCGGCTGCCCTGCGATTGTTCGACCTCGTCTACCGTACCGGCGGCGATTACATGGCCGCCGCCTGCTCCCGCAACGGGGCCCATCTCGACCAGATAGTCGGCTTCTGCCAGCACGCGCGTGTCGTGGTCGACAACAACCACGGTATTGCCGTCGACCACCAGATCGCGCATCACGCCCACCAGACCGTCGACATTGGCAGGATGCAAGCCGATCGAAGGCTCATCGAGTACATAAAGCACACCCGTCGAGCGGTTGCGCACCACGCGGGCAAGCTGCACGCGCTGGCGCTCGCCTGTAGACAGCGTGGCGCCGGCGCGGTCGAGCGAAAGGTAATCGAGACCCAGGTCGACCAGGCGACGGGCCGTGCTCAGAAACGAATCGCAGATATCCGTCGCCATGGGCCGCATCTCGGGCGGCAAGGATACGGGCACCCCGCGCACCCACTCAATCGCCTCGCCCAGCGTCATGGCCGCGGCCTGTGCCAGATTGATACCACGCACCTGGGGCTGGCGCGCAGCCTCGGAGAGACGGGTGCCGCCACAGTCACGGCAAGACCCCTCGCGCAAAAAGCGTGCAACGCGTTTGAGGCCCTTGTCGTCCTTAACCTTGGCGAGCGCATTCTCAACGGTATAGACGGCGTTGTAATAGGTAAAGTCGAGCGGCGTGGCGCCCTCGCCGTTTTTGGGAACGTAGAGAATGTGCTTCTTAACCGCCGGACCATGGAACACGATGTCGCGCTCTTTAGGCGTGAGTTGGTTAAACGGTACGTCGGTACGCACGCCCATCTCGCCGGCCACCTGCTTCATCAGATCCCACATGAGCGTGCCCCAGGGAAGGACCGCACCCTCGTTGATAGTCTTTGACTCGTCGGGCACCAGGCTCGCTTCGTCCACCTCGCGCATGACACCGGTACCGCCACAGGCGGGGCATGCACCGCCGCTATTGAAAGCCAAATCCTCGGCACTCGGCGCGTAGAACTCGCGGCCGCATGTCGGACACGTGAGCAACAGGCCTGCGGCCACGTTAAGGCTCGGCTCCACGCGCGCCCCGCAATGCGGGCACACGTGATGGGCGCAACGGCTAAAGAGCAGCCGCAGGCTATTGTTGAGCTCGGTCATAGTGCCAAAGGTCGAGCGCACGCCTGGCACACTGGGACGCTGATGCAACGCGAGTGCCGCCGGTACGTGCAATACCTCGTCCACCTGGGCGTGCTCCGCCTGCGTCAGGCGACGGCGGGTATAGGTGCTGAGCGCCTCCAGGTAACGGCGAGAGCCCTCGGCATACAGAACCCCCAGCGCCAGCGAGCTCTTGCCCGACCCCGACACGCCGGCAATACCCACGAGCCTTCCCAGCGGAATATCGATATCGATGTCCTTAAGGTTATGGACGCGCGCACCGCGCACCTCGATAGCACTTGGTTGTTGCGACACCGTCATCGCTTTCCCTCCCGTTGATCGAATGTGACAAAGGGACTGTCCCTTTGTCACATTGTCTGTCTGCGCCAGTCTTCGCAGGTCAAATACGTAAAGCACTCGGTACGTACATCGCCCATAAGCTCGCAGGGCACGTCGCGCTCAACGTGATGCGGCACGAATCCACACTTTTGCTGAACGCGTAACGACTTGTCATTGTCCTCATAGTATCCGCACCAAAGCGCCTTGCAGCCAAGCGTTTCGAACGCATAACGCTGCATGGCTCGCACTGCCTCGGGAGCAAAGCCCCGGCCCCAGAACGGCTTGGCAACCCAATACCCCACCTCGAGTTCGAGTTCAGCGCTCCGATCGCTCGACTCGCAACGAGGCGGCATGAGTCCGATGCTGCCCACAGGCTCGTCTGTCGCAGCCAGGCAAACGGCAAAGGTATGGGGCGCCGTAAAGACCGTTCGAATGATCTCTCTGCTCTCCTCAACACTTCGATGTGGCGGCCAGCCCGCAGCCGGCCCCACATCCGGGTCGCTCGCATATGCAAACAGGCTCTCCGCATCCGTCTCGCGCCACGGACGAAGCGCCAAACGCTCGGTATGAATCACCATGTTTTGACCTCTCTCAAACATCGATGTGACAAAGGGACTGTCCCTTTGTCCTTTACTCGTGCCATAAAACACGATCTCGAATGTACTCGCCCAGCATGGGCACGCTAAACCGGACGAGACCGTATCCGGCGGCCTCGATGACGCGCTCGCGAATTAAGCTTGCGCGATATTTACTCGCCCAGCTCTGGGTGCGGTCGCAGCGCTCAATGATATCCGCCATGCGCGTCAGCTTGCCCTCGTCAACCGCCATAGCCTCGATAAAGAGGCGCTGTGGGGTGCGCAGCCCGTAATACAGAGGCGCGTCAACCGCTTCGTAGAACTCAGAGACGGCATCCGCATGGCCATCCTCGACATCGCGTCTTTCAATGACTTGCGAGCCGCGTCGAACGGCAGACCGCCACATGTAATATCCCACCAGCTGAACCATATAGGGATGCCCCATGCTCTTGCGCGCCGCAAGGTCCGCCGTCCCCGCGTCAACGCAAAGACCAGCACATTCGACCGTCTGGATATACGAATCGCGCACCTGGGGCAAAGAAATCGCCCCCAACGTACGCTGCTGGGCACGCCGCAAAAACGTCACACTCGGCTCTTCGAGCAGATCGTCAACCATGCTAGGCAAGCCGGCAAAAACCAGCGCAAGACCACGCTGATCGCCATCGGGCAAGCCCGTGGCATCCTGATCTCCGAGCACCTGCTGATAGAGAACGGCAAGAGTCGCCAGTTCCTCAATAGACGCAGATTGCGCCTCGTCAATCGCAAACAGGATGCCCTTACCTGGACCGAGCTTCTTGAGCCTCTCGTTGACCAGCCCCCGCAATGTCTCGCCTTTTGCCCGCGCCGCCTCAACCGACATCCGTCCAAACGATGGGCCAAACTCCATTGACGTCACAACGGGCTTGTTCGAGCGAAGCGCGTCGGCCAAGCGGTCGCATAAGCCAAGCGAAGCGGAATCGGAGGCAACCGCCCATCCGCGCTCGCTGGCTAGACGTTGCAGCTCCCGCAGGAGAACCGTTTTGCCGCAGCCGCGGTTTCCCGTAATGAGCATGAGCCTGCCCGGCGCTCCGGCGCCGTTATCGAGCCCTTCCTCAAAATCTTCGATGACCGACTCGCGACCGATGAGCATTGGAGGCCGCTTGCCAGCCGTGGGCTTAAAGGGATTTGGATTCATGTCGGCCTCCTCGGATTGGCAAACCCCGGTAATAGTTATACCAACTTATACCGAGTTATACCAACAGGATGCGACAAAGAGACTAACCCTCTATCACCTATGGCCGAAAAACTCGGCGTCCGCCGCTCGCCAGGGGCGGAAGGAGGCGGGATCGATCTTTACGTGCGCTGCGGCGGGCACGTCATACCATTTGACCGTGTAGCCGGCGCCGTGAGAGCAAAAGACCGAATCGGGCGTGTTGGGCAGATCGGCCTCGGGCTCATAGGCGGCCGTCTCGATTACGCGCTCGGCATCATGGCAAGCCGCATAACCGGCGAACTCCAGGTACAGATGACCGCGACCGCTCGTGTAGACAGCCACCTCCAGCGCGTAATCCTGCACCTCGGATGCCGGCACGCGACCCATAAGCTTCGCCCGGTCTCCCGCCATCGTCGGCGGCTTGTACTCGGCGCCCATGCGCGTGGCATCCGAGAGCGCCCGGCCCACGCACTCCCCCGGCACCTCGAGCTCAAAGTGGTACCACGGCTCCAACAGAACCGCCGCGCCGGCCTCACGCGCCTGCATCAAACCCTGACGAATCGCGCGGTACGTGGCCTGGCGAAAATCGCCGCCCTCGGTGTGTTTGGCATGCGCGCGGCCGCCCGTAAGCGTAATGCGCACATCGGTGATGGGCGAGCCGGTCAGTGCGCCCAGGTGATCGCGCTCCATGGCGTTGGTGAGTGCCAAACGCTGCCAGTTAAGATCGAGCTTGTCGGTCGAGGTCACGGTGCCAAACTGCACGCCCGAACCCGCTGGCAACGGCTCCAGGCGCAAATGCACCTCGGCATAGTGGCGCAGCGGCTCAAAGTGGCCCACGCCCTCGACCGGCTGCGAGATAGTCTCCTTATAGAGAATGCCGCCGGGCTCAAACTCAATCGAAAGGCCAAAGCGATCGGCCAACACCCGCTGCACGACCTCGAGCTGCACGGCGCCCATCAACTGCAAATGAATCTGCTCAAGATGCGTATTCCAGCTTACGCCGAGCATGGGGTCTTCGTCTGCCAACTCGGTCAGCGCTTTGAACACCGCGTGGACATCATGTTCGCCCGGTAGCACCGTATAGGTGAGGACCGGCGCAATGACAGGTGCATCGCCCGCGGGCTCCGCGCCCAGGGCATCACCCGGGCGAACGTGCGCGAGGCCCGTCACGGCGCAGATGCCGCCAGCAACAACTTCCTGGGCAAGCTCGTACTTCTCGCCGTTATAGATGCGCACCTGATCGACTTTCTGCTCCCATGCCTCGGCACCGGAGCGCCCCTCGATCATCTGTTTTGCACGCAGCGTGCCGCCGGTCACTTTTATCCAAGCCAAGCGCTCGCCGCGAACACCTCGGCTGACACGATAGACACGCGCGGCGAACTCCGAGGCCCACGCCTGCTCACGCATCAGCGTGCACATACCATCCAGCAGCTCGCCCACGCCCTGGTCCTTGAGCGCCGAGCCGGCAAAGCAGGGAAAGAGCCTGCGCTCGGCAACCATGCGCGACAGCGTTGCGATGGAAAGCTCACCCGTCTCAAGAAACTCCTCGAGGGCCGCCTCGTCCAACGCGGCAGCGTCCTCCCAAGCGGCGCCGCCCGCCAGCAGTTCGTTCGCATCGAGGCAGCCCTCGGAAAGGCGCTGCCCAAGTTGCGCCAGTAAAACATCGCGGCCAGGATTCTCCAAATCGATTTTGTTGATAAAGACGAACGTCGGGATGCCATAGCGCGCAAGCAGGCGCCACAGGGTTTCGGTGTGTCCCTGCACGCCGTCGTTGGCGCCCACAACCAGAATCGCGTAGTCGAGCGCACGCAATGTGCGCTCTGCCTCGGCAGAAAAATCGACATGCCCCGGTGCATCCACGAGCATGACGTGGGCATCTCCGTGGTCGAGCACGGCCTGCGACGAGAAAATCGTGATGCCACGCTCGCGTTCGATAGCGTTGGTATCCAGGTGCGAGTCGCCGTCGTCCACACGGCCGCGCTTGCGAATGCGGCCCGCGTTGAACAGCATGGCCTCGGCCAACGTGGTCTTGCCGGCATCGACATGCGCCAAGATTCCAACGACCGCTTGCTTCGACATGGCTCTCCTCTTATTGCAAGCCCATCGCACGCGGCAACGGGCGTTCACGCTCCACACTGGATGATACAATTTACGGGCCGGTGGGCGAAGCGGGCCCTATCCCCCGACCGAGCTCATCGCCCCGCGTTGCCGCGCGGCGATTTTCGTAGGTTCGCGCCTTGCGAAAGCCGGCACCTCCCCTTTTTGTCTGCCCGGGTTCATCTGGGGCGGTAACAATGCGAGTCCCACAACGACGCGTTTTACCAAAAATGGCCCCGCTCGGGGCCATTTTTTATTTGAGCTGGGTGATGATACGTGCCTTGGCTCCTACGCCTCGCGCAGCCAATCAAACGCGACACGCGCCGTGCCGTCGGACACATAGACGATACCGACACGCTCGAACCCCGCCTTGGCGATGGCGCCCTGCATGGGCAAGTTGTCCTCGTGCGTGTCAATACGCAGATGGTCGGCGCATTCCTTGGCAAAGGCAAACATCGCCGCCGCGATACCGTGCACGGTGCCGTCGGATGCCACGCGATGCAGCACGGCATACGGAGTGTCGCTGCGCCATTGACCGTCCTCAATCACGTCATAGCACTCGTCCGGACCCGGTAAAAAGGCAAACGTCGCCACCACGCGGCCGTCGACTTCGCACACGTAACTGCCACCAGCGGCAATATCGGCAGCCAGCTGCTCGGCCGAAGGCGTGCCCTCGGGCCACTGCGTGGCGTTGCCATGCGCGCGCATAAAGGCGCGGGCCGCGTCATAGATAGCCATGACGGCGGGAATGTCGGTATCGAGGGTTTTTCTGATCATCACGCGGCGACCTCACGTTTATTGGTATCACTTTGATTGAGCAATGATACCAACGTTTGGAGAGGAGCGCGAAGCAGATGGGGAGCAAAAAGCGAGCCGCCTGGTCAAAAGCCAAAAGCGAGTTTTTGGGCGCTGCCACCGGCGGCGATATGAGCGACCTGTTTGCACGCGAGGACGAGCGCCGCGACGCCCTGGACGCCGAGCGCGGCGAGGCTTGGCGCTATAAGTCGTGCGAGCGCAAAAACCGTTACGACACACGCGCCGAAGCCGAGGCCGTTATGGCCGACTGCGAAAACCGCGGACGGCGTGGTTTGGCCTGCTACAAATGCGAATACTGCGGCGGCTGGCACCTGACGTCGCACCCTTGGAAATAGACCCCCGCATCGGCACGGCGCTGGCGAAGCGCCAGCCATCGTGCACAAGCTACGGGCGCGGCGGCACCAAAACATCGTAACGAACGGCCTTGCCCGCAAGCTGATAGCTCGGCTTAACGCCGGCAAGCAGCGGCCCCTTCACCGGTCGCTTGATAACGACCTTGCGCGGGTGCACCGCAAGCGCAGCTTCGACCAGCGTCTCCTCGTCGGCGCACGGCTGCTCCAGATGGTGCAAGAGCTGAAACTTCTTTTTCACCGCCGCGCTCTTGGTGCGCTCGGGAAACATGGGGTCCAGATACACCACGTCGGGAGCCGCGAGCTCGCCTTGCTTGATCAGCTCGGCCGTATGGCGAAGGCCGGCAATGCTGTCCTCGCCCGCATGTAAGCGCATGCGCGCCACGGCAGCCGCAAGCGCCGGATCATCTGCCGCGCGATCCAAAGCATCCTTGAGGAGCGCCGCGATCACGCAATCCTGTTCATACAGATCGACGGTAAAGCCCGCGGCCGCCAGCAGCAGCGAATCCTCGCCAAAACCTGCCGTGGCATCGACTGCCCACGGATGCTCAACGTCTTTCGCGCGCGCGGCCTTCACCAGCAGCTCCTGCTGCAGACGACCCTGCTTGAGCCGCGGAAGCATGCGGCCAAAATCGGCACGCAGCTCCATCGTGCCGTCGGTGAGCGTGAGGCCCTCGGACTTCCCGGTCAGCTCAAGCCCCGCGGCCCGAGCAACAGAAAAGGGATCGACGACGCCCATGGACACTCCTTAACAAGCAAAACGAATACGTGAGCGCCGTTTATGCCAGCACCCAACCGTCCGTTATTGTCCCACATGCGACATGGTCCACAGCATCCCAATGCAAAGCACCGCCATCAATCCCGTGCACACAGCGGCGATCACAGAATCGCCCACACGCCTTCCCAGCGATCGCGGCTCGCGTACTTGCTCCGCTCCGTACATCATGGTTCCTCCTTGAGACCAGTTCCTTGTTACGGCCTCATCATCGCAGCATCGCACATGAGCTGCCATCGATTTGGCTTACGTCCAGCTTTCCCTTTTGAAAGGTTGGGGCTGCCTGCGCAGGCTCAAAGCGCTTTCAGGCGCATGCATCGCCGCGTTGAACTACAATGTGCTTCACCATATGTACAGCACATGGGCTACGCCAGACCGGCCGTACCCGTATCGAAAGGACCAGCCATGAGCAACGCCTGCAAATTACTCAAAATCTTATCGTTCTTCTTCTTTGTCGTCGGCATTCTGAGCGCAGGCATGGGTGCCACAGCGCTCTTTGCGGGCAGCGCGGCAGGCGATATCACAAGTGCCATAATCGTCTCTTGCGTCGTCGTCATCGTATTGGGCATCGTCGAAATTGTGACCGCCGTCTTTGGCATCCGCGCGGCAAATAATCCCGCCAAGGCTGGCGTTGTTTGGATTTGGTCCATCGTCTGCCTAGCGTGCTCGGCTATCAGCCTGCTTCTCTCCCTGCCCCTCTTGGGTGGGACCGGCTCAAGCATCCCCGATTTTACCGGCCTGATTGTCAGCATTATCTACTTTGTACTCGCCAGCCGCGTCAAAAAAGAGGGCATGGACCGTTTGAGCTAAGTTACATCCGTGTCAATCGCTCAGCGACTCTGGTATATACGCCAATAAAAAGGGCCGATCGCGCAGCAACGCGGTCGGCCCTTTACGTTTGCCCAGATAAAACCTGCCAAAATAAACCTGTCCCTTTTTGGCAGGTTATTTACCGTGGCGGTACTCGGCGATGATGAAGTCGATATCGGTCTGAAGGGTTTCCAGGTTTGCCAGGCGCTCTTTGTCGGCAGGGCGCGTGCGGTAGTAGTACGGCGTCATCTGGAACACTGCCTCGATATCGGCCTGCGTCTGGAGGGTGATAGAAGCTGTCACCCGCTGCGTTCCGATTAACTCGAGCTCGGTGGTCTGCGGCAGCTTCTCGTCGTTAAGGTACGGCGTATCGTAGAGCACCTCCTTGAGCCCAAAGAGATGACGGGCACCCGGCACCACGGTGCAGAGCGAGCCCTCGGGCGCCAGCACGCGGGCAAACTCACGCTCGTTAAAGGGAGCAAAGAGCTCGGTCACCATATCGAAGGCACCATCGGCCACGGGGACATCCTTCATGTTGGCCACGAAGTAGGTCGCATCGCCGCGCTTGGCGGCAAGGCGCACCATCTCTTTACCCAGGTCAAAGCCATAAGCATCCACGCCCGGCACCGCGCCCATGGCACTGGTGTAGTAGCCCTCGCCGCAGCAAATATCGAGCAGCGTCATGGGGCCATTCGCAGACGTTGCACGTCCAGACACCTGTTTGCGCACCAGCTCGACCATCGCATCGCGCAACGGCGCGTAGTATCCACGGTTCAGAAAGTCGCGACGACTGCGCGCCTGCGACTTGGGATCGCCCATGGAGTCGCCGCTTTTGGACGAACGCAGCAGATACAGATAGCCCTCGCGCGCACGGTCAAACCGGTGTCCGCCCGCGCACACAGCACCGCGCTCATCGTCCACCAAAGGCTCATGGCAAACGGGACACAACAACATGGCAACTCCTTAGTGCGAACAACACAACGCCCACCATTGTCGCACGCCTTCCCCACCTAGTCATAGAGGAGACAAGGAGTGTCCCCAACTGCCGGCAGAAAAGGAACGTCCCCAAGTGCCGACTGGTTGCATTAGGAGTATCATCGTCTGCGCAAATAAGCACGGAAAAGCATAGTAGAGATTGAGAGCGTATGACTGATACCGCGTCCAAGCACATTGACATGACTACCGGCTCGCTGTGGCGCAATATTCCCCTATTCGCCTTTCCCGTCGCCGCCACGAGCATCTTGGAGCAGCTATCGAACCTCATCGCCACGGTCATCATCGGTAACTTCTCGGGCGACCAGGGAACCCTTGCCATGGCGGCGGTCGGCTCCAATGTTCCGCTTACCAGTCTTATGCTCAACCTGTTTATCGGCATGTCGCTTGGCTCCAACGTGGTCATTGCCAACGCTATCGGCCGCAACGATCAGAACATGGTCAAACGCGCCGTCCATACCTCGATTTTAATGGCGCTCGTGGGCTTTGTCGTCATCGCCCTGGGCGAGATCTTTGCCGAGCCCATGCTCGCCGCGCTCAACGTTCCCGCCGAGACCATGCCGCTCGCCTCACTCTACCTACGCGTCTTTTTGCTGAGCATGCCCTCAATCTTGCTCTACAACTTTGAGGCCGCGATCTTCCGCTCCGTCGGCATCACCCGCATGCCGCTGCAGGCGCTTGCCGTGTCCACCGTCCTCAACATATGCCTGGACCTCGTCTTTGTCCCCGTACTCCACTGGGGTGTGGCGGGCGTCGCCATCGCCACCGCCATCGCCTACACCGTCAGCGCCGCCACGCTCTTTATCCGCCTGCTCAAGACCGACTCCGTCGTCCGCGTCACCCCGCGCGACTTAGGCTTAGACCCCGTCGCCCTCAAGCGCATCGTCAAGATCGGCCTGCCCGCCGGTATCCAAAGCGCCGTCTTTGCCGTCGCCAACATCATCATCCAGTCCGCCATCAACAGCTTGGGCACCGAGGTCATGGCAGCATCGAGCGCGGCCATGAGTCTGGAGTACGTGTGCTATAACCTGCTCAACAGCTTTAGCCAGGCTTGTACCACCTTTGTGGGGCAAAACCACGGCGCTCGCCAAATCGACCGCTGCACCAAGACGCTCAAAGTCTGCCTGGTCGAAGGCGGCATCGTTGCACTCACCACGATTATCGTTATCGTCGGTCTGGGGCGCGAGATCCTGGCTCTGTTCAACAGCGACCCCAACATCGTCTCGATCGGCTATATCCGCGTGTGCTCGATCTTCCCTGCCTACGCCTTTAGCATGTTCTACGAAAACATGTCCGGCTACCTGCGCGGCTTTGGCATCTCGCTCATGCCCGCCCTCATCACCATGATCTGCGTCTGCGGTATTCGCTTCTATTGGGTATTCTGCGTGTTCCCGCACTTCCGCACCTTTGCGAACATCATGATGGTCTACCCCATCAGCCTGGGCACCACGGCGTTCTTTATGGTCGTGGCGGTACTACCCTGCCACCCGGCACGCACCTATCGCGCCGCCCAAGCCAAAGCGACAGCCCGCTAAACACCGCACTCAACGCCATGCCAGTCATTAATTGACAATATGTGAGCTCATATAGTCGATAAAGTGCCTCGTGGCGATAGGCATGGTGTCCCAGCTGCGCCAGGCTGCCACTACGTCACGCGAGGGAGCGTGCACGATGGGACGCACGCGAATATCGGCCCTCATGCCCTCGACGGTACGGCGATACAGCATACTCACGCCTAGGCCCTCCTCCACCATCGCCATGATGGTGTAGTCGTCGGTCACCTCGCTCGTCACGTGCGGCGACAGCCCATGCGCCGCGAATGCATCGAGCACCAGGCTCTGTTCGCCCTCATCCAGCAGCACAAACGGCTCGGACGCCAGGTCGGCGAGCGTCACCTTTTCCTTTGCCGTCAGCGGATGCGCGGCCGGCAACAGTGCTACCAACTCATCGTGATAGACCACGCGCTTCTCGAGCCCCGCGGTAAATCCGCGTGCCGTAAAGCAAAAATCAACCACGCCATCGTGCACCCACTGGGCATTGCGCGTGTAATCGCCCTGTTTGAGCGTAAAGCGTACACCCGGATGCAGGGCACCAAAGTCGCGGATCACGCGCGGCAACACGGTGCGGCTCACGTTGGTAAACGTTGCGATACGAATATCAGTCGAGGAGAGTCCCAGCAATTCCTGGCGCTTGCCCTCAAGCTCGGCCTCGGCAGTTACAATCTGGCGCAGATACGGCAGGTACTGCTTGCCGTCGCGCGTAAGCGAAACGCCCTGCTTGCCGCGCTCGATAAGCGTGGTACCCAGCTCGCGCTCGAGCGCTTTGACGGCCTGGCTCACCGCGCTTTGCGTATAGCCCAGCTCATCGGCTGCACCCTTAAGACTGCCGCGATCGACCACCATACAAACAATCTGATACCGCGATGCCATCGTACCTCCACATCGACGTAGCCGTAAAACGTTTTGCCAGCGCTTTTCCCGCCTACATTAGTATTACTTAATCATGCTGAAGATACATTCGCTTTACTACATCTAAATCTGGGAGCAGAATCCTTTTTGCGAAACCGTTCTGTAACAAAAGGAGTCCCATGGATCGCAAAAAAGCAATCGCGCTCTCGTTTTCCGTTCCCGTCGCATGGGGCTTTTCGTACCCCCTCATGAAGATCGGCATGGACAGCATGAACGCCACGAGCATCGTTGCGCTGCGCTGCATCATCGCCTTTGTGGCCTGCCTGCTGCTCTTCCACAAGCACGCGCTGCGTATCAACCGTGACGTGATGATTCGCTCCGCCATCATCGGCGCCATCATGGCAACCGAGCTCACCTGCATGTGCCTGGGCTCCAGCCTCACCTCCGCCTCAACCGCCGGCTTTTTGCAGAGCCTGACGGTCGTAATCGTGCCGTTTGCCAACGCAGCTCTGCTGCGTCGCGCCCCCGAGCGCAAGGTGCTCATCGGAACTGCCATCGTCACCTGCGGTATGCTGCTGCTCTCGGGCGCCGACTTTACCAGTCTGAATCCCGGCGCGATCATCATGCTGCTCTCGGCCTTTATCTATGCCGGCCACATTATCGTAGCCAAGCGCTTTGTCGAAGAAGTCGACCCACTGGCCCTGGGTGTTTGGCAGCTGGGCTTTGGCGGCCTGTTCTCGGGCATCGCCGCGTGCACCTTTGTCGGCTTCACGCTTCCCAGCACGCCCAACGAGATCGTCGTCGTCGTCGCACTCGCACTCATCTGCTCTGCCTATGGCTTTATCACCCAAACGCTCGTGCAGCCCCACGTGCCCGCCGAGACCACCGGCTTCGCCTTCTCGCTCGAGCCGGTCTGCTCCGCTGTCTTCTCGTTCTTCCTGGTCGGCGAGGTCCTGAGCCCCATCGCCTTCTTTGGCGCCGCCCTCATCCTCACCGGCGTCATGGTGGCAACCGTCGAGCTTCCGCGCCTACGCGCGCATGAACAGGCTCGTATGGCAGGAACGCCCGAGCGCGTCTCGTAGACCCCACTCTTCATACAGCCGCGGCATAAAGGCAACCGGTGCGCCTTTACAATAGATACTAACAGAGTATCTGCCATAAAGGAGCCCCATGGACACCGCAACTCGCGACCGCAACATAGCAACCTGGTTGGGCGATGCGCCGCAGCCGGTACGTGACACTACGAACCAGCTGCTCGAGCGCATCGCCCTTTTGCGTGCCGAGCAGACCATCCACCCGGCACAAGACGACATCCTCAATGCCCTCGCCTACACGCCGGCCGAACAGGTCAAGGTTGTCATCTTGGGTCAAGATCCCTATCACGGACCCAACCAGGCCATGGGGTTATCGTTCTCGGTCCCCGCGACGCAAACCAAGTTGCCGCCGAGCCTGCGCAACATCTATAAGGAACTCAAAGCCGATCTGGACTGCCCCTTTCCTGCCACGGGAGACCTAACCCCATGGGCACAACAGGGCGTCCTGCTCCTTAACACCACGCTCACCGTGCGCGAGCATGCCGCCAATTCGCACGCCAAGCTGGGCTGGAGCACGCTCACCGACTATATTATCGAACGCTGCTGTCAGCTGCCCCAGCCGGTCGTCTTTTTGGCATGGGGCCGCTTTGCCCAGCAAATGGTTGAGGGCAAGCTCGACGCGATCGGCGCGGGCAAGGCAACCGGCAAGTTCTGCCTAGCTTCTACGCACCCCTCGCCGCTTTCGGCCAACCGCGCCACGGCAGAACTCCCCGCCTTTATAGGGTCGCGCCCCTTCTCGGCAGCCAATCGGCTACTCGAACAGCACGGCTCGACCCCCGTCAACTGGACTTGCCTCGGCTAAAAATCAATACATCAAAAACGCGCCCGACGGATTTCCATCGGGCGCGTTTTCTACTCGGGCCAGATAAACTGGGTGCGGCCGGCCTCGCCGCCATCGATCAGCAGGCTCTGCCCGGTCATAAACCGGTTGGTCACGCCCACAAAGTAGATCCACTCGGCGATCTCTTGGGCGGTGGCCCAGCGCTTAAGCGGCGTGAGCTCCATAATCTGACTCCACAGGTGCTCGTCCTCCATCACGCAACGGTTGAGCGGCGTGATAACGCCGCCCGGGTCCACACTGTTGGCGATGGCCTGCGGCGCCAGGCGGTTTGCAAGGTTCTTGGTGTAGGCGATAACGCCGCCCTTGCTGGCAGCATAGGCGGGAAACTCCGATCCCGTATGTCCGCTCGCCGACCCCACATTGACCACGGATTGGATAGCAGGCGCCGGCTTGGCGGCAAGCCCCTCCCCCGCAAAGGCATAGCGCTCGGTCACGTTGATGGTGCCACGCAGGTTGGCAGCGATGTCGTCGGCCGAATCTTGCGTGCCGGCAACGTTTACGATCGCCTGAGGCTCAAGGCCGTCTGGAAACGAGTCCGGCTCGCGGACATCAACGATCAGATGGCGATAGCGCTCGTGCTCGACGGCCGCCGGCAGCAGATCAAAGCCCACGACCTCGTGGCCCTCGTCCAAAAAGCGCTGCACGCACGCGGCTCCAATGCCGCCCGAAGCGCCCGTGATCAAAACCCGCATAGGTGCTCCTTAGGCAGCTGCGTGGCGCTCGAGGTACTCGGAGCCCACATTCTCGCGCTCCCAGCCGCGCACGACCTTATAGCCCACGGGGCTCAGAAAGACCTCGCACAGCAGCTCGGCGACAGCGCCGGTCAGCGAGCACATAAGGACCTGCACCCAGGTCCAACCAAAGAACGTGTGGCTCACCACAATGGCAAAGACCAAGTTGTCGATAAACTGGCCAACACCCGTGGACACATAAGAGCGGAAGGCAAAGCTCGCAAAGTTATTCTTTTTGAGCATGCGGCCGAGCGACTGGTTGAGTGTGGAGTTAACCACGGCAGAAACGAGCATTGCCAGCGAAGAGCCCAGCACCACGTACCAGGTGCCGCCGATGGTGGCGTTAAGGGCGGTGTTGACCTCGATCATACCCGTGTCGTAGTAGGCGCCCCACATGCCGGGCGTGAGCGAGCATGCCCAAAAGCACAGACTCACGGCCAGATTGACCAGCAGCGCGAGGATAGAGATTTTGATGGATGCCTTGGCGCCAAAGCGCTTGCAGATCATGTCCTGGCACAAAAACGAAACCCAGCTCACCACAAAGCCGCAATCGAGTGCCAGATACGGCAGGCTGATGAGCTCTTTGTTGGCCAGCAGGTTCATCATGATGACGCTCACGAAAAACAGCGAAACCGTCGCCGCGGGAATGCTCCGCAACAGGACCTTATAGTCCTCCATGACCTTCTTGATCATTATGTACTCCTTTGGTTTTAGGTTTAACGAGCAGGATATCGGACCCGAACTGCTCGGACGCCCCGGTCTTGAGACGACGGTGGGTATGATAGCCGCTCACACGGCATCAGGCAAGCAACCGGCGCGGCAGCCCCGCAGGGCCACCGCGCCGATGCGTTAAAACGCTACGTTGCCAAACTCCGACAGGATCAGGTCGGGGTTGTGGTCGGTTGCCCAATCCACGTTCCACGGACTCGTGAACAGCAGCAGCTTACCGCCGCGCATGTCCTCGACGCGCAGCGTGTCGCGCGTAAGCGAAAGGCCCGGGATATCGATGGTGTCGGGGTCGTTTTGGATCCAGCGAATGTCCGTATAGGGCAGCGGCTGGCGACGAACCTCAACACGGTACTCGGCCTTGAGGCGGCGCTCGAGCACCTCAAACTGCA
This sequence comes from uncultured Collinsella sp., assembly GCA_959020715.1. Classification (GTDB taxonomy): domain Bacteria; phylum Actinomycetota; class Coriobacteriia; order Coriobacteriales; family Coriobacteriaceae; genus Collinsella. The sequence goes on along the minus strand of CAUESV010000006.1, from coordinate 1,510 downwards.
GCACGCCGACCACGCCCACGATGACGCTCTCCATGCCGGCACCCAGCTCGCGGAAGATTTGGATGGCACCCTCCTGGGCAAGCTCCTCCATGCCCTTCACAAACTGCTTGCGCTTGAGCGTGTCGACCTGCGTAATGCGAGCAAACATCTCGGGGGCAAACGTCGGGATCTGCGGATACTGCACGTGGCGCTTGCCGGAGCACACGGTGTCGCCGATGCTAAAGATGCCGGGGTCGAACAGACCCACGATATCGCCGGCGTACGCCTCGTCCACAATGGCGCGGTCGTCGGCCATCATCGAGGTGCCCGTGGCCAGCTTGAGCTTGCGGTTGCCCTGCATATGGAAGGCATCCATGCCGCGCTCGAACTTGCCCGAGCAAATGCGCACAAAGGCAATACGGTCGCGGTGGTTCTTGTCCATGTTGGCCTGGATCTTAAACACAAAGCCGCTAAAGTCGTCGCGGCAGGGATCGACTGGATCGCTGGTGAGCGTATCGGTATAGGCGCGCGGCGTTGGGGCCAGACGCAGGAACTCCTTAAGGAAGGGCTCCACACCAAAGTTGGTGAGCGCCGAGCCAAAGAACGCCGGGCTCAGCTTGCCGCAGGCCACAGCATCCAAGTCGAGCTCATCGCCGGCGCCATCGAGCAGCTCGATGTCGTCCATCAGGTTCTTATGGTTCTCCTCGCCGATAAGCTCATCCATGGAGGGGTCGCCCAGCTCAGCCTCGACCTCGGCGACCTTCTTGGTGGCGTTGGCGTGGCCGTCGCCCTCAAAGGCGATAACGCGACGGGTCTGACGGTCGAACACGCCGCGGAAGTTGCGGCCGCTGCCGATCGGCCAGTTCATAGGATACGTATTGATGCCCAGGACGTTCTCGATCTCTTCCATGAGCTCAAACGGATCGCGAGCCTCGTGGTCGAGCTTGTTCACAAAGGTAAAGATGGGAATGTGGCGCAGCGTACAGACCTTAAAGAGCTTTTTGGTCTGGGCTTCGACGCCCTTGGCGCCGTCGATAACCATGACTGCGGCGTCGGCGGCCATAAGGGTACGGTAGGTGTCCTCCGAGAAGTCCTGGTGGCCGGGAGTATCGAGGATGTTGACGCAGGCGCCGTTATAGGTGAACTGCAGTACCGAGGAGGTAACGGAAATACCGCGCTCCTTCTCGATGTCCATCCAGTCCGAGACGGCATGCTTGGCCGAGCTCTTGCCCTTGACCGAGCCGGCAGTCTGGATGCTGCCGGTATAGAGCAGCAGCTTCTCGGTAAGCGTGGTCTTACCGGCGTCCGGGTGGCTGATGATCGCGAATGTGCGGCGCGACGAGATTTCATCCGACAGGCTTGCCATGCGGATCCTTTCTTGCATTGAGTGCATTACGTCGTTGTAACCGCACTATTGTAGCCGCGAAACCTCGCCATAGGGCACCTATCAGGACAAATTCATCAGTTGGGGCTCGGACCCTTGATTATCGACTTTATTCGAACACCTCCCACATTCATCCGCACATGTGCG
>CAUESV010000005.1 GCA_959020715.1 uncultured Collinsella sp. | reverse complement strand
CAAAGGAAAGCACTTAATGTGCTTTCCGTCTTGCGCAGGACTGTAGAGCAGGAAACTTCATATGCGCACCTCCCGGGCGCAAGCAAAAGGGCGACCCCTGTCCGGAGTCGCCCTTGTTGAGCTGATTATGTGCGGCTGTTACTCGGCGTCGTGGTGACGGCGGGGCTTGCGGCCTCCGTTGTCGCCGGGACGGCGCGGACGGTCGCTGCGCTCGCGACGCGGACGCTCACGGCGCTGGAAATGCTCGCCGTCGCCCTCGGAGGCACCATCGGCACGAGCCGGGGCCTCGGGCTTATCAAGACGATCGAGCGAGATCTTGCCGCGATCGTCGACCTCGATGACGACGACCTTGACCTCGTCGCCCACGTTGAGGACGTCCTCGACTTTCTCCACGCGGCCCTTGGCGACGCGGGAGATGTGCAGCAGGCCGTCCTTGCCGGGCAGCAGGTTCACAAAGGCGCCGAAGGGCTGGATGGAGACCACGCGACCGGTGTACTCCTCGCCCGGCTCGGGAACCTTGATGATGAGCTTGATGCGCTCGACAGCCTGGTCGACGGACTCGCCGGTGCCGCCGACAAAGACGGTGCCGTCCTCCTGGATGTCGACCGAGGCGCCGGTCTCGTCCTGGATGCCGCGGATGACCTTGCCGCCGGAACCGATGACGTCGCGGATCTTGTCGGTCGGAACCTGGATGGAGACGATGCGCGGAGCGGTGCTGCGCGTGGTGTGGCGCGGCTCGGGGATCACATCGAGCATCTTCTGCAGGATGAAGGCGCGACCCTCCTTGGCCTGCTGCAGGGCGCGGGCCAGGATGTCGAAGGTAAGGCCGGTGGCCTTGTTGTCCATCTGCAGGGCGGTGATGCCCTCGGTGGTGCCGGTGACCTTAAAGTCCATGTCGCCCAGGAAGTCCTCGAGACCCTGGATGTCGGACAGGACCACGGTCTTGCCCTCCTCCTGGATCAGGCCCATGGCGATACCGGAGACCGGGCGCTTAATGGGCACGCCGCCGTCCATAAGGGCGAGCGTGGAACCGCAGGTCGAAGCCATCGAAGAGGAGCCGTTGGACTCCATGACCTCGGAGACCACGCGGATGGCATAGGGGAACTCGTTCTCGTCGGGGAGCACCGGAAGCAGGGCGCGCTCGGCCAGGTTTCCGTGACCGATCTCGCGGCGCTTGGGGCTGCCCATGCGGCCGGTCTCGCCGGTGCAGAACGGCGGGAAGTTGTAGTGGTGCATGTAGCGCTTGCCCTCGGTGGGCTCGATGGTATCCAGACGCTGGCCCTCGTTGAGCATGCCGAGCGACAGCACGGAGAGCACCTGGGTCTGACCGCGCTGGAACAGGCCGGAGCCGTGAACGAGCGGCAGGTAGTTGTCCTTCACCATGATGGGACGGATCTCATCGGCGGCACGGCCGTCGACGCGCTCGCCGGTCTCGACGACCATGGTGCGCATGGCCTTCTTCTCGAGCTTCTTGAGCGCCACGGGGATCTCGCGCTCCCAAGCGGCCTGCTCCTCCTCGGTGAACTCGGCACGGATGGACTCCTTCAGAGCCTCGACCTTGCCGATACGGGAGAGCTTGTCAGCGTCGCGAAGGGCGGCTGCCATCTCGTCGTAGTGGGCGAAGATGCGCTCCTGGACCTCCTCGACGGGCTGGTCGAGCGGGTACTCCTTCTTGACGATGGGGCCGTTGACCTGCTCCCACTCGGCGACGAACTCGTCCTGGGCCTGGCAGAAGGCAGCGAGAGCCTCCTGGCCAAACTTCATGGCGGCGAGCATGTCGTCCTCGGAGATCTCCTCGGCTCCGGCCTCGACCATCGAGATGAAGTCGGCAGAGCCGCCCAGCTCCAGGTCCAGATCGGAGTTCTCGCGCTCCTCATAGGTGGGGTTGACGATAAACTCGCCGGTCTCCACGTTACGGCCGATGCGCACGCAGGCAAGCGGGCCCTCGAAGGGCACGCCGCCGAGCGTCATGGCCAGGGATGCACCCATGACGTTGATGACATCGAAGGGGTTGACCTGGTCGGCGACGAGCGAGGTGGCGACGATGTGTACCTCGTTACGGAAGCCGTCCGGGAAACTCGGGCGAATCGGACGGTCGATCATGCGGGCCGTGAGCGTGGCCTTCTCGCTGGGACGGCCCTCACGCTTGAGGTAGCCACCCGGGATGCGGCCTGCGGCGTACATCTTCTCGTTGAAGTCGACGGTCAGCGGGAAGAAGTCGTAGTTCTTGCGCTCCTTGGAGACGACCACGGTGTCGAGCATCGTGGTGTCGCCCTGCTTGACAAGACAGGCGCCGGTGGCCTGCTTGGCAAGCTCGCCCGACTCAAAGGTGTAGGTCTTGCCGTACAGCTCAAAGGTCTTGGATACGAGTGTCATTGTTCTCCTTTACCCCACAGGCCCCTTGCCTGCGGGCTTCTCATGTGACGCGGGCCCCCTGCCCCCGCCACGCTTCAGAGCGTGATTGTTCGCGCCCTTACACAAAAAGAGCGCCCCGCTGCGCAGGACGCTCTTAGCATGTACAAATCCTACTGGATGTTGTCGCGGATGCCCAGAGCCTTGATGAGCTCACGGTACTCGACGATGTCGTTCTTCTTGATGTAGGAGAGAAGACGACGACGACGGCCGACGAGCATGAGCAGGCCACGACGGGTGTGGAAGTCCTTCTGATGGGACTTCATGTGCTCGGTCAGCTCCTTGATGCGCTCGGACAGGATGGCGACCTGAACCTTGGGATTGCCGGTGTCGACCGGGGTGTTACCGAACTGGGCAGTCAGCTCCGCCTTGCGCTCTTTGGAAACAGTCATTGTTTCACCTTTCGTTTTGCGTCGCCCACGGGCGACTCGATTCGCCTCGGACTGGGAAGCCGCCGGTGGAGCGAACAACCAAGGTCGAGGTACCAACAGGTCGGTATGTTACCACAAGCAGCCCGCGCCTGCGCATCATCACCGACCCAACATGAATTCCATCGCACGGAGGCGCTGGTCGGTATGCGTCGCAGCCCAAACATGCGAAAGCCCGAGCAAGAACGCCGCCGTATGCGGGTCGATTCGCTCGACCATGAGAGCATCGAAGGTCATGGACATGAGGGCACGAAGCCATGCAACCTCGCCAGTTGAAACCAGCTCGGCACCCGGAACGCTCGACGCGCACGACCCGCACATGAGACCGCCGGCCTGGGGCGAAAAATACGACAGCATGGGGTCTCCGCACATCACGCAGGCCGAAAAATCGGGTCGGTAGCCAACGTGCGACAGCAGTTTAAAAACATATGCCGCCACAAGTAAATCCATGTGCGCCGCATCGAGTCCGCTGCCCACCAGGGCAAGCGCTCGCTGCGTGATGGCAAAGGTAAACGGGTCCTCGGCGTCCTCGAACGAGCACACGCGCGCGACCTCGGCGATCGCGCTTGCGGCGCAGGTCATCTCGTAATCGGGCGCAGCGCCGAGCGGCGCCTCCATAAGCTCGGCCTGGGAAACCACGTCGAGCGAGCATCCATGCGCGAGCAGCATATCGACGGTACAGAACAGCTCGCAGCGCGCAGCCAGGCGCCCACCGGGTTTGCGGGCGCCCTTTGCCACGGCGCGAACCTGCCGACCCCGCTCGTCAAGCATCGTCAGGATCAGGTCCGTCTCTTTGAGCTTGGTCTTATCGAGGACGAGCACCTTCGTGCGATATGTCCGGGAGCCTGCCATGCGCGCCGCGCGTCCTTAGTCCTCGGCGTTATAGCCAAAGCGGCGAATCTGGGCCTCGTCGTCACGCCAGCCGGCCTTGACCTTCACGTCCAGCTCCAAAAAGACCTGCGTGCCAAAGATGCGCTCAAGATCGCGACGGGCGTCAATACCGATATGCTTGATCATCTCGCCGCCCTTGCCGATAATGATGCCCTTTTGGCCCTCGCGCTCGACGTAAATGGTGGCGTGCACGCGCAGCACCTTCTTGGTCTGCTCGAGCGCATCGCAGATCACGCCAACGGAGTGCGGGATCTCATCACGGGTGCGGCGCAAGACCTTCTCGCGAACAAACTCGGCAACGAGCGTCTCGTCGGAAGCGTCGGTACCCATGTCCTCGGGGAACCAACGCGGACCCTCGGGCAAAAAGTGCGCAACGGTCTCGATGAAGGCATCGACGTTGAAGTTCTTGACCGACGACGTCACGATCTCGTCATCATATTCCATGAGCTCGTGGGCGGCCTTAAGCTGCTCCATGACCTGTGCGGGGTCGGCCTCATCGGCCTTAGTGAGCACCAGAACCTTCTTGGAACGGGCGCATCTGACGCGCTCGGCAACCCAGGCGTCTCCCCTGCCGATCGGTTTGGTGGCATCAATCAAAAACGCGACAACATCAACATCGTTCAGCTCGAACAACGCGCTCTTGTTGAGCTCGGATCCCAAGCCGTCCTTGGGCTTATGAATACCGGGGGTATCGACAAAGACCAGCTGGTAGCCGGGGCGGTTGACGACGGCGCGCATGCGGCGGCGGGTCGTCTGGGCCACCGGCGAGGTGATGGCGACCTTTTTGCCATAGCAGGCATTAAGCAGCGTAGACTTGCCAGCGTTGGGACGACCGACCAGGGCCACAAAGCCGCTGCGGAAACCGGGCTCAACGTCACCAAAGCCCGCGAGGTTGTCGTCCTCGTCGCACAAGGCGTCGAGTTCCTCGTCGCTCATACCCTCAAACGGGTCGAACTCCTCGACATCCTCGAGCTCCTCGGTATCCACCGCGTCCAGGGACTCGTCGTCCAAAATCTCATCGGTAGGCTGCATATTGTCGGACATGGGAATCCCTTTCTAAATAAAGTCGAGCGCGTGGGCAAATACCAGTACGCCCACAATCGCGGCGGTGATGGAAAGAACGTATACAGAGGCGGCGGCGATGTCCTTCGCACGCTTGGCCAGCGGATGGAGCTCCTGGGTCGCTAGGTCGACGATAGCCTCCATAGCGGTGTTGCACAGCTCGCCGTGAATCACCAGGCCACAACAGATGATAATCGTGGCCCACTCGGCAATGTCGAGCCCCACGATACAGCCGGCAATGACAGTGCACACGCCCGCCGCGAGCATGACCTTAATGTTGCGCTCGGTCTTGACGGCGGTGACGAAGCCCTCCATGGCGTAGGAAAACGACTTTAAGAAGGACGGATGGTCCTTGTTCGATCCGGGAATCATAGACGGCTCCTAGTCGTGGGCGTGGTTGGTGATGGGGCCGACGTGGACTAGCTTAGGGTCCTCGCCGCGCTCGAGCGCCAGATCGCGCAGGATGGCGTCCTCGCGGGCCTCCATGACCTCGGCCTCGTCGTCCTCGATGTGGTCATAGCCCAGCAGGTGCAGCATGCCGTGAACGAGCATCAGACGGCACTCGTCAGCGGAGCTATTGCCAAAACCGGGGGCCTGACGGGCAATAACCTGCGGGGCCAAGATAATATCGCCGAGCTCGAGCGTCTCATCGGCGGGAATGTCATCGTCAAAGGCCGAATCGCACTCAAACGAGAGTACATCGGTGGTGCGATCGATACCGCGCCACTCGTGGTTGAGCTCGTGCATCTCGTCCTCGTCGACATACGAAAGGGAAATCTCGACTTCACGCTCAACGCCCTCGGCGGCAAGCACGACCTCGCAGATGTGCTCCACCTCCTGCGCGTCAAGCAGCGTATCGAGCTCGGCATCGTTGCTGATCAATACACTCAACGGGACTCCTTTCGGTCGCGCGGGCGCTGCTCGCGCACGTCATCATAAGTGTCGTATGCCTCGACGATACGTCCCACCAAGGCATGGCGCACCACGTCGGCGCGCTCGAGGTGCGAAAATGCGACATCGTCGACACGGCCCAAAATCTGCTCAACGTCGGCAAGACCGCCACGACGACCCACCAGGTCGCGCTGGCTCAGGTCGCCGGTAATCACGAACCTGGAGTTAAAACCCAAGCGCGTCAGAAACATCTTCATCTGCTCAGGCGTGGTATTTTGCGCCTCGTCGAGCACCACGAAGGCATCGCTCAGCGTGCGGCCGCGCATATAGGCAAGCGGGGCGATCTCGATCACGCCGCGCTCCATAAGCTCATCGGTGCGCTCGCGATCCATCATGTCAAAAAGGGCGTCGTAGAGCGGACGCATGTAGGGATCGATCTTTTCCTCAAGGGTACCGGGCAAAAAGCCCAGATTCTCCCCCGCCTCGACAACCGGACGCGTCAAGATCAAACGGCCCACCTCGTGGCGCTTGAGCGCGGCAACGGCGAGCGCCATGGCCAGATAGGTCTTACCGGTACCGGCAGGACCCAGGCCAAACGTGATGGTATGTGAGCGGATGGCATCCACATAGCGCTTTTGCCCGAGCGTCTTGGGACGAATGACACGGCCGCGATACGAAAGCAGCACGTCATCGCGAAGCGACGTAGCCTCGTGCTCACCGTCGCGCAAGACGGCCAGGCAGCGAGAGACATCGTCGGCAGGCAGCGTGCGCCCGGCGGCCGCCTCGCGAAAAGCGTGCTCGAAAAAGCGCGCCACGAGTTCGACCTCGTCCGGGTCGCCGCTCACGGAGATGCTATCGCCACGGGCGACCACGTGAGCGCGAACCAAGCTCTCGAGCGCACGAAGGACGCCGTCGCCGGCGCCCAAAACGCGCGAGGGATCAATCCCCTCGGGAACGATAAGTCTAATCTTCGAGGCTTCCATGAACCTCCCTGCGTGCATGGACCAGGCCGGAATCATCGACTCCGATGATAGCAACATCGAGCAGGCACGGGGCTGTAAGTCCACGGGTATCGTCAAGACGAGCATGATGGAACGAGCCGAGTGTCAGGTCGTCAGCATACTCGAGCACGGCACGCTCGACCGTGCCCACGCGACGACGAGCGTCGGCAATAGCGAGCTCCTGCGCGGCGGCCCGCATACGGCGGCTGCGCTCGGCCATAACCTCGGGCGGCACTTGGTCGGGCATGTCGGCAGCAAGGGTACCGGGACGCTTGCTATAGCGGAACACGTGCATACGCGAGAAACCCACACGGCGGCACAGCGCCAGCGACTCCTCGAATTCCTCGTCCGTCTCACCAGGAAAACCGACGATGACATCGCACGAAAGAGACACCTGGGGCAAGTTGGCGCGAATCATGCGCACCGTGTCCTCAAAGGCCTCGGCGCTATAGGGACGGCCCATGCGATGCAGGGTCGCCGTGCAGCCGGACTGCACGGGCAGGTGCAAAAACGGGGCGATACGCTGCGGATAGCGCGCCATAACCTTAAGCAGGCGCTCAGAGATATCCATGGGCTCGACCGAGGAAATGCGCACATGCGGAATAGACGTGCGCTCCATGATGGCCTCGAGCAGCTCATCGATTTCGACATGCTCGTCGGTCGCGCTCTTGCCATCGTAGGCACCCAGGTTCACACCGGTCAGCACCACCTCGGGCACGCCGGCCTCCTGGGCCTCGCGAACTTGCTCAAGCACGGACTCGACGGGCACGGAACGCTCGGGGCCGCGCGCCTTCCACACAATGCAATAGGTGCAGCGATGGTTGCAGCCATCCTGAATCTTCACGCCCAGGCGAGAGCGACCGAGCGCATCGACCACCTCGCCATCGCTGCAGGCGGGAACGCTATCGGACTCAACACCCAGCACCTCGCAAACACGTTCGGCGACATCGATCTTGGACGGCTCGGCAATCACGAGATCCGAAAGCTCCGACAGCTCCTCGGGATGCAAATTGACCACGCAACCGGTCACGAGCACATAGGGCTCGTTTGGATGGGACAGCGCATGACGGACGGCCTTACGGGTCTTGGCCTCGGCCTCGCCCGTAACGGCACAGGTGTTAATGACGATCAGATCGGCATCCTGGGGCTCCACCATAGCAAAGCCCAGGCGCATAAGATCGGCAGTGATACGGTCAGACTCAACCCGGTTGACACGGCAACCGAGGTTGACGACGGAAATATGGGGTGCGAGCACGCGGGCTCCTTAATCGAGGATATCGTCGAGGGCACTCTTGATACGGTCGGTCACCGACTTCTTACCGGAAGCGACGTCATCGCCCATATCATCGGCAAAAGCACGGAGCAGCTCGCGCTGCTTATTGGAAAGATTGGTGGGAACGACCACGCGCAGTTGCACGATCAGGCGGCCACGCGAACCGCCACCGCCAATGCGCGGCATGCCGTAATTATTGACGTTCACGGTGTCGCCGTACTGGGCGCCGGCGGGAACCGTCACCTTAACGACCTCGTCGGGCATAATGCCCTCGACCTCAATCTCGCAGCCGAGCGCAGCCTGCGCAATCGAGATATCGCTCACCAGGTACAGGTCGTCACCGTTGCGCTTAAAGCGCTCATGGTCGGCAACGCGCACGTTGACAATCAGGTCACCCGAAGGCTCGCCGCGAAGGCCGGCCTCGCCAAAGCCGCTCACACGCAGCTGGCGACCGGTCGAAACGCCGGCGGGAATATCGATGTCGATCTTTTCGTGCGAAGGCGTGCGGCCCTGACCGTCACAGGTCTCGCAGGGATGGTCAATAACCGTACCCTCACCATGGCAGTCGGGGCAAGGCGAGGAAGACTGAACCTGGCCCAGGAACGAACGCTGAACCGTCGTGACGTAGCCCGTACCGTGGCAGCGGCCGCACTGCTTTTCCTGTGCGCCCTCTGCTCTACCGGTGCCATTGCAGTCCTCGCAAGGAGCAAGGCGGTCATAGCTGATCGTCTTTTTGCAGCCGAGCGCCGCCTCCTCGAGCGTCACCGAAAGCGAGATGGCCATGTCACGTCCGCGACGACGCTCTCGACGACTGCGTGCGCCACCGCCGGCACCGCCGCCAAAGAACGACGAGAACAAGTCGTCCATGCCCATGCCACCAAAGATATCGTTGATATCGACGTAGCCCGAACCACCAGGGCCGTCGGCAGTGCCGTAACGGTCGTAGTTAGCACGCTTCTGCTCATCGGAAAGAACGGAGTAGGCCTCGTTGAGCTCCTTGAACTTGGCCTCGGCCTCGGGGTCGTCCGAAACATCCGGATGTACGGTACGAGCCTTCTTTAGAAACGCGCGCTTAATCGTCCGCGCGTCGGCATCCTTGTCAACGCCAAGTACCTCGTAGTAATCCCTATTTTCCGACACGACCGAATCCTTCCGACTTTCATTATTGTCACAGTGCGTCCTATACCCAAGCTGGGCCGACCGCAAACAGAGGGTTTGATGTTATTGCATCTGGTACGGCGAAAGCATGGCCCGCTGCGAGCAGCTTGCGAACCAAACCGACACGAGCGCGAACATGAAGCCATTGGCAAAACCGTTGGCAAACTGCATCGCACCGCGCTTCCACCACAGCAGGCTGCGATGAAGCACGCCGTCCGAAAGCACCATGAACAGGCCCATGGTAAACGGAATAAAGCACATAACGGCAAAGGCCGAGAACACGCCCGAGATGGCCGAGAGTACCAAAAACGGCGCCACGATGCCCATCAAGTAAAAACCGGTACGAGCTTTGCCTTCCAAGCGCTCGGCCTCAACATGGGCGCGGCCGACCAGGTCGCCGCCCGCGGCACCGTTGGTGCCAGCATGACCCATGCCGCTAATGCGGACCTCGTCGCCATCGTGCGTGCCGGCAGGAAACTCAATCGTCTGCTCGGAGGTTACGCGAGTACGACCGCTGCCACCACAATCAGGGCAGGGGTCGGCCACGACCTTACCGGAACCGCCGCACTCGGGGCAGACCGACTGGAACGTGCCCGCACCAAACAGGAAGGACAGGTCGACGTCGATGTGGCCGCGGCCGCCACAGCTTGGGCAGGTATGGGCATGCTCGGAGGAGACAGAACCCGAGCCGCCGCAGTGACCACAGGTATCGAAGCGCGTATAGCGGACGGTCTTGCGGGCACCGCCCTTGGCCTCCTTGGCGTCCAGTTTGATATCGACGACCACGTTGGCGCCGTTCTCGGGATTGTAGGCAGCCTGGCCGCGACGCTGCTGGCCCCAGGCGCCACCAAAGGGAAAGCCGCCCTCAAAGGGATTGCCATAGCCCGTGTTGCCGGCGTAGCCGCCACCATAGGGCGAAGCTGTAGGAGCGCCGGCAAAGGGATTGCCAGAACGCATGGCGTCATAGCGCGCACGTTTTTGCTCATCCGAAAGCACGGCGTAGGCCTCGGAAACCTCTTTAAACTTTTCCTCGGCATCCGGCTCTTTGTTGACGTCCGGATGGAGCTTGCGAGCCTTTTGCTGGAAGGCCTTCTGTATATCACGCGAGGTAGCGTCCTTGGAGACACCCAGAATCTCGTAATAATCTTTTTCGTTCATCGTCGCCATGCGCGGCAACCTCCTGCTCACAGCAGCGTATATATTCCGGTAATTCTACCCGAGCGGCCTAAGCTAGATCCCAAAACAGCTCGAACAGAACATTTCCATCGAGCCAGCCCAGGTGTGTCGGCGCCAGACGAGCTCGAACATGGCCCGCGACGACATCTGCCGAAGTGAAGGGTCCCTCATGGACTCCGAGCGTCTCGGGCACCCAAGTGGCAAGACCCAATTCGAGCGCGCGATCGCAAGCAGCTGTCAGCTCATCGGCCGGGATGACACGAGCCACGCGAACCAACAGGTCGGACGCAACACCGCGCGTCATGCGACAAGCGAGCATCAGGTCTTCGGCCGCAGCCTCGCGCTGCGACAGATATTCGGCCTCGAACGTCGTCGCGTCGTCGTCACGTTGCACCAGACGCACGCGGTACGCATCGCCTCGAGAAGACGCGCCGGGGAACAAACCTGCAAGACGGTCGAAATCCTCGGCGTCGAGCATGCCCGCGGCAGAACGACCCAGGCCCAGGTAGCCCCGTCCGGTCCAGTAGGCAATGTTATGGGCGCACTCATGGCCGTCGAGTGCGTAGCTCGCCACCTCATACGGGTGATAGCCGGCGGCACCCAGGAGCTCGCGTGCCACGTCCATGCAGGCGGCCTGAAAATCCTCATCAGGCTCGAGCGACTCGTCACGGCACGCCATGCGATAAAGGGGCGTCCCCTCCTCGAGCGTGAGCGGGTAGACCGACACATGATGCGGAGCCGCCGCCAGCACGCCATCGAGCGTGCGCTTCCAACTCGCTGCGGTCTGCACGGGAAGTCCGCACATGAGGTCGCACGACACATCGAGGCCAGCGTCCTTCACCGTCGCGATGGCGGCGAGCGCCCGATCGGCATCGTGAATACGGCCGATGGCAGTAAGTTCGGTGTTATCGAGCGTTTGCACGCCCAGAGAGACGCGTGTGACACCAACCTTGACAAGTGCAGTAGCGAGCTCGGCGGTCAGCGACTCGGGATTGGCCTCGCAGGTAAACTCAACGGGGGCGCACCACGCACGAATACGCCGCGCCAGCTCCACCAGGCGCTCCCCCGCCAGCGACGGCGTACCGCCGCCAACATAGACGGTGCGGATCTGGTCGAGGGCCCCAGCCTTACCAAAAGCATCGAGGCGCGCGTACAACTGCTCAAAATAGGAATCGAGCGCGGCATCCAAATCACACGAAGCAAAGCTGCGCGAGTCGAAGTCGCAGTAGCGGCACTTTTGGGCACAGAACGGCACGTGCACGTACAGCGCTGTAACGGCCACCCTTAAGCCTCCAGCGGATGAGGGGGCACCGATTCGCCGGCGGCAAGGGCAGCCTCACAGGCCACCACATCATGCTCGATCTCATCGACCAGCGCCATAAACTCCTCATACGTGGAGCAGCGCACCACCTGCGCGCGCCAGGCTGCAGCATGGGGCATGCCTTTTAAGTACCAGCTTGCGTACGTGCGGGCACGCGACATGAGCGGCAGGAGCTCATGCGTCAGCGTTAGGTGCTCACGCAGGGCGTCCAGGCGCTCAACGGAGCTGCGAGCCGGCACCGGTATGCCATCGAGCGCAAGGGCGCGAGCATCGCCAAACACCCACGGGTTCCCATAGATACCGCGCGCAATAAACACCGCGCTGGCACCCGAGTTGCGCAGATGCTCCGCGGCATCCTCGGCCGAGAACACATCGCCCGAACCAATCACGGGAATCTCAACGGCGTCGGCAACCTCATCGACGACCGACCAATCGGCCTGGCCCGTATAGAGCTGCGTGGCGCAGCGGCCATGCACCGCCACCGCGGCGGCACCGGCGCCTTCGAGCATCTGGGCAAATGTCGCGGCATTACGGTCCTCGGCATAAAAGCCCTTGCGGATCTTTACGGTCACGGGTACATGCGCCGCGCCCACCGCCGCCTCGACGATCTTCTCGGCCAAATCGGGCGTGCGCATGAGCGCCGAGCCCTCGCCCTTGGTAACAACCTTGCGGGCGGGGCATGCCATATTGATATCGATGAGCGACAGGCGATCGCCAACGCGCTCCTCGACGGCAGCGACGGCGCTCGCAAACTGATCGGGCTTGGAGCCAAAGAGTTGCACGCAAATCTGCTGCTCCTCGTCGGCCGGTAGCACCAGGCGCCAGGTCTTGTTGCTGGCATAGGCAAGGCCCGCCACGCTCACCATCTCGCTGTAGGCAAGGTTGGCACCGCGACGGCGGCACATGATGCGGTAGGCAGGGTCGGTCACGCCCGCCATGGGAGCCATAAGGAACGGCTGCTCGGCATAGGCGCCCAGCAGCCGTTTGCTGTATTCAGAAAGCGCCATAGACCTACTCGTCCACCTTGAGGATCGCCATAAAGGCCTCCTGCGGGACCTCGACCGATCCGATGGCCTTCATGCGCTTCTTGCCCTCTTTCTGCTTCTCGAGCAGCTTGCGCTTACGCGAGATATCGCCGCCGTAGCACTTAGCAAGCACGTCCTTGCGACGCGCCTTGACGGTGGAGCGGGCAATGATCTTATTGCCGATAGCACCCTGGATGGGCACCTCGAACAGCTGACGCGGGATGATCTCCTTAAGCTTGTCGCACAGGCCACGGGCCAGACCATAGGCCTTGTCCTTGTGGACGATAAACGACAGCGCGTCCACCTCGTCGCCCGAAAGCAAGATATCGAGCTTAACGAGCTCGGAGGGACGGTACTCGTTGAACTCGTAGTCGAGCGAGGCATAGCCCTTGGTACGACTCTTGAGCTGGTCAAAGAAGTCCAGGATGAGCTCGGCGAGCGGCATGTCAAAGCGCATCTCGACCGATTTGCTCGTGAGATGGATCATGTCGGTTGTAATGCCACGGTGCTCGATAGCGAGCTGCATGACGGCACCCGTATACTCGGGCGGGCAGATGATCTTAGCCTTGAGGTAGGGTTCCTCGATACGCTCGATGCGCGTGGCCTCGGGAAGATCCTGCGGGCTACGGACATCAATCATCTCGCCGTCAGTCTTGTAGACGTGATAGTCCACCGAGGGGCTCGTGGCAATGAGGTCCAAGTTGAACTCGCGCTCCAGGCGTTCCTTGACGACCTCCATGTGCAGCAGGCCCAGGAAGCCCACGCGGAAGCCAAAGCCGAGCGCCACCGAGGTCTCGGGCTCCCACACCAACGACGGGTCGTTGACGTGCAGCTTATCGAGTGCGTCACGCAGGTTCTCGTAGTCCTTGTTATCGATCGGGAACAGGCCCGTATAGACCATGGGCTTGGCCTCGCGGTAACCAGGAAGCGGCTCGGGGCAGGGGTTCGACGCCCAGGTAAGGGTGTCGCCCACGCGAACGGCCTCGGGGTCCTTCAGGCCCGTGACCACGTAGCCGACCTCGCCAACCGTCAGCGCGTCAACCGGGGTCTCGGCAGGACGCTTGACACCCACGCCGTCGACCAAAAAGTCGCCCTCTGCCTGCATCATGCGCAGGGTATCGCCCTTTTTGATGGAGCCGTCAAAGACGCGCACCGTGGCCACCACGCCGCGATACTCGTCAAAGTACGAATCCAGAATGAGCGCTTTGAGCGGAGCATTTGCATCGCCCTTAGGCGGAGAGATCAAAAAGACGATGGACTCTAGCAGATCGTGAATACCCTCGCCGGTCTTGCCCGACACGCACACGGCATCATCGGCGGGAATCGCCAGGTCATCCTCGATCTCGGTCTTGACCTCGTCGGGATGGGCCGAGGGCAGGTCGATCTTGTTGATGGCCGGCACAATGTCCAGATTGGCGTTCATAGCGAGCGTCGCGTTGGAGACGGTCTGCGCCTCGACGCCCTGCGTGGCGTCGACAACGAGCACCGCGCCCTCACAGGCTGCCAGCGAGCGCGAGACCTCGTAGGTAAAGTCAACGTGGCCCGGCGTATCGATCAGGTTGAACTGATACGTCTCGCCATCGTCGGCGTCATAGGAAACGCGGACGGCATTGGACTTGATCGTAATGCCGCGCTCGCGCTCGATATCCATGGTGTCGAGCAGCTGCGACTCCATGTCGCGCTCGTCGACGGTATGGGTGAGCTCGAGGATGCGGTCACTGATCGTGGACTTACCATGGTCGATGTGCGCAACGATCGAGAAGTTGCGGATGTGGGAAATGTCAATTGAAGTATTCATGCGGACTATCTTACCCGAGCGATACAAAAAATGGAGCCTGTTCCATAAAACAGGCTCCATTTATGCGCGTAATCTGTGTGGTGTGAAATTTACAACTTAGGCGTTGATGCTGTTCACGAGCTTGGCAAGACCGGACTTGCGGTTGGAAGCCTGGTTCTTGTGGATAACATGCTTGGCGGCAGCCATGTCGAGACGCTTGGTGACGGTCTTGAGGGCAGCCTGGGCCTTCTCGGCGTCGCCCTCGGCGACGGCGGACTGAACGTGCTTGGTCAGCGTCTTGAGCTCGGACTTGACAGCCTTGTTACGCATGCGAGCTGCCTCATTGGTGCGGATACGCTTCTTCTGAGACTTGATGTTTGCCACTTCTGGAGTTCCTTTCGAGTTCCTTGCAAAAAATGTATGACACCTCTGAGACACGGTGAGGTCATGCAAGCGCCTACTATAGCACGCTCCCCCTCAAAGGGATAGAACGAATTTGTCAAATAGGCAGGTATCATCACGATTTTCTCAAGATGTTCGTAATCCAGAGCAAAAGCGCGGTCTGAGAATCGGCCGAACCCTTCAGCGCGAGCTCCACATCGACCGCGCCCTCGAGCGCGGCAACGAGCTCTGCCATCGAAAAGCGACGTGCCCAGGTCAGGTGATTCTTGACCTGCCAGGACTGGAGCTTAAGTGTTGCGGCCAGCTCACGACCCTGTCCGCGCGCATCGAGCGCCTTGGCGACGATAAGTTCGCGGATGCGGCCGCACAGCAATGTGTAAGTCCACACGTAGCTCTTGGCGGGCAGTAGATTGAAAAGCTCGAGCGAACGTCGCATGTCACGGGCCGAGACCGCATTGAGAAAGTCCCAGGGTTGAACCTCGGCCGTACGTACAATCCAGCGCTCAACGTCGGCAAGCTCAATCTGGGGCGCCTCGACCATCTGGGCAAGCTTAGCCAAGTCGTTATCGAGCATGCGAGTGTTTTCACCCGAACGCGAGACGAGTTCCTCGGCGGCCGCCGTCGAGATCGACTTGCCGTGCAGCGTCGCCATCTGCTGCACACGGCGCGGTAGCTCCCAGCGCTTGGTGCCGGAGCAATCGATCACCGCCTTCTTGTCGATCTTGGCGATCGCCTTATACAGGCGCGTGTTCTTGGCAAGCGAGTCGGCGATGATGAGGCAGACCGTTGTGGGGCTGGGACTTGCTAGATACTCAACGAGCGGCTCCGAGACCGCCTTGGCGAGCTTTGAACAGCCGTCAAGGATTACCAGGCGAAACTCGCTGCCCATGGGAAAGGTGTTGAGCGATCCGATAATCGACTCGATATCGGGGTCTTTGGTCATATCGCGCTCGTCGAGGTTGAACTCGACCATACCCGACTTTTCCAGACGCGCTTTCATACGCGAGACGGCGTGATCGCGCTTGACGCCGTCGGTACCGACGATCAGATATGCCGGCAACAGACCGGTTTCGGACATTGCGCTCCCCTCCCGCAGGCCTTCGTATTCGTTCCGTGCCATTCTAGCCCAGGGGCCCACCACACGCCAACGACGTCGTCACGGTCGCTGGCATCGCATCGCAAAGCCATTCGCAGTCGGCGTGACGGTAATGTCGCCGTGTTCGATAGTGCACGCGAACACACCGCCCGCTTCCTTAACGGCATCGATGCAGGCATCGGACGGATGGCCGTATCGATTCCCCACGCCCGCGCTCGCGAGGGAAAGCTCGGGCTTCAGGACGTCCAGCAACTCACCATCGACTGAAGCCTTAGAGCCGTGATGCCCAAGTTTAAGTACGTCGATATCCCCCACCTCCTGCACGAATTCCCGTTCTTGGTCGAGCTCGGCATCACCGGTGAGGAGCATACGCAGGCCCTTGCCTTCCTGAACATAAGAGAGCAGCAGGACAAGCGAATCCTCATTTCCCTCGCCATCCACGGACCCGAATGGCCACATCACGCGGGCGCAAAATGAGCCGATATCGACCGTATCCCCACGGCGCACCTGCCGATACTCCACGCCAGGTCGGTTCAATACCTCGGCAGGAGCATCCTCCAGCGCATCCGCCGCCACGGCAATCGTTCCAACCGAAAACTGTTCGAGCACGGCAGGCAGACCACCCCAGTGGTCCTCATCCCAATGCGTCACAAAGACGGCATCGATATGGTGCACGTTATTGCGGACCAACGCCGCCGCCACGCGCTCGTCGAGTCCGCAGTCGACGAGTGCTACTGCGCCGCCCTGGCGGATAAGAATCGCATCGGCCTGGCCCACATCGAGCACCGTCACCGAAGACGGAGCGAATCGATCCCAGTAGACGTACGGAATCGCAGCCAAGAGCACCAGGCATGCAAGCCCCACCGCCATAGGACGTGCACGGGGACGCGGCCACCAGACCAGCAGTACCGCCAGCACACACGGCACTAGGTAAATCCACATGCTATCGGGCGGCACGCTCACGGATGCACCCGGCACGGCGGCAAACAGCTGCTCGAAAAACAGCGCGCAACGGGCGGCAATCATGGGCACAACGAGCGCCCAAGTCCGCAACGGTGCCACGAGCGAAAAAGGAACCAGCACGATCGACACAGCAAGCAGTACGCTCACCACCGGACCGATGACCGCATTTGCCAGCGGAGCAATGAGCGAGAACGTACCGAAGGCAGGAATGGTAATGGGGAGCGTCGCCAACTGCGAGCACAGCGTGACGGAAAGCATGCTGGCAACGCCCGTCGGCACACCCAGCTCACCCAAAGCGTAGGTCGCATAGGGGCAAAAGCACAGAATGGCTAAGACGCTGGCACATGAAAGCTGAAAGCCCATCTCGAACAGCACCGTCGGCCTCAGTAGCACAAAGATCGAAATGGTTACGAAGAGTGCCGATGCGCCGTGCCGGCGACGCCCCGCGCCGTTTACGACAAGCGTCGCGAACACCATGCAGCACGCGCGCACGGCCGAGGGAGATGCGCCCGTAAAGGCAGCGTAGCCCACAAGCGTTATCGCCAATATCGCCCGCTGAAGGCCACGTGAGCACCGAGTCTTTTGCAATACGCCCTCGATTACAAACCAAACGATAGCCAAATGGCTGCCCGAGACGGCGATAAGATGTGCCGTTCCCGTCACCGAAAACCAGTCGCCCGCCGGCTGGGCGCGCAGCTCGGCCGAACGACCGCAGACGACACCGGCTATGAGCGCACGCGCCGGGTCGGTCGCAGGCGCGATGGACGCAAGCAGCCCATTTCGCAGCCGAAGCAGCGGCCCCGGAGAGCCCTCATCGACGGACAAAATCCGAACGGCTTTAACCTTGCGCACCTCGCCTCGGAGCGCGCGCGATCGTCCATACGCATCGTTCTCAAAACGTGAAACGCGACCGATAACACGCACGTGCGCCCCGACCTTGAGCTCGCGGTCACACGATAGGCGAACCGTTGCCAAGTTCTTACCGTCCGCGCGTGCCTCGCAGGTATAGGAATACACGTCGTCGTTTATGGATGGATCACCCTGCACAACAAACTCGAGGCCGCTTGCCGCTCGACCATCGAGCGCCTTCGAGGCGCTTAGCGCGCCCACAGCCCACCACGCCGAGACGACCGCTCCCGCCACGAGACCGACGGACGCGGCATACAGCCACCGCTTCCAAGGGGCAAGCCGCGCACAAGATTGAGCCAGCACAACGAATACCGCCGCCGCAACGGGAATGGCCCATAGCAGCCCGACCGCCGGCGCCTGCTCCCTCAGCAGCGCATCAGCGGCCACGTTGAGCACCAAGGCGCAGCTCATGCACATGCCGGCACACAGGGCCATCGTCCACGGCATCAGGGGCCGCGGAGGTATCACATGTTCGCGCTCGGTCGCACTCATACGCAGATGCAATCTTTGATTTTGGCAAGCTTCTTCTCGCCGATTCCCGACACACGCATCAGATCGTCAACCGAGGCAAAAGCACCGTTCTTTGTCCGTTCATCGATAATCGACTGGGCCATGGAGGGACCGATGCCCGAAAGCGTCTGTAGCTCTGCCGCGCTTGCCGTATTGATATTTACTAGGCCTGTTGCGCCACTCACGCCCAATGATGCGGAAGCCCCAGCATCAACACCGGCTTCCGCAATGGACGCCTGCTGCTCCCCTACCGTTGGAACGTGAATCTTCTGTCCATCGACGACCTTAGATGCCCGATTGAGCCCCGTAACGTCTGCCTCGGGCGCCAGCCCGCCGGCGGCATCAATCGCCTGAGCCACCCGCGCGCCATCCATAAGCCGATACACACCGGGTGACACAACGGCGCCATCGACATCGACATAGACCTCCATTTCGACAGAAGCTTTGTGCGAAGATCCATCGGACTCACGATCATGCGAATCGATGCCAGAACCCGGCTCCACCGATGAGCCGGAGCCCCCAGCCCGCTCAAACGACACGCCTCCGGACTCGCCGCCAAAACTCGCCATCGCCAGCCCGCTCGCCATCGCGATGATGACGAGTATCGCCACCACCACCGCTTTATGCCCGAGCAACTTGCCCGCCCAGCGGTCCATCTTTTTGACCCGTTCATGTTGTTCGCGCTGCGCCATAGCAAAACCTCCCAACACCATCGTGTCAGGAAACGAACGCCACAGCTTCCGCACGTCCACACCAGTTTTCGCGGTCAAACCAAAAGCTGACCAAAACCTTGCGAAAAAATGTCCATTTATTCAGACACACGTCAGCGAATGAACATCTTGGCATCATTTGCCCAGATAGCAAAAGACCGACGATACAGGCGCACCGTCGGTCTATGCAGGCAATTACTCGTGATCTTGGTAAATCTCACGCGGAGCAAGCTCCGAATGTTTGCGTTTTAAGGTCTTAGGGGCCTTATACGTGTTGCTGGAGAAGTCGATATACTCGGTCTGCTTAAGCAGGCGCTCGATCATCTCCTCATGGTCGAACAGCTCCCAGGCCTCGTGCACGGCATCGAGTTTGGCGTGTGTCTCGGGACGACGCGGCATAAACAGCGTGCAGCAGTCAGGCGCCGCCTCGGTGGAAATATCGAACGTGCCGATCTCCTGAGCGCGCGCAATAATCTCCTGCTTGTCGGACCCGATGAGTGGACGGAACACGGGGATCTTCACAGCCTCGTTGACGGCCATGATGTTCTCGAGCGTCTGGGAGGCAACCTGACCGAGCGACTCGCCGGTCACGATGGCCTTGGCGCCCTCGATATGCGCGATGCACTCGGCAACCGAATACATAATGCGGCGATACATGATCACGCGCAGATTGCTGGGGCAGGTGACCGAAATCTCACGCTGGCAGTCGCCAAACGGCACCACGTACAGGCGGCCGATCTGGACACCCGGCTCAAGCGCACGGATGATGTCCTGCACCAAATACTCGCTCGTATCGGGCGTCTGCGGACGACCAGAGAAATGTACCGGCACGCACACCGCGCCACGACGCGCGAGCATCCAGGTCGCCACCGGAGAATCGATACCCGACGACAGCAGCGTCACGACCTTGCCGGCAGAACCCACCGGCAGACCGCCCACGCCGCGCTCGGAGCGCGCGTACACATAAACGCTACCCTGGACCACCAGTACGTGCACCATCGCATCGGGGTCGTGCATTTGAACCTTTTTATCGGGGAAGGCCTCACACAACACCTCGCCCACCTGACGATTGATGTCAATCGAGGTGAGCTCATAGTCGGTATTGGAGCGCTTGGCGTGCACTTTAAACGAATCGAAGGAACCAAACTCGCGCAGCGCCTTCACGGCGGCGGCACAGTACTCCTGAGGGTCGCGATTGGTGTGATACGCCAAAGACACGCGAGCAACGCCGGGAACGGTGCGAATGACACGCGCCGCCTCGTCGGCCTGATGCTCGTTAAAGGTCACGAGGATATAACCGGAAATTCGAGACACGGCATTCACGGAAAAGGCGGCCAAGGCCGCCTTGATGTTATCCATGAGGATATGCTCAAAATGTGCGCGGTTCTTACCCTTCAGTCCAACCTCGTGATAGTGGACCAGGCAGACGCGAGCCGCCATTTAGGCTTCAGCAACCTTGTGGCCGAGCGCCTTCTCGTAACGGGCCTCGTCGTAAGAGATGTCGCCGTCGACAATCTCATCCATAGCCATCGAGATGGTATCGGCACCGGAAAGCCCGATGGTGATGTCATCGACATCCTGGACGGCAAGCACGCGGTTGTGCTGGCCACGCAGCATGCTATTGATGTCGCAGGCGCGCTTGGAGGCAAGCGAAGCGAGCAGGAAGCGGTTGTGATCGGTCTTCTCCAGAAGATCGTCAATGCAAGGCTTTACAACGGACACGGACCTCAGATCCTTTCATGCATATCGAGAACGCGAACGAGCTCATCGGTCGCGCGGTCGAGATCGTCATTAACCACGACGTCGTCGTAGCGGTCGGCAAGGGCAAGCTCATCGGCGGCGTTTGCCATACGCAGCTCAATCGTCTCGGGCGTCTCGGTACCGCGACCGACTAGACGCTCGCGGAGTACCTCAAGCGAAGGCGGCTTGATAAAGATCAGCACGGCCTCGGGGAAACGCTCCTTCACCTGCAGGGCGCCCTGAACATCGATCTCCAAAATCAGAGATGCGCCAGAGGCGAGCTTGGATGTGACCTCGCTCACCAACGTGCCGTAGCAGTTACCGTGGACCTCGGCCCACTCAACAAACTCACCGTTTGCCACGCGGCGGTCGAACTCCTCGCGCGTCAGAAAAAAGTAGTTGACGCCGTCGACCTCACCTTTGCGTGGTGCTCGCGTGGTAGCCGAAACCGTCAGGCCCAGGTTCGAGCGGCGCTCGCGCACACGAGTGACGAGCGTACCCTTGCCTGCGCCTGACGGTCCAGAAATCACAAAGAGCTTGGAATCCTGAGCGCTCACTTATTTGGTCAGCTGCTCGAGGAGCTGCTCGCGCTGACGGACGCCGAGGCCCTGGACGCGACGGGTAGCGGAGATACCGAGCTCCTCCATGATCTTGGCGGCCTTGGCCTTGCCATAACCAGGGAGAGACTCGATGAGGGTGGAAACCTTCATGCGGGAAGCAATGGGGTCATCGGAGTTGAGCACAGACTCGAGGGACTTCTCGCCCTTCTTAATCTGCTCGCGAAGCTCAGCGCGGGCGTGACGTGCGGCAGCAGCCTTCTCAAGAGCCTGCTTGCGCTGCTCATCGGTAAGCTGAGGGAGTGCCATTCGTACCTCCAAAAAGTTGGGTTATATCTGATTCAATAATTGGCATTTTAGCACGTAGAACGTACAAAATGCCCAATCGCGGTTCCATAGGTTAGACGATACCCGCAAAAAGTGCAATATACTGCGCCCAAAGTTAAGCCCCTGACCTGCGATTCCACACAAAGGATGGGAAAGTTTACGCAGGCACAGGGGCTATTTTGTGCTAATGAGACCCAAAAGTGGTGACTTAGGGGAATCTTTTAGGCGACGTTTTCGACCAGCTCGGCGACGATGGCGTCAAAGGCGGCAACCGGATCGTCGGCGCCGGTGATGGGACGGCCCACCACAATGTGGCTTGCGCCACGCTCGATAGCCTGGGAAGGCGTCGCCACGCGGGACTGGTCACCAAGAGCGGCACCCACCGGACGCACACCCGGAGTCACGATCAAGGCATCAGGACCCAGCAGCTCACGCATGTCGTGAGCCTCCATCGGCGAGCACACGATGCCATCGATGCCGTTGGCCTGAGCGAGCTTTGCCAGGCGGGCGGCCTCCTCGGCCACGGGCGACTCGACGCCGATCTCGCTCAAGGCATCCTGATTCATGCTCGTGAGCACGGTGATGGCGACGAGCTTGGCGCGGTCCTCGCGCGCCTCCTCGGCACCCTCGCGGCAGGCGGCGAGCATAGCACCCGAACCCAAGCCGTGAACCGAAAGCAGGTCGGCACCGGCAAGCGAGGCCGAGCGGGCGGCACCGCGAACCTGATGCGGAATATCATGGAACTTAAGGTCAAGGAAGACCTTAAAGCCCAGGTCCTTGAACGTCTTGACGATCTCGGGACCCTCGGCGTAATAGAGCGTCATGCCCACCTTGAGCCAGGCGGCATGGCCCGAAAGCTCATGGGCGAGCTCGAGCGCACGCTCACGGTCGCAGTCGAGGGCGACGATAACACGGTCGCGGGCATCGGTCTCTAGCATTCGAACGCACCTACCAGTTCGTTGATGTCCTTCACGCCCTGGGACTCGGCCCAGGCCTCGAGCTCATGCGCGATCTTGAGCGAGGCGCACGGATCGACGAAGTTGGCCATGCCGACCGACACGCAGGTGGCACCGGCCAGGATAAACTCGGCCGCATCCTCGCCGGTCATGACACCGCCGACACCGTTGATGGGGATATCGACGGCCTGGGCAACCTCCCAGACCATGCGCACGGCGATGTGGTGGCACAGCGGGCCCGAAAGGCCGCCCTTGGGCTTGGCCACGCGGGACTTACGGGTATGGACGTCGATGGCCATACCCTGAATGGAGTTGATGACCGAAAGGCCGTCGGCGCCGGCAGCCTCGAGGGCCTTGGCGATCTCGGCGACGTTGACCGGCGCCATCTTCACGAACAGCGGCTTATCGGTCACCTTGCGGCAGGCAGCCATAACGGAAGAGGCGCCCTCGGGCGTGGAGCCCATGGCGGCACCGCCGGCGGCGATATTAGGGCAGCTCACGTTGATCTCGTAGCCGGCAGCCCAGGGGCACAACTCGACATACATCTCGAGTGCGCGGACAAACTCGTCAACGGAGTGGCCGGCAACCTGACAGATGACCTGGCAGCCGTCCTTGGACAGCTGTTCGAGCCACGGACCGGACTCGCGGGCAAAGGCGGCCACGCCGGGGTTCTGAAGGCCCACGGAGTTGATCATACCGCCGGGAATCTCGGCCATGCGGGGCGCGGGGTTGCCGGGCCAGGGCTCGGCAGCGCAACCCTTGGTGGTGATGGCGCCCAGCTGGGAGACATCAAAGAAGTTCTGGAACTGCCAACCGTAGCCAAAGGTACCGGCTGCGGTGTTGATGGGGTTCTGCATCTTGACGCCGCCGAAATCGACGGCCATGTTCACGGTACCCACTAGAAGACCACCACCTTGGAAGCATCGAACACGGGGCCGCACATGCAAGCACCCTTCATACCGTCGACCGTCTCGACATTGCAGGTGTTGCAGGCGCCAAAGCCACAGCTCATCATGCGCTCAAGCGACACCTCGCAGTACGCACCGGCCTCGGCGGCAGCGGCGGCGACTTTCTTCATCATGACAGCGGGGCCGCAGCTGGCCACATAGTCGTAGCCGCCCTCGCCGAGCAGCTCGGCTGCCGGGTCGGTGCAAAAACCGTGCGTGCCCAGCGTGCCATCATCGGTGCACACGTTAACCGTGGCGCCCAGCGCGCGGAACTCATCGACACCCACGGCCTTGGAAGCGGTGCCAAAGCCCAGGCAAACGTCGACATCCACGCCCTGCTCGACAAGCTTGCCGGCGAGGCAGAGCACGGGCGGAACGCCGATGCCGCCCGCCACGAGCAGCGCCTTCCTGGTGCCCTCGGGAACAAGCCAGCCGCGGCCGCCAGGGCCCAACAGGTTGGACTTGGAGCCGGGGGCCATCTGCGACAGACGACGGGTGTCGTCGCCCACGACGGCGTACCACAGCTCGACGGTACCGGCCTCGGCGTCGGCGCGATAGAAGCTCAAGGGCACGCGAAGCAGCGAGGACGCATCGCCGGGCACGGCGATGTTCACAAACTGACCGGGCTTGAGCGCACTTGCAAGCTTGGGGGCCGAGATGACGAGCGAGAAGATGCCGTCGGCGATCTCCTGGTTCGAGACGACCTCGAAGTCGTGCATGCGTGCAGTGGAAGGTGTGGGCATAGACGCTCCAATCCCCCATGCGATTGCATGGTCAAAACGAACAGAAAGCGCGGCACCGCAAGGGCACCGCGCACAAAAGCGATAAGGCTATGCTAGCAGATGCAGCCGTCGGCGAGCGTCTGCTTACCGCCGACAAACACATCGGTGGCACGACCGGTAAGCGTGCGGCCGGCAAAACCGGAGTTCTCGGCGCGCGACTCGTAACCGTCCTCGCCGACCGTCCAGGTGGCAGAGGGGTCGAACACGGTCAGGTCGGCAACAGAGCCCGCCTTGACCTGAACCTGGTCGAGGCCCAGAATCTCACGCGGCTTGATGGCCATGAGCTCGACCATGCGGCCCACGCTCATCTTGCCCGTGTTGACCAGCTCGGTGAGTACGAGCGACAGCGAGGTCTCGAGGCCGATCATGCCAAAGGGCGCAAGCTCGAACTCGCGGGCCTTCTCCCACGGGGTGTGGGGAGCGTGATCGGTGACGATAGCGTCGACGGTGCCGTCGATGACGCCCTGACGGATGGCCTCGGCGTCCTCCTCGGTACGCAGCGGCGGATTGACCTTGAGCGAGGTGTTGTAGGTCTCGTCCAGGTCGTTCTCGGTCAGGAACATGTGGTGCGGGGTAGCCTCGCAGGTAACTTGAACGCCAGCGGCCTTACCGGCACGCACGATCTCCAGACCATGGGCGGTGGAGATGTGCTGGATGTGCAGCTTGGCACCGGTCAGCTTGGAGATCTCGATGTCGCGGGCGATCTGGAGCTCCTCGCCGGCAGCCGGCCAACCCTCGAGGGCCAGACGGGTCGAGACCTTGCCCTCGTTGATCTGGCCGTGGCCGACCAGGTCCTCGTCCTGGCAGTGGCTCATAAAGACTTTGCCGAACATCTTGCCGTAGTCCATGCAGCGACGGAGCATGCCCGCGCCCTGCACGCCGCGACCGTCATCGGTGAAGGCGACGGCGCCGTGGGCGACCATATCGCCCATCTCGGACATGGCCTCGCCCTTAAGACCGCGGGTCATGGCGCCCGACGGATAGACGCGGCAGTGGCCGACCTCGGCAGCGCGGGACTTGACGAACTCCACGACGGTGCCGTTATCGGTGACGGGATCGGTGTTGGGCATGGCGCACACGCCGGTAAAGCCGCCCTTGGCAGCTGCGCGGGTGCCGCTCTCGATGTCCTCTTTGACCTCGTAGCCGGGCTCGCGAAGGTGAACGTGCATGTCCACCAGGCCGGGGACGAGGTACTTGCCGGAAAGGTCGCGGACCTCAGCCCCCTCGACGGCGAGATTCTCGCCGACCTCGGCGATCTTGTCGCCGTCAATCAGGACGTCAACGACACCGTCAAGCTCGACGGACGGGTCGACGACGTGGGCATTCTTAAGAAGCAAGGCCATTATCGGCACCTCCAAGCAGCAGATACAGGATAGCCATACGCACGCAGATACCGGCGTAGACCTGCTCCAGGATGACGGAGCGTTGCGGGTGGTCGGCCATATAGGAGTCGAACTCGACGCCGCGGTTGATGGGGCCCGGGTGGCAGATGATCGCATCGGGCTTCATGAGCTTCTCGCGGTCCTTGGTCAGGCCGAAGAGCTTGTGGTACTCGCGAATAGTCGGGAACGGGGCACCCTCGAGGCGCTCCTGCTGCACGCGCAGCATGTAGACGACGTCCAGCTCGGGCAGGACGGAATCGAGGTCGCTCGTCACGTGGTCGCAGCCCAGGACCTCGGGCGCCGGCGGCAGCAGCGTGCCGGGGGCGACGGCGTAGGTCTCGCAGCCCATGATCTTAAGGGCGGGGATCAGCGAGCCGCAGACGCGGGAGTGCGCGATATCGCCGACGACGGCGACCTTCAGACCGTGGAAGTCACCCTTGTGCTCCCAGATGGTGTACAGGTCGAGCAGGGCCTGCGTGGGATGGTTGTGCTTGCCGTCGCCGGCGCAGATGACGCTCGCGGGCGAGTTCTGCGTGACGATGTAGGGAGCACCGGCGTGCTTGTCGCGTACGACGATGCAGTCGATCTTATAGGCGTTGAGGGTCTCGACGGTGTCGACGAGGCTCTCGCCCTTGACCGTGGAGGTCGAAGAGCCACCAAAGTTAAGGCTGTCGGCCGAAAGACGCTTCTCGGCGAGCTCGAAGGAGCTGCGGGTGCGCGTCGAGGGCTCGTTGAACATGTTGACGATGGTCTTGCCCTTGAGCGTGGGGACCTTCTTGATCGCACGCTCGTTGACCTCGGAGAACGCCTTGGCGGTCTCGAGGATGAGCTTGATGTCCTCTTCGGAGTACTCGGTAATGTCGATCAGGTGCTTATGGTTGAACGCCACGGTACTACTCACCTCCCAGCGGCGCGGAGCCCACATGGGAACCCAGCGCGACGTCGTTAATCTCGACAGCGGTACGGCCGTCGACTTCCTTCATATATAGGTGCACGTTCTCCTCATGCGACGAGGGAACGTTCTTGCCGACAAAGTCTGGCGAGATGGGGAGCTCGCGGTGGCCGCGATCAACGAGAACTGCCAGCTCAATGCGGCTCGGACGGCCCAGGTCCATGACGGCGTCGAGAGCGGCGCGGATGGTACGGCCCGTATACAGGATGTCGTCCACCAGCACGACGCGCTTGCCGTCGACGCTGAAGGGAATGTTGGTAGCGTGGATCGCGGGAGCGAAATTGGTCGCATAGTCATCGCGGTAGAAGCTGATGTCCAGGCTGCCGAGCGGAACGTCGACGCCCTCGATCTCCTTGATCTCCTCGGCGAGCTTCTTTGCCAGAAGGTCGCCGCGCGTGACGATGCCGACCAGAGCGAGGTCTTCACAGCCCTCGTTGCGCTCGAGAATCTCGTGCGCGATGCGGGTCATCGCTCGATTGACGGCGGTCTCGTCCATGATGACCGCCTTGGGGGAAGTCGTGCCCATCGATCTCCTTCCTCACATGTCTTGACTGCTGACACAGTCAAAAAAATAGATGCCCGACCGCTCAAAGCGGACCAGACACCCACAGGAAGGGCTGCTCTTTGGCAGCAATGTAATTCCATGTGGGTATCTCGTACCCCTTTAATGGTCAAGGGATAGTGTAGCCAACCTCGAGCTTAATTGCGAGCATAAATACAGAGCAATCCGTAAACGGGCGCAGGCGCTCCATAAACCTATATATATTTGTGGGACGAGCTTGAAAACCTTGTTGCGAGCTGGCATAATCCCCTCTGCTGCACGTAAATCGGATCTACGTCCAGGGCCGTGGCGTGAGCACTATCGCCAAAAGAGGAATATCTCTGTGTAGATTACGCACAGGGAGCTGCTTCTGTGCTATAGTTCAGGCTTGTTTGTTAACGCGACATGTTCGTTTGTCGCCCAAGGAGGGTCAGTTATGTCCAAAGTTTGCGAAGTTTGCGGTAAGCACCCCGTTGCCGGTCGCTCCATCAGCCACTCTCACCGCGTCACCAACCGTAAGTTCCGCCCCAACATCCAGCGCGTCTACGTCGTCGTCGATGGTCACCGTCGCAAGATGAACGTTTGCTCCACCTGCCTCAAGTCCGGCAAGGTTGCGCGCTCCTAAATAAGGTCTTACCAACAAGTACCTCGGACTCTCCGGGTCAAAGACCTCGCGTTCATATAGAACTTACCAAAGGCGCCCTCCCCTACGGAGGGCGCCTTTTTGCACTCATTTGGGACAGGCTTACATGAGTGTTTTCACGCATTGGGGACAGACTTAGATGAGTACTTTCCTACGCTCGCAGCGCATCGATGAACACACGGCGTTTCGATCGACCCCAATCCATACCTCAGGCCGCCTCGTTCCAGCCTGTGGTGGCCTTGGTCACGCTTGTAGCACCGATACCGGTGATACGGGCAATTTGCTTGACCGTAAGATGTGCCCGCCTGAGCCTCAGCAGACAGGCATCGCGTTCGGGGCGTGGAAGGGCCTTGAGCAGCACAGGATCTATGCTCGGCAAGACTTCGTGCGCGACGGCAAGGGCATCCTCATCGGGGATCCGCCGGCGTGGAAGAACCTCCACTGACCAGATGCGCCCGGCAACTTCCTTGAGATGCTCGCAATAGCAACGGGAGCCTCCGACAACATCGAGCATGGGGGCCGCATCGCAGATATCAAAGGGATCATAGCCCAGCTGATATGCCTTGTAGCTTGACCAGCGGTATGCCTCGAGTGAGTCGAGCGCACCTTTCACGGGATTAAGATGAATATAGTCGAGCAGTTGCACCGCCTGCGTGTCCGACTCAACAGCGACCCGCGAATAGCGATTATCAAAGAGATGCCCCGTTCTCCCCGTTTTCCCATTGAAATACTTAGCATATGCCGTCAATGCGCACTGCATCGCCTTTGAAAGATTGTCGAATGGATCATCAACCATCAAATGAAAGTGGTTGTCCATAAGGCACCAAGCCAACACCGCCACTTCAAGGCGCGCAAACCTGTCCGAGATATCCGATAGGAAACGATAGCGGTCGGAATCATCTTCAAAAATAATCTGTTTGGAGTTGCCGCGGTCAAAGACGTGGTAATAGCCGGTAATCGAAACGGCGCGGGCGCATCGGGGCATAATCTCTCCTTTCAAAGCTGTACAGGCAACACCTAAAAGGAGAGAAGCAACGCGAAATGCTGAGCCTGTGACCTATTTATATCCAATGAGCGGCAAAAACAGGTCCAGAACGGCAAAATGGCAAAACGATGTCTGTCCCCAATGAGTGAAAGCACTCATGTAAGCCTGTCCCCAATGAGCGGGGCGGTACAGCAGGCAGAAAATTTTAGTTGAATCGTTTCATTTGGTTGAAGCGTTTTAGTGTGCCTTTTACAGGAATCTTACCGTTCGCCGAATAATTTCTTGCTATCATGCAAGGCGTAGGGTAAATCTCCGATCGCAAGGAGACACAAATGGTGAAAAAGTCACCGGAAAACACTACTCCCGCAATTGTGGACAACGTAGAGGCGCTTGAGGCTAAGCTCGCTCAGATGCGAGAGGCCCAGGCGCTTTTTGCTACGTACACGCAGGAGCAGGTCGACAAGATCTTCTATGAGGCCGCCATGGCCGCCAACAAGGCTCGTATCCCGTTGGCGAAGATGGCCATCGAGGAGACCGGCCGCGGCGTTCTTGAGGACAAGGTCATCAAGAACCACTACGCCGCAGAGTACATCTACAACGCTTACAAGAACACCAAGACCTGTGGTGTCCTGGAGCGCGACGAGGCTTACGGCATCACCAAGATCGCCGAGCCCATCGGCATCGTGGGCGCCGTCATCCCGACGACCAACCCCACCTCCACCGCGATCTTCAAGACGCTGATCAGCCTGAAGACCCGCAACGCCATCATCATCTCCCCGCACCCGGCAGCCGCCAAGTGCACCATCGCCGCCGCCAAGCTCGTGCTTGACGCCGCCGTCAAGGCCGGCGCCCCCGAGGGCATCATCGGCTGGGTCGATGTCCCCTCCATCGAGCTGACCAACATGGTCATGCGCGACGTCGACATCATCCTCGCCACCGGTGGCCCGGGCATGGTCAAGGCCGCCTACTCCTCGGGCAAGCCCGCCCTGGGCGTTGGCGCCGGTAACACCCCGGTCGTCATCGACGACACCGCCGACGTGCTGCTCGCCGTCAACTCCATCATCCACTCCAAGACCTTCGACAACGGCATGATCTGCGCTTCCGAGCAGTCCGTGACCGTCATCGACACCATCTATGACCAGGTTAAGGCCGAGTTCCAGAAGCGCGGCTGCTACTTCGTCAAGCAGGGTGCCGAGATGGAGGCCCTGCGTGCCGCCATGTTCAAGAACGGTGCCCTCGATCACCGCATCCCCGGCATGGCTGCCGCCAAGATCGCCGAGCTCGCCGGCATCGAGGTTCCTGCCAAGACCAAGATCCTGATCGCCGAGGTCACCTCCACCGACCCCGCCAAGGAGGAGTTCTCCCACGAGAAGCTCTCCCCGGTCCTGGCCATGTATCACGCCAAGGACTTCCAGGAGGCCGTCGACAAGGCCGAGCACCTGGTGCTCGCCGGTGGCCCGGGCCACACCGCCTCTCTGTACGTGCACCCCGCCCAGGCCGAGAAGATCAGCCTGTTCGAGCACGTCATGAAGGCCTGCCGTATCGTCATCAACACCCCGTCCTCGCACGGCGGCATCGGTGACCTGTACAACTTTGGCATGAAGCCGTCTCTGACCCTGGGCTGCGGCTCCTGGGGCGGCAACTCCGTCTCCGAGAACGTTGGGGTGAAGCACTTGATCAACGTTAAGACTGTGGCCGAGCGCCGTGAGAACATGCTGTGGTTCCGCGCTCCCGAGAAGGTCTACTTCAAGAAGGGTTCCACGCCCGTCGCCCTCGACGAGCTGGGCAACGTCATGGGCAAGAAGCGTGCCTTCATCGTCACCGACCAGTTCCTTTTCAAGAATGGCAACACCCGCGCCATCGAGGCCAAGCTCGACGAGATGGGCATCGCCCACGACTGCTTCTACGACGTCGAGCCCGATCCGTCGCTGCAGTGCGCACGTCGCGGCGCCAAGCAGATGGCTCTCTTTGAGCCGGACGTCATCATCGCCGTCGGCGGTGGCTCCGCTATGGACGCCGGCAAGATCATGTGGATGATGTACGAGCACCCCGAGTGCAAGTTTGAGGACATGGCCATGGACTTCATGGACATCCGCAAGCGTATCTTCACCTTCCCCGAGATGGGCAAGAAGGCCTACTTCGTCGCCGTCCCGACCTCCTCGGGTACCGGCTCCGAGTGCACACCGTTCGCCATCATCACCGACAAGGAGACCGGCATCAAGTGGCCGCTCGCCGACTACGCGCTGCTCCCCAACATGGCTATCGTCGACGCCGACAACTGCATGACCGCCCCGCGCGGCCTGACCGCTGCCTCCGGCATCGACGTCATGACCCACGCCATCGAGTCCTACGTCTCCATCATGGCTTCCGACTACACCAAGGGCCTCTCCGAGCGCGCTGCTAAGCTCGTCTTCGAGAACCTGCCCTCCAGCTTCACGAACGGCGCCAAGGACCCGCATGCCCGCGAGGAGATGCACAACGCCTCCTGCATGGCCGGTATGGCCTTCGCCAACGCCTTCCTGGGCCTCAACCACTCCATGGCCCACAAGCTCGGCGCTTTCCATCACCTGCCCCACGGCCTCGCAAACGCCGTCATCCTGACCCGCGTCATGCGCTACAACGCCGCCGAGGCTCCCGTCAAGATGGGTACCTTCTCCCAGTATCCTTACCCCAACGCGCTGCACAACTACGCCGAGATGGCCAAGTACTGCGGCATCGAGGGCAAGGACGACAAGGAGGTCTTCGAGAACTTCATCACGAAGCTCGAGGAGCTCAAGGACTTCATCGGCGTCAAGAAGACCATCGCCGACTACGGTGTTGACGAGCAGTACTTCCTCGACACCCTCGACGAGATGACCGAGCAGGCATTCAACGACCAGTGCACCGGCGCTAACCCGCGCTACCCGCTCATGAGCGAGATCAAGGAGCTCTACCTGGACGCCTACTACGGCCGCGAGCCCCAGGACTACGCCGTCTGCTAGTTTTAGCACGGTTTTTAACGGCGGGGGTGCACGGGTGTTTCACACACCCCCGCCGTCGCTTCTATCGCATCGTTGAAAGGATGCAACCATGCTGCTACCCGATTCCAAGACCGAGCTCGTCCGCCGTGGCAACAAGGTCGTTTACGACCTGGGCGACAAGATCGTCAAGGTCTTTAACGAGACCAAGCCTGTCTCCGACGTGTTCAACGAGGCTTTGAATCTTGCCCGCATCAATGAGTGCGGCATCCGCAGCCCCAAGGCTCTCGAGGTTTCCCAGCTCGAGAACGCCAACGGCTGGGCGCTCGTGACCGAGAAGGTTCCGGGCACCACCCTTGCCGAGAAGATGACTGCCGAGCCCCAGCGCTTTGGTGAGTACCTCGAGATGTTCGTCGACCTCCAGATCGAGATCCACGGCTACACCTCCCCGCTGCTCAACCGTCAGCGCGACAAGTTCGCCCGCATGATCGACAGCCTTGATCAGCTCAATGCCACCACGCGCTACAACCTTCAGGAGCGTCTGGACGGCATGACCAAGGAGTTCAAGGTCTGCCACGGCGACTTCAACCCCTCTAACGTCATCGTCGGCGACGACGGCCAGCTCTATGTGTGCGACTGGGCACACGCCACCCAGGGCTCCCCTGCTGCCGACGTTGCCACCACCTACCTGCTCTTTGCCCTCAACAGCAAGGACCAGGCCGAGGCCTACCTGGAGCTCTACTGCGACCGCGCCGACATGCCCATGCAGGTCGTGCGTCAGTGGACGAGCATCGTCGCCGCTTCCGAGCTCGCTCGTAAGCGCAACGTGAACGATGAGTTCCTGAAGAACTGGATCGACGTCGTCGATTATCAGTAATATCTGAGCGATTTATTTCGCATCGGAGGCACAAGAAACCCCACAGCTCACATGGGCTGTGGGGTTTTCCTTTTAGATATTGAGGATGCTACAAGATAAAAGGACGGCCCCATATCTCCCCGATCTGGAGAAATGCGGGCCGTCCCGTATATCGAGCTACAAGCAAAATCGTCGATTAACGACGGGCAGCCTTCACCAGCTCGGCAACCTTGGCGACGACCTCGTCGATCGCCACGTCCTCACGCTCGCCGGTGGCACGGTCCTTGAGCTCCACCGTGCCATTCTTGAGGCCACGCTTACCCAGAACGACCTGATACGGGAAGCCCATAAGGTCGTTGTCGGCAAACTTAAAGCCGGGACGCTCGTCACGGTCATCGACGACAACCTCGATACCCTCGGCGCACAGGCCATCAACGATCTGCCCGCAGACGGAAGCGCACTCCTCCTTCTTGGGGTCGAGCGGAATCACCGCAACCTCGTACGGGGCAACGGAGACCGGCCAGACGATGCCATGCTCGTCGTTGTGCTGCTCCACGACGGCAGCGAGCGAGCGGGACACGCCCACGCCGTAGCAACCCATGATGAGCGGCTTCTCCTTGCCGTCCTCGTCCATAAAGGTGGCACCCATGGCCTCGGAATACTTGGTGCCCAGCTGGAAGACCTGGGAGACCTCGATACCGCGAGCAGCAGAGAGCGGCTTGCCGCAGTGCGGGCAGGGATCGCCGGCAACGACGGTAACCAGGTCGGCCCACTCATCGACGGTAAAGTCGCGCTCGGGGCAGGCACCGGTAAAGTGATAATCGACCTCGTTGGCGCCACAGGCCCACTGCTTGGACTCGCGCAGGCTCTCGTCGCACACCAGACGAATGCCCTCGGGCAGGTTAACCGGTCCGATAAAGCCCTTATGCAGACCGTAGGTCTGGAGCTCCTCGTCGGTCATCATGCGATAGCCCTTGCCAAAGACATGCTCGGCCTTGCAGTCATTGAGCTCGTGGTCGCCCGGGACAATGACCACGACCGGCTTGCCCTCGGCGTCGATGAGCGCCAGCGACTTTCGCGTACCGTTCTCGGGGAAACCGAAGAACTTGGCGACGGCCTCAATGGTGCCCATGCCCGGAGTCTCGACCTTGGTAAGCGTACCGTCACCGGGGCCCTCAGTCACGACGACCTTGGTGCTTGCCGCCTCGTCGTCGGCAGCAAAGCCGCAATCATCGCAGTAGACCAGCGAGGCCTCGCCGGCCTCGGCCAGAGCCATGTACTCGACGGAGGTGTCGCCGCCGATCTCGCCGGAGTCGGCGACAACGGGCAGGGCCTTGATGTAGCAGCGCTCGCAGATGTTGGCGTAGGCCTGCTTCATCTTGTCGTACTCCTCCTGCAGACTCTCCTGCGTGGCGGAGAAGCTGTAGGCGTCCTTCATGATGAACTCGCGGCCGCGCATCAGGCCAAAGCGGGGACGGAACTCGTCGCGGAACTTATCCTGGATGTGATAGAGATTCACCGGCAGCTGCTTGTAGGAACGCAGTTCATTGCGCACCAGGGCGGTCACGGTCTCCTCGTGCGTGGGGCCCAGCACAAACTCACGACCGTGACGGTCATCAAAGCGCACGAGCTCCTTGCCATAGGCATCGATTCGGCCGGACTCGCGCCATAGCTCAGCATCGACCATAATGGGCATCATGAGCTCCTGGGCGCCGGCAGCGTCCATCTCGTCACGCACGATATTCTCGATCTTGCGGATCGAGCGCCATGCGAGCGGCAGATAGGAATACAGGCCGGCGGCCTCCTTGCGGATCATGCCGGCACGGAGCAGCAGGCGGTGGCTGGCGAGCTCAGCGTCCGCCGGGTCCTCTTTGAGCGTCGGCGCATAGAGCTTAGACATATACATTGCTCGAGTCATTTACTTCTCCTCAATAAGTTTGTCGACCTCGGCCATCAGCGCGTCGACAATTTGATCCTCAGCTACTTTACCAATGATCTGGCCATGCGAAAAGAGCAGGCCCTGACCACGCCCGCAGGCAACACCCAGGTCGGCGTCAGATGCTTCTCCGGGGCCGTTGACCGCACATCCCATCACGGCAATCGAAAGCGGCGCGGAATAGTTCTTAAGCCGCTCGGTGACCTCCTCGGCGATGGGAATGAGGTTAACCTGGCAGCGGGCGCACGTGGGGCACGAGACAATCTCGGGACCACGGCGACGCAGGCCCAGCGACTGTAGAATTCCCCAGGCGACCGGCGGCTCCTCAACCGGATCGGCCGTGAGCGAGACGCGCATAGTGTCACCGATGCCCTCAGACAGCAGGATTCCAAGGCCCACCGAGCTCTTGATGGTGCCCTGGAGTTTGGTACCCGCCTCGGTTACGCCCAGGTGAAGCGGAACGTGGGGAATCTCACGCGACAGGGCTCGATAGGTATCGAGCGTCGTTTGCACGCTATGGGCCTTAGCCGAAAGCACAATGTTCGTAAATCCGCGGTCCTCAAAGTGCTTGACGAAACGCTCGCTCGACATCAAGAGCTTTTCGGGCTGCGTGAGGTCGTCGCGCTCGGCGATATCCTGCTCAAGCGAACCGGCGTTGACGCCGATACGAATCGCACAGCCCGCGGCACCAGCAGCATCGATCACCGCGTCAACCTTGGCCCAATCGCCGATATTGCCGGGATTGATGCGCAGCTTGGCGGCACCAGCCTCGACGGCGCCGATGGCGAGCTTATGGTTAAAGTGAATATCGGCAACGATCGGCACCGGGGACTCAGCACAGATGGTACGAAAGCCCTCGAGCGCGGCCTCGGTGGGTACACTCACGCGCACGATATCGCAGCCCGCCTGCGCCAACGCGCGAACCTGCCCAAGCGTTGCCTGAGCATCGACGGTATCGGTGCAGGTCATAGACTGGACCACGACCGGCGCGCCGCCGCCGATCTGAACGCCGCCCACATGCACGGGGCGCGTCAGCTCGCGCGGCAAAGAATGGGATAGAGACAATCCAAACACTCCCCTACAGAATGAATCGAAGGATGTCGGAACGAAGCATATAGACAAACAGCAATGCGAAGAGCGCGACGCCCACATAGCTCACGATCGTCTGGACCTTGAGCGGCAGCTCGCGGCCAGCAATCTTTTGAATGATCTCAATAAGCAGCTTGCCGCCGTCGAGCGGCGGGATAGGCAGCAAGTTCATAAAGCCCAGCGAGAACGAGATGAGCGCGGCAAACGACAAGAACGTGATAGGACCGGCAGCAGCTGCTTGCGAGGACATGACGCTAATACCTACGATCGAGGAGGACTGATCGAGAATCTCCATCGTATGCTGCGGTTGGAGCAGGCGCAGCACGCCCTCCGCCGTCTGCGCGACATAGGAGAAGGAGAGGCGCGCTGAGGTGATGGGGTCCAAACGAACCACCTGCGTAGAGGCATAAACGCCCAGACGTTCGTCCTCTTTGAGTGCGACCGAGGTCGAGCGCTGCTTGCCATCGCGCTCATACTCAATAGCAATATTGTCCTTACCGGCGGCCTTGCCGATGGCATCGTAAACGTCCATCCATGTGGAGCACGATACTCCGTCAACCGAAAGGATCGCGTCGCCGCCCTCGATTCCCGCCTTGGCGGCAATAGATCCCTCGTCAACCTGGCCGATCACGTTGGTATCCATCGGTACGGTGACACCCGCAATGGAATAGATACTCATAAGGAGCAAAAAACCCGTCAAGATATTGACAATAATGCCTGCGAGTAGCATAAAGGCACGCTTGAGAAAGCCCTGGCCAAGATAGGTGTGCGAACGTTCTTGCGCAAGGAACTCGGCCTCGCCGCACGGCAGCTCCCACACATCGCCCTCGGCAGTTGAATGTTCGCGATCAAAACGGCGGCCGTCAAAGGTGGTGTAACCCGCCGCGTCTCGCGGCAGCGTCTGATACTTGGTGGGATAGTAGCTCGGCGAGGGCTTCTCCCCTTCCTCATACCAAGGTGCGATGGAGCCCCAGCCCAGCAACAGAGCACAAGCCTCGAGCACATCCTCCTCGGAAAGCTCGAGCTCGACAGCAAGGTCAGCCACGGTCACGCGACCATGACGGTAGATAGCCGCGAGCACGCGATCGGCGCACGAGACATCGGTCGGATCCATACCGCAGATGGCAGCGTAGC
Organism: uncultured Collinsella sp.; assembly: GCA_959020715.1. Taxonomy (GTDB): domain Bacteria; phylum Actinomycetota; class Coriobacteriia; order Coriobacteriales; family Coriobacteriaceae; genus Collinsella. The sequence goes on along the minus strand of CAUESV010000005.1, from coordinate 119,436 downwards.
CACCCAGCAGCAGCGGGGTCACGCCAAACTTGGTTCCAATGCGACGCGACGTGTAATGGATGTCAAAGCGGCACGGCAGGCCCAAAAAGAACTCGGTCACACGGACGCCGCAGGCACGCGCCGCCAAAAAGTGGCCGCCCTCGTGCAAAAACACGAGGACGGAAAGCATCAGCAGGCCCCAAAAGACCGATGAGAGAACGCTCAGAACAGTATCCATAAAACGAAAAGGCAATCCTTATGGGTTAGGAACGGGTTGCGGCGAGCACCTGCGCAGCTTTTTCACGCGCCCACGCATCGATGTCGCGAAGCTGCTCAAACGAATCGACCGCCTGCATATCGTGGGCATCCATGCAGGATTCCACAATGCGATCGATATCGGTAAAGCTGCAGCCATCGTGCAGGAAGGCATCGACGGCGACCTCGTTGGCGGCATTGAGCACGCACGGCATGGTGCCACCCGTCTTGCCGGCACGCTCGGCCAATGCCAGACAGCGGAAGGTATCCATGTCGGCAGCATCAAACGTGAGCTGTCCCAGCTCGCGAAAATCGATACGAGGCGCCGGGGTATCCCAACGCTCGGGATACGAGAACGCGAACTGGATGGGAATACGCATGTCGGAAGCACCGAGATGCGCCATCACAGAGCCGTCGGCGAACTCGACCATAGAGTGAATCTTGGACTGACGCTGCACGACCACGTTAATGAAATCGAGGTCGCAGTTGAACAGATGCATGGCCTCAATGCGCTCCAGACCCTTGTTCATGAGGGTGGCGGAGTCGATGGTGATCTTGGCACCCATGGCCCATGTGGGATGTGCGAGGGCATCGGCACGCGTCACGCGGTCGAGCTCGCCGCGCGTGCGGCCAAAGAACGGACCGCCCGAGCAGGTGAGCCAAATACAATGAGCCTCGCGCGGGTTCTCCCCCAGATAGCACTGGAAGATGGCGGAGTGCTCAGAGTCGACTGGAATAAGCTGGCCCGGTTGCGCCAACGGCATAAGCAAGTCGCCACCGACGACGAGGGACTCCTTGTTGGCAAGGGCAAGACGCTTATTCGAGGTCAAGGCCGCATGGCTCGCCTCGAGACCGGCGGCGCCCACAATAGCGACAAGCACGCAGTCGACATCATCGCGACGTGCGAGCTCGCAAACCGCTTGCGCGCCAACGCCGAGCTTCGTTCCCTCGGGCAACTCCTGCAGCACGGCGTCATCGCCATGAGCGACATCGGCCACGGCAACCGCCGAAACCGAGAACTCGCGGGCAGCGGCAACGAGCTCCGAGGTGCTGGAATTAGCGGACAGCGCCGTCACCTGTAGTCGATCGGCATGCTGACGGCACACATCGAGTGCCTGGGTGCCGATAGACCCCGTACAACCCAGGATGGCAACACGGAGGCGTCCATCGGGGCCATACGTCGTCTGGAATGACATTACAGCACGCCTCCGATCATCAAAAGCAGCTGCGCGGTAATGCAGCCAAAGATAAGCGAGTCGCTACGGTCGAGCATGCCGCCATGGCCCGGGATAAGGTTACCAGAATCCTTGACGCCCACACCGCGCTTGATGCGCGACTCGATGAGGTCGCCGATAACGCCCAAAATGGACACGACCACGCCGCACAGCAGCGCATAGGGCAGGCTGAGCTTGTAGAAGTGCGTCGCCCACAGGATGAGCCAAATCAAAACCGAGCCCAGGATGCCGCCGACAAACCCCTCCCAGCTCTTTTTGGGTGAGATCTTGGGAACCATCTTGTGCTTGCCGATACGACTGCCCACGATGTAGGCAAACGAATCGGAGACCCAAAGGGACGCGCAAACGCCCACCGAAAGCAGGGCGCCGGCAAAACCGGGCACGGCATCGCGCAGCAGCACGATAGCCGACAGCATAAAACCAGTGTAGATGGGACCCATGAGCGTCACGGCCACATCGGAGATGCGGGTACGCGGCGACCAGACATACCAAATGCCCACAGCGAGCATTAGGGCAAAAAGCAGGGCATTCAGCAACATCGAATCGCCCAACGCCGACAGCGGAAAGAGCACGGCGGCAGCGATACCCATGCGCTCGTTAGCCATCTTGCCATCGAGCCTTGTCATACGGAAAAACTCATAGCAGCACAGACCGCTCATGACGGAAACAAAGATGGCCGTGGGCACGATACCCAAAACCAGGCACAGGATAAAGACGACGGCGTAGACGATACCGGCGGCGGCACGGGTAATAAAGCCCGCCAGCCACGAACCGGTGCCATTCTTTGCTGCAGGCGCTCCCGCAGCGGCAGCCTTGCGCGCAGGCGCCGCGGAAACTGGCGTCTTGGGAGCAATTGCCTTGGGACGATCGGACACGATTAAGCCTCCTCGGTCTTGCTCAGACCACCAAACCTACGGTCACGGCCCTGATAGGCCAAAATGGCGTCGACAAGGCCCCAACGATCAAAGTCGGGCCAATAGGTATCGGTGACGTAGAACTCGGAATAAGCCACCTGCCACAGCAGATAGTTCGAAAGGCGCAGCTCACCAGAGGTGCGAATCACAAGCTCAGGATCGGGAAGACCGGCGGTATAGAGGTGGGAAGCCACCATATCGTCATCAATTGCAGCGGGATCGATCTTACCGGCGGCAGCGTCGAGTGCGATCTGACGGACAGCGCGGGTAATCTCGGCACGCGCGCCGTAGTTGACGGCAAGCGCCAGCGTCATGCCGGTGTGATTGGCGCACTCGGCAAGACCGCGTTCAAAAACGTCGCGGGTCTTCTTGGGCAGCGCGGAAATGTCGCCCAAAAAGACGACGCGCACGTTTTCGCGCTTCAGAAGCGGCAGCTCGTCGATAAACGTCTTGGCAAACAGGTGCATCAAGACGTTGACCTCATGCTGCGGGCGGTTCCAGTTTTCGGTAGAAAACGCATAGGCAGAAAGCACGTCGACGCCCAGACGCACGCAGGCAGTAATGATCTCGCGAAGGGAGACGATACCCGCCTTGTGGCCCTCAGTGCGTGCAAGACCGCGCGACGTGGCCCAACGACCGTTGCCGTCCATGATGCACGAGATATGGTGCGGAATGTTATTGAGGTCAAGGTCGGAAAAACCGACGCCCGCAGGGGCGTCGGCAAAGTACTCGACCAGTTTATGCTCGTCGTATTGCACCTTAGATCTCCATGACCTCGGCTTCTTTTTCCTTCAGAAGCTCCTCGACCTTGGCGACATACTCATCGGTGTGCTTCTGGACCTTGGCCTGCTCGCGACGGACATCGTCCTCGGTGAGCTCCTCATCGCGCTCGAGCTTGTTGTTGAAGTCGCGACGGATGTTACGGATAGACACCTTGGCCTGCTCGGCGTACTCGCGGCACTCCTTGACGAGCTCGCGACGGCGCTCCTCGGTGGGAGCCGGGAACGGCAGACGAACGACGGTGCCATCGGAGTTGGGGGTAATACCCAGATCGGAAGCGCCGATGGCCTTGACGATAGCGTTGATGAGTGCCTTGTCCCACGGCTCGATGAGAAGCATGTGGGCCTCGGGGGTCTTGACGGCGGCAACCTGCGTGACCGGCGTGGGAACACCGTAATAATCGACGGTGATGTCGGAAAGAATGTTGGCATTGGCGCGGCCGGTACGGACCTTGGAGAAGTTATGCTTGAGGGACTCGAGCGACTTGTCCATATGGGCGGTGATGTTTTCTGCCATGCTTAATCCTCCTGATAGACGAGCGTACCGACGGGCTCACCCGAAAGCGCGCGCTTGACAGTGTCCTCGCCATCGATGTTGAGGACCAAAATCGGCATACGGTTATCCTGGCACAGTGCCGTAGCCGTGGAATCCATAACCTGCAGACCGCGGACGAGCACCTCATGGTAGGTGATCTTGTCAAAGCGGACGGCATCGGCGCACTTGACGGGATCCTTGTCATAGATGCCGTCGACCTTGGTGGCCTTGATCAGAATCTCGGCGCCGATCTCGCACGCACGAAGAGCCGCGGCGGTGTCAGTCGTAAAGTACGGATTGCCCGAACCGGCGGCAAAAATAACGACGTTGCCCTTGGAAAGGTGGTTGATGGCGCGACGGCGAATATAGGGCTCGCAGATCTCGTTCATCTGGATAGCGCTCATCACGCGGCAGGGAACATCATTGTGCTCGAAGGCATCCTGCAGGGCGAGCGCGTTCATAACGGTTGCCAGCATGCCCATGTAGTCGGCCTGAGCACGCTCCATGCCACCGGCAGCGCCTGCCATGCCGCGGAAAATATTGCCGCCGCCGACAACGACGCCGACCTCATGGCCAACGGCGAGCAGCTCCTTGACCTGCTTGGCAAGATGGTCGGTAACCTTGGGGTCGATGCCATATTGGCCGTCGCCCATCAGTGCTTCGCCGGAAAGCTTAAGAAGCACGCGTTTATATCGGATGTCGGACAAAGCGATCCTCCTTTAATTAGACTCTCAATATGATATCAAAGGCTCTGATAAGAGCCATGAAAAAGCAGGCTGTGAGTAAAACCCACAGCCTGCTCATTACCAGCTACAAGAGCTTATTTACTCGCCACGGACCAGACGGTCAAAGGCAACGACGGTAATGGTGTCGCCGAGCTCCTTGGAGACCTGCTCAGCGTACTTCTTGATGGTGAGGGAGCTGTCCTTGATGAACTCCTGCTCGGTGAGCACGGACTGCTTGTAGAACTTCTCCAGACGGCCAACAGCCATCTTCTCCTGGATAGCCTCGGGCTTGCCGGACTCGGCAGCCTGGGCCATGTAGATCTGCTTCTCGTGCTCGACGGTCTCGGCCGGAACCTGATCGCGGGTAGCGCAGATCGGTGCGACGGCGGCAACCTGAAGGGCAACGTCATGAGCGAAGGTCTTGAAGGACTCAGCCTGAGCGGTCTCGGCCTTCTCGAAGGCGAACTCGACGAGGACGCCGATCTTACCACCCATGTGGATGTAAGAAGCGAGCGCGCCGTTCTCGGCCTTGCGGGCGGCAAAGCGGGAGATCTTCATGTTCTCGCCCATGATGTGAATCATCTCGGTGAGCTCGGAGGAAACGGTCTCCTCACCCATCGGCTTCTCGAGCAGAGCGTCGACGTCAGCAGGCTCGGTGGTGGCGACAACCTCAGCGACCTTGGAAGCAAAGCCGGTGAACTTGGCGTTGGAGCCAACGAAGTCGGTCTCGCAGGAGAGCTCGAGCAGAGCGCCGGTCTTGCCATCCTCGGAGACGAACGCGGCGACAGCGCCCTCGTTGGTCTCACGGCCAGCCTTCTTGGCAGCCTTGGCAAGGCCGTTCTTACGCAGAACGTCGACAGCGGCGTCCATGTCGCCGTCAGCCTCGACGAGAGCCTTCTTGCACTCCATCATCGGGGAGTCGGTCATCTCGCGGAGCTGCTTGACCATAGCGGCGGTAATCTGGGCCATTGTGGTTCCTTTCAAAGAGATGAAAAAGAATTAACTAAGACTGATTTACTCGGCCTTGGGCTCAGCGGCCATCTCGGCCTCGGAGACCTGCTCCTTGCCGGAGCCAGCGAGGCAGGCGTCAGCCATGAGCTCGCACATAAGGGTGACAGCGGAGATAGCGTCATCGTTGCAGGGGATGCCGTACTCGACCTCGTCGGGATCGGAGTTGGTGTCGATCAGAGCGACGACGGGGATGTTCAGGCGCTGGGCCTCCTTGATGGCGTTCTCCTCGCGCTTGGTGTCGATGACGAAGAGAGCCTGGGGCAGACCCTTCATGTCGCGGGCGCCACCGAGGTTGGTCTGGAGCTTGGTGAGCTCCTTACCGAGCACAGCCTGCTCCTTCTTGGGAAGCACTGCCATGCGGCCGTCCTCGACCATGGCCTCGAGCTCCTCCATGCGGTTAATGCGGGAGCGGATGGTGACGAAGTTGGTCAGCATACCGCCGAGCCAACGCTGGTTGATGTAAGGCATGTTGGCGCGCTCAGCAGCGTTCTTGACGGCCTCCTGAGCCTGCTTCTTGGTGCCGACGAACAGCACGTTGCCACCCTTGGCGACGTTCTTGACGAAGGTGTAGGCCTGGTCGGCGTCGAGGATGGTCTGCTTGAGGTCGAGGATGTAGATGCCGTTGCGCTCACCGAAGATGAACGGCTTCATCTTGGGGTTCCAGCGACGGGTCTGGTGGCCGAAGTGGCAGCCGGCCTCGAGCAGGGTGCGGATATTAATCTTGGTAGCCATGTTAAACCTCCTGTGGTTTGCCTCCGCGCGGGGTCATCCTCCAAAACCAACCCGGACATGTGCTACCAAAGCCCGGGCACCACGGTATGAAGTAGCCGCGCGTGCGTGATAAAAACCTGTTGCCGTGAAGCAACCCGATGAATGATAGCAGGAATGCATCTTCCTGCCAACCCGCAATCAAAACCACACACCTGAGTGCGGCGCGGGACGTCCCAGCCACTATTCGCCGCGGGGATGGGCTTGAGCCACAGCCCGCTTAAGCCGATCGGGTGTGAGATGCGTGTAGATCTGCGTCGTGGACAGGCTCGCATGACCCAGCAGCTCTTGAACCGAGCGCAGGTCCGCACCGCCCTCGAGCAAGTCGGTCGCAAAGGTATGGCGCATCGTATGCGGGGCGATGTCGGCCGGAATGCCGGCGAGCGTCGCCAGCGTATGGAACCGCCGCCTGAGCATGGCGGCGCTCATGCGATTGCCGCGCGCCGATATAAGCAGCGGATGCGGCCCGGTAGCGGGGTCACGGCGCTTTGCCCGAGCGAGCAACTCCGGCCTCCCCTCCTCAATATAGAGACGCGTCGCCTCGAGCGCACGACGATACAGAGGGACGATACGTTCCTTGCCCCCCTTGCCCCACAGGCGCAGCGTGCGTTCGGACCAAGCGATGGACTCCACATTGAGTGCTGCAAGCTCAGAGATACGAGCACCCGAGGCATAGAGCAGCTCGAGCATCGCCGCATCGCGCAGTCCCGCGGGAGTTGAGGTATCGGGGGCTTTGAGGAGCGCCTCCACCTGTTGGTTCGTCAGCACACCGGGTAGATCGCGCGGGAGCTTGGGCGAGGAAATTGCCGAGACCGCATCGCCCTCCACGACCCCCTCGGCAGCCATCCATCGATAGAGCGATCGGATAGCCGACAGATGCGCCGCAAGCGTTCGGGGAGCAACCTGCTCACGCGAAAGCTCGGCAAGATAGCGACGAATGGTGCGCACGTCGGCAGCGAAAGCATCGATATCCTCGCGCTCGCACCAGGCAGCAAAGCGCTCCAGCCTCGAGCCATAGGCCGTCACCGTGTTGGGAGAAAGTCCCTCGACACGTGCGATATAGGCGATAAACGAGTCGACGGTGTCGTACAGGTCAAAGGCTATGAACGGTCGCCTCCAAACAGATCGGGGCGAGTTGCCAGATAGGCATCAAGAGCCTCGAGCGCACGGTCCGCATAGGCCTGGTAGCGGTCGCGCTTACTGCGGCGCTTGCCGTCCTCGAGCGGCGGCACCAAGCCAAAGTTGACGTGCATGGGCTGATAGCCCACCGTTGCCGGATCGGTCGCATAGCCCACGAGCGCGCCCAGGGCGCCCACGCGCGGCAACTCGACGACCGCGGCGCCGATAGCCTCGGCATAGGTGTTGAGCGCCGCAAGCAGACCGGTCGCCACAGCTTCCATGTACCCCTCGGTGCCGGTGATCTGACCGGCCAGGCGCACGCCGGTACCGGGCACGGCAAAGGTGCCATTGAGCACGTGCGGGGCGTCGACAAAGGTATTGCGGTGCATGACGCCGTAGCGGAAGAACTCGGCGTTCTCCAGGCCCGGCACCATATGGAAGACTCGCTTCTGCTCGCCAAAGGTCAGGTTGGTCTGGAAACCCACCAGGTTATAGGCGGTCTTCTCCTTGTTCTCGGCACGAAGCTGAATCGCCGCCCAGGGGCGACGTCCGGTACGCGGGTCGGTGAGGCCGACGGGCTTCATGGCGCCAAAGCGGATGGCGTCCTTACCGGTGCGTGCAACCTCCTCGGCAGGCTGGCAGGCCTGGAACAAATCGCCGCCCTCAAAGTCCTTGAGCACCACGCGGTCGGCCGTGGTAAGCGCCTCGATAAAGGCCTCGTACTCCTCCTTATTGAGCGGAGCGTTGAGATAGTCGCCGCCCCCCTGCTCCTCGTAGCGCGACTGCGAGAACAGCACGTCCATATCGAGCGTGGAGGCATCGACGATCGGCGCCGCCGCATCAAAGAATGCTAGGGCATCGCCACCGACGAGCTTCATGACCTCTTCGCTCAGCGCCGGTGAACACAGCGGGCCCGCGGCAATGACCACGTGACCCTCGGGAATCCGCGTGACCTCGCCGTGCACGACCTCGATATTGGGACGAGCGGCAACTTCGGCCTCGACAAGCTCGGAAAACTTGACGCGGTCGACAGCCAAGGCGCCACCGGCGGGAACAGCCGCGCGATGGGCGCAATCGAGCAGGACCGAGCCCATGCGCTCAAGCTCAGCTTTCAGCAAACCAGCCGCGGAATCCGGACGGGTCGACTTAAACGAATTGGAGCAGACGAGCTCTGCCAGGTGATCGGTATGGTGGGCCGGGGAGCTCACCTGGGGGCGCATCTCGCACAGCTTTACGGCAAACCCGCGATCTGCCAGCTGGATCGCGCATTCCGAACCCGCCAGACCGCCACCGATAACCGTCACCTGATCAAACAGCATCTGCAAACACCTTTCTAATTGACACGTTTTCCATTGTGACCGAAGGGTGTCTGGGCGTGAAGGGCAAACTTGGAGGGCGCATACCTTCCATCCATCATGCGCTCGATAAGGCCCTCGAGTTCAAGCGAACCCAGGAGTTTGAGTACGCCGACAGCATCGAGCGAGACGAGCGCCGCGATGTCGTCGACTTTGAGCGGAGAGGCGATGAGCGCATGCATCACAGTCTGCTGTGTTGGATCCAGGTCGGCAATGCCGGGAGCATCGGGGCGCGAGTAGCGCAGGGTGCCGTAGATGCGTGAGATAGCCATCTCGATAGATTCCTCGTCGATGATGCAGCAGGCACCGTTCGCAATGAGGTAATTCGTACCACGCGACTCGGGCGATAGGATCGACCCCGGCACGGCAAGAAGTTCGCGCCCCAAATCCATAGCAGCCTCGGCTGTGGAAAACGTCCCGGAAGGCATACCCGCCTCGGATACAAAGAGGGCTTGCGACAGGGCCGCGATCACGCGATTGCGGCGCGGAAAGGCAAACTTGCGCGGACCCATGCCCCACGGAGAGATCGACACGACCGCGCCACCCGTATCGAGCGTGCGTGTAATAAGCCCCGCGCTCGAACGCGGGTAGACCACGTCGGCGCCCGTCCCCAGCACCACGACGTGTTTGCCGCCGGCGTTGACCGCAGCCCAACCCGAGGCCTGGTCACAACCGATCGCGCCGCCCGAAACAACCGTCACTCCCGCCTCGACCGCCACCTTTGCCGCAAGCTCTGCCACGGCAAGACCATACGGCGAGGCCTTGCGCGCGCCGATGATGGAGAGCGCGGGCGTCGAAAGCACCTCTGGGTTGCCGCGCACATAGAGCGTCTGGGGTACATCAGAAAGCTCCAAAACGGTCTCGGGATACAACGCGTCACCTGGATGCAGCTCGAAGGTCCCCTCGGCCATCATTGGTCCCTCCTTCCCTGGTACATCGCCGCCTCGAGCACGTGGTCCTGCGTCACTTGCTCGCTCTCGGCGACATCTGCGATCGTGCGTGCAATGCGAACCAGGCGCACGATGCCACGCCCTGTGAGATGCGTGCGTTTGGAAAGGCCGAGTACGCATTTCTCGGCAGCGTCATCGAGCTCAAAGGTCGAAACGACGCCGTCAATGGACCGTGTCTCGTCATCCTCGGCCTCGGCATCAGCATCGTCCATACGGGACTCGCGCCAGGCGCGAAAGGCGCGACCGCGCACAACGTAGTCACGCAACTCGGCCGACGACATACCCTCCGCACCCTCGATAATCACTTGGGGGTCGGGACGGGTCACATCGATCATCATGTCGATACGGTCGGCCAAAGGACCGCGCAGCTTTGCCCGATAGCGCTCCACCATCGATGCCGAGCAGCGGCATGGCACCTCACGATCGCCCAAAAAGCCGCAGGGGCAGGGATTGCTCGCGGCCAGCAGCTGAAAGCGCGACGGGAAGGTAAAGGCCCCGTCGACGCGTACGATCCTCACATAGCCGCGTTCGATGGGCTGACGCAGCGTCTGCAGCACACCCGTGGGAAACTCGGCAAGCTCGTCCAAAAAGAGCACGCCGCCATGAGCCAGGCTGATCTCACCCGGATGCACCGGGCGCCCGCCGCCGATAAGGCCTGCGGTCGAAATACTGTGGTGGGGACTGCGGAAGGGCCGGTGCCCCGCCAATAAGCCATCGATGTTCTCGCCCAAGACCGAATGGATGCACAGCGCCTCCTGCTGATCCTCAACGGAAAGCTCGGGCAGGATGCCGGTCATACGGCGCGCGAGCATCGTCTTGCCCGATCCCGGGGACCCAATCATGAGCAAGCCGAGTTCTCCTGCCGCCGCAAGCGCCATGCCGCGTTTAGCGACTTCCTGCCCCAGTACGTCGGCATAGTCGAGCTCAGGCTCAAAGGTCGCCTCGACGCCATCAGAATCCAAGTAATGCCGCGCAGCATCGCCCATACCATGAGCAAGCTGAGACAAATGATCGATGAATCCGCAATCCACGCCCGCAAGCGGCACATGCTGATCGGACCTGCCGGCGATAAAGGACAGCCCCATATCACGCGCCAATAGCTGAAACGCCACCTCGCCCTTGACAGGAAGCACCGTACCGTCCAAGCCAAGCTCACCTGCGATAAGACAACGATCGAGGTTGTCGCGGGGAATCTGACCATCGGCCGCCAATACCGCAATGGCAATGGGCAGATCAAAGCCGCTACCGGTCTTGCGAATATCGCCGGGCGCCAGATTGACCGTAATGCCCGAGCGCGGGATCTCGAACCCGGCGGAGCGCATCGCACAGCGAATACGACCGCGTGACTCCATCACCTCCATACTCGGAATACCGAGCATCTGAATGCCCGGAACGCCACCGGCAAGCGAGACCTCGACCGTGACGTGAATCGCCTCGACGCCACGGATGCAGGCCGCGTGAACGGCAAACGTCTCGAACGCCATCACGACACCTGCCAATCGAACGCGTTGTACTGATGCTCGATCTCGGCGATATGTCCGCCACGAATGGTGACACCCACGGCATCGAAGCGAATCGCCTTGAGCGGATAATGCTCCATAAGATAGCAACTTGCGATGCGGCGGTAGCGGCGTTGCTTTTGGGCGTCCACGGCCTCCTCGGGAAAGACCCGCGTGCTGCAATCCAGTGCAACGCGTCTGGTCTTGACCTCGGCCATCACCACGACATCGTCGAGTTCATCGAGCAGCACCAGATCGGCCTCGCCCTCGGTGCAACGATAACCCTGCTCCAGCAAGGAGTAGCCGCGCTCGTTAAAGTAGTCGATGGTGATCAGCTCGCCCAGCATACCCAGCTCGCGGGGACTGAGCCCCTTGATAAACTCGGGCGTCATCGACCCGCAGTCGAGCTCGCCGTTTTCCCAACGCTCCTTGAGTTGCTGCGTCTTGCTCTTTTTACTTGCGGCACTCATGGGGTCTCCTTTCCCGCACACTGCATTGCCCCGATGATGAGGGCACCTTTCATGCGGGTAAGTACCGGAAGCAAACCAAAAACTGACCAAATGCCGTCAAAAAACGGGTCGTACGCAGCAATGGTGTTGCATACGGCCCGCTACCAGCAGGTTTATAAAACTCCAGAGGTCCCTGTCTCCACAATTGACCTAGAAAAGGCGCTCAGTCTGCAGAAAGTTTCCGCAAAAGCTCACGCGGTGCAGCGGACAAAGTCCATGTTTGCGAATGGCCTCGATATGCTCGGGGCTCGCATAGCCCTTCGACTCGGCCAGATGGTACTCGGGATACTCGGCGTCGTACTCGACCATCATCTCGTCACGCGTCACCTTAGCCATGATGGACGCCGCGGCGATACAGGCGATTTTGGCATCGCCCTTCACCACGTCGCGCTCGTTGGGAACGGCGCCCAGGGGGTTGCCATCCATGAGGACGCAGTCGGGTTCAAGTCCCGTATCGGCCACGGCGCCCGCAACGGCAGCGCGGATGGCACGCGCCATGCCCATCTCATCGATATCCTTAGGCGCGATATGGCAAAAACCGATCGCCGTCGCCACCTCGGCAATCTTCACCGAGAGCAGCTCGCGGCGCGCCGGCGTGAGCTTTTTGGAATCGTTGATGCCCCAGACGCGCGGCTTCATGGGAAGGCACACGGCGCACACCGTCAGGGGACCGGCCACCGATCCGCGACCCACCTCGTCGACACCAACGATCACCCCATCGCCGCCAAGCTCATGCATAAGCTCGTACATGTCATTGACGCGCTCGCGCTCAGCAAGCTCTTTGGCATGGCGTTTGAGGGCGCGTTCGCAAGCCTTGATCACCTGCTGGCGCGGGTCCTCGCGATAATGCTCCACGAGGGCGGGAATCTCCTCAAACGTAGCGCTCGCCAGCTCACCGGCAACCTGCGATGCCGAAACCGAGCTCGTCATGTTGGCCATACCAGGCCCTCCTTGCATGCAAATCAGATAAAAAGAAGGGCCACCCGAAGGTGACCCTTGTGTCCAAACGAGTGGACAGACGCTGCGATCTTCTTAGCGCTTCTCGGGGATGCGAGCAGCCTTGCCCACCTTGTCGCGGAGGTAGTACAGCTTGGCGCGACGGACGCGACCATGACGAACGACCTCGAGCTTGGCGATCTTGGGGCTGTGAAGCGGGAAGGTACGCTCAACACCGACACCGAAGGACATCTTGCGGACGGTGAAGGTCTCGCGGGCACCGGCGCCGGCCATGCGGATGACGTCGCCCTGGAAGACCTGGATGCGCTCGCGGTCGCCTTCCTTAATGCGGTAGTGAACCTTGACGTTGTCGGCGACGCGAACCTGAGGAATGTCCTCGCGGATCTGCTGACGCTCGATTGCGCGGATGTAATCCATGTGCAATTCCTTACTCTTCTAGAGGTGCCGTACCACCTTGGCCGGCACGTAGTTGAACAAACGTATTCGAGTATACACGCGCGGGTTTCCGCTGCAAGAACAATTTTTTACGCAGACAAAAAGACAAAACCCGCACATGATAACCGCCCGCCTCACGAATGAGGCGGGCGGCATGAAGGGGGCTACGCTAGGCGTCTATGCCCAAAACGTTAGGCGGAGCGCTTCGCCTCGAGCTTGGCCTGGGCGGCAGCCAGGCGTGCGAGGGGCACGCGGTAGGGCGAGCAGGACACATAGTCCACATCGGCCACGTTAAACAGGCCCTTGATGGACTTGGGGTCGCCGCCGTGCTCGCCGCACACGCCAAAGTGCATGTCGGGGTTGATGGCGCGACCCTTTTCGACGGCCATGCGCACCAGCTCGAGCACCGCCGCGTCGATGGTCTCGAAGGGGTTGTCCTTCAAGATCTTCTTGTGCATGTACAGCGGGATGAACTTGGCCTCGGCATCGTCGCGGGAGAAGCCGAAGGTGGTCTGGGTGAGGTCGTTGGTGCCAAAGCAGAAGAAGTCGGCGTGCTGGGCGATCTCGTCGGCGACCATGCAGGCACGCGGCAGCTCGAGCATCGTGCCCACGGGAATATTGAGCTCGACGCCTTCCTCGGCGGAAACCTCGGCGATCACACGCTCGATAACCTCGCGGGTCTGGACATGCTCGGCCGTGATGGAAACGAGCGGGACCATAATCTCGGGGCGCGGATCGACGCCTTCCTTAATGAGGCGGGCGGCAGCCGTTGCGACGGCACGGACCTGCATGAGCGGCAGATCGCTAAAGACGACGGACAGGCGCACGCCGCGCAAGCCCAACATGGGGTTGGACTCGACCATGCCGTCGATACGACGCAGGCGGGCGCGCAGGGCGGCAAGCTCTTCCTCGCTGGCGCCAGCGGCTTCCTTCTTGGTGATGGCGACCTCGAGCTCGCGAGGATTATCCAGGAACTCATGAAGCGGTGGATCGAGCAGGCGGACGACCACATCGCGACCGGACATGGTCTTGAACATCGCCAGGAAGTCCTCGGTCTGGACCTTGAGCAGGTCGGCCAGGGCCTGCTGCTTCACGGCCTCATCATCGGACAGGATAAAGCTCTGGATGATGTTCTTTCGATCGCCCAGGAACATATGCTCGGTGCGGCATAGGCCAATAGCCTCGGCGCCAAACTCGAGGGCAAGCTCGGCATCCTCGGGATTGTCGGCGTTGACGCGCACATGGTTGGGATGACCACAGGTCTCGTCCAGGCGAATCTCGTCGGCCCAGGACAGGATAGTGTCCAGGTCGCCGGTAAGCTCGGCGGAGACCAGGTCGACGGGACCGTCGACGACGATGCCCTGGGTGCCGTCGATGGAGATGACATCGCCCTCGTGCAATACGTGGTCGCTGCCCTCGATGCGCACGACCTTCTCGGCGGCGTCGATATGGAAGCTTTCAACGCCGCAGACGCAGGGCGTACCCATGCCGCGGGCGATAACGGCGGCGTGGCTCGTCTTGCCACCATGGCTCGTCAAGATGCCCTCGGCGGCGACCATACCCTTCAGGTCATCGGGGTTGGTCTCCCAGCGGACCAGAATGACCTTGTGACCCTCGGCGGAACGCGCGACGGCGTCGTCACTCGAGAACACGACCTCGCCCACGGCGGCACCGGGGCTGGCGTTAAGGCCGCTGGCCAGGGCCTCGTACTTCTTGGAGGAATCGAACTGCGGGTGCAGGAGCTGGTCGAGCTGCGCGGGATCGATGCGGCTCACGGCCTCCTCGCGAGTGATCAGGCCCTCCTCGACCATTTCGATGGCGATGCGCAGGGCGGCGGTAGCAGTGCGCTTGCCCACGCGGGTCTGGAGCATCCAGAGCTTGCCCTGCTCGATGGTGAACTCGATATCACACATATCGCGGTAATGATCCTCGAGCGTCAGGAACACGCGCTCGAGCTCCTCACCTGAAGACTCGAGGCCCGGGGTGGTCTTGAGGTCGGCGATGGGCTCGGTGTTGCGGATGCCGGCGACAACATCCTCGCCCTGGGCGTTGACCAGAAAGTCGCCGTAGAACTCCTTAGTGCCGTCGGCCGGGTTGCGCGTAAAGGCGACGCCAGTCGCGGAGGTCTCACCCTTGTTGCCAAAGGCCATGGCCTGGACGTTGACGGCAGTACCGAGCTCGTCGGAGATACCGTGCTGTTTGCGGTAGATGCAGGCGCGCTCGTTCATCCAGCTGCCAAAGACAGCCTGAATGGCAAGGCGCAGCTGAAGCTCAGGATCGTGCGGGAAGACGGGCTTGCCATCGACAACCTCGAGCTCGGGGTACAGGGCGGCCTCGACGTTCTCGGAGAAGATCCCCTTGAAGGTCGCGACGAGCTCCTGCAGATCCTCGGCCGAAAGCTCGGAGTCGACGCGGACGCCAGCGACCAGGCGTGCCCGGGTCAGCGCGTTCTCGAACAGGTCGGCGTCGACGCCCATAACGACGTTGGAGAACATCTGGATAAAGCGGCGGTAGCTATCCCAGGCAAAACGCGGATTTTGCGTCTGGGCGATGAGACCCTGAACGGAGCCGTCGTTGAGGCCCAAGTTGAGGACCGTGTCCATCATACCGGGCATGGAGAACGGAGCGCCCGAGCGAACCGACACGAGCAGCGGATCATTGTCGTCACCGAGCTTCTTGCCACAGCGGGCCTCGAGGTCGGCCTCGGCGGCAACGATCTCATCGATTGTGCCTTCGGGCCAGACGTTGCCGGCACCGGAGTACTCGACGCAAGTCTGGCAGGTAATGGTAAAGCCACCGGGAACCGGCAGGCCGATGCGGCTCATCTCGGCAAGGTTTGCGCCCTTGCCGCCAAGCACGAAGTTCATGGACTTGTCGCCCTCAGTGACACAGGTGCCCTGGGCGTCGGTTCCAAAACGGTAAACCCTCTTGCAATCGCTCACGATACTTCCCCTTCCATGCGCTCTCGCGCACGACCGTGGTAACGAATCGACCCGCCGGATGCGGGCCGTGAGGGAACTATACGGCGGGTTTTGAGCGGGCTTGAGCAGAGGGTGCGCGGTTTGGTAAACGTGCTAAAACTGGCGGTAAACGGTAGGTAAAGGTGGTTACCTTATGAAGATACCACTACAATAAAAAAGCAGGTCAGATGCGATGTTCTTGCTAAATCGCTTTATCAAAATGCTACTACCATTAGGCGCGGCGGGTGGCTCGGCGGGCGCGAGCTTCTTGGATTTCCTCCAAGTGACTAATGATCTCGGAGGCGCTCTCCTCGATCGCCTTGCCGTCGGTACGCACCACAAAGCAGCCTAGGCGCTTCATGAGGGCACGGGCTTCCTCAAGCTCGCTGCGCACACTCTCGGGCTCGGCATAAGAGCCGGCAACGGCACGGGCGAAGTCATCGCCCAAGCGGCTATCGCGAATCTCAGAAATAACGTCGACGGTCGAAATCAGGCCGAATAACCGCATCGGGTCAACCTCGTAAATCGACTTGGGCGGCTCCATGCCGTGGGCCAACGGAACATTGGCAACCTTGTAACCTTGAAAGGCCAAAAACATCGACAGCGGCGTCTTGGACGTGCGCGATACGCCCAGCAGCACGATATCGGCCCCCGACAGATCGTCGCAGCCGCGCCCGTCATCGTGCTCAACGAAATACTCCATAGCCTCAATGCGATGGAAATAGCGGTCATCGGTCTTGTGAATCACGCCCGCAACGCCCTTGGGCGGCACACCGACGAGCGATGACAGCACGGCAAGCGTCGGACCGATCAGGTCGACCGAACGGATATGCAGCATGCCCAGATAATCGAGCACGCGGGCGCGAAGTGCCGGGTCGACGATGGTATGGAACACGGCGATATCGCGATGGTCGGCATCGACGCGCGGCCCCACAAATGACTTGACCTGCTCCACGGAGGTCACCTTGGGCAGGCGCAAAACGCGAAAAACCCCTTCATCAAATTGCCCGGACGCCGCAAGCACCACCTCACAAGCGGTATCACCGAGCGAGTCGGAGATAACGATAACGGTGGAACGAGCGGTGACCGGGCAATCCATGCGGGGCTCCTTTTGCGCTTATGCGCAGGCTAGCTTACTTTTTGCGGGCAAGCTCACCGATGTTGGCGATGCCGGAGAAAACGGCCTCGAAGCGGTTGAGCAGCTTAAGGCGATTATCGCGAAGCTGCTCGTCCTTGTCCATGACCATAACCTCATCGAAGAAGCGGTCGATGGGGGCACGCAGGGCGGCGAGCGCGGCAAATGCGGCAGAATAATCCTCGGCGGCGAGAGCAGCATCGACAGCGGTCTGAGCGGCCTCGGAGGCGTCGGCGAGCGCGAGCTCGGCCTCGCCCATCAGGGCGCGGTCGTACTCCGTGCCCAGCTCGGGCTTGGAGATATGAGCAGCACGGGCATAGGCGGTCGCCAGGTTGTCGAACGTCTCAGCGTCGTTCTTGCGGGCCTCGTCGAGGGCGGCGCAGCGGGCGAAGAAGACGGACGGAGCGATGATGTGCACCGCGGAGACGGCGGCAACGGTATCGGCCGGGATCTTTTCGTCGCGGGCCATGCTCACCAGGCGGCCATGGAAGAAGTCGCGAACCTGCTGGGCGACCTCGGCGGCGTCGAACTCAATGCCCTGCTCACTGTAGAGCTCGAGGGCGAAGTCGATGAGCGACGTGGGGTCGATCGGCAGACGGTCGCGCAGGATGTTGATGATGCCGATAGCGGCACGACGCAGCGCGTAGGGGTCGGAGGAGCCGGTAGGGGGCTCACCGATGGCAAAGATACCGGCGATGGTATCGAGCTTGTCGGCACAGGCCACGATGCAGCCAGCGGTGCCCTCGGGCAGCTCGTCACCGGCAAAGCGGGGACGATAGTGATCGCGAATGGCGTGGGCGACCTCGTCGTTCTCCCCCATCGCGGTGGCGTAGTAACCGCCCATCACGCCCTGCTGGCTCGTGAACTCGACGACGGCGTTGGATACCAGGTCGGCCTTGCACAGGTGCGCGGCGCGAGCAGCATCGGCAGCCAGGTGGGCGCCCAGGTGAGCCTCGCGGGCGATAGCGAGCGCGAGCTGCTCGATGCGCTCGGACTTGGCGAGCACGCTACCGAGCTTCTCCTGGAAGGCAACCTTGGCCAGACGCTCACGGAACTCGTCGAGGGAGATCTTCAGGTCCTCCTCGTAGAAGAACTTCGCGTCGTCCAGACGGGCGCGCACGACGCGCTCGTTGCCGTCGATCACGCGCTCGGCATTCTCGGGCTTGCTGTTGGAAACGACCACGAATTCACGCGTGAGCTTGCCCTCGCCGTCATAGATCGGGAAGTAGCGCTGATTGGTGAGCATGGACTCGCAGATGATCTCGTGCGGGACCTTGAGGAACTCCTCATCGAAGGTACCGACGAGCACCGTCGGCCACTCGCAGAGGTTGATAACCTCCTCAAAGACCTTCTTGGGCGTATCGACGTGGCAGCCGGGACGGGCGGCCTCGACCTCGGCGATACCGGCAAGGATGGCCTCACGACGACGCTCGGCAGAAAGCACGCCAGCGTCCTCGAGCACCTGCTCGTAGACGGCGGGGCTGGCAACCACATGGTCACCAGGGCCAAGTACGCGATGACCACGCGTGGTGTTGCCACTCGTCACGTCGGCAAACGACACGGGCACAACGTCCTCGCCCAAAAGGCAGCAAATCCAACGGACAGGACGAACGAACGTAGCGTGCTCGTGGCCCCAGCGCTGGCTGCGATAGTTGGGCCACTGCAGGCCGGCGATAGTCTTCTCGCACAGGGTCGTCAGGATCGGGGTGGCCGGTACGGAGGGAATGTTCTTCTCAGCAAAGACGTACTCACGGCCGTCGGTGTCCTCGCGACGGACCAGGTCCTCGGCAGCCACACCGCACTTGCGGGCGAAGCCCTGGGCGGCCTTGGTGGCGTTACCGTCGGCATCAAAGGCAATGTTGGCCGCGGGGCCACGCTTGACCTCGTGAACCTCATCGGTCGCGGTGGCGACGTCGGCAACGAGTGCAGCCAGACGACGCGGGCTCGAGATCACGCGGACCTCGCCGTGGGCCAGACCGGCCTCGTCAAGACCCTTGGCGATCATGGTGCCAAGCTGCTTGACGGCATTGTTCAGCGGTGCAGAGGGCATTTCCTCCGTACCGATCTCAAACAGGAAATCCTTAGCGTCTGCCATGGCTTACGCCACCTCGCCTTCCTGGTCGGCATTCTCGTTGACTCCGGCGACCTCGGCCATGTAGGCCTCGCAGCACGCCTTGGCGACGGCGCGGACGCGCAGGATGTAGTTGGCACGCTCGACCGCGGACAGGGCGCCGCGGGCATCGAGCAGGTTGAAGGCGTGGCTGCACTTCATGACACAGTCGTACGCCGGCAGCGGCAGCTTTCGCTCCAGGCAGGAATGGCACTCGGCCTCGTAGTCGTCAAACTTCTGACGCATCATCTCAACGTTGGCGACCTCAAAGTTGTAAGCGCTAAACTCGCGCTCGTTCTCCAAGAACACGTCGCCGTAGGTCATGGGCGTGCCGTCGGGCAAGTAGCTCCACACCAGGTCGTAGACCGAGTTGACTCCCTGGGCGTACATGGCGATACGCTCCAGGCCATAGGTGATCTCGACGGGCACGGGATCGACCTCGATGCCGCCCACCTGCTGGAAGTACGTAAACTGCGTGACCTCCATGCCGTTGAGCCAGACCTCCCAGCCAAGGCCCCAGGCGCCGAGCGTCGGGCTCTCCCAGTCGTCCTCGACAAAGCGGACGTCATGGTCGTTGGGGTCTAGGCCGATAGCAGCAAGAGACCCCAGGTAGAGCTCCTGGGCGTTGACCGGCGAGGGCTTGATGAGCACCTGGAACTGATAGTAGTGCTGCATGCGGTTGGGGTTCTCGCCGTAGCGGCCGTCGGCGGGACGGCGGCAGGGCTGCGCATAGCAGGTGCGCCACTCGGCGGGACCGAGCGAGCGCAGCGTGGTCGCGGTATGGAAGGTACCGGCACCGACCTCGGAGTCATAGGGCTGCATAATGACGCAGCCCTGCTCGCCCCAGTACTGCTGGAGGCGCAGGATGATGTCTTGGAAGGAAAGCGATGAAGCGTTCATGCCTCTAATATCCCCTCGTCGAAACGATTACACGGTTAGGTACTGTACTATAGCGGTTTTTAGTCGATAGCGCCGATGCGGTTGAGCGGCCAGTAGCGCACAAGCGCCACGGCGATCAAGTCAGAGCGATCGACGGGACCAAAGTAGCGTGAGTCGGCAGAGTTTTCGCGGTTGTCGCCCATCACCCACACGCACCCGTCGGGAACGGTGTAGGGATAGCTTACCTGAGCGCCGGGAGCTTGGACCGAAAGCGGCCAGCTCATGCCGGTCGTGTAGTCCTCGTCGAGCGCCTGGCCGTCAACGACCACCTTGCCGTCCTGAAGGTCGACCGTCTGGCCGGCCGTGGCAATAACGCGCTTGACAAGAACATCATGCTCGGAGGTGCCATCAGGGTTGTGAAACACCACGATATCGCCCTGCTTGACGGGCTGGCCGAGCTCGAGGCTCACCTTTTGCGCCAGGATCTGGTCGCCAATCTCGATTGTGTCCTCCATAGAGCCGGTGGGCACCACAAAGGGCTCGACCACAAAGGTGCGGATCAGGAAGGTGGCCACAAGCGCGATCGCGATGACCGCGATCCACTCAAAAGCGCCCCTCAACGCGGAATGTTGCGTAGGAACCATACTCACTCCTTGCTCTGCGAATACGAAGCGTCAAGGATCTCCTGCGCATATGCACGCTCCTGGGGCGTGAGCCGCGCCGTCTCGATCAGGTCGGGACGCCAGCGACAGGTGCGCTCGATGGCATTCTTGCGGCGCCAAGCATCGACCTTGGCGTGATCGCCACTCACGAGCACAGGAGGCACGCCCTCGCCGTTGAACTCGGCGGGACGGGTGTACTGCGCGTACTCGAGCAAGCCTCCGTCCTCGGCGGTCGAGAACGACTCGTCGACGTTGCTCATTTCGTCACCAAGGGCGCCGGGAATCAGGCGCACGACAGCGTCGGCAACAACCATAGCGGGTAGCTCGCCACCCGTAAGCACATAGTCGCCAATCGACAGACGCTCGTCGGCATACGCATACGCGCGCTCGTCGACGCCCTCGTAACGGCTGCACACAAACAGCAGGCGCTCACTTTTGAGCAGGCGCTCGGCCACATGCTGCGTAAAGGGCTCGCCGCAGGGGGTAAAGAACACCACAGTGGGCTTGGGGCCCTCTGCGCTAATGGCCTCGATGGCCTCGGCGATAGGCTCGACCTTCATGAGCATGCCCTGCCCGCCGCCGTACGGCTCGTCATCGACGGTACGATGGCGGTCGTGCGTCCAGTCGCGCAGGTTATACGCCTTAAAATCAAAAAGGCCGGCCTTGCGGGCGCGACCCAAAATCGACGTGGACATGACGGGCTCAAACATCTCGGGAAAGACCGAAAGGGTCTCGATCAGCATGTTGTCCTCCCTACTTGTCCATATCGATCAAGCCGTCCATAACGTGGACGGAAATTGTTCCTGTGTCGGGAAGATCGAGCACAACCTGCTCGATAACGGGAATCAGTACCTCGCCGTACCGATCACCCTCGACAACCCAAACATCGTTGGCGGGCGTCGACATGATCTCGACAATCGTGCCAAGCGAGCCAAAGCGTTCATCGACCACCTCGCGACCCATAAGGTCGGTATAGGCGACGTCGAGCGAATCGAGCTCAAAGTCGTCACGATTTGCCAGCACATAGCATCCCGTGATGCCCTCGGCGGCCGTCAAGTCATCAATGCCCTCAAACGAGACCAGATCGCCATCGCCCGTATCGGTGAAGGACACGACCTTGCAAAAGCGGTCGCGCTTGAGTGCCGGCGGCGTCAAGGCGACGCGCATACCCGGCTCCAATACAGAAGGAAGCCCCCGCAGCGGCTGCGCGAGGACCTCCCCCTTCCTTCCGTGCGGCTTGACCACACGGGCGATGTTTTTGTACTGGGACCTCAAGGTCCTAGCCCAGAACCTCTACCTCGACAGCAGTGTCGAGGCGAGCGGCCAGTGCACGGGCGAGCGTGCGAATGGCCTTGATGGTACGGCCACGACGGCCGATGACCTTGGCGACGTCATCCTCGGCGACCGAAACCTCAATCGTAGAGGCGTCGTCACCATCGATGACCTCAAGGCTCACGGAATCCGGGTCGTCGACGATCTGAACAACGAGATATTCGACGAGATCGGCGATGCGATCTGAGAGCATTGCCTCACCCTCGAGCTGTGCAGCGTCAACCTCAGGCACGATTTACTCCTCGGCGCCCTCAGCGGCCTCAGCGGCAGCCTTAGCGGCCTCGGCCTCTTTGGCGAGCTGCTTCTTGGACTTCTTGACGACGGTCTCGGTCTTCTCGCCCTCGTTGGCGGCCTTGACCAGAGCGGCGACGGCGTCGGTGAGCTGAGCGCCCTTGGACTGCCAGTCGGCGATCTTCTCGAGGTCGAGGTTGATGGTCTTGGGGGCGGTCATCGGGTTGTAGCGGCCAACCTCCTCGATGATACGACCGTCACGCGGGGCGCGGGAATCGGCGACGACGACACGGTAGTACGGACGCTTCTTAGCGCCGTGACGAGCAAGGCGAATCTTGACTGCCAAAGGAAACTCCTCCAACCAAGCAGCTTTAGGCTGCAACTACAAACAAACAGTTGAACATAATACGCCATCGACGCGGGCAGGTGAAGTCCGTGAGACCAACTTCTTCGGTGTAGTCGAGGGCAAATCCATATCTTAGACAAGAATTCGGGATTTGCAAGCACATACACGCACCCCACATGAGCTGCGCGGTATACTCATGACATGGAAAGACGCGAACATACATACGGTTATGAGGATGCTGCAGGCGTCACGCCACCGCCCTGGACGGGTCCGGCGGTGGGCCTGATGGACCTCGATGCATTTTTTGCGAGCGTGGAGATGCTCGACCATCCCGAATGGCGCGGCAAGCCGCTCATCGTGGGCGGAGACGCCGAGTCGCGCGGCGTCGTGTCCACGTGTTCGTACGAGGCACGTCGCTTTGGCGTGCACTCCGCCATGCCCTCGGCCGAGGCACGGCGTCTGTGTCCTCAGGCCATTTGGACACACGGGCACTTCGACCGCTACCGCGCGGTCAGCGCACAGGTCATGGCCATCCTTGCCGATGAGACCCCACGCGTAGAGCGCGTTTCGATTGATGAGGCCTTTATCGACATCACGCCGGGTCGCTTTGCACCCGAGGACCCGCTGCTGGTTGCGCGGCGCATCAGTGATCGCGTCGCGGCACTGGGGGTGACCTGCTCCATTGGCGTCGGCTGTAACAAGACGGTGGCAAAGATCGCAAGCGAGCAAGACAAGCCATTTGGCCTAACCATCGTGCGTCCCGGGACGGAGCAGCGTTTTTTGGCCGTACTTCCGGTGTCCGCCATGAGCGGCATCGGACGCTCGGCCGAGGAGCGACTACGCCGCATGCGTATCTATACGCTGGGAGAGCTTTCGCGCGCGCCGGAGTCGACGCTGACTGCCATTTTTGGCGTGAACGGCGAGCGCATGCGCCAGCGCGCGCTAGGACTCGAGGTTTCCGAAGTTACGAGCTTGGACGAAGCGCATGAAGTCAAGTCGGTAAGCAATGAGCGCACCTTTGCGAAGGATTTGACTGAGCGTGGGGATATCGAGGCGGCGATTGCCCTGCTGGGCGAGTCCGTCGGACGACGCTTACGTCGCCAGGGACTGACGGGTGCCACGGTAACGCTAAAGCTCAAGTATTCGTACGGCAACGGTCGCACGGCACAGCGCCGACTTCCCCACCCCACCGACGACGAGAACATCTTTGTGGCCGTGGCACTCGAGCTGCTCGACAATATCTGGCAGGAAGGTATGCACGTGCGCTTGGCGGGTATCGGTATGAGCGACTTCAACCATCAGGGCGGCATTCAGACCGACCTGTTCTGTGAAGTCGATGATCGCGGCGCCCAATCCAGCGACCGCCGCGATCTCTCCGTAGCGATCGATGCTGTCCGAGATAAATTCGGCGACACCGCCCTATCCTTCGGCCGCCAATCCCGCTTCAACGATTAGTACCTGAGGCAAAAAGAAAGCCGGGCAGCTGCGGATGGTGCAACTGCCCGGCGAACGGTACAGGGTAGCTAAAAAAGCCCCGTCCCAAATGAGCTACTAGAGGAGGTTGAGGGGAAGCTGGGGAGCGTCGCCCCAGAGCTTCTCGAGACGGTAGAAGTCGCGCGCTTCGGGAGTGAAGACGTGGACGACAACCGAACCGTAGTCCATGAGCATCCAGGTCTTCTGCTCGCGGCCCTCGATGGAGAACGGATGCTCGCCGCAAGCCTCGGCGACCTTCTCCTCGATCTCGTCGACGATAGAATCGACCTGGCGGTTGTTGGTACCGGTGGCAAGCACAAAGTAGTCGCATACGTCGGAAAGCTCGGTCAGGTCGAGCACCTGAACGTCCTCGCCCTTCTTGTCGTAGGCGGCCTGCGCGGCGGCGCGGGCTACATCCTCGGCGGCGACACCGCTCGCGGACAGCGAGGCGGCGGTACGGTCGGACGTGGCGGCGAAGCTCTTGTGCTCCACACCTTCAAGAATCTGCTCGTCGGTCATGGTCTCGTCGGCCATGGAATACCTCTTTCTAGACAGCCCGAGCTAGCGTAGCTGGGCGTAATGGTTGTAAATCGAAATAGCCGTGGGATAAAGATAGCGCCCGGACTGGATCACATAGACCAAACCCTGCGCAAAACAGGAGAAGAACAACTCGTCAAGCGTCGACTCCCCCACCATCTTGCGCAGCGCGTGGGCATAATCACCATGGCGGTTGGGCTCGATGGCATCGGCCACAAAGACCACCATATCGAGCGGCGTCATGTCGCAGGCGCCCACGGTGTGACGGTCGACAGCCTGGAAGACGGCCGGCGATAGCTCGGGAAATAGCTGCGGAAGCTCATAGGCGGCAACCGGGCCATGCAAAAGCGGCGTCGCGGCGGAAGGAGAGCCGGCAATCTTAATGCCGTAATGCAGAGCGCGCGTGACCAGCTCGTCGTCGGAGAGCACTTTGTCCCAGTCATGGATCAGGCCAGCGGCAGCGGCATCAAAGCGGTCGACACCGTATACCTCGGCTAGGTGCAGCGCAGTCTCGGCAACCCCGAGCGAATGAACGTAGCGTTTACGTTTATCCTTCATGCGCACATCGAGCAACTCATGGATACGCGTCAATAGCGCGCGCTCGTCGCCCTCAAACTGGTCTTCTACCGACAACGTTCTCCCCCATCAATCAAAATCGTCTTGCCCAAGATCGGCATACAGGCCGCGTTTACGGATATAGCCGAGCACGGACTCGCTCGTAAGATAGCGCACGCTCATGCCGCGGGCAACCCGCTTGCGAATATTGGTCGAGCTAATCGCCAGCGCCGGAATCTGAATATAGCGCACGTCGAATGGCAGGCCCGATTCCTTAATCCGCGCCCGGGCCGTATCGATGTCAAAACCGGGACGTGTCGCAGCAATGAAGGTCGCCAGTTCGGCAATCTCATCAGCATTGTGCCAGGTCACAATGTCGATAATCGCATCGGCACCCGTAATAAAGTAAAGCTTCACCTGTGGCGGGTAAAACTCGCGAAGAGCACGCAGCGTATCGGCTGTGTAGGTGACACCGGCACGATCGATCTCGAACCGACTCGCCAAAAAGGCCGGGTTCGCGGCGGTGGCGAGGACCGTCATGGCATAACGGTCCTCGGCAGGCGTCACCGGCTTGTCAAGCTTAAAGGCAGGCGTGCCCGCCGGCATAAAGAGCACGGCATCCAAGTCGAGGGACTCGCGTGCCTGCTCAGCGGTCACCAGGTGTCCGTAATGGATGGGATCAAAGGTGCCACCCATAATGCCGAGCCTAAACTCCCGCCCGTCCTCTAGAGGAAGCTCGGGCAAACCGATTCCACCGCGCAGCGACATGGTTTACTCGCCCTCCGAGGTCTCAGCATCGTCCGCGGCATCCGCCGCATCGACAACCTCGACGCCCTCATCCGCAGCATCGGTCACGTCAATGGCCTCAACGGCAACGTCTTCGCCAGCATCCTCGAGCTCCTCGTACTCCGAGAAGTCCTCAGCGCCCTCAAAGTCAAAGGTGCGCTGGCAAATGCGAACCTCGTCGCCCGCACGGCAACCGGCCTTCTCGAGCGCGTCGTCAACACCCATACGCGCAAACTTATGCTGCAGGTAAATGACGGCTTCCTCATTTTCCCAGTCGGTCTGAATGACCATGCGCTCGATGGCACGACCGACCACGCGGAAGGCACCGGGCTCTTCCTGGACAATGCGGAAACGCTTCTCACGCTGCAGGCGGCGGCGCTCCCACTCATCGTCGCGCAGGTCGACCGGTTCATCGGAGACCGCCAGCTCGGCGCGGAGCTTGGCCACCTGCTCACCTACGGCAAGCATCAACGTATTGAGACCGGCGCCCGTCACGGCAGACACGGCAAAGAACATATGTCCATCGTCGAGCGCTGCGCGCTTGAGGTCGGCAATCTTGTCGGCCGTGCCCGGCGCGTCGCACTTGTTGGCGACAACGATCTGCGGACGCTCCGAAAGCTCGGCGCCATACTGCTCGAGCTCGCGGTTGATGATGCGATAGTCCTCAACCGGATCGCGATCCTCAAAACCGCCCGTCATGTCGACGACATGCATGATCAGGGCCGTACGCTCAATGTGGCGCAGGAACTGGTGACCCAGGCCCTTGCCCTCGCTCGCGCCCTCGATAAGACCGGGGACGTCGGCAACGACGTAAGAATATTCGCCGGCACGCACCATGCCCAAATTGGGCACGAGCGTGGTAAACGGGTAGTCGGCAATCTTGGGACGGGCGGCACTCATGCGCGCGATGAGCGAGGACTTGCCCACCGAGGGGAAGCCCACGAGTGCGGCATCGGCCATAAGCTTCATCTCGAGCTCGATCCAGTGTTCCTCGGCCGGCTCGCCTAGCTGGGCAAACGCGGGCGCGCGACGCACCGACGTCACAAAGTGAGTGTTGCCCAGGCCGCCGGCGCCACCGGGCGCCACGACGACGCGCTCGCCGTCGTGTACCAGGTCGGCAATCTCGAACATCGGGGTCTGCGTCTCGGGATCGAGCTCGCGAACTACGGTGCCCATGGGGACCTTGAGAATCAGGTCCTCGCCGCTCTTACCGTTACGACGGGCACCCTGCCCGTGCGTGCCGCGCTCGGCGCGGAAGTGATGCTTAAAGCGGTAATCAATCAGCGAGGAAAGCTGAGCGTCGGCCTGGATGACGACGTTGCCGCCACGACCGCCGTCGCCGCCATCGGGGCCGCCCTTGGGAACAAATGCCTCGCGCCTAAACGACATGCATCCGGCTCCGCCGTCGCCGCCGCACACGTTGATGCGGCTGATATCGGTGAACTGTGACAACAGAATCGCCTCCTACAAAAAAGAGGGAGACCCTTGAATTCTAAAACTCAAGTGCCTCCCACATATGTGCTCTATGAAGGGTGAATTACGCGTTCGCGAGCGGGCGTACGCTGACCCTGTGCTTGATACCCTTGTGGAACTCAACGGTACCGTCGACCAGCGCGAACAGCGTGTCGTCCTTGCCACGGCCAACGTTCTCACCCGGGTGGATGTGAGTGCCGTGCTGACGGACGAGAATCGTGCCCGTGGTTACCGTCTGGCCGGCATAGCGCTTCGTGCCAAGGCGCTGACCGCGGGAGTCACGGCCATTACGGGAGGAACCGAGTCCTTTTTTGTGAGCCATTGTGTATACCTACTCTTTCGTTACGAGTGTAATCTACTCGGCGACGGGAGCCTCGGCAACAGCCTCGGCCTCTGCCTTGACAGCCTTCTTGGCGCGGGACGTAGCCTGGACCTTCACGATCTTCAGCTTGGTGAGCTGCTGACGGTGACCCTTCAGACGACGATAGCGCTTACGCTTGTGGAACTTGAAGACCAGCTGCTTCTCGCCCTTGAACTGCTCAACGATCTGAGCGGTAACCTTGGCCTTGGCCAGCTTGTCGGGATCGGTGACGATCTTCTTACCATCGTTGAGGAAGATAACCGGCAGGGTGACCTTGTCGCCCTCATTGCCCTCGATCTTCTCGACGGTGATGACATCGTCGGTGGCGACCTTGTACTGCTTGCCGCCCGTGTTAACGATTGCGTACATGTTTACTTGCCCTTCATGCATCAGTTAGTGCAACAGCCGAATATAGTAGCAGGCGAAAATACCCCCGTCAACGAGTATGTGGAGCAAATCCACAAGTTCGCACAGGTATGGGGCTGACGAGTCGGCCCTCGTCGTCCTCGCATGCTTGATTCTGACGCTCGACATCGTAGGAGCAGATGGTCACGAGGTCTTGCATACCGGTGGAAACAATAGGTGCATCCACGCCCGGGGTCAAGCCCTGCAACAAAACATCAGCTGCAGAAAGCAAAATTTCCGGACGCATGGAGCCCTCGTTATCGGCATGGGTGTCGAGCATGAGCACCAAATGGTCCGGGCGCTCCCCCGCCGTGAGCTCATAGCCCACGAGCGTGTGATCCAAATCCAAGCGCTTGCTCTTTTTGCCGCGCGCGTAGTCGATGCCATGGTCCGCGCGCAGCGTGTCGATCGCACGACGCACCTCGTCGGCGCTTACGGACGCCTCGGGATCCAAGTGCAGGTCGATGCGATACGACAGGCGCGTGAGCTGCGCCGTCAACGCCGGCGTGCGCACGTCGATGTACGCCGCCTCGATGGGGGCCAGATCGGCCGGAGACGCCACAGACAGGCGCTCAAACGCCTCGTCGAGCGCCACGAACTCGGTCATAAACAGGTCATACCATTCGCAGGTCGACGACGTACCCACCGGTAACGCCGAAGAGAAGCCCACGCGCATGTGCGGAGAGAAGCCCTGCGTGACGGCATAGGGAAGTCCCGCACGACGCACGATGCGCTCAATGGTATGGATTACTTCGAGATGGCCCAGGTACTTAAGGCGATCGCGCTTGCCATAGCGAACACGAAGCCTAAAGAGCGTGGGGTTGTCGGTCAGGCGCTCACTCATGCGCGATCACCCATCAATACATTCTTGGCGTGGAGCGTGGGGCAGATCCCGCAGCCGGTGCACGACGTGCGGGTGCAGTCGGGAGTCGTGACGCCCTCGAGCGAGCGACGGTACTCGCGCTCGAGAAAGCCGCGCGTGCAGCCGGGGCTCACGTGCTCCCACGGCAGGCGCCAGTCCAACTCGTAGGGCAGGTGCACGAGCTCATTGAGGTCGATGCCGTTTTTGGCAGCAGCCTCCTTCCAGTTATCGAGCGAGAAATGCTCTACCCAGGCGTCAAAGCGAGAGCCCGCGCGCCAAGCATCGATGATGACGGGCGTCATGTCACGACCGGCGCGGGACAGCGCGGCCTCAATGAGCGAGGTCTCGGCATCGTGGTAATGCACGCGAACGGCACGGTTGCGAACGCTCGTGACAAGCAGCTTTTGGCGACGCTTGACGTCGTCGTAGTCGAGCTGCGGGCACCACTGGAACGGCGTGGCAGCCTTGGGGATAAAGACCGAGACCGAGATGGACACCGAGATCGAGCCGCGACGAGCCTTGGGCACCACGGAACGACCGAGCTCCAGTACGTGATCGGCCAGATTGGCGATGGCCACGATGTCCTCGTCGCGCTCGCCGGGAAGGCCCATCATAAAGTAGAGCTTCATGCGGTTCCAGCCGGCCTCGAAGGCCGCCTTGGCCGCACGGTCCAGGTCCTCCTCGGTCACGTTCTTGTTAATGATGTCGCGCATGCGCTGGCTGCCGGCCTCGGGCGCGAACGTCAGGCCGCCCTTCTTCTCGCCGGCGACCGACTCGGCCATATCCACGCCAAACGAATCCAGGCGCTGCGACGGAATAGACACGCGAATACCCGTATCCTCCAGGCGACGGTTGAGCCTGCCGAGCACGTCGCGAATGCAGGAGTGGTCGGTCGTGGAGAGCGAGGTCAGCGACACCTCGTCATAGCCGGTCTTTTCCAGACCCTGAATCACCGACGAGACGATCTGGTCGGCCGAGCGCTCGCGCACCGGGCGATACGTCATGCCGGCCTGGCAAAAACGACAGCCGCGGGCGCAGCCGCGCAGGATCTCGATAGACAGGCGGTCGTGGACCAGCTGCGCATAGGGTACGCACGACTGCGACAGCGGATTCGTGGCGCCGAAATCCTCGACGACGCGCTTGTAGACCACGGTCGGCGCATCCTTGCCCTCACGCGGCACGGTGTAGCCATGCGGCGAGCAGGGCTCGTCGTGACGAACCTCATAGAGCGACGGCACGTAGTTGCCGGCAATGGATGCAAGCTGCTCGACAATCTGCGCGCGCGGGACTCCTTCGTCTCGCAAGCGGCGATGCAGCTGGCAGGTCTCGAGCAGCGATTCCTCGCCCTCGCCGATGAGGATGGCATCGAAGAAGGCCGCGTACGGCTCGGGGTTGTATACCGAAGGACCACCGGCGATGATAATGGGATCGTCCTCAGTGCGGTCGGCCGCTAACAGCGGAATGCCAGCGAGGTCGAGAGCCTCGAGGAAGTTCGTCACCGCCATCTCGTGCGGCACATGCAGGCCGACGATATCAAACGAAGCGACCGGCGCTGCACCTTCGAGCGACAGCAGCGGAATACCCGCCTCGCGCATGGCGTCACCCATATCGGGCCACGGCACATAGCCGCGTTCGCAGGAGATGCCCTCGGCCTGGTTAAGAATGTTGTAGAGGATGGCGATACCCTGGTTGGGCAGACCGACCTCGTATACGTCCGGATAGATCAGGCAACAACGGTAATCGGCATCGGCCTTGGAAAGCGTGCCCCACTCGTGATCGATATAGCGGCTCGGTTTCTCGACCTTGGCGAGCAGCGGCTCAATTAAATGAAAACAATCTTGGTATGCAACGCGCAACGGAAAACCCCTAAGCTGCGAGATCGGATGCGTCCTGGTAGGACGCCATAGGACGGGTAGCGCCCGCGACTGTGGTCACCAGATCGCGAACGCGGGAGAACGTGGCAGTGACCACCTCGTTGGCACGGCTGTAGTCGACATCGCGCTCGTAGAGCGAAACGAGCGCACGGCCCATGCCGTAGGTGCCCGCGGCAGCAGTGAGCGCCTTGACGGCAAACCCAATATGCGGCGTCTGTTTGACGAGCGCGCGGGTGACCGCGCGGATCACAAGACCGCCGGCAAGCACGCCAGCGACCTCGTAGCCGCGCTCGGGCTTAATGCCGCGTCCAAAGACGGCAGCGAGCTCAAAGAGCATGCCCACCTGCGCCAGCGCCATAACGGGATAATCGGCGCCCGGCAAAAACACCAGCGCACCGGTCGCCATATTGGTGAGCGCGCACGAGGTGATGATACGATTGGCGGCCGCGATGCGCATGAAGGCAAAGTTCGCCGCAAAAGCCGTTTCCTTGTCGGTGCGATCGAGAATCCAGCGGGCAAGCGTCTCGAGCAGATACGTCTTATCGGTTGCCGCTACCACGCCGAGCATGGGCGTGGACTCCTCGATAAACGGCACCTCCACAGCAGACTCGGCAAGCACGCACACGGGCGCGCCGGCGATCACGAGCTCCTGCACGGCACTCTCCAAGCGGTCGGAACCACACGAGAGCACCAGCACCACATCGGTATCGGTCTTTGGAGCAATTCGCTCCTCCCCCAGACGTTCGACGCGCACAATGCCCGAGGTCGTCTGCGGCACAAAGGCGTCACGCACCGTCTCGGCCAGAAAGCGCGAGACGGACGAATCCAGATAGACCGAGACGCGCACCGGCGTATCGGAATCCTTCTTAACGGACGCGCCCATCTTAAAAGCGCGGGTCAGCTTATCTACGGGAATTTTCATAGCAAACCCCTCCAGCGGTTACGCGGCGCCCGAACGATGCCGCCATATGGATTGTACGATACCCACCGTCAGCAGCTGAATCATCATCGAAGACGAACCAAAGCTAATAAACGGTAGCGGAATACCGGTAATCGGCATCATGCCGATGCACATGCCGATGTTTTCGAAGGTCTGGAACGCCCACATGCCAACGATGCCCACGCACGATAGGCGCAAAAACAGCGACTCACACTTAAAGGCGACGCGAATCGTCGAAAAGATCAGCAGCACGTAGAGGCACAGGAGCAAAAAGGAACCGCAAAAGCCAAAGGTCTCGGACAAAAAGGCGAAGACGAAGTCGGTGTGGAACTCAGGCAGAAAGCCGCCGACCGACTGCGTCGCATGCCCCAGGCCCTTACCAAAGAAACCGCCCGAGCCGACCGCGATCAACGACTGCTGCAGATTGTACGCATCGTCCGAATCAGCATTATCGGGGTCGATAAAGACCGTCAGACGGTTCATCTGATACTGCTTGATGAGCACATCGTGGCCGAGCAACGAATCAAAGACCGAATCGAGCGCCAGGACGAGGGCCACCAGGCCCACGAGAAGGGCCAGGGTCGACAGCACCCATTCGCGGCGTGCACCGCTCATGCAGATGACGATGGCGCCCGAAACCAGCACGACCAGGCCCGAGCCCAGGTCGCCCATGGCAACGACGGCCAAAAACGGAATGGACAGCATGCCGCAAAGCTTGACGTAGTCGCGAACGGTATCGATGCGCCCGTTATACTGCGAGCCAAGCGTAGCAATAAAGAAGATGGTGATGAGCTTGGCAAGCTCAACCGGCTGGAATGTCAAGCCGATACCGGGAATCTTGATCCAGCCCGTCATGCCAAGACCGCCCGTATAAGACAGACCCGGAATCTTGGGCGAGAAGATCACGATCAGGTCGATGACGAGCAACGCCGTCGAGAAATTGGAAATACCGCGCAGGTCGGTACGCCAGACCAGCACCGCCAGCAACGCCCCGATACCAATTCCCAGCAGATGGCGTGAGAACGAGGCATCGGCCTTAAACTGCGAAGCCGACCAGATGATGATGGCACCGTAGGCAACGAGCGCCACAGTAGCCACGAGCACACCGATATGCACCTTTTGGCGAAACGTGCCGCGCGAGGCCGAAAGTTGCTTGTTGACGCGGTCCAGGCTGCTGCGAGAGCCGGTCTTGGTTGAACGGAACAGATCCGCCGGAGAAAAATCCATCGCAACCTCCTATCGAACCGAAGAATCGCCCGAGGCCGAAGAGGTATCGGGCTCGTCATAAATCACGCCGAGCACGTCGCGCACGACATGCATCGCGGTATCTGAGCCGCCGCCGCCCTGCTCCAGGACAGTAGCGATGACATACTTGGGATCATCGGCCGGTGCATAGGCGCAGAACCACGCGTATTCGTCCTCGCCGCTTTTCTCGCCCGTGCCCGACTTGCCGTATACCTGCGGCGTCAGGGTGCCAAAGTGAGCCGCCAGGGACGTCGATGCCGTGTAAATCACGTCGTGCATGCCGTTGCGAACAAGAGCCAAATCCGAATCGCTGTTGATCTTGGCCTCGAGGCGCTTCTTCTTGCCCTTTCCGTTGTACTTATAGGCATCGCCGTCGCCATCGCGCGACACGGCAGATAAAAACACGTGAGGCACGTACTGTTTACCGCCGTTGGCAAGACCCATATAGGCGCACGCCATCTGCAGGGGCGTCACCAGGATGTCGCCCTGGCCGATGGCAATGTTGGTCATATCGCCGGCATTCCACTTGCGGTCCTCGGCAGATGCGTCGGTGAAGTACGACTCTTTCCACTCGGCATCGGGAATACGGCCCGCGCCCTCACTCGGCAGATCGATACCGCATGTCTTGCCTAGGCCCCAGCGACGAAAGACCTCCTGCAGGCCCTCGGAATGTTTCTCGTCATAAAAGAACGCCTTGCCCATGTCGTAGAAGACGGGGTCGCACGAGTTGGCGATACCCGACTGCAGCGTCATGGTGCCGTGGCCGGAATGCAGCCAGCAGTACTTGCCCCACGACTTGCCCAGACCCGTCCAATAGCCCGTGCAGTTGGTCGTCTGCCCCGACGTGTAGGTTCCAAACTCAAGACCGGCCAGTGCCGAGAGCGGCTTGATGGTCGATGCCGACATGTACTGTCCGCTAATGGCGCGGTTGAGCAGCGGGTGCGAACCCTTGTCATCATTGAGCTCGGTCCACACGTCATTAGAGACGCCGCCGATAAAGACGGACGGATCGAACTTGGGCTCGCTTGCCATGCCCAGGATCTCGCCATTGTTGGGATCGAGACACACCACAGCGCCGTTGCCGGCATTGCTGTAGCCAGTGGTCTTGGCAAGCTCGATGGCGCTCGCCAGCGCCGTCTCACAGGCCTGTTGGATCTTAAGGTCGAGCGTGAGCTTAATGTCGGAGCCGGCCTTCGCGGGCACGGCGCCGGCCTGACCGGTCACATTGCCCGAAGCATCGACCTTGACGGTCTGCTCGCCACGAATACCCTGCAGCAGGTTTTCGTAGTAGCTCTCAACACCCGCCTGTCCCACGATATCGCCCGACTGGTACGTAATCTTGCCAGCAGAAGCATCATCATCGCCAGAGGTTTTCTTATTCTGGGCCTCGAGCTGCTCGGAGGTAATGGTGCCGGTATAGCCTAAGATATGGCATGCCGTCTCGCCATATGGATACTGGCGCTCGGTACGCTCGGCAATCTTGACGCCCGGGAACTCGCCGGCATGCTCCTGAATATACGCAACCGTGGAGCGACGGACGTCCGTCGCGATGGTATGCAGGCTCTGGGCGCCCTCGGAATTGTCCTGGATATTGCGCAGAACCGCCACGTAGGGCATACCGAGCACGTTGGCAAGATGGCGAACCAGAACCTCGTCCTCGGCAAGATCGCGGTAGGCCACGACAGCAAGTGAGGGACGGTTCTGGACAAGCGCCACGCCATTGCGGTCGAGGATGCGGCCACGCACAGCGGGTGTGGTAACGGTGCGAGTCTGATTGCTATTAGCCTGCTTCTCGTAATAGTCCGACGAGACCATCTGCATGCCCCACAGCTTGACGGCAAGCGCCGCAAACATCGCGCCCACACCCGCGGTGAGGATGGAAAAACGGCCCTTAAAGGCGGTCGCCGCGGTATTGCCCTCGCCCTCGGTGGCGCGCGGGGCCGTTCCATGCTGCGTATCGTAGGTAAAACGGGAATCGCCCCGACGCATGATAACCAGCGCGACCACAATGGCCACGACCAGCACGATACCGGCGATAATAACCGTCATCTGGGAAGACATCTACGGGCCTCCCCTATTTGAGCTTGCGGGTCTTGGGCTTAAAGCGCATACCCGTCTGGCGTCCGCCACGTGCGGAGAATCCATAGCCGGACTGCGGCACGACGCCGGACATCAAAAATGGAATGGCAACCAGACCCGTCAGGATCGAAGACGGCAGCGCATGGCCGAAGATCGCCACGACAAAGCTCGTCTCCAAACCCATAAACAGCAAGATGATGCTGTAAATCACATTAATGACGAGCGCGAAGGTGCCCACCGTGATGCCGCGCGCACTCGGGGTACCGCCCGTCTGACCAGCGGCGCTGTGCACCAGGGCAAAAGAACCCACGGTCAGCAGGAGCGACATAACGCCCACCGGCACGGCAGCGGACAGGTCATAGAACAAGCCGCTGCAAAAACCGCACGCGACGGCACGGGTCGGGTCGCCCGAGAACACGCTTAGGCACACCAGGATAATCATGAAGTTGACGCGACCGCCCGCAATAGAGATCTGCGGTGCCAGGCCTGCCTGCAACAGCACGCACACGATGGCGGCGATCACAAACGTGCGGGAGCTCATCCCCTGCTCGTGTAGATCCATGGACATGCCCCCTATTCGCTCGAGCCGGAATCGGTCGTCTCGGACGTGTCGGAACTGTCATCCGAACTCTCGTCCTTCGTCTTGGTCGCAGCATCGCGCGACGTTCCCTGCGGCGTGCTGTTGGCCGTGCTCACATCCTCATCCGAGGCCGACTGTTCGTCGGTCAGCGAGGTAATGACCAGCACTTCCTCGTTGTTCTCGGCCGTGGTCTGAGCGCGCACCACAATGGTGTAGTACACGTCGTTTGCCGATTTCTCAACCGACGAGACGGTGCCGAGCGGTAGGCCCTTGGGGAACACGCCACCGATGCCCGAGGTCACGATGATGTCGCCAACCTTAACATCGGAGTCGACGCTCACGTACTCAAGACGCAGCGTGCCGTCAGCCTGACCCTGCAGCATGCCCTGGGCGCGCGTGTCCTGCACCATAGCGGACACGCCCGAGTTCTCGTCGCCAATCAGGCGCACGGTGGACGTCTTGGCCGAGACTTCGATGATCTGGCCGATAACACCGGCCGAACTCGTCACAGGCATGTTGATGGTAAGGCCGTCGGCAGAGCCCTTGTCGATGGTTACGGTCGAGGTCCAGGCATCGCCCGAGGCACCAACGATACGAGCAGCGGTCGATTTGAGGTTGTAGGTGAACTGCAGGCCGACCAGCCCCTCCAGACGCTCAGCAGTCTTTTGGGCCTCGGAGAGCTCGGCGACTTTAGAGGTCAGCTCCTCATTTTGCTTCTTAAGCTCGTCGAGCGTGTCCTGCGACGCCGTAAGGTTAGAGAACACGTTGCCGATCGCATTGAAGGGAGCCGCCACGGCCGAGCCCACAAAGCGCACCGGCGAGGTAATCGTCGTCACACCCGAGCGCACGGCATGAATCGGCCCGGCCTCACCCTCACGAATATAAAACGTGAGCAGCAACACCGAAATCAGGCTGAAAACAATCAACGGGCGCATACCCGTTGATTGTCGCTTGGTATTCAGATTTGTGGAGAAACCCGAAGATCGTGCCAAATGGAATCCACCTTTTGGAAATTAAGCATTGGTCTGGACGAAGCCGCCATCAAACGCATTGGCCTCGAGCACGCGGGCACAGCCATTAACGACGTTATCGAGCGCCGTGGGGCTAACGTTGACCGAAACGCCAGTCTCATCGCGCAAGCGCACGTCGAGACCGCGCAGCAGTGCACCGCCGCCGGTCAACAGAATGCCGTAGTACATAAGATCCGAGGCAAGATCGGGCGGCGTGGCGTCGAGGGCGTCCTTGACGGCCTTGGCCATCTCGTCGAGCGGCTTGTTGAGCGCGCGACGAATCTCCTCGCTCTCGATGCGCACGGTCTTGGGCAGACCGGTGATCACGTCGCGGCCGTTTACCTCGACGTCGAGCTCGTCCTTGAGCGGCACGGCGGAGCCGACCTTAATCTTGATGTCCTCTGCCGTACGCTCGCCGATGGCCAGGTTGTAGGCATCGCGAACGTGCGTGAGGATGGCCTGATCGAACTCGTCGCCGGCAATACGGATGGACTGCGAAACGACGATGCCGCCCATAGCGATAACGGCAACCTCGGTGGTACCGCCACCGATGTCGATGACCATGGAGCCGGTGGGTTCCTCAACAGGCAGGTCAGCGCCGATAGCGGCGGCCATAGGCTCTTCGATCAGATAGGCCTGGCGGGCACCGGCCTGGATCGTGGCCTCAAAGACAGCGCGCTTCTCGACCGACGTGACACCGGAGGGAACGCAGACGACAACACGCGGACGCGGAGTCCACGGATAGCGCTTCTCGGACGCCTTGTCGATAAAGTAGCGAAGCATGGCCTCGGTAACATCGAAGTCGGCGATGACGCCGTCCTTCAGGGGACGAACGGCCACGATGTTGCCAGGCGTACGGCCGAGCATGCGCTTTGCCTCGATACCGACCGCCAGGATGCGCTCGTCGTTCTTGTCGATGGCGACAACAGAGGGCTCGCGAATGACGATGCCCTTGCCGCGCACGGAGACAAGCGTATTTGCGGTGCCGAGGTCGATGGCAAGATCGCCCGCATAGCTACCGAAGAACATATCCATCAAAGAAAACAACGCAACTCCTGATGTGTTGGATGATTGCTGGAAAACTACTAGCTCATCATACTAGCGCAAGCCCGGCACCTCACTTGCGGTGAAGCGCCGGGCAAAGCTAAATCCCATAAGGTCACTACTGGTTGTCAGCAGCCGAGAAATCCATATCGAGCGAGGAAACGGCCCAGCCGATATGGTTATCGGAGCGCACGAATTTGACGGTGTACTCCTGCTCGCCGCCCTTGGACAGCGATGCCTTAACCTTAGCGGTCGTCTCGGTCATGGACTGATCCATGCCCTCGACGGACACGGTGGCACCCTGCGGAATCGAGGAGATGATCATCGACTTGGCGTCCTCGGACAGGCTCGAGGCCAGGCAAGACTCGGCCTTTGCGGTGTCACCGTCGCCGGCAGCCTGGAACAGATCGGTAACGACAGACTCCTGGGACGGGAAGCCAAAGCCGCGCGTGTAGGCAAAGCCCAGACCGCCCGCGGCGATCAAAATGAGCAGAAGCAGCACGATAAAGACTTTGAGACCCGTGTGGCGATGGCGGCGACGAACCTTGGCCTGCTTACGATCCTGACGGTCCTGCTGGACCATCTCGGACTCGGACAGCGTAAAGAAGCCGGTGTCCGAGGGATCGGGCATAAACTGACCGGTCGCGCCCGTAGGATCGAGCGGATCGACGGCAGGAGCGTCCATCGCGGGCGCCGGAGCCGTGGCCATAGCCGTCTGGGCAGACAGCGCGGCAAGCGAATCGTGCACGCGGGCAAGCTCATCGGCCTGCTCGGAGGTGAGCTGGTAGATGCCATCGGCAGTAGCGGCGTTAAAGGCGTCGAGTGCGTCGGAGGGGCGGCCGGCGGCAGAAAGTGCCTGACCCATGCCGGCGTTGAGCGCACGCGTGTCGTCGCGGGGGCCGGCAAAGTCGATAGCCGTGCGGTAGGTCTCCACGGCATCCGCCGGACGGCCGAGCTTAATGAAGCAACGACCAAGCTCGCCGAGCGCGGCGGCAGGAGCCGGATTGGCGCCGTCGATGGCAGCCTGACGGAAGGCAGTACCCGCGTTGGCATAGTCGCCCGACTGGAACAGCGCATTACCCAGGCCCAGATAGGCCTTGAACGGCGTGGCATAGGAAGCGTCCTGCGTAGCAGCAGAGAACGCCTGAGCGGCCGTCGTGTAGTCGCCCACGGCGGCGAGCGCCTTGCCGCGGTTGGTGAGCAGCGCGCCGCGCTTGCCATAGGTGCCGTCGTTGAGGGCAGCGGCATAGGCCTCGGCGGCCTCGGCATACATGCCCAGGTGCATCAAGGCGTTGCCACGAAGGTGATCGGCCTCGCCCATAATCTCATCGGGAGTCTTTGCCGCCCCAAGCATCTGGGCTGCAGCGGAAAAATCACCCGCGCGGTAAGCGGCGCGGCCCTGTTGGATCAGCTGGCTATTCAAGGAAGTCCCCTTTACTCGTGAACGATCTCGACATGGACGATCTCGTCGCCGGCACGCAGCTGCGAAATCACATCGAGACCCTCGACCGTGGTACCAAAGACGGTGTAACCGGAATCGAGGTTATGCTGGGCACCCAGGCAGAAGTAGAACTGCGAACCCGCGGAATCGGGGTCCATGGAGCGTGCCATGGCAAGGGCACCATCGACATGGCTGTTGTGCGGATTGGTGGCAAACTCGCCCTTGATGCAGTAGCCGGGGCCACCGGTACCGGGCATGCCGTCGGGGCCCTCAAGACCGGCAGCGACGTCGGCGCCGGACATGTCGCGGGTATTGGGGTCGCCGCCCTGGATGACAAAACCGGGCACATAGCGATGGAACTTAAGGCCATCATAGAAGCCCATCGTAGAAAGCTCGCAGAAGTTCGCGACATGAATGGGAGCGCCCTCGCCGTCAAACTTGACCTTGATAGTACCCTTCGACGTCTCGATAACGGCGCGCTCGTCGCCGGCAAGCTGATACTCGGGCGTGTAGAGCTCTTTCTTAAACCCAAACATGTGGTTCCTTCCTCGTGCGTTTAAAGCATATTTGTACGAATTGTAGCAATAAGCATGGGCTTACATCAATTGCGCACGTAGGTTATGCCGACTATGGCGAACTAATTTTAGGAACGCTGCTGCGGCTTCCAGGAGCCCACGTTGGCGTCGTACTGATTAAGCGCGCTGTTGCCGCCCTGTGCGATGGGCGCCAGGATCTCGCTTTGGTGGGAACTCATCGACTCGCCATCGGGAATGGCCAGCGAGATATCCCAGCTCTGGCAGATCACGTCGACGCGCTCATACATCCACTCGGCAAGCTGCTTTAAGTGGGCGATGTCGTCCGCATAGACCGTATCGTCCTGATACTTAAGGTTATTGAGCTCATCTTGCGTCTTTTTGATCTGGTCGCGCAGGGCGTAGGCACTCTGCGACAGCTCCTGACGGGTGGACAGCGGCGATCGGAGATAGCCGTTGTTAAAAGAATCGATGACCTCGCCGATCTGGTCCTCGTCACCGTAGGACACGATGGTCTGATACAGACCGTCGAGCCTGGTATAGAGCTGATCATCGGTGAGCACGGTTTCTTCCTGGACCACCTCGGCAGAATCGTCCTGCTTGGTATCGTCTTCAGTCGCCTCGCCTTTTTGGCGCGTGGGGAAGGTGGTTTGCGCAGCTTGGCCAAACTGGTCGTAGAAGCCAGGCATGACACCCATGGGATCGGTCGTCACGAACCAATAGGCACCGCCACAAACGACGGCAAGGACCGCGATGACGATGAGCGGCTTGGGGATATGACGCTTGTGCTTGTGATAGGCGTCCTCGTCGGGATGCACCTTGCGCTTGGGTTTTTGAGCATCGTCATGCAGGGAAACGGGCGTGGGAATATCGACCTTGGGGATACCGAAATCCTTATCGAAAGCCGGCAGCACGCAGGTCTCATTGGGGTCAGCGGCGTCCGAAAGCACCGCAGCGGCAGAGGCCGGCGCATGCGGCACCTCGGTATCGATCTGCTCTTGCGTTAGGCGCGGAAAGCCCGCCGTGCGGCCCGCTGCCAGATCGGATGCGGCCGCGTCCTCGGAGAGGATACCCGGAGCGGGGCGTCCGCATTTGGGGCACGTACGATCATGCGGAGAAAGACGGGCACCGCAGCCCTCGCAGAACACGAACTCGGTGTGCTCGGGACCATCGCCCGGACCCACATAGGCGTTGCAGTAGGGGCAGAACGAGGCGCCGTCCTCGATAGTCTTAAGGCAATGCGGGCAGATCACGGCATCCTCTTTTCGAAGCAATTCAAACAATCGAGGTTAGAGCATAACATCGCCACGGCCCCACAGGAGCAAGGCACCAATTCAACATCGGCAGGGCGCGTAGCTACTTCTTCTTGCTTGGCATCGAGACTTTGATGCCTTGGGCGGACTTGGTCACGCGAGAGCGATTGGCTCCGGTACCCTTCTTTTTCTTGGGCTGGGCCTGGGCCACGCCCTCGAGTGCGCGGGCCTCGGCCTCGCGAGCGGTGCGATCTTCGCGGCGCTGCGCCATGTCGGCGGTGACGCGCTTGGCAAAACGCTCGGCCGTCGAACCCGTCGAGCTCACCTTGCCGCCACCGCGACCCAGGCGGACGCGCACACCGCGGCCAAAACCAGTTGCGGCATGACGACGACGCGGCTTGAGCGAATCCATCATCGTGGCGAGCTTAAAGAAAACCGAGCAGGTAAAGACCACGATGACAGCCAAGATAACCATCTGGCCCATCGACAGGTTGGCAATAGACAGCAGCTCCGGGAATCCGATAACGCCCACCAAGATGCCGGCGACTACAAACACAAAGAGCACCACACGTAAGGGCGTGAGAGGCTGCGAGATGCGCCAGATCAGGCTGACGCTCGCCGCGCACGACGTAAGCAGGCACATCGTAGACAGCGTGAGCTGGCTAAAGCCAAACACGCGCGCCACAAAGATATCGAGCGCCGCAGCCAAAATGACTGCAATCGACGCCGGCAGCGCACGCTTGAGTACGTTAGTCAAAAATGACCCCTTCACGCGAGCATTGTTGGGCTCCAAACCCAGCACAAAGCCCGGCGCGCCGATGCAGAAGAAGTTGATGAGTGTCATCTGGATGGGCTCGAAGGGGTACGGCGGCAGTGCAATGCACAGCGCCGCCAGGCCCATCGAGAACAGCGTCTTGGTCAGGAACAGCGAGGCCGAACGCTGCAGGTTGTTGATGGAGCGACGGCCCTCGGCCACCACGGCGGGCATCGAGGCAAAGTCGTTGTCGACGAGTACGATCTCGGCCACGTTACGTGCGGCATCGGAGCCAGCCGCCATGGCCACGGAGCAGTCGGCCTCCTTGAGCGCCAGCACGTCGTTGACGCCGTCGCCCGTCATGGCCACGGTGTGCTCGCGGCGCTTGAACGCCTGCACGAGCTCGCGCTTCTGCTGCGGGGTCACACGACCAAAGACATGGTAGCGGTCCACTGCGGCATCGAGCTTGGCCGGCGTATCGAGCGTCGTGGCGTCCACATAAGCGTCCGCCCCCGGCACGCCCACCACGCGCGCAATCGACGACACCGTACGAGGGTCGTCGCCGCTAATCACGTTGAGGGTCACGCCCTGCTCGTTAAAGTAGCC
Organism: uncultured Collinsella sp.; assembly: GCA_959020715.1. Lineage (GTDB taxonomy): Bacteria > Actinomycetota > Coriobacteriia > Coriobacteriales > Coriobacteriaceae > Collinsella. The sequence goes on along the minus strand of CAUESV010000005.1, from coordinate 76,945 downwards.
GATGGTCTCGGCCGCCGAGGTGCGGATCTCGTCACGGATGGTCACAAAGCCCACGGGCTCGGCCTCGCCCACGATATCGCCATCGGGCGTAAAGCCGTCCACGCGCGCCACCACGAGCACGCGGCAGGTATCGGCGAGCTCGGCCACACGGTTCTCGACCTGCGCAAATGCACGATCAGAGAGCACAAACTGCGCGGCGCCCATCACATAGGAGCCCTGCGCAAACGACGCGCCGCTCCACTTTTTGGAGGACGAGAACGGAATGACCGACAGCGGCTCGGACACCTCGACCGGACGATCGGCGTAGTAGTTGAGCAGCGCCTGACAGGTCTCGTTGGCATCTGCCGAGGTCGCACGTGCCACGTTGGCAAGCGCAAAGTCGAGCACCGTGGTCTCGACGGGGACAGCAGCCTCGTCCGAGTCCGCGCCAAAGCCAACGCCCTCAACAGGCAGCGGATAGGTGCCCTCGACCTCCATACGGCCCGAGGTGATGGTGCCCGTCTTGTCCAGGCACAGCACGTCAACGCGCGCGAGCGTCTCGATGCAGTAGAGCTGCTGGGCCAGCACCTTGCGACGCGCCAGGCGCACCGTGGCGATCGCGAGCACCGACGAGGTCAGCAGCACCAGGCCCTGCGGAATCATGCCCAGCAGGGCACCTACCGTGGACAGCAGCGCCGAAGAAGGCACACGACCGGCCAGCAGCTCGGAGAAACACCAGGAAAGCGCGCTATCGCCCGGGGTTCCCGCGGCATCCCACAGCTCGCTCACACTCGAGGAAAAGAGCGCCAGACCAAGCGGAATCATGATAATGCTCGCGAACCGCACGATGGCGTTCAGCGCGTTCATGATCTCGGAATTGACCTTTTTGACGTACTTGGCCTCGTTGTTGATCTTTGCCACGTAGTTATCGGCGCCGACATGGATCACGCGGGCGCGCAGCAGGCCCGAGTCGATAAAGCTGCCGCTCATGAGCTCGGAGCCTGGCTGTTTCTTGATGAGGTCGCTCTCGCCCGTCAGCAGGCTCTCGTTGACGAGCGCCTCGCCCGACACCACCACGGCGTCGGCGGGAATCTGGTCACCGCGCCCCAAGCGAATGATATCGTCGAGCACGATCTGGTCCAGGTCGAGCTCCACCTCGGCGCCGTCGCGCACCGCGATGGCCTTCTTAGAGGTGAGCAGCGTAAGCTTGTCGACCATCCGCTTGGAACGCATGGATTGAATGACGCCAATTGCCGTGTTCAAGAACACCACGAACAGGAACGTCAGGTTTTTAAACGAACCGGTCAGCAACACCAAAATCGCCAAGATCACGTTGATCAAATTGAACAGCGTGCAGAGGTTCTCGATGATGAGCTCGCGGACCGACTTGGTCTTGAGCTCCATGTTGCGGTTGATCTTACCGGCGGCGATGCGCTCCTCGACCTCGGCGGTCGAAAGTCCGCGCTCGATATCCGTTGCTGCCATACCACGTCCCATCACGTCGCGTCGGTATAAGAAAAACCGCCCGGACCATGCGAGGTTCGGACGGTCTTACGTTCGATGGTGCCCCATGTTGGATTCGAACCAACGGCCTTCTGCTCCGGAGGCAGACGCTCTAATCCCCTGAGCTAATAGGGCCAACGTTTGGCATTATACCCAAGTGCGCCACGGGCTAACAAAATAAAAGAAAAAGCTTTGCAATTCCGAGGAAGACGCAACGCAACGGCCCACTTTAGAAGGCAAAAGCGAGTCAGATAGTATAAACTCTCATGCACCATATATACACGGCTCGCGATGCGGGCCGTTTTTGCAAAAGTTATCCATCGAGGTGAGAGGCACACCATGATTGCAATTTTAAAGCAGAGCGCCAGCGACGAGGCCGTAAGCCATATCGTCAGCTGGATTGAGAAAAAGGGACTCAAGACCGACGTCTCGCGCGGCGAGAACGAGACGATCATCGGCCTGGTGGGCGATACGACCAAGATCGACCCGTTCCTGCTCGAGTCCATGGACGTCGTCGAGCGCGTGCAGCGCGTCTCCGAGCCGTTCAAGCGCGCCAACCGTAAGTTCCACCCCGAGAACTCCGTCATCGACTGCGGTCACGGCGTCAAGATCGGCGGCGATCAGTTCCAGGTCATCGCCGGCCCGTGCTCCGTCGAGGGCGAGAACCTCATCCGCATCGCCCGCCGCGTGAAGGCCGCCGGTGCCACGATGCTGCGCGGCGGTGCCTACAAGCCCCGCACTTCCCCGTACGCCTACCAGGGCATGGGCCCCGCCGGTCTGGACCTGCTGTGCGAGGCGTCTGCCGAGCTCGACATGCCGATCGTCACCGAGATCATGGACCCGCGCGACGTGCAGGTCTTCCTGGACAAGAAGATCGACGTCATGCAGATCGGTGCCCGCAACGCCCAGAACTTCCCTCTGCTCAAAGAGGTCGGCAAGACCAAGACTCCGATCTTGCTTAAGCGCGGCATGTCCGGCACGATCGATGAGCTGCTCATGGCCGCCGAGTACATCATGAGCGAGGGCAACGACAACGTCATCCTGTGCGAGCGCGGCATCCGCACCTTCGAGACCCGTACTCGCAACACCTTCGACCTCAACGCCGTGCCGGTGCTGCACCACCTGTCGCACCTGCCCGTCGTCGCCGACCCCAGCCATGCCACCGGTTACACCCGCTATGTCGAGCCCATGGCGCTCGCCGCGACTGCCTGCGGCGCCAACGGTCTGGAGATCGAGGTCCACGACGACCCGAGCCACGCTTGGTCCGACGGCGCTCAGGCCCTCACCCCCGACCAGTTCGACGACACCATGCGCCGCATCCGCGCCATCCGCGAGGTTGTCTGTCAAGAAACCGTTCAGGAGTAGCCCATGGGTACGGTAAGAAACGCACGCGTTAACCAGGGCGGCCCCAAGTGCGCCGGCATCGTCGGCCTGGGCCTCATCGGCGGCAGCTTTGCCCGCGGCTATGCGCAGGCGGGCGTCCGCGTGCTGGCCTGGGACCCCGATGACGACGTCATGACGGCCGCCAGCATGGGCACCGTCGCCGGCGAGCTCAACGACGAGACGCTCGGCGAATGCGACATCATCGTCCTGGCATGCTACCCCGAAGCCTGCATCGAGTGGCTCGAGGCACATGCCCAGGCACTCGCCGACGCCACCGATACCGAGGCCATCATGGGCCCCGTGGTGATCGACACGGTGGGCGTCAAGGGTATTGTGTGCGAGCGCGCCTTTGAGCTTGCCCGCGAGCACGGTTTTTACTTTGTGGGCGCGCACCCCATGGCGGGCACGCAGTACTCGGGCTATGCGCACTCCCGCGCCGACCTGTTCCAGGGCGCGCCACTCGTGCTCGTGCCGCCCGCAGTGGACGATGCGCTCAAGCTCGAGCTTTTGGGCCAGGTGCGCGAGATGGTGCGCCCCTTGGGCTTTGGCAAGTTCAGCGTGACCAGCGCCGCTGAGCACGACCGCGTCATCGCCTTTACGAGTCAGCTCGCGCACGTCGTCTCCAACGCCTATGTTAAGAGCCCGACCGCTCAGGTCCACCACGGCTTTTCGGCCGGCAGCTACCGCGACCTCACCCGCGTGGCGCACCTCAACCCGCAGATGTGGTCCGAGCTCATGATCGACGACGCCGACGCGCTCGCCTTCGAGATCGACCATCTAATCGAATCGCTCGGCGCCTACAGCCGCGCCCTTAAGGACCGCGACCAGCGCTATCTGGAGAATCTCCTTGCCGAGGGCGACCACATTAAGCGTGCACTCGACGACGAGGCCTCCCACTAGACCACCCATCACGCCAGGTCGAAAGGACCGAAGCTTATGGCGATTACCATCGATATCGACACCGCACGCCCCTATCAGGTGCATGTGGGCACGTTTTTGCTGGAGCAGGCAGGCCCGCTCGTCCGCGCCACCGCCGGCGGCACCAAGGCCGTCATCGTGACGGACACCAACGTAGGCCCCCTCTACCAGATGCCTGTTAAGCAGAGCCTCGAATCCGCAGGCTACGAGGTGAGCATCTGCACCTTCGAGGCTGGCGAGGCCCATAAGCGCGCCGAGACCTACGTTGCCATTTTAGAGTTTGTGGCCGAGCACGAGCTTTCGCGCTCCGACGTGATCGTGGCACTCGGCGGCGGCGTCGTGGGCGACGTGGCGGGCTTTGTGGCCGCCACCTACATGCGCGGCTGCAAGTTTGTGCAGATCCCGACGAGTCTGCTCGCCATGGTGGATTCGTCGGTGGGCGGCAAGACCGCCATCGACCTGGCTGCCGGCAAGAACTTGGCCGGCGCCTTTTGGCAGCCGAGCGTGGTTATCGCCGACGTGGGGTGCCTGGCCACCCTCACGCCCGAGCAGTTCGCCGACGGCTGCGGCGAGGTCATCAAGCATGCCGTGATCGCCGACCCGGAGCTTTTCGCCGAACTGGAGAAGACCCCGCTTACGCTTGAGCTACTCAACCGCGATGTGGCCCGCGTAGCGCTCATCATCGCCCGCAATATCGACATCAAGCGCGCCGTGGTCGTCGCCGACGAGCGCGAAACCAACCAGCGCAAGCTCCTCAACTTTGGACACAGCGCCGGACACGCCGTCGAGGCTTGCGAGCACTTTGAGCTCGGACACGGCAACTGCGTGTCGATCGGCATGGGCATTATCACGCGCGCCGCGGCCCTGCACGGCGTTTGCGATGCTGCACTGCCCGGTCGTATTGAGGAGCTCTGCGCCCGCCATGGCCTCAAGACCCGCTGCGACCTAGATGCCGATGCCGTCTTTGCCGAGGCGCTCCACGACAAGAAGCGCGCGGGCGACACCATCGACCTGGTGATTCCGCACGGCATTGGCCGCTGCTGCATCGACCGCACGCCGCTTTCCACTTTCCACGAACTCATTGCCGAGGGCCTCGGCCAGAAGGGAGACGCATTCGCATGCTAGCCCGCATCACCCCCTCCCCGCTCAAGGGCACCGTTCCCGCGATCGCGTCCAAGTCGATGGCGCATCGCCTGATCATCTGCGCTGCGCTTGCCAACGGCGAGACGCACGTTACCTGCAACACCACCTGCGCCGACATCGAGGCTACGGTGCGTTGCCTTACGGCCCTGGGCGCCCGCATCGAGACCGTCGAGGACGGCTTCCAGGTCCACCCTACCATGAAGAGCATTGAGTTTGGCCTGCTCAAGGCACTTGCCGGCGGAACGCTTGACTGCGGCGAAAGCGGCTCCACGCTCCGCTTTATGTTGCCCGTCGCCTGCGCGCTGGGCGCAGAAGCAACTTTTGTGGGTCAGGGACGCTTGGGCGCCCGCCCGCTGTCCCCGCTCTCGGACGAGATCATCGCCGCCGGCTGCGACCTGCAGGGTCTGGGCGGTTTTCCGCTCAAGACAAGCGGCCGCATGCGCCCGGGCACCTTTGTGCTGCCGGGCAACGTGAGCTCGCAGTATATCTCGGGCCTGCTGCTGGCGGCCCCGTTGCTCGCCCAGCCCTCCTGTGTGCAGGTGACCGGCCTCATTGAGAGCCGCCCCTACATCAACCTAACGATCCAGGCCATGAAGGCCTTTGGCGTTGAGGTCAACGTCGAGCGCATTCCCGCCAAGGACGGTCAGCCCGAGGTCACGAACTTCCGCGTGAGCAGTGGCTCGTACCGCACGCCCGGCAGCGTGGCCGTCGAGGGCGACTGGTCCAACGCCGCCTTTTGGTTGTGCGCTGGCGCCATCGGCACCGACCCCATCACCGTGGAGAGCGTGTCGCTGAGCTCCGCGCAGGGCGACCGCAACGTGCTTGCCGCGCTTTCGCGCTTTGGCGCCCGCATCGTGCGCTCCACCAACGCCGCCACCGTGCAGTCCGACAAGCTCGCCGGCTTTGAGATGAGCGCCCACGACATTCCCGACCTGGTACCCGTTATCTCGGCCGTGGCCTCGCTGGCTCAGGGCCGCACGTTCATCCGTGACTGTGCGCGCCTGCGCATCAAGGAATCTGACCGTCTGGTCACCACCACCCGCGAGCTCACCGCGCTGGGCGCACAGGTGCGCATCGCCGGTGACGACCTCATCATCAAGGGTGTCGATGCCTTCACCGGCGGCGAGGTCGATTCGCACAACGACCACCGCATCGCCATGATGGCCGCCATCGCTGCGAGCCGTGCCACCGGCGAGGTCGTGATCCACGGCGCCGAGGCCGTCAACAAGTCCTATCCCGATTTCTTCGACCACTACCGCCTGTTGGGCGGCAAGGTCACACTCGAGGAGGAATAGCATGTCCTCGACCTTTGGCAACGTCTTGCGCTTAAGCATCTTCGGCCAGTCGCACTCCCCCGCCATCGGCTGCTCCCTCGATGGCATTCCGGCGGGCATCGCCGTGGACCAGGAGAAGCTGCAGGCCTTCCTCGACCGTCGCGCCCCCGGTCGCGACGAGACCGCGACCAAACGCCGCGAGGCCGACGCCGCCCACATCATCGCCGGTGTTGTCGATGGACATACCACCGGCGCGCCCATCGCCGCGATTATCGAGAACACCAACACGCGCTCCAAGGATTACTCCGAGCTGCGCCGCAAGCCCCGTCCGGGACATGCGGACTTCCCTGCGCGCGTGAAGTATCACAACATGCACGATGTCGCCGGCGGCGGACACTTCTCCGGCCGCCTAACGGCACCCCTGTGCATCGCCGGCGGCATTGCGCTGCAGGCACTCGAGGCCCGCGGCATTAAAGTGATGGCGCATGTGGCGCAGATCGGCGGTATCTCCGACCTGCCGATGGACGACATGGTCTATCGCGAGGCCGACCGCAAGGCGATCCTTACGAACGATCTGCCGTGCATTGACGCCGCCGCAGCCGGCCGCATGCGCGAGGAGATTCTAGTCGCACGCGACGAACTCGACAGCATCGGCGGCATCGTGGAGTGCGGCATCTACGGGCTGCCTGCGGGCATCGGCGACCCCATGTTCGACGGTATCGAGAACCGCATCGCGCAAATCGCGTTTGGCATTCCCGCCGTAAAGGGCGTGGAGTTTGGCATGGGCTTTGCCGTCGCCGCCATGCGCGGCAGCGAGAATAACGATCCGTATCGCATCGATGCTGAGACCGGCAAGATCGAGGTCGAGTGCAACAACGCCGGCGGCATCCTGGGCGGCATTTCGACCGGCGCGCCCGTCATGTGGCGCATGGCCGTAAAGCCAACGCCCTCGATTGGCCGCGAGCAGCAGACGGTGGACATGGACGCTATGGAAAATGCCGAGCTCTCGGTCCACGGCCGCCACGATCCCTGCATCGTCCCCCGAGCCGTCCCCGTAGCCGAAGCAGCCGCCGCCCTCGCCATCTGGGACGCCCTCCTCGAGGACGCAGGCCAGCTCTAACCCGACTCACCTGGGTTGCCTGTCAACTCTGCCATTACGTGAAAGGGGCCTCCATGGACCTTGCCGATATTCGCCAGACCATCGATGGCATCGACACCACGCTCCTCAATAGCTTTGTCGAGCGTATGGACATTGCCACCGAGGTCGCCAAATCAAAGATCGAGATGGGCAAGGCCGTCTTTGACCCCGCCCGCGAGCGCTCAAAACTCAACAACCTCGCCAGCCGCGCGCCCGAGCGCTACGAGGCGCAGACCATCACCCTGTTCCGCCTCCTTATGAGCATGAGCAAGGCCGAGCAGCAGCGCTACATCAACGAGCTCAAGGGCATCACCGTCTCGCAAAAGGCCCACGCCACGGCTGCAGCCTTTGACACGCCCTTCCCTCAAACGGCCACAGTTGCCTGCCAGGGCGTGGAAGGTGCCTATAGCCAGATCGCCGCGTGCAAACTCTTCGACGTGCCCGACATCGCGTTTTTCGAGACCTTCGAAGGCGTTATGCGCGCTGTGCGCGACGGCTTCTGCGAGTTTGGCGTGCTGCCCATCGAGAACTCCACCGCCGGCTCGGTCAACGCCGTCTACGACCTGCTCGCCCAGTTCGACTTCCACATCGTGCGCTCGCTTCGCCTCAAGATCGACCACAACATGCTCGTCAAGCCCGGCACCAAGCTCGCCGACGTGCGCGAGGTTTACAGCCACGGCCAAGCCATTGCCCAGTGTGCGGGCTTTATCGAGTCCCACGACCTGCACGCCACCAAGTACCCCAACACCGCCATGTCGGCCGAGATGGTCGCCAATTCCGACCGCACCGATGTTGCCGCCATCGCATCGCGCAGCTGCGCGGCACTCTATGGCCTGGAGGTGCTGGAGTCCAACATCCAGGACTCGGACAACAACTACACGCGCTTTGTCGTCATCAGCCGCGAGCCACGCGTCTATCCCGGTGCCAACCGTACCTCGCTCATGATCACCACGGCCAACGAGCCGGGCGCCCTCTATCGCGTGCTCGAGCGCTTCTACGCACTCAACATCAACCTCATCAAGCTCGAGAGCCGCCCCATCCCCGGTCGCGACTTTGAGTTTATGTTCTACTTTGACCTGGACTGTCCCTTTGGCAGCAAGGCCCTCGACGACCTGCTCGATTCGATCGACGACGTATGCGAGAGCTTCACCTACTTTGGCAGCTACACGGAGGTGCTCTAGATGACCGATACCGCCGCAACCCGCCCCTACGGCGTGCTGGGCCGCGTGCTGGGCCACAGCTACACCCCGACCATCTACAAGGAGCTGGCGGGGCTTGAGTACGTGCGTTTTGAGCGCGAGCCCGAGGATCTTGAGGCTTTTATGACGGGCGACGAATGGGAGGGCACCAACGTGACCATCCCCTACAAGCGCGCCGTCATGGAGTATCTGGACGAGCTGAGCCCGCTCGCCGAGCGCATGGGCAACGTCAACACCATCACGCGCCTGCCCGACGGCCGCCTGCACGGCGATAATACTGACTACTTCGGTTTCCAGTGCCTGGTCGAGGAGTTGGGCGTTGAGGTTGCCGGCAAGAAGGCCCTCGTGCTCGGTGCCACCGGCGGCGCCGGCACCACGGCAAGTATGGTGCTGGGAGACATGGGCGCCATCGTCGTACCCGTGGGTCGCACGAGCGAGGTCAACTACGACAATATCGCGCAGCAGTCCGACGCCTCCCTACTCGTCAACTGCACGCCCGCCGGCATGTTCCCCCATTGCCCCGACGCGCCTTGCACGCTCGAAGGCCTCGATGCGCTCGAGGGCGTCATCGACATTGTCTACAACCCCGCCCGCACGGGCCTGATGCTCGAGGCCGAGCGCCGCGGCATCCCCTGCATCGGCGGCCTGCTTATGCTTGTTGCCCAGGCGGCACAAGCTGTCGAGCGCTATACCGGCAAAGCCACCCCGCGCGAGAGGATCCTGGACATAACGGAGCGCCTGTCACGCCGCGAACAGAACATCGCGCTGATCGGCATGCCGGGCTCGGGCAAGACCCGCGTGGGCGAGCAGATCGCCCAGCTCACGGGCCGCGAGCACATCGATCTCGATCGCGCCCTCGAGGAGCGCCTGGGCATGCCCTGCGCCGACTTTATCATCAAGTGCGGCGAGGCGGCCTTCCGCGAGCAGGAGACGGCAGCGCTGGCCGACATCTCCAAGCGCAGCGGCTTGGTGCTCTCCACCGGCGGCGGCGTGGTTACGCGCGACGAGAACTACCCTCTGCTGCACCAAAACAGCCAAATCGTGATGCTCAACCGCAAACTCGACGAGCTCGCCCACAAGGGCCGCCCCATCACCGCGCGCGACGGCATCGACAAGCTGGCCGAGCAGCGTATGCCGCGCTACCGCGCCTGGGCCGACTACATCATCGACTCACGCGACTGCGCCGCCAACACCGCCCATGCCCTCCTCGACACCCTCCCACCCGCTCTCTAACCAAAACCACCACAAAGGGGGCAGGCACCTTTGTGGTGGTTTTTCAACTGCAAAGGAAGCAACCATGAAAGCACTCGTCATTAACGGCCCCAACCTCAACATGCTCGGCATTCGCGAGCCAGGCATCTACGGCAGCGACAACTACGATCGCTTAGTGCAGATCTGCCAGGAAGCGGGTGCCGCACAGGGCTTCGACGAGGTCGAGGTCTTCCAGTCTAACCACGAGGGCAGCATCGTCGACAAGATCCAGGAGGCTTACGGAAAGGTCGACGGCATCGTCATCAACCCGGCCGCCTACACGCACACAAGCGTGGCCATCCTGGACGCGCTCAAAGCCGTCGCCATCCCGGCTGTGGAGGTCCACATTAGCGCAGTCGAGACCCGCGAAGACTTCCGCCAGGTGAGCTACGCCCGTCTGGCCTGCTTCGCCACCATCACCGGAGAGGGCCTGAAGGGCTACGCCCACGCGTTGGAGCTGCTGAAAGAGCATCTCGAAAAGTAAAATGCCAACCCCAACAAACAGCAGCGGCTTGCTCGCGCTCGGCTCCAGCAACACACAAGATGAAAAAAGCCCAGACCACCAAGCGGTCTGGGCTTAATAAACGATGGTGCTCCATGGCGGATTCGAACCGTCGACCTTGGGATTAGAAGTCCCCTGCTCTATCCAACTGAGCTAATGGAGCAAATAACCGCACGCCCAAGCAAGCACAAGCCTGTCAGGCGCAAGTAATTATAACCTAGTTGAACTGCTCGCGGTACGCCTTGCAGACCTCATCGACCGGGCCGTCCATGCGAAGGTCACCCTTCTCAATCCAAACGGCACGCTGGCAGATGCGCTCAACCTGCTCCATAGAGTGCGAAACGAACAGAACCGTCACGTCGCCGCTCTGGATAAAGTGCTGGATGCGGGCCTCACACTTTTGCTGGAAGAACACATCACCGACGGACAGCGTCTCGTCAACGATCAGAATATCGGGCTCGGTAATCGTCGCGATTGCAAAGGCGATACGCGCCACCATGCCCGAAGAGAAGTTCTTAAGCGGCATATCGACAAAGTTCTGCAGCTCAGCGAACTCGATAATGCCGTCAAAGTTGGCGTCGATGAACTCCTTGGTATAGCCGAGCAGGGCGCCGTTCAGATAGATGTTCTCGCGGGCGGTCAGCTCGGGGTCAAAGCCGGCGCCAAGCTCAATCAGCGGCGCGATGTTACCGTGCACCTTAACGCTGCCCTCGCTAGGCTCAAGAACGCCAGCGATAATCTTGAGCATCGTAGACTTGCCGGATCCATTGGTGCCGACCAGACCCACAACCTCGCCGCGATGAATATCAAACGAGATGTGCTTAAGCGCCCTAAACTCCTCAAAGAACAGCTCGTGCTTGGCAAGCTTAATGAAGTACTCCTTGAGGTTGGTCAGCGACTCGGACGCCATGTTAAAGATCATGGTGACGTCGTCGACCTCGACAGCCAGAGGCTGCTCGCTGTAATCAACAACAGATTCAGTCATCACAGCACTCCTTAGATGTAGAGGATAAATTTGCGCTCGGACTTATGGAACACGGTATAGCCAATAATAAGCGCAAGAACCGCCCAAGCGACGCACATACCAAACGTCATAAGCGAGGGCGTAGTCTGGAACAGGAAGATATCGCGCATAAACTGCAGGTAGTTGAACATGGGGTTCGCATACATCAAGATACGCACGAGATGCGACATTTGCGCAATATAGTCAGTCGTCCAGAAGATGGGCGTAATGTAAGTCCACGCCGTAATGACGACGCTCCACAGATGCATAACGTCGCGGAAGAAGACCGTAAGGGCAGAGAGCATCATGCCCAGGCCCATGCAGAAGCACATAAGCAGCAGCAGGCAAACCGGCAACAGAATCAGGTGCCAAGAAGGCATAACGCGGAACCACAGCATGACGATGGCGACGGCGACCAGCGAGAAGGCAAAGTTGACCAGCGAGAAGAGCACCTTCTGCACCGGGAAAACCCAGCGGTGCACCTTAACCTTCTTGAGCAGAGGGGCAGCGCCCACGATCGACGTCAGGGCCTGGTTAGTAGACTCAGACATGACGGCAAAGGTGATGTTACCCACGATCAAGTACAGCGGGTACATCTCGGGCGTCATTGAGCCATTGCGGCCCTGGCCAAAAATCGTCGAGAACACGATGGCCATGACGATCATCATCAGCAGCGGGTTGAGCACCGACCATGCGACGCCCAGAACGCTACGGCGATACTTGATCTTAAAATCCTTGGTAACCAGCTGACGAAGGATAAACGCGTCCTTCTCAAATTCGTTCTTAGCAAACGTCGCAGGCAGACTGCGAGTTTCTTGTTGCTTTGTCTGATCCGACACGGATGCAACTCCTTTACTCGTAATCGTTGACAAACGAACAGTATAGACCCGACGGCCATGCAAACGATTCGCGCAACAAAACTGGAGAACTAACCCACATCTTAGGATGCCAGGCCCAAACGGCTATACTTTCTAGGATTGAATGTATAAGGAGCATTAAGTGAATTCTGAATCCATCGCCGTCATCATCCCTTGCTACAACGAAGCGCTCACGATCGGCAAAGTCATCGACGACTTTCACCGCGAGCTTCCGCAGGCGACGGTCTATGTCTATGACAACAACTCGTCGGACGATACCTCACGCATTGCCAACGAGCACGGCGCCACAGTCCGCTTTGAGCCCCGTCAGGGAAAGGGCAACGTGTGCCGCCAGATGTTTCGCGATATCGACGCCGATTGCTACCTGATGGTCGACGGAGACGACACCTACCCCGCCGAGGCGGCCAAGGCCCTCTGCGAGCCCATCCTTAACGGCACGGCCGACATGACCGTAGGCGATCGCCTTTCCAACGGCACCTACGCCGAGGAGAACAAGCGTGCCTTCCACGGCTTTGGCAATAATCTGGTCCGCGCCATGATCAGGTGGATCTATGGCTACAGCTTCGATGACGTCATGACAGGCTACCGCGCCATGAGCCGCCCGTTCGTTAAAACCTTCCCAGTGCTTTCCGAGGGCTTTCAGATCGAAACCGAGCTCTCGATCCACGCCGTCGACCACCGCTGGCGCATCAAAGATGTGCCCATCGAGTACCGCGACCGTCCCGAGGGTTCCGAGTCCAAACTCAACACCGTGAGCGACGGCATTAAAGTCGTTGCGATGATCGGCACGCTGTTCAAGGACTACCGCCCGCTGAAGTTCTTCAGCCTCGTTGCGCTTCTGTTCGCGGTATTCGGCCTCGCCCTGGGCATGCCCATCGTTGTCGAATATTTCCAGACCGGCCTCGTCCCGCGCTTCCCCACCGCTGTGCTCGCCGCCTCGTTTATGTTCCTGTGCGGCCTGAGCCTTGCGACCGGCTTCATCCTTGATTCTGTAGCAAAGGTCGAAAAAAAGCAGTGGGAGGTCAACGTGTACAGCAAATACGCCTACGACGACCAGCCCGGCCACCCTACTTCCATGCCAAGCGAGAGGTAGATCTTCCGCAAAATACTATTGGCACCACTGCGCAGATAGCCACCAACAAGAAAAGCCGCCGTTAAAGAACGGCGGCTTTTACTCTCGAAAAGTTAATAGCGGCTAGAGCGTCTTGATGTACTCCCCCAGCTCTTCCTCCCAGTCGGGCATGTGGAAGCCGGCAGCCTCGAGCTTGGACAGGTCGAGCGCGGAGTGGACCGGGCGCGGGGCGACGGGGCCCTCGGCGCTCGCGTAGTAGTCGGCGGTCGATACCGGCACGACCCTGTCCCCGTTGCCGTTGGCGGCCTCGAAGACGGCGCGGGCGATATCGGCCCAGGACTTGACGGTGCCGGAGCCGGTGCAGTCGTAGGTGCCGTAGGGGGCGTGCGTCCCCAGCACGTGGAAGATGGCCTCGGCCATGTCGCGCGTGAAGGTCAGGCGGCCCAGCTGGTCGTCAACGACCGTGACCTGCTCGAGCCCGTCCTCGGGGTCGGCGACGCGGTCGGACAGGCCCTTCATCGTCTTGACGAAGTTGCGGCCCTCGCCGATGACCCAGCTGGAGCGCATGATGTAGTGGCGCGGGCACCCGGCCACGGCGATGTCGCCGGCGGCCTTGGTCTGGCCGTAGACGGACAGCGGGCTGAGGGGCTCGTCCTCGTCATGCACCTCGGCGGTGCCGTCTAAGACGTAGTCGCTGGACACGTGGACGAGGGTGATCCCGTGATCAGAGCATGTGCGGGCGAGGAGGGCGGGGCCGGTCGCGTTGGCCTTCCAGGCGGCCACGCGGCCCTCGGGGGTCTCGGCCCTGTCCACGGCGGTGTAGGCGCCGCAGTTGATCACGGTGCCGTAGAGCGACCAGTCGTACTGCGCGTAGGCCGCCGGGTCTGACATGTCGAAGGTGTCGATGTCGCAGAAGTCGAAGTCCTTGGCGAGGCCGCGCTCCTCGGCGAGCGCGCGCACCGCGCGGCCCAGCTGGCCGTTGCAGCCGGTGACGAGGGTGCGCTTTGGTGCCATGGGGACGACGTCCCTGAGCATCGGGTGGTTGAGGTCGGCCTCGGATACGGTGGCCTCCTCCAGCGGGATCGGCCACTCGATGGCGAGCTCCGGGTCGGCGAGGTTCACGAAGGTGTAGGTCCTCTTGAGCTCGAGGGACCAGTGGGCGTCCACCAGGTAGGTGTAGGCGGTGCCGTCCTCCAGGGCCTGGAAGGAGTTGCCCACGCCGCGCGGGACGTAGATGGCCTTGGACGGGTCGAGCGTGCAGGTGAACACCTTCCCGTAGGTCTCGCTGCCCTCGCGCAGGTCCACCCAGGCGCCGAAGACGCTGCCGCGCGCCACGGAGATGAACTTGTCCCAGGGCTCGGCGTGGATGCCGCGGGTGACGCCGCGGCTGTCGTTGTAGGAGATGTTGTTCTGGACGACCCTGAGGTCCGGGATGCCCAGGGCGGTCATCTTGGCGCGCTGCCAGTTCTCCTTGAACCAGCCGCGCGAGTCGCCGTGGACGGCGAGGTCGACGACCTTGAGGCCCTCGATGCCGGTCTCGGCGACGGAGAGGTCCTTCTCGAATGCGATGTCTGCCATGTGGGAAAAGCTCCTATCGAAGAGGTTGTATAACCGGGGGCGCCCGCGCGGGGACGCAGGATCATCCCCATGCCCTGCATCCCCGCGCGGGCGCCCCGCGGTGCGGTTCGCCGGAATGCAGTCTTACTGGCCCTGCGCGCGGTAGCGGGCCTCGGTGGCCTCCTTGGCGGGGCGCCACCAGGACTCGTTGGCGACGTACCAGTCGATGGTCTGCTTCAGGCCCCCGGCGAAGTCGGTGTGCGCCGGCCTCCAGCCCAGCTCGCGCTGGAGCTTGGTGGAGTCGATGGCGTAGCGGCGGTCGTGGCCGGGGCGGTCGGCGACCCAGTCGAAGTCCTCGGGGTCCTTTCCCATGGCCTCGAGGATCATGCGCAGCACGGTGATGTTGTTCCTCTCCCCGTCGGCGCCGATGAGGTAGGTCTCCCCCATGCGGCCCTTCGTGAGGATGTCCCAGACGGCCGAGGAGTGGTCCTCGGTGTGGATCCAGTCGCGGACGTTCTCGCCGCGGCCGTAGAGCTTGGGGCGGACTCCGTCGATGATGTTGGTGATCTGCCTGGGGATGAACTTCTCCACGTGCTGGTAGGGGCCGTAGTTGTTGGAGCAGTTGGAGATGGTGGTTCGCAGCCCGTAGGTGCGGGTCCAGGCGCGCACGAGCATGTCGGAGGACGCCTTGGTGGAGCTGTACGGCGAGGACGGGCGGTACGGCGTCTCCTCGGTGAACTTCGCCGGGTCGTCGAGCGCCAGGTCGCCGTAGACCTCGTCGGTGGAGACGTGGTGGTAGCGGACGCCGTATTTCCTCACGGCCTCCAGGAGGCGGAAGGTGCCCTCGACGTTGGTGCGCAGGAAGGGCTCGGGGTCGGCGATGGAGTTGTCGTTGTGGGACTCGGCGGCGTAGTGCACGATGGCGTCGTGGCCCGGGACGATGCGGTCCAGGAGCTCCGCGTCGCAGATGTCGCCCACGACGAGCTCCACGCGGTCGGAGGGCAGGCCCGCGATGTTCTCGGGGTTGCCGGCGTAGGTCAGCTTGTCCAGGACGGTGACGTGCACCTCGGGGTGGTTGTTGACCACGTAGTGCACGAAGTTGCTGCCGATGAAGCCGCAGCCGCCAGTGACGATGATATTCTTGGGTTCGAAAATCTCAGACATGAAAATCCAATCTGAAGCATGTACAGCTTCTTTAGTATGCCGCAGGAAGTGACGCCGCGACGCTATTCAACAAAACTATCGGACATTTCGGCATGCGATAAGAGCCATAACCTTCGCAGAATTACCTCCTGTACAAAACGCCTCCGAAATGCAGTCTTTGTCGTAGTGAAAAACCGAATCCCCAGTTATTTCACGTAAGTACTTATAGAAGAAATCCTCCCAGCTTTTATACTTCTCACTGTTTACAAAGGCTTCTGGGGTTTCCAAAACCGTCTTAACATCTAGCCCTGAAATTACGCCGGAGCTCAGTAGAAGCCACTCGAATGATTCGGGAAGACAAACCGTAACAGTATCGCGGTGAATGTCTTGCAGCTTAAGGACGCGGTCCGCATAGCACCCAAATGCCGCCCCGTCCGCGACAACAAACACGCGATCGTCGAGATGCTGATCCAACCAGCGCAAAATCGCGCTGTTCGTCATGGCCGAAGTGCAGGTAAGCTCACTGTCAGCGAAATGCCGTTCAAAGAACTGGAAACCAGACTTACTGTCCTCGCATAGAAGGATAGAAAAGTCCCGTTTTGGCGCCGACCGGGAAATAGCATAACGATGATTCCCGCGATCTTGATAAACAGGGACGAAAGAATGGTATTTTCCGCTCGTCTTAATCTTGTAAATCTCATCCACGCTATACGGAAGATTGGGGAAATCAGCCCTTGAGATCAGCACGAAATAATTCGAGGAAAACAGCACATGATGGGCAAACTCATCAGAATTGATCTCTTTTAAGCCCTCATCGACAAATACAATCGAGTCATGAACGGACGAAAGCTGGTTTCGCCAATCATAATCGGTCAGGGCGACACAGGGACAATCGCATTGCAAGGAAACACCCGACTGCTCGCCCGTTCGCATGTAGTCTGCGACCATGTCAAACAGTGTCGTCTTACCCGTGCCGCTATCGCCACGCACAATAGTGATGTTCCGCTTGATGGTAAATGTGTACTTGGTTCCCCTGCGGCGGGAAATCTTAACGAGATGCGAACCGTTCATAAGCAGTACCTACAGATACGGGATCGACTCGTGAATCAAATCGGCCATGCTGTGAACGATTCGGCCGCTATTCACGACTTTAATTTTAAAATCCTCGCGACCAAAGTCCATCACATGATAGAGATTCACAACGAGCTTGCGGCCTTTCGCCATGTCGAGAATCCACTTGGCACAGTTGTCACCACAGGTAGAAGCGTTAAAAATATGCTTACGATCAAATCTCATAAGCAGCAGCGTTTTCACGCCACCAGAAAGCTGGAGTGGGGAGATGGATCCAAGCACAGGGCTTTCGATGACGTTTTCGGAGACAACAACCGATCGATCGACATCTTTAATTATCGAGACTGCATAGGGATCCGTAATCCAAGAAGACCGGTAAGAGTTTTTGAAATATGTCGCTGTGTTGTAAATCGCTTCTGGCATATCGCCAAAGTAGACGCTTAACACATCCACTCCCAATCATATTGTCTTTATGGTCAACGTAATCATAACGAAAGGGGCCACCAGATAAACGGTGACCCCTAAAGAAAACAAGCTTGCGCTAGTACTCGCGCGGGCTGTTGACGATCTCGCCGGCGGCGACCTTCTTCAGGTGCTGGCCGTAGACCGACTTGCCGTAGGCCTTGGCCGCCTCCTCCAGCTCGGCGGTCGTGATCCAGCCGTTCTCCCAGGCGATCTCCTCGGGGACGGACACGGGAAGGTCCTGGGAGTGCTCCACGGCGCGGACGAACTCCGCGGCCTCGTGCAGGCTCTCCATGGTGCCGGTGTCCAGCCACGCATAGCCTCGGCCCAGGGTGACGACCGACAGCGTCCCCTCCTCCAGGTACATCTGGTTGAGCGTGGTGATCTCAAGCTCGCCGCGGGCGGACGGCTCCACCCTATGTGCCTTGGCGGAGACATCGCCCGGGTAGAAGTACAGGCCGGTGACGGCGTAGGAGCTCTTGGGCTCCGCGGGCTTCTCCTCGATGGACACGGCCCTGCCCTCGCCGTCGAACTCAACGACGCCGAAGCGCTCGGGGTCGTCCACGTGGTAGCCGAAGACCGTGGCCCTGCCCGACTCTGCGTTCTGGACGGCTCGCGTCAGGTGGCGCGACAGGCCGTTGCCGTAGAAGATGTTGTCGCCGAGCACCAGGGCGCACGGCTCGCCGGCGATGAAGTCCTCGCCGATGGTGAAGGCCTGGGCCAGGCCGTCGGGGCTCGACTGCTCGGCGTAGGACAGGTTCACGCCGTAGCGCGAGCCGTCACCGAGCAGGCGCTCGAAGTTGGGCAGGTCGGTCGGCGTGGAGATGACCAGGATGTCCCGGATGCCCGCCAGCATGAGGGTGCTAAGCGGGTAGTAGATCATGGGCTTGTCGTAGACCGGCAGCAGCTGCTTGGAGGTCACGAGCGTGAGCGGGTACAGGCGCGTGCCGGACCCGCCGGCGAGGATGATGCCTTTCATAGAATTCCTCTCAGTTGACAATCGTTAGGCAAAAGCTGCTAATTGCAAACAACGATTAGACAAACATATTTATTAAAATTATATGCGCCAGCAGCGGCTTCCTCCTCGTTCTCTTTAAAACGGACAGTAGAAACACGTAACTCTTTCTGCATTTATCGCGAGGTAGGAAATGAATAAGTACAATGAGCAGTGTCCAACAAACGAAAGGCAAACAATGCGAGTCGAAACAACCGGAGTATGCAGAGGAAACTGGAAAATCTACCAGCAGCTTAAAATAGAAGGCATCCATGAAGGCTCCAGCATAAAAGCTCAAGCGGCAACGGTTGACGACCGCCGTTTACCTTTGTCTCTTCTAAAATTCAAGGACAATAACGGCGAATCAGACTCATACGTTCTTGTAATCCCCGACCCCGACACCCGATCCATTAAAGTTGAGTTTAGCGAAATCGGCAAAGACGGTCGTAACCTGAGCAGCGACTCCCTTTCGCTCAATTGCAAGAACATCAAATGGGAGTCGCGTCTTAACTACAAAATTAAACCTGACATGTGCAGCAAACTCAGAAATTACGATGACGTTTCAGAGTTTGAGATGGCGACGATTGATTTTTGGCAGTGCATCGAAGATTCAAACGAGTATATCCTGAGGTGCACGGTTAGAACACCGTACCGCAACGACTCGCAAATCAAACTTCGCTGCCTCGATCGGTTCCTCAATGAGGTTGAGCTGAGCATAGTCAACTTCGGCTCAAATGTAACGAGTGTTGGATTTACATCCGAGAAAAAACAACTTGAAACACAGCTCTCGATCCGCATGCCAAAGGCGTTTGATCGTTACTACTTTATAATTGGCGATCAAAATCACCCTTCATTCAGTGCATTTGACTGCTTAACGCCTGATAAATTAGGCTTGCTTCTTGAGGAGACCAACTTCCTCTTTACCCATGCGCAGTTTGACCCTGAATACCCCGAATGGTTTACAGAGCATAAGGCAACCATTGGCGCACTGGAGAAGCAGAGAAAAATCGTCTTCAATAGCGCTCCGAAATTCAGCATCATTGTCCCTCTTTACAACACGCCCATTTCGTTTTTTAACGATATGGTCGAATCCGTAAAAAACCAGTCTTATGCAAACTGGGAGCTCCTCCTAGTTAATGCAAGCCCTGACAATCAGGAACTAAAGGCTCGCGTTGAGCAGGAAACAGCCCGCGACAACAGAATTAAGTCAATTAATCTTACCGAAAATAAGGGTATTTCCGAAAACACAAACGCAGGCGTTGCCGTAGCTTCGGGCGATTTCGTTAGCTTCTTTGACCATGACGACATTCTTGAACCGGACTTGTTGTTCTCATATGCCGAGGCAATTGAAAACAATAATGGCGTCGATCTTCTTTATTGTGATGAAGATAAACTCATGCCCGATGGAAAGTTAGCGCAGCCGTTCTTTAAGCCGGATTTCAATATCGATCTGCTCAGAAACAATAACTATATCTGCCACATGCTTACCATCCGTAAGTCCCTGCTAGACACTCTAGAGCCGAACACAAAAGAGTTCGATGGAGCACAGGATCATAATCTGACTCTCCGCGCCGTGGAAAAGGCAAGGAAAGTTCATCATGTTGCGAAGGTTCTATACCACTGGCGCCTAAGCGAGACCTCCACCGCAGCAAATGCCGATAGCAAGCCATATGCCACTATCGCAGGTATCAAAGCGGTCCAGAGTCATTTGGACAGGCTTGGGCTCAATGCGAAGGTCGAACAAGCGCGTCGTCCCTTTACATATAAAGTAACCTACGCTGTGCCAGATTCCCACCCACTCGTGTCAATTATCATCCCGACTAAAGACCACGCCGACATTCTGAACAACTGCATTACATCAATTGTTGAGAAATCAACGTACGACAATTACGAGCTCGTCATAATCGAAAACAACAGCACAGAAAAGGTGACGTTCGATTATTACGATAAGTTGCAAGCAAAATATCCTGACATCGTTCGTCTTGTAACTTGGGAACACGAATTCAATTTCTCCAAGCTCATGAACTTTGGCGTTGCTCACGCCAAGGGCGACTATCTCTTGCTATTGAATAACGATACTGAGGTAATTACGCCCAATTGGATCGAGACCATGCTTGGCATCTGCGCACGTGAGGATGTTGGCGCAGTCGGTGCAAAACTCTACTATCCCGACAACACCATTCAGCACGCGGGCCTATGCGTCACTGGCGGCGTGGCGGGACATCTTTGCCAGAGCATGCCAAGGAATAATTGGGGCTACTTTGCACTCAACGATGCGCAACAAGACTTCAGCGCTGTCACTGCAGCTTGCATAATGACCAAGCGTAGCGAATATGAGAAAGTCGGAGGTTTCACCGAAGAGCTTCAAGTTGCATTTAATGATGTTGACTTTTGCTTAAAGCTACGCGAGATTAACGACCTGATCGTATACACGCCCGAAGTCGAGCTCTATCACTACGAGTCGATTTCTAGAGGCGTTGAAAACAATACGGAAAAGCAGATTCGGTTCCACAAAGAAGTCGCATACATGAATTATCGCTGGGCAAAATACTATGTCGAAGGCGATCCGTACATTAACCCAAATTTCAGCGTGGGAGAACCCGGAAATCGCTACTATCATTTATAAAGTGTTAGCTTAATTCTGCGCTTTCTAATTTTAACCTTATTAAAATGCGACTAATAGATAAGGGAATCGAGGGTCAACCCTCGATTCCCTTACTATGAATAATTGCATTCCATACATGATATACAGTTAAGAAGCGTTTGTGATTCGATACACAAGCAGGCGTTGATTCCGCATGCTGGCCAGAATCCGCATCATTCCAAAGGCGTATTTAAAACCCAGCCCCACTGTGGTATAGCGGTAGTGTGGTAGTAGTTCAGCCACCAAGCAAGTGATGTTGTCCTGATGTAACCGATGTTATCCATAACCATACCGTTTCCGATATAAATAGCAATATGGCCCCAGCGGGCACCAGCACTTGTATGAGTATGCGTAGGGACCGCAACGATCATTCCAACTTTAAGCTGAGATATATCTCGGCTGTAACACCAATTCCAGAACATGTCGCATGCGTCGCCGTTGGGATATGACCCCAGCACGGGGTAAAACACATGGCTAACCCACTCCGAGCACAGTCCCGCCCCAGGAGAAGGAACGCTATGGCAACGATTAACGATCTGGGACTGCAAGGAGGCGCGCGCGGAGTGCTCAGGCTCCACCCAAGCACCTGAGGCATTAAAGAAATACTCGGAGTCTCCAATTCTGTTCCAGCCATTTACCATTTGTCCAGAAGACATAAGGTAGTACCACGTTCCATCATCATCGAGGAACCAGCCAGTATTCATAGCTCCGGATTCGTTGTCGAGGTGATACCACCTACCGTCAATGAATCGCCAACCGCGCTGCAGAACCCCATCTGAGTCTGTGTAAAACCACACCTGTGCAGCTGAGGACCAATACCAGCCAGCGACAGGCTTTCCCTCGGGATCCCTGAGCTTAATTCCACCCGCGCCGTCCTTGACGCCCGAAAGCACAATCGCACCACTGCTGCACGCATAATATACGTTTTCATCTTGTGAGAAGACCCAAGTGTTGCACTTTAATGCACCGCCGCTATCCGGATCCAAATAATAAATGGAGCCATTTACAGTTTGAAATCCTTCCAGCATGGCGCCATTATTATTGGGGTCTAGCAAATACCAGCTAGAACCATTGTAAAACCACCCGGTACGAATCTCTCCCGATGCGTTGGAGCAATACCATGCCCCATCGTTAATAAACCAACCGGAGCTCATAGAACCGGATTCGGAAAAATGATACAAAGAGCCGTTAACAAGCCTAAAGCCCGTAGCCATTAATCCAGAAGGCTCAAGCCAGTACCAAGTATTGCCAAGGAGTAACCACCCGGTCTGCATAGCGCCCGAACTGTCCAAATAGTACCAGCTATCATCAATTAAAACCCAGCCGGTCTTCATTGAACCCGATGTCTCGTCAAGGTAGAACCAGCGCCCACCGGTGGCAGCCCATCCCTTCAAATGTGCACAGGAGTTAGAAAATAAATGCCAGCCATCGTTCAAGTATTTCCAGCCAGTAGCTGCATAACCTTCGGAATCAAAATAATACTCCGCCCCTCTAATGGACAGAAAACAGTTTGACGGCCAACCACCAGCCTCATATCTCCACCACCATTTACCGTTTTGGTAGGCCCAAGAACCAGGAAGAGCGATGTTATTATCAGAGGAACGAACGATCTGGAACGACAGTTGAGAGGTAACGCCGGCGTAATTCCCTAGCCCATTCACTCTTATAGTGGCGCAGCCAGGGGCAACATTATCTGAATACGTGACTTCATAATCGATTCCGCTTGCTAGCACAGAACCGCTGGCAGTCAAAACAGAGACATCAGGAGTAATCACATCGCCAGTATATTCATATATCGACGAATCGATAGATGCTTTGAAATTATCGGAATCCAAAGTCAAACGATCGCTACCTGATGTCCCAAATGCTTCCTGACCCGATTGAACCAAAGAGCCATCAGTGCCTTCAGCCACGCAATCTTCAGTTAATGAAAATGCGATTGCGGGCCATAAAAGAGAGATGAAACAAATAGATGTTAGACAAACCACGCTGATTAAACTCAGATGTCGATTTTTCATCATTTTTCTCTTCTCGCCAAATCAAATTAACCTTTGAATATCCAGATGCAGTCGACCCAGAGATGCAGTTCCCAAATTAATTAATATGCAAGACAACTCGCTTGATACGTTGCACCAGATAAAACGATAAGACACTCAACATAGGGATTGTCTATTTGTTAGACAATCCACAACCAGCAGTCGAGCGCGATCAATGGTGCACAAACTTAGGAGCCCTAATGAGGGATAGCCGAAGGAACTGAATCAAACCATGTATTGAGCTCATTCATGATCAGACCTTTTCTCAAGCTCTTTTTCGAGCAGGGCAATCCTATGAGTAAGGTTTTTGATCGCCAAAACATGACGACTCGCGGCAACGCTAAGAGACAGAGAGATTGCAAGCAACAGCACGATTGCACCCAAAAAAAGGAAATTGGCCGGGTTGACAAACCCAATAGCTGTTGAGCAACTATAAATAATCTGAGGACATAAATCACAGATCAAGGCCGCCATACACATCAAAATCCACAGCAAAGAGTACTTAAGAAGCATCTTTCCGTTGGACACGAGACGTAAAACATAGACGAGGAATCCGCCGAAAAAGAGGGCCGCACCAATCCTCAAAATAAGATTCATTATTTGTCTCCCCTATGAACCCAGCACACAAGGACAATGGCTAACGTAACCTTGACCATATAGTAGACGGAAGAGAAGCCCCCGATAGATGAACGTCCACCTTGGCGCTCATTCATCTTTACAGGCGCTTCCATAACGGGAAGACCAAGCTTCATAGCCAAAGCAATCGACTCTGGCTCCGGGTAGTCATCAGGATAACTCTTGCAGAACAGGTCGATAGCATCTTTATTGCAGGCCCTAAAGCCAGAAGTGGGATCGGTGACCACCTTACCCGTAAGCAACTCGAGCAAAAATGAAAGCCACCTGATTCCAACACGACGCATAAAAGTTGATTGAAAACCATCAGTCTCAACCAGAAATCGAGAGCCTATCGCCAAACTCGCACCGCTCTCAATCAGCTTTACAAGCTCAGGAATATAAGAAGGATCATGTTGGCCATCGCCGTCAACCTGAATGTCGATATCATAGCCAAATCTCTGGGCATATTTATGGCCCGCTTGGACCGCTCCACCGATACCAAGGTTCTGCGGCAAATCCAATATGTTGATACCATGCTCTCGACAAAGCTCAAGCGTTGTATCTTGTGAGCCGTCGTTGATTACGACATAGTCATAACCCGCAGCTTTTATAGCTGCAACGGTATTGAGAATGCACTCCTGTTCGTTATAGGCAGGAATTATTACGAGAACACGCAGATGTCCTTTTGAACATGTCGTTGAAGTAAAAGACAATCGAGATTCATCCATTCCAAAAACAGTTGGCTCTTAGCGACGCCCAAAGAATTTGCGACTCTTACAGTCCAACGCATAGCTTAACTCAGACTTAAGTTTACTGTATCCTGTCTAACCATTAGGAAGTTACATCTCAAGCTTAGATATTTAGCTTGCTCAACTAGGGCACACATGGAGTCCCCATCCATCACCGCAGGAAAAGGACCCCTTGCAGTTCTGCCTCAAATACGGGGCGCATGTCCTGAGCGAACCCTCAACGCCGTCCCATTCGATCCAATCGAATCCAACTAATTGCCCACTCCTACTATAACCATGACCTATATCGCTAATTTAGAAAAAACGGATATACAGAAGCTCGAACATCACAAAATACAGCAGCGCAAATGGAGCCCCGAGCATAAAGGCTGTAACTTTAGCCTTCACCTCCTCATCGCAGTAAATAGGGAACCTGAGCAATAGACAGGCAAAAGGTATTATCAAAGGTATGAGATATCGCGCTTGGACACCCGCAACTGTCTGGCTTCCAACTCCTGTAAAAGCGATGTATAGAGCCAAAGCAACTAGGTGGCAAGTAGCAAGAACCAGGAATAGAGTCCAAACAATTCCGCAACGGCTAAGCTTTATTTTAGTATCTTTTTCATTATCAATAATGCAAATAGCTTCAAACAGCATGATGGGGAGATACGAAAGCCATGGGAACAGATTAGACACGTCCCCAAGATAAGCCATATTCGTTGATATTGAATTGAGAAACGCCGGGGTCAGCATCGATCCAAAAACGAAATTCGAGATTACAGCTATAGTTCCAACTGGATTTGCAAGCACTCCCGTCGTTTGACCAGCCGTAGAGACTTCGGAGCCACCACGTGCATCAGAAATATTATTTACGACAGATGAGAAATATGGCGTCAAGAAAGATAGGATCATAATGGCACAAACGAATAGAGCAGTACCAATCAAGATACGTCTTTGCTTGCTTGAAACATATTTATTTGCAGGAATTAAAAGCGCAAGTCCAAATAAGGGAAAATAAATCGCTTTAGCTGCAAACCCGATTGCAAAAGATAGTAGAAATGCGAAGAACGTTTTAGCAGAAATATCCTCTTCAGAAATAAGCATCTTCAACAAAAGAGCTGTTCCTAGCAAACTGAACGATATCACACAGGGATCATACGAGTAACTGGCTGCCATTAACACAGCAGACGGGAACAACGCAATACAAGTGAAAAGACATTTTCTGCAAGGGGCTATACGAATTGCGATTCCGCAGATAACTGCATACGCAAACAAATTAAAAATTTTACCCAATGCAAATTTGATAGAGAATGGGAGATGAAGCAAGCGACCCAAACAAAGGCCGATAGATGAAGGAATATAGGCAATTTTAGAAAGAGCCACACTATCAAAACAATTAAAACGTTCGATACCTTCAGCTAAATCATTTTTATCAGCCTCTCTGACCAATTGCTCAACAGAGCCACGGTTAAACTCTCTTGTTTCATCTATTGGGTACTTACCCAAAGCTGCATCCAAACTAAAGCCGTCCCCCATATAAAACTGCTCGACTATCATTCGGTCAGAATTTGTTATTTCAGCATTTGTGAGGTAGGAAAAACTGTTTGCATTTCCATAGTGGACCTCATCATCCCATGTCAAAAAATTTGTAACGGGAAAGCAAATAATTACGGATAGACCAATTGAGACAATGCATGCGAAAGCGAACAGTTCGGGCTTCAGATAAGAAATGCCCCCATTAATAGCAATCAATCCGATCAAAACCGTAATGGGCAAAGCAGACGCGAACAACACCGTCTTTGACTTATCGAGCGGAATGCCAATAAAAGCGATTAAAACAGCAAAGCCAACAAAAACCGCCAAATAAAAGAAACACTTCTTAGCATCAGTTTTCTTAACCGAGGTTACGAAGCTCTTCATCAGGCCATAGCAAAGCTCAATTCCCTGGAACGCTAAAACTAAATGAAAGCATATAACCAGACCTGAGATATTCCATGCACCAAGACCGAAGGGGCCAAACGTCTTCGCGCCAGCCAATATGATGAAAACTAGCAGAAAGCTGCTGAGGATACTGGACGCGACGAGAACGGTTATCTGACGAATAGCATCACCGCTCGACTGTGATTTCGGTTGCAAATATAAGCACGCAACAGCAACGACATCGCAAAAGAGTTCAAGAATGAATAGATTTAAATTCTTATAGTGCAATGATGTCGCGACAGCTAACAAAAGAAGTCCCAGCCCAAAGATGGCAAGCGCGTACTCGCTTTTCTTAATTGCAGGATTATTCAAAACGTGCATCTCCAACTAAAGACAAAATCGAATAGGATAAGTCGACAATAACAAATTCGGGTCTTAGATCCAACTTCACTCAAAAGCTAAGTAAAAGCCAGCCAAGTATCACTTAGCAAATACAAAACGCCTTCTCGACATCTATAGCAGTGGCGTCCCAGCTATATCGATTTTCAACAAGGGCCCTAGAGTTTCGAGACTGTAGAGAAAGCAGCTTTCGATCATCAAAAAGCCTGCATAATGCCGAAACCACCTCATCAGATGACATGGACTGAATTATCGTGCCGTAGCTATCATCTGGAATAAGCTCGTGCGCGCCTCCCACATCTGTTACCACAGCAGGCGTTCCGCAAGCTGAAGCCTCAAGAAGTACCGTCGAAAAGCCTTCGGACCGAGTTGGAAGACAAAGCACATCTGCTTGCTGAAGTAAGGAGGAAATGTCCTCTGCGCTACATCTCCCAAGCCAAAACAAGTTCGACGAACAGGCTTCCTTGACTTCATTGGCCAGCGGACCATCCCCTGCAAGAACAAAACAAATATCACGCTTGGTAATATCCTTTGCGCGAGCTGCCTCAATAATTGAATAAATTCCCTTTTCAGGAATAAACCGCCCAACAAAAGCCACAACTAAAGATGATTGAGGGACACCTAATTCTGATCGGAAATCTCTACCCGAAGAGATGCTCCTATAAATTGAAGCATTGATTGAGTTCGATATTACGCCCTTTGCACCGATATTAAAATGCTGAAGCCATTCAACGCTTTTAGAAGAAATCCCATAGAAATCAGGTTCAAACGTCTTTACGCGATCAGTAATCCAATCCTCATATCGGCGCACAAAATAATCAAGGAATGGCTGATTGAAAGAAAGATACGCTGAACCATGGTCGAGAACGACGGCCCTAGTGTTATGATCCACAGCAAACTTCAGCCCTTCGAGTGAGAGGGGGAAAAGCCTCGTGTTGATAAGTACGCCGTCCCACTCATAATCATCAAGGCTTTGCAGGAGCCGGTAATAATCGCCGGTTTTTTTGGGAAGAGGAAGCCTTCCATCAAGCAATGAAATACATGGAAGCCGAATTATCTCGAGACCGTTTTCGACTGAATGACCGACTCCTACGCGCATTGAATCATTAGTAACGATAACCACCCTGTCGCCGCGGGCAGCTAGGGCATGAGCGAGACCATCGACAAAATTACCAATTCCACTAAGTTGCGGGTGATAATGATGGGTGAAAATACAAATAGAAGAACTCATTACATAACCTCATCTGGTAAAGATTTCATATCCTTAATTCTGCGCAGTCCAGACTTCACCATCCCCAAAGTCAAGCAGAAGAGGAAGATGGGTATGTCGATTTTCCGGCTCCGGAATTTTCTTCCATTCGCCATACATCGTTGTAAGATATTTATCCGTCATACGAGGAACGGGGAATTCACTGCCTTCGAAAACCGCACTGCTCAGAGGGAAAATCTCTGAAATAGGCACTGGCGCCATATTCGGCCAGCTTAACGTCAGACAATAATCAGAGACCTCACCCGTATTTGAGTCGGCAATACAGGAGTCGAACAAATCCTGGTAAGAGCATGCGCCTCGAGAAACCAGTCGTTCCACTACGTGTATAGCAGAACAACCAATTTGCTCGAGTTGTCCAAGGAACCCTTTATGAGGGACAACAATGGAAGAAGAGTGATATAAATAGGCTCTTTTCTGTGCAATTGATGCAGTTCGGACTTGTTTTGCACGAAGGCGTTTATCTGTATAGAGCTGGTCATATGGAAAGATGTCGACAAAAATACCCATCGAACTGGAAGCCTCTCGAGCCTCTTGATTCTCGAAGCGAGTTTCATCGCGATACACCTTAGCAAACATCGCAGCATAGCCAATAGTATTCCGCGATGTATGGAGCGAATATCCTTCCGGTAAACCATCCTCGGCTAAAGAGCAAAAGCGGTCATAGTCTGAACGCATCATTCCGATATCTATATCATCATCCCAAGGGATAAACCCCCTATGACGCATTGCTCCTAAACATGTTCCGCCATCAAGCCACCACCTGATGCCGTGCTTAGAGCAGAATGCAGCGACAACCTGAAGGATATCCAATTCAGTGTTTTGAAGCTTTAATAGCGCGTGAGCTTTAGACATCATCGGCCTATCTCTTTTCCCCAAACCATTCTTGCGTCTGTTTCCCCAAAACAAAAGACTGATAAATAAGGCAAATAGCATTGGATATAAGCGCCGTTACAGTAGGGCCATTTAAGCCAAACAACACTTGCGCGGGAGCCATGACAGCAACAGCACTGATTAAGGACAATATGCTGCCAACAAATACCCCTCGGTAGTTATCAAGAGAAACCAGCAAATCGTTGACAAACCAAGCAATGCCAGTCAAAAAGGCACAAGCCAACATAGGCTGAAGGAGATCAGAATGTTTGGCTATTCCAGCGCCATAAAACAAAGACAGCAATAATTTGCCGAAAAAGAAAAGCGCAACTGCTGATATGACGCCGACAAATAAAATACCGGCAAGTATTTTACCTATAAGCGTAAAAAAGGACTTTTCCCTAGAATAGTAACGCTCTACTAAATAACCTAATAAAGGATTATAGATATACGTCGCACCCATTTGGATAATTGCCACGGGAGCAGCAACTGATGCATAAATGCCTAGAGCAGAATCTCCGAATGTATAAGATAAATACTGCCTTGGAATATTCGGCGCCGCAGAAGCAGCAATGCCGCCCAGAACGATGGGCAAACAGCCACATAGGAAAGCTCTGACCTTCGCTTGGGTAATTCCAAGTTTGATTGCAGAGATTCGATTTGATCTCGGATAATCGTAAATAACACCGATACCTATAGTCACTACCGTCATTAGCAACAATGCACCTTCGAGGCTATTTAACAGCCCAAAGACAACAATGAACGAAAGGAGAGAACCAATGCCCTGCATTATGAGGGATTTCCCAATATAGTCCATCCTATGGCCAACCTGATCATTGGCATGCATGACATCAATAACTAAGCCGGCGGTTTTATAGAGAGCATACAAAAGAACAGCAGGCACCGTATCAATACGACACGTCGCAATGGAATAGACGGCCAACATTGCAAACGCCATAAACGTAGTAAAGAAACGAAAAGTCAGGTATTCACCAGCAGAGTTTTTCCTTTCAACATCTGCAATTTGTACCGTGTACATCCTGTATTGGGCCAATTGAGAAAACATGTTGAAAATAGACATAGCAAGGGAATAAATTCCAGCAGCACTATATCCATCAGACAGTCGAACGACCAATATAGTGATTAGCCATTGACAGCCTAAATTCGTCAACGAGCCAACGGTATTCCAGAACATATTGTGTTTAATCGAAAGAGTCTTCTCTGTGGCTTCCACAAATATAAGCGCCCTTCTGAACAAGTCGCGATTCGGATACGAAGCTATTTTGCTTCTTTAATCATGTTTAAAATCAAAAGAAACAGCCAATTCGGTACAAGTCGCATAACGATTTCAGCTTTAGCAATGGACGGGCAAGCTCGTCGATATTTAAGCAAGCCAATTATGGAGCGTCGCTCTCTTGCATCGGCGAACCCCATTATTTCCTTTAGGTGCGGTGAATCAGGAAATCTTTCGGCAAATTGCTTAGCTGTATCAACCCTGTTTTTAACTCTTGTTAAATACCAATCATCTTTTGAAGCAACACCCGCAAGGAATCCAGTTTCATTCCCGCCATGTCGACGATACTTAACCAAGGGAGTCGTTGTAAAACTGCACTTCCCCAGTTCGCTGCAGCCCAATGTCAACCACAAATCATGTGCAGTGGATTCCGGAAAGGGAATCATCGACTTAGCAGCACTCGCATCTAGCATGAGAGCCATACCAATGCCGTAGCATACACTTGCAGCCTGAATAGTAATATCCTCTCCGGAGCACCAATTTACTTCAGGCGAATTTGGATGAGCTTTTCTGTAGCTCTCTACCAGCATGTTTCCGTTTTCGTCGATTACCGATCTATCGCAAACATCAAGAATTGAGCCTTCTTCTAGCATATGGTTGAGCGAAACTTGAACTCTGTTAGGCTCCCAAATATCATCTTGATCGCAAAATACTACGTAATCCCCTTCTGCCAAAGAGAGTAGTGCCTCGAACGATTTGACATAACCGAGATTTTTATCGCCATGATAATAACGATAGGCGTTTTTCTTTATATGCTCTTGGATAAACCCCTCTAAAGAGGCCGATTCGGGGCAGTCATTTCTGACCAAAAGCGTAACCGGAAACGTTTGTTCATCAATCGAATCAAGTTGAGCGGCGAAAAACTTAAGATCAGGTTTATATGCTGAAAGAAGTACGCATACGCCTGTACCATTTCCCTTTTCTATTTCCAAAAATCCTCCCAAAGTCATGTTTTCAAGATTAGCAAAGCAATCATTAGAGATTTAAGGTGTTGTTTATTACGCTCAAAAAAGACAGGAGAAGGCTCGGCCTTTAGATAATACATGGCGGCAAATTGAATGGTGCTCCCGTAATTTTTAACACCAACACCGACATCTCGCCCCCCTAGAGGGAGCGAGATGGTTGGCTTTTCAAAATAATCTGAAAAGGAAGCTCGTAGAGAATTAAAATCCTGCGCACCGGAAGTGCATACAGTTTATGACTGCCTTCTCATGAAACCGCTTGCCAAATCAAAGCACCTCAATTGGAAAAGAGTCCCTTAAGAATCAGTGTCTTTCTCCCACCTTTAAAGACACTTGTCCAATATCAATAGGTAACAACCTTTGTTCCATAAGGTATGTTATCGTAAATCCATTTTGCGTTCTGGATCTCAAGGCGCACACATCCTGCAGAGGATGGAACGCCCATCGTGGGATCCATCACCCGGTTACTGTTGACGTAGTAGGGCGAAGAATGGAATAGATAATCACCGTAGAACTGTGTGTAGTAATAGC
The DNA here is from genome assembly GCA_959020715.1 of uncultured Collinsella sp. Lineage (GTDB taxonomy): Bacteria > Actinomycetota > Coriobacteriia > Coriobacteriales > Coriobacteriaceae > Collinsella. The sequence continues at coordinate 45,206 of CAUESV010000005.1, read as the reverse complement.
AAGTATATCCATGCCCAAAGGAGTATCCCTTTCCGTAGACTTGGTACTCCCCTATCACAGTTGGCGTACTGGCTTTTCCCGTCGAACATACATATCGACGGTTTAAGGACCAATTATTCCATGACCCAGTGTAGATGCTCGTGATACAACGCGACGTATCGACAAGTATCAGCCAATTTGTATTGCTTGAATAACTTTGAGCTTTAGCGTCCATATAGTCTGACACCCACGCGCCGTTAGCCATGAAGTAATTCCAGGATCCGTCCACAACGCGCCAGCCAGTAGCCATAGCCCCACTAGCATCAAGCCAATACCAGGTGCCGCCCAAATTGAGCCATCCCGTCTGCATATAACCAGACGAATTCAAGTAATACCAATATCCGTTAACGGCAACCCAACCGGTTTTCATAACGTAAGTAGATGGATCTAAATAGAACCAGGAGCCATCCTTGCTCAGCCAGCCAGATCGTGCATAGCCAGCGGTCTCATCAAAGAAGTACCATTTTCCGTTAACGTTCTGCCAGCCGACGCTCAAGGAGCCATTAGTCGGATCAGCATAGAAAATGCAGCCACCAAGCGTCACGAAACCGCGCGCTTCGACCAATTCGCCATCGCCGTTTGAAGTAAATAACTTCCCATTGCGCAATGTTCCGCACAACGAGCAGTCAGAACCAGCAAAAGCCTTAGACGGACCATCCTGAACCGAGTCAAGGACATCTACCCATTCACGACAAGCAACAGCGCCTGAGCCTTTTGCATAATAGCTTTTCCCATTTACAGAAAAATTCCCGAGCAGCATTTTGCCGTCGACGGCAGGATCAAGATAATAGTATTGGCTACCGTCCTTCAGCCAACCCGTCTTTACAATACCCGATGCATTAGATGGCTCAGCGTAATACCAGTCTCCATCGCTCATAAACCAGCCGAGTGACAGCGCTCCCGTTGAAGAAAAATGATACCGATTCGATCCGATGGAAAAAAAGCCGGTAACCATTCTATTGTCATTTGCGATATCGAGCCAATACCAAGCGCCGTTCACCGAACGCCAGCCCGACGCAAGTGCGCCGGAACCGTCTGCGTAATACCAGTCCGTACCATCAAACGCCCAACCAACAGCCATTGCACCGGAATCCGATAAATAATAACGTGATGAGCCAACGGAAACGATTCCCCTAGACATAGCACCATCATTGGCGGGATCAAGCCAATACCAGTTATTGCCAGTTTGAAGCCAACCGGTTAAGACTTCACCATTGCTACCCCAATACCATAAACCGTTATCAAGACACCATCCATTAATCAGTCCATAGGTTCCAAGAAGATAAGGATGCCCATCGATAACACGTCGCCCAGTAACCATGGAACAGCCGTCAAGGGAGTCAAACCAGTACCATTGGCCTCCGATAAGCTGCCAACCATTTGCCAAAGCGCCTGATGGACTCGCGTAATACCACTTATTGTCAGTAAAAATCCAGCCGCAACTCATCGCGCCGTCACGAGCGGGGTCCAAATAAAACAACGAGCCGTCAACATTCTGCATTCCGGTCAAACGGCAGTCGTCAAGATAGTAATACCAGGACAAACCGTCCCATTGCCATCCAGATAGTTTTTCCGTCGTCGACGAGTCTTGGCTTTCGACAACCTGTGGATTCGAATCTTCCGCTGTTTTGCCAGCATAATCGTTGGAATCTTGAGCGAGACCGCCGCCGACAAAAGCACCCGACCCTTCCGTCGAGTCGCGCTCTACGATATCGTTATTCGCCCCCTCTTCCACGGCATAAGCAGTGCAAGAAAACGCGGGGGCGAAAACCGAGAGCGAGGCGGATAGTAGCACCAAGCCGATTGCTCGCCAGCAAATTCGATGATCAATCCGAGCATTCATTTCAGGCCCCCAACCGGTACCGACTGTCTTACAAGGAATCAATTAGATAAACGGACGGGCTGCGCCGATCACATTTCCCCTAGCGCTGACGGGATGAATACCGACACCCTGATGAGGCCAGGAGTCAATCATCATACCGCCGCCAAGTGCGATTGCGATATGCCCGCGATAATAAATCACATCGCCACGCTGAATCGAGCTGGTGCTCACGGGCATAAAGATGTTGCTTCGATACCAATTCATCGAATTGTAGGTTTGGCTTGGATCCCAGCGATGGTTATAAGGGTTGTAAACACCCATATCCATGCCAGTAGCATAAAGACATTGCAAGACAAAACCAGAGCAATCAACAGCCCCGCCGGGAGCGGTAGACCAAGGCTCAATATATTGCGTACCGATATATTCGTAAGCACGCTGAATAAAGGCATTCACGCAATCTTCCCGCGTCGCTTCGACAGAAATGCGAGAAGGAGTCACATAGGTAAAGTAGCCAGTGCAGTAGCTAGGCAACTGAACAGTCCAAGAGCTGACCTGGGGATACTGCGGAGGATTTTGCCAGCCAACCTTGTCGCACTGGCCATCGCTCCAGAAAATTCGACGCACGCCATCGATGGTTCTTGCGCCTGTTGCCATAGCACCGCTGCCGTCTAGCCAATACCACTTACCCGAATCTTTAAGCCAGCCAACATGCATGCTGCCGTTGGAGTCAAGGTAATACCATGTTCCATTGAGGCATTTCCAACCAGTTGCCATTTTTCCGTCGGCGTTTAGGTAATACCATGCACCGTCAGTAAAAACCCATCCAGTTTTCATCGCACCAGAATCGGCATCAAGCCAATACCAATCGCCATCAATCTGCAGCCATCCACGATGAATGACGCCCGTTCCGGGCTCAGCATAAAACCTTTAATTTGCAACATTAACCCAACCGGACGCAACCTGCCAGCCATCAGCTCCAGCTGTTTTTAGGATAGTACCGTTTTCGCGGATCACATCTTTGCAAAGATATCCATTGCCATCGGCATATCTTTCTACGCCGTCTTTAACGGTAATCCAGCTTGACACCACAAGTCTACCGCTCAGGTTTGCGAAACAATCGTTGCCGCCCACCTCAAATAAGCCCGTTTTCATGAGATGGCTAGCAGGGTCCAGGTAATACCAACTCACGCCCTCTTTATACCAGCCAGAAATAAGCGCGCCAGATTCAGAGGCAAAATACCAGCCGTCCTCGGACTGAGCCCAACCAATAGCCATAGTCCCATTCGAATTCAAATAATATGCTGCATTGCCAAGGTCTAAATACCCAACAGACATTTTGCCGTCGGAAGCCGGATCGAGATAATACCAGGTTCCGTTAACGAGTTGCCAGCCAGTGACCGCAATACCATTAGAGCAGTAATACCAATCTACTCCATCTTTGAACCATCCATTTACGAGGCCATAGTCGCCAAAAATGTAGGTACTTCCATCGATCTCGTGACGACCTTTGAACATAGCCAGCGTCTGAGAGTCAAAATAATAGCGAGTCCCACCTATCGTCTGCCATGACGAAGCAAGTGCGCCCGATGGATATGCCCAGTACCAATTCCCGTCAACGAGAATCCAGCCGGTTTTCATAGCACCAGTGGCATCTAAATAGTATTTCCCGCTCCCGAGGTCGACAAAACCAACCTGCATTATATGGGTGGCAGGATCCAGGTAATACCATGTGCCGTCTTGATAAAACCAATCAGCAGCTAAATCGCCTCCAGCATTGGCATAAAACCAATTTCCATCTGAGTTACGTAGCCAGCAGTTCTGATATAGCGCGCCAAAAGGCGTTGCGGCATTGCCGTCATTCGCATAAAACGAAGCAGTCGATCCGCCAGCATCGGTCACATTGAAATAACCTGTCTGCATTGCACCATCATTGGCCGGATCAAGCCAATACCAATAGCCCCCGCTTTGCAGCCAGCCAGTTTGGTGTTTACCGTTTTTTCCGTAATACCAAACTCCAGACGACTCGTCTCGTTGCCAGCCATCTTTTATGACGGAAGAATTATCAGGTTGCAAATCATCGGAAACCACAGAAGAAAAATCCGCTTTTGACTCAATACTCTGAGCCTCAACGGAATCCTGTGCAAACGCGACATTCGCACTCAGGGGCAAGCAGCAAGCAGTGATTAATGACGCAGCAGCACAAACAAGCGTGGCCTTCTTTTCGAATCGATACATAAGCGACCCTCCCAGATATCCTATTTAGTTATTTTAATCCACCTTTCGAGATTGATTTTCGCTACTTTCTGTTCAGTCTATGTAGCTAAATACAATTGATTGAACATATCGTTCAATCATTCTATTCTTTTCCTAAGCAATGAACATCTTAATTGGAGGCCTGCAGTGGAACTGACCAAGCGTAACTTTACAGTTCTGTACGAATACCTAAAGAACCCATATGCCAGCCAGCGAGAAGTTGCCGAGCGCACCGGCCTTTCACTTGGATCAGTAAACGCAGCGAATAAAGAGCTCACGAATGAGGGGCTTCTCGAATCGGACAGCCTAACCGACGGCGGTTACGAAGCGCTTCATCCCTATAAGGTTGAAAACGCAGTGATATTGGCTGCGGGGCTTTCGAGCCGCTTTGCTCCCATTTCGTATGAAAAGCCCAAAGGCCTTTTAAAAGTACGTGGTGAGATCCTCATTGAGCGACAGATTAGGCAGCTGCAAGACGCAGGTATCAGCAATATCACCGTCGTTGTCGGCTATAAAAAAGAATATTTCTTCTATCTCGAAAGCAAGTTCGGCGTCTCGATTGTCGTCAACAACGAATATGCATCCAAAAATAACCACGCATCGCTTATGTGCGTAAAAGAGCGGCTTGGCAACACCTATATTTGCTCAAGCGATGATTACCTTCTAAACAATCCGTTCGAAGCATACGTTTGGAAAGCATTTTATTCTGCTCAATATGCTGAAGGCGCCACCAAAGAATGGTGCATTCAAACCGGAGCAATGGACAGAATTACCAATGTTACGATTGGCGGTTCCGATGCTTGGTATATGCTCGGACATGTCTACTTTGATAAAGCCTTCTCGCTTGCATTTAAGCAGATTCTCGAAACGGAATATAACAAGCCCGAAACAACGGACAAGCTTTGGGAAGATCTATATATCGAGCACATCAAGGAGCTCGATATGGTTATCAAGAAGTATCCTGAGGGCGAGATCAACGAATTCGATTCTCTTGATGAGCTGCGTGCCTTTGATCCGCATTTTATCGAAAACGTTGACTCCGATATTTTCGATAACATCGAGCAAGTGCTCGGCTGCTCCAAATCAGAGATTCACGACGTTTATCCCCTTAAACAAGGTCTTACGAATCTATCGTGCCACTTTAGAACCAATGACGGAGAGTACGTTTACCGCCATCCGGGAGTCGGGACCGAACTGCTTATTAACAGAAATGGAGAAGTAGCCGCACTTAAAAAGGCCAAGGAGCTCGGCCTTGACGACACGTTCATTCATGAGGACCCAAAGCGTGGTTGGAAAATTTCGAAGTTTGTACCCAACGCAAAGCAGCCTGACCCGCATGATCCTGCCCAAATGAATCGAATGATGCAGATGTGTCGTTCGCTTCACGAGAGTGGTGCAAATGTTGAAACCGAATTTGACTTCTACCTCGAAGCGAAGCGCTACGAATCACTTCTTCTGGAAAAAGGTCCCATCGACATTCCAGGCTACAGGGAAATGTCCGCCGAAATCGATGAATTGGAGCACTTTGTACAGGCCGATAATGCACCAAAATGCCTTTGCCACAATGACTTCTTTTACCTCAATTTCCTTATCGATGAGAACGACAAGTACTATCTCATTGACTGGGAATATGCTGGCATGAGCGATTACGCAAACGATTTTGGAACATGCAGTGTCTGCTGCGAGCTTTCCGAAGATGAAGTCGACCGCGCGCTTGATGCATATTTTGGGCGCAAGGCAACAAACAACGAAATTGCGCATAACTATGCGCACATTGCCCTTGCAGGATGGTGCTGGTACCTCTGGTCTCTTCTGAAAGAAGCCGAAGGCGACTTCGTGGGCGAATGGCTCTATATCTACTTCAATTACGGTGCCAAATACCTCAAAAAGGCACTGGAGATCTATCGGAAAGGTGAGTAACGATGCAATTCGGCTTTTTTAGCGGTCTTCTTTGGGGCCTTGATACAGTAATTCTTGGAATCGGCTTGGCGCTTGCGCCCTATATTGGATCGGCGGAAGCGCTTGCATGCGCCTCCATTGCGGGATCCTTTCTCCATGATGCCTTCTGTGCAATTTGGCTCTTTGGCTACATGGGAGTCCGAGGCAGACTAAAAGACACGCTCGCTGCACTTAAAACTCGTTCGGGCAAGGTCGTCATCGCCGGCGCCCTACTCGGTGGACCTATCGGAATGACCGGCTACGTATTGGCAATTAATAACATCGGAGCTGCCTACACGGCAATCATCTCCGCCTTCTATCCCGCAGTCGGAGCATTCCTTTCCTTCGTACTGCTGAAGGAGAAAATGGGCAAAGGCCAGATTCTTTCCCTTCTCGTTGCTCTTTGCGGTGTAATGACGATGGGCTATCTATCGGCCGGATCGAGCGAGATTGCAAATGCCCCCCTCGGCTTACTCGGCGCAGTGCTTGCCGTTATTGGATGGGGATCCGAAGCGGTGCTGTGCGCATGGGGAATGAAAGATGATGCCGTTGATGACGAAACAGCTTTGCAAATCCGCGAAACTACAAGTGCGCTTGTTTATGGAGCGCTCGTACTCCCCCTCTTCGGAGCATGGCATTTCACGTTGGGCGCTATCCCAAGCATGCCCACATTGATTATTGCACTCGCCGGACTCGCAGGAACTGCATCCTATCTGTTCTATTACAAGGGCATTGCGGCAATCGGAGCAGCGCGTGCGATGGCTCTGAATATCTCCTATTCGGCATGGTCAGTGGTCTTTGGCCTGATCTTGCTTGGAACAATTCCCGACATGGCATCCGTAATCTGCTGCGTTGTAATTGTATGCGGAACAGTTTTGGCAGCCAGTAACTGGGACGAACTATTTGGACGTAAGAAGACGGCGTAGCTAGATTAACAATGTAGCAAAAGGGGAGAGCTCGTCGAGCTCTCCCCTTTTAGCATCATGGCTATTCAATTACCACGGCCTGGCTATCCATCTGTTGCCACGTGCCGAAGAACACCTGGGCATTTCGCGTAACATTGCCGTTAATCGAATCCGAAAGATAGACAATTCCCTGCTCGTCATCATAGCCTTTAAGGACTACGGCATGATTACCGCCCCACAGACCATAGGAATGCCCGTTATACCAACGCGCAGCATAACGGCCTCCTGGCCAACTTCCCCATTCGGTATTCCACATCTCAACAGGTTGACCACAGGTCAGCCTGTTCTTAATGGAAGAAATTGACGAGAAAGAGACGTCTTTTGCCTGCTTGCCACTTCCAGCAGCACGCAGAAAGTTATTACCAGCAATAGTAATCGCAGGTGCGACGCATCCCATGAGACCCCCGCTGCTACGCCTTGGATTGCCATCAAAAGCGGTAACAAAATTGCCATTACTTCCCTTGGGCAAATAGTAATCCGCAATAATCGTCTTACCTAAACCGAAACCATAGTAGTTAAGCAAGTTTGTAAGGGCAACCGACTCACAGCCAGTAGGAAGTTCCGGGTACTGCGAATAGCACGGGACATCGACCCAAGCGCCAACCATTGCGCCGGATGAACTGAACTTGTAGTCAGTAGAGCCGATCCAATACCAACCGTTGCTCAACATTACTCCCCCACGTGCGGCATCAAGGTAATACCATGTGTCCCCACGGGAAAGCCATCCCGTTTTCATTATGCCAGAAGCGGAATCTAGCCAGTACCAGTTACCGCCATCGTTAAGCCAGCCGGTCGCCATTCGACCATCCGAGTTAAAGTAATACCAAGACCCAGCAATTTGCTGCCATCCAGTCAGAATTACCCCATTAGCAGAACAATAATATCGAGAACCCTGACTCTCAATCCAGCCCGTTCTGGCATTACCGTCATCGTCAATCAGCTGGATTCCCGAATCGGTCATTATGCCTTTAAGGTCAATTGCGCCGCTGGATGACGAATGATACATCCAAGACCCATCACCGTTTGACCAGCAATTAGCCATCATCTTGCCGGTACTATTAAATATGTATTCACATGATCCGATAGTTTGAACGCCCGTGGTCATGGCATGCGTCGAGGGGTCGAGCCAGTACCACGTACCGTTTAGGTTGAGCCAGCCGGAGGCGAGGGCACCGGAGCCAGTCGCGTAGTACCAGGTCCCGCCGTCGAGGACCCACCCGGTCGCCATGGCGCCGGAGGAGTTGAACCAGTACGCTGAGTCGTTGCATGCGTGAAGGCCCGTCGCCATGGCGCCGCCCGCGTCGGGGTCGAGCCAGTACCAGGAGCCGCCGGTGTAAAGCCAGCCGGTCGAGGCGATGCCGTTCGCGAACCAGTACCAGGAGCCGTCGACGAGGCCCCATCCGTTAAGGGGGCCGCAGCTGCCGAAGTAGCGGCGGACGCCCTGCGCGTCCGTCTGGTAGCCCGTCAGCATGGCCCCCGTCCGGGCGTCGAAGCAGTAGGGCACGCCGCCGACGGAAACGGGGCCGCGCGCCAGCGCGCCGGAACCCGTCGCGTAGTACCAGGTCCCGTCGTCGAGGACCCACCCGGTCGCCATCGCGCCGGAGGCGTCGAACCAGTACGCGGAGCCATTGCACTCATGGAGCCCGATGGCCATGGCATGCGTCGAGGGGTCGAGCCAATACCAGGCCCCATTGGTATGGAGCCAGCAAGAATGCAACGAGACCGGATTGACTGAATCCACATAGAACCAGTTGCCGTCAAACAAATTCCAACCCAGATTCCATTTAACGGATTCTTGAGCAGGACCATCATCGATTGAATCTGAAGGAGAAAGAGTCGAGGGGACGGATTGCCGCTCAAAATCAGTAGGGATGGAGGAGCTTATGGGTTCTGCGTTCGCGATATCAACCACACCGGGTCCAGCGAGCAGTAGAGTTGAAAGAATGATTAGGATTAATGTTATTCGCTTTTTCCTTGCCATGTGCAGCCCCCAGTAGTTACCAATTTTTACATAAACATAGTCTACAAATGGATAGCTAAGAGCAATATGTAATTAGAAAAAAGCAATTAAAGAAGAGTGCTAGCCGAGCCAAGCGCCATTACTAGCAAAAGAGTATTTCACCCCATCGATTTCTTGAACACCCGTAGTCATAGCGTGCGTCGAGGGGTCAAGCCAGTACCAGGCGCCGCCGACGTAGGCCCAGCCGGAGGTGAGGGCGCCGGAGCCCGTCGCGTAGTACCATGTGCCGCCGTCGAGGACCCATCCGGTCGCCATCGAGCCGGAGCCGTTGAACCAGTACATGGAGCCGTTGCACCCATGGAGCCCGGTGGCCATGGCGTGCGTCGAGGAGTCGAGCCAGTACCAGGCGCCGTTTAGGTTGAGCCAGCCGGAGGCGAGGGCGCCGGAGCCCGTCGCGTAGTACCAGGTCCCGCCGTCGAGGACCCACCCGGTCGCCATGGCGCCGGAGGAGTTGAACCAGTACGCTGAGTCGTTGCATGCGTGAAGGCCCGTCGCCATGGCGCCGCCCGCGTCGGGGTCGAGCCAGTACCAGGAGCCGCCGGTGTAAAGCCAGCCGGTCGAGGCGATGCCGTTCGCGAACCAGTACCAGGAGCCGTCGACGAGGCCCCATCCGTTAAGGGGGCCGCAGCTGCCGAAGTAGCGGCGGACGCCCTGCGCGTCCGTCTGGTAGCCCGTCAGCATGGCCCCCGTCCGGGCGTCGAAGCAGTAGGGCACGCCGCCGACGGAAACGGGGCCGCGCGCCAGCGCGCCGGAACCCGTCGCGTAGTACCAGGTCCCGTCGTCGAGGACCCACCCGGTCGCCATCGCGCCGGACGAATTAAACCAGTACAGGGAGCCGTTGCACTCGTGAAGGCCGGTTGCCATGGCACCGCCCGCGTCGGGGTCGAGCCAGTACCACGTGCCGCTCTGAAACAACCATCCGGCATACGCCTTGCCGTTGGAGGCTGCATAATACCAGGTGCTGTCAATTAGTTGCCAATGATAAAGGGAGACATCAACATACGCGTAGTTCATATCAACGTTGCCGTTGATTCCAAGAACTTTTCCGTTGCTCTTATACTGCCAAAAACTGTAATTGCCGGTATAGTCACATTGCGAGTTATATTGAGCAATCCAATGATCCCAAGAGCTACTCTTAAATACAGAGTCAGTCAAAATGTTGTTAAACCAATTTAAATTTGCATAAATACCAGGCTCATATCCTGCGGCAGAAATCCTATTACAAAAAACCTGCGCCCTCGATGCAATTCCGGTTTGACGTCCATTTGCAATTATCGAGTTATCCTCAAGATCGTAATACACCGGCAATCTTGGATTATGTCCAGAAAGGCAATTGATCACCATTGATGCCTCATCGGCTGCCTGCTGATTATCAAAAGCATATGAATAGATATAGACGCCGTAGGGAATTCCGAGTCGCTCGCACTCAGAAATATTTCGATTAAATTGATAGTCAACTCGACCGCCCCAAGATGGAGCGCCAAATCCAACACGCAGAATAGCGAAATCGATACCAGAAGCCTTAACAGCATTCCAGTCAATACGTCCTTGATGCTCACTGACATCGATGCCCTGCGCCGTAGCCCCATCGGGAAGAATGTCCATGGACAATAAGGCTATTCCATCTTCTTCGGAAGAAGCATCCTCTGCGACCAATTGCCCATCCTCATAACGCCAGGAATTCTCAACTAGGGACCGCGCAGCTTCCGCGTTCGAGGGGAAAACAAACACAGAAATGGGCGCAAGGACCATCAGCACCAACAATGCCGAAAATAACTTAAGATGTTTGCTCATGTAAACCTCGTCATTCGTTCTTGTTTGCGTTTAGCTTACAGCATGGCTGTGAAAGATTTCTGAACATCCAACTGGACAAGATGCCATCTAGGACGACAAATAACTGCACGCAATACCACAATGTAAACAAGAACTTCCCAGCAGGGTGAAACCAAGGACTCCTAGTCCCTACTCTTACCCCCCCCCAAGAATACCGACTTCAAATAAACTTTCAAACTAGATGTCAAAAAGGTAGGGGACCCAGAGAGTCCCCTACAACTCAGAATTCTAACGAATCAATATTACTTTCGATGGACCCAAAGCGGTCAAACCGGAGATGCGGTTTCCATAACCATCACTATGCCAGAACAAATTTTCGCTCGGCGAATTGCCCCAGAAAAAGCCAATGTGGCTATCGTCGGCATATGGGTTGTAAGGATTGAAGAACACAATGTCCCCCTTACGAGCCAAGCCACTGCGCAACAACTCATCAATAGAGTTGAAATAAGTCACGTTCGCGCACGTATCGATAGCGTAGCCGTACCAACGATAAGCGTTAACGCAGCCGCCCCTTCCGGGACCTCCACTCCAAGGGGAATGGCTCTGCTCGGCGGCAATGGGAGCTAAATTACCGCCCGCTTTCATATACGCATGCGATACAAATCCGCCGCAGTTCATACCGGTATACCCATCCCAACGAGGATCACCCTTTGGATACATGCATGTTTCTTGGCTAAGATGCGTATCGTAGGGTGTTCCACGGTAATAGCCATCGTTTTCGTGGCTCATAAGCCAATTGACCAGGCTGGACCTATTAACCCCCAAAACAGAACCAGACGTATTCAACCATGCACCACTTGCATTGAAGTAGTAGTCGACGCCATCGATTTTCAGCCACCCGTTAGCAAACATAGCGCCCGAAGGCTGAAGCCAGTACCACGTGCCGCGGTCATTGAGCCATCCGGTCTTCATCTTGTAGGTGGAAGGATCCATCCAATACCACGCACCGTTAACATATTGCCAACCAGACTTAAGGACACCATTGGAAGATGCGTAATACCAAGTATTGCCGCTTTCGTCAGAAGCGTCTTTCGACATAATCCAACCAGATGCTACATTGACGGCACCGTTTGCATCCGCATAGAAAACCGCGTCTCCAATATGAATCACACCTGGCAATGAAGACGAGTCAGCACGATCAGCGACTACGGGAGATCCATCAGATGAAGTAGGCAACGGCTCGCTCAGTGCTCCAGACGATTTCGCCCATGCCATACCGTCGCTCAAGTTAATCCAGCACGAAGATGCCATCGCACCGGAATCATAAGAAAAATAGCGCGTGTTTCCTACCGCGAATTCACCAGTACACATTGCGCCGGATACATCATCAAGGTAATACCAGGCGCTTCCGAACTTTATCCATCGTCCTCGTTGAATAGCTCCATTTGATGCGGCGTAATACCAAGTACCATCAACAAGTGCCCAGCCTGTTGCCATGGCGCCTGAACTCGTAAGGAAATAGGTGGACGACTCCACTTGCATAAAGCCCGTGAGCATAATATGGCTTCCTGGATCCAGGTAATACCAAGAATTCCCTAGAAGTAACCAGCCTCCATGCAGTAAGCCGTTGGAGTCAGCGTAATACCAGTTGTTGTCAATAAGAGCCCACTGGGAGGAGAGCATGGCCCCTGAGCTGTTAAAGCTATAAGAAGTGCCATTACATTCTTTCAACCCGGTGGCCATAGAACCGTCTGCAGGATCAAGCCAGTACCAACGACCCCCATCCGAGAGCCAGCCTTTCACCATGGCACCAGAGCCGGAGAAATAATGCCAGACGGAAGCATCAAGGTGCCATCCGATAAGCATTGCGCCAGAAGAGGAGAATCCATACGTGGCTTCCCCGATCTGCAGCATTGTATCGTGGACCATCTTGCCCTCATCATCCAGCCAATACCAGTTGCTGCCGTCTGAAAGCCAGCCTTTTACCATGGCGCCAGAACCGGAGAAATAACGCCAAGCAGAAGTGGGGCCTGTAGAATCTAGGTACCAGCCGACACGCATTGCACCCGAAGAGGAGAATCCATAAGTTGCACCCCCGACTTGAACCAATCCATCCTGAGCCATTCGACCTTCGTCGTCGAACCAGTACCAGCTACCGTTTATGTGTCTCCAAGAAGAAACAGCGATTGTTCCGTCGGACAAGCCCCAACGCCAATAACCAGCCCCTTCTTCGGGTGATATCCACCCCTGATGCCAAACAATTTGATTCGAAACCTCAGAAGGGGTCTCATTATCAACCTGAGAGTTCTGCTCGACAGCGAAGGTCGATTCGCGCTGAGCATCAACGCCTGACTCGACAGAAGCAATAGCAACGTTAGATGCGGGACCTTCGTCAGTGTTATTCGAATCAAGGGCGTATAACATCGAGGGCGAACCCAAAAGGAGTCCCAAAGAAACAAGGCCCGAAAAGACCAACACCCCGAATGAGCATTTCTTCATAGCAGCACGGTATCCAATCACGCAGCGACCCCGTCACCTCAGGGCAACGGGGCCTCAATCAAAACTAGCTCAATAATGCGTTAGCCAATTTGTTGGCAGTTCTTGCACTCTCGTAAAGCACCGCGCTTCCGGGCCTCCTGGATAGAGATCTGCGAATAGCCCTTTGCGTCCTTGCCAACGGTACGACACTTATGCGTATGGTAAACATCGCTACCGCTCTTATACCAAACTAAACCGTAGTCCGGAATCCACTTGCCGTCCTCGCCGACATAGTAGGAGCCAACCCAGGCATTCGTAGCCATGGCGCCGGAAGACTGGAGGTAGTAGTCGCCGACCCAGGCGTCGTGGGCCATAGCGCCGGAACCGCTAAAGTAGTACCAGGCGCCGCCGACCTGACGCCAGCCGGTGGCCATCGCACCGGAATCGTCGAACCAGTACCAAGAGCCACCCAGGCTGCGCCAGCCGTTAGCGACCATGGCGCCCGAGCCGTCGAGATAGAACCACGCACCGCCGATATTGAGCCAGCCAGTGGCCATCGCGCCGGAGGCGTTGGCGTAGTACCAGGTGCCCGAATCGTTGATCCAGCCAGTTAGCATGACACCGTACTCATTGAAATAGTACCAAGTTCCACCGATATTATGCCAACCGGTCAACAGCTCGCCGCTGGAAGTCGCATAGAGCCACTTTCCATAGATGGAGTCATAAATCCAGCCACTATGCTGCATGCGGCCATCAGCATTGGCGCCAGGGGTGTTCAGGAAGTAGTTTTTGCCATCAATCTGAACTCGGCCGTATGCCATATCGTGGTTTTCGGGATAGAAGTAGTACCAATCCCCGCCGATAAGCTGCCAGTTCGACACCGCGGTCCCGTCAGCGCCAAAATAGTACCAAACGGCTTCGTAATCGTTATACCACTGGTTCGTGACCATGACGCCAGTCTCGGGATCGAAATAGCGAAGGTTGCCGTCCTCGCACCGAACGAGTCCGGTCTGCATCGAGCCATCGTTGTCGAAATAATACGTTCCAGCAGGACGAGAAACAGAGAAACCTGTCAAATTGCGAGACTCGCTATGATCAATATATTGAAGACCAACGAGAGAATCAATATCAGCAAATGAGGGCGCCGGGGCAACCGTCATGCAGGCGGCGGCAAATACAGCAACTCCCAGCGCTGTTAGTCCTCGCCATCTTTCTCGAAGGTTATTCATACGACATCCTTTCTCCGAGATTTAAGGCTCTCTTAAGTTATTCTCAGACTATCAATTTAGTTTTTCAACAGGGAATCGATAAAAGGTATCTTTGTGACTGCAATTTGATGAGAGCCGCCACGTCCTTGCCGTCCCGTGCATTGTCGACAGCAACGTCTTATGGCACAAACCGGATATCCTTTTCGGCGCAAATCGTTTGAGCAGGCGGCACGCGGAAGGAGTGTGTAGAGCGGTTTTCTGCTGGCTGCCAGCCACGGCATCCTTTCGGAAACCTAATTGCCGCCGAAATTAAAGTCCCCGGCGCGGACTCACCTTATCTCCCCGACGCGGGCTCGATATCCTCTCGGATATCTAATCGTCTTGGACTTTTACCTGCCCAAGCACAGTACAACTTTTACGTGCCGCCACACGGAGCAAGGCTCGGGGATTATTCTCTAAAAACCATGCTTTCAAAGCAACTTAGGCACAAACGTAGTCAAACAAAATACCTTTCAGGTCTTTCTTGAAGATAAGCAGTAGATTAAAGTATCCGACAAGAAATCCCGCATTACATTCAACCCGCAGAAAAAACAGAGCACTAATACTCCGCCATGCCTTCGGACTCATATAAAAACCTCATATGATCGACATCGAATCTAAGTGATAGCACATCTATAGATTTGCGTACATCAGAACACAGGCAAACGAATTTAAAAAACGAATCAGTTAATTCGCTTTCAAACTCTTTGTCGCATATACGTTTTCCAAGCTCAATAGCTTGGCTCAATTTAGTAGCGACAAAGTGGTTGGAAATTAAACCAAGCATGTTATTAGCCTTCTCAAGGCTATCAAGAACAGGCAAAACGTATTGTATTGCGAAATCTAATGTGACGGTATCATCCTCAATATAATTCGGAAGTCGATACGCTAAATCACATGTATTTATATAATATTTGATCCATGACTCTTTCATTTTTGGAAACCGAGAGATATGGATTAACCGACTTTCAGCAGAGGTATCGCCCAATCTATTAGAAGTTGGAATTAAAATAGTATTTGACCTTTGCTTTCGCCAAGACGAATTATCGAAATTCAATCGAACACGAATATACTCTTGCAACCAGACAAAATAGCACGCTCCATCATCCGCTAAAGAACATCTAATTAAAAGAAAAGGTATTGCAAACATTTCAGCGTATAAAAGCGTCTTCGTATCAATGGAAAATGGAATTTCAGGTTTATCTTCGAGTGGCTTGTTTGTTCCCTTCACCTGAATTGCCATTAATTCACCAGTAGCGAATCCGTTTTCAAAGCGCTCAAAAATTTTATCGATTCCAAAATCACGTTCTGTTAAGTCTCGAACAACCCAGTTTTCAGAAGGCATAAGGGAGGTGACGAAAGAGCATGCCTCTGTATCAATTATGTGGCTATTTGGACGTTTCGGAGGATATGCCATAAAAATCAGCTCCATCAGCCTTAGCGCAAGAGCACCTAATAACGACAAAATAAAGATAACAACCAACATAATTAGACTGCATGTCAGTTGATATCGAATAAGCGGTTAAGGACACAATAACCAATAAAACAATAGCACTCACTGTGTCCAGGGGCATGGACCATCTCCTCCATCCTTCCTGCTCGAGCACGTCAGAGTAACCACCCGGTGAAACCATTGGCCGAGAGCTGCGCCCCCAGTCCCCGGGAAGCGGCCCTCTTGATTAAACTGCTCAGTATTTCGTGCTCACGGGCTCAATTCCCGGTGACCACTTGAGTCACTTCATAGTAGAGAGCAACGACAATGTCGACGCTGCAGGTCTTAAGAATACATTCGCAATAGATGTTCCGGCTGTTCACGCCACTGCAGTGAAGCTGACCGGCCTCGGCTTCTATGATCGAATTAAGCACCTGATCGGAGAGCCTGCGGATAAGCACCAGCTGTCGATCGTCCCGTCGCTGAGGTGGGGCTCAGCGAACATGTCGGGCGCGGCGTCCGCTAAGATCTACATTGCGGTCCTCATCCTTCTCAAGAACCTTCCTTGTGGTTATTTCAGATTCTAGTGCGAAAGCCGTTTTGCGTCAGGCAGACGTCATCACCCCCCCCCACGCTTACGCCATCTATTTTTTGTGCGATCCAAAGTATCGCTAGCTCACGCTCTTCACTATCATCAAATTTGCAGGTCTCATATTTGATGTTTCATTCAGCTCCTTAGAATCGATAACCAAATCCCATTGTCCATTTTGGCCCGGCAATGATCGGCAAAGTTGTTTGTTAGGTATACGAAACAATCGATTAACTGGAGTCAAACGCTTAACTCCAAAACATTTCAAACTGACAATTTCGATACATAATAAAGCTGCCAGTGAATTCAAACAGTTCTCCAAATTAGCTTTTCTAAAATACGTACCACGATCATGTTTCACAGCGTTATAGCTATCCCACCAAGTTAATTTTGCATACATTCCATTTATCCACGCATTAAAAGGTTTGAGTGAAATACTCTGGTTAATCGCAATGTCAACTACCTCATTTACACAGGCAATATCATTCAAAGCAGACAGGCTCTCGAATGCTTCCTTGATATTAGATGGTCTATTTCCGGATCGAAGTTCGACATAATCTTTAAAAACCGAATCAAATTCAGAACAAATCGATAAAAGCATCTTTGCAAATTCAACTGAATAAGTTGAGAAATTATCGTTGCTCAGCTCAACATAATTAAAGGAATTAACAAGCTCTCTTTCAAGAACCAAGTAGTAATCCCAATTTGATAAAGATAAACTCATAGACAAGCAACTCCCGTTAACGTAAATTACACCAAATTATCTTTCGAAATGCCCCCGTAGATATAGCAATCGCCAGCTCAGAAGTCTACTGACGCCCGATTCAGCTGACAAATAATTGACTATACGGCACTATTAAAGGATAACTAGCACTGTTCATCTACAGGAATATCCAGTTTATTCGCCGCGCAAATGCAAAGCTCTTTATCCTCTTGAGTCATCCTGCTCCCAAGAATAACTCGCAACGGCTTGCATGGGCGTTGTACATAATTCATCTCAAGCTCATCTGGCTCTGGTACAAGACGGGCACGATATTCGTTCTCCCGCTCAAACACACTGCCCTTTCTGTAAATTGCCCGTAGATCACTAAGCATGTCATCACTGCTCACATTAAGACCAAGCATCCTAGCAGCAGTCCAAGCAATTTGAGGGTCGCAATTAAATGGTTCGTCATCATATAAAATTGGTAATAATTCAGTGCGCATTCCGTTAGCTATGTTGCAATTGCGAATAGCTTCTCTGTCGTAAGCAAGAACGAAACCCGCTTGGCTTTCGGAATATACATTCCACATATTCGAATCGCTAGGATTGTCCGTTAGGCACAAAATGCGACAACAATTTCGGCAGCTATTCTGATGAACTGGGGCAACAAATCCTCCAACAAATAAGCGCAAGTTTTTAACAGCCGAGCGAAAAAGACTAACTTTTCCCTCATCGGATAGTATCTCGAACTCATCTATTCTTGCTGGATTAAAAGGAGCCCCCAGAACCCCTAAAACAAACGCAAGTCGTCTAAAATCAATTTGATCTATTATCTTTAACGCTTGTTCATCATCATTGAGATTACTTTCGATTTCATCTATACCATTCCAGTTATAGATCGGTACCGAGTCGCACTGATCGCTGAAAACCTTTGGATGAGAAAATGTAACAGTCGCGTTTTCTAGATCGGCAAAAGCGTATTCACTTGGAGGTCGATAGCGGTAAAGCATTCGCGGGACGAGAGAAGTCGATAGCGCTTCCAGCTCCTTCTTTGCGGAAACAATGGAGGCGCCATCGTTTTGCTTGGCAACGAGATTAGCCAGCGTCTCCCGATATGTTTCTTTCTGTGTCAAGCTTAGCGCCATGCAATATCGCTTCCCGATCTAGCTAAATTAGATGCAGTTGATTTTATCCAGTGCAAAAATACTGAATGCACATACGAAGCAGAAGTCATGTCTATCAACTACCAAAAAATGATTCCGATTGGAACGTACCGGAAATCGTAAAAGCTGCCAACGGATATATTTATAATAGCCTGAGATGGCTAGAGATGAAAACATATAGTCATCAAGCAGTCTTGTCCTCCGATGAAGACGCCAGCTATGACATCGAATTCCACTCTCTGTCAGGTCGCTTTACCAATTACGGAGCGCCGCAGAGGCTGCAGAAGCAGTCGAGTATGCAGAAAAGATTTATATGGGCGCGTCAATTAAAAAAGCTCTGTTAGACCAGGATTGACACACATCTGTCCCCACGGCGCCATATCGTTAGCCTCGTAGACCGCGGGGCAGCATGAACGCCGAGGACCTGGTAATCGCCTTCAAACGGGACATGGCGAAGCTGAGCGGGACCGAGCGCCGCCGCGCGATTGAGTCCGTCAGGGACGTGATCCGCGCGGCGGCGTTCGACGACACGGCCGGCTCCGCCTACGAGGTCGAGCGCAGCCGCGTCTGCCTCAAGACCGCCTACGCCATGCGCCATAGGCTGATCGAGTGCCTCTCGGCCCACTGCCCCCATTCAGGGCCGGGCGGGGCTGCGGCGGCGAGCTCGACGAGATCTACTTCCCTGAGTCGCTCAAGGGCAAGGGCAACCGCGCGAAGGGGTTGTTCGCGATGCCGTATCGGCAGCATAGAGACGGTATGTCCATTTCGTCTCTTTTAGCGCTGAATACCATGTATCGGGTTCATTTTCTCATGCCTTATAAGGAATATATGAGACGGCTGAATTCGTAGATGCCTGTTGTAAATGAATGTATGTGAGAAAGCTAACAACTACATAATAAGAGTTGCGTTTGGCATCAGGCAACGAAAACCGTTGCATTTTGTCTCTTGCAACTAAAAGGGTTGCGTTTGGTATATAGCAACGAAAACAGTTGCATTATGTCTCATGCAACTAAAAGGGTTGCTTTTGGTGTCTAGCAACGAAAACAGTTGTGCACGGGCAAGATAACCCTCACGCTTTGCGAATGATATCTTTGTTCCTGCAAATTAAAACACGCAATGTTATAGATAGACGAAATCTGATTAGCGGGCGACGATGAATGCCACATCTCTATTATCACGGGGACTGCCGCCCCAGAAAAACCCGATATGGCAATCGACGCTGATAGCAGTCTTAAAGAACATGACGTCGCCCTCACTCGACCTAGAACCGTTCGAGAATCTCCTCGGCGTTCTCTCGCAGATAGATATCTAGGTCCGGCACGGCAAACTGCACGTAGCCCCTCTGTGGTGCCTGAATAACCTCTCTTTGTAGCAATTTTGCCCTAATGGAGCTGACCTCATTGGTCTTTTTACCCATGCGCTTAGCAATCTCGGATGATTTGGACTGTTGTTTATCCTCGCACATGGCCAAAAGGTATTTGATATCGTTGAGCCCCAGTCCAGAAATCGCGGGCTCGTGAACAACATCGTGAAAACGAGCCTCTGCCAGCGCAATGCCTTCAGTGACGTCGCGCTCGCTCACAATGGCACTTTTGGCACGATGCAAGTTGGCGCGCTGCCAAATGGAATAACCGACCAGTTGCACCAGATAGGCATAGCCCTTAGTGGCCTTAGCGGCTCTCGACAGGAGATTGTCCTCTATGGTCAAGCCAGTCGCGACAAAGCTATCGCCCATAGAGAGCGCTACCTCCACCTGGTTGATAGGCGCCAGATCTTCGGGGAGGGCACGACGCAAGAACGTAAGCGCCTTGCCGTTAATAAGATCCATAACACCGGCGGGTAACCCGGCAAAGGCAAGTGCGATATCTACTTTTTCCCCTATCAAAAGCTGAACCGTAGACGCAATGGCACGCATATCGTCAATCGGAGCGTCCTGAACTTCATCGATGGCAATAAAAAGACCCTCGGATGACTTCGCCGCCGAACTTAGCAACTTTCTAAGGCTCGACTCTTTGGGTGCAACATCGACTTTCGCAGAAACAAAGCCGGCGTTTACACCGACCGAAGCATTGGCCGCAAGGGAAGAATCAGCAACCTGATCCTTCAAGTCCAGCAATAGGTTAGGGCCAGCAGAAACAATAGCGGTCTTCCATCCAAGCTCTCGCGCACGATCCCTAAGATCGCAGAGCAAAACAGTTTTTCCGGAGCCCCTCGGTCCAGCAATACGCATGAGCCTCGCAGGTGCACCAATTCCCGCATTCAAACTCTCGGTAAACTCAAGGGCAATATCATCACGACCAATTATGCGCGGAGGCTCAGCGCCGGCAGTGGGACGAAACGGGTTATGGAATATTGTGGCGCTCACTTGTTTGCCTCTCAAGGAAATCGATTATCGGTCAATCTTAGCTTTATTAGTTTATCGCAACTATATCGGATTATATCGAGTTGTATAAGCCTGTACAAACTTATCGTAGAAGTATCGAGCTATCGTAATGTAAACTAACAAATAGCCTAAACGCTGCCTTCTTCCCAACTCATGGCGAAGTCAAGCTGAGGGCCTTCTAACAACCATTGTCTAAAGCGAGAAGTACTCACTCTCGGAAGACAAGTTAGGCCCCAACCATGGATCACCCGTCAAGAAAAACTCCGGCCAGCGCTGCGTGAACAGTGCCTGTTCGCGTTTCCAACGGCGCAGCTTCTCCTCGTTGGCCTCTTCCCTGCCGCGCGAGGTGAACTCGTAGTGGTACAGCTCGGCATAGGGCGTAAAGATGGTGCGGTAGCCAGCTTCCCGCACGCGCAGGCAAAAGTCAGCGTCGTTAAAACCGACGGCAAATTCCTCGTTGTAGCCGCCGACCTGCTCAAATACGTCGCGTCGCACCATCTGACAGGCACCTGTTACGGCGCTAAAGTTACCCGGACGTACGGCGCGGGCAAGATAGCCCTCGCGCTTTGCCGAGAAATCCTGGTTGGCATGGGCAAGTGCGCCACGCACACCAACCAATATGCCAGCGTGTTGCACCAGATGGTCGGCAAAGTAGAGTTTGGCGCCCACCACGCCCGCATCGGGACGCTGCAGATAGCCCATCATCTCTTCGATAAAGTCGGGGCTTATGACCTCGGTATCATTGTTCAGCAACAGAAGGTAATCACCCTTGGCATGCTCCACGCCAAAGTTAATGATCTGGGAGTAATTGAACTCACCCGGCCAGTACGCAACGCGCGCGATGCCCTTGCCTTCGGATGCTGCAGCCACGCGCTCTGACAGGGTTTCGTAATACGCAAACGTCTCCGGGGCTTCGCTGTTGTTCTCCACCAAGACGATCTCGTAATTGGTATACGTGGCCTTCTGGGCGATCGACATCACACAGGCGTCAAGCGTCTCAATGTGATCCTTGGTGGGAATCACAATGCTCACCAGCGGCGCAGGCTCCGGCAGCGCAAAGCGCATGCGGTAGACAAACGGCGTCTCGGTCTCCTCGACCGTTCCGCAAATGCCCAGCGCGTTAAAGTGGCGCTGCAGCGCAAGACGACCGGCTTCAATAGCATACGGCTTGCTATCGGCAGAGCCATCGGCGGTCGACCCCGGATGAACGCGCCAGTGATACAGCACGTGCGCAACATGTTCAAACCGCGCGCCCGCCGCAAGGCAGCGGAGCGTCAGGTCGTAGTCCTGGGCACCCGCAACGTCTTCTGGGGACGTGCCGATACGATCGATAAGCGCCTTCTCCACCATCAGGAAATGCGTCACGCAGTTATGGCTATAGAGCAAGTCTACATTGAGCTTGGTCTTAAAGACCGGCTGGCCCCACTCCCCCGTTTTCTGAAACATGTCCTCGTCGCAGAACAGGACCTGGGGACGCTCGCCCTCGGCAGCATTGTTCAGCGCGGCAACATAGTGGAACAACGCGTCCGGCTCCAGAATGTCATCGTGGTCCAAGAACGCGATGTAGTCGCCCATCGCTTGCTCAATACCCGCGTTGGTGTTGACCACAATGCCGCCGTTGCCGGGCAGCCCAAAGCGACGAACGCGCTCGTCGTGGGCGCCTGCCGCAAGGTCGGCAACCGCATCCCATTCAGGTGAGGCATCCATAAGGAGCAATTCCCAGTTGTCATAGCTCTGGGCTAGCACCGAGTCCAGCAGCTCGCGCAGGTAGACTCGATCGGTCTTGTAGCACGGCACCACAATGCTCACGAGCGGCCTATAGGCAAAGGCCGCCGAAGCGACACGCTGGCACGCCAAATCGCCCGGCTTTGCGCGATGCTGCTCAAACCAACGTCGATAAGCTGCGTCGTCTGCACGCGCGTCCTTCATACGGTTCCAGCTGTCGTCGACCATGCCGTTGTACAGGCGACCATCCATGGCGCAAAACCCGCTCTGGATCTGCTCTGTGGGATCGCTCACAATCGCGACAAAATCTCGTATATCCTGAGGCATCTCAACGCTCAGAAACGTTTTATTGACGCGGCATCCGTCCTGCTGCGGCACATCGACCTGCGACTCAAACACATGCACGGTGGCATCAATCGCATTCATATGCGTATCGAAGATCTGGAGCTCAGGTGCGCACTGAGGGTCTCCCGCCCAGGTAACCTCATAGCGCCACACCGCGCCGGAGTCTGCCGGCAAATAGCGAATGGCATCGATCTCGTAGAGGCCGCAGTGTTCGCCACGCTGCGCATCGCGGATAAGCGCACACAGCGCAGGCTTAGCTTTGTAGTTAATCTTGGATTCCAGCTTGGCCACGCGGCTATCGAGGCGAATGGAGCCCAACCTTTGGTCACCGGAGGCAAATGTGACGTCAATCGTAGAGCCGTCCAAAAAGGGAAGCACCAAGACGGCGAGCTCGCGCTCGTAATCGGAAACGGAAGGGCAAAGCGCCAACACACGGCCATGATCGACTGGGAGCACCAGCGACGGCACACAAGAACCGCTCCTCGACGCATGGGCAAACGCTTGAGAACCCTCCCGCTCAATAAGCGCGGCGACATCCTGACCGGCAAAACGAAGCAGCACAAACAGACGGCCCTGACTGCGGCAAAGTGCCAAACGCTTGATACTCATCTACACTTCTCGCTTTCCCAGGGCGTTCGCTGCCATGCGTTTGCAGGCACCCAGGCGCCCAAACCTCAAGACGTCGTAATCGAACATGAGCTTTTTGCACGCACGGGCATTGGGGGCCTTGCTGGCAAGCGCCGCGCGCACCATAGCAGTAACAGAAGGAGCGCATTGTGCGAGCGCAGCATCGCTGCCCACGGCAGAACCGGCAAGTACCGTGGCAACGGCAGCAAACACCTTGCCACAGTCCGAACCCAGCAACCTGAGCGCATCGTACAGCACCAGATCGCACAGGAAATATGCCAGGTCATCGGCATGTTGGGCATCGAGACCGTCGCGCTGCCAGTCAGCCAGCACCGCGGAGTAAATCTTCACGTGCTCCAGCAAGCGCGTCTCGTCGTCATAGCGCATGGTGTCCATAAGCGAGCCCTTGCGCGCCACACGGTAGTCGTACAGCTTGTTCGAAATAAGCGCGGTCTTGCGCGAGCGACCGTACACGGCAAAATCGAAGACCTGGTCCTCGCCATACTTAACGGTTTCATCGAACACGATCCCGTTACCCAACAAAAACTCACGTTTGCAGGCGGTGCGCCATGCAAAGGGGCGAGACGCTTCCTTAAACAGCAAGTCCGAGCTATAGCCATTAAACGACGCATCGCGCGGGCTCAGTACATAGTTAAGCCACGGATACCCCGCCTCCAGCGGATACGGGTTCGCGCCAAAGGTCAAAACGTCGCAGTGCTCACGCTCAAACGTATCGACGATCACGCGGCATGCATCGGGCGTAAACCGGTCGTCGGAATCCAAAAACGCGACGATAGGCGCCGTGGACGCAGCGATGCCTGCATTACGCGCACTCGACAGGCCACCGTTCTCCTTATCGACCAGCGTAAAGCGCGCATCCTTTTCGCAATAGGCAGCCGCAATATCGCGCGAGCCGTCCGGCGAGCCATCGTCAACCAGCACGCCCTCCCAATCGGGCATGTCCTGCGCAAGCAGGGAGTCCAGGCACCAGGCCAGGCACTCCTCCACTTTATAGATGGGAACGACAACGGAAATCTTGGGGGTAGCCATAGTCACTCGCTCCTACTGTGCGGCCGGAACATCATCAGGGTGCGGGTTGTCGCCATAAGCGCGCTGATACGTCAGCACGCGCCAGACCAGCGGCAGGCCGCCAATCTTAAAGTAATGCTTAAACGTATTGAGCTTGCCCGGCTTCTTAAAGTCAAAGCGCGAATCGATATAGGCGCGGGGCGACTTGACCATCAGGCGCAAGTCGGTCTCGCCACGTGGATCGAACAGCGACAGGTCAAAGCGACCGGCATCCCAGTCGGCCTTGAGCTCGGGAGAGGCCTTCTCCCAAAACTGCTCGCGCAGTTCATCGACCAGGCGCTCATCATTCCAACGGTACGTATCGATCTTCATGCGCATTAAAATGCCCTGGAGCTGAGCCTTGAGCTCGGGACGCTCGTCCAAAAAACGTTGCATCTCAGCATATTCGTCGCACACGCAAAACACCTTGTTGGGCGAATTAACTGAGCTCTTCTCGTTGTCTTGGCGATAGCACAAAATGGGGTCCGCGATAAACGCAGCACGCTCGGCGCATGCCCAGACCTTAAAGTTAAAACCCGCATCCTGATACGAAGCACCTGGCGTGGGAAGGAACCGAATCTGATTGTCGTTGAGGAACTCGCGCCGGTAGATAGCCGACCAAATGGAAGGTTTGCGGTAGAAGATGCCCGGGCGATCGACGGGGCGATACGCGGCGCCCGCCATATGCTCGTCGATGATCCCAAACAGCTCACGGCGCTCGCTGGGCGTGGACCAATACAGGTAAAAGTCACCCTTTACCACATCGGCATGTTCAGCATCGGCCTTGGCGACCAGCTTTTGGAGCGAATCCTCAAACATAAAGTCATCGGACTCAAGGATGCCCACGTACTCGCCGCGCGCCATCTCCAGGCCGCGGTTCATCGAGTCGCCGTAGCCGCTGTTGGCTTTGTCGATCATCTTTACACGGAAGTCGCGCTCCATGTACTCGCGGATGATATCCGGCGAGCTATCGGTGGAGCCGTCGTTGATACAGATGATCTCGATGTCCCTGAGCGTCTGCGCCACGGCGGAATCGAGGCACTCGCGCAGATAGCGTTCAACATTACAAATGGGGACAAGCAGCGAAACTTTAGGGGTATCAGAGTTCTGCAAGAGAACCTCCTGTTGAATAGCGTGTAACAGGGTTATTTTAGCAGCCGAGTTGCGGCGAGCGGCAGCGCTTGGAATTAGATAAAGCGCTCCAGGCAGGCTTTGAGACCGCGAGTCGAAAGATAGAACTGCGTGGCGTCTGCCATCGAAACGCCCGAGGTCGCCGCAACGAGCTTGTGGGCAACACGGCGAACGGCACCCTTAGCAGGCATATCCGCCCACTCCGTTCCCAAAAACGTCGTGAGATCCATGTTGACGCGAGCCGCCACGCGATGGAAGTCATCGGCATCCAAGCGCGCCAGGTCGAACACAATGAGGTCCAAAAACCAAGTTATCAGCTCGCCGGGGCACAGGCCTAAAAGACCGTAGGCCGCCCAGCCCTCCAAGACCTCCTCGAGCATCCTCATGTGGGCGTCAAGCTTTTTGGCGCGAGCCTCGGCACTGTTGAACTCGTGCGTCGCCGATTCGCTCTCCATCACGTAGTGGTAGAACTTGTCCGGCATGACGACGGTCTTGCGGGCAAGCGCATAAGCCGCAAATTGGAAGACAACGTCCTCGCCCAAAGCCAAACCGGGGGCGAAGCGAATGCCTTCGCGATTGAGCAGCTCGCGCGAAAAAGCCGCACGGCAGGCATAGGGCTGCGCATTCGAATGAAACAGCAGTTGGGGATCACGGGCGCCGAAGGTACCAGCTTTGGGGCTCATGAGCTGCTGAACGCGTTTGGGGGCAGCATCGGCTGGTTCACAGACGCCGCCAAAAACGGCGGCCTCGACATCTGCAGACTCCATGGCATGCAGTACGCGCTCGACCGTCTGGGCATCGATGTAATCGTCAGCGTCCACAAAAAAGACGGTCTCGCCCTCGGCGGCATCGATACCGGCATTTCGAGCACACGAGACGCCCGCGTTTTCCTGGTCAATCACCAGTACGCGATCGTCGGCCTGCGCGACCTGGTGCAACACGTTCAACGAATCATCAGTCGAACCGTCGTTGACGCAGACAACCTGAATCGCGCACTCGGACTGGGCCAACAGCGAATCGAGGCATCGCTGAATGGAGCGCGCAGAGTTGTAAACGGGGACGACAATGGTAGCTTTGGGGGTCAAAGTCTCTCCCATGCCAACCTACCCCCTCAGCGATTCGATGAGGAAGGCGGCGACCACGCCTGGGCCTCCAACCGAGGCGTAATACTTAGCACGCCCCAAGGCACCATCCGTCGCAAAACTCGGATGCTCGTCAACCCAGCCCTCAGGATCTTTGAGAATGGCAGCGAGATTCGCGCGCTTCCACGGCTTGAGGTCATCAAGCGAAAAGTCCCCCGCGTCCAAGGCCGCCTGAAATTCCTTAGCCATCTGCACCAGGAACTCCTTATAGAACTTAGGCGCCAAGCGCACGTAGTTCCACATGTACGAATCGTACTTAATGAGCTGATTGAACTTGAGCATGCGCGCGACGTCATCACTTGCGTGGTCGCGGGCATAATCCTCTCGAATCCAACGCTCAATCTCGGCATACTCGGTATTGACGCAAAAGACCTTAGCCGAAGAATTGACCGAGGAATTCTCGTTATCCTGGCGATACGACAACACGGCATCATGCAGGTAAATAGCCTTTTCGGCACACGCGATCACCTTAAAGGCAAATGACGTGTCCTGAAAGGATGCCCCCGGAGTCGGCAGGAACTTGATACCGTTGCGCTCAAGAAAATCACGACGGTACACGGCCGACCAAATCGACGGTTTTTGCTTAAAGAACTGCGTCGTATTGCTGGGATGCACCGGTTTGCCACAATCCCTTGCCTTAAACATCTCGTGCAGCGAACGGCGCTCCTCGGGCTTAGACCAGTAGAAATCAAAGTTCGCCTTCGCAAAGTCGGCATTATTGCTATCGGCGGCCGAGACAAGCTTTTCGAGTGCGTCGGGCGCCATAAAGTCATCGGACTCCAAGATGCCAACGTACTTGCCACGCGCCATCTCCAGACCGTGGTTCATCGAGTCGCCGTAGCCGCTGTTGGCCTTGTCGATCATCTTGACGCGCCCATCGCGCTCCATATACTCGCGGATAATCGCCGGCGAGTTGTCGGTCGACCCGTCGTTAATGCAGATGATCTCAATATCCTTGAGCGTCTGCGCCAGGGCGGAATCGAGACACTCGCGCAGGTAGCGCTGAACATTGTAAATGGGAATAAGCAGCGACAGAACAGGGCTGCCAGAGGCGTTAGTAGACAAATGTGCTCCTTAGGAAATACCTGTCGTTTCATGGTATCAAAGGGTCAGCGCGCCAGCGGACGTTTATATAATCTATGGAGCCTCTTGCGGGCAAAGTAGCCGCACGTCATGCGGCGGGCCCGTGGCAGGTTCCTGCGTTTTATTCAAAGCTTGCCGTCAAGGTGCGCCGAGCCTTTACAATAGGACAGTCCCAAGGACGTATTCGATAGCTTCCGCGCAGCGCTCGCGCGCCGCGCGTGAAAGGATATATTGCCCCATGCCTTCAACCCTTCCCGCCCCCATCGATAAGCTCGCCATCGTTGTCGTCACGTACAAGCGCCAGGAACTCCTGGCCAACTTGTTCGACTCCATGACCGAGCTCACGGCAACACCCTGGCGCATCGTGATTGTCGATAACGAGAATTCGCGCGAGACCGAGGCCATGTGCACCGCATTTAACGAGCGCCTCGCCAACCTGTGGGGCATCGACACCGACCAGCCCGATTCACAGGGTGGCACCGACCGCGTTATATACGCGCCGCAGCTTGAAAACGGTGGCGGCGCGGGTGGCTTCTCCGCCGGCACCAAATGCGCCTACGACCTGGGCGCCCAGTGGTTCTGGGTGATGGACGACGACGTGCTCGTCATCCCCGAAGGCATCGAGCGCTTGGCCAAGTGGACCGACTGTTACGACGTCATTCAGGGTTCGCGCCTGGACTTTGACGGCGGCGCCTTCTTTTGGCAGTACCAGCTCATCCTTTCGCTCGGCATCCCTAACCCCATCGCCAAGTGGGATTTGGGACCCGAGGGCTACCGCACCATGAACCAACTGTGCTTTGAGGGCGGCATGTTCTCGCGCCGCGTGGTCGACAAGATTGGCCTGCCCGACGCGCGCTTCTTTATCTACGGCGACGATGCCTGCTACGGCTACGTGGCCAGCCAGCACTTCCCCGCCGCCGTGGTTGCCGACGTGGTGCTCAAGCGCGCCCGCGCCGTCTCTAACTGGGATATCGCCGGCAAGCGCCAGCTCAACTCCACGAGCGACACCAACCGCTACTACATCATGCGCAACCGCGGTTATCTGGCACGCTACATGCAGATCTACGGCGACTACCACCCCGTGCTGTTCCGTCTGGGCAATGCCGCGACCTTCTGCAAGGAGTTCATTCGTCTGGCAGCAGTCGACAAATGCTTTAAGACCGGTATTCCGGCGCTGCGCCGTGGCATGAAGGACGCACGCAAGATCGTTAAGGATCCCAACTGGAAGCCCATGCCGCCCCTGAAGGACGCCGAGTAGTAAAGGGCTTTCGCCCGCCGCTACAGTCGTTGACACACCACGGACACACGCTGACCGTCAAAACCAAAGCCCCAACGCATGCGCCCGACGGCGGGGCGCGGCACGCGGATATCATCGATGCCGTCGCGCTCTATGTCGAGCAGCGCCTGAACCGCTAACAGCTCCAGGCCCAGGGCATCGACGCCAGGGTCATACAACATGTTGATCGTAATGAGCGGTCGCTCATCGAGCATGCCGAGCGTGTCGGCCACGTCAAACACCCGACCGGTGGGAATCACCTGGATATCCCAGCGATCCGAGACGCCACTTCGCTTGGAGCTGGGATTGCAATAGCCGGACAGTCCAAAGCAAAGCCCCTGCAGCGCCAGATGATAGGCTGTCGGCATATCTGATTTGTCCACATCGATGCCCAGATCGCCGATAGCACAGCT
Source organism: uncultured Collinsella sp. (assembly GCA_959020715.1). GTDB lineage: Bacteria > Actinomycetota > Coriobacteriia > Coriobacteriales > Coriobacteriaceae > Collinsella. Next base: position 15,591 of record CAUESV010000005.1, on the reverse strand, counting down.
CAAAGCTTGCTTTACAGCGTCCTCGTCTCCTCGACACAACCCGTCATGGAACGAGTCGATAACTCCAACGTCCTCAACGGCGCACTCAAACCATTCCAGAATTACAAGACGGAGCGCCTGACGCACTTCGTTGTTAGGCAGGCGCAGGGAACGAAGGCACGCGCCGTCCTCCGAATGCCCTGTCATGTCCGTCGTAAGAAATCCAGACAGATACAGCGCAGTCCAGATATCTTCGGGCTTGGCGGCATCGACCTCCTCGGCATGCACATGCACTGGCGCCTCAATAAACCCATGCGGCTCAACCAAATCGAACAATGCGGACAGGCGCATGAGATTCCAGTCACCGACGCATGCGCTCAGACGGTCGGCGTAACCATACAGATCCGCCCGAACGGGCGCGACGCAATCGCGCTGTGCGTAGTCCACCACGCGCTCCGGGCTCGAGCAATAAAAACCACCAAACAGATAGCCCTCGAGCCACTCACGCGCGTCATCCAGACAGCCGTTGCGACCGATGCAATCCAACAGCACTTGGACTTCGTCGTCCGAAAAACCGAACCATCGATCACACCAACTCGACAACGCTGTCGCCGACCGATAGGAAACCCCACGTTGGGACAACGCAAACTCGGCATGACCGGGGCGCTCGCCCATCAGACACGTCAATCGCAACGAGTCGCCGGCATCGGCAATGGTGTCGAACAACATTCGGCTGAGCGACTCTAGGGAATCCACGCTACCGTCGTCCTTAGCGTCCAAACGCTTTGGACATACCGCGTCGTAGTCGTCTATCAGAAGAACAACCTGCTCATCGAAAGCTGCCTGGAGCAGCTTGATAAGCACGCCAAGCGCCGCATCGATCTCCTTATCGCTGGCCACCCCACGCGCCGCCCTCTCGATAAGACGGACCTCACGTCTTGACAGATCAGGCGCGGCAAGCAGCGGCAGCAATCGGGCGCACTCGTGCGCGACAGCGCTGCGAATAGCCGCCGCAGCATCGGTGTCGCGCCTCGCAGCGGCAGCTGAAAAGTCGAGCATGATGACCGGGTAACACGCGTACTCATCACGATAGCGACCACCGCCCGCCTGCCAAATCTGGGTGCCGACGAACGGGCTTCGATCCGGCCGTCGGTGATCAGATCGTTCCAAATAGCATTTGAGCATCGATAGATTCATGCTCTTGCCAAAACCCTTGGGCCGACAGCAAACCGCAACAGGTGCTTCGCTGTCCAATATATCGGCAATAAACATAGTCTTATAGACGAGTAAACACCGATTGATTGCATCGGAAAAGTCGTGTACATCAACCGGCAGAGCTGCGTTATCCGCATAACTGAGCAACCGTGCGCCAAACGCATGAGCAACACCATAATTCGCCTGTTCAGACACCGTAAACTCTCCTTCTAACGCAGCACGATGCCCATTGTAGCGAGCGGGTAGAGCGCAACAATATCGACATGCAAACGTTTCGGGCAACGGTAGCAGCAGACCCCCGAGGGGGCATAACAAATCGTTGCACAACAAAAACGGGGCCCGATGCCGCCGCACCGGACCCCGTCCCAAACTCTTATAGAAAACGATCTAGAAGATTACTCCTCCGAGCCGTCCTCCCCAGAAGCCTTCTTCTGCTGATCGAGCTTATGCTTACCACTTACGATAGACGTAGCGCCCAGTGTGGCCAAGCTCGCGCTGGCAAGGCTCGCCATCACAATCAGATCGCCCGTCTTGGGCATGTTGCCGCCCGAGGACTTGGTAGTTGTAGTCGTCGTGGTCGTGGTGGTCACCGTTTTGGAGTCATTTTGCTCTTGGACCTGGTTGTCAGCACCGCTCTTGTCGTCGTCTTCGGACTGTTTCTTTTCGCCCTCGGCCTTGCTCTTGTCCTTCTCCTCAGATTCAGACTTCTTATCCTCGTCCTTCTTCTGTTCGGACTTGTCGCTCTTCTCCTCAGAGCTAGAACCCTTATCGGATTCGGTCTTCTCGGAAGCCTTGTCCTTGGAGTCGCCCTTTGCGGCTTCGATCTTTTCCGTGGAAACCTGATCAGAGTTGCCCTTGTTCTGGGTCGAGCCGTTATTGACGCCAGCCATCAGCGAAGAGCCCAGCGTAGAGCCAAGCTGCTCGGAGAAAGAAGGCTTCTTGTCCGGCGAAGCAACGGGAACGTCCGGCGCCTTATTCGAGTCATCCTTGGAAGCATCGGAACCAGGGGTTGCGTCAGAGCCGGAGCCGTTGTTAGAGCCGGTGCCAACGGACGAATCGCTCGAGCCGGTGGATGAGTTAGAGGTGCCAGCGCCGGTCGAACCAGAAGCGTCGCTGTCCGTATTGCCGGCAGAGCTTGAAGACGAATCGCCCGCAGCAGAGCCGTTTGAATCGGAACCGTTCGAGGTAGAGCCGTTGTTGGTAGTGCCACCAGCAGAGCCATCACCGTCAGCACCGGTCGAGGGCGCATCCATCCTGTCATCGTTGGCATCGTCGCTCGAGTCGTCATTCGAATCAGGCGTCGGCGAGGGCGCCGGCGTAGGTTCGGGCTGCACGGGCGTCGCAGCGGCCTCGTCCTCGGCGATATAAACCAAGCAGTCCTTCAGCTCATTGCGGTAGCGGTTCTTCCAGCCCTCATGATACTGGGGCTGGCTCGAATACTTGGTCGCCACGTTATTGACCACACTGTTGGAAAGCGCCGTCACAAACTCGCGGTCGGACATATCGTTGGAGAGATTCGCCCAACGGAAGAAGTCCCTGCAGCCACCGGTGCCGCACATGTTGGTGATGCTCCACACCATGCCCTTAACGCAATCGGCACGGCCCGAAATATCAATGCCCAGGCCACTCTTGAGCCACGCCTCGGTCACCGCATAGTACGAGTTGTACGCATAGGCATCTTGAAGAGCTGAGAACTCAACAGGATCGATGTTATAAGCGCCCTGGAAGGCCTCCTGCGCAATACGGCCCAACTCGGTGAGCTGGCCGTTCTCGTACATGGCATTGCTCATGTTGGAAATCTCGCTGCCGCGATCAATCGCATCCTTGAGCATGCTGTATTTTTCGGGGTTGTAGTTGTAGGCCTGCTTCATAAACGGAATGAGCGACCAACGACGGTCGAACTGGTAATAACCCAGCGCGTTATAACCGTCACCGTACGAAAAGCCCTGGTTATAGTTGCCGTGACTCTCATATTTGGTGAAGTACTTCATCTCGGGAGTCACGTTAACAAACGAAACGCCCTGGACCGACCTCAGCACGCCCGAAAAGGACTGCTGGGTATAGAGACCCTTATCGATATCGGTCGCATCCGAGGCAACGCCCGGCGTGGGCTCCTCGGCAGCGGCGGGTGCCGGCGCGGAAACGGCGCCAAACGAAAGCGCCAGCGTCAGGCCCGCGACAATCGCAGAATGCTTGGGCTGCATAAGATCCTCCCTGCATTGGTGTAGTTAAAGTGCAGTTTGCAAAGATAAAAATAAGTATTGCAGCTCGCCCGTTGTTGCACAACAACCCCTCGGTAAACGGCAACAACCCTCCGCGAAATCTTAAGGAATTGCGCTCAACCTACAGCTTAATGTCGAAGTTGATCTCGGGGACGGCAGCAAGGTCGGCCAACGTCACGCCGTCGACGTAGTTTTCGATCACGTCGTCCAGGCCGCGCCAGAACTTGACGGTTGAGCACAGATCGCTACGGGCGCAGCTGTTGTCGATGCCGTCGCACGCCACCGGAGCCGTACTGCCCTCGACAGCGCGCAGGATGTCGCCAGCACGCACCTCGGCCGGGTCCTTGGCCATCATGTAGCCGCCGCCCTTGCCGCGCACGCTCTTAAGCAGGCCAGCCTTCATAAGCGGACGAACCAGCTGTTCCAGATACTTCTGCGAAATGCGCTCGCGGTCGGCAACCTCGCGCAGAGCAATCTTGCCCTCGGCGTCACCGAGCGCCGCGATATAGATCATCAGTCGGAGGGCATAGCGGCCCTTGGAAGAAATGAGCATACCTACCCTCCCATCGTTACTGGGACAAAACCAGGCTTGTTTGTCCCAAATCCTATGCAAGCGGAACAAACAAACCTGATTATTATGTCCCTCATCTAAAAAGTCGAGTGGATTAGTCGGGTTTTCCCTTGACTAACGCCGAACCCATAGTAACTTTATTCCGAGAAGATTCCTAGGGTTTAGCACACCTATGAGTACACCATATACAGAGAGGGACAGCATGAGCGCAAATCCGCTGCTTTCCATCGAAGGTCTGACCGCCTCCGTGGACGAGAAGACCATCCTCCACAACGTCAACCTCAACGTCGCCGCCGGCGAGACCCACGTGCTGATGGGCCCCAACGGCGCCGGCAAGTCCACCCTCGGCCACCTGGTCATGGGCGACCCCGTCTACACGGTCAACGACGGACGTATCGTCTTTGACGGCCAGGACATCACCGAGCTCACCACCGACAAGCGTTCGCGCGCCGGCCTGTTTCTGAGCTTCCAGGCCCCGGTCGAGATCCCGGGCGTGCCGCTGTCGAGCTTTTTGCGCGCCAGCATCGCCGGCCGCCCCGGCCTGGAGATGAAGGGCAAGGAGTTCCGACGTCGCGTCAAGGAGCTCGCGGCCGAGCTTAACATGGATACCTCCTACCTCAACCGTGAGCTGGGCGTGGGCTTCTCGGGCGGCGAGAAAAAGAAGGTCGAGATGCTCCAGCTTCTGCTGCTGCAGCCCAAGCTCGCCATCCTAGACGAGACCGACTCCGGCCTGGACGTCGACGCGCTTTCCACCGTCAGCCACGGCATGGACGCCTACCGCAAGAGCTGCGACGGCTCCATGCTCATCATCACGCACAACACGCGCATCCTGGAGCACTTGGATGTCGACCGCGTCCACGTTATGGTCAAGGGTCACATCGTGCGCGAGGACGACGCCTCGCTCATCCCCTGGATCGACAAGAACGGCTTTGAGACCTTCGAGCGCGAGGCCGCCGAGCAGCGCGCCCAGGCCGAGGCCGCCGCTGCCGAGCAGCAGGCGTAAAGGGGCGACGTAATGACCAAGAACCGCACCGAGGTCGCGGACATCGACCGCAGCCTCTACGACTTCACCTATGGCGAGGAGGGATTCGAGCGCCTCGACGCCGGCATCACGCCCGACATCGTGCGCGAGATCAGCGCCAAAAAGGACGAGCCGCAGTGGATGCTCGACCTGCGCTTAAAGTCCCTCGAGATCTTCAACCGTTTTCCCGACCCGACGTGGGGCCCCTCCATCGAGGGCCTGGACATGGACAACATCGTCACCTACGTCAAGCCCAACACCGACCAAAAGCACGACTGGGAGTCGGTGCCCGACGACATCAAGAACACCTTTGAGCGCTTGGGCATCCCAGAGGCCGAGCGCAGCTACCTGGCAGGCGTCGGCGCGCAGTACGACTCCGAGCTCGTCTACCACAACATGCAGGACACGGCGTCCAAGATGGGCATCGTCTACTCCGGTATTGAAGAAGCCCTGCACGATCCACAGTGGGAACCGCTCATCCACGAGAAGTTTATGACGCTCATCCCGCCCACCGACCACAAGTTTGCGGCCCTGCACGGCGCCGTATGGTCGGGCGGCTCGTTTGTCTACGTGCCCAAGGGCACCAAGCTCGACTTCCCGCTGCAGAGCTACTTCCGCCTCAACGCCAAGGGTGCCGGCCAGTTTGAGCACACGCTCATCATCGTCGAGGACGACGCCGACCTGCACTTCATCGAGGGTTGCTCCGCGCCCAAGTACAACGTTGCCAACCTCCACGCCGGCGCCGTCGAGCTCTTTGTGGGCAAGCGTGCGCACCTGCGCTACTCGACCATCGAGAACTGGTCCAAAAACATGTACAACCTCAACACCAAGCGTGCGCGCGTGGACGAGGATGGCGACATAGAGTGGATCAGTGGCTCCTTCGGCAGCCACGTGGGCTACCTCTACCCCATGAGTGTGCTCAACGGCCGCCGCGCCCGGTCGAGCTTTACCGGCATCACCTTTGCCGGCGCCGGGCAGAACCTCGATACCGGCTGTAAGGTCGTGCTCAACGCCCCCGAGACCTCGGCAACCGTCGAGACCAAGGGCATCTCCAAGAGCGGCGGCATTCAGACCTTCCGCAGCTCCATCGTGGCCACGCCCAAGGCCGAGGGTTCCAAGGCAACCGTGAGCTGCCAGTCGCTCATGCTCGACGACCAGAGCCGCTCCGACACCATCCCCGCCATGGACATCCGCGCCAAGAACGTCGACATCGGCCACGAGGCCACCATCGGCCGCATCGGCGACGACAAGGTGTTCTACCTGATGAGCCGCGGCATCTCGGAGGAAGAGGCCCGCACCATGATCGTCAACGGCTTTGCCAACCCGGTCTCCAAGGAGCTGCCGTTGGAGTACGCCGTCGAGATGAACAACCTGATCAAGCTCGAGATGGAAGGAGCGATCGGATAATGAAACAGGAAACCAACACCGCTGCTACCACCCTTGAGCAGGTCAACGCGATGCCGGCTGCCACTTGGGGCTGGCTGAAGATGAATCAGACCAAGCTCGAGCTCTCTGACGAGCTTGCCGCCGCTCCCGCGGAGGCCGTTGAGGTCGAAGGCTTGGGCGAGCAGTTTATTGGCGTGACAGACGCGTTCGACGCCGCCATGGACGCCATGGCCGAGCGCTTCCCCGAGCGCCGCTCCTCCGCCCCCGGTGATGCCGCCGACCGCGCCCGCATCACGCCCGAGACCGAGCTCGACGTGCCCGCCACCTCCGTCTACCAGGCCGGCGCCATCAAGCTCGAGGAGGAGCTCTCCCCTGCTGAAGCCTTCGAAACCGGCATGGGCGAGGCTGCCTACGCCTACTTGGCCGAGCACGCTACCAAGCGCATCGTCATCGATGTGCCCGCATACCAGCACGCCACGGTTACCGTGCGTGTGAGCGGTGTCGATGCCGCCGCGGCCATCGCCGCCATCGACGTCGTCGCTCGCCCGCAGGCAACGCTCGACCTGCATATTGCCCTAGACTCTCCTGTTACCGGCGAGGGTGTCGTGGGCTCCGTGCTACGCGTGTGCGCCCACGAGTACGCCACCGTCAACGTGACCTGCACGCAGACACTCGACGACAGCTGGATCGCACTCGACGACACCGGCCTGTTCCTGGACGAGGGCGCGCGCGTCAACGTGCAGCACACCGTCCTGGGTGCCGGCGCCAGCGCCACCGGCCTTGCCGGCGACCTGCTGGGCGACACCGCCAAGGTGACCATCGATACCGATTACCTGGGCGCCCGCGAGCAGGTGCGCGACTTTAACTACGAGCTGCGCCACCGCGGTCGCAAGACCGAGTGCGAGATCGACGCCAACGGCGTGCTGACCGGCACGTCCAAGAAGGTCTACCGTGGCACCATCGACCTCGTGCACGGCTGCAAGGGTGCAACCGGCACCGAACGCGAGACGGTGCTTTTGGCCAACAAGGGCGTCGACAACAAGACCGTTCCCGTCATTCTCTGTGACGAGGACGACGTCGCCGGCAACCACGGCGCCACCATCGGTCACGTCCGCGACGAGCAGCTGTTCTACCTCGCCTGCCGTGGCCTTGACCAAAACGCCGCCGAGGACCTGTTCATCCGCGCCAAGCTGGAGGACGCCGCGCTTTCCGCCACCGACGAGCGCACCCGCGCCGCCGTCGTCCGCCTAGGCAACAACCTGATCGACAACTTTGAAGAGGAGCTCGCATGATCGACACCGAGCACGTTAAATGCGATACCTGTACTGCCCCCGAGCCCATGGAGCTCGACGCCAGCGACGAGGCTTCGCGCGGCTGGCCCACCGTGGACATCGAGACCAACCCCTACAAGGGCCAGTTCCCGCTGTTCCAGCAGCACCCCGAGATCGCCTTCCTCGATAGCGCCGCCACCGCGCAGCGCCCTGCCTGTGTGCTCGACGCCGAACGCGACTTCTACCAGCGCATGAACGCCAACCCCCTGCGCGGCCTGTACTCGCTGTCCGTCGAGGCCACCGACGCCATCGCGAAGGTCCGCCAGCAGATCGCTGACCTCATCGGCGCCTCACAGGCCAACGAGGTCGTCTTCACCCGCAACACGAGCGAGTCGCTCAACCTGGTCGCTAAGAGCTTTGCGCCCACAGTGCTCGAACCGGGCGACGAGGTCGTCATCACCATTATGGAGCACCACTCCAACCTGATTCCGTGGCAGCAGGTCTGCCGCGAGACCGGCGCCAAGCTCGTCTACCTCTACCCCACCAAGACCGGCCAGCTCACCACCGAGGAGGTTCTTGCCAAGGTGGGTCCCAAGACCAAGATCCTAGCCGTGGGACAGGTCTCCAACGTGCTGGGCGTCGAGAACCCGGTCAAGAACCTCGGCAAACTCGTGCACAAGTACGGCGGCTACCTGGTCGTCGACGGCGCGCAGTCGCTGCCGCACATGCCGGTCGATGTGGCCGACCTGGGCGCCGACTTCTTTGCCTTTAGTGCGCACAAGGCCATGGGCCCCATGGGCATCGGCGTGCTGTGGGGCAAGATGGACCTGCTCAACGCCATGCCGCCCATGCTTACCGGCGGTGAGATGATCGATTCGGTCACCGAGCAGGACGCCGTCTGGGCTCCCGTCCCCGAGAAGTTCGAGGCCGGCACGCAGGACGCCGCCGGCATCTTCGCCACAGGCGCCGCCCTCGACTACCTCGTCAACACGGTGGGCTACGAAAACATCCAGGCACGCGAGCAGGCACTCGTCCACTACCTGATGGGCGAGCTCATGCAGCTCGACTTTGTCCAGATCATCGGCTCAATCTATTGGGATAACCACCACGGTGTCGTGAGCTTTAATGTCAAGGGCATCCACCCGCACGATGTCGCGAGCATCATGGACATGGACGGCGTCTGCATCCGCGCCGGTCACCACTGCGCGCAGCCGCTGCTCACCTGGCTGGGCGTCGAGAACCTTGCCTGCTGCCGCGCCAGCGTGGCCTTCTACAACGACAAGGCCGACATCGACAAGTTCATCGCCGGCCTGCATCACGTTTGGAGCACATTCAATGGGTAATCTGTACACCTCCACCACATTTATGGAGCACAACTCGCACCCCGACTATAAGTACGAGATGGATGCTCCCACGCACGAGCACGACGGCATCAACCCCAGCTGCGGAGACGAGCTCACCTTGCAGCTGCGTGTCGAGAACGGCGTGATCGAGGAGGCCTCCTTTACCGGCCACGGCTGCGCCATCAGTCAGGCCAGCGCCGACATCATGGCCGACCTCATCACCGGCGAGACGGTCGAGGAAGCGCGTCGCTTGGCAGGGCTCTTCCTCGCCATGATCCGCGGCGAACAGCTCTCCGAGGAGGACCTGGAAGATCTGGACGAGGCCGCCCAGCTCCAGGACATCTCGCACATGCCCGCCCGCGTCAAATGCGCCGAGCTCGCCTGGCGCACCCTCGACGGCATGCTCGAGGGGCAAGCAAACCAGTAGCGTATGCCCCGAATCCAAGGTTTTTGATTGCCGAGCCGCCCGATACGGGCGGCTCTGTTTTTTCTAATGAGCGCGAACGCACAAAGTCCGCGCGTCCGGCACCCCGTCTGTCATTTACCACACAGCCAGACGCGAACACGGGCGTTTTCCACAGCACCAAAGGCCTGCGGCAGGGCCACGAGCACGCCTAGCATCGTCCCATGCCCCATCCAGCTGGGCTCCGATTCGCTTCGCGCCTGCTGCAGACGGGTCCCATAGGGAGCGGCGTGCATTTTTGCGAGTATTCAGCACGCCAAGCTGTGTGTATACGCATCGAAAGCGTTAATCAACGTCTCCAGGCGCATATATAGTGCGTTTTAGAACAAGCATCGTGGTCTCAGGGGCGCAAACATGAGCTTCGGGAGCGCATCGGCAGGCATAAATAGCTTCGGGGCCCGTATGTTGCAAAATTGCGACGGTAGTGGCAGTACCGCGATGCTGAAAACTCCATTTTTTGCACGGCGCAGATGGGGGTAGGCACGGGCAAACCCGGACTGAGCCCTTATTTTATGCAAGATGGCGATTGTTCTAAGCATATTAAGAAGTGCAGTTGCCGCACCAAGCTTTTGAACGCTTGTTGCGGCGTATGGACGACCCCATCTGCGGCGCACAGGCGACCCTACATCACGTTTCCGCCAGTCCGCATCGCCGTCCGCGCGCGGGCACGCACAATACGAGAGACGGTACTTTTGCCAATCCCGGTATAGCGCTCAATCTGGCGCACCGTGAAACCGGCATCGTGCAATCCAAAAATAACGGTATCGCGCTGCGCCGGCGGTGCGGCTTTAACCCCGCGAAGCGGAACCCCGAGTTCCTTAGCCATCTTGCCGGCAAAGGCGTGGCGTTCCCACTCCGTCTCTTTCATATCGCCCAGCGCTGGCTCGCCGCCGTCGGGCGTCGAAAGTGAATAGGCAATAAAGCCCTCGGCAGAACCAAAGAGCTCAAGCACGCAAGAAGGATCAGAAAATCCCCTCGCGACATCAGCCGTGTCACCGTCGTAAGCGCGCAAATGCTCCGCAAAGCTGCTCCAGGGATAACGCTCGATTAGGCCAACGCCCGCCTCCTGTGGATCGGCGTGTACGGAGCGAATAGCCTCCATCACCTGCCAGTCGGTATCGAGCGAGCGCCGGTCAAAACGGTTCTGGAACAGATGACCTGTGCGCCCCGTGCGTTTATTGAACCGCCGCGCGTACGTCAAAAGCAGCCGGTGCATCGCCGCGCTCATCGCGTCCTCGTAATCTGCCAGCACCAGATGCACGTGATTGCCCATAAGACACCAAGCGATAACCGTGACGCCTGCCTCCCGGCAGCAGTCGCGCATCAACTCCAAAAACTCCCACCGGTCTTCATCGCCCTCAAAGATGAGCTGCTTGCCTGTACCGCGGGCACAGACATGGTAAAAGCCGGTAACCGTTCTCCAAACGCGCTGCATGGCGCTCCCTTCGCCGGGATCTGCTTGCCATCCAATACAGCACGATTGAAGCGTGCCATCAAAACATCCACGCAAAACAATAGACTCGCGCGGCCAAAGGCAGTAAATAGGCGGCGAACGGCACCGTTGCAACAGGTCAGCCCCTGCAACGCTTACAAGAGCTGACCAAAAGCTTGCCCAAGACTGACCCCCTCTACGGAAGTTCACGACCACAGAACATAGAGTTAAACCGTTTCAATTAAAACTTCCGGACTTCTCGCTACGAAAACTGAGCCGTTCGCCGAATATTCCGTGCATTTCGCGGTATTATAGGGGCTGCATGTCATGTCCCTTTCGAAGGGTCGCCCGGCAATCGCCAGCCACGACCCCCAGACGGGACGCCAACACGATAGAGAGGAGAGGCATGCAGTACTCACAGGAAGTGGAGAACATGTGCCCCGTTGCCAAGGGTGCATACCACGGCCCCGCACCCATCCCCGAGGAGGGCAAGTGGGTCCAGGCTAAGGAGATTTCCGACATCTCCGGTCTTACGCACGGTGTGGGTTGGTGCGCACCTCAGCAGGGCGCCTGCAAGCTCACGCTGAACGTCAAGGACGGCATCATCGAGGAGGCCCTCGTTGAGACCATCGGCTGCTCGGGCATGACCCACTCTGCCGCCATGGCTTCCGAGATCCTTCCCGGTAAGACCATCCTCGAGGCCCTCAACACCGACCTCGTCTGCGACGCCATCAACGTTGCTATGCGCGAGATCTTCCTGCAGATCGTTTACGGCCGCAGCCAGACCGCGTTCTCCGAGGGCGGCCTGCCCGTGGGCGCCTCCCTCGACGACCTCGGCAAGGGCCTTCGCTCTCAGGTCGGCACCATGTTCGGCACCAAGGCCAAGGGCGCTCGTTACCTCGAGCTCGCTCAGGGCTATGTCACCCGCATGGCTCTCAACGACAAGAACGAGATCATCGCATTCGAGTTCCTGAACCTCGGCAAGTTCACCGACGCCGTCAAGGCCGGCAAGACCCCCGAGGAGGCCATCGCTGGCGCTATGGGCCACTATGGTCAGTGGGAGAACGCTGCCAAGTACATCGACCCGCGCACCGACGAGGAGACTCACTCCGTCGCCAGCGTGTTCCCGATTCACGAGTAGAAAGGGAGGGAAATAACTATGACTGTTACGTTCGAAGGTTACGAGCGCCGCGCTGACAAGATCAACAAGTGCCTCGCCGACAACGGCATCGCCTCCCTCGAGGAAGCTCTGCAGATCTGCACCGACAAGGGCTTCAACCCGCGTGAGATCGTCAACAACACCCAGTCCATTGCCTTCCAGAACGCCGAGTGGGCCTACACCCTCGGTTGCGCTCTCGCTGTCAAGCGTGGCGCCAAGTCCGCTTCTGAGGCTGCCGCCATCATCGGCGAGGGCATCCAGGCCTTCACCGTCCCCGGCTCCGTCGCTGAGGACCGCAAGGTCGGTCTGGGCCACGGCAACCTGGGCGCTATGCTGCTCTCCGACGACACCGAGTGCTTCGCCTTCCTGGCCGGCCACGAGTCCTTCGCTGCCGCTGAGGGCGCTATCGGCCTGGCTCTGAACGCCAACAAGGCTCGCAAGAAGCCGCTGCGCGTTATCCTCAACGGTCTGGGCAAGGACGCCGCCCAGATCATCGCCCGCATCAACGGCTTCACCTACGTGAAGACCCAGTTCGACTACTTCACGAGCGAGCTCAAGGTCGTCGAGACCATCCCCTACTCCGATGGTCCCCGCGCTGCCGTCAACTGCTACGGCGCCGATGACGTCCGCGAGGGCGTTGCCATCATGTGGCACGAGAACGTCGACATCTCGATCACCGGTAACTCCACCAACCCCACGCGCTTCCAGCACCCCGTCGCTGGCACCTACAAGAAGGAGCGCCTCGAGGCTGGCAAGAAGTACTTCTCCGTCGCTTCTGGTGGCGGCACTGGCCGTACCCTGCACCCGGACAACATGGGCGCCGGCCCTGCCTCTTACGGTATGACCGACACCATGGGCCGTATGCACTCCGACGCCCAGTTCGCCGGTTCTTCCTCTGTGCCTGCGCACGTCGACATGATGGGTCTCATCGGCATGGGCAACAACCCCATGGTCGGTGCCACCGTCGCCTGCGCTGTCGCCGTCGAGGAGGCCCTCAAGGCCTAATCGCGCCCGCGCGATGCTCATATAGTTGAGCTTGGAGCCGCTACCTTTCGAGGTGGCGGCTCTTTTTTGTCGCCGCAAAGCGTTCAAGAGCCGATATATCAGTTCTGATGGAACGTAAGGCGTGATGGGAAGGAGCCGCCAAGCGGCCCTAACGTCCACACGCCATATTTGCCCTTTACCGATTTATCCAATCTTTGCAATACCTTTGCCAATCTCCCGTGCGACAATGCGCGAACGAGAAAGGAATCCCATGGAATCAACTGATGTACTGGTAATCGGATCGGGCATCGCTGGCCTTTGCGCCGCCATAGAAGCAGCACGCGCGGGCGCGACCGTTGCCATCGCAAGCGCCGGCAAGACCATGAGCGGATCGAGCTTCTTCCCGGGCACCTGGGGCCTCGGGCTTATTGGGCCCGTCGACGAAGACGACGAGCAAGACCTCATCGACACCATCCAAACCGTCGGCGGCGGCGCTGCCGACCCCGAACTCGTCCAGACGTTCGTCCACGGCATTCCCCAAGCGATTGACTGGCTCGAACAGGATCTGGGCGTAGAACTCCAGCGCCCGCAAAGCGCCGGGAGCGCCCAGCAAAAGCAATTTATCCCCTGCTTTGACCATAAGACACGCATGTGGTGCGGTCTGACCCGCAAGCCTCTTGAAGACGCGTGTGCGGCCCAGATCAAATCTCTTGGCATTCGTCTGCTCCCCCGCCACGAGCTCATCGATCTTGTTGAGGACACAACCGGAAAGATTACCGGCGCCGTGCTCTACAACCAAACAGACGAGCGCATCGTGACCTTTACAACAAAGGCCACTATCATCGCTGCGGGCGGCACGGGCGGCCTGTTCGAGCGCAGCCTCACTTCGGCCGATGTACTCAGCTCATCACAGGCCATCGCACTGGCGCACGGCGTAACCCTTACCAATATAGAGTTCATTCAGATGATGCCCGGTTTCATTGAACCTAAGCGCAACCTGGTCTTTAACGAAAAGACCTGGCGCTACGTCACGTTCGACCAACCGGTCGACATTGCCAACGAAAAGTTAGACGATCTGCTTGAGCAACGCTCAGGATATGGCCCCTTCACTTCGCGCTTGACTTCTCGCGCCATCGATCTTGCCATCGATCAAGCGGGTGCCGAAGGTCTGGCGCTCCACTACGACTTCCCGCGAGAGAATGTCCCCGAGTTCGTGCAGACATTTGCCACTTGGCTACAAGACGAGCATGGTATCGCTCCGAGCGACGAGATGCGTGTGGCGATGTATGCCCACGCGGCCAACGGCGGCATCAAGATCGACAGGACCGCGTACACGGGCGTTGAGGGCCTCTACGCCTGTGGCGAGGCAACAGGCGGCATGCACGGCGCCGACCGCATCGGAGGGCTGTCGAGCGCCAATGGCATCGTATTCGGGCGCATTGCGGGCGCATCGGCGGCTCGAGCAGCACTGGACACTCCCGAGGCTGACGCACCGGTGGATGTCGCCCTCCCCGAGCATGGCATCGCTACAGCAGTCGCCGAGCGCCTAACCCGCTGCCTCAAGCACACAATGAGCGCCTACTGCATGATCAACAGGACCGATGCGGGTCTATCCAAGGCGCTGCAGGAGCTTGAAAGCCTGCAAGATGAAGCCACGACTCTAAATAAGCCGCGTGCCAACGACAGCGAAATCGCTGCCCTCGCGCGCCTACAGTCGCAAATTCAGCTGGCTGCGGAGATGGTCAAAGCCATGCGCAAACGAACCGAAAGCCTAGGTTCGCACTATCGAGCGAATTAAACTGGACGCCTATCTAACGCAGAACACAACTAATCGATATCTATGGGCCCCGTGAGCTCAAAGTGGCACGGGCTCATGTCTCGTGCGAATCAAACAAAACCCCAGTTGATTCCCATTTTCGTGACACCACGAAAATGGTAACAGCCGGTGTCGCCGCTCGCGCGGTTAAAGACTACAAACTTACGCGCTATGCATGCTATTTAATCGCCCAGAACGGAGATTCAAACAAGCCAGAGATCGCACTCGCCCAGGCATACTTTGCCGTGCAGACGCGCCGGTTTTACCGATCCCCAGGGTAGACTCAATCTGTGAAAGCGGCTGCGCCCTTTCGGGTTCGACCCCATGCGAGGTCAACAAAAAAGACGGCCAACCGAAGTTGACCGTCTTAACTTGCTTTGGTGGGCCGTCAGGGGGTCAGCTTGCTGCACAGGCGGCCGCTGCGGCGCTAAGGCGCCTTGCGCGCTGCGCTGGCAAACGCTTACGCGTTTTCTAAGCTCCGCGCCCTTTCGGGTTCGACCCCATGTGAGGTCAACAAAAAAGACGGCCAACTTTCGTTGACCGTCTTACATGCTTTGGTGGGCCGTCAGGGGTTCGAACCCTGGACCTTGGGATTAAGAGTCCCCTGCTCTACCAACTGAGCTAACGACCCAAAGCTAAAGTCCGTTGTGGCGGACTTTAGAGGAGATATCGTGTGGTGGGCCGTCAGGGGTTCGAACCCTGGACCTTGGGATTAAGAGTCCCCTGCTC